>NZ_FNXF01000020.1 GCF_900108485.1 Rheinheimera pacifica | reverse complement strand
GCGTTATGAGCCAAATAGAGAATGAAGTATGGATGGAAAATTAAAGTGCCATCATTGTGATAGTGAGTTTACGGCAGAGCAAATACTATCGGGCTGCCAGTACTCTTATCCGCAAATGGAGGCTCTTGGTTTTATTTGCCCATCTTGCAATAAAGCGAGTCAAATCCGAGTAAGGGGTGGCACCTTCCAGTCAGTCGAAGTAATTTCGGCACCTGGTCCAGAGTGGGTAATACACGATTCACTTAGACCAGCGGGTTTCGAGTATCGAATTGACCCTGAGTGGGTACATTGCTGGTTAGGTGGTAAACATTTTGAATTCAAATCAAAGTAGCGGTCAGCTCATAACAAGGCCAAGCAGCATCCCCCCTACGGGGCTGGACCTCGCTACGCTCGGCCGCTGTTGGCGGCGTTAAGCATCTCATCGAAATTGGAGTTCAATATGAGCAACGAGAAGGCAATCGAAGAAGTTGAATATGAGCAAAGACTTCGTCGACGACTGAAAGTTCTTCAGGAGCAATTCAAAGCGGGAAAAATAAGAATTGCCGAAGGACTTGATGTTGAAAAGAGTCTTCTCGCCGTTCGCACCGGTCCTGATGGTGAGGTAGATCTTGATACGGTAGATGGTCTGGTACGATCTATGGCCCTGGCTGTCACTGCTATGCATGATCGTGAGGAGCTAAAAAAGGAAGCGTCTTTGAGTGAAATACAGAATATGTATTTCAAATTCATAGAAGATAATTTTGGCGGCTTCTTTAAGATAATGAATCAACGAGGGATGACGCCACATGATGCAGGAATGGCAGCACAAAATAGCGAAGCATCCATTAAAGAAATAACCGAAAATCTTGATAAATTTCTTGAAATAATAGACCAGTTTTGGGATGGAGTTGGTGAGATTGCACATATCCATGTGGAAGATATGCACCATAATGTGAAGGGGATTTTTGGTGGCGACCTTTTTCCATCACATGATGAAAATATTGCGTCTAAGTGTGGTTTATATACTGATACTATTGTGCTTCCAGACCCGTTTTTAAGATCAAAAGTTATTTTTGAGCACTATAGTCTTGCCGATAAAGCCTATTACTTCATGAAGCATGCGATGAATATCCTGCAATACAAGCAGTTGGCATGTGCAGATGTCGATGAGCCTATTGTTGTTGTATTGCCTGACATGGCTATTTTGCAAGAAGGGGAGCGTGAGTTTTTTCATCGCCTAGGAAAAGAAGATTCTTTAGTACATTCCGGTAAATTGTTCGGGCGAGATTTCGAGTCCTTCGAAGAATTGATGGATTTTTGTAGCTCACTGGATTCCATTGAAAGAACTGTTGCTGAAATATCCGACGGAAGCAGAGTTTTATTTGACACCAATTGGAGTGGTGATATTGGAGATCAGATAGAAAGGGCAATGAAAAGTGATCATATGCAGCCTTTTGGTCAAATTACTCCTGGAGTGGCTTTGGCGAGTTTGGCTCTTGGTCGCATGTCCGTCAGTAATGAGATGCTCATTAAGTCCCGGCGTTTGAATGGTACTCCTATAATAGATGCTCCGACTTCTTGGCAGTATCTAGTCTGGAAAATGGAATACGATGCAGAAAGAGCTGAATCGGCACTAAAATCGCAGGACCTCCATGTAATAAAAGGACTAAGTGATCTTTCTTCAGGTGATATGAAGTGGATTGGCAATATCCCCCCGGAAGCGCTTATTGAAATACGAAAAGAGGGGGCGATGGATGAAATTAGGAATATTCTAGGTAAAGGGATAAATGATTTAATCGAAGCAAACCCCGCTAATTTTCATCGGAGCCGAGACCATATATTCGAAAACATAAATTCAGCATTTAGCCAACATCAAAAAAACCTAGATGCTTTGAGCAATAAGAAATGGAAATTTGCTGGGAAGGACATTGGTTCTTGGCTAGTTGTAGGCTCACTGGAGGTGGCTGCAGCGGTTACTGGAACGCCAGTTTGGGGAATGGCGACAATAGCTGGAAATCAAATGTTTGATGTTCCGAAATTAAAAGATATTCCTCAATCAATAAGAGACTTAGCTGAAGAAAATAAAAAAGTTAAAAAATCACCAGTCGGTCTTCTTTTCAATATACATAAAAAAAATGCTTAACAATGCGCTGCTGTCGGACAATTTTTCCGCTACGCTCCATGTCAGCCCCAAACCGCAGCGTTAAATAACCGAGTTAGCTGATGGAGCAACGAGTGACCCAGAAGATCAACGATAGAACTAAAGATTTGATTTCTCTTCATGTCGCTGGTGCGACAGTGAGGCATACCAGCCCCTATTCTGAACTTAAAGTCGATGAAAATACGCAGCCTTTAGATAGTGCGTTTATAGCGACTTATGTAGCTCCTTTTTATTTGCAGAGAAAAGATACTGATGAATTCCGACAGAAGTACTTAGCGGTAAAATCTTCAATAGATATCAAGCTTGTTTCAAAATTGCTTGGCGATTTTAACTGGCGACCAAGATCTGTCGGTGCATATTTTTCTGCTCTTGGTGGCATGAATGAGCTTGAGGAGCATATTGGGAAATTGCTATTGCGTAGTGATGTTTGTTATACGGGCAATAATTACTGTTTGGCATTAGCTTCTTTTTCGTCGCAAGCAGCCATTCATTACCTGGAGCAGTATCTGGAGTACTATCTTGAACAACCTGACTTATGGTTTGATCAAAACTCAGCAATGGCGGCATTATCATACATTGGAGCAAAACAAGGTGAAGACCTGATAACTCCCTATATACCTTTGTGGCAGAAGTTTATCGCTAACAAACCGAATTGGGACTTGGCTGAATCTATTGAACTGTTTTCCCAACAAATGAGCGTTTTAAATGAATTTAAATACGAACTCAACAGCTAACAATCCTTGTCATTCTGGGCCTGCGGCCCCTGCAACGCTCACAAGTTTGCGCGCATGCGCGGGGTGTTACGTGAACAAGCAGATTACGGGAAACAATAAAGAGATTTTGTAATGGTAAATTTTACTGTCGGAAAGTGGACTTCTGAGCCGAAAGTTAGTGAAGTAACTTCGGAATTAGTGTCGATAACAACGGAGCCGAACACAGATTTTTGGCAACGCTCTTATTACGGTTTCCGTAATGATAATGCCCCTGCATTATTAATCGAGTCAGAAGAAAATTTCACATTTACAGCGAAGGTAAGTTTTGCTTACCAAGCTCAGTTTGACCAATGTGGATTGATCATTTACCTCGATAATGAAAATTGGTTCAAAGCTTCCATTGAGTATGAAAATCAAGAGTTTTCCAGACTCGGTAGTGTGGTTACAAATTTAGGTTACTCAGATTGGGCAACCTCTGACATCTCGCTCCCCAAAGAAATTTGGTATCGTTTAAATCGTCGAGGTCCAGATTTCCTCATCGAGTCATCGTTTGATGGCCAAGTTTTCAAGCAAATGCGGATATTTCACTTGCATCAGCTGGGAGAGACTACGATAGAAATGGGTAAATGTAATCCACCGTTAGCGGCACAAAATACGGTGAGTTTTGGCGTTTATGCATGTAGTCCTTCTGAATCATCGTTTACAGCAAAGTTTACCGAAATGAGTCTAGAGCCTTGTAAATGGTTAGCACACGCGGTTTAAATTCACATAACACATATGAGCCTGCCCTGAGTCAATAGGTAAAATCGCTCTTCTGGCCGCGGTAGCGGCCAATCTGTAGTCCCTCAGGATGATAGGTGAATGTACTATTCTTTTTTTGGTCAATGCCAAATTATTGCTTAGGTCGGTGCTTGGTAGGAAGGAAATTTAACATGCAGTTTTTAACAAACTTATTTCAGGATTTAAGGATCTCCAAAAATTCGGTTGAAGGTAGCCAGACTTCAGTCCGGGCTCTTCAGAATGAAGCTCATGTCGATACATTGTCAGAGAAAATTGACCAATTATACATAATGAATCTGGCCGCACTGGAATTGCTAACCGAATTAGGTATTACGCAGTCGCAGATTATGAAAAAAATTGAAGAGATTGATTTACGCGATGGAAAGCTGGACGGCAAGGTATCGCAACCCACAGAATGCTCAGATTGCGGTCATAGAATTTCAAAACGGCGCACAAACTGCTTTTATTGTGGGGCCAGAATTAACACTTTGGGATTTAAGGCAACATAACAAATAAGAGCTGAAGGGCGGTACGCAGCAGGCTTTGATCTTATACGTAAATGGAAATATTTGAATCATGATTAAAACAATAAAAGTCACAAAGAAAGACTACCTTAACTACACTGATTATGCGTTCAAGCGCTTATGCAAACCACAGCAGATGAAAGGTTCAGGTTTTCTTAAAATCATGGTTATCTGGTGTATCTTAGCGATGGCTTTTATGTTTATTTTTCAGATCGATTCAATCTCATTATCCAGTTTTCATTGGCCATCAGCCGCGGTAGTGGCTTTTCCTCTTGTTGTATTTATAGTCGCTTACTATATCAATATGCGTAAACTCCGACAGTCAAGTGTGCCGAATGACAATGGATTAATGCTCGGAGAAAAAACGATAGAATTTAGCCCTGACGGAATTGTAGAAATAAACCCACTTGGAAGATGTTTCTATAAATGGGAATGCGTTGAAGCAATAGAAGAAAATAACGGTGATCTATATATTTTTTTGGACAAGCTTCTTGCCTTGATTATTCCATCAGCGTCTTTCTCATCAGAGATGGAAAGAGCAGACTTACAAGCGCAGGTAGAAAAATATAGATAACAATCAAAATCAGCCGACGCGTACCGCGCGTCGGCTTTAAACGTAGGTAATTATGAGAATTCTATTTTTATCAGCAATAGCCATTTTTCTATCAGCCTGCGTTGACCCGTGTGTAGATGAAATTATTCGCCAAGCTGCTGACGAAGAACAAAAAACTGCTGCTGTACATATACGCAGAAATTGTGGTGCTACCACAGGCTATGCAGAGCAAGTTTACATTGTAGTTTCCGGTGCAAGTTATAAGGATGCCGAGCCAATTTTTACGGCTGACAAGGCTGATAATCTGGCTATTAATTGGTTGGATGGCCGAACTTTAGAAATTAGCTATGATTCAGCCAGAATATTTAACTTCAAAAACTTTTGGCACTCTGCTGAAGTTGATAACTTTCAATATGTTATTAAAGTTGCGCTACGTGAGAGCAGCCAGTAATCAACAGTGTTAGACGAGTTAGCCGGCTATAAACCGGCTTGCTCCAGTAAGGTTGCCATATGCTGCAATGCCGTTAAGCCCTGAATATCAGTAGCTTGCAGTGGCACTTTGTAACGCGGTAGTTTGGCAAAATCGTGTTCTATCTGGGCTAAATGCACTTTTTCCTGCGCACGCCGTGCGGCGAGGAAGTCGCCGTCGGCACTGTCGGGCAGTATGCGGTTTACTATTAAACCTGCCAGCGGCAGTTTTTCCTGCAATAAGCTTTGTACTGCGCGACCGGTTTCGAGTATTGGCAGTTTTTCTGGCGTTAACACAAACAACAGGGCAGTGCGGCTGCTGTCGGTTAACACTTCGCGGGTGCGTTGCAACAAGCGCTGGCGGG
Organism: Rheinheimera pacifica; assembly: GCF_900108485.1. GTDB lineage: Bacteria > Pseudomonadota > Gammaproteobacteria > Enterobacterales > Alteromonadaceae > Alishewanella > Alishewanella pacifica. The sequence continues at coordinate 61,257 of NZ_FNXF01000020.1, read as the reverse complement.
CCAGTAAGGCTTCGGTAATGGCTTTATTGCGTGCATCCATACCGTCGGTAGCGTTTTGGTTAGGATCGGCCAGCGGGTTGTCTACATCGCGCCCAGCTTTGGGCGTTAAATGGCCCAGTACGTCACCGAGTTTTTCTGAGCGTTTATTGGCATTCAGCAGGCCCTGCGTCCAGGCTGCCATGGCTTCGGGTAGGCTTAATAGCCGCAGTGTATGGCCGGTTGGGGCGGTGTCGAAAATCACTAAATCGTAGTCTTTTAACCCCAGCTCAATCACGTTAGCAATGCGCTCAAGCATCGCCGCTTCCTGCGCACCGGGCGATTGACGGGTTAAGCGCATTTGCCGTTCAATTTCGCTGTACATTTCAGGCCGGGTAAAGCGCTTTAGCTGGGCAGTAACTTTGGCCAGGTGCTGCTCTACCTCGCGGTCCGGGTCCAGCTCTAAACCGTCTAAATCAGGGGCTAAGCGGGTAATATTGTCGCCAATTTCACGGTCAAAAGCATCGGCCAGGCTGTGCGCCGGATCGGTAGATACCAGCAACACCTTTTTGCCGCGCATACTTGCCAGCACTGCCATGGCAGAGGAACTGGTGGTTTTACCCACGCCACCTTTGCCACCAAACAGCAGCACACGTTTGTCGGTTAACAACATTTGAAATTATCCAGTGGCGAATGCTCCATGCCCATACGGGTATGCCAGTCATGGAAGCGTTCCATTAATAAAGGTTGTAACTCAAGGGTGTAGTAACTGGCGGGGTTGGGCACGCCCATCATTTCAGAAAATATCAGCAGCATAAACAGGTCGTCCTGTTCACGCCTTGCGCGCGCTATCGCACTGCGATAGGGCGCATTGTAGGCTTCTTCTGCGTAAAAACTGGCCTGGCGGAACCAGGCCTTAAATTTGTCTAAACTCATGCTTCGTCAGCAGCGGGGTTAGCTTTATTGGCTTTAAGTTGTTTGGTTAATGCCGAGCTGCATTCCAGTGATACCAGAATGGCTGCTACCAGTACAATTAAGTCCATAGTGAACAGGAACCAGTCGCCTTTGTCGTAGAAGCTCTTAAGCTGAATAAGCAGGCCCAGCGTGGTCATGATCAGCAGGAAAACTAACGGTGCCAGTGTGTACCACATTGGCCGGCGCAGTTTAACCAGCATAACGGTGATAACCAGTAAGGTTAAGCCAGCCAGTAACTGGTTAGTGGTACCAAACAGTGGCCATATCAACATACCGCCTGAACCATCACCACCGGCACCAAATGCCAGCAGTAAACAGGAACCTACCGCTAACAAGGTGGCAGGAGGCGCTTTTTGCATCCAGCCAATGTTATAAATACTGCCCCATTCCTGGAAGATGTAACGCTGCAGACGTAAACCGGTGTCCATAGTGGTACCGGCAAACAACACGACCATTACTGTTAACAGTGTTTGCGACAGCACGGTGTCTAAACCGATACCGGCTTGCAGAATATTCGCGCCACCGGTAATAAAGGCCGACACACCACCCTGGCCAAAGCTGTGGTAAATAGATTGCCAGTCGGCCAATGTCGCAAAACCGGCCGTTGCGGCAATAATAGCGGCTAACGCTAATGAACCTTCACCTACGGCACCAAAGTAACCGACAAAGCGCACATCGGGTTCTTTATCCAGTTGCTTAGACGTTGTACCGCTGGATACCAGGCCGTGGAAGCCCGAGATGGCGCCACAGGCAATGGTAACAAACAGTAGCGGAATAAGAGATGGCGTGCCTTCCGGAACATCAGTATTAAAGGCCGGAGCTACTACATCCGGGCCGGAAATAATTACCGCGCCGTATAACAGAATTAAGCCGATAAACAGTTGAATACCGTTGATGTAGTCACGTGGTTGCAGCAGCATCCAAACCGGCAGTAAGGACGCAATAGCGGCGTATACGAACAGCATGATGATCCAGGTTTGGTTATCGCTCAGCGGGCCAACCATTTCCGGTAACGATAGTGGCAGGGTAGGGCCAATGTAGATCATGCCGTACAGCGCAACCACGCCGACGATGGTCACCAGCAGTAAGCTCATATTTTTACGGTAAATCAGCTGGCCGATAATCAGTGCAACCACAATAGCGCCCCACACCGGGATAGTGGCACTTGGGAACCTAATCAGCTGGCCGGCGATAACCACGGCAAAAACGGCGTTTACCATCAGCAATACTAAAAAGATAACAATCATAAAGATACTACGGGCACGGTTACCAACGATATCGCCGGTTAAGGCACCGATAGATTTTGCTTTGTTGCGGCTGCTGGCCCAGATAGCACCGGCGTCATGCACACCAGCAAAGAAAATAGTACCAAATACTACCCATAAAAACGCGGGCACCCAGCCCCAGATCACGGCAATAGCCGGGCCGATAATAGGCGCTGCACCGGCAACAGAAGTAAAGTGGTGGCCCCAAAGGATATATTTGTTAGTGGGAACGTAATCTACGCCGTCTTGCATTTCATGGGCAGGAGTACGAAAGTTAGGATCAACTTTAAATATTTTTTCGCAAATAAACTTGGAATAGACGAAGTAACCAAGCGCCATTGCGCCAAGCCCCATCAACATCAGAAAAATGGCATTCATCTTTTAGCCTCTGTAGGTATTGATATAATTATGGTTAGGGTCAGCTGAGCATAGTACAAAAATGTTAACAGGGAAGGTATTAGACTAAAGTCGGGCTATACAAGGCTGACAGCCCGGTTTCTGCCCTCATCTTTAGCCTGATACAGCGCATCATCGGCGCGGCCCAGCGTAATGTTTAATAACTCATCTGGGCGGCTTTGTGTAATACCCAAACTGCAGGTAATAGAAAAAGGGTTTTTGCTGTTACTAACGCAAATAGCTGCAACGGCACTGCGTAAGCGCTCAGCGATGACTTCTGCATGTTGCAGTTCGGTGTCTGGCAGCACAATCAAAAACTCTTCGCCACCGGTACGGCCAAAGTGGTCTTGCTCACGCAATAAACTGCTGACAGTAAGGCTGAATTGCTGCAGGGCTAAATCGCCGGCTTCGTGGCCGTAACGGTCATTTACCTGTTTAAAGTGATCCAGATCGAGGATCAGAAAACTCAGTGGCAGGGCGGTATCCCGCGCTTTTACCCGCTCTTGCTCGGCCAGCAACATAATGCGCCGCCGGTTAGCAATACCGGTTAACTCGTCGGTCATGGCAAGATTATGCAATCTGCGGTTGCGCCGTTTTAGTGATAAGGCGGCAATAAATAAAATCAGCAGCAGTAACGCAATTAAGCTCAGTGCCACGTACTGCCAGCGCTGCGCCAGTTGCAAGGTGCTGACATGCCGTTGCATAAGCGCTTTTTCTGCCGCCAGTTGCTGGTTGTGCTCTTGCTGATGGGCTGAATCAAACTGGATACGCAGCAAATTACTTTGTTGCTCTTTGGCTTGCTGTTGTTGTTGCTGATTAAGCGTAACGTAGCGTTGCAGCATTTGATAAGCCGCTGCAGTGTCGCCGGAAGCCGCCAGTGCCTTGGCTTTTACCTGATAGCGCATAAGCAGGTAACGCGGGTTGTCATCTGTACTGAGGTGGTGCTCGGCCAGTGTAACCTGATGCAATGCATCCTCGGGCTGTTGCAGGGCTAGAAGCGTTTCGCTGTGATACAGCGCTAACAGCCCCTTATAAGTGGCAAGCGAAGACTGATCCGGCACTGTGCTGCTGTTTAGCTCTTCAAGTGCTTGGCGGTGAAATGCCAGGGCATTGTCATATTGCTGCAGCAGGTTATATACCCATACCAGGTTTACCTTTATATAGGTTTGCCATAAGGGTTCATTCAGTTTTTTATACGCCTGTAATGCTTGTTCAAATAGTTCCAGCGCCTGCTGTGGCTGGTTCATTTCAGCATAAGAGAAGGCTTTCTCGTTTAAGATCATCGCCAGACGAAATTGCTCCTGTGGTGCGCTAAACTCCTGCTCTGCCTGCTGCAGATAGTTCAACGCCTCCTGATACAAACCCATGCGGCGATAAGTGGCGGCTATGGCCAGCACAACGTCACTGATATAAGACTGGTATCCCAAACTAAGCTGCAGCTGATACGCGCTGACATAATGCTGCATGGCATCGGCATAATTACCGCGGTAAGAGGCAATATTACCCAGCAAACTTAAACTAATGGCAATACTAAGCGGGTTTTCACTGGCACTGGCGGCGTCATAGCTAAGCTGAGCATTTTGCTCTGCCAGCTGGGTTTGCCCCAGTTGGCTGTAAAGGTAATAACGGCAGACATAGTAATCGGCCAATGCTTCGTGATCCTGCTGTGCTTTTGCCTGGCTGAGCTTTTCATCGCTAAAACTAATACCTTGCTCTGGTTTATCAAAATACGCCAAAGTGCAGCGCAGCCGGTTGAGCATACTGCTGCGTTTGCTGTCATTGGCGGGCATGGCGGTTTCAAGCTCAAGCAGTGCTTGCTGATAATCAGCTATGCTGAAAAAAGGCCGTTCGCCACGTTCTATTTGTTTAACCAGCGCGTCAAACTGCTGTGATTGAGCCAGCGCGCCAGTGCTGTATAAACTGACAAAAAATAACCACACAAAACTGATATAAGGTTTTAGCAGCATAGATACATCCTATGCCAAGAAAGGGCATGCACCGGCATCTTACCTGAAGATGCCGGTGTGGAAAGTACCAGGCTTAAAGAGCCGGGGTTCAGGGCTTTTTAATCCAGTTACCGTCAAGCAGAATATAATGACCGGCGCTGGTGCGCTCGAGGGCTTTTTTACCTGCCATTGCTTCTACATCTGCTACCGCTATGTTGTTTTGTTGTGCCAGTTTGGCGTATTCAGCCCGGCGGGCGTCGTTAATCAGTTTTACAATATTGGCGGCGTCACCACTGTTATTAACAACACCTAAATAGCCGTTAGCCTGTTCACCAACCAGGCCCTGTGCTTTGGCCTGGCCCAGTGCCGACATTGCTTGCTGTAAGTTCATTGCCAGTACCGGCAGGCTAATGGCAAACAGCGCAGGTAACAGTAGCAGTTTTAATTTAGTAAAACGTTTCATCATGTGCTCCTTAGAATAAACCACTGTCATCGCTGAACAATTCATCCAGCTGTTTATCGACTTTAATATAGATCTCGTGCTGAATTTTCACATTCAGGTTGATGTTAATCGGTTCGGCTGGCAAAGCCACCTGCACTTTGGGGGTGCAGGCGGCCAGTAACAGTGCCAGAACGACTGCTCCACTAAGTTGTTGTATCATTGTTGTACTCCGTTAGCGCGTTTTGCGCCTGACTGTTGTAAACGTTGTTGCACCCGTTGCTTTATTTTATCGCTGATTTTGCTGCTAAGCTGCAGGCTGGTGATCAGCGCCGGTATATCCTCTTCCAGATTGATATTCAGGTTTATCGCCCGGCCAGCTTCCAGCGCCGGGTTTTGTCCTCTCAATGTTAGCCCCAGCAACAATTTACCACTGGTATCATAGCTGACATTGCTCGATAACACCGAATAATGAAAATCGTCCAGTGCCTCCAAAACCACTTTCATACCCTGGTTGGTTGCTGCCATAGATTGCGCTGTAGGCGGGCGATACTGTAACTTGCCGCCCGGGCTTTCTGCGGCAATGCTACCATCTTTTACACTGGCACCATTACGGCCCAGCAGCAGCGGAATAGTGCCGGAGATACGGCCATTACCGGTAAGATCGGTAGTAGGATGTTGTTGCAGCAACTGGGTTAAATCAATTTGTTTTAACTGTAGTAATACCTGCTGCTCTGCCAGGGTTAAATCCAGTAGTACCGGCTGCACCTGCACCTGCCCGCCCATAGCCAGTAGTTGTAACTGCTGGATATCCAGTTTACCGGCAGTAATGGCATCGGTATTGGCGGTGTACTGTGCATTTAGTTTTAGCGGCCCGACTACCACGCCGTGCTCAATTTCCGCTATGGTGGCGTCCTTTGCACCCAGTTGTACTGTATCGGCCTGATAGTTTAACTGCAGCGCTGCGGTTAGCTCTTTAAACAGGCTGCGATCATAAATACCACTGACACCAGATAAATTAACGTTAGCACTGGCACTGAGCGCCGGTAGCAGGGTTAATTCACCTGTGCCAGCAATGCGGCCACGGTTAAACTCAAGTAAAGCAGGCCAGTCGGTTAAGGTTGCTGCCAGCGGATTACCGGCCAGCAAAAACATATCATCCAGTTGCCAGCTAAGCTCAAGCTGATCCTGTTGATAGCGCAGCTGATGTTTCAGCCCCAGGCTGGCAGCGTTGCTTATATTGCCATCCAGCGTCAAGGCGCTAAGATCGCCCCTGAGTTTGCTTTGCCACTGCCAGCTTTGGGTTTTTAGCTGTGGATGTTCAAGCTCGGCCGCACTAAGATTGATATCTGCGTGCAGCTTTACCTGGCTAAAGCGGTCATCACCACTAAACTGGCCAGGGCTAAGGCTGAGTTTAATATTGCGGCCCTTAATATCCGGTGTGCTCAGGCTGGCGATACTGGCGGTTAACTGCTGGATATCCAGCTGCCAGTTGTCGGCCAGCCAGTAGGCATTGAAGTCGCTGTTAAGCGCTATTTCGCTCAGTTTAGTGTCTGGCGCCGGGTTAAACAGTTGCTGCTTCAGGCTTAGCTTTGCCTGTTGCAGTTGTGCACTGATTGGCGGCGTAAGGTTAAGCATAACATTGCTGGTTAAGCCCAGCGCAGTTTTACCTTCGCTGTTAAGTGCAACATAGAGTGGCAGAGCGTTAAGTTGTGGTTGGCTTTTGCCATCGGCATTAACTGTTATATGCAGCGCATCGGCATTGAGACCCAATTGCAGCAAATCACCTGACAACTGTGGTTTTAGTAAGGTTAGCTGGCTATTTAGCTGATATTGGGTCAGCTCGCCTTGCTCAAGGCCCAGTTTGGCAACAACAGTGCCTTGTAACTGGCCTATGCCCGGCAGGCTAAGCGGTGTGGGCAGGTTAGCACTTAGCTGCCAGCTGCCGCTGGCTTGCTGGCTAAGGCTGGCCAGGCTAAGGTGTTCCGGCAGTGCCAGTTGCCAGTTACTTTGCACTGTTACCGGTGCGGTAAACTGGGCTAAAGCATCTACCGGCAGTTCAATTTGCCACAGTTTAAATTGTTGCAATAGCCAGGGCGAAGGCGGGGCTATATCCAGTTTAAATTCACCGCTGGCGTTAACATTGCCCTGGGCTGACAGCTGCTGGCTGAGCTCAAGCCAGGCGCTGTCGTCCAGCGTGAGGTGCGCATTAAGCAGTGGCAGGTTTTGTATAGTCTGATAATCGCCGCTCAGTTTTAGCCGCACTATATCGCTGCTGGTAGCGTCGGCAATGGCAGCATCAGCAACAGTAAGTTGGTACTGCAGTTTTTGCTGCACAATGCTCAGCTCGGCCTGCAGCTGATAACTGCAGCGGTTCTGGCCGCAGGGCAGGTGAATACCAAGCTGTTGCAGCGAAACGCTGCCTGGCAATATGGCTGGCAGTTGCCAGTTTTCTGGCAAGCTAAAAGCAGGCTGTGGTACCTCTTCTGCACTGCTATCAGGCGGTGGCCAATTGGTAAGGGTTATATTGCCGCTACCCAAATGCACATGATCAAGTGCCAGACTAAACCAGGCCGGAAACTGCCAGCTAAGTGCCACGTCATTCAGCTGCACATGCACATTGGCTGCGGCAATGTTGAAGCTGACATGGCTTAGCTGCAGTTGGCGCAGCGACAGGGCTTTAACGTCATAATGCAGGTTTTGCACGGGCAGAGCGGCCAGCGTTTTTTGCAGGTACCAGTAACCCGTAGCCAGTAACAGCAGCATGAGCACTAAGCCTGTAAGCAGCGTTTTATGCCACCAGCGCATGGGTATGATCCTTTAGTCAATTGAACCGACAGTAAGCTGAACTTACTGAATAGATTATGAATATATCAGTTGGGCTGGGTTATCTCTATGCAGCTGTGGGATAAAAATAGCAGCAATAAAAAAGGGCAGCCTGGGCTGCCCTGGTATCAGCGGGTATTTTTACTTGCGGGCATCGGCTGAGGCATCGCGTATTGCCTTAAATTCGTTGCCCTGATTCCAGTTTGGCCATTGGCGGCTGTTAGCCAACTCGTTGCCAACCTGATAAAACAGGAATAAGTCTTGCTGCGCACCGCGTAAATCCCAGTCGTCGTTCCACTCGTCGTTTACCTTGTGGTAACAGCAGGTATTGTATTCTGCGCGCTGGGCTTTACCCCATTCTGCACCATTTTCAAAGTGGTCGTTACCGCCTTTTGCGTAAAGGATTGGCACGCCTTTTTTCGACAAATTAAAGTGATCTGAGCGATACGCGATACCGGCTTCCGGGTTATGTTCGCGCACGGCATAACGGCCTTGCTGTTCGGTGTACTTAATGAGGATATCTTCAGCGTTGTTATTACCCAGGCCAACAATCACCATATCTTTCATCGGGCCATAAACGTTCATTACGTCCATATTAATGCCCACCACGGTTTTCTCCAGTGGGAATACCGGGTTAGCGGCATACCAGGCAGAACCTAGCAAGCCGCGCTCTTCGGCGGTTACCGCGACAAACACGACCGAGCGCTCTGGCTTAGGTTGCTGGGTAAAGTATTCAGCCAGCGCCAGCAAGCCGCCGGTACCGGACGCATTATCCTGAGCGCCATTAAATACTTTGTTTTTCGGGTTAGAGAAGTCCATGCCCAGGTGATCCCAATGCGCCATATACAGCACATATTCATCCGGATATTTGCTGCCTTCGATATAGCCCACCACATTGCTGGAAACCAGTTCGCGCAGGTTATTTTGTACACTGACAGAAGCGGTTGCATTAAGTGCGACAGGTGCAAAATCTTTTTGCAGGGCTTTTTTATGCATGCTGGCCAGATCGGTGCCGATATTAGCAAACAGCTTTTCGGCGGCTTCAGTGGTTACCCAGCCTTCTACTTTGGCGCGATCCATATTTTTGTTTTCGTTGATTAAATCAAATTTAATCGGCGAACCATGGGCTACCACGCCCCAACCATAACTGGCCGGTGCGGTTTCATGAATAATTAGTGCCATAGCGGCACCCTGGCGGGCAGCTTCTTCAAATTTGTAGGTCCAGCGGCCGTAGTAGGTCATGGCATTGCCGTTAAATAATGCCGGGTCCTGGGTAGCAAAGCCTGGATCGTTAACAAACATCACCACAGTTTTGCCTGTTACGTCCAAACCTTCGTAGTCGTTCCAGCCGTATTCCGGCGCGACAATACCGTAGCCGACAAACACCATTTCGCTGTCGGTTACTTCAACCTGTTCGGTTACCTGGGTGGTCCAGGCTGTCATATCGTCACGATAGTTAAACTGCGCCGGTAACTTATCGCCTTTTAGTGTCATGGCTGATACCTGAACCGGGTCAATCTGCACCAGTGATACCGGCTGTTTATAGCTGTCGCCATCAATAGGTTTTAAACCGATGCGGCGAAAGTTATCTTCTAAAAAGGCAACGGTTAACTCTTCGCCTTTTGTCGCCGGCGCGCGGCCCTGAAATTCATCCGCTGACAGTGTTTTAATGTATTCACCTAAACGCGGGTTGACTTCGCTAAACTGTAATTCAGAGCTTTTAGTTGCAGTTTGGCTTGTTGTAGGGCTGACATCTGCTGTTTTTTCACTGGCCGGTTGCTCTGAGCAGGCGGTTAATACCGCCAGGGCTGTCAGCGCAGTAGCAAGTGCGCTAAAGCGGGAAAGGATAATCATAGTGGCTCCGTGTTTTTTTATTGTTGTTTGCTGCTTTACCTGACACGCTGTGGCGGCGCCAGTTGGGCAAAATCAGTTTATCTTAGCGTAACTGAAATCAGGCGACCAGTTTACCGGTCGCCTGTGCCGGGGGATTAGTCTTTATAGCCCCATGGCGTTGGCGGCAGGGCAACCGGTTTGGTTAAATCAAAATCTACCCGGAACTCGCGGCCTTCGCGGATCAGGCGGTAGCTAAAGGTTTGCGGGTAAATATACATTTGCCAGATATTGGTATTTGACTGCGGGTTACCTAAACGCGAGAACAGCTCTTTTGAATACTGATCGGCCGGAAAGCTTTGCACATTCGCCCAGCCGGCATCTGTAGTGTGCCCGCCGTACATGGTAGAGACATCATGGCTGCCGTCTTTTTTGCGGTGATCATGCTTTAAACTCAGGCCTGAGCCGGTTTTGGTAATAATCCAGGTGCGGGAGTGATCATCACCCACATGAAACGGAATTTGTAATTGAGTGTCTGTACAATTACGCACATGCATTACTAAGCGGCCTTCAAAGCCACCACTTTGTGGATTATCAATGCTGACTTTGCCTTCATAGGCTTTACCACAGTGGGCGCGCAGGTTGTCGAAGTAAGCATCGTGGCTGGTTATGGATACCAGTGGCGCCGGCTGAACGATATTAGCCGAAATAGCGGCAGAAAATGTCAGGGCAATAGTGGTTGTAATCAGAGTCTTGTACATATATTTCTCCTTATAAGACCGCCGGACTATAACCTTTGTGCGTATTGGCTGCAAACCGGTGTTACTCTTTAGCCAACACAGACAGGAGCAAACTACAGATGCAAAATGAACTGGATGCTAAATTTTTATTCAGCGTGTTTAGTAAAATTGAAAAACACGGCAAAGCGATTAACAACGAGCTTGGCGCAGGTTTTGAGCTCGAAGGCGTGACGGTAAATTCCGGCTTTGATGGTTACGAGGTGTATTTTAGCAATGGCAAGGTGCAGTTAACCTTGGGATTTCATAACAAATGGCACAGCGATGCGAAATCAGAAACCGATATGGATGAATTTATGGCACAGCTGCGTAACATTAACCGGCAGCACTAAATTATTTTACTGCTTTATTTCACTTCGGCTAAGGATTTGTTCAGTTTAAACCGCTACCATAGCGCGTAGTTATAAGCGCTGGCAGAGACGACAGCGGGCGTTACCTGAGTAACTATTTTTTAGACGGCTAAAAGGCTATTGCCTGTTCAGTCAAAACAAGGTAAGGTGTCGCCCGTCAATCATATCTGATAGACCAGAAGAGGCGCGTTAGCCAGGTAGTTCAGGACAGATGTCTATACATCGCAGCCTGAATAAGGGGGACTAACGCCGAGAAAAGCGCAGTTATAGAGCTGCACTTTTCGGTCGTTAAGGCTGAATCCTTGCGACTGTCACCTGAATTTCGGTGGAGAGCTTCTGGCCTTTGTTAACTACAGTTTACAGAAATTACAGAAGCAATCTGTGCCATTCTCGTTTTGCTGTTAGCAAATGCCATGCTCTGCTTATTATGTTTTATAAGGAGAGGCACCCTTGTCCAAACTTATTGTTGCAAAATTCGGCGGCACCAGTGTCGCAGACTTCGATGCTATGTCGCGTTGTGCTGACATTATTCTGGCTGAACCGGCTATCCGTTTAGTGGTGGTTAGCGCCAGTTCCGGCGTCACTAACCTGTTAGTTGATATTACCAAACATACCGATGTTACCGAGCGCTATGCCTGTTATCAGGGTATCGAGCGTATTACGCTGGCGGTATTAAACCGTTTGCAGCAGCCCGATACCGTAGCAGCCGATATTGATCAGCTGCTGTCGGCACTAAAGGAGCTGATAGAGCAGGGCGGCGCGGTATACAGCGGTGCGCATAAAGACGAAATTCAATCTTTCGGTGAGCGCTTAAGCTCAGTGCTGTTTGCTCAGGTGCTACGTGAGCGTGGTGCCGCAGGTTTATGCTTTGATGCCCGCCGGGTAATGCGCACCGACAGCCGCTTTGGTAAAGGCGAGCCACAAATTACGCAAATCAGTGAGTTGTGTGCAATTCAGTTACAGCCCTTGCTGGCGGATAACGTAGTAGTTACCCAGGGCTTTATTGGCGCTGATGATATCGGCCAGACTACTACGCTTGGCCGTGGCGGTTCCGATTACAGTGCAGCTTTATTGGGTGAAGCACTAAATGCTGCTGTGGTACAAATATGGACCGACGTGGTCGGTATTTTTACTACCGATCCGCGCTTAACCGATCAGGCGCGCTGCATTAAAGAAATCAGCTTTGATGAAGCCGCCGAAATGGCCACCTTTGGTGCCAAAGTACTACACCCGGCAACGCTGATACCGGCAATGCGGCGTAATATTGGTGTGTTTGTCGGCTCCAGCCGCGAGCCACAAGCCGGCGGCACCTGGATAGCCAAAGAAGTTAAAGAGCGCCCGCCGTATCGTGCGATTGCACTTCGAAAAGCCCAAACGCTGATCACCGTAAAAAGTCCGGCTATGCTGCACGCTGCCGGTTTTTTAACCCGGGTGTTTGATATTTTAAGCCGGCACCAGATTTCGGTCGATTTAGTGACAACTTCTGAAATCAGCGTCGCGCTAACGTTAGATGAAGGCGGTATGAGCAGTGCTTTTAGTGCGTCGATAGAGCCGGCACTGGCAGAGCTGCGCAGTTTTTGTGAGGTGTCTGTGGAGCAGGGGTTAAGCCTGATTGCCGTGATTGGCAACCATCTGCACAGCAGCAAAGGCGTGACCGGCGATTTATTTAATACGCTGGAGCGTATTAATATGCGGCTGATCTGCCATGGCGCCTCTAAACATAACCTGTGCTTTTTAGTGCAGGATGCCGATGCCCCGGCAGTGGTAAAACAGCTGCACCAAAGTTTGTTTAGCGCAGCGTAATAAGCACTGCAGTAGCATCATTTAAGATACTACTGCAGTATTTTGTTGTGTCGGCTCTGCGGGAGTTTGTACCAAACCTTCCGAGCGGCCAATCACCAGCGCCACCATGGTATCGCCTGTTACATTGGTGGCGGTGCGCATCATATCGATAATCCTGTCTACCGCAGCAATAAAAGCGATGCCTTCAATCGGTAAACCCACCACACTTAAGGTTACTGTTAGCATGACCATAGCAGTACCCGGTACGCCGGCAGTACCGACTGAGGCCAGTGTTGCTGTGCCGGCAATCAGTAAATAATCGACTGTTGTCAGGTCTATACCATACAGATGGGCAATAAAAATGGCTGCTATGGCCGGGTAAATACCGCCACAGCCGTCCATATTAATGGTAGCGCCCAGTGGCAGTACAAAGCTGGCATAATCTTTTGATACACCTAAGTTTTCGGTTACCACTTTATGGCTTACCGGCAGGGTGCCGTAGCTGCTGGCGCTGCTGTAGGCTACTAATTGCGCCGGTAAAATGGCTTTAAAGTAATCACGTACGCGCATACCACCAAACAGCTTAACCAGGCCGCCATAGGTAAATACAATATGGATAGTACAGGCCAGATAAATGGCCAGAATAAATTTGCCCAGCGGTAACAAAGTGTCCAGGCCATAATTACCCACTACCCAGGCCATTAAACCAAATACGCCAAGCGGGGTTAACTCCAGCACCATACGGGTGATCTGATACATAATATCAGCACCGGACAGCAGCACTTTTTTCATCGGTGCGGCTTTTTCGCCAATTTTATTAATGGCGATACCCACTAAGGCAGCAAAAACGATAATTTGCAGAATATTACCGTTTACCATAGCGGCCAGCGGGTTGGTAGGAATAAGGTTGGTTAGTACATCGGCTACTGGTGGAATGTCGCGCGGTTTTATCTCTGCAGCGGTTAATTGTACGGCATCGCCCCAGTTCACCAGCGAACCTACCGTTAAGCCAATTAAACTGGCAATAAAGGCGGTCAGTAAAAATAACCCCACGGTTTTAAATGCCAGCCGCTGCATTTTGCCGTTGTCGGCCAGTGAAGTAATGCTGCTGATCAGGGCAAAAAATACCAGCGGCACCACCAGCATACGAATGGCATTAATAAATAAGGTGCCTAACGGTTTAAAGACGGTAGCCGTTTCACCCAGTAGGACACCGGTAGTGACACCCAATAACAGGGCTCCCAGCACTCTTTGCCAAAACGGAATTGCAAACCAGAAAGCCAACATAAAATAGCGCCATAATTCAATTTTACGCCATTATAGAGACAACAAAAGCGGCAACAAGGCCGCTTTTCTATATGTTATAACCAGTTGCGTGGTATTAGCTCAGGTTTTGCTCATACGGCAGCGGATCTGTGACGTTATTCAGCGTAAAGGCTTCTAACCGCTCCTGACAAGAACCACATTTACCACAGGCTTTTTCGCGGCCGTTGTAGCAGGTCCAGGTTTTGCTGTAATCCAGCCCCATGGCCAGGCCATCGGCAAGGATCTCTATTTTGGTTTGCGCCAGATAAGGGCTGATAATATCGACCGGTTCGTAGTTAGCTATTTGGCAAACATCATGCATTTTTTGCACAAATTCCGGCCTGCAATCGGGGTATATAAAATGATCACCCGAGTGCGCACCGTAATACACCTGCGATGCGCCCAGCGATACCGCGTAACCTACCGCCAGTGACAGTAAAATCATATTGCGGTTGGGTACCACGGTAGACTTCATATTATCAGCTGCGTAATGGCCTTCCGGAATATCAATATCATCGGTTAACGACGAACCGGCTAAAAGCTGGTTAATAGCGGAGATATCAACAATTTTATGTTTGATACCCAGCTCCTGACACACCTGTGCGGCACACTGCAGCTCTTTTACATGGCGCTGGCCATAATTAAAAGACAAGGCGTACACATCATGGCCGGCCTGCACGGCTTTGTGTAACACAGTGAAGGAATCCATCCCTCCGGAGTAAATCACCACAACTTTGTTCGGCATAGCAGGCTCTCTCTTGTATAATACGGCTTAAATTTTCAATTAATGCTGCCGGCCCTGAAGCCGGGCGCGCATTGTACTGTAATTCAGCCACAGGCTAAAGGGCAAAGCACAGAGTGTATAAAGTTAACGAGGTTTTTGAAACCATTCAGGGCGAGGGCAGTTTTACCGGCGCAGCAGCCATTTTTATCCGGTTGCAGGGCTGCCCGGTGGGATGCAGCTGGTGCGACACTAAGCACACCTGGGATATTAAAGACGAACTGGCAATGCCGCTGGGCGATATTGTAATTAAAACGGCCGAGACAGAGCATTGGGCACAAGTTACCGCGGCAGAGTTACTGGCGCGGTTTATTCAAGAAGGCTATCAGGCGAAGCATGTGGTGATCACCGGTGGTGAGCCATGCATGTATGATCTTAACCCCCTGTGCGAACTGCTGCACCAAAATGGCTACAGTACGCAAATTGAAACCAGTGGTACTTTTACCATTAAAGCACCAGCGCAAACCTGGGTTACCGTATCACCCAAGGTGAATATGGCTGGGGGCTACAAGGTTTTGCAAAGCGCGCTGGACAGAGCCAACGAGATTAAACATCCGGTTGCGATGGAAAAACATGTCGATGAACTGTTGCAGTTATTGCAACATACTGATACTAAAGCTAAGCTGATTTATCTGCAGCCGATCAGTCAGCAGCGCCGGGCAACCGAACTGGCAATAGCTATGTGTAAAAAACATAACTGGCGGCTTAGTGTGCAGGTGCATAAATATTTAGGGATCAGCTAAATGCCACAAAATATTGAGCCGTTTTTTCAGCGTTATGCCGACGCCTATTCCCGATATCAGTTACCGCCCTTACTGGAGTTGGTCTCATTACCTTGCCTGCTATTAGCTGACGAAAGCAAAATAATGTTTTCTGAGCCCGAAAGCCTGCGGCAGTATTTTGAACAGCAATTTGAGCAGTATCGTCAGGTAGGGGTGGCACGGGCAGACTTTCGTTTACAAAGCCAGGTCAGGTTGTCAGAAAGTTTAAGGTTTGTCAGCCTGTACTGGTATTTTTATGGCAAGGACGAACAGGTGCTATTTACCTGCCACACCTCTTATACACTGCAATCACAGCAAGGCATCTGGCAACTGGTTGCCTTGCTAACTGACGACGAACAAGCTGCTTATCAGCGGGTGCGCAACGCTCAGGCCTGATGCGACAACCAGGCCTGTAAGCTGTCCAGACAAGGTGCCGGGCTGTTTTCCTGCGCCAGCTTTTGCTTAAGTGCCGGTTGCATAGGAATAAGCTCCAGCCAGCGTGAGGCCAGCCAGGCCGCGTCAGTATATTTAGGCGTTGGGTAAAGCTGGTTTAATGCCGGGTACTCTTGCAGCAGTTTTTGCAGTTGCCTGATAAGCGGCGTGTATTCAGCATTGACATCTGCGGTGGCCCAATTCGCCAACGGTTCTGTCATCGCAACGTGTAACTGATCAGGCTCCTGCCAGCGGCGGGCAATCTTTACCCGCTCAATACCGGTAATGGTGATGCCCAGCAAGCCATCTTCTAATTGCTCAAAATCTTCAATTTTTACCCGTGTTGCCAGTGGCAAAATACGATCAGCATGTTGCCCGCTGACATAAGGGTTAATTTGCGCCAGGGCAAAATCGCGTTTACCGGCACTGGCTTCGCTGACTAACCGCACATAGCGGCGCTCAAACACGCGCAAGCGCATGCGGCCCTCAGGTAAGATAAAACTGTTTAGCGGAAATAATGCCAGTTCTTTCATAGTGCTGCTGATAAAGTTGTATAGTTGCCTGTTATACGTAACATGAGCGGCAATGGTTTGGCCACAGCAGAGGTTTTATGACATTACAACACTGGATTTATCTGATAACAGCGGTGCTGGCACTGAATATCGTGCTATTGCTGCTGTTATTATTGCGCCGTGCGCCGGGCAGTGACCTGGCAGAGCAGCTGGCCCAGCATAAGCTCGAACTGGTGCAACAGCAGGGGCAGTTTCAGCAGCAGTTGCTGGAACAGCAGCATTTGCAGCGCCAGCATTTACAACATCAGCAGCAAGAGCATTTACTGCAGGTATTGCAAAAAATAACTGACACCCAGCAATCAGCCCGTTTTGAACTAAGCAAAAACCTGCAGCAACAAGCAATTATGCTGGCTGAGCAGGTAAAGCAATTAACACAAAGCATTGATCAGCGCTTAAAAGACATTGCCGGTCAGGTAGAGCGGCGTTTAAGTGAAGGCTTTGAAAAAACGAACCAAACCTTTACCGATATCGTTAAACGGTTAGCATTGATTGATGATGCCCAGAAAAAAATTACCGAGCTATCTACTAACGTTGTCAGCCTGCAGGAGGTATTGGCTGATAAGCGCTCCCGCGGTGCTTTTGGCGAAGTGCAGTTAACCGCGCTGATCCGCAATGTGATGCCCGAACAGCATTTTTCACTACAACATACTTTAAGTAATGGCCGTATTGCCGATTGTGTGCTGTTTTTACCCAAGCCCAGTGGCAACATTGTTATCGATGCCAAGTTTCCGCTGGAAAGCTATAAAAAGATGACCGATCCGCAATTTGGCCCGGAAGAGCGTAAGCTGGCGCAGCGCCAGTTTAAGCTCGATATTAAAAAGCATATTAACGATATTGCCGATAAATACATTATTGCCAACGAAACCTCAGATGGCGCGATAATGTTTTTACCCGCCGAGGCCATTTTTGCTGAGTTGCATGCTTACCATGCTGATATTGTAGAGGAAGCTTACCGGCGCCGGGTATGGCTAACCTCGCCAACCACGTTAATGGCCGTGCTCACCACGGCCCGCAGTGTATTAAAAGATGACGCCACCCGCCGCCAGATCCATTTAATTCAGGAGCACCTGGTTAAGCTGGCAGAAGACTTTGATCGCTTCCGTGGCCGCTTTGATAACCTGGCTAAGCATATTGATCAGGCCGCGACTGACGTAAAACAGATCCATACGTCAGCGCATAAAATAAGCAGCCGCTTCAGCCAGATAGAAAAAGTGGAATGGCTGGAAGAAAGCGACTAGGCTGTATTTGCAACCAACAAATTAAGTTAAAAACTAACGCAGAAGCCAGTAACAGCCTGCCCGGGGAGTTAAGCTAATGCCAATAGCTGCATTGTTACTGATTCTGCTGTTTTATGCTGCTACAGCATGGCCTGATAAAGCGCCGCTTTCTGCCATTGTCAGTGAAACCAATACTGCTCCTTATGCAATTTTTAATGCCGACAACGAACTGCAAGCAGGCCTGAGCAAAGATATTATTGACGAGTTGGGCCTGCGTATTAACCGCACAGTACAATATATAAATTTACCCCGGGCCAGAGTTGAGCCCTGGCTGATTGAGGGGCAGGCTGAAATTGCCTGTTTTTTAAACCCAGACTGGGTAAATGAACCTGATAAGCTGCTGTGGAGCACAGCACTATTTAGTACCCGGCAACTGCTGGTGCGCCGCCGCGAAAGCGAGCCGATTACTGCCATCCAACATCTGGCAGGCAAAAGAGTCGGGACTACACGTGGTTTTACCTACCCGGAGCTGGAGCAGGTATTTCAAAGTGGTGATGTGATCCGTGATGATGCCCACTCGTTAGAAAGCAATTTATTACGCTTAAAACAAGGGCGACTTGATGTGGTGATGACAGTTGATTTGTCTTACCATTTTTTTGTCAAAACACTGGATGATCAGAGCTTTAGTGCGGATCCGTTATGGTCAAAAGCACCAACAGTATATTGCGGCTTAAGCCGGCATAACCCGGAAAATGCGCAGTTGCTGTACGATACGCTGCAGCAGATAACCGCCAGCGGCTTTATTGAGCAACGGCTGGCGTTTTATATGGGGCGGCCGTTAGAGCATTAACGTCTGGGGTCGTCTTTCAGCTTCGGTATTTTTAGCCCAAGCTCCTGGCCACGGTGGCGGGCATAGTAAGTACAACCAACAAACATCAGGCTGGCCAGTACCAGTTCCACTACTGACAATAGCTGATGCATACCGCTGCTTACCCAAAGGTTAGTCAGGCTATGCAAAAAATAAATCATCACAATAAAGTTGGCCCAGGCCATGGTATAAGCATGGCCTTTGACAATGCCATACAATGGCAGCCACAGCGGCAGCCAGAGTAAAGCAAGTAATACATAGGCATTACCCATTTGTGGCGGTGCCAGCCATAAAATCCACAGCGGTTGTAATAACCACAAACCAAAAAAACCAATGCGGCCCATTAATAAGTAACGTGTTGTTTTAACCGACATCGGCGCAGTACTGCCTGGTTGCATAATTTATAACCTGTGTTGTTTTAATTGCAGGCTTAATGTAGCCAGCCGTTTACCAAAGGCAATGGCCAGCCGCTGTTCATCAACGCTGAGTTTATCATCAGCATGGTGGCCACTGACATGCGTTGGGCCGTAAGGAGTGCCGCCGGTTTGCGTCTGATGTAACTCTGGCTCGCTGTAGGGAATACCCGTTAGCAGCATACCATGATGCAGCAGCGGCAGGCTCATGCTAAGCAGGGTGGCTTCATTACCGCCATGCATACTGCCTGACGACGTAAACACACCGGCAGGTTTGTCAATTAACTCACCTTTAAGCCAGATACTGGTGGTGTTGTCCCAGAATGCTTTGGCATCAGCTACCATATTGCCAAACCGCACCGGGCTGCCAAAAGCCAGGCCGTCACAGCTGGCAAGCTCTTTAATATCAACTACGGCATGGCGGCTGGCGTGTTGTTTGTCCAGTGGCGGAACACACCGCACCAGCGCTTCGGCGCCACTTTGCTGTACACCAATAGCAATTTTGTCTGCCAGCGCCGCCACTGCACCGTGGCGTGAATAATATAAAATCAGTACGCGGCAGCTCATGATAACAACGACAGAATATTGCTGGCCGGCCGGCCAATAACGGCTTTATTACCGTTAATAATCACCGGTCGCTCCATCAGTTTGGGCTGTTGCACCATTGCTTCAATCAGCTGCTGCTCGCTCAGGGCCATATTGTCCAGCCCCAGTTGTTTGTATTCGTCTTCTTT
Organism: Rheinheimera pacifica; assembly: GCF_900108485.1. Taxonomy (GTDB): domain Bacteria; phylum Pseudomonadota; class Gammaproteobacteria; order Enterobacterales; family Alteromonadaceae; genus Alishewanella; species Alishewanella pacifica. Next base: position 41,592 of record NZ_FNXF01000020.1, on the reverse strand, counting down.
ACTGCGCAGCAACTGGCGTGCCGGTATACCCAGCATGCCTAATAAGGTTGTCAGCTCGTTCGCTGTCAGTGGATTTTTTAAATACTCAACTACCTCAACCGGCTGTGCTTGTTGTTGCAGCAGAGCCAGCGCTTCGCGGCTTTTTGAGCAGCGCGGGTTATGCAAAATTTTTATCATGGGTGTATTCCTGTTACGGCAGGGCCTGAGCGTTACATACGCTGCAGGCGGTTAAATTCGGCCTGTAATTGTTTTTTCTTTGCTTCGAGCCGGCGGTTTTCCAGCTTTTGCTCCGGCTTAAGATGATTTAGCGCTTCATTAAGATCATCAATGGCTTTGGGATAGTTGGCCAACTGATAAGCTAAATCGGCTTTGGCCTCATAATATTTGCCAAAATCCCCTAAGGCTTTGTAGGCATCTGCCAGTAAATCGTAGGCCAGTATGTTGTCGTTTTTGTAAAACAGCAGGCTTTTCAACAAATGAATTGCCAGATGATGGCCGCCGGATTTCATCGCCGCATTGGCGTAGTTTAATGTAACCACCTGATTATTTGGTCTTAACAGATATTGCTGTTCAAGCATCTCAAGACAAAGCTGGTACTCTTTTTGCTCAAGTAAAATGTCAGTATAAACATCAATGTAGTACAAGTTATGCTCGTCTTTTTCCAGTAACTGTTCGATCAGTTTGCGGGCTTGGTCCAATTTGCCGGTATCGAGCAAGGTGATAGCCAGGCCGTATTGGTTTGCCTTGGTATTACCACCGGGTTCGCCCAGCTTTTTACGAAACACCTGCTCTGCATCTTTTTTATTGTACTGATAACGCGCCAATACCCTGGCTTTGCTCAGGGTAAAATCCTGGCTGTCAGGAATAAAGCGTTGTGGAAATTGTTCGGCCCGCATCCGCGTGTCACTTACCCGGTTTTGCGATAATGGGTGGGTTTGTAGAAAAGACAGCTGCTGACTGATAAAACGGTTTTGTTCTGTCAGCTTACGGAAAAAGTTAGGCACAGCATAAGGGTCAAAGCCGGCATCTGCCATAACCTGCATGCCAATGCGATCGGCTTCCTGCTCGTTGCTGCGGGTAAAGTTTATTGCACTTTGCTGCGCTGCGCCCTGAGTTGCCATCATTGCGGCCATACCAGCTTCCGGGTTAACGGTGGCCAGCACGATAGCGCCTAACACACCGGCCAGTGTTAATGGCGCTTTCTGGCTTTGTGCTTCCACAAACCGGGCAATATGGCGCTGGGTTACGTGGGCAATTTCGTGCGCCATAACAGAGGCAAACTCACTTTCGCTATCCGCGATGGCCAGGGTACCGGTATGCGAAGCGATATTGCCACCTAAGGTGGCAAAGGCGTTGATATTTTTGTCTTGCACCCAGTAAAATTTAAACGGAAAACGCACGTCGTTTGCCCGTGCTACCAGACGGTTACCCAGAGAGTTGATATATTCGTCAAGCAGCGGATCGTACACCATAGGCAAACTGCCGCGGGTTTGGCGCATCATCACATCGCCAAGCTGTTTTTCCTTATCAGGTGTAATGACGCTAAAGCCATTACCACCCAAATCCGGCAAGCTACTGGCAGCGCACACTGAGCTAATCAGGCTGGCTGCAAACAGGCAGGATGTTAAAGAGTTGATTACTGCTGAAAATTTCATGATAACAACGCCCGGGCTCTTCTGTGTGTCAGATCAACAATGCAGACTTTGTCTGCTATTTTGCTGATTAGTTCCAGTGTTTGTGTTGTGCTAATTTACCATATATTTTGTCAGCTCAGCGTGTTAACTGCCAAATTATCTGTGATCTCCGGTATACTCAAAATACTGCTGCAATCGTTTAACCCCCTGTAACACGGAGTAATAATATGCTCGACTGGCTGAAGAAGTGGTACGCCAATAAGTTTTCTGATCCTCAGGTTGTTACGTTGTTCCTGTTATTACTGATTGGTTTTATGGCTATTTACTGGCTAAGCGGCATTTTAGCGCCGGTATTGGTGGCCATCGCGTTCGCTTATTTGCTGGAATGGCCGGTCGTACGGCTTAGCAGATTAGGCTTGTCACGTGGTGTCAGTACAATAGCGGTGGTAGCGGGTTTTGTCGGCCTGGCTACACTGACTCTGATGTGGATTATTCCCATTTTCTGGTATCAGGGGCGTAATTTACTGCGCGATTTACCCCAGATGATAGAGCAGGGCCGGGCTTATATGCTTGAGCTGCCTGAAAACTTCCCCGGTATTGTCAGTGTTGAACAAGTTAATATTTTAATGCACTCGGTTGACGAGCGGGTGATGGCATTTGGCCGTAATATGCTGGAGTTGTCGCTGGCTTCGATTGTGGATTTAGTGGCGCTGTTGATTTATCTGGTATTGGTGCCGCTAATGGTATTTTTTATGCTTAAAGATAAGGCTCAGTTAACTGCCAGTTTTGCCCAGTGGCTGCCAACAGAGCGCAAGCTTATTACCCAGGTATGGCATGAAATGAATACCCAAATTATGAACTATATCCGGGGCAAAATTCTTGAAATCCTGATTGTCGGTACGGTTAGCTATGCCGTGTTTGCGCTGTTTGGGCTGAACTATCCGTTGTTACTGGGTGTGCTGGTGGGGTTGTCAGTGTTAATTCCCTATGTCGGTGCAGCGGTAGTAACCTTGCCGGTAGCATTGGTGGCATTTTTTCAGTGGGGCCCAACAGCCGAGTTTGGTTATCTGATGCTGGCATATGGCATTATCCAGGCGCTGGATGGCAATTTACTGGTGCCGTTGCTGTTTTCTGAAGCGGTAGATTTAAACCCGGTATTTATTATTATTGCCGTGCTGTTTTTTGGCGGTCTGTTTGGCTTTTGGGGTATTTTCTTTGCCATTCCGCTGGCCTCCTTGGTTAAAGCTACTGTGAATGCCTGGTCGACCAGAGTACATCCATACTCTGAGCCGACCGATTAGGAGCCGCCCGATTAGCATAAGGTTACCAGTTATAACCGACGCTGATACCGGCACTGAGCTGACGGCCCGGTGCCGGTTCAATGGCGCGGCCATTGCTCTGGTTTACAATAACAGAGCCAACGTAATCTTTATCACTGACATTATCCAGTACCAGCCAGTAAGCCAGATTAAGCTGTTGCCATTGCTGGCTATGGCGTGCACTAAGTGAAAATGTCAGCGCTGAGGGCGCACTGTTACTGTTGGTATCATCAATATACACTTTACTGCGATACTGGCTGTGCAGGGCAAATTCAGTGCTGTCTTGCCACGGCTGCAGGGCTAGTTGCCAGTGCAGCTGGCTGTCGGCTATGCCTGGTAAGCGTTTGCCATCAAGCCCGGCATCTGCAAACTTTGCCGACAGATAACTGGCTGTCAGTTGCTGGCGCAAGTAAGCATTAGTTTGCCAGTTAAGTTGCAACTCAGCGCCGTGGCGCTCTGTTTTGGCGGCATTACGGTAACTGGTTCTACCGCCAGTGTTGCTGTCAACTAACAGCTCATTTTTACTGTCAACGTTAAAGTAGCTCAGGCTGGCGCTTAAGCCGTCACTTAACCATTTAAAGCCGCTTTCCCATTGTTGGTTGGTGCTGGCGTTTAGCGCCAGATTCACGCCGGTATCATCTGTCTGATAAGCAATTTCCGCCAGAGTGGGGCTTTCAAAGCCGGTACCAGCGCTAACAAACCAGCTAAAACCCGCTGCAATGCGATAGCTTAAACCCAGCGCAAAGGCGTCGTTGTAAAATTGTTTAACGCCGCTGTCGTCAGGGTTTTGTGGCAAAATAAAGCGGTCGGCAATGCTGAGTTTTAACTCGCTGTAACGCCAGCCACCCTGAACCTGCCACAATGCTGCCGGTTGCCAGTTAAAGCGGACAAACGCATCAGTATTATTGGCACTGTCGGTCTGGTCACGGCGCAGGTCGCCACGCTGGCCAAAGTCATTAACAAAGCCCAGGCGTTCGTCGTCACTCTGTACCAGGCTGCCGCCGGCGCGTATGCTGTAGGTATCGCCGTGCAGCAAGCGATAGCTGCCATTGATACCCTTAAACTGGCGTTGCAACACCACTTCGCCACCGGCAGACGATAGCGCGCTGCCGGTAAAGGCCAGACGTTGGTTTACCTGCCGGTCACCAAGCCAGCTACCCAACTGCCAGCGATCCGGGTCATCATAGGCCGATAAACTCAGACTAAGCTGGCGGTGCCGGCTGTTTTTTTCTGTATCAAACTGCTCAGCTGCGCTATCTGTTTGCTGTGGGTTCTGCTGCCAGGCGCTAAGTGTAATACCCAGTGGGTCTTGCAGGCTAGGATCTCTGGCGTAATCCAGCCGGGCGCTAAGGTTGACACTATTAGCCAGCAGCGTTTTGTACAGCAGCTGAGCCTGCTGTTTTTCTGCAGCAGAGTGCGGCCGGTAGCCATCGGTGCGAAACTGCTTAACTGCTGTACTCAGGCTATGATCACCACTTACCCAGTCGGCCTGCAGCTGATACTGCCGGTGCTGCTCACTGCCTGCCACACTGGCCGTCACCGCGTTTTGCACCGGTGTGCGGCTATACAGTGATATAACGCCACCAGAGGCATTACCATATAGTGCCGCCAGCGGGCCTTTTAGCACTTCTACCTGTGCTACGCTGTCTAGCAAAACACTGGATAGCTGGCCCTGGCCATCAGGCGTAGACAGCGGTATACCATCCTGCTGCAGGTGCAGGCCGCGAATGCCAAAAGCGCTGCGACTGCCAAAACCACGGATACTGACACGGGTGTCCTGGGCAAAATTAGCTCTGCTGTCTGCCTGCACTCCGCTAATGGCACCAAATATCTGCGCGCTGTCGATAATAATACCTTGCGCAGGCAGCGGGCTACGCTCTACCGAGGCGGCGCTGTTTAACCAGGATTCTGGCTGTGCTGAGGCACTGATCACAATAACTTCGGTTTCTTCAGCGCGTACACTGTGGCTGAACAGGCATGGCAAAGCCAGCGCCAGCGCTGACCATGCCGGCAGGCTGGCGGTAGATTTTACTTTTTTCACTGGATTATTTCGCCGGCGTTAAACGTAATAACTGGCCGTCAGAGCTATCAGTCAGTAAGTAAACTGCACCATCTGGCCCTTGTTCAACGTCACGGATGCGGTGGCCAATCATAATGCGCTCTTCGTGGCTTACTTTATCGCCATCAAGCTCCAGGCGCACCAGTTGACCAAATTTTAATGAGCCCACCAGCATATTGTTTTTCCACTCACCGAACATATCTGCGGTGTAAAATATCAGGCCACTTGGTGCTATGGACGGTACCCAGTAGTGTAACGGTTGCTCAAGGCCATCCTGCTCTGTTTTGCCAATTACGCCGCCGCCATATTCTTCACCGTAAGTGATCAGCGGCCAGCCGTAATTTTTAGTCGGCTGGGCAATATTAATTTCATCGCCGCCCTGAGGGCCGTGCTCGTGTGTCCACAGTGCGCCGGTTTGCGGGTGCAGTGCTGCGCCCTGAATATTGCGGTGGCCATAAGACCAGACTTCCGGCTTGGCCTTGCTGTCTTTAATATAAGGGTTGTCTTTTGCCGGTGTACCGTCGGTATTAATGCGGATCACTTTACCTATGTGATTGTCCAGCTTTTGTGCCTGATCACGCTGGCTGCCGCGATCACCTGTGGTAATAAACAATTCGCCGTTTTTATCAAATACCAGACGGCTGCCAAAGTGGTGGTTGCTTTTATATTTGGGCTGCTGGCTAAAAATCACTTTCACATCTGTCAGTTTGTCGGTGCCTAATTTGGCGCGGGCCACTGCTGTGCTACTGCCATCAGCACCAGGCTCACTGAAACTAAAGTATACCGTGTTGTCGGTAGCAAAATCGGGCGACAGTACTACATCCAGTAAACCACCCTGACCACGGGCATCAATGTCAGGTAAACCCGCCAGCGGCGCGCTTTTGTTACCTTCTGCATCAACAATTAGCATGCCGCCATTACGCTCTGTAACCAGTACTTTGCCATCAGGCAAAAAAGCCATACCCCAGGGGTGTTTCAGCCCGGAGGTTACACTGTTTACGGTCACAGGCGTTTTTTCTGTCGTCAGATCAGCGGCCTGTGCAGCCGGAACTATTGCCAGAGCAATAAGCACTGCCATTAAATGTTTTTGCATGTGGTACTCCTGTAAAGATTGGATAATCAAGGATTAAAACAAATTAACTGTAAAAACCATAGCAGGTTACGCCATGCACTACGGCAAAATTAAGACCAAATACAGTGCAGGCACGGCGTATCGTTAACAGGGTCAGCCTAAATAATTTAATACCACCTGATGGTGATCTTTGGTTTTAAAGTTGTCAAAAACTTTTTCTACCTTACCATCCTGAGCAATTAAGAAACTGATGCGGTGTAAACCGTCATACACTTTGCCCATAAACTTTTTCTCGCCCCATACGCCAAAGGCGTCAGCAACTTTATGATCTTCATCCGAAAGCAGGGTAAAATTTAACTGGTCACGCTGCGCAAACTTCGCCAGTTTGGCCGGTGCATCTGTGCTGATCCCCACCACGGTTACGCCTTTGGCTGCCAGCTCTGTTTTACTGTCGCGCAAAGCACAGGCTTGTACCGTGCAACCCGGAGTCATCGCTTTGGGGTAAAAATACACTAATACCCGTTGTTGTTTTAGCAATGCAGATAACTGTACCGGATTATTCTGTTGGTCTTGCAGGGTAAAGTCAGGCGCGTTGGCACCGGCGCTTAAATAAGTCATTAGGCACTCCATTTCAGGTTTGGGCATGAAAACTGCCGGTTAAATTCATTGTTTGCATTAACGCTGTAATGTCTGCTTTTATCTGTTCTGGCTGTTCGCCTTCAGGTAACTCCAGTGTCATCAACGTGTGCATTACGGTTTGATTGCTATCAGTACCGGGCCGGCTTTCTGATTGCAGGGCTCCAATGTATACCTGCCGGCTTGCCAACAGGCCGGTAATGGCGCCAAGGGTTCCAACCCGGTCCGGCCCGGTATATTCGAGCACATAGTGTGCAGCTACCGGCTTGCGCTGATGGGCACTGGTACGTTTTGTCATAGTAGTCAGATCAAGCTCCAGCCCCAGGTTGGGTAATAAATATTCAATCCGGCTAATAGCCGCAGGATCACCGGACAACAGCATAATAAAGGTAAATTCGCCGCCGAAAATAGCCATGCGGCTATCAATAATATTGCAATTGCAGTCAGTAACCAGACGAGCCAGTTTACTGACAATACCCGTACGATCGGTTCCGATGGCGGTGACAACAAGTTGTTGCGACATAATAAAATCCCGGCAGAAACATAAAACAGACTAAGTAAAACGATGCGCGGCAGTGTAGCACAAGGCTGGAATATTTCATCCTTGGGTACCAAGTTGCAATAAGCATGGATCCATTCTTGTGTTTGCTGCCTGCTGTCTTTAACATAGGCGCCCTTAACGTAAAAAGGGTTGTGCTTTACATGTTTACAGGAAGCTGGGTTGCACTGATAACGCCGATGACGGCTCAGGGCGAAATTGATTACACAGGCTTAAGTGCGCTGGTTGATTTTCATTTGAAAAATGGCACTCAGGGCCTGGTAATAATGGGCACTACCGGTGAGGCTGCCACTATTGCTTTTAATGACCAGTTACAGGTTATTGCTGCAGTATGCAAGCAGGTTAATGGTGCTATTGCTGTTATTGCCGGTAATGGCGCTAACGCCACCGCAGAAGCAGTAGAGCGCACTAAAGCGTTATCAAAATTGCCCATCGCCGGTTTTTTAACGGTAACGCCGTTTTACAACAAACCGATGCAAAAAGGCATGGTATTGCATTTTAATGCGGTAGCAGAGGCGACAGATAAACCGATATTGCTGTACAACGTACCTGGCCGTACCGGGGTGGATTTATTACCTGAAACCGTAGCTGAGCTGGCAAAAACAAAAAATATTGTTGGTATTAAAGAAGCCACCGGTTCAATGCAGCGTTTGGCGCAACTACAGCAGCACTGTTCAGATGATTTTGTGCTGCTAAGTGGCGATGATGCTTCGGCAGCTGAATTTATGCTGCAAGGTGGCCATGGTGTTATTTCTGTTACTACCAATATAGCGCCGCGTTTGATGGCTGATTTGTGTCAGGCCGCTATGCAGGGCAACCGCACAGAAGCTGAGGCAATTGACAAAAAACTGCAGGCACTGCACCACGATTTATTTATTGAAGCTAACCCCATTCCAGCCAAGTGGGCTTTGCACAGAATGGGCTTGATAGGTTCTGACATGATGCGGTTACCCTTAACGCAACTGGAACCAATTCATGCGGCGGTAATCGAACAGGCATTAAAGCAGGCTGATATTGAGCTGCCATAATGCATAGCGTTATTTATTAGGAGTAGTTAAGTGCAATATTGGGCCAAAAGTAGTATTGCTGTCAGCGTGTTGCTGGCAGGTTGTTCCATGTTTGACAGCAGTCAGGTTGATACCAGCGCAGAGCAACGCAGCCTTGAGAGCATTAAAGTACCGGCCGGATTACAACAACCAGCCAGGCCAGGCCAGTTCGATATCCCACCTACAGACGCTGCAGGGGTTGATGTTGAAATAAAAGCACCATCGCTGGTGCTGGCTACAGCGTCCAGCAGCCGGGTAGAAGAGGGCGAACGCCTGGCGCGTGTCTGGTTTGATCGTAATGACTTTACCGGCGATCTCATTCCTTTTTTACAGCAGGCCTTAACCGCCCAATTTGCTGAAAAAGGTGTAACCCTGCAGCAAACTGACGAGAAAGGGCTGGAATATACTACCGGCTGGATAACGCGTTCAGATGAAACCGGCTTTTGGTTTTGGAAATCAGCCTCAGCAACCGAGCAGGCGCGTTTTAAATTATTATTCGAGCCACGCCCGCATGGCCGCTCTGCCAGTTTAACGGTAACTATGCTTGAGCATGAACATTTTGTTGCCGAAAAAAAACTGGCTGGCCGCGAAGCGCATCGTCAGGAAGTTGCCTTGCTCAACCAGATTATTGACCGGGTTGGCAAAGAGGAAATTGCAATTGCTCTGGCAAACAGGGCCAAAGCACCTGACGTTTCTGTCGAGCCAGGGTTAGATAAGGACGGTAACGCTGCCTTATTAAGTAGCCAGTCAGTTGATGTGGTGTGGTCGCAACTTGAAGCAGTATTCACGGCATTAAATTTAACGGTAACCGATATGAACCGCTCGGCGTTTACCTATTATCTGACTTACGAAAAACCGACTCAGAGCTTCTGGAGTAGTATTTGGGGTAAAGATGCACCCATCCAGTTGCCGTTGCAGGACGGTGAGTATCAGCTGGTGCTGAAACGTAATGACAACGGTACTGCCATTATTATGCAAAACAGCAATGGCGAAGCGCTGAGCGCCGAAACGGTGCTGACATTACATGAGCCGTTCGTGCAGGCTGTACGGCAGGCAAGGGTTGAGCTTTAATTACAAAGCAAACAGAAAACGCAGTTGAATAAAGAGCAAAGATCTTTATACTCTGCGGCTGAATTTTTCGCTGCGCGGCTGGAGTTTTAGAATGGTTCAGAAGACAACCGAGTTATACCGTGGTAAGGCTAAGACGGTATACAACACAACAGATGACAACTTGCTGGTGTTACACTTTCGTAATGATACTTCAGCTTTTGATGGTGAGCGTATTGAACAGCTTGACCGCAAAGGGATGATTAACAACAAGTTTAACTATTTTATTATGCAAAAATTGCAGGCGGCGGGTATTCCTACCCAGGTAGAACAGCTGCTGTCTGACGATGAAGTGCTGGTAAAAAAGCTTAAGATGATCCCGGTTGAATGCGTAGTGCGCAACTTTGCTGCCGGCTCTTTAGTGCGTCGTCTGGGGGTAACTGAAGGTATGGCGCTAACGCCACCAACCTTTGAACTGTTCCTGAAAAACGATGCGCTGCATGATCCTATGGTGAATGAGTCATTGGCGGTGTCCTTTAACTGGGCAACGGAAGCGCAGCTGGCAAAAATGAAACAACTTACTTTTAAAGCCAATGAAGTATTAGCTGCGCTGTTTGATGCAGCCGGTATGATGCTGGTTGATTTTAAACTGGAGTTTGGTGTTTTTAACGGTGAAATCGTGCTGGGCGATGAGTTTTCACCGGATGGTTGCCGTTTATGGGATAAAGCTACCCGCAAAAAGCTGGATAAAGACCGCTTCCGTCAGGGGTTAGGTGGTGTGGTAGAAGCCTATGAAGAAGTGGCTAACCGCCTGGGTGTTAAGCTGGATTAAAGATTAAGTTCCCGATAAAGCCACCGTAAGGTGGCTTTATTTTTTTTAACGCATTGAAACCGGTTAGCTTTTGTCATTACACTGCAGCTATTGCAGGCATAAATAACGGAGTTTGGTTATGCTGCAAATACAAAACTACCTGAAAATATTGATTGGATTACCGGGTAATGGGGCTGATACTGGCTGCCATTGCGGTTGAATTTATCGGTGCCGGTTTAAAAGGTATTTTCCCGGTATTGGCCTGAGGTTACACCTAATGAAACACTATTTTTCGCTTATTGGATTTTTACTGGGCATCTTTGCTGCACAGACAGTTTTTGCTACCCAAATCGCTGATTTATATCAGGCTGATGTTGACTCAACAACATCCGGCAATGAATGGCAGCGTCAGGCGTTGGCGCAAGTGCTGGTGCGTGTCAGTGGTAAAGCCGGGGTAACAGAGTTACCACAGGTAAAGGCTGAGCTGGCCAAAGCTGCCGGCTATGTTAAACAATTTGAAAATGTGCGCCAGGCCGGTGGTAACCGGATGCGGGTATTGCTGGATGCCGATAAAGTAAACCAGTTATTACAGCAGCAAGGCGTGCCGGTGTGGGGGGCTTTACGCCCGGATACACTAGTCTGGCTGGTTGAGCAAAACGGTGCAGAACGTCAGTTTGTGCGCCAGAGCAGCCATCAACTGAATGTGGCAATGCAGCAGGCGTTTCGCCAGGCGGCTTTGCCATTAATGCTGCCATTGTACGATATGGACGATTTGCTTAATTTAGCAGAAACCGACGTCTGGGCCGGCTTCTGGCAACCTGTTGTTGATGCCAGCAGCCGCTATGCTGCAGACATCGTGATCATAGGTACCATTGAGCGCCAGAGTGTGGATGGCAAAGAACAGCTGCGGCTAAACTGGCAGCGCCAGGATGATGGCCGAACCTTACGTGATGAAATTACCGCTGCAGATGAAGCCACCCTGATGCAACAGTTTACCAGAGTGCTGGCTGCCCAACTGTCTGAACGCTATGCCAGTGTGCTATCGGGTGAAAGCGGCGCGCAGTTTGTACTGCAAGTACAACAGCTAACTGATCTGGCCGATATTGTACAGGTGCAGCGTCTGTTGCAACAGGTTGTCGGGGTGTCGCAGGTTACTGTCAGCAATTATCACGCTGGCGTGGCGCGCTTTACGATGCGCTCGGGTATTTCTGCCGACGGCTTACTTAACGCGTTACGGTTTAACAAGCAGTTACAGCCGCAACCCGCTAATGACGCTATAGCAGCCAATGAACCTGCGCAGCCAACGTTGGCGACATATCGCTATCTGAGGCCCTGATGCAGCCGTTGCAATATACGCTGGCAGTAACCTTGCCGGAAGATGAAACGCTCGACAGTTTTTATGCTGCCGGGCAAACCGCTGCGGTAGCGTTTTTAAAAAATTATCTGCAAAAACCGGCCAATCAAAGTCCGGTTTATCTGTTCGGTGCCAGTGGCAGTGGTAAGTCACATTTGTTATATGCTGCCTGCGTGCAGGCGCAAGAGCAGGGCCTGACCAGCCAATTGCTAACACTGGACGACTGGCGTCTGTTAAGCCCGCGTTTGTTGGATGATTTAGAACAGCTTGATCTGGTGTGTCTGGATAATATTCAGGCTATTGCCGGTGAATTAAGCTGGCAAACGGCGGTATTTGATTTATACAACCGGATGGCCGAGCAGGGTAAAGCCCTGATTATTGTTGGCAACGAAGCGCCGCAGCAACTTGGTCTGCAACTGGCCGATTTAGTCTCGCGCCTGCAGGCTTGTACCGGGTTTCAGCTGCGTTTGCTTACCGATGAAGACAAGCACAAGCTGCTGCAACAAAAAGCCCGCCTGCGTGGTATGGAGCTGCCGGATGAAGTGGCGCGGTATTTATTAAACCATCAGGATCGTGATATTCGCGCTCTGGTGTCTATTCTGGATAAACTGGATAAAGCTACCATAGTGCATCAGCGCAAGCTGACAATTCCTTTTGTTAAAGAAATCCTCAGTTAATCTGTAACATTATTTCAGCCTGCTTTTTAGAAAAAATGCCTTAACAGCCTGCGTTTAGCGGTAATTCTGGTGTATCATTGGCGGCTTTGACACGATTTAACCCCTAGCTGCTTTGAGGACACGCATGAACCTAACAGCAATATTGGAAAACGCCTTACAGGCCGTTGCCGGCGCCGCAGATATTCCGGCACTGGAAACTATCCGGGTAGAGTTTCTTGGTAAAAAAGGCAGTATTACTGAATTATTGAAATCCCTCGGTGCGATGGACCCTGAGCAGCGCAAACAAGCCGGTGCTGAGATCAATGAGTTAAAACAGCAGGTGCAGGATGCATTAAATGCGCGCCGCGATTTACTGCAAAATGCCCAACTGGCAGCCAAACTGGCACAAGAGCAAATTGATGTGACGCTGCCGGGCCGTATGCTGGAAACCGGTGGTTTACACCCCGTTACCCGCACGATTGAGCGTATTTCTGCTTTTTTTGCTGAACTTGGCTTTGAAGTTAAACAGGGCCCGGAAATTGAAGATGACTTTCATAACTTTGATGCGTTGAATATTCCTGAGCATCATCCGGCGCGGGCTGATCACGATACCTTTTATTTCAACCCAAAATTGATGCTGCGTACGCAAACCTCCGGTGTGCAAATCCGTACTATGGAGCAGCAACAGCCGCCACTGCGTATTATTTCGCCTGGTCGGGTATACCGTAACGACTACGACCAAACCCATACGCCGATGTTTCATCAGGTAGAAGGTTTAATGGTCGACACCAAAGTCAGCTTTACTGAGCTAAAAGGTATATTGCACGACTTTTTACATAACTTCTTTGAAGAAGACTTACAAATCCGCTTTCGGCCATCGTTTTTCCCGTTCACTGAGCCTTCAGCTGAAGTGGATGTAATGGGTAAAAACGGCAAATGGTTAGAAGTACTGGGCTGCGGTATGGTGCACCCCAATGTGTTGCGCTCTGTGGGCATAGACCCTGAAGTGTACAGCGGTTTTGCTTTTGGTATGGGCGTAGAGCGCCTGACCATGCTGCGCTACGGTGTGACCGACTTGCGTGCCTTCTTCGAAAACGATTTACGTTTTTTAAAACAGTTCAGATAAGCGGAGTTAATTTAGATGAAATTCAGTGAAGCCTGGTTACGCGAGTGGGTAAATCCAGCCATTGACACCAACACCTTATCTGAACAGCTGTCTATGGCAGGCCTGGAAGTTGACGGTATTGAAACCGTAGCCGGACAATTCAGTGGTGTAGTGGTGGGCGAAGTGGTTGAATGTGGCCAGCACCCGGATGCCGATAAGTTACAGGTAACCAAAGTGAATGTTGGCGGCAACGAGCTGCTGGATATTGTGTGTGGTGCTAAAAACTGCCGTAAAGGCTTAAAAGTGGCAGTGGCGACTGTGGGCGCCGTATTGCCGGGCGATTTTACCATTAAAGCTGCTAAGTTGCGCGGTCAGCCCTCAAACGGCATGTTGTGTTCATTATCAGAGCTTGGTATGGCTGAGGATTCTGATGGCATTATCGAACTGCCGCACGATGCACCGGTAGGGCAGAATATCCGCCAGTATCTGCAACTGGATGACCATATTATTGAAGTAGATTTAACACCAAACCGTGCCGACTGCTTAGGTATTAAAGGCCTGGCGCGTGAAGTTGGCGTGTTAAATAAGCAAGCCGTATGCGAGCCGCAAATTACCCCGGTTGCAGCGGCAATCAGTGATAAAAAAGGCATTACGTTAAGCGCCCCGGATGCTTGTCCGCGTTATTTAGGCCGTATTGTACGTAATGTAAATGTACAGGCACCAAGCCCCTTGTGGCTGACTGAAAAACTGCGCCGTTGTGGCGTGCGTAGCATTGATGCGGTGGTTGATATTACCAATTTCGTGCTACTGGAGCTGGGCCACCCGATGCATGCCTTTGATCTGGCCAATATAGACGGTGACATCAACGTACGTCTGGCAACCGAGGGCGAAAAGCTGGTATTGCTGGATGAAAGCGAAGTCACGCTAAAAGCCAATACCCTGCTTATTGCCGATAACAGCAAAGCGCTGGCGATGGCCGGTGTGTTTGGTGGTTTGCATAGCGGTGTTACCGCACAAACTAAAGACGTATTTTTAGAAAGCGCATTCTTTGCTCCACTGGCCATTGCCGGTAAAGCGCGCCAATACGGTTTACACACTGATGCATCACACCGCTACGAGCGCGGCGTTGACCCGCAGTTACAACATGCCGCGATGGAACGGGCAACGGCGTTATTACTACAAATTTGTGGTGGTGAAGCCGGGCCGGTTGTTGAAGCGGTATCTGAGCAGCATTTACCTGCAGTTGCTAATATCAGCCTGACAGAAGCCAAGCTGGCGCGCATTTTGGGTATTAGCATTGCTAAAGCTGAGGTAACGGCTATTTTCAGCCGTTTGGGGCTGAATGTAAATGAAACAGCCGATGGTTGGCAGGTTAGTGTTCCGGGTTACCGCTTTGATATCAGTATTGCTGAAGATTTAATTGAAGAAGTCGCCCGGGTATATGGTTACAACAGTATTCCGAATGTCGCGCCACAGGCGGCACTGAAAATGCGCAGCTTTAACGAGGCAGAGCTGAATGTTCAGCGTTTGCGCACCGTGCTGGTAGACCGTGGGTATCAGGAAGCGATTACTTATAGCTTTGTTGACCCGAAAGTACAGCAGCAGCTGTTTCCACAGCAAACTGCACTGGTGTTGCCTAACCCCATTTCAGCCGATATGTCGGCTATGCGGTTAAACTTATGGCCGGGTTTGTTGCAAACAGTGCAATATAACCAGAACCGCCAGCAAAGCCGTATTCGTTTATTTGAGTATGGCCTTAAATTTATACCTGATGCGACAGCAGAAGGCGGTGTGCGCCAGGAAGCCGTGATTGGCGGTGTGATTGTTGGCTCTATGCATAACGAACACTGGAACATGGAAAGCCGTACTGCGGATTTCTATGATGTTAAAGGCGATGTTGAGGCGCTGTTAGCGCAAACGTCAGCCACTGAGCAGTTCCGCTTTGTTACCGCTGAGCACAGTGCTTTGCATCCGGGGCAGACAGCCGCGATTTATCGTGGCGATATGTTAGCCGGCTATGTAGGCGCACTGCACCCGGAGGCCGAGCGTAAACTGGGTATTAAAGGTAAAGCCTATCTGTTTGAACTTAATGTCGCTGCGCTTGGTCTGCGTGATATAGTGCAGGCACGTGAACTGTCTAAGTACCCTGCCAATCGGCGCGATTTAGCGCTGGTAGTGAAATCAGAGGTGCGTTTTGCGGATATAGCTGCTACTATAAAAAAAGTTGGCGGAAATCAATTAGTTGACCTAAAATTGTTTGACGTGTACACAGGACCGGGTGTGGCAGAGGGTTTTAAATCGCTGGCCATTGCTCTGACCCTGCAGGATATAGCGCGTACCCTGGAAGATAAAGATATCCAACAGTTGGTAAATCAAGTAGTTAACGCGCTTGGTGAAGAGTTCAACGCAACGTTGAGGGATTAAGAATGGCGCTTACCAAAGCCGATTTAGCAGAACGTCTGTTTACAAAATTTGGCGTTAGCAAACGCGATGCCAAATTAATAGTGGAAGCTTTTTTTGAAGAGATCCGCGCAGCTCTGGAAGCGGGGGATCAGGTTAAGTTATCTGGCTTTGGCAATTTTGACCTGCGGGTTAAAAATCAGCGCCCTGGCCGTAATCCAAAGACGGGTGAGGATATTCCTATCTCAGCCCGTTGTGTTGTGACTTTCCGGCCGGGACAAAAGCTAAAATCCCGTGTTGAGGTTGGCACCAGCAAAAAATAAGCTATTGTTATTGTGAATAACAAAGCGGCAAGTTGCGCAGGCAACTTGCCGTTTTTTTATGCATATAACACTGCGCGGCTAAAATTTTCCGATCCAAATTGTTTCGCCTGCTGTAATTAATATTAGCTTGAATTAAACGGTAATATTATGACGATAAAAGTAGGGATCAGTGCCTGTGTGCTGGGTGACAAAGTGCGCTACGATGGCGGACACAAAGCATCAGCTTTTTGTTTACAGCAACTGGCACCTTTAGTTGAATATGTAGCAATATGTCCGGAAATGGCTATTGGTATGAGCTCGCCGCGCCCGGCAATCAGGCTGCAGTTGGACGACGGGCACAATGTTCATCTGGTGCAAAGTAATAACAGTGCCATTGATCACACCGCTGCCATGCTGGACTTTACCGCGAAAAAGCTGCCTGAGTTAGCAGATCTTTGTGGTTATATCGTCTGTGCCAAATCACCCAGTTGTGGCATGGAGCGGGTAAGGTTGTTTGATGCTGCCGGCCAGCAGCTTGGCAAGCTGGGGGTAGGCCTTTATACCCGCCAATTGATGCAGCACTATCCCTGGTTGCCGGTAGAAGAAGATGGCCGTTTATTCGATGCAGAACTAAAAGAAAATTTTATCTGCCGCGTATTTAGCTGCTACGACTATCAGCAGAGTATGCAAGACGGTTTTTCTGTCGGTAAGCTGGTGGCATTTCACAGCCGCTATAAATTTCTGGTTATGGCGCACAGCCCGGTGGCATATCGCGAATTGGGCCGGCTGGTTGCCCAGGCGAAACTGTTTTCAGCGCAGGAATTACAACAGCGTTATCTGCAGGATTTAATGCAGGCACTGAAAAATATCGCTACCCGCAAGCAACATACCAATGTGCTGCAGCATTTGCAGGGCTTTTTAAAACATGGTTTAACGGCAGAAGCGAAGCAAGAGCTGTCTGAGCTGATCCATCGCTACCGCCAGGGCTTTGTGCCGCTAATGGCACCACTGACCTTATTGCAGCATCATTTAAAGCAGTTCCCTAACGCTTATATCAGCGCCCAGCGCTACTTCTCACCTTATCCGGAGAACCTGGGGCTGAGGGCCTGATATGCAGCAGCTGAATGTGGTGTGGTTACGCAACGATTTACGTAGTTTTGATAATGCAGTGCTTAGTAGTGCAGCAGAAGATGGCGCCAGAACCGGTGCCGTGGTTATTGCTTTGTATATTGCCACGCCAAAAACCTGGCAATTGCATGATATGGCGCCAATTAAGCAGGATCTTATTCGCCGGCGGGTAAAGCAACTACAACAAGAACTGGCAACGCTTAATATCCCTTTACTAGCTGTAGAAGGTAGCAGTTACCAGCAAATACCCGCTGTGTTTAAGCAGCTGGGGCAGCATTTTTTATTAAAAGTATTTGTGCAAAGTGAATATGAACTGCGTGAGCAGCAGCGTGACAACGCGGTTGACCAAGCTGTGCTGGCACTAAATGGCCAGTTTATCCGCTTTGATACGCAGTGCATTATGCCACCCGGCTCTGTACGCACTCAGCAGGGTGATATCTACAAGGTGTTTACCCCGTTTAAGCGCAGCTGGCTGGCGCAGTTAAAGCAGCACGGCGTCAGCTGTTATGCCAGGCCTAAACCAGTGGCGCAAGTTGAGCTTAAGCTGCCGGATTTTCCGCCGTTAAAAGCCGGCGATAACAGCTCTGCAGAGTGGCCGGTTGCAGAGCAAGACGTATTGCAACTAATGCGAGCCTTTTGCCGCGAAAAGGTGCAAGACTATCAAACAGCGCGTGATTTTCCAGCCATAGAAGGTACGTCAAAACTGTCGGCTTATTTGGCAATAGGTGTTGTTTCTGCCGCACAGTGTATTGCACGTTTGCAACTGGAGGCCGCCGACAGCTGGCAGCAGGATAAAAGCGGTGCTGAAGTCTGGTTGTCTGAGCTTATCTGGCGTGAGTTTTATAAACACATTTTGCTGGCTTACCCTGATTTAATAAAACATCAGCCATTTCAGGCTGAAACCGCCGCTATTCGCTGGAGTAACAATCCTTTGCTGTTTAAAGCCTGGTGTGATGGTATGACCGGGTATCCGATTGTGGATGCAGCGATGCGCCAGTTAAACCAAACCGGCTGGATGCATAACCGGCTGCGCATGATTACGGCAAGCTTTCTGGTAAAAGATCTGCACATCGACTGGCGCTGGGGCGAGCGATACTTTATGTCAAAGCTGATTGACGGTGACTTTGCGGCCAATAATGGCGGTTGGCAATGGGCTGCATCTACCGGTACCGATGCTGCACCTTATTTTCGTATTTTTAATCCGGTCAGCCAGAGTGAAAAGTTTGATCCAAACGGTGACTTTATCCGTTTCTATGTGCCACAGCTAAGTAAGCTGCAAGGTAAAGCAGTACATTGGCCACACGGGGCTGGCACTGCTAACGGTTATCCGGCGCCGGTTGTTGATCACGGTGAAGCACGTAAACACACATTAGCGCTTTTTGCAGAGGTAAAGAAAAAAGCATGAATACTGCAGCAGCTCCACGCATTGAACAATTTCTGGCGTTTTACAATGGTTTGTCCAGCCAGAATATGCAGAAATTGCCACAGTTGTATCATGCTGACGTCAGCTTTATTGACCCGGTACATGAGCTACATGGCCGCACCGCACTGACAGAGTATTTTGATCATGCCTACGCCCGTTTGCTGCACTGTGAATTTACCGGCTTGCAGCAAATGGAGCAGGGGGAGCATGGCTTTCTCAGCTGGCAAATGCAGTTTAGCCACCCGGCAATTGGTAAAGGTAAAACCATAATAGTGCACGGTTGCAGTGTGTTGCGCTGGCAGGACGGTTTGATTATTTATCATCGTGATTACTATGATTTAAACGAAATGGTGTACCGGCATTTGCCTGTTATTGGCTGGTTAACCGGTAAAGTAAAACAGCGTATGGCCAACGGGCAGTAATTTAGCTAAAAGATAGAGTGGTATAAGGGAGCAGTATGCGCATAGCGGTGGTGGGTGGTGGTATTTCGGGCATGATGGCGTGGTACTTGTTGCAGCAAAAACATGATGTAACGGTACTGGAGGCGAACGATTACCTTGGTGGCCATACGGCGACTACAGACGTTGAAGTTGCGGGTAAGTCGTATGCTATTGATACCGGTTTTATAGTGTTTAACAACTGGACTTATCCTATTTTTAACCGTTTTATTGCTGAGCTCGGTGTGGCGTTTGAGCACACCACAATGAGTTTTTCGGTAAAAAACGGTGCGCAGGATCTGGAATACAACGGCAATACCCTGGCCAGTTTATTTGCTCAGCGCCGTAATGTATTACGGCCGTCGTTCTGGTTAATGCTTAGTGACATTATGCGCTTTAATAAACTGGGTAAACGCTTGTTGGCGGCAAATGATCCCGATCTGGATCTGGCACTGGGTGATTTTTTACTGAAACATGATTTTGGTAATGGCATTCGTGATAACTATTTAATGCCAATGGGCGCTGCGATCTGGTCGGCAGGCCTGGCTGATATGCCGGCATTCCCGGTGCGTTTCTTCCTGCGGTTTTTTAATAACCATGGTCTGCTAAATATTACTGACAGGCCGCAGTGGTCGGTAATAAAAGGCGGTTCAAGGAGCTATGTACAGGCTCTACTGGCAAAACTGGGGCATGACAAGGTAAAACTACAGCAGCAGATTAGTGCTGTTTCGCGCAATGAACACGGCGTAACACTGAGCTTTGCTGATGGGCGCACCGAACAGTACGATAAGCTGATCCTGGCCTGCCACAGCGACCAGGCACTGCGCTTGCTTGGTGATAACGCTACAGAACAAGAGCGTGCAGTATTAGGCGGTATTGCTTACCAGCAGAATGAAGTGGTGCTGCATACTGATACCCGCCTATTACCCAAACGGCAGCGCGCCTGGGCTGCCTGGAATTATAATCTGGATGCCAATGTAAAGGATCGCGCTACGCTTACCTATAACATGAATTTGCTGCAAGGTATCAGCGCTCCGGTCACGTTTTGTGTCACGCTGAACAATACTCAGGCTATTGACCCGGCTAAAATCATCCGCGTTTTCCAGTACGATCATCCGGTATACAACCATTACACTTTGGCCGCACAGCAGCAGCGGCATAAAATCAATGGCCATCATCATACTTATTATTGCGGTGCCTACTGGCATAACGGCTTTCATGAAGACGGTGCCAGAAGCGCGGTAGAGGTTGCTGCGTTATTAGGTGTGGATTATTAATGCACTCCGGTCATGCGGTATATCAGGGCGAAGTAGGGCATTTGCGCGTATCCCCGCTCGAGTATGGCTTTAGCTACCCGCTGGCGCACTACTGGCTTGATTGCAGTATGCTGGATAAAACCTCGTTGCAAGCCAGTGGTATTGCGTTTGAACGCTTCGGCGCGCTTAGCTTTCGGCGCAAGGATTATCTGCCAGGCAGCGGCAGTGTACACAGCGCCGTATGTAGCAAAGTCGCTGAGCTTGGTGGCACCACTACACCGGCAAAAGTGTATATATTGACGCCACTGGCTAATTGGGGGCTGTATTTCAGCCCGTTAACACTTTACTACTGCTATGATGAACAAGATCATTTTTGCTATTTGTTGGCCGAAGTAACCAATACGCCCTGGAATGAGCGGCATTATTATTTGCAGACTATGCCGCTGCATGCTTTGGATGCCGGTTTACATCATTTTGTGCACGAGAAAGCGTTTCATGTATCGCCATTTCATCCAATGAAGATGCAATACCATTGGCAAATCAGCACTCCGGATCAACATTTACAATGCAGTATTCGCAATACTGAGGCAGATAAGCAAATTTTCAGCGCCTGGATCAGCTTAACCCGGCATGAACTCAGCGCTGCCTGGCGGCGAAAATGGCTGATCCGCCAGCCATGGCAAAACGTACAGGTAGTACTGCGAATATACTGGCATGCAGTGAAGCTCTATTTAAAAGGGATCCCTGTGCATGCCCACCCCAAGACGAAGGATACAAATGCATGACCATGAGCCTTACTGAAGTTTCAGTTTTTGATAATCTGAGCTGGTTTGACCGCTTATGCCGCAAATTTGCGCTGGATTTTATTAGCCAGCTAAAACATGGCGATATCACCGTGGTAGAAGGTAACCAATGCCTGCGCTTTGGTGACGAGCACGCCGAACTAAAAACCGTTATTACCGTAGTTGATCCTGGCTTTTACCAGAAAATGGTGATGGCTGGCTCCGTAGGCGGAGGCGAGGCATATATTTATGGCTGGTGGCGCTGTGACAATTTAACGGCGCTGGTGCGTATTTTTGCTCTTAACCTTGCCACTTTGGATAAGCTGGATTCAACCATAACGCGCTTAGGCCGGCCGCTGTTAAAACTACTGAACTGGCGCAACCGTAATTCAAAACAGCAAGCCAGAAAGAACATTGCAGCACACTATGATCTTGGCAATGATATGTACCGGCTATTTCTCGACAATAGCATGATGTATTCCAGTGCTGTTTATCCTGATGCTGCAGCCGATCTGGCACAGGCACAGCTGCATAAGCTGCAAATGATCTGTGAAAAACTGCAGTTAAAACCCGACGACCACCTGATTGAAATAGGCACAGGTTGGGGCAGTATGGCGATATTTGCCGCGCAGCACTACGGCTGCAAAGTCACCACCACGACTATTTCACAGCAGCAGTATGACTACGCCAAGGCTCGTATTGAGGCGTTGGGGCTACAGCAGCAAATTACTCTGTTACTGGATGATTATCGCGATCTGACCGGCCAGTATGACAAGTTAGTGTCGATAGAAATGATAGAAGCGGTGGGCGAAGACTATCTGGATACCTATTTTGAGAAATGCGCCAGCCTGTTAAAACCAGACGGTTTAATGGTGCTACAGGCTATTACCATCGTTGATCAGCGCTACAGCCAATACGTGCGTGAAGTTGATTTTATCAAGCGTTATGTGTTTCCAGGCGGTTGTTTACCTTCGGTCAGCCGGATGACCGATGCCATTGGCCGTAAAACTGACCTGGTTGTGCGCCATCTGCAGGATATTGGTTTTGATTACGCCAGGACCCTAAGAGACTGGTGCGATAATTTTATGCATGCCCGCGATAAGGTACATCAGCTGGGATATGACGATAACTTTGTCCGGCTGTGGCACTTTTATCTTTGCTACTGTGAAGGCGGTTTTAGAGAGCGTGCTACCAGTGCTGTACATTTGGTGTTGTCTAAACCGCAAAACCGCAGTGCTTAGCAGTTTATATTCCGGAAAAAGTTGCAATAGCACCGGTAAAAGCTACTTATGTTTATTAAATATAATTTAACAAATTGATTTGGATTAATTTTAACGTTATGAAAAATATAGCATTATTTTAAATCCCATTTTTGGTATGCGCTTTGCTTTACTAATACTGCTGCTGCAATACGCGGGGGATTGTCCAAACGTATCGCAGCGTTTAGTAGCTAACTAACAGTGGAGCAAATTATGAATAGTGATATTGCAGAAGGCAAATGGCGTCAGGTTAAAGGCTCTGTGAAAGAGAAATGGGGCAAGTTAACCGATGATGATCTGACCGAAGTAAATGGCCGCTTTGAAAAATTCTGCGGCAAAATGCAGGAACATTACGGCATGACTCGCGAAGAAGCTGAAGATGAGTTTAAGCGCTTCAGAGAGTAATGCCACCAGGTTAAAAGGGCCATATGGCCCTTTTAACTGTTTACCAGAATGATACCGGCTTCCAGAATAACGATTTTCTTATCTTTGTATAAAGTCCCGATAGCTTGCTTATAAGCTTTTTTGCTAACACCAAAGGTAGCGTAAATCAACTCCGGAGAACTCTTGTCGGTTAGCGCCAGCTTGCCGCCGTTTTGTTGCAGTTTTTTCAAAACCTGCTCCGTAAGTTCCAGTGCTTGCTTATAAGTAGTGGCATTCAACCGCAGATCAATTTTGCCGTCGTCGCGTACTTTAACAATAAAAGCCTGCATTTTTTCGCCACGGCGCAGTGGTTTAAACACCTCATTTTTGTACAACACGCCCCAGTGCTGATGATTTACGATAGCTTTATAGCCAATGTCAGTTTGTTCACTGACAATAATATCTACCTTGTCACCGGGGTTATATACTGGTGTGGTTTTGTGCAAGTGGCGGTCGAGTTTGCTGGAGGCCACGATGCGGTTGCTGTTATCGACATAACAATATAGCAAGTATTTATTGCCTTCTTTCAGCGGAATTTGCTGCTCACTAAAAGGCACCAGTAAATCTTTTTTAAGGCCCCAGTTAACAAAAGCGCCCACTTTAGTGGTAGCAATAACCTGTAACTGGGCCACTTCACCCACTTTAATTTTCGGTTGTTCAGTGGTTGCAATAAGCTGATCTTCTGAGTCCAGATATAAAAATACATCCAGTTGCTGGCCAATCTCCAGGCCCGCCGGAGCCACATTATTGGGCAGCAAAATTTCGCCCCAGCTTAACCCATCCAGATAGAAGCCAAATTTAACCTGTTTTTTTACCGTTAAACGGTTAACTTTTCCAAGAGCCAGCATGCAGTATCCAAAAGTGCGCCCCAAGCGGGCAGATTACAATGGCGGCTATTGTAGCGGTTTTTTTGCGGTACTGCTTCATATTAGCCATAGCATGATAAACTTAGCGAAATTTTTCCTGATACAGGCTCTGTCATAAAGTGTCTTCACAACAGTTACTCCATCCGCGTAATCTTCATCAGGGCCGTTACGACTTTGCTGCGCTGATTGCAGCCTTACCGCAACTTGAAGCTTATGTCCGGTTGAATCCGTCGGCGGAGCCCACCATCGATTTCACCGATAATCAGGCCGTGGTGTTGCTTAATCAGGCTTTGCTGGCAAAATATTATCAGGTGAAATACTGGCAGTTACCGCCAGGTTATTTGTGCCCGCCTATTCCGGGCCGGGCAGATTATGTGCATTATCTGGCAGATTTACTGGCGCGCAGCTATAGCGGTTTGCCAACCGGCAAGCAAATTAAGTTGCTGGATATTGGTACCGGCGCTAATGTTATTTATCCGGTTATCGCCAGCCAGAGCTACGGCTGGCAGGTGTGTGGCACCGATATTGATGCTGTGGCAGTAAAGGCCGCAGCACTTATTGTTGCGGCTAACCCGGTGCTTAAATCACATATTAATATTGTGCAGCAGCACGATGTAAAGGCCATTTTCAGTGGGGTAATTAAAGGCGACCAGCGCTTTCATCTGACCATGTGTAATCCGCCGTTTTTTGCATCTTCGGCAGAAGCCGAAGCGGCCAGTAGCCGAAAATGGGCTAACCTTGGTAAAGCCGGACAGGGGCATCAGCGCAATTTTGCCGGGCAACAACATGAGTTGTGGTGCGAAGGCGGAGAGCTTAAATTTATCAGCCAGATGATTACTGAAAGCCAGCTGTTCAAACAACAGGTATCATGGTTCAGTACTTTGGTGTCACAGCAAAAGCATGTGAGCGTACTAAAAAAACTATTGCGTAGTGTCGGCGCTGTGCAATCTGAAGTGATAGAGATGCGCCAGGGGCAAAAAGTCAGCCGTATTCTTGCCTGGAGCTTTCTGACACCACAGCAGCAAACACAATGGTAAAGTGTTGTTTAACATATTGCCGCTAATAGCTGGCCAGTTAATTTATACACTCTATTTTTTTGCCGACCGGGTTGGTATTGCCAAGTTTTTGCCAGATTTTTTCGTGGAAAAAGTAACCGACAGTATTTACTGCAGGTTCTACCACCGCGATCAGGCCGCCTAGCACAAAGCTGCCGGTGATCAGGTAAGTAACGGCAAAAGCAATGGTGAAATGCATAACAGCAAAAGTAATAGTCTTTGTCATGGTGGTATCCTCTGTAATCGCTATAGACCAAATGATAACGGTTCTTAATATTGTTTAAAGTGAATAAACCCGCTTAAGTTAATCGTTTTTATGAATGATGTCGTAACACGCTATCGGAGATGGGTATGGATTGGCGGCAGTGGTTAGAGGTAAAACAGTTTGAATTTTTATTGCATTGGTTTATGCAACGCCAGCGCGAACTGAAACTGGCTGAGTTGGATGAGCCTTTGGCATATGATGGCTTTAGTATGTACGATCAATTATGCCAGCAGATGTTAAAAGAGGCTGAGATAGCTTATCTGGAGCGGTTTTCTGAGCCGGTAGTGCCTATCGCATTAACCAATATATTGCATCTGGCAGAGTTAGAGCTGGCGGGCAGGCCGCCCAGGCGGCCTACGCAAACAGTGCATTGAGGCTAATGGCCGGGTGTTTCGATCCGTTTTAATGCATCAATCAACATTGGCAAATCAAGTTTATCGTTTAGCGGCAGTAGTGTACCAGCAGACCACACACCGTAACTGCCATCGGCACGTAATATCACCATCTTGTCTTTTTTAAAGCTGATAATTTCCTGGCCACTGATATTGAGTTTGGGTAATGAACGGGGTTTAAGCAGGTTGTCACCAAGCCAACTGGCATGAGAGCTGCAGCCAGCCTGCGCCAGTAATGTAGGCAGCCAGTCCAGATGCTGGGTTACCTGGTGCGGCTGTAACTGGCGCAAAGCAGCCCAGTTTGACCAAACCTGAACCGGCGCCAGATTAAACTGATTGTGGCTGCCGGTGATGTTCATCAATACGATATTATTGTATTGCTGATATTCTTCCCAGCGCAGCTGTGGGGCGTCATCAAATAAAATAGCAAACTGACCGGAAACGCCGGTTTGTAGCCAGGGCAGGTCTGCAACTTCAGTATCAGCGCTGCGGTTGATGCTGATATTGGCGGAAGAAAGCTGACCTAGCCAGCCCGGCTCTGCCTGTAGTTGCTGCTCTGTTTGGTTATCTATCATAAACTTACCATACAGTAAGTTCAGCAAAGCCTCATTAACCGCGCGTGGCGCAAAATGTTGCTCCAGTGGCCTTAAGCCTTTACTGGCAACAGCGTTTTTCAGCTGCTCACTAAAGTTGCTGGTAACCAGCAGCAGGGTGGGTGCACCTGCATGATCAGCATTACACTCCAGCGCCTGATGAATAAACTGGTTTGGCAGGCTGAGTTTATCCAACTGAACCAGAGCCCGGTTGTTTAAGTCTACCAGCTGATAACGGGCCAGAAAGGTTTTCGCGGTGGCCGGGTAAGATAAGGGCAACACATTGTCTTGTTTGGTGACGTCGTACTTCAGATTAGCGTCGGCATAAACATGCAGCAGATGGCTTAGCATAAAACTGCTGATAAAAAGCGCAAATAAAGGCGTTGCGATACCGGATTGCTTTAAACGTTCTACCTTTTTCCAGCAGTAGTTGCTTAGGGTCAACTCAATGGCCAGCAACAAAGAGCCAACGGCCAGTACAATCAGCACGAAATTACGTAAGTTGGTGACTATTTGCTGGCGCAGCAGATCGGTAGCCTGATCAATTGAGGCACTGCCGATGTGATAACCAAGGCTGGCATAGACATAAGCATCAAAAATCAGCACCACCAAGGCCGTGGTTGCCAGTATAGCGGCCAGGCCACGTACATGGCGCTGGTACGGAAATACCAGCGACACCGGGAAAATAGTCAGGATAAAAAACATAAAACACAAAAAAGCGGTGTGGCCAATCCAGTTTAACAGCAGATACAGCCAGCCCAGCACAGACACCGGCGAGGGCTCTGCTAACCAGTAAGCTGATGTAACAGCCAGCGCCAGCAGAATATTAAAAAAACTGAACCAATGGCCCCAGTTAAGCAGGCGGTTTACTTTTTTTACCAGTGACAGATTATTTTCCAGCACCATACGCGCTTAGTTCACTTTGGTATTTACGGCATCGGTTAATGCCTGATTAAAGTGGGCAACAACAGTTTGGCGCTGTGCTACCGGTACGCTGCTGTTAACAACATGGCTAATGGCATTACCCAGACACATCAGGCTTAGTTCTGTGGTGGCTTTTTCGTTGTGCAGTACGTCCAGTAACTGATTTACCAGTTTTTCAATCTGGCTGGTGGAATACTTTGATACAATTGGCATGAATTATCCGCAAGTCATGTGGTTTAAACAGTTAGAATAGTAACAGAATTCATTTTAAACAGGAAAAGTTATGTCAGTAGATGTGCAGCAGTTGGCAATAAATTACCTTGAGCTGGATGAACAAACGCAGAGTAAAGCGCACTACCGGCCGTCTTTGGTTGCACCTACGGCGGCAGTGGCACATTTGGTAGAGCAGTTGCACCTGGCTTATAACGGTAAGCCCGCCAAAGGCTATGCTGCTTTTAACGACGATAAAGATCCGCAGGTTATGACAGTACTAAATGACTGGCAAAAGCAAACCTCGGATTTTCTTGTGCTGGCCAATACCTCTACTGCTGCGCTGGAGCAGCAACTGCAGGCGCATCAGTTACCGGAAAGCGGCTATTTGCTGATCTGCCATTATCGCTATCTGGCCAGTGATTACCTGCTGTTTTGTCTGTTAGGCAGCAAGGATCATTTTTCTTTGAGCGAAGATCTGGAGCTGGCTACTTCACGCCACCTGGATATTGCCAGAATGCAACTGGCTGCCCGTATTGATTTAACCGAGTATGGCAGTTCGCCAGAGCAGGGAAAGTACATTAGTTTTATCCGTGGCCGTGCCGGGCGCAAAGTAGCCGATTTCTTTCTTGATTTTTTAGGCTGTGAAGAAGGTACCGATGCGCGGGTAAACAGTAAAGTGGTACTGGCGTCGGTGGAAGAATACTTTAGCGCTGCCGAGTTTGACAACAATGAAAAAACGGATGCCCGCAAACAAGTGTTCAGCTACTGTGAAGAGCGGGCCAAAGCCGGGCAGGATGTGGTGTTAACAGAGCTGTCGGCTGTTATTGATGAACAGGAGCAACAGGGGTTTTTACGCTATTGCCAGGAGCAACAGCTTGAGGTGGCAGAGCAGTTTCCGGTAGAAGTAAAAGAGCTGAAAAAACTGATTAAATTTGCCGGACAGGGAGCAGGCCTGTCGTTAAGTTTTGAGCAAAAATTGCTTGGCGACAGAGTGCAGTATGATCCGCACAGCGATACCATTTTGATTAAAGGCACACCACCCAATCTGCGCGATCAGTTACAACGCTTTATTCAGGGCTATTCGGCGTTTGATCGTGAACAGGGCTCTGCTGAGTAGTGTTATGCTGCTTGGTAACGTTACCTTTATTGCCCTCAGCCTGTTTTGGTGATGAGGGCATTTTTAACTTTGCCGCGTGTTTTATCAGCAAAAGATTACTGATCACCAGGCCAAAGGCCAGGGTTAATGCCCAAAACAGTGGCCAGTTCATGGTGTTGCCAGACAAATGTTCGCAATATAGCGGTTAAAAATAGCATCGAGGTGGGTTAAAACTAATTGCTGCTCGGCCAGAGGATGCTGTGTCAGGCATTGACGCAATATTCCGCTATTAAAGCTGGCCAGATAAGCGCTGGCCAGCGGTTGGTAACTTATATGCCAGGGTTCAGCGGCAACCCCCCCCTGAAACTCGCGGTAGGGTAAAAAAAAGCCAAAGTCAGAGGCATATGCACTTAACCACTGTTGTAGCCGGTAAAATGGGCCATCCGGGCCATATTCTGCCGGCTCAAGTTGCGGTTTGTAGTCTGGTGGCACTGAGCCAGCATCGTATACATCAAACTCTGTGCCCCAATGATGACGGCTGGCACCGGGCAATGCAGAGTACAATAGTACGGCGTCAAGTTTAGCTTTGCCGGTTAAGCTGCTGATATCAATTACTTGCCCATCCTGATCGTAAACAGGCCTTTTCCCCGCTAATTTTGCCTGCCAGATAGCCGCCTGGCGCTGGTAAGAGCGAAAGGCTGAAACAATTTTTATCTCAATACCATCTGCTTTTGCTGCAGTGCATAATGCACTAAAGGGTTGTGCGACAGCTTTATGCAACATAAAACCGTCCGGGCGCGTTAGCAGGTGCTGCTCGCTCAGGCCGGTCAGAATGTCATCGCTGCAGTCAATCATAGGCTTAATTCAAGCTGTTCCAGTACGGCTTCGTACATTTTGGCCAGTTGCTCTAAATCAGTTACTGACACACATTCATTAATTTTATGAATAGTGGCATTACAGGGGCCAAGCTCAACCACCTGGGCGCCTGTGGGGGCAATAAAGCGGCCGTCTGAGGTGCCTCCGGTAGTTTCCAACCGTGTTTCAAAGCCCTGAACCTGATAAATCGCTTTAACTGTGGCCGCCACCAGACTACCGCTGTCGGTTAAAAATGGCAGGCCGTTTAGTGTCCAATCCAGCTCGTAGCTCAAACCATGTTTGTCCAGCAGGGCGATAACACGTTGTTGTAGTTGCTCTGCGCTGCTTTGGGTGCTGTAGCGAAAGTTAAACATAACTTTTAGCTCACCCGGGATCACATTTGAGGCACCGGTGCCGGCATGAATATTGGCAATTTGAAAACTGGTTGCCGGGAAATAAGCATTGCCATTGTCCCATTGTTCGGCCGCTAACTCGGCTAAGGCCGGAGCGGCTTTATGAACCGGGTTATCTGCCAGCTGTGGGTATGCCACATGGCCCTGAATGCCTTTTACTGTAAGATGGCCGGTTAAAGAACCGCGCCTGCCATTTTTAACCACATCACCGGCTTTTTGGCTGCTGGAGGGCTCGCCAACAATACACCAGCTGATTTTTTCGTTACGTGCTTCCAGGGTTTCAATTACACGTTTGGTGCCGTTGATAAAAGGGCCTTCTTCATCACTGGTGATCAGGTAAGCCAGGTCGAATTTGGGACTCGGGAAGCGTTGCAAAAAGCGCTCGGTTGCTACTACCATCGCCGCCAGGCTGCCTTTCATATCAGCGGCGCCACGGCCATATAAAGTATCGCCGATAATAGTGGGCTCAAACGGTGGCGTGTGCCATTGTTCTACCGGACCTGTGGGTACTACGTCAGTGTGGCCGGCAAAACAAAATACCGGTTTGCCATTACCACGGCGGGCCCACATGTTTAACGTATCGTCAAAATGCATAACTTCAATATCAAAGCCTACTGCAGCAAGGCGCGCAGCCATCAGTTGCTGGCAACCGGCATCTTCTGGGGTGACAGACGGACGGGAAATTAAGTCTTGGGTTAATGCCACTACGGCGCTCAGGCTGCTCATGTGTTTAGTCCAAAAATCTGTTGGTAGTCGTCTGGTTTAAAGCCTAAATGGTGTTCACCATTATGCACCAGTAACGGCCGTTTAATCATGGCCGGTTGTGCCAGCATAAGTGCCAGTGCTTTTTGTTCGGTCAGCTCCGCTTTATCGCTCTGCGGTAACTGCCGGTAGGTTGTGCCCCGGGTATTAAGCAGGTTTTGCCAACCGCACCGGGCGGCAAAGCTCTGCAGCTGCCCGGCTGTTAAACCATCAACGCGGTAGTCAATAAACTGATAGGGTATTTGCTGTTGTTCCAGCCAGCTGCGGGCTTTTTTTATGGTGTCACAGTTTTTAATGCCGTATAGCGTAGTCATATTTTACTTGTTCTTTAACTGAATAATTATAGCGGTATCTGTCGCAGCAGCTACATAGCGCTGCATGCAAAATATCGCCTCGATAGCAGGGTGGGGCAAAATCATCAACGCTGCATAACAGCCCTGACTAGCCTGCAAATAATGCGGGTCCAGCCTTAATACCGGTTGACCCGCTCTAAGCTGCTGGTTTGACGCAGCCAAATGCTCAATACCCTGACTACAGTCCGCGATCAGGTGTGAGGATAAATCCAGTTGCAAAGTCAGGCCGCTGCTATGTTTAAACCGCAACCTGCGCCTGCCATTCAGGCAGCACTGGTAAAGACTGTTAAACGGCGCCACAACAGTGCCTTGCTGTAATTTAATACATAAAGCCTGTTGCATAATGCCACTGTTATACAACAGCTCAGGGTGTGAGCTTATTGGCAACAAGGTGCCGCAGGCCGGGCTTTTTATAGCAACACCTTCTATTTCGTTTAGTTGCGCTAGCCAGTTTAGCAACAGGGGGAGGTCCTAATACAGAGCATTGGCCTTATCCTAATCCAAACCGGCATGACTACTCAATAAATTCGTGCGATTACAGGCAAAGTTAAACAAAATATCAGCAGTGTTGTTTAGGTTAAATATGACATTTTGACGAACTTAGTATTATTTTTTCATGAAATCATTATTTTCACTGGCAAATAACCTGACAGCAGCCGTGGTTTTATTGCGCTATATAGGGTTGTGTTGTCCACAGATTTTGTGGATAACTTTGTGTGTAACGCTGTTTAACTTGCTTAAGTTAATGTAACTTAAAGACTAAATATTATGGCATATTTTTTGTTAGTTTGTGTTTAAGCTAAAGGTGGGGCTAATGCTGGTAAAAAGCGAGTTTCGCAATACAACAATGGCTCAGTCCGGTTGAAATCTCAGTTTCCACTAATTGAACCGCTACTTTTTGCTTAGGTAAAGTGTAATTTTATTTGCCGTAATATCATGCACATTCGGCCGTCCGAGCGAAGTGCTAATAATGCCGGGGGTAAAGTTGCTGGTTTTATGCTATCGTTCAGGCATAGTTTTCAGTAGGAGGTGGTAATGCAGTATCCGCTTTATGCAACCCTACGCGCCGGGCGCGAGTACAGTAAGTTGTGGCCTGCCAAGGCAGAGCTTAATAGCCTGTTCATTGAAAATAAGGTTATTTTGCTAACATCAGTAACGGGTCGTTATTTACCTGGCCTGGCACTGCTGTGTGCGGCTGTACAATACAGTTATTTAGGTGCAGCATTCTTACCACAAATTCTGGCGATGATGCTGTTTTTAGTATCGCTACCGTTACAAGGTTGGTATTGGCTTGGAGTGCGTGCTGAAACAAAGCTGCCTCCGTCAATTGCATCCTGGTATCAGCAAATAAGGCAGCAAATGCAGCAGCATGGGGTAGAGCTGGCTCCCGTGCCACAACCCGGGCGCTACAAGGACCTTGCAGCTTTATTGAAGAAAGCCTACCAGCAGTTGGATAAAACTTTTGTCAGGCAGTGGCTGTAGTCACTGCCTGTTAGCACACAGTGTTAGCTTAGTTAAATACTGACCATACCGGAGCGTGATCTGAAGGGCGCTCTATACCACGCAATTCATAGTCAATACTGCTCTCTATACAACGCTCCGCCAGGGGCGCTGTAGCCATAACAACATCAATACGTAAGCCGCGGTTGTCCTCAAAACCTTTAGAACGATAATCAAACCAGCTGTATTGGGCGCCGGTTTCCGGGTGCAGGGCGCGGAAAGTATCAATTAAGCCCCAGTCTTTAAGTTGCTGCAGCCAGGCCCGCTCTTCAGGTAAAAAGGAGGTTTTACCTTCGCGTAACCAGCGCTTGGCATTGGCTTCGCCTATACCAATGTCCAGATCAACTGGCGATATATTGATATCACCAATAATGGCAATGTGCTCGTCTGGAGTATGATGTTCGGTAAGATAACGTTGTAAATCTGCATAAAACTTGGTTTTTGCCGGAAACTTAACCGGATGATCGCGATTTTCTCCCTGAGGGAAGTAACCATTGAGCACGGTTAGCGGTGTGCCGTCGGCCAGAGTAAAGCTGCCAATCAGCATGCGGCGCTGAGCATCCGCTTCGTCTGTAGGAAAACCATACTGCATTTTGCTGGCAGGCTGTTTACTGAGAATAGCCACGCCGTAATGGCCTTTCTGGCCAAAATGATAAACGTGATAGCCCATCGCCTGGACGTCTGCCAAAGGAAACTCGTCGTCATGAACTTTAATTTCCTGCAAACCAATAATATCTGGTTGATGCTTATCGATAAGTGCTTGTAGTTGATGCAATCTCGCCCGTATTCCATTGATATTAAATGAAATAATTTTCATGTTGTTGTTGGCCCTTAATCTGTTTAATGCAGCGAAGTAGCCGGATAATAACACTTTATCCGATGCTGTGGCACAATGGTGGCAGGATAAACCTAAGTCAGAAAACCGGTATGGAGTAGAAATTGTCAGCGTTAATGATGGAAACCGAGCAATTTAGCTACACCGTGCATTACAGCTCACGAAGACGTAGCGTGGCGTTACAGGTTAAGCAGGGCCAGCTGACAGTGCGCGCGCCACTGGGTTATAGCCTGGCAGACATTAACGCGCTGGTGCAACAAAAGCAGCAGTGGGTACTAAAACATCTGCAGCAAGTTAAACTACAAATCAGGCCACAATGGCTGGCAGAGCAGCAATTACCGCTACTTGACAACACCATCGCACTAACCCGGATGCGGGGAGCGAAATCAGCAGTACTGTACGATGAGTACAACATTACGGTTATTGTGTCATCCCGTGTGCAACCGCAACGCTATGAAAAGGTGCTGCTAGCGTTGCTACAAAAATGGTATCAGCAACAAGCGCTTAGCTGGTTTACCCAACGGGTGTTTTATTGGCAAAACAAGATGAACATACGCTCTGGTACTATACTTGTGGGCAATTGGCGAACAAAATGGGGTTACTGTAAAAGTAACTCCGAGTTGGGGTTTAACTGGCGTTTAATGATGGCGCCTGCTTGGGTAACGGATTATGTGGTGGTGCATGAGTTGGCGCACCTTAAACACCTGAACCACTCGCCACGTTTTTGGCAATTGGTGGGTGTGCATTATCCGCAAGCGGAGCAGGCTAAAACCTGGCTAAAACACAATCAACATTTATTAGAGCTATAAAAAAAGCGCCGGTACAAGACCGGCGCAAACACTAGGACATCGAAACAGGAGAGAAAAAGGTATTACTTAGCTACTACTGGTAAATAGGACCGGGCTTCTGGCAAAAGATTCAAAATTATTTTCAATTATTTTTCGTGACAGCGCTTTGCATTTTTATAGGCATTTGGTTTAAGCTCCGCGGCATCAACAGTGTGGTGTTACTACAACGAACAGACAGCTAATATCGCTGTTTTGCGACGGGACTTTTACTATGACAAACCTGCTACGCCTGCAACAACTGGCAAAATTATTAGACATTACCCGTTTACAGGATGATGAAACAGAACACAGCTTTGGCCAGTGGCTTGAAAGTGTTCCCGCTCTGACACCTGCGGCTTACTGTGTTTATCCTCAATTTTTGGCAACTTTACAACGATGGCCGCAACGGGCACTACAGGCTAACATTGCAACAGTGGTTAACTTTCCCGGTGCAGATTTAGCTGCCGATATCGTATGCGAGCAAATTCAGCAAGCCAGAATGGCGGGTGCAACAGAAATTGATTGTGTGTTGCCCTATAAAGCTCTGCTGCGGGGCGAGCATGGTTTAGTTAAAAGTTTTTTGTACGATATACGTCAGGCCTGTGACAACACCTGTCTAAAAGTGATTATCGAATCTGGCGAGCTGGTTACTGCACAACAAATTACCAAAGCGACCGAACTGGTAATCGAAGGGGGCGCTGATTTTGTCAAAACATCCACCGGTAAAGTAGCCACGGGGGTTACTATTGAAGCGGCCCGTATTATCCTCACGGTAATAGCGGCGGCAAACCGCTCTGTTGGTTTTAAAGCCTCAGGCGGTGTACGTAGTATTGCTCAGGCGCTTGAACTGGTGCAGTTGTATGAGGATATTACCGGGCGAATTGCCACCAATGCTGGCATGCGCATTGGCGCCAGTGCGCTGGCTAACGACGTGGCACAACAACTTCTATCGCAGTAATCAGCGTCTGAATTCATCGCGTAGTTTATCAAATTGCTGTAAAAGCTCTTTATAACGTACGCGATGATGCTCGGGTAATGGCATATTGTCGACAACCCGGAATGTTTTTTTACAACGTTCAAACAACTCTCTTGATTTATTTCTTTGCTGACTGTTTAACAGCTGAATGGATGCCTGGATAAGATTTAAAGCACTGCCGGTATTCATTGGTGCCACTTCCAGTGCGGCTTCAAATTGCCTGACGGCAGCAGTAAAATTACCCTCTTTATAGCTTTTGATACCGGCTTTATTTAACTCACCAAACTGCAGCTGTTTCTGATCAACAAAATGTTGCTGATCACCGAACAGTGAATTCAGCACCGGGTTGGCCATCAGCTCTGCTGGTAAAAGCTTTTGTAGAGTTGCGGCTTGCTCATATTCGCCAATCTGATTCAGCAAAAAGATCGCGTCAGGTAAAATCTGATGTTGGTCATGCAGTTCTTCAGATACCGCCGCATAGGTTTTTTTTGCCTGGTACTGGGCACCGTTTAATGATTCCAACCGGGCCTGGCATAGGGCTTCAAATAAATCGAAGTTGATTTCCCTGGTCATCATTTCATCACGTTTAACTCTTTGCAGAGCAAGCGACACCTCTTGCAGGTAACGGTTGCGGCTTGCCGGTTCGTCGGCCCTTACCGCGGCTTCGATAACGGTGCGGATATAGTTAAGTAAGTGAATAATATCCTGTTTTATAGAGCGGCGGGTGATCTCATATAGCTGCTTACTGGCAAGAACCTGCTGGGGGATGTTATTTAGATCGCGGGCTATCTCCATTACCAGGTACTGACGCTGCATACTGTAAGGTGCTATTTCTGCTGCAGCCTGAATGCTGCTAAAGGCTTTATCCGTCTCGCCCATGGCGCGATAATTTTGTGCCTGAATATCATAAGCTTCGGCAAAATAACGATTATTCTCTATCGCTTCCTGACACAGGGCCATACTGTCTTCATAACGGTTTTGCCGGTAGTATACTTTAGCTTGCAGCAGCAATGCCCAGCCACTGCGTCGTTGTGACAGCGTTTCCTGTAATATATGTTCAGCTTCGCTAAGGTGGTTTAACTTAATCAGATTTTCTACCAGCACACGTTTACAGAATTGCTGATACCGGCCTTCAGTGCCTATTTCCTGCTGACACAACGTGACTACCTGTTCAGCTTGCTCGTCGAATAACGCCTGATACACCGCTGCCAGTTGAGTTTTTTTTCTTTTTATCCGCAGAATTCTGCTGCGTAGCACGTTTTGTGAAAAGGGTTTTACCAGATAGTCGTCAGGCTCTAACTCTACTGCGCTCATCACCATAGGGACAGTGTTTTCGCCGGTCACCAACATAAAAATACTGTGTGGCCCAAGCAGCTTTTTTTCCCGCAGATCTTCAAGTAACTGCTTGCCGTTTTTCCCTACACCCAAATGGTAATCAACAAACAGGATGTCATAATTTACATTGGCACATTTGGCCAGTGCCTGCTCACCGGTGGGAGCAAAAGCAACATTGGTTGCTCCCATAGAGTACAGGATGCCTTTAAACATCAATTGAAAAGCCCGTTGATCGTCAACGATTAGTATCCGCTGATTCTCAAGCGTCTTGTTATTCATCAACACCACTTCGCTTAAAACTAAATTCAGTCAAGTGTCGGAAATAACAAGGTGATTAGCAAGAGAATTAATACAGGAGTGCAGTGCAGTGTGAAGTTTTAGCTTGATAAAGCAGGAAAATGGTGGAGGGGGAAGGATTCGAACCTTCGAAGGCAGTGCCGGCAGATTTACAGTCTGATCCCTTTGGCCACTCGGGAACCCCTCCACGAGTGGACGGCATATTATCAAACTGACTTTTGATGTAAAGGCATTTACTAAACTTTTTTGTCTGACTGCCGATAAATGCAGCAAGAGTAAAACAAAACCGGTATAACTGCGCAAAATGTCGATGGTAATTAACGAATGGCAACTTGATGTAAAACTAAATCGCGCTCTGCAAAATGCCCAGCGCACAGATTTTGCTTTGTACCTTGCGCTGTTGTCACCGGCCATAGAGGAGTCTGCTCAGTTTTTCACCCCGGATGCTATTGAGCAAAGTACACAACTCAATTTATATCAGCAACTCGGTGTTGCATTGCCGCGTAGTCTGGCACAAACAGAAACTGATACGATGACAATGCTCAAGCATAGCGAGGCTCTGGCAAGTACTGGTTTAGCTCAGCTAAAGCTAGCGACTTACCTTAGTCCGCCGCCTTTAGCCCGGCATGATGATAAACAGCGAATCGCTGATGATGTCTGGCAAAGCTTAAGTTTGCATAGTCGCAGAAGACTGCAACACACCACGCCTGAAAAACCACAGGCTAACCCGGCAGATCTTTATGAAGTATTACAGCAACTACATGGTAGTGAGGCAGCCTGATTATTAAACAAAGCTGTTAGCTACCCGATAGACGGTGCACCACGCAATACTTAAATTTTTTAGCGCTACCACAAGGGCAAAGCTCATTGCGGCCAATTTTTACCGGCGCTTTATCATTTAATATACCGTCAATGTAGTACCAGGCTTTGTCGTATACAAAACGGGATCGCTCGGCAAACTCGTACAGTGTACTTTGCTGCATATAGCGCACACTGAAACTAACATAGCCCTCGCTATCTGTTTGCTCTGAGGAAAGAATGCTCAGTTTGATAAAGTGACTGTTATTGGCAAAAGCTGCCAGTGATGCAACAGAATTAGCCGCCTGTTTTGATAGATGGTAAGTCTGATACAAATATTGGATATTACGCTGGCAATAAGCACTGTAGCGTGATCGCATTAACTGTTCACAATGTTCTGCTCGTGCCTGCCCTGATATCAATGGCAGGCAACACAAACTGAATTCTTTGGCTGAGCCACAGTAACATTGCATATTAATCCGCTTTACCTGTTCTTTAAAAGGCCTGATCTTAGCATCTTTGTCGCGCGCGTTTAACATGCATTAATGGGTAATGTGCTCCTGTTGCAGCTGTTCGCATTGATAAAACCAGGTGTTATGCGTTACCGCCAGTTTACGGCAGATGTCGAGCTGCTGCGGGTCCAGCATCCGGGCAAAGTTGATAACGACTTTGCAGCTCGCTGATACTAATGCCTGCTGAATAGTGGCACTGAGATCCCTGATTTGCTTCTGATGT
The DNA here is from genome assembly GCF_900108485.1 of Rheinheimera pacifica. GTDB lineage: Bacteria > Pseudomonadota > Gammaproteobacteria > Enterobacterales > Alteromonadaceae > Alishewanella > Alishewanella pacifica. The sequence continues at coordinate 3,794 of NZ_FNXF01000020.1, read as the reverse complement.
ACAATCAAAACGTTATGAAAAGATACGTGGTGCTGTTCAGCCCAGGTTTTATGCGGTATATGGGATGGGGCTATTAACAGAATCCATCCTTGCTGATGCTGATGTTGCTGGATCAGCTGCAGTAAAGTGTGATGTGAGGCATTAGCTGTAGCGGCTTCACTATCGGTTACTGAATGTATCTTTAACAGACGGCTATCGATGTAAGCAGTTGCTGTATTAGCATAAAATTGTTGATTAACCGGGCGGTTATACATATCGACCTCTACATGTTTATTTATACAGTGTATGTATATACAGTATTTGCTTGCTGTGTAAAAAGCAAGCGTTTTAGCCGTTTTTTTACTGTCATAAAACCAACGTCATGTCATGCAGTTGTCATACTGAGGCATTAACCTTTTGCCGCAGTTGCTTACATCGGTTGTAGTTATGACGGTTAACCCGAATTATTGTACTGAGTTGTCGCACCTTATCCGGCAGCGCGCACTGACTCCGCTTTTTCAACCTATTTTCAATCTGTCATCTACAGAAGTGCTGGGTTATGAAGCATTGATCCGCGGGCCGTCTAACAGCCCGTTACATTCTCCTTTACTGTTATTTAAAGCGGCACTGATGTGTGGAATGCTGGAACCGCTTGAAATGTTGTGCCGACAGATAAGTATCGAGGCTTTTGCCAGAGCAAAGATGCCTGGCTTACTATTTCTGAACGTCAACCCTTTGTTATTACTAACATCAGATCATCCCTCCGGGCTGACAAACAGGCTATTGCAGCAAGTCGAACTTGATCCGTCCCGGGTTGTTATTGAAATTTCAGAGCAATATCAGGTTGAAGATCCAAGCGTATTAATAAAGGCAGTAAACCATTACCGTGAGCTTGGGTTCTCTATCGCGATTGATGATTTAGGCAGCGGTTTTTCCGGCCTGAAGCTGTGGTCTGAATTAAAACCAGATATTGTTAAAATTGACCGCTATTTTATCAGCCAACTGCATACCGACCCGACCAAACGAGCTTTTGTGCAAAATATAGTGGCACTGGCAAATGCAACCGGTTCAAAAATCGTTGCAGAAGGTATCGAAACCCAGGAAGAGCTATTACTGTGTCAGGAGCTGGGCGCTGATTATGGCCAGGGCTTTTTGCTCGGACGGCCAGCTGCAAAAATAGAATCCTCACCGCCTGGACGATATTTACTGGTTAAACAAAAGCAGCCCTATACTGCAGCTTCGGAAAAAGTGTCTGCGATTATTCAGTTTTTGCCGGCTATAGAAAGTGGGATACTGGCAGGCGAAGTCATGCAATTATTTAGCAATAACCCGGATTGGGCTGGCCTGGCTGTTGTTGAATCGGGCATTCCGGTAGGAATGATAAACCGGGCCCAGCTGCTGGCAATGTTTGCAATGCCGTATGGCCGGGCGTTGTATGAAAAAAAACCAATAAAGCGCCTTATGGCATTAAGCCCGGTAGTGGTAGATGAACATACCAGCCTGGACGATGTCAGTCAGTTAGTTACAAGTAATGAAGATGGTGATAATAACTGGTTTTTTATTGTTACCTCAGCACAGCGTTATGCCGGTATTGGCTCAGTGCGGCTATTACTGAAGAAAATAACCGAGCGAAAGTTGCAACATGCCCGCTATGCTAATCCACTAACATTATTACCGGGCAATGTGCCGATTTATCAGGAAGTAGATCGCTTACTAAGCCAACAGATTAACTTCACTCTGGCTTATGCAGATTTAAATCACTTTAAACCATACAACGATATATATGGCTACAGCAGAGGGGATTTAGTGTTGCAACTGCTGGGTGAAACCATTAGCCAGGCCGTGGCCGACTCGGGTAATTTTGTTGGCCATGTTGGTGGTGATGACTTTATTATTATCTTTACCAGTGATAATTGGCAAACTGCGTGCCAGCAGATAGTGCAGGAGTTTAATCAGCGCATTGTGCATTATTATGATGCAGTGCATGTCGAAGCGGGCGGGCTTAGTGCCGTTAATCGCTCTGGTGATAGCTGCTTTTATCCTTTGCTGACCTTATCTATAGGAGTAGTATTACCCGATCCGGTGCTATGTGTGTGTCATCATGATGTGGCTGCCATAGCGGCATCAGCAAAAGCAGAGGCAAAAAAATTGCCGGCCGGAGGCGTATTTGTTTCGCGCCGTAGAGGCCCGGCCACAGCTGTTTCAATACTGGCTGGACCATTAACCCGCTAAATTTGAGTAGAATAGCCTGCTTATATTGTAAGAGAGTCAGCAATCGATGTTGTTAGAAAAGTATGTTAACCAGAGTAGCGCAGGTTTTAGTTTCAGCCGTAAACAGGCCAGTGAGTTTGCCAAACAAGTGGCAACAGACTTTAATCCCATTCATGACGAAGAGGCGAAACGGTTTTGCGTACCAGGCGATTTGCTGTTTTCGTACTTGCTAAACCGGTACGGCATTACTGAGCAACTTAGCTGCCAGTTTTCTGGCATGGTGGGTGCTGACGTGCTGCTGCAATGTAAAGAGCAGGATAACCTGATAACGATTTGTGATAGTCAGGATAAAACCTACTTGTCTTTGCAACATAACGGCGCTTGCCAGCATGACTTAGCTGTTATTGAGCCACTGATCCGTGACTACGTAAAATTCTCCGGTCAGAACTTCCCGCATATCCTGTTACCGCTGATGCAAAAGCATCAGGTGATGATTAATCCGCAGCGCCCGCTGGTGATCTACGAGAGTATGGCACTAAGCTTTGCCCGTCTGCCCAGACAAAAAGTGGATTTATGCCTTACCGCATCTTCACTGTCAGTAGATGGTAAACGTGGTAATGCTCTACTGGAGTTCTCGTTAAGCGAGCAGGGCGAACTGATAGGTAAAGGCGAGAAACGCATGATCCTGAGTAACCTTATGCCTTACGACGATGCACAAATGCAGCAAATGGTGGCTGAGTATAATAGTCGTAAAGTTGCTGCTTAATATAAAGACGGGAAAAGCGTGTTTTGGCTAAATAATCAGCAGTCACGCTTTTCCGGTAAATAACCGCTTGCAGGTATTCTAAAAGGACCTATAATGCGCGCCATGTCATGCGGGGCGCGCAGCCGGGTGCTGCAGTTTGGGTGTCTCAGGTGAGTTAAAACGGTTCGCAAAAATCTTTCAAAAAGACGCTTGACAGACCCGCTTAAATCACTAAAATGGCGCCCTCGCTTCACGGTGGTGTTTAACGCGGTGAAATGAGTAAAGAAGTCTGGTGTGACGATGCGTTTTTAAATGAAGAATCATCGTCACGCTTGACTTAAAAACTGGGAAGTGTAACATACGCCTCCCGCTTTGAGAGTTCAAAGCACGCTCTTTAACAATTCGCAATCAATCATCTGTGTGGGCACTTATGATGGATTTCACAAAATGAAATTTATCGGTTGAGTGACTTACATAGAAATATGTTTTAAGTCAGTAAGACTGAGCGCCACTTCGGTGGCAGAAAGAACTTTAATTGAAGAGTTTGATCATGGCTCAGATTGAACGCTGGCGGCAGGCCTAACACATGCAAGTCGAGCGGGGTTTTCGGACCTAGCGGCGGACGGGTGAGTAATGTATAGGGAGCTGCCCGACAGAGGGGGATACCAGTTGGAAACGACTGTTAATACCGCATAACGTCTACGGACCAAAGTATGGGACCTTCGGGCCATATGCTGTCGGATGCACCTATATGGGATTAGCTAGTTGGTGGGGTAATGGCTCACCAAGGCGACGATCCCTAGCTGGTTTGAGAGGATGATCAGCCACACTGGAACTGAGACACGGTCCAGACTCCTAC
>NZ_FNXF01000001.1 GCF_900108485.1 Rheinheimera pacifica | reverse complement strand
TGAGGCCTAAATTGTTAAAGCGGATAACCAAATCACTGATGGTTGCCCGGCCAATATTTAAAGCCTGAGAGATTTGCCTGTCGCTTAGTCTGGCCTCAAATTTAAGACGGAATATATCCAGATAAGTTTGCATATCTGTCCTTACCATTTTCTTTTTACGTGTCATGACTACTCCGGCAAACAGTTAAAAAACTGTTATGCCAAAGTCCGTAAAACGAAGGAAGAACAAACTGGCCGGACGATACCGAAACAGGTGGCCGGATAAGGCCGAAATCAGTGGCCGGATGATACCGAAATGGGTGGCCGACTCATGCCGAAATCGCTGGCCGGATCATCCCGAAATACGCATGCGTTAGTCTCAAAAAAAGAAATTAAAACCAGCGTAGCAAAATTTACAAAACTACAGGTAAATAATCCGCGAAGTATTGTCTTGCCTTGGTTAGCCAGCTTAGTGAATGTTAGTAAAGTTATTTAAATTCAGCACCTTGAGCATTAAAAACCATGTGGCCTGATCTTTGCTGTTGTCTTAGCATTTCTGTATTCATCTTAAACAGCGCTTACCCATGAGATTATCTAACAGTGTAAAAATCATGCTGGCTGTGGTTTTAGTATTACTAGCAGTAAGAGTAGCCCTACCACATGCGATGGTATGGTATGTCAATTCGCTGCTGGAAAAGCAGGAAGGTATTAGCGGCCAGGTGCGGGATATTGATTTGGCGCTTTGGCGTGGTGGTTATGTTATTAAGCAGATAGAAATTAATCAGCTGAACGACAAAGGCGAGCTGCCGCTGTTTTCAGCCGAGCGCATTGATATCCGGCTGTCGTGGGCTGCGCTGGCCGATGGTGAAATAGTTAGCACTATGGCATTTCACCAGCCGGTTATTATGGCGCTGGACAGGGCCGGCCAGGAAGATATTACCGAGGATGCGGTACTGGACGAGCGCACCTGGATTGGCCTGGCAAATAACCTGACCCCTTTTTCTATTGATAAGTTATCTATTCACGATGGCAGAATCGAATTTAATGCTATTGCCAAGGATCTGCTTGGTGAGCTTATTCTGAGCGATGTAGAGGGAGAGATTGTTAACCTGCACAATGATGCGCAGTCAGAACTGCTAACTGAAGTCGATTTTAGCGGTACAGTCGCCAGACAGACTCCCTTTATCATTAAAGGTAAATTTAATCCTAATGCAAAGTTACCGATGTTTGATATCAATATGAAAATGGACAGATTACCGACTGCCGAAACCGCCAACATTATTAAGATATATGCTCCTTTTGATGTAGAAGCCGGCGAGTTTGAACTGGCAACTGAGCTGGCCAGCGATAAAGGCCGGCTAAATGGCTATGTTAAATTTGGTATTTACAACCTGAAAATTTTCTCCTGGAAAGAAGACGTGGTAAAAGATGTGATAGAAGGCGACGAGAACCCATTGCAGATATTTGTTGAAGGTATTTCTGCCATGCTCGCTACCCTGCTGGAAAACAGCAAACAAAACCTGATCGCGACCCGTATCCCCATCAGCGGTGATTTCAGCGAACCGGATATCTCCAGGTTAAAAGCCTTGGCCGGGCTGCTTCGAAATGCTTTTATCGAAGCTTACAAATTAAATCTTGAAGATATTATTGATTTTTCGTCCGTGGCTGAAAAGGAACAAGAAACTGAAAAAAACTAAAATAAACTGCTGGCTACATTATGTGTCAGGGTATTTACACTGGAGTTCTGTATGAAGACAGCCACCGTTATTACTGCTTTTTTTCTATTTACTCTTAGTGGTTGTGCCAGTAAGCCTGCGCCACCTGATATAACAACGGCCGAAATAGCGCAACAAGCAACCGACCCTGCGGCAGAATCAGCGGCAGCCGCAGACCCCCTAACCGCTACAGAACAACTTAGCAGCGGTAAAACCACCACTATTAAAACCTCGCAGGGCGATATTGAAATCCAGCCTACGGTGGTAGACATGGCCAGCCGTGACGATCCCGAAACGCCGGAAGACGAAGCGGCAGAGCAGCAGTACAATGATCCGCTGGAAGGCTGGAACCGCGCTATGTTTAGTTTTAACCATGTCGCCTATTCTTATGCACTTATTCCGCTGGTTAAAGGTTACGAATATGTATTACCGGATGTGGTACGCAGCAAAATAGGCAATGCTTTTAGTAATATCCGCGAGCCACTGAGCCTGCTTAACAACCTTGCCGCCGGCGAAGTAAAAGATGCCGGTACTAATCTTGGCCGCTTTTTAATTAACAGCACCGTGGGTATTCTTGGCTTATTTGACCCCGCCACAGCCTGGTTTGATTTGCCACCGGCGAAGCAATCACTGGCCGATACTCTGGCCGGTTATAATGTTAGCCCCGGCCCCTATCTGGTACTGCCAATACTGGGACAGAATAATGTGCGCGGATCTACATCTGTGGTAAGCGGCGTGTTGCTTGACCCGCTGCGGCAAATAACCTCGCCGCCTGATACCTATTATCTGCAGGGTGTTGACGCCGTTGACACTTTTTCTGATCGCGCCAGAGTATATGAAAAGCTGTATCAGCAGGCCGATGACCCTTACCTGTATTTTCGTAACCAGTTTTTACAGGGAGTAAAGCGCGATGACGCCTTCAACAAACAGCCTGAATAGCACCGGTTTTAGTATGTGGCTGGCACAATGTATTGTGCAGGCACGCTTTGTTATATTGCTGTTGTTTGTCTTCCTGCTTGCTGCAGCCGCATTTTTTGTCCAGCAGTTTCGTATTGACGCCTCAGCCGAAACGCTGCTGGTAAAAAACAACGCGCTGTATATTAAAACCCAGCAGGCGAATCAGCGTTTTTCGCCGGATGAGTTTATTCTGGTGGCGTATAAACCACGCAACGGCGAATTGTTCAGTAACGCTACCTTTGCCGATTTAACTGCACTGAGCGAGCAATACAGCAAGCTGGAGCGGGTACAAAGCGTTACCTCTATGCTTAATGTACCGCTGATTACCGATGCATCAGCGCTGACCACAGACGTTGATGTATCTGCGCTTACCTGGCAGAAGCAACAATACTCACCGGCACAGATGCAACAGCTGCTCCGTGACCACCCTATTTTTACTGATCTGCTGCTAAATACCGCCCAAACCGCGGCGGCAATTCAGATTGTGTTTAAACCGGATACGCAGCTAACAGCGCTGGAAAGCGATATGCTGGCAATTGAACGCCACACGCTGCAACGTGAACTCAGTGCGGAAGAACAAACGGCACTGGCCGAATTACAGGTAAAAGCAGATCCGTTACGCCAGGCCCTGGTGACACAGCGCCAGCATGAAATTGCGCAGATAGAGCAAATTAACCAACAGGTGCAGCAACGCGCCCAAACCTTTACCGGTGGTGGCTATGTGGTAGCGCAGCATTTGGTGGATATTATCAGCAGTGACTTAACGGTGTTTGGCAGCGCCATCGCTGGCATTATCGCCCTGCTGTTACTGGTGCTTTACCGTAGCATACGCTGGGTGGTGTTTCCGGTATTGGCCTGCGCAGCAAGCGTTTGGCTTACGCTTGGCCTGTTTGCCGTGCTGGATATAAGGGCCACGGTTATTTCGGCCAATTTTATTGCACTACAGCTTATTTTAACGCTGGCAGTGATGATCCATCTCATCGGCGCTTACCGCGATATCGCCCGTAACAATGCCACAGCCACCCAGCACCAGCGCGTGGCGATGACATTACAACAAAAACTGGCACCGTGCTTTTATGCCACAGTCACCACTTCTGTCGGTTTTGGCTCGTTAATCTTCAGTGGTATTCAGCCGGTGGTTGATTTTGGTTTTATGATGTTAATTGCAATGCTGATCACCATGAGTGTCAGCCTGCTGCTGTTTCCTGCCCTGCTTAGCCTGCTGAAAAGCAAAGCAGAAACCGCCGACTACGCCATACTCAGCACCAGCTTGCAAGCTATCCGCCGCTTGGTACAGCGGGCACCTTTACGCACTGTTGTTGCCTGCCTACTGCTGTTTGCGCTGCTGCTACCCGGCTTAGCGCGGCTGAATGTGGAAAACAGCTTTATTAATTATTTTGCCACCGATACCCAGGTGTACCAGGAACTTAAGTTTATTGATCAGGAGTTTGGTGGCTCTACGCCATTGGATATTGTCATTACCCTTGACCCGGCAAAAACCAAGCCGGATTTACTGCTAAGTGCCGAGCAGTTTAATCAGCTGCATGTAGCGCACGCCGTGGTGGCAGAGTTTGCCGCTACCGGTAATGTTACCTCGCTGGTTAACTTTACCACCCTGGCTACCCAGCTTAACGATGGCAAACCACTAACAGAGTATGAATTAAATTCTATTTACCAGTTGCTGGATCAGCAAGTCGTTAATCAGCTGGTGGGGGCTTATCTGACTGAAGATCCGCTGCAGGTACGCATTTCTACCCGCATTCAGGACACCACAGAGGGGCTGAACCGCGAGCTGCTGATGCAACAGCTGAATCAGGATTTACAATCGGTTGGCCTAAAAGCCGCAGATTACAGCCTTACCAACCTGTTTGTGTTGTATCAGGATATTTTATCGCGGTTGTTTGATTCGCAAATAATGACTTTAGGCCTGGTTTACCTTGGCATGGCGGTTATTTTGCTGCTGATCTTCCGCTCATTAAAAATTGCGCTGATAGCACTGGTACCCAATGTGTGCACCACGCTTGGTATTTTAGGCCTTATTGGCTGGCTGGGCATTCCACTGGACATTATGACCATTACCATCGCCGCTATTGCTATGGGTATCGCTATTGACGACACCATTCACTTTGTTCACAGCTATTTGCAGGCACCTGGCGATATGGCACTGAAAAACGCCTTTGCCCATACCGGCATGGCAATGTTGTTTACCTCGGTGGTTATTGCGGCCGGTTTTGCTGTGTTTGGTTTTTCCAGCTTTTTACCCAGTGTTTATTTTGGCTTGCTGACAGCAGCGGCGATGATAATGGCGCTGGCAGCCGATTTAACCATATTGCCGGCCCTGCTTAGCCGTTTTGTTAAACCCACAACGAAAGCTGCATAACGCGAAAAGCCAGCAAAAGCCGGCTTTTCGTTGCACCAACGCGGTTATACGCTAACGTGTAAACGCACGTCGATATTACCGCGGGTAGCGTTTGAATACGGACAAACATGGTGCGCTTTTTCTACCAGTTGCTGCGCAGCAGCTTTGTCCATACCAGGCAGGCTTATAAACAAATCAACATCCAGACCAAAGCCACCTTCAATTTTACCAATACCCACTTCAGCACGCAGGCTCACATCGGCAGGCAGTGTTTGCTTGCTCTGGCCAGCAACAAACTTCATTGCACCGATAAAGCAGGCAGAATAACCGGCAGCAAATAACTGCTCAGGGTTGGTTGCCCCGCCGCCGCCGCCTAATTCTTTTGGTGCGGCCAGTTTAACTTCTAATAAACCATCGCTTGATTTAGCGGCGCCATCACGGCCGCCAGTTGACGTTACTACTGCTTTATAAAGAATATCCATCGTTATTTCCTCAGTTAGGGTTAGTTGCCGTTAGCGAACACCTGCATAATAGAACCAATTAATCTTGCATGCAAGATATTTGTATATAATTTTTTTGCCTCAAATATAATTACTAAAGCTATAAGGCTGCCAGCTAAGTTTGGTACACTTGGCTAAAATTGCCGGATTAATACAGATGAATAAAACTTTGCCACTGGAACAGCAACTGTGCTTTGCGCTTTATAGCGCCTCTAATGCTGTGGTGCGGCTGTACCGGCCATTATTGCAGCCCTTTGATCTGACCTACCCGCAGTATGTGGTAATGCTGGCTTTATGGCAGCAAGACAATATCAGCCTGGGTGAACTGGGTAGCAAAACGCTGTTTGATTCAGGCACCCTAACGCCGCTGGTAAAAAAGCTTGAACAAAAAGGCTGGCTAAAACGTATGCCATCTTCTGTTGATGAGCGGGTAAAACATGTTGTGCTGACCAGCAGCGGCAAAGCTCTGGAAACGGCTGTAGCAGGCGTAATGCCTGCATTGCGCTGTCAAATATCGCTGACCGATGAGCGGTTAATCCAGTTAAGAGCCTTAGCACGACAAGTTCAGTCGGATATTCAACAACTTGAACGTTGTTCCGCTGGCGAATAGCCATATACTTCAGCCGGTTAGTACATGCTCAAGATGAACCCCGGCTGAATTACATTTAATAACATTAGTTAAATAACAATATTTTTTTACTTTCGTTAAATCATAATCTTAGTTCCAATTGGCTGATTTACTTTAGAAAAGTACCGATCTGGCATTTGACGCAACCCCGAATCAACTGCATAGTAAATCCGGCCTTAGTGCCCTGCAATGGAATTGTCAGCATTTATACCGCACGGAAAGCTAATTTCACGCGCAATTACGACAACTATAAAATCAGATAATGCGCAGACAATGACTTTTTGGGGCATCAATATGAGTTCTCTGGCAGCAGTTGCAGATACTGCTTTTTCACCATCAGCAAACACATTAGCAGCATCTTTTAGCTGTACCTCGTTGTACAGCCCTTTGTCGCATTTTCCCGACTTTTATCAGGCTCGGGTAGCAAGTGTACAAGAGCAGCGCAATGAAACCTTCCGCTTACGCCATAAGGTATATTGCGAAGAACTACGTTACGAACCGCTACGGCCGAATAAACTGGAATATGATCAATTTGATCACCGGTCGATCCACTGTGCCATTAAACACACTGATTCTCATACTTTGGCAGGCACCGTACGGTTGATTACGTCAGCAGCACCAGAGCAACAGCTACCGGTAGAATGTTATTTTGCTAACAGCTTTACCAATGCAGCATTAGCGCCAGCTAATTTCCCGCGGCGTAATATCTGTGAAATATCACGCCTTGCGGTGCCAAAAGATATTCGCCACAGCCAGATTATTGAAGCAACGGATGAGTATGCCGGTTTAACCAGTGTACAGGGCCAATGCCGCAAGCTGGTATCTGTGGCGCTGTATTTGCTGGCAACATTGATGTGTGTCCGTGACGAGCGTTACCACGCTTATGTGATGATTGAACCTTCACTGGCCAGAATACTAAAAAGAGTAGGTATTCATTTTGTGCAGATTGCCGAAGCGATAGACTTTAACGGCAAACGTGCGCCCTACTACCTTGATATGCGCACCACCAAAGCCACGCTGAAATCTGACTACCTTAAGCTGCGTAATGCCCTTGATGAACAGTTATTTGAACAGAATGACGAGTATTTTCATGCTGTCCGGCCGCAGTTGGCTTATCGCTGACATCTGTTAAAATGCCGGCCTGACTCTGCGCACGGGTACCTGACAGTAGTATGGATTCACTAACACAACTTGCATTGGGTGCTGCCGTTGCAGCCACGGTAATGGGCAAAACGCCGGGCTCACGGCTGAAAACCGTACTCACCGGCGCGGTATTGGGCACTTTGCCTGATTTAGATGTGGTGATTGATTATGGCGATGTCGTCAGCAATATGGTGTTGCACCGTACGGAAAGCCACGCTGTTTTTTACCAGACCTTAGTATCACCTGTGCTCGCCTGGCTGGCAGCGCTCTTATGCCAGCAGCGGCAATATTACTGGCGCTGGCTGCTGGCAACCTGGCTTATTCTGTTAACCCACACTGCCATAGACGCGATGACAGTATATGGTACCCAGTTCGGTTTACCCTTTACCAATACTCCTTTTGCCGTTGGCAGCATCTTTATTATTGATCCCCTGTATACCCTGCCACTGCTGCTGGGGCTGGGATACTACCTGCTAAGTAAACCGCGCGGCCTGGCAGTCAATGGTGGGGCATTGGTGGTTTCCAGTGCTTATATGTTGTGGTCTGTGGCGGCACAGCAACATGTCAGTAATGTTGCGCAACATAGCCTGTATCAGCAGCAGCTGGATTATCAGCAAATGCTGGTGACACCTGCGCCTTTGACCACTCTATTGTGGCGCATAGTTGTCATAACCGAGCAAGGTTACGCTGAGGGGTTTTATTCTTTGCTCGACACCACCCCAGAGATTAGCTTTACGCATGTAATACGGGATCACTCGCTTAAACAGCAATATGCCGGGCTTAAACCGGTGCAACAATTACACTGGTTCAGCCGGGGGTTTTATACTGTGCAGCAACAAGGTGACACACTGCTGCTAACCGATCTGCGTATGGGGCAGGAAGGCAGTTATGCCTTTGAGTTTGTGGTAGACCTGCAAAACAACGCCCCCGTGCATCAGTTACCGATGCGTCGTGATATGACAGTGGCATTGCCGTGGCTATGGCAACGCATGTGGGGACAGCAGTTGCCCTCACCTTACTTACCAGTTAACCAATAATCTGATAACCAGACCAATCGGGCCGCATAGGTTGGCTTTGCCCGCTACTGTGCAGGTGAATATGTAGCCCCTGCAGCTGCTCCAGCGCAAAGTAGTCGTCCAGTTGCAGTAAATCATCTTTGTGCTGGCTGTCGGCATCGGTTAACAGTTGTTGTTTTGCTTTGGCCTTAGCTTCTGCTGCTGAAGTCGCAACGCAAAGCATAAAGTCATGCTGTTCGGCAATTTTATCCGGGTAATAACCACCAAAGTTAACAAAGTACAGTTTGTTACTGCCGGGCTGTGGCTCGTTGTGCAAGCTGACGCTGTAGCCGTCAATATGGTTAATTTGCATATAGCTATCAATATGCAGGCCCTTCACTGTGCCAAACCACTGCTGGCATAACAGGCTGTAGGTGTCTTCAATACGCTGCGCTGCGACAAAGCGCACATCATGTAATTCAATATTGGCCCCAGGCGCTGTGCCACCTATATACACCAAAAACAGCTGCATTGGTTTCTCCGGTTATAATAAAAAACGCAGTATAACGGCAGGCTGATATTGCTACCAGTGCCGCCGCTGTGTCAGATTAATGATGTTTGAAAACGCTATGTCAGCCAGACAGAACAGTGCAGTTACGGCCCGAACTTTTGGCGCGGTATAACGCCTGATCGGCTTTGTCGATAACTAAATCGGCATGCTCCTGCGTGGCAGCACAAATGCCGGCACTAAAACTACAGAAAAACCGCTGCTCAGCGGCGGTAAAAGGTAAAGCGGCAAACAACTCCCTAACCTGCTCTATCAGGGTAAAAGCCCGCTCGACACTGCAATCAGGCAGCACCAGTAAAAACTCTTCACCGCCATAACGCCCTACCAGATCGGTTTTGCGTAGTTGTTGTTTTAGCAGGTTAGCTAAATTGGCTATCACCTGATCACCAATTAAATGGCCGTAGTTATCGTTAACCTTTTTAAAGTGATCAATGTCCAGCATTACCACACTGACTGGCTGGCTGCTGCGCACAGCGCGCAACATCTCCAGAGCCAGCCGCTCTTTAATATGAGCATGCTGCAACAGGCCGGTAAGGCTGTCACGCGTCATAATATCAGCCAGTTGCCTGGCCCGTTGCGCCCGGGCAAATACCGCAACCAGCAAGGCGGTGTCGGTAATAGGTTTGGTAATAAAATCATCGCCTGCTTTAATCAGCGCCGCCAGTTGCTGCTCGCCGTCGGTTTCAGACGATAAATAAATAATCGGCACTCCCAGCCAGGCTTGCTGCAACCGCACCAGTTGCGCCAGCTCCGGGCCAGAGCAAAATGGCATATTCACATCCAGTAAAATAACATCCGGGTGGAACTGCTTAAGAGACTCAAAAATCAGCGCTGGCTCTGACAATACCTCTACCAGCAAGCCCCCCTGGCGCAATACCAGGGCATAATGTTCTGCCAGCAGTTGGTCATCATCTACCAGCATTACCCGAAACGGTTCACGCTCGTTGCGCGATAGCTGCTGCCGTAAACGGGCTTCCAGTTCAGTGGTATTCAGAGGTTTTACAAAATAGCCGATAGCCCCCACCCGTATTGCTTTTAAATAGCTGTCAAAGTCGCTCTGATGGCTTAGTAACAGTAGCGGAATAGCTGAACTTTGCTTCGCCTGTAAATCGGCAATGCGCTGCAGGCATTGCCCGGGCGTCTGGTGCATATCCAGATCAACAATTAATACTTCGGGCGGCTTATGGGCTATTGCCTGCGCTATGTCATCCACCCTGCTGAAATGACGGTAACTGTAGCCAAAAATATCCAACATAGTGCTGATTTGCTCTGTCAGGGCAGGCTCATCACATAACAGATAAACACCGGCCCGCTCTGCTGCCGCCACCTCTACCGTGACCGGCGCCGTAGGATACTCTGCCACTGCCGTTGGCAGCTTAAGCTGTTGGATATCATCAATCAGGCGCTGTTGTTCTGTCGTAGCTACGACAACGCCGGGCACCAGCCAGGGTTTTAGTTGCAGCTCACATTGCCGGGCCTGCTCACCCAGCTCAGGTAAGCCGAAAGTGCCGGCAGAGCCTGCCAGAGTATGCAGTTTGGCAGATAAATCCTGCACCTGATCATGCCAGGCCAGATCAGACAACTGATACAGCAGCATCGCGCCTTGCTGTAACAGAGGCAGCTCTTGCCCCAGCCGCATCACATAGGTATGGCGCAACTGCGCAAGCTGCTGCTCTAAATCTATTTTTGACTCTGTCATGCTACCCTGGTCACTACGCTGCTTAGTAAATTTAATGCCGGTTTCGCTACGATCCTGTGCCCGGCACTGCACAGGCCTCTACAACATCAAGTTAATGAAAAATCTGCTGTAAATTTAGCGCATAACCATTAAAGATGCTATACATTGGTGCTAAGGCATAACAGGTTGTCGCACCGTCCGAAGCCGATACGGAGAGCTCAGCGTAGTAATGCAAATTGAACTACAGCATATTCTGGCCCAAATCAGTCGTAATCCGAATATCGACAAAGGCGATTTATCTGCAACTAACAGCTTGATTCTAGAGGCTATTACTAAAGGGCTGGCTGTTGATCGGGCCAGTATCTGGCTATTATCGGACGATCATCAACTTATGCACTGCGCCTATCAGCTGGATGGTACGCAGCACAGCACACCGGACCTAACCCTAAGCCGGCAAGATTTTCCCAGTTATTTCAATGCGTTGGATGAGCAGCGTAATATTGTTGCTACCGATGCACATCATCACCCGCAAACAGCTGAATTTTCCGATATCTACCTGTCACCTTCTGGTATTTGCTCTGTGCTGGATACGCCTATCCGCCATCACGGCGTTATGGTAGGTATTATTTGTATCGAGCATCGCCAGGTTAAACAATGGCAAACAGACGAAATTGTCTTTGCCGGCTTTTTGGCCGATATTTATGGCCGGGCACTAAGCGCATCAGAGCGCATGCGTTATCAGTGCGAGCTAGAGCAGCTAAACAGTGGCTTAGAGCAAATTATCAGCCAGCGTACGCAAGAGCTGACCCAGTCGCTGGAACAACTGCAGCACACCCAGCACCGGTTAATTGAAGTAGAAAAAATGGCCAGCCTTGGCCGCTTAGTGGCCGGTATCGCCCACGAAATAAACACGCCGCTGGGCGTTGCCGTTACCGCCATCAGCCATGCCGAGGTAACATTACTGGAACTGGAACAGCTGTTTCTGGCCGGCCAGCTTAGCCGGCAAAAATTCAGCCAGAGTGGCGCTGCAATTAAGCACAGCATTGCTATGGTAAATACTAACCTGCAGCGCACTGTTGATCTGGTAAACAGCTTTAAACAAACTGCAGCAGCCAGCACGGATCAGCAAGCCGAATGGTTAGTATTAAGCCAGTTTATTCCCAAAGTACTGTGCAGTGTCGATTCACTGCTAAAACAGCATCAGGTTAGTGTACAACTGGAGTTGCCGGCAACATTAAAAATTCACAGTTTTGCCAGCCCGCTGGCAACGATACTGACCCGGCTGATAGAAAATGCCTGCCAGCATGCCTTTGATAACCAGCCCTCGCGCCGGATTGAGATCCGTGCCAGCCAGAACGCTTACAGCTGGCAACTGGATATAGCCGATAACGGCCGGGGTATGAATGCAGACGAACTGGCCCACGCTTTTGAACCATTTTTTACTACACGCCGCCACACCGGAGCCAAAGGCCTCGGCATGACGCTGGTGTTTAATCTGGTTACCCACCTGTTGCAGGGAGATGTCAGCCTGCACAATACTGATACAGGCTGTGTGGTAACCCTGCGCTGTCCGCTTAGCCTTAGCACTCCAACCTGAGCATTACAATCTGATTGTCAGGCCATCAGCCAGCGCTTTGCGGTAAGCCAAAACCCCGGGTATCGTTGCCAATACGGCCGACAACAGCAGAATAGCTCCTGCCCAGTATAAGCTGGTCAGCTGGACAATTTGCAGGCTGATAAATAAACCAAAATCAGCAGCCAGTTTATCCTGCAGCAGGTACAAACTGATAAATAATAAGGCTGCAGCAGATAACATCGACAACAGCGTTACCAGTAATACCTCAAGCTGAATAAGCACAAACAAATACCAGGGGTGCGCCCCGGCAGCGCGTAAGATGGCCATTTCGCGTTGCCGCTCTTTCATTGATGCCAGTAAAGTTGTAATCATTCCCACCAGTGCCGCCAGCAGCACCAGCAAACTTATCAGCAACAATAAATTTTCTACCATACCCAGCATTTGCCACAGTTCAGCTAATGCTACACCGGGCAATATGGCGGTTAACGGTTCATTCTTAAACTCGTTAATCTGCCGCTGCAGGGTAAAAGTAGCCATCCGCGATTTTAACCCCACCATAAAAGCGGTAATAGATTTAGGTGTTAAATCGTGCGCCAGTGTCTGTTCACTGCTTAGCTGTCTGCCGGGCATTGGCGCACCCTGCTGCCAGTCCAGGTGAATGGCCTCGATCGCTTCAAGGCTGACATGCACAGTTTGATCTACCGGCGTACCGGTGCGCGCCAGAATACCCACCACGGTAAAGGGCTTGTCTTTATGCTGGCTGAAACTTACCGCACCAACCCCATGCGACAGTTCAATTTGCTCGCCCAGCTTATAACCCAGCTTTTGCGCCACTTCAGCCCCAAGTACCGTGTCAAATACCTGCTCAAAAGGTTTGCCCTGCGCCAGCACCAGGGGCTGGCTGTTGGCATAGCGGTAATGGCTGAAATAATCGGTATTGGTGCCCATTACCCGGTACCCCCGGTGCGAATCGCCCAATGATATCGGAATAGCCCAGTCTATTTGCGGGTGTTTAATAATACGCTGATAACTGGGCCAGCTGATATTTGCCGTAGCATTGCCAATACGAAATACCGAGTACAGCAATAAGTTTAGCTGGCCGGAGCGGGCGCCAACAATCAGATCTGTGCCCGACACTGTGCTGGTAAAGCTGCTTTTTGCCTCTGTGCGCAAGTGATCAATGCCCAGCAGCAAAGCAATACTTATGGTTAGTGATAACCAGGTCATCAGCACTGTACCGCGGCGGTTCCATAAACTTAACCGGGCTAATTTCATCAGCATGGCTGTACTCCTGTGGCTAACTGCTGCATATCCAGCTGATAATGAAAATACTGCGTCAGGCTTTGATCATGGCTGACAAAAATCACGGTGCAGCCATTGGCATCGGCTTCAGCCAGCATGACCCGCATAAAGGCGTCACGGTTATCGCTGTCCAGTGCTGACGTGGGCTCATCGGCAATCAGCAAGGTAGGTTTGGGCAGCAAAGCCCGGGCAATTGCCACCCGTTGTTGCTGGCCAACGCTGAGGTTAGTAGCCGGTTTATGCCATAAATCCTGTTGTAAACCTAAGCGTTGCAACAACGTTTTTGCCCGGTTTACCGAGTCAGTTTTATTTTGGCCGGCGAAATGGCTGCTTAGCAGGGTGTTATCCAGCACCGATAAATAAGGAATAAGATTGAGCTGCTGAAATACCACACCAATATGCTTTGCCCGCAGGCTGTCCCTCGCACTGCTGGATAATTGATGCAGTGGCTGGCCATTAACATACAGCTCGCCACTGACCGGGCGGGTAATACCACAAAGTAAATTTAATAAGGTGGTTTTGCCGCTGCCAGAAACACCGCGCACAAATAAATGCTGGCCACAGTGTAATGTCAGCCCGGGTAAGTTTAATTGCCAGCCGCCACTTTGGTAATAAAACTGCAGCTGTTTGAGATCAATAGCGGGAATTTTCGGCTTGTCGGTCACAGGCGCCCTCGGTGTCATGTTATGATGTTGGCGTTTTTTGTCATTATGCCAACTTAGGGAGGCGAGCTCCAATGCTACGGACGTTATCTGTTGCGTTATACCTGACACTGGTCGCATGTTTTACTGCCGGGCTCAGTGCCAGTGAAGTCAAAACCATTGAATGGACTGACTTAATGCCGGAAGAAGATTTAAAGCTGTTACTGGAAATGCCCGAAGTGCAGCATGATTACAGCCAGCCGTCGCCGTTTGACGACGATTATCAGGGTGATGATCCCACCGCAAAGCAATGGCAGCAAATTCTTAAATCTGCCAAGGTGCGCTCTGAGTTTAATAATACCAAAGTGCGGGTACCGGGCTTTATTGTGCCACTGGAGTTTGACAGTGCCCAAAACGTGACCAGTTTCTTTTTAGTGCCTTATTTTGGCGCCTGCATCCATGTACCGCCACCGCCACCAAACCAGATTATCTATGTAACCGGGGCGAAAAATTTAAAAGCCGATATGATCTACTCACCTTTTTGGATCAGCGGTACCTTAACCACTGAAACCATGACCCATGATCTGGGGCAGGCCGCTTACAGCCTGAAAGTAGATAAAGTAGAAGAATATACCTACTAAAAAAACGGCAGCTCAGGCTGCCGTTGTCATTTTATGCTTACTGAAAACGTACCGTACTGCTACTGAGCGCTGCCTGTGATGCACCCTGCTGGCCATTAATAATCCACTGAATATCCATATACTCCAGTGCCGGCAGCAGTTCGAAAATACGCAGTTTCAGTTCATTTAACCGCGCCGGACGCTGGCATAACAGCTGGTAGTTGGCGTAAAAATCAGCATGGCCTTCATTTGCCTGCGGCTCGGTTAAATCCGTGCTGGCTTCAGCCATAGCCAGTTCGCAGTTGGCGTCATTGTTAAAACTAAACCAGTCGCCCTGGTTAAACACCGCAATGGCCGCTGCAACTTCCTGCTTTTGCTCCGCAGTGCTGGGTTTGTGTTCAAAGCCCACGATGCTTTGCGCGGCCGATTGAAATGCCAGTTGCATTTCGTTGCCTTCCAGCACCAGTGTTAATACCGCATGGCCATGCACATGAGCACCCAAGGCTACCAACTCCTCGTCATGCTCATGGCCGTCGTGTTTATCTGCGCCATGCTGATGGTCGTGTTTGTGTTCAGCACCGCCGTGTTCATGCGCTACTACAGTGGTACTTAATGCCATTAAGCTGCAAACAAGCAGGCTGGCAACTAAAGAAAGCTTCATAGCATCGTTCCTGTTTTAATCTAAGTTATGTGACAATATAACATAAAGAACTTTCTGTACACCAGATGCTGATCTTGCGCGCCGGGCACAGCGTAAAGGCACTATTGTTGTCGTAATATAACCCGGTTATGGCCAGACTTATTGTAATTTTAGATGACCAGCTAAGCCCCGCGCTGCCGAGTCTGCAAAACGCTGCAGCTGATGATGTACTGCTGCTGGCAGAAGTAGCGGCAGAAGCCAGCTATGTACAACATCACAAACACAAAATTATTCTGATTTTCAGCGCCATGCGCCATTTTGCCGCCGTGCTGCAACAGCAAGGTTATCAGCTTTGTTATATCCATTACGACAGCCAAAGCCAGATAAAGTGCATTACTGATGCCGTGCAGCATGCTCTGACACAGTACCCGCATTTGCAAAGCATAGTTATAACCCAATGTGGTGAATACCGCCTGCAGCAGGAAATCAACAACTGGCAGCAGCGGTTTTCTTTGCCACTGCAAATACTCTCTGATGATCGCTTTATCTGTGATTTGCCCCGTTTTACGCGCTGGGCCCAGGGTAAAAAGCAGCTGCGCATGGAATACTTTTACCGTGAAATGCGCCGCTATACCGGCTTACTGATGCAAGGCGATACACCAGAAGGCGGTAAATGGAACTATGATACCGATAACCGTAAAGCCTGCCCGCACGATTTACAGCAAATTCCGCCGCTGCACTTTGCCCCCGACGATATTACCGCAGAAGTCATAGCGCTGGTTAATCAGCATTTTGCTGCCAATATGGGCTCTGCTGATAACTTCAGCTATGCCGTTACCGGTAAAGACGCAAGGCGTGCCTTTTTACATTTTGTGCAGCAACAACTAGCGCAGTTTGGCGATTATCAGGATGCCATGCTGCTGGATCAACCGTTTTTGTTTCATAGCATTTGCTCTGTATATGTAAATTGCGGCCTGCTGGATGTACGCTGGATGTGCAACAAAGTGCAGCAGGCTTACCAACAGGGCCTGGTGCCGCTTAATGCCGCAGAAGGTTTTATCCGCCAGCTAATTGGCTGGCGCGAATATGTGCGGGGCCTGTACTGGCTACTTATGCCGGATTACAAACAATACAACGGGTTGAACGCTGAACGCCCTCTGCCCGGGTTTTATTGGCATGGCAACACACAGATGCGCTGTATGCAGCAGGCCGTAAAAAGCACTATTGACCATGCTTACTCGCACCATATTCACCGTTTAATGATTACCGGTAATTTTGCCCTGCTGGCCGGTTTGTCGGTTAAGCAGGTTACCGACTGGTATCTGGCCGTTTATGCCGATGCCTACGAATGGGTAGAATTACCCAACACTCTGGGTATGGTGTTATTCGCCGATGGTGGGGTACTGGCATCTAAGCCTTATGCTGCCAGCGGTGCTTATATCAACCGGATGAGTAATTACTGCAAAAACTGTGCTTATAACGTTAAACATACTACTGAAGCGGATGCCTGCCCGTTTAATGCACTGTACTGGGATTTTCTTCACCGGCATCAACAGCAATTTGGTGCCAATCCGCGCCTGGCACTGGCTTTTGCCAACTGGCAAAAACGCAGCGACAGTGATAAAGCTGCCATTCTGGCCAAAGCTGCCAATACCTTAAATCGTCTGGAACAGCTATGAGTATCAGCCTGCTGCTAAACGCTATACCACCAGCGCGGCCATGAACACTTTGGTGTGGTTTAAACGCGATTTACGCATTGATGATCATCAGCCGCTGTATCAGGCGGCTAAAGCAGGTGCTGTGCTGCCGGTTTACATTATTGAGCCGGATTATTGGCAACAAAGCGACGTATCGCTGCGCCACTGGCAATTTATCGCCCCGGCACTGCAGCAACTTAACCAACAATTAACTGCACTTGGCCAACCTTTGCTAATAGTGAAAGGCCCGGCAACAATAGTGCTGCGCCAGCTCTGCCAGCAATTTGCCATTAGCCGCGTGTGCAGCCATGAAGAAACCGGCAACCTCTGGACTTATCAGCGCGATCTGGCCGTAGCACGGCTATTACACGAGCTGAATATTCCCTGGCAGCAGTACCGGCAGTTTGCCGTATTTCGTAAGCTGAATAACCGGGATAACTGGTTTACTCTGGCCGATAGCTGGTTAAAATCACCGCCGGTTGCCAGCGTAACAGCACTGCCATTTTTAACTACCGTACAATGGAACCTGACAGAACTTGCACTGAGCCGTAAAACTGATTTACCGCTTTGCTCTACCGTGCAAGATGCAACTGCAGCAAAACACACTTTTGACAGCTTTATCAGCGCACGCTGTTTATCTTACCGCCAACATATTTCACTGCCGGCAAAAGCGATACACAGTTGCTCCAGGCTCAGCCCTTATATCAGCTACGGCCAGCTTAGCCTGCGGCAGTTACAACAACACAGCTTTATGGCGCTAAAGCACAGCACAGAACAACGCAAACAGCAGGGCTTACAGGCGTTTTTCAGCCGGTTGCGCTGGCATTGCCACTTTATGCAAAA
Source organism: Rheinheimera pacifica (assembly GCF_900108485.1). Taxonomy (GTDB): domain Bacteria; phylum Pseudomonadota; class Gammaproteobacteria; order Enterobacterales; family Alteromonadaceae; genus Alishewanella; species Alishewanella pacifica. The sequence continues at coordinate 538,053 of NZ_FNXF01000001.1, read as the reverse complement.
ACTGGAAGATGAACCTGCCATTGAGTTTTTTAATATGCACCGTGGTTTTGACGGTTTGCGTGAGAACGATTTTAACCCTGTGCTGTTTCAGGCCTGGCAAAACGGCCAAACCGGTTACCCGCTGATCGATGCCGCTATGCGCAGTTTGCTGGCAACCGGCTGGCTGCATTTTCGTGCCCGCGCCATGTTAGTGGCTTTTGCCAGCTACCACTTGTGGCTGCACTGGCGGCCGCTGGCATTGCATCTGGCCCAGTGTTTTATTGATTATGAGCCGGGTATTCATTACCCCCAGATACAAATGCAGGCCGGCACCACCGGGATAAACCCAAACCGGATGTATAACCCGGTAAAACAAAGCCAGCAAAAAGACGCCGACGGCCGCTTTATCCGCCAGTGGTTGCCAGAGCTGCATCAGGTGCCGGATAGCTGGCTACATACGCCCTGGCTTATGCCTGCGGCACTGCAACTACGTTATAGTTGTGTTATAGGACGGGATTATCCGGCACCAATAGTCGATTTGCAGCAGGCACAACAACAAGCCAGAGCACGGCTAAGCCAGTGGTTGCAGCAACACAACAAACCAGACTGGCAACAGCTAAAACAAGCCGTGTTTGTACGCCATGCCAGCCGTAAACGGCCTGCAACGCAAAAAAAGCTAGCTTGCCGGGATCAGCTTAGCTTCGACTGGTAGTACGTTTTGATTGCTGGTTAGTGCTTATCCGGCCGCAATGTCTGCGGCGGTTGCTGCTCCAGCCACTGTACTGTCTGCCAGATAGCCTGCATGGCCATATCCAGAAATGCCGGCTCAATACGCTGCCAGGTATCTTGCACCGTATGATAATACGCATGCTCCTGACCACCGAAAAATAAATAGGGAATACCGGCACGGTGAAAGGGGCCGTGATCACTGGCATCAGGCCAGTTGTACCGCGAATTATCACGCGCCATACGGCCAGGGCCGCGGTGATGTAAAAACTGCAGATGACTAAAATTGCTATCTAGTTGCGATACCAGCGCCGGATAGCGCCTGGCACCGGTCAGGTATAGCTTGCCACGCCGATCAGGCTGGCTGATCATATCCAGATTCAGGTTCATTACTATGCGGTTAAGTGGTACAGGCGGTGCAGCGATAAAGGCTTTGCTGCCATACAAACCTGTTTCTTCAGCATCAGTGGCGAGAAAAATATAAGAATACAGCGGGCAAGAATGCTTTAGCCTGGCAGCCAGTTCCAGCATAGCAGCAACACCGGAAGCGTTATCGTCGGCACCATGGAAAACCTTTCTGCCGTGCAGGCCGAGATGATCATAATGTGCAGTAACAACAATATAGTGATTCGGGTAAGTACACCCCCGACGTAAGCCCAGCATATTAATACCGGTTTTTTCAGGCCAGGATGAATATACAAAAGCTTGCTGATAGCTGTTATTAAAACTGTCCAATCGCAAATAAACAAAACGCTCAGAAATCAGTTCGCGGGTAAGAGCGGCACCTGCAGAGCCGCTCTTACGCCCCTGCATATCTGTTGCGCTTAACTGCTGAATATCTGTCAATAACGTTGCACTGCATACAAAACTGCATTGCAAGCCAAGCAACAGAATGGACGAAGCTATGAGCTTAGATCGCATCCTCATCTTCTTCGCCAGTACGAATACGTACTACACGTTCAACATCAAACACAAAAATCTTGCCATCGCCGATCCGGCCGGTTTGCGCTGTCTTCATAATAGCTTCAACACAGCGTTCAACCTGATCGTCGGTAACCACAATATCCAGTTTTACTTTAGGCAAAAAATCGACCATATACTCTGCACCGCGATACAGCTCTGTATGGCCCTTTTGCCGGCCAAAACCTTTAACTTCAGTAACTGTCATGCCGGTAATACTGATATCTGCCAAGGCTTCACGCACGTCATCCAGCTTAAAAGGTTTAATAATGGCTTCAATTTTTTTCATCACAATTTCCGTCAGTTAAGCATCGGTGGTATTGGCAGTATAATACAAGGCCGGATGCTGTTCAGCAGTTAATCACTAAGAATCACTTGATCTGCTAAGGGTAAAACACGATAAGATAAGCAGGTATTTTCAGCAGAGGCCTAAATAGTATGAATGCAGCACAGATTATTGCCGAAATGCGGGTGTTACCGCAGATAGATCCGCAATTTGAGATCCGCCGCCGGGTCGATTTTATTAAGCAACGTCTTAGCGCTTCAGGCATGAAATCACTGGTACTGGGCATTAGCGGTGGTATCGACTCGACCACTTGTGGCCGTTTAGCCCAGTTGGCTATAGATGAGCTGAACAAAACCGGTAGTGGTTATCAGTTTATTGCTGTACGTCTGCCATATGCCACGCAAAAAGATGAAGCTGAAGCGCAGATGGCGGTTAATTTTATTCAACCAAGCAAAGCGTTAACAGTAAATGTGCAACCGGGTGCTGATGCCATTCATCAGGCAACCTGGAGTGCCATGGCCGCTGATGGCCTGGCTAGTGCCAGTGAAGCTCAGGCCGACTTTGCCAGAGGTAATGTAAAAGCGCGTACCCGTATGGTTATTCAATATCATATTGCAGCGCTGCTGGGAGGCTTAGTGCTGGGTACTGATCATTCAGCGGAAAACATTACCGGTTTTTATACCAAATGGGGCGATGGCGCCTGCGATTTAGCGCCGCTGTTTGGTTTAAGCAAACGCCAGGTACGCTTAGTAGGCAAAACTCTCGGGGCGCCAGACATATTGGTAGAAAAAACCCCTACTGCCGATTTGGAATGTATGGCGCCACAAAAAGCAGATGAAGCAGCGCTGGGCTTAACCTACGAGCAAATAGATGACTTTCTGGAAGGCAAAGCCGTAGCGGCAGATGTGAGTGAAAAGCTGATTGGCATTTATCTGAAAACACAGCATAAGCGTCAGCCGATCCCAACCATTTACGATTAGCATCAATTATTTTACATTAAAGCAATATATGCTACGCTTTTTGCAGGAGAATTACTGCAAGGAGCGTTCTATGCCATCAACAACAAGCAGAGGCTTTAGCTTACCAGAGCTAATGATAACGCTGGCCATTCTGATCATTTTTGCCACTGTTGCAATACCGGCCATGGCTGAGTTTATTGACCGCCAGCGCGCTACTGCTTATGTGCGTCAGTTTAGCCAGCACCTGGCTTTTGCCCGGGTTGCAGCCACCAGCAGTAACCTGCCGGTACAACTATGCCCAGCTATCGAGGGTAAATGCGAAGCACAGTGGCAAACTGCGCCGGTACAGTTATCCCTGCTTTATCCTGATACCAACGAACGTACCTTATTGCGGGAAATACCGGCAATTGATCCACGACATAAACTGATCTATAACCGCGAAGCCATAACGTTTCGCCGGGATGGTAGTTTAAATGGTTTTGAAAACGGTACTTTCTACTATTGCCCGCAGCAAAGTTATCAGTGGCATTATCGGCTTACCGTTAATCAGGCCGGTCGTAACCGCTTAACAGAGATAGCTGCGCCTTGCCCGGCCTGACTAATTCCAGCAAACCAGTGCTTGTGGCTCCTGGCCGTTACGCTGCCCGTGGTGGTTCAATGTAAACAACGGGCATTCGCTATCAGCCTGTTGCAGCCCCTGTGCCTGTGCTATCAGCTCGAATTCCTGCTGTGCTGCAGACAGGTTAACTTTAAACTGATAACGCTCTGATACCTTAGCACCCAGTACTGCTAAATCTGCCGAATACACACCATAGTCGGCTAAATGCTGCTCTTGCGCGTTTGCCAGTTGCAACAACTGCGATATTGCCTCTGCGCGATAGCTGCGCAGCACATACTGCTGATAAGACGGGTAACATATCGCCGCCAGAATGCCCACTATAACCACTGCTATTAATAACTCGATTAAACTAAAACCTGGCTTAACCGTTCGCATTTAGTGCCCACCCTGCTCTGTCTGGAAGGTTGCCAGCCTGCTGATACGGGGAAACTGATCAGCCGTTAATGCGGTAACACAATTGGCACAATCCGGCGTGATTGCCAGCAAATCAGCCTGCACTCTGTGCTGTTGCTGCTCGTTGTGCAAGCTTAACTCAAGCTCACCCTGCAGGTTTTTCTGCAACACCAGCTGGCCCCGCTCTAATGCTGCTATCTGCCAGTGTCTTCTGGCATAAACTGCCCCGGCATGATGCAAATGTAATGCATGGATCTGCAGTTCGGTATTTTCTGCCAGGCTGCAGTCTGGCCGCACCGCAGCTACCTGGACAGAGCTCAGGTAAACTACCCCGGCATAAACCTGCGGCACTGCGGTAATACGTTTATTCATCTGAACATACCAGCCAGCACCCTGCTGTATCTGCTGCCACAGCTGCTCGGCAATACCAGAACCTGCCTCAGCATCACTCAGATAAGTTCTGTCTGTCAGATCGCTGAGTTGTATAACAGCGCGCTGCTGAGGCAGATGTTTGACTACCAGCAGGCTGTCACCTCCCGCCGCCATACTGGCAATGATCAGCAACATTGTCTGACGCTGTAACGGGCCAGCGCCAACGGGCGCTAAGGTATGTACAAGTTGTAACGGTTGGCGAAACTCAGCCGCAATAGCGCTAAAATCAGCCAGCAGTTCAGGCTCAGCAAAACCACTGCGGGTGAGCGGGATAAACCACAGACGGCCGCTGGTATCAATGGTATAGACAGCATCAGCTATACCATCATAGTTTTGGTCCAATACTACCGGCTGCGCTTTAATACTACTGATTTGGCCTGTTTCAGTTGGCCAGTTTGTCAGTTGATCCAGCAACACTAAACTGTCAGCGCTGTGCATCTTAAGTACGCCTTCAGCATCTGGTATATCTAGCTGAATATTATTACTCAGGCTGATTTTTCTTGGCGGGCCATCATCTAACAATGACGGTAAAGTTGCAGGAACGGCCGTAGGATCGTTTAGATCACAGCTGTAGCCGAAAACGCTGACAACAGAAAATATAATACAGATAAACCTGTGCTTTAGCATTTTAGTCTGGCTCCTGTATCAGTGTCGTTTTCAATACCAGGCTGCTGTAACCGGCATAAAAAAGCTTGCTGTCCGAGTAAGCTGCAGTATCAACCTGCACCACTTCACATTGTACCGCACTACCTGACCAGGCAGCGTAGCTTGCCGGACAAGCTGTCATTGTTCGCTTGACGGCAGCAGCCTCGTCGGTCAGCGTATTAAGCACGGCTAGATGTTGTGCTAACGCCTCTTGTGCGGTTTGTAATTGCTGTTGTCCGGCATAAGCTGTTTTGTGGCTTAACTGGGTAACCAGCAGCATGGCTGAGATCAGCAAACTCATTACCAGCAAAAACACCAACGCCATAATAAGCACCATGCCCTTGTGTGGTGTCATGAGCCCTCCTGCAGTGCAGCATTTTGGAAAAAGATACTGCTGCTAACCAATAACCTGCGGTAATGATCACCAGGGGCAATAAACTCTGCGGCCCCCATCTCGTAGTGCTGATTATTGATATAACCGGGATCAGGCTGGCGGGCGCGAAGCAGCACATAATAGCGGATACTGATAATACGGCTGTTTTGTTGCCACCAGAAATCTGCAGCCATCTGCTGGGTCGGCAAAAAATAATTCAGCTGGCCATTGAGGCTGGTGTCGACTCCGAATTCAAAATGCATACGTTCCACACCATCAAGTACAGAATCGGTACTGATAGTTGCAATACCGGCCTGGTTTCTGGCCAAGCGCTTGCGCATCAGCACAGGCACGGTATTACCGTCTACACGTTGCGACTGCAGATAAAACACCAGATGTTGGTAAGGAAAATAATCGTAGGTGGCGCTCAGCCCGGGGCTGCTGCTGTCAACAAAACGGCTGTGTTGCCAGTCTGTCTCCAGATAAAAACGGTTTTGTCGCATTTCTGCTGGCATGGCCAGTTGGCCAATAAGCCGCTTTACCTGTAACAGTTCACTCTCAGGTATGGTTTGGGTAATACAATTCAGTTGAGGCCCGGCGCCGGTGCGGCTGGCGTATAAAGTAACAAAGTTGCGCCCGGCCTGAGGAAAGCTGCCACTATCCAGCGCATCTTCAACGCAGTCCGGTGCCGGAGAAGCTGGCATGGGTGACGTAACCGCCAACATCGGATCCGCCCTGCCACCCCAAAAACCGGTATTGGTTAGTTCATTCTGAAACAGGCTCATTACCAGTTGCGCATTCTGCTGCAATTCAGATAATTGCTGGGCCTGCCTGACAGAGCGGCTTAAACTACTAAAAGCGGTTAGCGCCATGCTGAGTAAAAATAGTGCCAGCAGCATAGCAATAAGTAATTCGGTTAACGTAAAACCCGCAGTCCGGCGCACCGTTACCTCCAGCGGCTTTGTACTGTAAAGCCACTTCTGCCAGCACCCGCGGCACAAGACTGGCCGGTTGGTTCGGCAGAATATGCCCGTTGCTGCCAGCTAACGTCCAGCCTTACGGCAGCCCCTTGTGACTGCAGACAAAATTCAGGCTCATAAAGGCCGGCACCATGTTGTGGTTGTAACCGGGAAAACAAATGATGTAACTGCGCATCTGCCAGTTGTTCTGCAGAGCAAGGTGTTGGAGGGGTGCATACGGGAATCACAGGTAGCTCGGTATACCGGGTAACATGCTGGCCAACTGCAGTACTTAAACTCTGGTTAGCTCTTAGCTCATTGAGTAAAGCATAGCTCAGCGCCACCGCCTGGGTACGCTGGGTGGCATCCTGCACCTGACGTAGTGCTACCGTTTGCGCTGCCAGTATGCCTAACAGGCCAACCTTTAAAACCAACAGCGTAACTAATACTTCAACCAGACTGAATCCATGTTGTAACCGCATATCCATATGCCCAAGGCCAATAAACTTAACCTTAAAGTTACAACATTATTTCAAAAGATCAAATTTAATTCCAAATTACCAGCATTGCCTTACATCTGCTACAGCAAACCCACCATTAGCGCCTTTGCGCCCGGCTTGATTGAGTATAAGTACACCACATTCATCTGTAGCCTGACTGCCGATGGGTGTAGCATTCAGAGTGTATGTTCTGGCTGCCTGATCTGACACAGAAAAAGTGTACCGCGTGTCTATATCGTTTACACACTGCAGGGCCGGTATATCAATGCCTTCATAGCTGAAAGACGCTGTATAACTGCGCTCCATAAACTGAGAGAGTTCTGTCAGGCAGGCTACAGCCGCGGCTCGGTTTGAACGCTGCACATAGCCCTGATACGATGGATAAGCAATCGCTGCCAGAATGCCAATAATTGCTACAACAACCATTAGCTCAATCAGAGTCACACCTTTTTGCTTGCGTGTTATGTTCATATATTCGCTCATTGGTTTGTCAGCTCGCGCCAGGATACCCTGCCCTGCAAAAAGCCGGGAGCTACATTAACATTCGCAATTCGGGTATCAGCTAAACCAATTATCAGGCTGGCGGTGCCATCGTTATTATCAAACACAACAGGCTCGCTGGGCATGCCGTCAAACCGCATACCGGAAACGGGTGTATTAATACCGTTAACACTCAAACCGTCATCACCATCGATATCGCCATCACCATTGCGGTCAAAAAACATATAGTTAAGCCTGCTGCCGGTATAAGGGCTTACTGCCATCACCCAGCCGCTTCCTTGGGGGTTACAATCGTTATCACCAGGCGCTATCGTGTTTACAATCAGGCTATTACCAACAACTTGCGGTCTGTTTACAATACGTTCCCGCGCATCACTCAGGTCAATATACCAGCCTCGCGCGCCGGCCATATCATGGGGTTCGCCGGGTTCTACCACCCGTGCATTATCCTGCTGAGCAATAATATCGCGCTGTTTTAGTTCAGATCTGTTGTTAATAACCTGGCCATCACGGATACCGTACCAGGTGTTTGCATCACTGCGTAACGGATCTTCTGCCGCCAGCATTTTACCGGTACCAAAAAATATCCATAAATAGCCTGTGGTGGGCTCTGAAGATAATGACACGCCACCAGTAACCGACTGCGGGTTACCGTTATCATCTACAGCCGTAAACAAAGGGGCACCGTTATATGCCACATTCCACGTTGCCGGGTTATCTGAGGACAAATCGAATTTCCAGATATTGCCGAGAATATCTCCGGCAAAGAACCAATCCATATTGCCATCGCCATTGCGGTCCCACCCTTCTACTTGCCCAAGACCATTGGGCACACCACTGTTTGCTTCAAGCCGTTTAATCACATTACCGTTTTCCAGATCAATAACCAACAGGCCAGCTTTATTACTGCTGTTGTTATAACCGTAACCGGCTATTGCTGCCCATTTGCCATTATTAAGCCTGGCAATGACGGGCTTGTTAGTGGTAATACCTAACTCAGGATAACGTTTATCCCATAACACTTTTGTTGCGCCGTTGCTGATCAAAGCCTGCGGACTGGACACGTCAATTGCAAACAAACTGTCGCCGCCACGGCCAAGAGAGCCGAGCAAAATTGAGCGCCAACTCCCATTGATGTAAGCATCAAATACCACTGATGAGCCATCAACATAATATTTATGCTGGTAATCAATGCTGGCAAAAGCGGCTAAGTCTGCACTCTCAGTTAACATTTGCCTTGGCACATAGGCCATAATTTCAGTGCCGTTATTACCATTAAACGCATGCAGCATACCGTCGTTAGCACCAACATAAACAACCGGCGTCCTGCTGTTATTTGCAATAAGGAAAGCTCTGTAACTACTTGCGCCATCCCAGTTATAACGCTGATAATTGCGATTTACCGGCACGCCGACATAGGCAGGTGAAGAGTTAGCGATATCGCCTAACAACGACACCCTGCGACGGAACTGTGCATTTTCGCCAACTTCCAGGCGCTGATCTCCGCGTAAATAATCAACTAAATTACCTTTGCCACTCAAAGCATTACCATCAGCCGTTACATTTTCAGCAGTAAATGCAGCGGTGGTTTCGTTCTTTTTACCAAATAAAATATTGCGGGCCCCCCATGCCGGGAAATTAGATTCCCACACAGGCGTATTTACATCATTGATATTAAAAGATTTAAGCGAGCCACTCCATTCACCTGAATTAAAGCTGCCCTGATAAACAAAATTATCTGCTTGTAATGATGTGGTGGTGCCAGCCAGGTTTGATGCTGACGCAACCCGTTCAATAATGGCATTCAGTGTGCGTTCCAGCTGAGTAGCAAAATCATCCGGTTTATCTGCGGTAAAAAATCCACCACGGCTATTTACAGAAGCATGTAACAGATCATCAATCTTGGCACTGTTTTTCGCCGCTTCCGTGCCGGCAAAAGGGCTTGCCCAACTGATACTGGCATTACTGTTGATAGCCGCAAAAGCCGTTACCGGATCAACATTACCAATCACGCCTAAACCAATACCAAAAGTAACCATATGCTGCCAAAAAGCAGGATTGATAGTACTGGTGGGAACGCGGTTATCTAAATCAGTACGTAAGTCATTCTTCCAGTACTTCATGGCAACATCGGCCAAAGTGGTACTGTGCCCATCAGTAAAAGGGGCAACAGCAGTGTATCTGTAGCTGGCTCCGGTATCGCCTGCTGGCCGTAATATTGTATTGCCTGGCGAGCCATCCTGATTACCAACATCTGAAGCGGTATCACCGTCCGACCAATATCCATCCGTCATTAAAATAGTGAAACTCTGCCGGCACGAAATATGATCTATAGATTGTTCATTACCGGTGCCAGGGTTAATACCCCAGGGGCCGCGGCTATCTGTGCGGGAGAAGTAACGCCCGGCAGCATCAAGCGCAGTAAGCAGCGGCGTACCTGCCGCCGGTATGTCTCTGGCGTAGAGGTCCGAATAAAAATTGCTTTTGGCCGAGTCTTTAAAATCACGCACTCCTCTGACAATCACTGCAGTATTAACACCATCAACCGATGAGCTACTTTTGTTTAATGCACCAAAACCTACCCGCATTTTTTCAGATTGCCCAACAAAAGCACGGCCTATACCTGCACGACTGGTTAAAATACGCGAGCGGTGGTAGGTGTACCAGTTGGCAAAATTTTGCATCTCCTGGTTATAATTACACACCCCGTTGGAGCAATCTGTGCGTTTAGCACGGCCATGGCCGCTGTACGAAGCTGTAGTACTTCTAATTTCAACCTTGGTATAGTTGCTCCATTGCCAGGCACTGCCAGTATTAAGATAAAAATAGGTCGCCGGCCAAAAACTCCGGCTATTAGTGTCATAACTACAGCTGCCGCTGGAGTTGCATTTATACCAGCGGTTGCTGTTGTAACGGCCATTATTGCGGGTTAAATCCCGGGCAACTGAGTTCACGGTATCTGCCGCAGGACAAGCGCCGGTTACCATGGGGTTGTGCCAGGCGCAGGCAGGTGTAGCGTCAGGAAAGCTGGTGCCATCTGCTCTGACCCAGGGCTTATAAGTTACGGCAGGGTCGTAATAGCTTTTATTATTCTGGGCCGAACGGGTAAACGCATTATAAGCGTCACCTTCCTCTACAGTAGGAACATAGTTGTTGTAATCACTTGAGCCATACACTCCGTTAGCCCGCGGAAAAATATAACGCTTATCCGAAAACATGATTTCATCTGGCAACAGTTCAAATTGCATTGAGCCTGAGTCATCAATAATAAACATAATATTGGGGGGCACAGCACTGCCCGTTTGCAGCGGTGTATTAGATATCTCAATAGCGGCGTGAGCTGTCGCTGAACCAAGCAATAGACCTGCAACAAAGGCAAACCTGAAAGGCTGGTTAAATCTGAACATATTCATTGATACTTCCTCAGCGACGCCAAATTGTCTGTAAGGTTACCTCTGCCCGTCCCGGTGTCGCGGGAACTCTGGCAGTGATACGAAAAGTAGGTTCCAGACATCCGGCAGGAGGGGTTGTTGCCCGGTCACATTCAGGAGGGAAAATCCAGTCTCCCATATATTCAATAATATAATTAGCGGGGTTCGCCATGCCGTCATTCATCGCAGGAGCCTGCACCCAGGTTACTACCTGGCCAGCAGCCCAACGATCCGGTAATAATGGATCAGGGATATCATAAACTCCGGCATTGTTAATCAGTGCAACAGGGCCTCCGGGTAAGGGTGCGGCGGTAAGTAAACGCTCCGCTACCAGTAATGCGGCCTCTGCCTGCTGCAGCGCTAACTGTCTGTCATGCAGGTTACCAGTCATTTGCTCCTGTACCGTAGTGCGCTTCATATTACTGACAGCTAACAGTGTAATAGCCAGCAAAAGCAACAAACTGACGACCAGAGCAACCCCTTGCTGTTTATATAAGCTACTTTGCATAATCACCCCAGCCTGTTACGTAATGACACTAAAAAGGTGATAGTCCTGACATTGTCCGGCACGTTTTGCCCCTGCAATATCGCATCATCAAGTGTGACACTGACGTTTACTGCAGTTATGCGCCCCCACTGTCCTGCAGCGGTTACAGCAGCGGCCTGTTGAAACAACCCGGTATCACCATTAAGGTAAGCAAACTGCAAATCAGCAACGCCATATAACACCTCTTCATTTACCTGAGAGTCGCCCACTAAAGATGCTCTGTATAAAGACATTACACCCGCATCGTCACGGCTGGGGGCAACAAACCAGGCAATAGATTCAAAACGCATTAACATAGCGTTATTACTAAACCCCCGTGCCGGACTGAGCCCACATGCCCAGTCATCCTCTGCCATAAAACCAAGATTAGCGTCACAGTTTAAACCTGCTGCGCCATGGGTAACTGACATTGCACCTGCTTCATTAATCTGAAAAATACTAGCCAGGCTTTCATCACAAGCAATTGCCACCTCTCCGGCTGCCAACACCGGATTAGTATTTAAGCTGATAACTGAGCCATTGTAATTACTGATAGAGTTGTTGGCGCCAGAGCCAAACATCAGCCTTAACGCCTGAGTTCCGTTAGCAGCTTGCAGGCCGTTAATTACCCCCACGGGTGCAGCAAACCCCTGGATACCAGAACCAGTAGTCCAGTCTGCCCATGCTGGGCGCACACCTGCTATAGCAATAACATTTGATATCCGCATACTGTTATTGCAGCCAGAAAAGCCAGCATTGCGAATATCATGCGACATAAGCTGAAAACTAAGCCTGGCAATACTTTGCATATCACTCAACGCAGCATTAGCTCTGCTGGTGGTCTGATTGGCTATAAATACCCCTATAGCACCGCCTAATACTAATAGGCCAAGTACCATAGCAATCATCAATTCAACAAGCGAAAATCCTCGGACACGAATATTCATGGCATCACCTGAGTCACAATAGCGTTTTGGGTATTTAACCGCTCGTCACCCCAGGTAATGGTGACGGTGTATCTGTCACCTTCCCAACTGACAACAGGGCATGCATCTTCACGGGTGGCCTGTTTCACATCCTGCACCCAGGCGGCAGTCCCTAACACATCACTACCGGTGCAATCGCTAAAAGCATAGTTGCCCAACCTGGCCGCTTGTGGATTTGCTCTTAACAACTCAGCTAACGTATCTGTCAGTATTACAGCCATGGTTTTTTCCAGCGAGCTGTTAGTGTGGCGCATACTTGATGTTTGTAGTGCCGCAACGCCTAACAAACCAATACCCAATACCAGCACCGATACCAGCACTTCCAACAGAGAAACCCCATGCTGTTTATTAAAAGTGCGAACGCCATTGTTCATATTATTGCTCCCCTAGGCCGGATTTGCTGGCACAGGACAATTCTGCCCCGGGCTGATGCTGACAACTCTGGTTCGTCCTCCGGAGCGCATCTCAAGATCCCGGCTATTTTGAGTTATCTGCATATCGGGTAAACAAATGCGTAAAACACCATTTAACGGATTATTACCATTACCACTTCTAAGTAATCCCTGTGGGCTAAAACGCACAGAATGTCCCACACCATCTATTGCCGCATTGGCCACATTACTGCTGGACAGCACAACAAAGCGCGCTGAATGAATAATCCCGGTTGCCACAGCGGTAACATCTGTAGTGCCGCGAACCAGCCAGCCTTGCCAGCCTGCAGCAGGTGGCACAGAGCAGTTTTCGCCGTCTGTGCTATGGCAAAACACGATGCTTTCATTTCGTTTTATTGCTTCGGTACGTGCCAGAATAAGCGCAGCCAGCACCTCATTAGCCTGAGCAGTTAACCGATTACTGTTTATCAGATTGGTAAAAGAGGGCACAGCTACAGCCATCACAATAGCCAGCACAGCTACAGTCACCATTAGTTCAACCAGCGTAAAACCGCACTGCAGCTTTAGCAGCCAAATAGTATCGGGATGTTTTTTTCTTTCGGCAGTTATCATTGGGGTAAAGTCTCTGCGAAATACCAGGCACATTTTCATCTACAGACTTTACGCTATCAATAAAACAACAGGCATGATTTTCACGACAGGCGGTGCTATTGCCAGACCAACGGCAAGCAGATAATTAAGACATATTGCTACGGATATTAGCCACTTCGCGCCGGCTGACCTCCAGCTTCTCGCCCCGCCCCGCCAGCACGACCCAGTGCTTACCGTTAGCACTAATTAAGCGCTGAAAATGGGCTTTATTGATCATGGTGCTGCGATGAATTCGCAACAGGTTATCAGGATACAATTGCTGCAATTGCACCAGGCTTTGCTCAATTATCGCCTCGCCCTTGCTAAATACCATCCGCACATATTTATCTTCAGCGCTAAAATAAAGCACATCTTTGAGTGCTATCTGGCGTTTTATCCCAGCCTGTATGTAACTTAATTTAGGCTCGGTGCTTTTGCGTTCCAGATGAGCCCGGGTCTGGGTACCTAAACGTTGCAGCGCTTGCGCCAGCCGCTCTGGCGACACCGGTTTTAACAGGTAATCAGCCGGGCTGGCCCGGTATGCGTCCAGCGCATGTTGGGGATGGGCAGTAACAAAAATGACGGCTGGCGGTGTTGCCAGCGCCAGAATATCTGTTGCCAGAGAAATACCATCAGCCCCCGGCATGGCAATATCCAGTAGCAGCAGATCAGGCTGTAAATTATAAATAAGCTGCATTGCCTGGGCTGCATTTTCCGCTTCACCAACACACTGATATCCGGCTTGTTGCGCCAGTAAACGCTGTAATCTGGCGCGGGCCAGAGGCTCATCATCAACAATAAGCACTTTCATCAGCTGCCATCCTTCGGTAGCACCAGTTTTACCCTGAACCGCCCCTCGCTGGTTGCACTGTGTAACTGCGCACCGCTGCCATAATGTAATTGCAAGCGCTGGCGAATATTGTCCAGCGCAATACCATTACCGGCTTTTTTGCTACCCGGTTGCCCCAGCGGATTAGTAATAACAATACTGACTGCGTGCCGGCTTTCTACCAGTGTCAGGTGCAAGCTGGCTGGCTCAGCACAATTTTCCACCCCGTGGCGCACGGCATTTTCCAGCAGCGGCTGAATAGTAAGAGCCGGCAGGCTAAGCTCAGGAATATGCTCGGGTAAATCCCACTGCACTGTCATGCGTTGGCCTAAACGCCATTGTTCAAGCGACAAATATTGCTCGGATAACCTTAATTCTTCGGTAAGAGACACGGTTTGGCCGGCATTTAATGCAGCCCTGAACAACGCCGACAAATTGAGCAGTGCTTGCTCTGCCGCATTGGGGTCAACCTGGGTAAGCTCTGCTACGGTGTTCAGGCTGTTAAACAAAAAGTGCGGTTCTATCCGGGCCTGCAATGCGCTTAATTCAGCCCGGCTTTGCGCCCTGACCTGTTGGTTACGCTCGGTATGAATAATAAAAAACTGTATGGCGATAACCGCAATAATCAGGCTGATCATCATATTTGCCAGTACAAATGCCGCTAAACTCTGCGACATATGCGGACTTTGGCTGGCCAGCCAGGAATGGGCAACGACACTGACAAGGATAGTGGCAACTTCAAACAGCGTAATGCAGCTAATCAGCATAGTAGCCGGCTTAAGGCGGTTTAGCTGCTGCCGTAACTGGCAAAAACATACCGTAGTAAGCAAGGCCACCCAATGCACAAATACACTGATAAGCCCCAGCCTGTGCCAGGGATCTGCCGTTATGCCGGGAGCAAATGCCAATACCACCGACACTGCCTGCGCCATTACCAGCAACCGCAGCACAAAACGGCTATGGCACAGATAGGGAAATTCCAGCGCGGGTAAAGCCCGGTTTATTTGCATACATTTGCCTGACTGTTTAATTGCCAAGCAGCATACTATAACAACACGGGCAAACAAATAAGGCTGAGCGCGCTATGCGTCAGCCTGGTACTAACGCAGCTCTGCCGGGATAGCAAACACCACATTTTCTTCACGGCCGGGGTTTTCACTTACCGTTTTACCGCCCCATTGCTGCAGCTGTTTAACAACCTGCTGCACCAGCACTTCAGGCGCCGACGCACCGGCAGTTACCCCTACCGCTTTTACCCCTTCAAGCCAGGCTTGCTGAATATCGTTGGCGGTATCAATTAAATAAGCCGTGCAGCCCATTTTATCGGCCAGTTCGCGCAAGCGATTGGAGTTACTACTGTTTTTTGCTCCCACCACCAGTAACAAATCAGCTTTACCGGCTAAATCGCGCACCGCATCCTGGCGGTTCTGGGTGGCGTAGCAGATATCGTCTTTGCGCGGGCCTTCAATCTCCGGAAAGCGCGCGCGCAGCGCATCTATGACATCCGCAGTATCATCCACCGATAACGTCGTCTGGCTGCTGAAACACAGCTGGGCCGGGTTTTTCACCTTTAGTGCGGCCACATCATCAACCGATTCGACCAGATAAATACCACCATCGGCGTTATCATACTGGCCCATGGTGCCTTCTACTTCCGGGTGGCCGGCATGGCCAATCAGAATGCACTCTATGCCTTTGCGGCTGGCGCGGGTGACTTCCATATGCACCTTGGTAACTAACGGGCAGGTCGCATCAAATACTTTTAGGCCGCGCTGTTTGGCGTTTTCCCGCACGGCTTGCGATACACCATGCGCACTGAAAATAACGATATTGCCATCCGGCACTTCGTTCAGTTCATCAACAAACACCGCGCCACGGCGGCGCAGGCCGTCTACCACAAAACGGTTATGCACCACTTCGTGACGCACGTAAATCGGTGGCTCGTACAGCTCCAGTGCGCGCTCAACAATGCTGATAGCGCGGTCTACGCCGGCACAAAAACCGCGCGGATTGGCTAATAGAATATCCATAATTCAGCTTACCTGTACTATTTCAACGCTGAACGTCAGCGTTTGCCCGGCCAGCGGGTGGTTAAAATCTATCGTCACCGACTCGCCGACTACTTCACGCACCAAACCCGGCATTTCAGAGCCATCAGGCATGGTAAAGCCGATAATCATACCGGCCTTAGCCGGTGCATCGGCAGAGAACTTGCTGCGATCAACATAGTAAATGTTATCCGGGTTTGGCATGCCGTAGGCATCCTCTGGTGCCAGCGTAAAGGTTTTTTTATCGCCGGCTGTCAGCCCGCTTAACTGCGCTTCAAACGCCGCTGAAATACTGCCATCACCCATTTGCAGTTTGGCCGGTTTGTTGTGCACCCGGGTGCTTTCTGCCGCGCTGCCGTCTGACAACTTAATATCAAAGTGAAAAATAACGCTGCTGTTGGCGCCTATTACTGCGTTTGTCACTTTTTCACCTCGTTATTACTAAAGCTGTCCCAAATAAGTAAGGCTGCACCAATACAGATAGCCGAATCGGCAATATTAAACGCCGGATAATGCCAGTTCTGATAGTACAGATGAAAAAAATCTATTACGTAGCCGTAGATACTGCGATCAATCAGGTTACCAATAGCACCTGCCAGCACTAAACTCAGCGCCAGGTTCAGCTTTAATTGTGCCCTGCTGTTGCGCGCCAGCCATACTGCCAGCACGGCGCTTATCACCACGGCAATAACGGTAAAGAACCAGCGCTGCCAGCCGCCGGCATCGCTTAAAAACGAAAACGCCGCACCATGGTTACGCACATAGGTGAAGTTAAAAAACGGCAGCAGTTCAATCGAATCAAACAGCTGCATATTGGCTATCACCACTTGTTTGCTTACCTGATCGGCTACCAGCACCAACAGCATCAACCACCACAAGCGCCAGCCGGTATCTTTAAATAATGCCATTATGCAAACGCCCGCTGTTCACCTGCGCCTTCCACATTGCTCACACAGCGCAGGCATAACTCGGCATGCGCCGCATCGGCACCGACATCATGGCGGTGATGCCAGCAGCGGCCGCATTTGGCTGCCGTTGAAGCCGCTACGTGCACGCTTAAGCCGGCCACAGTTTGTACAGCATCCGCCGGGGCATTGTCTGTACTTACCTGCGCCGTAGAAGTGATCAGCACAAAACGCAGCTCGTCACCCAGTTTGGCTAAATCGGCCGCCAGTGCTTCTGATGCATATAAGGTTACTTCGGCCTGCAATGAAGCGCCGATTTTATCTTCGCGTCGCGCCGCTTCCAGCACTTTGTTAACTTCATCCCGCACCTGCAGTAATTGCTGCCAGAAAGCATCGTCAAATTTACCACCGGTAACACCGCTAAAGCCGGTATACCAAACATCAGTAAACACAAATTCCTGCTGTTGGCCTGGCAGTTCCTGCCAAATTTCCTGGGCGGTAAAGCTCATTACCGGAGCCATCCAGCGCACCATCGCCTGGGCAATATGATACAACGCTGTCTGGCACGAACGCCGTGCAACGCCGTCTGTATGGGCGGTGTACTGGCGGTCTTTAATCACATCGAGATAGAAACTACCCAGCTCCACCGTACAGAAATTCATCAGCTTCTGGCTTACCTGATGGAACTGATAACTGTCGTAAGCGTCGATAATTTCCTGCTGTAATTTAGCAGCACGGTTTACCACCCACAGATCCAGTTCAACCATCTTATCGAACGGCACTAAATCGGTGGCCGGGTTAAAACCGTTTAAGTTTGCCAGTAAAAAACGCGCGGTATTACGGATACGGCGGTATTTGTCAGCAGCTCGGTTTAGTATTTCATCCGACACCGTCATCTCTGAAGTGTAATCGGTAGTGGCCACCCATAAGCGCAGAATGTCGGCGCCGAGTTTGTTCATTACATCCTGCGGTGATACCACATTGCCTAAAGACTTCGACATCTTGCGGCCATCACCGTCTACGGTAAAGCCATGCGTCAGCACTTGCTTGTACGGCGCTTTATGTTTAATGCTAACGCCGGTCATCAGGGACGACATAAACCAGCCACGGTGCTGATCAGAGCCTTCCAGATATAAATCAGCCTGATCGGCGCCACCAAATTCCGGCCGATCTTCCACTACGCAGGCATGGGTTACACCAGAGTCGAACCAAACATCCAGGGTGTCAGTTACCTTAACGTATTGTTTTGCATCATCACCCAACAGCGTTTCAGCCGTTAAATCAAACCAGGCCTGAATGCCGTTTTGCTCAACCAGCTTGGCAACCTGTTCCATTAATGCCTGGGTATCCGGGTGCAATGCGCCGGTGTCTTTATCAACAAACAGTGCTATCGGCACACCCCAGGTACGCTGGCGTGAGATACACCAGTCTGGCCGGCCTTCTACCATTTTTTCAATCCGCTGCTGGCCCCAATCCGGGATCCAGCGGGTTTGTTCAATTTGCTTAAGCGACGTAGCACGCAGGCCCTGCTGTTCCATACTGATAAACCACTGCGGTGTGGCACGGAAAATAATCGGCGTTTTATGGCGCCAGCAGTGTGGGTAGCTGTGTTTATACGCCTTGTGCACCAGCAGCGCACCGGCGTCTTTTAATGCTTCTACTACGCTGTCGTTGGCTTTAAATACATGCTGGCCGGCAAACAGCGGTGTATCGGGCAGGTAAACACCATTCGCACCTACCGGGTTAGCCACTTCAAGGTTATATTGCTTACCAACAATAAAGTCTTCCTGACCATGGCCTGGCGCAGTATGCACACAACCGGTACCGGACTCAGTGGTAACGTGTTCACCCATAATCAGCGGTACGGTAAAGTCATACAACGGGTGTTGTAGTTGTACTAATTCCAGCGCTGCGCCCTTGGCAAAACCCAGTGCGTGGTAATGTTCAATACCGGCGCGCGCCATTACGTCTTTTACCAGATCGGTAGCAATAATTAAGCGCTCAGCACCGTTGGGGCCCTGCTCTACCTGTACTAAGCTGTAATCCAGTTTGGCATTTAATGCCACGGCACGGTTGGCGGGGATTGTCCACGGTGTGGTGGTCCAAATCACTACCGACACTTTACCGCTGCCACGTTTACCTTGTGGATGATCAAACAGATCCACCGTGGCTTCGTCTACCACAGCAAAACGCACATCAATCGCCGGTGATATTTTATCCTGATATTCCACTTCTGCTTCCGCCAGCGCTGAGCCACAGTCGGTACACCAGTGCACCGGCTTAAAGCCTTGCTGCAAATGGCCGTTAGCAATAATTCTGCCCAGTGAGCGGATGATATTAGCTTCAAAGCCGTAATCCATAGTGCGGTACGGGTTTTGCCAATCGCCAAGCACACCTAAACGGATAAAGTCGGTGCGCTGTGCATCAATTTGCGTGGCAGCGTATTCGCGGCACTTTTGCCTGAACTCCGCCGGTGTCAGCTTGGTACCAGGCTTGCCGTATTTTTTTTCCACTACCAGCTCAATCGGCAGGCCGTGACAGTCCCAACCCGGTACATAGGGCGCGTCAAAATCGTCCAGCGTTTTGGCTTTAACGATAATGTCTTTCAGAATTTTGTTAACCGCATGCCCGATATGAATATTGCCGTTAGCGTAGGGTGGGCCGTCGTGCAGAATAAAGGTTTTTTTACCTTTTTTCGCTGCGCGGATTTTGCCGTACAAATCGGCTTCGGTCCATTTTGCCAGCATTTGCGGCTCACGCTGCGCCAGATTGGCGCGCATCGCAAAAGCCGTTTCCGGCAAATTCAGGGTATGCTTATAGTCGCTCATCCGTTGGGTTCCGTCTTATCAGTAGTGGCATGGGCATTGGCGCCATGCTGAAAAAATGCTTTTGCTGCTATCACATCAGCAGCAATTTGTTGTTGTAACGCGGCCAAACCGTCGAAGCGTTGTTCGTTACGCAACTTATGCTGCAATAACACTTCTATTTGGCTGCCATATAAATCGCCTTTAAAATCAAACAAATGCGCTTCAAGCTGTTGCCGATGGCCCTGTACAGTCGGCCGGTTGCCAATATTAGCTACACCATAATAGGTGCCAAATACCGTGTTCGCCGTAATGGCATACACGCCAGCTACCGGCAGCTTACGCCGGTATAAAAACACATTGGCAGTAGGAAAGCCCAGATCCCGACCTAATTTGCGGCCATGCCGCACGCGGCCGGTTAAAGCAAAAGGCCGGCCCAGCATCTCTGCCGCCAGCGTTAAATTGTCATCTGCCAGAGCCTGACGGATCAGGGTGCTGCTGATCCGCTGCTGGCCTAACACTAAACTTGAGGTACTGTATACGCTAAATTGATACTGCTCAGCCGCTAATGCCAATAACTCAAAATTGCCGCTACGCTGACTGCCAAAGCGAAAATCATCACCGACAATTAAATGTGCTACACCCAGCTGTGTTAATAACAATTGCTGAATAAACTGCTCGGGTGCCTGAGCCGCAAACGCGGGCGTAAAATTAACACATAACAGCCGGTCTATACCCAACTGCGCCAACGCAGTGTATTTTTCCCGAAACCGCGTTAACCGCGCGGGTGCAGCAGGGCCGGCAAAAACCTCCAGCGGCTGCGGTTCAAACAGCATCACGCAAGATGGCAGCTGCATTTGTCTGGCAATCGCCACTACTTTATGCAGCACGGCCTGATGCCCCAAATGCACGCCATCAAAATTACCTATGGTAAGCACACAACCGCGATGCCGGGGCTGAATATTGTGTAAGCCGCGAATTAACTCCATGCCTGCCGTTTCTGAGTACTGATTATAAACCGCGCATTATAGCCACTTAATCATTTGCTTTCAGCAACAGAATTAGCTTTAAAATGCCGCAAACGCACACCAAGCAACCACAACAGCAGAAAATATCCGACCACAGCCAGCACACACAAAGCGCTTAAACGCCACACCTGCACAGTAAAGCTAAGCTGCACCCACTGCGCCAGTGATGGCGTTTGCCAATATAGCAATGCCGCCATCAGGCAACTGGCAATAACCAGTTTCAGCAAAAATACCATGCTGGTTTTACTTAATTGGTATACGCCGGCCAGTTTTAAACCGCGATAAAGTAAATACGCATTTAAACTGGCTGACATAGCAGTAGCCAGCGCCAGCCCGACATAACTTAAAAAGGGTGCCAGCATCAGGTTAAATACCATATTGGCTACCATAGCAATAATGCCGATACGCACAGGTGTTCTGATATCCTGACGCGCATAAAAACCCGGCGCCAACACTTTTATCAGCATATAGCTCAGTAAGCCGGTGCTGTAGGCCATTAAGCTGTATGACACCATCAGCACATCGTTTTGAGTAAACTCGCCACGCATAAACAGCAGCGCAATAATTGGCTGCGACAGCACAATCAGCCCCGCCATGGCCGGTATACCAAACAAGGCGACAAACCGCAGTGACCAGTCCAGCGTCTGGCTAAAACGTTCGGTATTGGCACTGGCATGATGGCGCGATAAATTCGGCAAAATCACCGTAGCAATAGCTATACCAAATAAACCCAGTGGAAATTCAATCAACCGGTCAGAGTAGTACAGCCAGCTTACAGCGCCGGTAAGTAAGAACGAGGCGATAACGGTATCAAGCAGTAAATTTATCTGGCTTACCGACACACCAAACAGCGCTGGCAGCATAAGTTTGCGGATTTTTGTAACGTTTTCATCACGCCAGCCCCACTTAGGCCATACCAGCAAACCGGCTTTGGCCAAAAACGGCAGCTGAAACAGCAACTGCACTACGCCACCGATAAATACGCCCCAGGCCAACGCCAGCGCAGGCTCTTGCATAGTGGGCGCCATATAGATCGCGCAGGCAATCATAGCGATATTTAAAAACACCGGCGTAAAGGCCGCCACAGCAAAGCGGTTATAGGTATTAAGCACCGCGCCCGATAACGCTACCAGGCTGATAAACCACAAATAAGGAAAAGTAATTTTCAGCATCAGGCTGGCCAGCTCAAATTTATGTGCTTCAGGGCCATCGTTCAGCCACTCAACAAACCAGCCCATGCCAAACAGCATCGCCACCAGCGGCGAGGCAATAACGCCAAATAATGTTACCAGGGTAACAACTACGCCGAGGCTGCCAGCCACTTTTGCCAGCAGTTCGCGCACGGCATCATCGCCATGTTTGGATTTTACCTCAGCCAGCACCGGTACAAAGGCCTGCGAAAAAGCGCCTTCAGCAAACAAGCGGCGCAGAAAATTAGGAATGCGGTTAGCAAAAAAGAATACGTCGGCGGCAGCACCGGCACCAATAAAGTTGGCAACCACTACATCGCGTACCAGCCCCAATACGCGCGAAATTAACGTCATAAAACTAACAATGAGGCCTGATTTTAATAACTTTGCAGACACTTAAACTTCCTTCTTCTGGCAGGCTGCTATTTTGCCCCTTTATTAACGCAGATTACCAGTAGGCCGCCGGATTAAAATCTGCGTCTTTACCGTTAAAGCATTTGACAACGGGCCATTAAATAGGCATATTATGCGGCCTTTGATGGGTCCGGTTTAGTTTTTTAGGAGTGTTACCTTGGCTAACATTAAGTCTGCTAAGAAGCGCGCAATTCAATCAGAAAAACGTCGTCAGCAAAATGCTTCACAACGTTCTATGATGCGTACTTTCATAAAGAAAACCTACGCAGCGGTATTAACTGCTGACGTAACTGCTTCAACTGAAGCATTCAAGAAAATGGTGCCTGTTCTGGATCGTATGGCCGCTAAAGGTCTGATCCACAAGAACAAAGCAGCACGTCATAAAGCTCGTTTAAATGCACATGTTAAAGCATTAAGCGTTGCTTAAGACACAGTTCCAACAAAAAAGCCGGCTTATGCCGGCTTTTTTGTTTTTCCGCGGAGCTATTTAACTGCAATATAACTTATGCAGTAATGCAATCAGCGCCTCAGCCTCTTTGCTGTTCAGGCTATAAAATACGGTTTGTGCTTCTTTGCGGGTTTTTACCAGCTTATGCCGGCGTAATAACGCCAGATGCTGCGACAACGCGGACTGACTCAGCTCCAGCTTTTGATTCATTTCCCCTACCGACAGCTCCCCTTCCAGCAAATGGCATAGGATTAATAAACGCCGCTCATTGGATACTGCTTTTAACAGCTTTACTGCTTTAGCAGAATTTTTCAGCATATCCTGTAAATTCATTTCGTGTACCTGTATGTCTGGACGGCCCGATATTACCGCCTTCCTTATAGAGCGACAATATAATCATTCTTAATTAACAAAGAATAACACTTTCTGCTTTACCTCAGCGGCGAACGCCTCTGTTAGTCTGACAAACAACAGCTTTTAGCGTGCATAACTTCGGCAGTGAAAAAAAAGTGCTACAGTCTGCAAACTACAATAACAAAGGGAACAAGCAACGATGAAATTATGGTTAACCACGCTGGCAACCGCACTTAGCCTGCAAATCTCAGCTCAGGAACTCGCACTGGATAACACCCTGGCTTATCAGCTGACAGAATCTATAACGGTAGAAGTAGGCCAGCGTCTGGCCGGTAGCGAAGCCGATGCCAGAGCAGTAGCCTGGGCCGAGCAGAAATTTAAGCAACTGGGCTACGATAAAGTCTGGACCGAGCCCTTTACCATGCAGTACTGGGAGCGAGGCAATGCCAGCCTGAGTGTCAGTGCGCCTTTTCATCAAAATCTGGTAGTTACCGCTTTGGGTGGTTCTGTCGCCACTCCGTTTGACGGCATTAATGCTCAGGTAGTGATGTTTGACAGCCTGGAACAGCTAAAACAAGCCGACGCTGCGCTGGTAAAAGATAAAATTGTTTTTATTAATAAAAGTATGGGTAAAGACAAACTGGGTACCTTTTATGGCTCAGTGGTTGGCGCGCGCGCTCAGGGTGCGGTAGAAGCTGCAAAATTAGGTGCTAAAGCTATTATTATCCGCTCGGTAGGCACCAGTATTAACCGTTTTGCTCATACCGGCATTATGCGTTACAACGATGAAGTTGCACGGATCCCGGCAGCGGCAGTTTCCGTACCCGACGCCATGCAGCTGGCTAAAATGCTTAGCCGCCAGCCTGAGCTGACACTGCACTTACAAATGCAAAACAAATTACCCGGCGAAGTAGTAAGCCATAACGTTATTGCCGAGATCACTGGCAGTAAATACCCGGATGAAATTGTATTGATAAGCGCCCACATTGATTCGTGGGATGAAGGCACAGGCGCACTGGACGATGGCGCCGGCGTAGGTATAGTTATGGCCACCGGCGCTTTGCTAAAACAACAAGGCCGGCCAGAGCGCACGGTACGGGTGGTATTGTTTGGTAATGAAGAAGGTGGTTTAGTGGGCGCGCGTGCATATGCCGCCAAACACACCGCAAGCCTTAACAAGCATGTATTTGCTTCAGAATCTGATTTCGGTGCAGGCCGGATCTGGCGGCTGGATACCGGCTTTGGTGAAAAAGCACTGGCCTTTGGCAAAACACTACAGCAAAAACTGGCACCGCTTGGCATAGAAATGGGCGATAATACTGCCTCCGGTGGCCCGGATGTGTCTGTTTTAAAAGCACAAGGTGTGCCGGTTGCCAGTTTACAGCAAGACGGCACAGATTATTTTGACTACCACCACACCCCTAACGACACGCTGGATAAAATTGATCCGGCCGCGATGCAGCAAAACCTGGAAGCCTGGTTAATTACCACTAAAGCTATAGCAAACAGCCGCATTGATTTAAGGCAGTAAACTAACCACGTAAACGCAGCGGCCTGGTTTTAACCGGTACAGGCCGCTGATGTTTACGATAACTACTGCGTAACAGCCATAACTGCATTCCCACTACCAGCATGATCATTGCCGACGGGTAAAAATACATATTGTCACTACCGGTAAACAACAGCATCGCCACTATGCAGTAGCTAAAAGGCAGCATCTCGTAAAACCAGAAAGGTAAAACCCCGCCGTACTTATTTCTGGCCCCTTTAATGTCTGAGCGGCGGTTATCTGAACGCAGCACCCAGATAACAGCACCGGCAAACACCATAAGTAAGCCGGAAACCACTGCCAGCCACGAGTTTATCCCCAGTAAAATTGCACTGCCCACGGCGATATAAGCATAAGGTAGAGTTTCATATAATTTTGCAGGTAACATAGGCAGATCCTCCCTGTTCAGCTGAGTTTAAGTGTAGAACAACTTTTCGGCTCTGTATGACAATGCCATTACAATCATTAATTAAACTAATCCGAAAACAGTAAAATTCCTCAGTTGAGTAACAGCGTTCTGCCCAGCATAATGCGCACAAATTTTAGTCAGCCAGATACGCAGGAAAACGTTATGGAAAACATTATGTTCGATATTATCAGCTGGGTTGGCTTAACAATCTGTATTGGCGCGTTTTTTATTAAAGATGTGTTCTGGCTGCGCTTAGCCACACTGATTGGCTGTAGCCTGTTATTTGTTTACTACAGCCATATTGCTATTCCACAGGGTGTTATCTCTAATTTATTAGTATTATTAATTAATGCCTACTACCTGCTGCGCTTTGCCAAAGCACGTAAAGCCGAAAAAGCCGCCCAGCAAAGCCCGACCACTACTCCGCTGGCAACTCAGGCCGAATAACCACACACTACTTTTGTCTGGCGGCAGTGCGGGCTATAATTGCCGACCGATCAGACAGGAGTACCCGCTATGCAAAACGATGAATCAGACTTGTTTCTGCAGGAGATGTCTGGTGTAACGCCATTATCTCAGGACGCCGTATTGCTGGAAAACGGCGAGTTCAGCCCTACGCTGGCACAACAAGCCCGGCGTAAAGCGGCAGAGCAGGACATGGAGTACGATGCTAACTATCTCAGCATGGAATATGTTGATCTGGTAAAGCCGGACGAGCCCTTCACTTATAAAAAAGATGGCGTACAAGATGGCGTTTACCGCAATTTGCGCCTGGGTAAATATCAGCTGGACGCCACTTTAAACCTGCTGGGCAAAAGCCTGAGCGATGCCCGCCGTGAGCTGTTTTTCTTTATTGAAGATTGCCATAAGCGTGGCGTGCGCACTTTGCTTATTCACCACGGTATGGGGCGTAACAGTAAACCGCACCCGGCAATATTGCGCAGTTATGTATTTAAATGGTTACCACAAATACCAACAGTGCTGGCCTGTAATACCGCCCAAAAGCAACACGGAGGTTATTCAGCCACTTATGTTTTACTGCAAAAAAATGCCGAACAAAAGCGTGAAAACAGAGAGTTACACAGCAAACGCGGCGCGCAGAAATAACTAACCCCCGGCAAGCCGGGGGTTAGGTTTAGTCAATCCGTTTGACTGTATTCGATTCCTGCTATCCGCCACACAACAGACAGACAGCTTCGGCTTTGGTCAAAAATGCCGATAACGCCATTAGACACACCACAACGGCGATTGCGGTAAAGCCAAAACCCCGACTGGACGCTTTACTCATAACTAACCTCGGTAACGCATTTTATTATTTTAATTAGCAACTTGGCCTAAGTTTCCTTAAACCGTCACTGAGTGTAGTTAAGTTGTAACAAAGTTACAATAACTGTGTATTTAACCAGTCTTTTCAACGTGATGCGCTAACGCTGAATAGACAAAATCTGCCGCCAGCAAGCGGCTGTCATTCAGCTGCGGTAAAGCTTCCGTACTGTGTTCAATATGGGTAATAACAAAACCGGCTTGCTGATAATTTTTCAGCGCTGACGGGTGATCGGCACTGCAGGTATGCAGCCATATTTTACTGGCCTGCCACTGTGCCGCCTGCGCTATAGCGGCCTGTGCCAGCTTCAGCCCCAGACCCTGGCCAATAAATTGCGGCAATAAGCCAAAAAACTTTATCTCCACACTGTGATCCGCATGCTTCAATAACTCAATGTAACCTGCCGGTGTACCTTTAACCCACAGCAGCCAGGTGCGTACCTGCTGTTGTGTCAGATAATCAAGCCACTGCTGATAATTCCAGCTTAAGCGGCTAAACCAGCGCCAGGGCCCGCCCACTGTTCTGAACATAAACTGGCTTAGCTCGGGGCTGATAACCTCAGCTTCTGCTAACTGTACGCCATCCGGCCATTTTGGTGGCTGTGGCGCTGGCGCATCAAACTGCAAAAACCAGGTGGTAATGTCTGTGGTGTGCATTTTAATATCCCCTGCCAATATCTACCGGATTTAGCAAAGCTTCACCACGTTGGTTACGCCGGTAATTCTCAGCAATTTGTTCAACCACAGCGCCGACATCTGTTACTGCTGAAACATGCGGTGTAATAAGCACAGCCGGATGGCTCCACAATGGATGTTCTGCCGGTAACGGCTCCTGGCAAAATACATCCAGGCACGCGGCCTGCAACTGGCCGTTGTCCAGCGCGGCCTGCAATGCGGTTTCATCCACAATATCGCCGCGAGCCACATTAATAAAAATGGCACCGGGTTTTAAACTGCTGAAGAACCCCTCTGAGAGCATCTGCTGCGTTGCCGGTGTTAGCGGTAGTAAGCAAATGACAATATCAGCATCAGCTACAGCCTTAGTAAGGCCTTCTGCAGCATGAAAACAGCTGACATGCTCAAGCTGCTTCGGCGTTCTGGCCCAGCCAGTCACGCTATAACCCAGGCTGGCAAAATGTGTAGCCGCAGCGGCTCCCAGTTCGCCCAGGCCAAGCACAGCAATATGCGCAATCTTTCTTGGGCTTTTCGGCTTCCACTGTTTTTGTTGCTGCTGCGCGCTGAACACATCTAAGCGTAAGCGGTAGTAACTGACCACACCATCAAGATAGCGCACCATGGTATCTGTCAGCGTAGGGTCAACAATACGGGCGATAGGTAAGGCGGGCAAAGTGGGGTCAGCCAGTATGGCGTCAACGCCGGCGCCAAAACACTGCACCGCTTGTAAAGCAGGCAGGCTGGCCAGGCTGCCATGCGGTTGCTTCCATACCACAGCAAATTCAACAGCTGCCGGGTTACGGATCTGCGGCCAAACTTCAATCTCGGTATCAGGCAAAGCCTGTGCTAAGCGTTGTTGCAAATCGTCAAGTTTACGATCGGGAATAATCAGGGCAAGGCTCATAAGTCACCAAAGCTTCAAAAAATCGTCATATCGCTGACACAGCCCGCGCTGATGCTGGCAGCGCCTAAAGATAACATGGTACAGACTGATGCTGAACTGCCGCACTATCTTTTTATCTGACGTTCATCTGGGGTGCAAAGACTGCCAGGCAGATTACCTGCTGAGTTTTCTTGAGCATACTCAGGCTCAAACCATTTATCTGCTGGGTGATATTGTCGATTTATGGGCCATGCGCAAACAGGTGCACTGGACCCCAAGCCAGAACAAAGTGCTGCGCTGCTTGCTGGATAAAGCCGAACAAGGTGTAGAGGTAATATACATCCCCGGCAACCACGACGAAGCCATGCGGCTGTATGCCGGTAAAAGCTTCGGTAATATCCGCATTGCCCTGCGCGCCAGCCATACCACAGCACAGGGCAAAAAATTGTTGCTGCTGCACGGTGACGAGTTTGATAAAGAAGTTAACTTTGGCCGCTTACATGCCTGGCTTGGTGACAATCTGTATGACTTGTTACTGTTTTTAAACCGCTGGTATAACCGCCTGCGCCGGTTAACCGGTGGCGGCTACTTTAGCCTGGCGGCCTACATTAAAAGTAAGGTACCGGGCGCACAAAAAGCCATAGCCCGTTATCGTGAAGCAGCTATTGCCAAAGCCAAACGCGGTGGTTTTGACGGCATAGTATGCGGCCATATCCATCATGCCGAAATCCGCCTGGAGCAAGGCATTATTTACTGTAACGATGGCGACTGGATTGACAGCTGCACAGCTTTGATTGAACAGCCCGATGGCAGCCTGGCGTTGTATCACTGGACCGAGCAGGCAGAAAAAATTGCCGCCTTGCCACTTGCTGCCAGCAGTAAGAAAGCTGCCTGAAATTTCAGCAAACTGCCATAAATCCGACACTGAATTGTCATACAACCGCTTTAGCCTGAGCGCAGCCTACTGCAGTGCTATCGGAGCGAACCATGATCAGTGTCGAACAAGTGCTTGCACAAAACCTGCCTCAGCTGTCAAACAAACCGTGGCTGTATAAGCCGGTAAAAGGCGCCTTGCGCCGTTTGCTGCATGAGCAGGACTTTATTGCCTTTGCCAGCCTTTATCCGCATTTACAAGGGCTGGAATTTGTTGAACAGGTACTGGACTACTTTAACTTTCGCTATTCGGTGCGCGACAACGAAATTGAGCGCATCCCCACCTCCGGCCGCATTGTTATTATTGCCAACCACCCCATCGGCTCGCTGGATGGCCTGGCGCTGTTAAAGCTGGTAAGTGATATTCGCCCTGATGTTAAAGTAGTTGCCAACCAGCTACTGATGGCACTGGAGCCGCTGCATAACTTATTACTGCCGGTAAATAATATGAGCGGCGGCACAGAGCGGCGGGCACTGGATAATATTCAGCGACATTTAGCCGCTGAGGGTGCGTTGATCCTGTTTCCGTCGGGTGAGGTATCGCGCCTGCGCCCGGAGGGCATCCGTGATGGTAAATGGCACAGCGGCTTTTTACGTTTTGCCAGCAATGCCAAAGCACCGATATTACCTATTTTTATTGATGGCCGTAACTCAGCGCTATTTTATGGCGCTTCTATGCTGTACAAGCCACTGGCGACCATGCTGCTGGTAAAAGAAATGTTTAAGCAGCAGCGTAAAAAGCTGGAAATGCGCATTGGCGAGCAGATCCCTTACGAAGCCTTTGCCAATATGGCGCTGGAAACTCAGGCCAAAGTAAAGCTGTTTAAAAAACACCTGTACCGGCTGGCTAAAGATAAGGCACCGCTGTTTATTACCCAAAGCGCCATTGCTCACCCGGAAGACCGTATTACGCTGAAAAAAGCTGTTGAGGCCTGTGAATTACTCGGCCAAACCGGTGATAGTAAGCAAATTTACCTGTATTGCCACCAGCAAAGCTCGCCGGTGTTACGCGAAATTGGCCGGCTGCGCGAGTTTGCCTTTCGGGCCGTCGGAGAAGGCAGTGGCCTGCGCCGCGATATCGACCGCTTTGACAGCCACTACGAGCAGTTGATCCTGTGGGATAAAGACGATCTGGAAATTGTCGGCGCCTACCGCTTTGCTAACACCCGCAAAGTGCTGGCTGAATACGGTGAAAATGGCCTTTACACTGCGTCATTATTTCAGTTTGATGCCAATATGCAGCCGTATCTTGATGCCGGGCTAGAACTGGGCCGCAGCTTTGTGCAACCGCGTTATTGGGGTAAACGCAGCCTGGAATATTTATGGTACGGCATTGGCGCTTACTTAAAACGTAACCCGGATATTCGCTATCTGTTTGGCGGTGTCAGCCTGTCGAACAGCTACCCGCAGGCAGCGCGCGATCTTATGGTGTATTTTTACAGCCTGTACTTTAGCGACAAAGCCTGCGCTGCTGTGTCAAAACAACCCTATCAGCTGCCGCAGGCTATTTTATCTGAATTACAGCAGCACTTTAGCGGCGATAACTACCTTGAGGATTTTACCCAGCTAAAACACTTGCTGGCCAATATGGGTGTTAGCGTACCCACACTGTATAAACAGTACAGCGAACTGTGTGAGCCGGGCGGCGTGAAGTTTCTCGCTTTTGGCACAGATCCTGGTTTTGCCAACTGTGTTGACGGTTTGGTACTGGTAGATATGACCATGCTAAAAGCCAGTAAAAAAGCGCGCTATATCGACGCAGAATAGCCCGGTTAAAGTCTCATTGGAGCTGGCAGCTTTGGCTGCCGGTTTTGCTATGTAAAGGTTCAGTAAAGTTCAGTTTCAATTCAGCCAAATCCCCCTATAAGCTATACACTGTACAAAAAGCCGTCGGTGCAGTAATTTGCTAACGGTGAAACTGAGGATAGCAAGATGAAAAACCTGATGCTGCAACTAAGCCGGATTCTGGCGATGTGCGTGCTGCTGGTTAGCCAGTCGTTTGATGTCCGGGCTGAAGAAGAAACCTTGTCACAGGCGCAGTTGGATCAAATGCTGGCGCCGGTAGCCCTGTATCCCGATACCGTATTAACCCATGTGCTGATTGCCTCAACCTACCCGCTGGAAGTGGTGCAGGCTGCGCGCTGGGTAAAAGATAATCCCAAACTGACCGGCGAAGCCGCCGTCGATGCTGTAGAAAAGCAAAGCTGGGATCCAAGTGTAAAGGCACTGGTGGCTTTTCCACAATTACTGGAACGGCTAAGCAATGATCTGGACTGGACGCAGGAGCTTGGCGAGGCGTTCTTAGCCGACGAAACTCAGGTACTGGCCAGCGTTCAGAACCTGCGGCAAAAGGCCTATGCCAATGGCTCGCTAAACGACACTAAACACGTGGTGGTAGAGCGTGAACGTGAGATTATTATTATTGAGCCTGCACGCAAAGAAGTTGTCTATGTGCCGGTGTACGACACCCGCGTAGTGTATGGCGACTGGTGGTGGCCATCACACCCGCCGGTATACTGGCATACCGCAGGCGTGTATTACCGTAACAGCCCGTTTCACTGGGGCATAAGTGTTAATGTGCGGCCCTGGTTTTATTTTGGTATCTTCGACTGGCACCATCGCCATGTGGTAGTACACCACCACTATTACCACAAACCACCGCGCTATTATCCGGTACGCCACAGACACTACGTGGATGCCCGCCGCTGGCACCACAACACCGAACATCGCCGTGGTGTGCATTACCGCCATGAACGGTTAAACCGGGATTACAACGCAGGCTATGGTTACCGCCAGCCAACTCGCGAAGTGCAGGGCCAGCCGGTGCGCCATACCCGTGTAGACAACACTGTCACCGTGCGTGAAAACAAGCAGCATTATCAGCGTAAAACAGCTGAGCAGGTCAGAATGCCGAACCGTGAATGGCAGGCTAACGACAACAACCAGCGCCAGCAACGCCATGTCTCAACAGAGCAACGTAATGTCTCAACGGAGCAACGGCTGCGGCCAACCGAGGTTAATCGCGATGAACGCCGCCAGCAGCAGCTTAATCAGCAATTAAAAGAGCAGCGCCAGCCGGCGGCGCAGCCAGAACGCTCAGAGCGGGTGATAAGCACCGAACAGCTGCGCCAGCGTGATGTTCAAACCACACAGCCTCAGCGCACTGAACAGCGCCAGCTCAGAGCAGAGCAACGCCAGCAGGCAGTACAACAGCAACCTCAGGTGCAACAGCCCAGGCAGCAATACCAGCAGCCTGCAGTGCAGCAGCGGCAGCCTCAGCTACAGCAACAAACGCCTGCTGTGCGCCAGCCAAGCCAGCAGCAGGTACGTGAACCACGCCAGGCTCCTACTGTACAACGGCAGGAACGGCCAGCTCGGCAAATTCAGTAATACTTACTTTATTTGATATAAAACAAACTACGGGGCTGAATTCACATCAGCCCCGTTTTTTTATTGATCCAGCCCAATATTCTTCGCTGGCCAAAGCGGACAATTGGCCACAGAACTTATCTGTGGAGATCACTATGAAAACAACCCTGTCCATTATCACTCTTGCCTCACTATTAGCCGCTGCTCCTGCCTCTGCCGACTTTGCGATTAACGTAGGTGCCATTACTGTAGCGCCGGACGACAGCAGCTCCAGCTTAAACGTTATTGAGCAGGTAGCCGGGCTGCCATCAGGTTCCACTGCTGTTGGCGTTAACACTAATACCCAGTTGGGCCTGACATTTGACTACCGTATTAACCCGAACTGGGCAGTACAACTGATTGCCGCTACCCCATTCAGCCACGATATTACTGTGAAAGGCTCAGCCATTGATGGCTTAAAAGTGGGTAAAACCAAGCATTTACCACCAACATTGCTGGCACAGTATCATTTTATGCCGCAGCATCAGATGTTTGATCCCTTCGTTGGTGTCGGGTTAAATTACACTGAGTTTTTTAGCGAAAAAGCAGATGCCCAATTGGTTGGCGCACTAAACGCACTGGAAGTCGCCGGCGCTGACGACAATGTCGGGCTAAAACTCAAAAGCTCTTTTGGCCTGGCATTACAAGCTGGCGTAAATATTAAACTCACCGATACGCTGGGCCTGCACCTGATGCTAAGTAAAATGGATATCGACACTACAGGCCGGGTCCAGGTAAATGGCACTACAGTGCAAAGCGTTGATGTTGACATAGACCCCTATGTTGCCATGGTTGGCCTGCGCTGGAAGTTATAAACTCACCACTTAGACTAAAGGCGACTGCGCCCCGGTTGCCTTTTAGCCTAAACTGTTATCCTATAGCTGTATCAAACTACACGGAGCATAACAGTGGCTAAAGCCCCCGCTAAGCTGAACTGGCAACAGCTGTTAAAATCCGGCGACCGCATTTTTATCGGCTCGCATGCGGGTACCCCCGCCGCCCTGATTGATGATCTGATAGCCAACGCCAAACAGCTGCACGATATTGAAATAGTTCAGGTATACACGCTGGCAGATAATAAGTGGGTAGAGCCGCAGCATCAGCAACTGTTTAAGGTAAATGCACTATTTATTGGTGGCGACAAAGTACGCCAGGCCGTTGCCGAAGGCCGTGCCGATTACACCCCCTGCTTTATGTCAGACATTCCTTCGTTATTCAGCGAAGGCGTATTACCGCTGGATGCTGCATTAATTATGGTAAGCCCGGCCGACGAGCACGGTTATCACTCACTTGGCGTATCGGTAGATGTGGTATCGGCTGCAGCTAAATCGGCCAAAAAAGTGATTGCTCAGGTAAACACGGCCATGCCGGTCACCTACGGCCAGGCTTTTATTCACCGCGATCAGATTGACAGTTTTTTCTATGCCGACCAGCCACTGCCAGAAATGCCAGCGCCCGAGCTTGATGCTATTACTGAGCGGATCGGCCAGTATGTGTCTTTGCTGATAGAAGATGGTGCCACGATACAAATTGGTATCGGCAAAATTTGTGATGCCGTACTGCGCTACCTGGGTAACCACAAAGATCTTGGTGTACACAGCGAACTGATTACTGATGGCGTAATGGATCTGATAAAAAAAGGCGTGGTGAATAACCGCAAAAAAACCTTTCATCCGGGCAAAACGGTAACCAGTTTCTGTGTCGGCAGCAGGGCACTGTACGATTTTGTCCATGCCAACCCGCATCTGGGTTTTTACCCCAGCGAATATGTTAACTCGCCGACTAATATCGCCCGTAATGACAATATGGTGGCCATTAACAGCGCCATTGAAGTTGATTTAACCGGCCAGATTGTCTCCGACTCTATTGGCCATTTATTTTACAGCGGCATTGGTGGCCAGGTAGATTTTAGCCGCGGCGCATCCATGAGCAGCGGCGGCAAACCCATTATCGCCCTGCCCTCAACTGCGCAAAACGGCACTATATCACGCATAGTCCCCTTTATTTCTGAAGGCGCTGGTGTGGTAACCTCGCGTGGCCATGTGCATTATGTGGTTACCGAGTTTGGCGTGGCATCATTACGTGGTAAAAGTATCCGCGAACGCTCGCTGGAGCTGATCCGGGTGGCGCACCCGAAGTTTCGCCAGCAGCTGCTGGAAGAAGTACGCAAGCATTACTGGGTACCGCATTATCAGCTGCACACACCAATGGAAGTTCCAGAGCTGGGTAATGTGGGTTTTAAAGAACTGCTGATTGACGGCGAAGAGTTTGATCTGCGGCCATTAAACCCATCTGACGAGCGCCGCTTGCAGGAGTTTTTTTACTCACACACCAAAGAAACGCTGCAGCTGCGCTATAGCGCCGTACCAACGCAAATGAGCCGGGAGAAATCCTGTACTCTGGTTGGCGTTGATCAATCCCGCGATTTGGCGCTGTGTATTGTGAAGCAAAAAGGCTCTGTCGTACAAATTCAGGCCGTGGGCCGCTATTATCTGTTAAACGACAATCAAAGCTGCGAAGTGGCTTTTGTTACGCGTGAAAAACATCAGGGCAAAGGCATGGCAAAACGCCTGTTGCAGGAGATGATCACCATTGCTGAACTACGCGGTTTAACCAGTATGTCGGCTTATGTGCGGGCAGAAAACAAAGCCATGCTGGCAGTATTCCAAAAAGCCGGTTTTAGCCGCCTGCCAGGGGACGAGCCCACAGAAGTTAACCTGCAACTGCGCCTGCCCCGCTCAGCCGGCAGCAAACCAGCGGAGCACAACTGATGGCAATTACCCTGTTTAGCCACCCCAGTTGTTATTTACACCTGGCCGGGGACGATCACCCGGAGCAACCTGCCCGGTTAAGTGCAATAAATGATCAGTTAATCCGCTCTGGCCTGGAGTTTATTGTGCAGCAGCGCGATGCCACACCGGCCCGTGCTGAAGATTTATATCATGTACACAGTAAGCTGTATGTTGATGAGATTTATGCCAAAAAACCTGAAGACGGCCATATCTGGCTAGACCCTGATACCCAGATGATGAAACACAGCCTTAATGCTGCCCTGCACGCCGCAGGCGCTACTATTAATGCAGTTGATCAGGTTATGAGCGACACCAACCAGCAGGCGTTTTGCAATGTGCGCCCGCCGGGCCACCATGCTACACGTAGCCAGGCTATGGGCTTTTGTATTTTTAACAATATCGCTATTGCAGCCGCTTACGCGCTTGAGCACTACCAGCTTAGCCGGGTAGCCATAGTCGATTTTGACGTGCATCACGGCAACGGCACTGAAGATATTTTCGCCGCTGATGAGCGGGTGTTGTTTTGCTCATCCTTTCAGTATCCGCTTTACCCCAATACCGGTGAACACCCCAGCGCCAGTAATATTGAAAACTTACCGCTACCAGCCCTTTGCAAACCAGCTATCTGGCGTGAACAAATTCTGCAGCACTGGCTGCCACGCATTAACGAATTTAAACCGCAGCTTATTCTGGTATCCGCCGGTTTTGACGGCCACCGCGAGGATGATATGGCGCAATTTCTGCTAACCGAAGCCGATTACCAGTGGATAGCGCAACAGCTAAAACAACTGGCCGACCAATACTGCCAGGGCAGGATTGTCGCCGCACTGGAAGGCGGCTACGCCCTAAGCGCACTGGGCCGCAGCGTAGTAGCATTTTTAAAAGGCTTGATGTAGGTAAACACCGGGGCAATACCTACCGCTGAGGCGTTTATCTTTCAGCTAGCCATAAAAAAACCTGCCGCAGCAGGTTTTTTCGTTATTACAGCTTAGTTAGCTTAACCTAACCAAACCCGCGCGTTGCGGAACATGCGCATCCAGGGGCTATCTTCCTGCCAGCCGTCTGGCTGCCACGAATTAGCTACGGCGCGGAATACCCGCTCCGGATGTGGCATCATTATCGTTACACGGCCATCGGTGGTGGTAAGCGACGTAATACCGGCTGGCGAGCCGTTCGGGTTTTGCGGATATTGCTCAGTGGCTTTGCCGTAATGATCCACAAAGCGCATGGCAACCGTGCCGCTGTGATTAGCTTTGGCGAATGCTTCAGATGAAGCAAACTCAGCATGGCCTTCACCGTGTGATACAGCAATCGGCATACGCGAACCGGCCATACCGTTAAAAAACAACGACGGGCTTTGCTGTATTTCTACCAGGCTAAAACGGGCCTCAAAGCGCTCAGATTTATTGCGCACAAAGTGTGGCCACAGTTCGGCACCCGGGATCAGGCTCTTGAGGTTAGACATCATCTGACAGCCGTTACACACCCCCAGTGAAAAGGTGCTTTGGCGCTCAAAGAACTCAGCAAACTGCTTACGCGCAATGTCGTTAAACAATACGGATTTAGCCCAGCCTTCACCGGCGCCCAGTACATCACCGTAAGAGAAGCCGCCACAGGCCACTAAACCATTAAAATCGGCTAATTTAGCCCGGCCCGCCAGTATATCGCTCATATGCACATCAACTGCGGTAAAACCGGCACGGTTAAAGGCGGCAGCCATTTCTACGTGCGAGTTAACGCCCTGTTCGCGCAAAATGGCCACTTTAGGTGCTGCACCTTTTAAAATAAACGGTGCGGCGACATCGGCATTTAAATCAAAGCTAAGTTTTACATTAAGGCCCGGATCGGCGGCATCGGCTTTGGCGTCAAACTCTTGTTTGGCGCCAGCCGGGTTGTCACGCAGTGCCTGCATCTGATAGGTGGTTTCTGCCCAGATACAACGTAAGCGGGTGCGGCTGTCGCTTAATACCACTTTATCGCCACGGCTGAATACCAGCTCATCCTTCGCGTTTACGCTGCCAATAACATGGCTGCAGTTACCCAGTTGGTGCTGCGCCAGTAGCTGCTTAACGTAATCCAGATCCGCTGTTGCTACCTGAATCACCGCGCCTGGCTCTTCAGAGAACAGTACTGCCATATCATCATTGCCCAGTGCGCTGATATCGGCACGTACTCCGGCTTTACCGGCAAAGGCCATTTCGGCCAGGGTAACGAATAAACCACCGTCTGAACGGTCATGGTAGGCCAGCAGTTTTTGCTCGCGGGTTAATTGCTGCACGGCATTAAAGAAGTTAATCAGCAGTTGTGGGCTGTCTAAATCAACCGGCGTCTGGCCCAGCTGCTTATAAACCTGCGCTAAACAGGACGCGCCTAAGCGGTTCTGGCCCTGGCCTAAGTCAATTAACAGCAGGCTGGTATCGCCTTTGTCGGTGCGCAGCTGCGGCGTAACCGTTTTACGGACATCTTCTATGCGGGCAAACGCAGTGATCACTAATGACAATGGCGCGGTAACGGCTTTATCTTCACCGTTTTGCTGCCATTTTGTTTTCATCGACATCGAGTCTTTACCGACCGGAATGGTCACTTCCAGTGCCGGGCACAACTCTTCGCCAATGGCTTTTACTGCGGCATATAAACCGGCGTCTTCACCCGGGTGGCCGGCTGCTGCCATCCAGTTGGCAGATAATTTAATCCGCTTCAGATCACCAATGTCAGTAGCAGCAATATTGGTAATGGCTTCAGCTACCGCTAAACGGGCAGACGCAGCAAAATCAAGCAGCGCCACTGGCGTACGCTCGCCCATGGCCATCGCTTCGCCGTGGTAGGTGTCATAACTGGCTGCGGTTACACCACAGTTAGCTACCGGCACCTGCCAGGGGCCAACCATCTGGTCACGCGCCACCAAACCGGTTACTGTGCGATCACCTATGGTCACCAGGAAGGTTTTCTCGGCGATGGCCGGTAAACGCAATAAGCGCTCTGCCGCGTCTTTTACTGTTACGCCGGTTAAGTCCAGTGCTTTGCCCACGGTTTGTGCACTTTGCACGTCGCGGTGCATTTTCGGTGCTTTACCCAGTAATACGTTTAACGGTAAATCAATCGGTGTGCTGCCAAAATGGGTGTCAGTCAGCGTTAAGTGTTGCTCGGCTGTAGCTTCGCCCACAACGGCAAAAGGTGCGCGCTCACGTTTACAGATCTGCTCAAACACCGGCATTTTGTCGGCCGGTATCGCCATCACATAACGCTCTTGCGATTCGTTACACCAAATTTGCAACGGCGACATGCCTGGCTCGTCGTTTGGTACATTGCGCAGTTCAAACTTACCACCCACGCCACCGTCATTAACCAGCTCAGGGAAGGCGTTGGATAAACCACCGGCACCAACATCATGAATAAATACGATGGGGTTTTCGCTTCCCAGCTGCCAGCAGCGGTCGATCACTTCCTGGCAACGGCGTTCAATTTCCGGGTTTTCCCGTTGCACCGAGGCAAAGTCTAAATCTTCGGCCGACTGGCCAGACGCCATCGAAGATGCCGCACCGCCGCCCAGGCCGATATTCATCGCCGGGCCGCCTAGTACCACCAGTTTTGCGCCAACCGGTAAATCACCTTTTTGTACATGATCTGCACGGATATTGCCCAAACCACCGGCAATCATAATCGGCTTATGGTAACCGCGTACTTCCTCGCCATTGTGGCTGGGTACCTTTTCTTCATAGGTACGGAAATAACCGTTAATGGCCGGTCGGCCAAATTCGTTATTAAACGCCGCGCCGCCCAAAGGGCCTTCCAGCATAATATCCAGCGCCGATACAATACGCTCCGGCTTGCCAAAATCGGTTTCCCACGGCTGCTCAAAACCCGGAATACGTAAGTTAGATACCGAAAAACCGACTAAACCGGCTTTAGGTTTAGAACCCACACCGGTGGCGCCTTCATCACGAATTTCACCACCAGAACCAGTGGCTGCACCCGGGTATGGCGAAATAGCCGTTGGGTGGTTGTGGGTTTCTACTTTCATCAGTATATGAATAGGTTCATGGTGATACTGATAAGTTAAATTACCTGGCTGAGCAAAAAAACGGCCAGCGGTAGAACCTTCCATTACCGCAGCGTTGTCTTTATAGGCTGACAACACATAGTCCGGCGTTTGCTCAAAAGTGTTTTTAATCATTTTAAACAGCGATTTAGGCTGTTGTACGCCGTCTATTGTCCAATCGGCGTTAAAAATTTTGTGCCGGCAATGCTCTGAGTTCGCCTGAGCGAACATATACAGCTCGATGTCGTTCGGGTTACGGCCAAGCGCGGTGAAGTTATCAAACAGATAATCAATTTCATCATCGGCCAGGGCCAGGCCCATATCAATATTGGCTTTAGCCAGCGCCGCACGGCCGCCGTTTTTAATATCCACCGAGCTAAGTGCAGCTGGCTCAGCTTTGGTAAACAGGGCCTGTGCCTGGGTAAGCTCGCTAAACACCGCTTCCATCATGCGGTCATGCAATAAGGCAGCAACCTGCTTTAGCTGCGTAGCCGTTAAGGCTGTAGAAGCCTCAATATAATAGGCAATACCGCGCTCTAAGCGCGAAACCGGCGTTAAACCACAGTTACGGGCAATATCTGTCGCTTTAGATGACCAGGGCGAAATAGTGCCCGGCCGGGGCGTTACCAGCACTAACTGGCCGCGTGGTTCATGGCTGGCAATGGCCGGACCATAGGTTAACAATTTATCCAGTGTTTGCTGCTGGGCGTCAGTCAATGCGCTGCTAACATCAGCAAAGTGCATAAACTCAGCATAAATACCGCTGATGGTTAAGCCACTCTGGGCGCATTGGTCTAGTAACTTCTGAATTCTGAAATCGGACAGTGCTGGCGCACCACGCAGGATCAACATAGGCTTTTTTTCCCGTGGATTGAACGACGATGGAACCTAAAACAGGCGCGCCATTATAAAGAAATTTCTGCTCAAGTGGTATGAGTAAACACTGACGCGGCGACAGAAGTTTGTTAT
This sequence comes from Rheinheimera pacifica, assembly GCF_900108485.1. GTDB lineage: Bacteria > Pseudomonadota > Gammaproteobacteria > Enterobacterales > Alteromonadaceae > Alishewanella > Alishewanella pacifica. The sequence continues at coordinate 497,756 of NZ_FNXF01000001.1, read as the reverse complement.
AACAGCGCAGAACGTGACATTGCAGGTTAGTAAAGATGTGGAAAAGTCAGGCCTGGTTGCTGTTGTTACTGTGTTTAGCAGGGTGTAGCCCCGAGCCATCACAAAGCCAGCTTTACCAGATATATCAGCGTGATAGCTTAAAGGTCGGCATTTTGCACGGCCCTACCAGCTATTATGTTGGTATTGACGGCCCCACCGGTTTCGAGCTGGAACTAAGCCAGGCACTGGCCGATAAACTTGGTGTCAAACTGGAATTATTTCCCAGCTACCAACTGGACGAACTGCTGCAAAAGCTGCAAAGCGGCCAGGTTGACTATATTGCCGGCGGCCTGACCCTAACAGAGCTGCGCAAAGGCAAGTACCGTTCATCACCGGCGTATCGCTGGATAAATGAAGTATTAGTATTTAAACAAGGCAATACCTGGCCCCGCTCGCTGGACGACCTGACCGATACTGTAGTTGTAGTAAAAGACAGCAGCCATGCCGAAACACTGCAACAGCTAAACCTGGATAAACCGGATCTACAATGGCTGCAACACCCGACCCTCGATGCCGACGAGATTTTACAGCAGGTGGTTGACGGTAATATTGCTTACACCCTGACTGACTCAAACCAGCTGGCACTAAACCGGCGCTTTTACCCTAACCTTAGTATTGCCTTTACCGTGCGCGACAACTTACCGGTTAGCTGGTTACTGGCAGATAACAGCGATGATTCACTCTATGCCGTATTGATTGAGTTCTTTGGTGCTATGTATCAGGGCGGCGAACTTATTGCACTGGAAGATCGTTACTTTGGCCATGTACAACTGTTCGATTACGTAGATACGCTGGTGTATATCGATGCGATAGAACAACAGCTGCCGAAGTTTAAAGCCTGGTTTATGCAATATGCCGGTGAGCTGGACTGGCGCTTACTGGCTGCACTCAGTTATCAGGAATCGCACTGGGATCCGAAAGCCAAAAGCCCGACCGGTGTGCGCGGCTTAATGATGCTAACCTTACCTACAGCACAGCAGATGGGTGTTGCCAGCCGGCTTGATCCGGAACAAAGCATACTGGGTGGCAGCCGTTACCTGCACCGGATGGTTACCCGGATACCAGAGCGTATTACCATGCCTGACCGGCTCTGGTTTGCGCTGGCGTCTTATAATGTAGGTTGGGGCCATGTGGAAGATGCGCGCATTATTACCCAGCGCCAGGGGGCTGATCCGGATAAATGGCTGGATGTAAAACAGCGCCTGCCGTTGCTGCGGCAAAAAAATGTCTATCAAACCACTAAATATGGTTACGCCCGCGGTGATGAAGCGGTAACTTATGTCGAAAATATCCGCCGCTACTACGACACCTTGTTATGGGTAGATGAACGCCAACAGGCAGAGCAACGGCTGGAGCTACAAAAACAGCGCTTAACCGAGCAACTCAGTATAGAAATATTGCCAGAGCCACCACAGGACAACAATTAAAGCAGCTATTGAAACCGCGCCAATACGCATCCATAGTAAGCACATTAGGCAAAAATAAGGGTGCGCTATGTTAAAACGCAAAAAACCTCAAATCAGAGCACGGCGCCGTCGTTTGGTAGATGTTGCCTCCAGCAGGCGCCGTATTAAACGCAATATTGCGGTGGCAAAACTGCATCAGCGCCGACGCCATTACCTGAGCTTTTTTAATCAGGCAACCGACGTTGTTTAGCTGCTTTTTGCTCCAGCCTGCGCCGCTGAAAAAACGCCGATAATTGGGTGGCGCATTCTGTTGCCAACACCCCGGACACCACTTCCAGTTGATGATTAAACCGGCCATGTTGCACTAAATTAAGCACCGAGCCCGCCGCACCGGTTTTTAAATCTGTCGCGCCAAACACCAACCGCTTAATCCGGCTATGCACCATTACCCCCGCGCACATGCTGCATGGTTCCAACGTTACATACAAGGTGCAGTCCGGCAGGCGGTAGTTAGCCATAACGGCCGATGCTGCGCGTATTGCCTGCATCTCAGCATGGGCTGATGGGTCATTGAGGCTGATCATCTGGTTCCAGCCTTCGGCAATCATTTTACCGTCTTTAACCAGCACAGCGCCCACCGGTACTTCGCCCTGCTGCTCGGCGTTAGCTGCCAGCACGATAGCACGGCGCATCCAGTCTTCATCAGTCATAATGCTTTACAATTAATTGCTAGATTGGTGGCGGAGTTTACCACTATATTATGGTGAAATTGGCTAAACTTTTGTGTGCTTACCATTGTTATCAATTAGATTACCAGTACATCCAACTGATATATATACATATTATTATGTTGGCATCTGATTTGCACACAATGCCATTAAACTATTACAGAGAATAACAGGAGCATACAATGGGACCTTTCGAAATAGCGGCACTGGCCATTATTGGCGGTATAGGATTATCAGCCTTTAAGGTATATCACGATAATAAAGGCAAAGCGGGTAGCGCAGAATTGGATCAACTCAGAGCCGAGCAAGAAAAACTGAAGCAACGTATAGCCACACTGGAAAGCATTGTTACAGACAAAAGCTACCAGTTAAAAGAACAAATTAACCGGTTATAAACAACCATATTTTCATCCTGTTGCACTGTATGGCGTACGTGGCAGTTAAGCTTTGTTATGGTACACTGCCAGCAACTGCTGACAGGAGCTGAAAATGTCGACGGAAACTCTGGTTAACCGGGCGCGCACAATTTGCGAACAAAATGGTGCCCGCTTTACATCTATCCGCGAAAAAGTGTTTCGCCTGCTCGCCGGCCTTAACGGCGGCATTGGCGCCTATGAACTGCTTGAGCAGTTAAAACAAACTGAGCCCGGTGCAAAACCCGCTACGGTATACCGGGCAATAGAGTTTCTTACCGAGCAGGGTTTTATTCATAAAATTGAATCGAGCAATGCGTTTATGTTGTGCCATCATTTTGGCCAGCATCATCCGGCACAGCTGTTAATTTGTGATCATTGTGGTAATGTCACTGAGCTACATTCCAGTTTGCTGCAAGACGAGTTTAACCGTCAGGCAGTATCTCAGGGGTTTGTTATCAAACACCAGACCATTGAAGCACATGGTTTGTGCAAAATATGTAAAGCCAAACAATAAAACTTATCTGTATCAAGGATCTGGCTTGTGCATTTACAAAAAGGTTTCTAATCTTAAACAAGCTTTCGCTTTAGTTCTGTTTTCTGATAGGCATTGACATGAATGTTGAATTTATAAATCCGTTTTTATCGTCTTTAGTCAATGTGCTAAGCACTATGGCCAATACCACCATTACCCCCGGACAACCCCGTATAAAAAAAGACGAAGTTGCCCGTGGCGATGTGTCTGGTTTAATAGGTATGGTGAGCCCGCAAACCAAAGGCTCCTTCTCTATTACATTTGAAGAATCCTTAGCGGTAGAAATAATGTTTCGCATGCTGGGCGAGCGGCCAAAAGGCATCACGCCAGATGTCACCGATATGGTAGGTGAAATTACTAATATGGTTACCGGCGGTGCCAAGCGTATTTTAGGTGAAAAAGGCTATGACTTTACCATGGCAACTCCTGTAGTAGTGTCTGGTAAAAACCACACTATTTCGCATAAATCTGAAGGCGCAAAGGTGTTAATGCCATTCGACTCGGATTTTGGCAAAGTGCATATTGAAGTCAGCTTTGATAAATAACCTGCCATCCCTGTACCGCACAACGCCAGCTAATGCTGGCGTTGTTGTTTAAGATATTCGGTTGGGGTATACCAAAAGTAATTGAAGTTACAGCTTTAAGTACGATGGGTATAACTGAACTGTACGCGGCTGGTAATATTACACAGCAGTTCATAAGGAATAGTATCCACACAGCGCGCCAGTTGCTCTACCGGTAAATCGCTGCCCCACAGGATCACTTTGTCACCCACGGCAACAGCTTCGTTACCGATATCAACGGTAATCATATCCATCGACACCCGGCCAACAATCGGTAAACGCTTGCCGTTAATTAATACATCGGCATTATTGCCGGCGCCGCGCGGGTAGCCATCCCCATAACCCATCGCCACCACCGCTAAACGGGTGTTGTGCGCGGCTATCCAACTGCCACCGTAACCTACAGCGTCGCCAGCGTTTACCTCGCGTACCGCGATAACGCTGCTGCTGAGGGTCATGACTGGCTTTAAACCGTGATCAGTGCCAACAGCATCAGCCATGGGCGATACCCCGTACAGCATTAAGCCGGGGCGCACCCAGTCACCATGGCTTTGCGGCCAGTTTAGTACGGCGGCAGAGTTAGCAAGTGAATGTTCACCGGCACTGCCTTGCGTAATGTGCTTAAACAATGCCAGCTGATTAATGGTAGCCGGTTTGTCCAATTCATCTGAGCTGGCAAAATGGCTCATTAACCGCAGCGGCCCCTGCACATTGCTGCTTTGACACAAACGCTGATATAGCTGGTTAAATTCGTGCGGATAAATACCCAGCCGGTGCATACCGGAATCGACTTTTAGCCACACCCGCACCGGTGCATCCAATTGCGCCGCCAGCAATGCTTCGGCCTGATCATGATGATGTATTACCAGTTGCAGGTTAGAGGCAACCACTTGCGCCAGTTCATCCGGGTGGAAAAAGCCTTCCAGCAACACTATCGGCCTGGCAATACCACCGGCTCGCAGTGCTAAGGCTTCATCGAGGCGCGCAACGCCCAACGCATCGGCTTGCGTTAACGCCTGAGCTACCGGCAACATGCCATGGCCATAGGCATTGGCTTTTAACACTGCCAGTACCTTGCTGTTTGGCGCCAGCTGCTTTACCCGCGCGAAGTTATGCTCAAGCGCAGCTAAGTCTATAGTGGCCTGAGGCCGACGGCTAAGCATTAATCTTCCTCAAAGCGTGCACTGCCGGCGTAGTTATCAAAGCGCGAGTAACGGCCATGGAACGTTAGCCGCACCCGGCCAATGGGGCCGTTCCGCTGTTTACCGATGATCACCTCTGCCGTGCCTTTATCCGGGCTGTCATCGTTGTACACTTCATCGCGGTAGATAAACATAATTAAGTCAGCATCCTGCTCAATAGAGCCGGACTCACGTAAGTCGGAGTTTACCGGCCGCTTGTCGGCACGCTGCTCCAATGACCGGTTAAGCTGCGACAGTGCCACGACCGGTACTTTCAGCTCTTTTGCCAGGGCTTTTAATGAGCGCGAAATCTCAGCAATTTCCAGCGTGCGGTTATCGCTCATGCCCGGCACGGTCATTAACTGTAAATAGTCGACCATAATCATGCTTAAGCCACCATGCTCACGCGCCACGCGCCGTGCCCGTGAGCGCACTTCGGTCGGTGTTAGCCCCGAGCCATCATCGATATACATTTTACCTTTGGTGTTCAAAAGCTCAATGGCAGAAGACAGCCGCGCCCAGTCTTCATCTTCCAACTGGCCGGTACGGACCTTGGTTTGGTCAATCCGGCCTAAAGACGCCAGCATACGCATCATAATTTGTTCGGAGGGCATCTCTAAGCTGAAAATCAGCACCGGCTTGTCAGAGGTAATGGCAGCATGCTCGCACAGGTTCATCGCAAAGGTGGTTTTACCCATCGATGGCCGGGCCGCAACAATGATCAAATCAGACGGCTGCATACCGTTGGTCATTTTATCTAAATCGACATAGCCGGTAGACACCCCGGTAACACCGTCATACGGCGAGCGGAACAGCTCGTCAATTTTTTCAATGGTTTTGGCCAGGATGCTGTTAATTGGCTCGGGGCCTTCATTGGCATTGGTACGCTGCTCGGCAATTTTAAAGACTTTGGTTTCGGCAAAGTCCAGCAGCTCAGCCGAGGTGCGGCCCTGAGTGTCGTAACCGGCGTCAGCAATATCATGCGCCACGGAAATCATATCGCGCACCACGGCACGCTCACGCACGATTTCGGCATAGGCCAGTATATTGGCGGCACTGGGGGTATTTTTGGCAATTTCACCTAAATAAGCAAAACCGCCGACATCGTCCAGTTGCAGATTGGCTTCTAAATTTTCCGATACGGTAATAATATCAATCGGCTGGGTGGCTTCTGCCAGGCGCGACATGGCGGCGAAAATAAAGCGGTGCGCGCGCAGGTAAAAATCCTGCTCGACGACTTTTTCTGCCACGCGATCCCAGGCCTCGTTATCCAGCATTAAGCCGCCAAGTACCGACTGCTCAGCTTCTATCGAATGGGGCGGCATTTTAACCGCAGCAACCTGTTTGTCTTTGATACTACTCATAACACCTGTTTCAGTTGGCGAAAACAGCATAATGCTAACCCGCCGCAGGCAGATCACAAAGCAAAGTGTCAGATATTTTTTAGCAGATCAGATAAACAACAACGGGGGAAACAGAGGAAAAAGCGCACTGCAGATACAGTGCGCTTTAAAGCTTATTAAGCTTCTGCGATTACTACAATTTTTACAGTTGCAGTAACTTCAGCGTGTAACTGTACGTCGATTTCGTACTCGCCAGTTTCACGTAAAGTACCTGTAGGCAGTTTAACTTCTGCTTTAGATACTTTAACGCCAGCTTCAGTGATCGCATCAGCGATATCACGGGTGCCAACTGAACCGAACAGCTTGCCTTCGTCACCGGCTTTAGAAGCGATAGTCACTTCACCCAGCGCAGCAATTTTAGCAGCACGGTCGTTCGCAGCAGTTAAATCATCAGCTAATTTAGCTTCTAATTCAGCGCGACGGGCTTCGAATTTCTCGATGTTAGCTTTGGTAGCCGGAACTGCTTTACCCTGTGGGAATAAGAAGTTACGAGCATAACCTGACTTAACAGCTACATTGTCACCTAAACCACCAAGGTTAGCGACTTTGTCTAACAGAATAATTTGCATTGCTTATACCCCTTCTGTATTAACTGTGTGAGTCGCTGTAAGGCAGCAGAGCCAGGTAGCGTGCGCGCTTGATAGCACGAGCCAGTTGGCGCTGATACTTAGCGCTGGTACCAGTAATACGGCTAGGTACGATCTTACCGCTTTCTGTAACGTAGTTTTTCAGAACAACGGTATCTTTGTAATCAATCTCTACAGTGCCTTCTGCAGAAAAACGGCAGAATTTACGGCGACGGAAAAAACGTGACATTTGCCTGTCTCCTAACTTATTTGTTCAATTTGTTGCGCATGCAGCACCAGCTTAGCTTGTCCGCTGCGGCTTTGGTGGCGGTTTAAAAAACCTGTCACCTTTACCATGTTGCCCAACGTTAACTGTCGGGTATGTTGTGTTAGTGCGGCTCCGGTTAGTACTACCTGTATCCTGACATAGGCCTGGCGGTTTAAGCCGGCTTCCATCTGGTTACTGCGGTGTTCTAACACCAAAACCGTATGCGGTATGCCCGCAGGACTTTCGCTATGCTCCGGTTGACGGCAGATACTGCCAACCAGTACGGTGCTATTGTCCATTAACAACAACTTACTCTTCGTTTGCTACTTGCTCTTCATGTTCGCGAGGAGCACGCTCACGACGTTCATCACGTACTTTTGCCATTGGTGATGGCTCAACTACGGCACTGTCAGTGCGCATAATCAGGTTACGTAATACCGCGTCGTTGTAGCGGAAGTTAGTTTCCAGCTCATCAATCACAGTTTGTGGTGCTTCTACGTTCATCAGAACATAGTGAGCTTTATGCAACTTCTGGATTGGGTAAGCCAGTTGACGACGACCCCAATCTTCCAGACGGTGAATAGAACCACCCGCTTCTTTGATTGCGCCAGTGTAACGCTCAATCATGCCAGGTACTTGTTCACTCTGATCAGGGTGAACCATAAAAACGATTTCGTAATGACGCATTGTAGCTCCTTACGGTTAGTAAGCCTCGGGGGAACTCGGCCGGGGTTCTCATGGAGGCAAGGAACGTTAGGTGTATGGCCGAAGGTCGCGTATTTTACGGACTTAGCGGGTAAATAACAAGCAGAAAGCAATCAATTTGAAAGATTAAGCAGGTAAAAGCGAGTGATAGCGCAGCCACAAACCCATTTCGCGTAAGCGAAGGCGGCGGACAAATTCGTCGGGAACGAATTTGGTAAGCTTAGCTGAGCCGCCTCACTGAGGGCAGGATTGCCCGAGGTGTCATTGTGGCGAGCATAACACTCACTTTTACCGGCGACTTCAAAGCAAGGCTAGCTATTTCGCTGTGCTCGCCACAGCAACTCGTTCGCTGCTTGCGCGCTCACTCAGACACTCTGTGGCTGCGCAATCGAAACAGCTAACCTTTGCTATCGCCCAAAAGCAATCGGGGGCGGAGTTTACTGGCGTTGGCGCACGGCTTCAAATAAGCAGATACCGGCAGCAACCGATACGTTAAGGCTGGACACAGTACCAAACATCGGAATTTTTACCAGGCTGTCGCAGGTTTCGCGGGTTAAGCGGCGCAGGCCTTCGCCTTCGGCGCCCAATACCAGTGCCAACGGGCCTTTAAAATCAGCCTGGTAAATACTGGTATCGGTTTCACCGGCCGTGCCGACCACCCAAACACCGGCGTCCTGTAATTCACGCAGGGTACGGGCTAAGTTGGTTACGGTAATAAAAGGCACGCTTTCAGCAGCGCCACAGGCTACTTTACGTACTACTGAGGTGAGCTTCACTGAACGATCTTTTGGCGATACCACAGCATGCACACCGGCGGCATCGGCGCTGCGTAGAATAGCGCCTAAATTGTGCGGGTCGGTTACACCATCCAGGATCAGAATAAACGGCTTTTCCTGCTGCTCAACAATGGCGGCTAAATCGGCTTCGCTGCCGCTGCTTTGTAACCGGGCTTTGGCAATTATGCCCTGATGCTGGCCACCGACCATATCGTCCATAGTTTTGCGGTTACAAAACTGCACCGACACACCGTTTTGCCGTGCCTGCTGGATTAACGGCTGCATGCGCTTGTCGTCGCGATCTTTCATCACAAACAACTCCAGCACATCCTGCGGTGCGCGTTGTAATAATGCCCCTACCGCATGAATACCAAATACCAGATCTGCGCTCATTGTTAACCCTTAATGCCGACACTTAAAAAAGGCCGGCAGTTTACCTTATTACTTCGCTTTACGCCGTGGCTTTTTACGTGCGGTAATATTACGCGCGCCTTTGGGCTTAGCTTCTGCACCTTTAGCGGCAGGTGCTGCTTTACCGGTAGCGCGTTTGCCGCCTTTAGCTGCACCTTGCTTTGACGCTTTGATTTGCTCTTTGCTGACAATACGCTTGGGCTCGCCTACTAAAACTAAATCAATTTTGCGCGCTTCCAGGTTAACCGCAGCCACCTTCACTTTTAGCAAATCACCCATGCGATAGGTTACTTTGCCATGCTCGCCGCTTAGCGTGTGGCGCTCGGCGTCAAAGTGGTAGTAATCGTTTTGCAACGAGGTGACATGCACCAGGCCTTCGATATACAGCTCGGTTAAGCGCACAAATAAGCCAAAGCTGGTAACGGTAGACACTACACCGTCAAACTCAGCGCCTAAATGGTCCTGCATGTATTCGCATTTTAGCCAGTCGGCGACTTCGCGGGTGGCATCATCCGCACGGCGCTCGGTCATCGAGCATTGCTCGCCCAGTGGCGTAATTTCCGCTTCAGTGTATTCGCGGGCACCGGTCACCTTTTGGCCTTGTTTGGCCAGCAAAGCTTTAATACCGCGGTGCAGCACTAAATCCGGGTAACGGCGGATGGGCGAGGTAAAGTGAGCATAAGCTTCCAGCGCTAAACCAAAGTGGCCCTGGTTATCACCCTGATACACCGCCTGCTTCATCGAGCGCAGCATCGTGGTTTCAATCAGCTCACGATCCGGCCGGTCACCGATTTTTTCCAGCGTTTGCGTTAACTCCAGCGGTGTTGGCTCAGCTGATAAGTTCGCTTCTATGCCAAGCTCAGCTAAAAAGCGGCGGAAGTTGTCAAAGCGGTCAGCATCCGGCCGTTCGTGTACACGGAAAAGCGTATGGGCTTCGTGCTTTTCAATAAAGCGTGCGGCGGCCACATTGGCCATGATCATGCACTCTTCAATGATCTTATGCGACTCAACCCGGTGCACCGGTACAATCTGCTCAATTTTGCGATGACTGTTAAATACAAAGCGGGTTTCTACTGTTTCAAACTCTATAGCACCGCGTTGGCCGCGTACCTTGGCCAGCTTTTTATACAGGCTGTTCAGCGTTTCAATATTGGTCAGGTTAGCGGCATATTGCTGGCGTAACTCAGGGTCGCCCTGCAGTATCTTATGCACCTTGTTATAAGTTAAGCGCGCACTGGAGTGCATTACCGCTTCATAAAACTGATAGCTGTCGAGTTTACCACTGGCACTGATATGCATATCGGCGACTAAACATAAGCGGTCGGTATGCGGGTTAAGCGAACACAGGCCGTTAGATAACGCTTCCGGCAACATAGGCACTACGTGGTCGGGGAAGTACACCGAATTGCCGCGTTCTATGGCGGTGTTATCCAGCACCGTATACGGCAGTACATAAGCGCTAACATCAGCAATGGCCACCCATAAACGCCAGCCGCCGTTTTCTTTGGCTTCAGCGTAAACGGCGTCATCAAAGTCGCGCGCATCTTCACCATCAATAGTAATCAAACCTAATTTGGTTAAATCGACACGGCCTTGCTTGGCCTCTGCTGGCACTTCTTCGCCGTACTTAGCCACTTGTTTTAATACCGCATCAGAAAACACATGCGGTATTTGATGATTACGAATGGCAATTTCAATTTCCATACCCGGCGCCATATGCTCGCCCAGTACTTCGGTGACTTTACCGACTGCATTAACCCGCTTTGATGGCCGCTGGGTTATTTCTACCAATACCACCTGGCCGTGCCGGGCTGCGCCCTGCTCACCATCGGGGATAACAATATCCTGGGTAATGCGCGGGTCATCCGGCACTACTACGCCTAAGGCGAAATCTTTATAGTAACGCCCAACTATCGGCTCGGCGCGCGGCTCTAATACCCGCACTACGCGGGCTTCAATTTTATCTTTACTGTTTACGCTTTGCGCTGTCGCCAGCACAATGTCGCCATGCAGCAAACGCTGCATTTCAAAGTTGGGAATAAACCAGTCCGGCCCACCCTGCTCCAGCTTTAAAAAGCCAAAGCCTTCGCGGTGGCCCAATACCGTGCCTTTGACCAGGTCCATATTATCGACCAGGCCATAGCGGCGGTTTTTGGTATAAATTAACTGGCCGTCGCGCTCCATGGCGCGCAGGCGTTTTTTCAGCGCGAATATAGCATCGTCATCGGTTAAGCCCAGCTCTTCAACTAATTCTTCAAAATAAGCGGGGCTCTGGCGTTTTTCGATATGCTCGAGAATAAATTCACGGCTGGGGATAGGGTTGTCGTATTTTTCCTGCTCACGCGCAAGATGCGGATCATTTACCGTCATTAAGTTATCTTTTGTTTCCTAAATTGTGTTAAGTGTAACAGCTAAACCGGGTTATGAGTATGAACTTCATTTTACCGGCCGTTTGGCATTCGCCACTACCCGTGCGGGCATTTTTTGGCTTAGCTTGCCAAGCAACTGTTGTATTTGTTTATGTGTACCGGCATCTGCCGTTACCGCATTGTGCAACCAGCGATAGCTTTGTTCGAAATCTACCGGGCTGCCATGGCCGTCAACTAATAGCTGTGCCAAACGTAACTGCGCTTTTAAATTACCCAGTGCCGAGGCTTCACGCAAATAAATAATAGCTTTATCGGTATCGGGCTGCACAAAGCGGCCAATATGATAATAACGGCCTACTTGTTCTAACCCCTCAGGTAAGCCTTGCGCTGCGGCTTGCAGCATCAGGTCCCAGCCTCGTTCTACATTACGTGGCACACAAACCGCATAGGCCAGCATATCGCCATACAGAAACTGATAAGCCGGCAACTGCATAATATCCGCCCGGGCTTCGATATCACGCACCAGCTGACAATCATCGGCCCGTACACGCTTAAGATGGCTGTTGGTACGGATCAATGCCAACAGTTCGTCCTGAGAATATAACTGCACGGCTTCAAGTTCCTGCGCCTGTGTTAATGGCGCTTGCAGTATCAAAACAGCCAGCACCAACCATAGCATTTTAGTCATAATATGCGCCTGAAAATTGTTATCTTAGGCTTTATCGGCCTCTAGTAGCTTTTTTTAAGCAACTTCTGCGCCTTTATTGCTCGTTATTTAATATCCACGGAGCTGCAAGCCGTGGTTTTATTACCTTAGCACGCACTGTAGCGCTACTTACGGCTACATCGCTGCAGCTGCCGCTGGCAATATAATTAACTGCCTCAGCATACAAAGGATCAGTAACAACGCCCCAATCTCCGGTTATGTTGTCAGTAACCGGGCAGTTAGGCTGTAAACCATCAAAGTACCCACCTTGATCCAGCGCGTTTACCGTTTGAAAGTTAATAGCAAACAACACGTAGTTGCCAATAATATCCGGTTGCTGCCCTATCGGCTTACCACAAGTTGCACTACCTATCTGCACCACCTCAACAAAAGGTGTCAGAGAATTAATCACCAGTTCGCTGGATGAGCAGCTGCTTTGGGTTGTCAGCACAAATACCCTGGGCAGATTCAGAACCGTTCTGCCGGCCCCCAGCGCAAACAGGGTGGTACTATTTTTTGCCGTATTCTTGTCATTAAACTGATATTTTACAAAAACTTGGCCCTGAACGAAGTTTCGCGCAATCTGTGTACTCAGTTGGTTTGCCACCCGGATCAGGCCGCCGCCGTTGTAACGTACATCCAGCACCAACTCATTAACCCCTTGCGTAGCAAAATAGGCAAACGCTTCTTCCAGTTCAGTCTCAGACAATTCAATAAAAGTATTAAACACCAGATAACCAATACGTTTACTGCCTTGTGTAGTGACAGAGCGGTGCAGCACAGTATTGGTAGTCACTGCTGTTTTAATAAAATTTGCTGCCTGCTCAGAGGTATCAGGTTTACGCCAGACAAAGTTACGTACTACACCAGTTTCGTTCGGGCCGTAAATATCCTCATTGGTTGCCGTGCCTGCATCAAGCCGGCTTAGCCACTGCGCGACGCTAACGCCCTCAATTGCAATTATTTTATCGCCGCGGCGCAGGCCATTTTGCGCCGCTGAACCGTCGTCATATACATACGCAATTTGCAACGCCGTATCATTATCTGCTCTGACACTGGAGAAACCGTAGCCGAAGAACGTAGCGTTAATATAGCGATCTTCATATTCTTGCCGGGTAAGAATAAAGCTGTAGCGATCTTGTGGTGCTGCGACAGCCTGCAATAATTGATTGGGCGAACTGTAACTATCTGGGTTAATTGAAGCAGGCAAATCACGGTACCACAGATAATCCCGCTGCAACGCACAAAACACCTGAGAGTTAATATCAGTACGCTGGCAAATACTGGTTTGCCCTGTGCTGTCTGTATCTATGTTGCCTCCGCCACCACAAGCGGTAAGTGTTATTAACGCTGCTAACAAGGTAAAAATGCGCATAACCGTAACTCCATGTTTTGCTTTTTATCAGCATAAACAAAAACGCTGCCAGGTGGCAGCGTTTTTTATACGGCACAACTTAACAAACAGATGCCTTAAGCAAAAGGATGACGCAGTACAATAGTCTGAACACGATCAGGGCCGGTTGACACTATATCAACAGGCACGCCGGTCAGTTGCTCTAAACGGCTGATATAGTTACGCGCTGCCTGCGGTAAGTTCTCCAGTTGCTGCACACCAAAGGTGCTTTCGCTCCAGCCCGGCATTTCTTCATATACCGGTGTTACCAGCTCAAAGCCTTCTGCAGCCATAGGCGGAACATCAGTCACATTCCCTGCCGCATCTTTGTAACCGGTACAGATGTGTATTGTTTCCAGGCCGTCTAATACATCCAGCTTGGTTAAGCAAAAGCCAGAGATACTGTTTAATTGCACTGCACGCTTAACGGCAACGGCATCGAACCAGCCACAACGGCGTTTACGGCCGGTAGTCGCACCGAACTCATGGCCTTTTACGCCTAAATGCTCACCTACTGCACAGCCCAGTTCTGTCGGGAACGGGCCTGATCCAACACGGGTGGTATAAGCTTTAACAATACCCAGCACATAATCCAGATAACGCGGGCCAAAACCAGCACCGGTTGCTACACCACCAGCTGTGGTATTAGACGAGGTAACATAAGGGTAGGTACCGTGGTCAATATCCAGCAATGTACCCTGAGCACCTTCAAACATAATTTCCTGGCCAGCTTTACGCGCTTTGTCCAGCAAATCAGTAACATCTACTACCAACGGCTTTAAAATGTCTGCAATAGCCAGTGCATTGTCCAGTGTGGTCTGATAATCCACCGCTGGTACTTTATAGTACTGCGTAAGAGTAAAATTATGCAGATCCATCAGCGTTTTCAGCTTTTCAGCAAACAACGCCGGGTTAAACAAATCCCCCACACGTAAGCCACGGCGGGCAACTTTGTCTTCGTATGCCGGGCCAATACCACGGCCGGTAGTACCGATAGGCTTGTCGCCACGGGCCAGTTCACGCGCTTTATCCAGTTCAACATGGAACGGCAGAATCAGTGGGCAGGCTTCGCTTAACAGTAAACGCTCTTTTACCGGTACGCCACGCTGCTCGAGCATGGTCATTTCCTTTAAGAACGCTTCAGGGGACAGCACTACACCATTACCAATAACGCATTTCACGTTGGCACGTAAAATACCTGACGGAATTAAATGTAATACGGTTTTCTCACCGTCGATAACCAAAGTATGCCCTGCATTATGGCCGCCTTGATAGCGCACCACATAGCTGGCTTTATCTGTTAATAAATCGACGATTTTACCTTTACCTTCGTCACCCCATTGGGTGCCGAGCACTACGACGTTTTTGGCCATGGTTCCTACATCATGGGAAAAATTAGGCGGGGATTCTACCAAATTGGCAACCAAGTTTCAGCCGTCTGGAGGAAAAAAAGCCGCTTTTTTCTTAGCGGCTTAATTAATGGTTTTTATTCAGTCAGTTAAGTATGTTCATGGGTTAGACAAGTTAAATCATATTGCGCACTGTTATGGTATAAGGCAAAGCCAAACCGTAAACGATCTGCGCGATAGTCGGTTTCAATACCCGCGCGTTTTAACTGTGCTGCCAGCTCAGCCACTTCAGCTGCACTGCCCAAACGGAAGGTTAAAAAATGGCCGTGGTGTGCCAAATCATGCTGCAGCAGTGTCTGCAAATTTAACTTAGCATGCTTTAACTCTGCTACTTTGGCCAAAAATACCTGTTGTAACTGCTGTACATACTGATGAATACGGCCAACACTAATGCCCTGCTGTTTAAATAACCGCAACACGGCATTAAGGCGATATAAAGCGGAGAAATCCATCGTTGAACCGGCGAAACGATAACCATCTTCGCTGTACAGTACGGTGGCAGATTTCTCGCCCGCCAAAGTACCAAACTCAGCAAACCAGCCGGTATATAACGGCCGCGCTGTGCAGCCCAGCGGCACGGCCATAAAACAGCAGCCCTCACCGCCCTGTGCATACTTATAACTACCGGCCAGATAAAAAACGCGCTCAGCAATTGCCGATAAGTCTGTCGGCAAGGCCATAAAACCATGATAGCCGTCGATCACGATCATCGCATCGCTGGCGGCAGCTAATTGCCGTACCAAGCCGGTTAAATCGGTAATAGCGAAACCTGAATTAAAAAATACCTGGCTGCAAAAAATCAACTGATAGTTGTGTGCTGCCGCAGCGTCGCTAAAGCGCTGTGCAAAGCTGGCAAAAGGCTCGGTTGGAATGATATCCAGTTGCACGTTGTCATATTCAACCAAACGCTTTACCTGCCGCGAAAAGCTGTGAAACTCACTGTCAGTGGTTAGAATTCTCAGTGGTTGGCGTAAATCAAAACAACTGAGCAAACGCATCACCAGTTCGTGAGTATTAGGCGCAAACACAATTTGTTCAGCCTGGGGCAACTGCAATATATCGGCAATTAATTGCTGGGTTTGCGGTACTTTTTCACCAAAAATATAGCGCCATTTATCATCTACCAGCCTGGCAGTATCGTCCCAGTATGCCAACATGGCATCGCGGGTAACATCTGGCCAGTAATGATGTGAGTGACAGGCAAAATGTTGCTTGCCCTGGTTCGCCTGCAAAAACCGCTGATAAAACTGTTGGTACATAACTCCCCCTATGACCCTGTCAGAGACAAAAAAGGCCCTGAACGGGCCTTTTTCTTATACAACACTATTAGTTCTGTACTTGATCTGACTTCATGTACTTAAAGAATTCATTATCCGGCTGTACCACCAACACATCGTCTTTACTGTTAAAGCTTTTGCGATAGGCTTCCATACTGCGAACAAATGAAAAGAACTCGGCATTTTTGTTATAGGCTTCGGCATAGACATTAGCTGCTAATGCATCACCATCACCGCGCACAGTACGTGAGTTACGCTCGGCGTCGGCCACCATAACAGTAACCCGGGCATCAACGTCGGCGCGAATAATCTCGGCCTCTTCCATACCACGTGAACGATGCTCACGTGCCACTGCATGACGCTCGGCTTCCATCCGGGCGAAAATAGAGCTACTGACTTCCTGCGGCAGGTTAATCTGCTTTACCCGCACGTCAACAACTTCAATACCCAGCTCTTTTGATGCAGCGCCCGCTTGTTGTAAAGCGCCCTGCATCAGCTCTGTACGCTCGCCTGACACAATTTCCTGAATGGTGCGGGTACCAAACTCGGTGCGTAAGCCGTTGTTAATATACTGCTTTAACAACACCTCTGCTTGCGCAATATTGCCGCCGGTTGCCAGAAAATAGGCACCAAAGTCATTGATACGCCATTTCACATAGCTGTCTACCAGCAAGTCTTTTTTCTCAGCGGTTACAAAACGATCCTGTGCATCATCCAATGTTTGCACCCGTGCATCTAACTTACGCACAGTTTCAATAAACGGCAGCTTAAAATGTAAGCCTGGCTCATACACTACAACGTTTTGCTCAGCATCACGCTGAATTTTACCAAACTGAATCACAATGGCGCGCTGGCCTTCAGGCACCACAAACAGGGCCGATATAAAGATAAACCCAATAATAACGATAATGGCTATAGTAAAGTTTTTCATATATTACCCCCGGCCGCCGCTGCGTGTTGTTGTGCTGCGCGAACTGTCAGTCCGGTTTGAACTGCTACTGCTGTCAGTGCTGCTACGCGATGGGATCAACGGCAAGCTGCCTGACGGTGTTGAACTGCCAGCGCCTTGATTAATCATCTTATCAAGCGGTAAATACATAATATTATTACCATTTTTAACATCCAAAAGCACTTTAGATGTATTGCTGTATACCTGTTCCATCGTTTCAATGTACATACGATCGCGGGTTACTTTAGGCGCTGCCAGATATTCCGGTAACAGCTTCTCAAAGCGTGCAACTTCACCTTGCGCTTTTAATACAATTTGCTGTTTATAGGCATCAGCTTCCTGCATTACGCGGTTAACCTGACCACGGGCACGCGGCTCAATTTCACGGGCATAAGCCTGAGCTTCCTGAACAAAACGCTCCTGATCTTCCTGTGCTTTAATCGCATCATCAAAGGCATCACGCACTTCTTCCGGTGGCCGGGCATCGCGGAAGTTAACATCAACCAGTGCTATACCCATGTTGTAGGGCTGAATAATGCCTTCCAGTTCCTGGCGGGTGTTCTGCCGCACGACTTCACGGCCGCGGGTTAATACGTCATCCATAATGGAGTGACCAATAACATAACGCAGAGCCGCATCGGTTGCCTGATTTAAACTGCTGTCAGCATCTACCACCGAAAACTTATATAAACGGGCGTTGAATACACGATACTGGATTTCAAACGTAACCCGTACCAGGTTCTGATCCTGAGTCAGCATAAAACCGTCGCTGCGCAAAGTGCGTACACTGGTCACATCAACCGGCAGCACGTTGTCAATAAAGGTAGGCTTCCAGTGAATACCGGGCCCGACTTCATCGTGATACTGGCCGAAACGCAGCACGACACCACGCTCAGATTCTTTAATGGTATAAAAGCCACTGAAAGCCCATACCAGAGCAGCGACAATCAGTATTAGTACCAGAGCAGCAGAAGCACCACCGCCGCTACTACCGCCTGTTGACTTGCCACCGCCGAAGATGCCTCCTAACTTTTTGCCAAAGTTGCGAAACACTTCATCTAAATCGGGCGGGCCCTGATCACGACCACCCTGTTTCCAGGGGTCGTTATTCTTGCCGTTATTGCCCGGCTCATTCCAAGCCATGGTTTACTCCATTCTAAGTTGCAAAATAAGGGTTAATGTATCAAATAACCGGCTTACTGACGACATAGTTTTC
Organism: Rheinheimera pacifica; assembly: GCF_900108485.1. Lineage (GTDB taxonomy): Bacteria > Pseudomonadota > Gammaproteobacteria > Enterobacterales > Alteromonadaceae > Alishewanella > Alishewanella pacifica. Next base: position 479,443 of record NZ_FNXF01000001.1, on the reverse strand, counting down.
TAATTGCCCATGCGACTGCTTAAGGCAACGGTTCCAGACCGACTCGCTTAACCGCAGTTGCAACTGACAATTGCCATCAGCATCAAACTGTTCTTGTTCAATACTATGTTGCTGGTGAAACCTGGCACGCCAGTGCATTTGATCCGGAGGCAATAGCAGTGCTATGTCCAGATACCGCTCTGACAATAACTGGCTAAGTGCCTGCGCCAGCAAATCTACCCCGGCGCCACTCACGGCAGACAAATATACCGCTACCGGTTGCTTATATTCGTTGTACTCAATACGTGGTAATTGCTGCAACAGGTCAATTTTGTTGTACACCACCAGCTGTGGTAGCTGATCGGCTTCAATTTCCTGCAGCACCAGTTCTACCTGCTGCATATTGTCATCTTTGCGTGGATCGGACAGATCCACCACATGTAACTGCAAATCGGCGTCACGTGTTTCCTGCAATGTCGATTTAAAAGCAGCCACCAGATCATGCGGTAAATGCCGGATAAAACCGACAGTGTCAGCCAGAATAATCTCGCCAACACCTTTTAATTTCAGTTTACGTAAAGTGGGGTCAAGGGTGGCAAACAGCTGATCAGCAGCATACACATCGGCTTTGGTAATGCGGTTAAATAACGTCGACTTACCGGCGTTGGTATAGCCTACTACAGACACTACCGGCACTTCAGACCGTTGCCGGGCACGACGCCCCTGTTCACGTTGCTTTGTCAGCTTCGCTAATCTGGTTTGCAGCGCTTTTACCCGCTCCCGCAGTAAACGCCGGTCAGTTTCCAGTTGGGTTTCACCGGGGCCGCGCAGGCCAATACCCCCTTTTTGCCGATCAAGGCTGTCCCAGCCGCGCACCAGCCTGGAAGCCAAATGCTGCAACTGTGCCAGTTCTACCTGCAACTTACCTTCGAAGGTACGGGCGCGCTGAGCAAAAATATCCAGGATCAAAGTGGTACGATCAATGACTCGGGTCAGACACAAACGCTCTAAGTTCCGCGTTTGTGCCGGGCTGAGCGCATGATTAAAAATAACCACATCAGCGCCGGTTTCTTCCACCAGTGCTGCTATTTCGCCGGCCTTACCTGAACCAACAAAAAACTTAGCATCAGGCGCACTTCTGCTTGCAGTAATAACCTGCAACGTTTGCACACCGGCGGAAGACACCAACAATTTCAGTTCGGTTAAATCCTCACTGACATGCTGCTGCGAAAAGTTTACATGGACAAGGATCGCTTGTTCCGGTACCACGCTAATGTCAGACAAGCGACTAACCCCTGAAATTATTCCACGTCCTCTTCGTCATCACCCTGGCCATTACTGTGAGTTACCATAGTATTGACCGCGCGGGCCGGTACCACAGTTGAAATGGCATGCTTATATACCATCTGACTTACAGTGTTTTTCAGCAGAATAACGAACTGATCGAAAGATTCGATCTGACCCTGAAGTTTAATGCCATTCACCAGATAAATTGATACCGGAATACGCTCCCGTCTCAAGGTGTTTAAAAATGGGTCTTGTAAAGATTGGCCCTTTGCCATGTGCCGCTTTCCTTTTTTAATTAGTCCGACTTATATTGGTATTATTTTTTTTATTTCAAGTTGTTAAAACGTCTTTTTCTATATCTTATTTAGCTTAGCGAAGATAAAACGGCTTGCAAGTTTTCTGACACCGGCGCATCACTTTTCAGCCATGTCAGATCAGGCCAGCCACGCAGCCAGGTTAACTGTCGTTTTGCCAGTTGCCGCGTTGCTGCTATACCGCGTTCACTCATTTGCTGATAGCTACCATTACCAGACAGATAATCCCACATTTGCCGGTAACCTACGCAGCGCATAGAGGGCAAATCCGGGTGTAAATCCGGCCTGTTTTTAAGTGCCGCAACTTCCTGTTCAAAACCAGCCGCCAGCATCTGCTCAAACCTAAGCGCAATACGCTGGTGCAACACGGCACGATCCTCCGGCGCTATCGCAAATTGGTGTGCGACAAAAGCAAAAGGTTCCCCTTTTTCTGCAGTTAAATCTGTCAAACTACGTCCGGTTAGTCGGTAAACCTCCAACGCCCGGTTAATACGCTGCGGGTCATTCGGGTGAATACGCTGTGCAGATACAGGATCAATCTGCGCTAATTCCTGATGTAATCCGGCCCAGCCCTTTACTGCGGCTTCCTGCTCTAACTGCCGTCGCACTGCCTCGTTGGCCTCTGGTAGCGGCGAAATACCCTCAAGCAAGGCTTTAAAGTACAACATAGTACCACCAACCAGGATGGGGATGTTACCACGATGTTGAATTTCAGCAATCAAACGCAACGCATCTGTACGGAAGTCTGCCGCAGAATAGCTTTGCAGCGGATCACGGATATCGATCAGGTGGTGCGGCGTTACTGCCAGCTCCTGCGCTGTGGGTTTGGCAGTGCCTATATCCATACCGCGGTAAACCAGCGCGCTGTCAACACTGATAAGCTCTGCAGGCAGACGTTGATAGAGCTCCGTTGCCAAAGCCGTTTTACCTGATGCGGTTGGCCCCATCAGAAAAATCACATCGCGCTTTATCTGGCTCATGGTTGTTGCCTTGTTAACAAACTTAGTGTGGCATCAAGTTGCAAAGGCGCACTGTGCCAATACTCAGGCAGCGACAACACTTGCGGCACAGATTTTAACACCGTGACGGCTGCTACCTCATTTGCATTAAGTAACATCGACAATAAAACCCCAACCACCTCATCGCCGCTATGCTGCACTAACTGCTCAAACCATAACGGCAGCCAGTGCCCCAGTACAGTTTGTCGCAGCCAGTCTGGTACTGCCCGTACTATCACCGTATTGTCAGTAAGCAACATATCAAAACCAGCCCGGCTAAAGCTGTCGGCCAGTTGGGTAAGTGTGCGTAGCTGCATTGCATTGACACTGATACGCAGCGGTAGCAATAACGGCACGGCTGGTAAGCTGTTGGCAGTAAAATATGCCGACAAGGTGGGCACAAGATCAATTAACAGCACGTCGTCTGCATATTGCTTCAGCAAATAGCGGTTACGCATAATAAATGGCGCCCCGGCGGGTTGTGACACCGCCGGTAAACCTGCTACAACCTCGGGTTGCTGTTCTGTCTGTGTTTCTGCTGCCTCTGCCGCTATGTGGCTGTGCTGCCAGTATGATAGCTCACGTTTTACTGCAGCAGCGGCAGGCTGACGGGGTGAGTAAGCACCGTTATTGCCTGGCTGGTTGCCGGCCGGTTGCCGGTTGCTGGTTGCTGGCTGATAGGTGTAGGCCGATGTTTCCTGTACCCGGTTAACCCTATCTTCGGCTAACTGTGGTGCAGTTAACTGGCTCAACGCATCGCCCAGGGCTGACACCACAAAATCGTGGATTAACCTTGCCTGATGAAAACGCACTTCATGTTTGGCCGGATGTACATTGACATCGACCTGACGGGGATCAAGCTCCAGATATATTACAAATGCGGGCTGCTGATCTGCGGTTAGCATATCGCCATAGGCCTGACGGATGGCATGATTTAACAGCTTGTCGCGCATCATCCGGCCATTAACGTAGCTGTACTGGCATTGCAACTGGCTGCTACAGGCTTGCGGCTGTACTATCCAGCCCCAGATCCGCACATCACCATACTGGTTCTGAATAAAAGCCGCGTTTTCAGCAAACACCCGGCCACACAGTGCCGCTACCCGCTTTTGCCGTTGCTCTTCCGTTTTTGCCGCCTTCAACCGGCGCACGGCCTGGCCGTTATGGCTCAGCTGCCAGCTAACATCATAACGGCTTAACGCCAGCCGTTTTATCAGCTCATCAATATGGCTGAATTCTGTTTTATCCGTGCGCAAAAACTTACGCCGTGCCGGAGTATTAAAGAATAAGTCCAGCACTTCAATGCTGGTACCCACCGGGTGCGCCGCGGGCCGCACTTCTACCTGCATATCACGCCCGGCAGCACTGGCCTGCCAGGCTGCACTTTGTTCAAGAGTTTTTGAGGTTAATGTCAGGCGGGATACTGAGCTGATACTGGCCAATGCTTCGCCACGAAAGCCCAGGCTGGTAATAGCTTCCAAATCATCCAAATCAGTAATTTTGCTGGTGGCATGCCGGCTTAATGCCAGCACCAGCTCTTGCTCTGCAATACCGCTGCCGTTATCACGCACCCGGATAAGCTTGCTGCCACCTTTTTCAATATCTATTTCAATCTGATCAGCACCGGCATCCAAACTGTTTTCTACCAGCTCTTTCACTACAGATGCAGGGCGTTCAACAACTTCACCCGCCGCAATCTGATTAGCCAACTGCGGCGGTAAAATACGAATAGGCATAGTTATGGGATCCGCAGTGTCTGGCCAACGCGGATGCTGTCAGTGGTAAGCTGATTAAGATTGCGTAATTCATCAATAGACACATTGTAGCGCTGGGCCAACAACGACAAAGATTCACCGGCACTAACACGGTGTTCACGGGCACGTTGCTGGGCAAATAATGAGTCGGCTGGCGGCGATTTCTCAAAGTGCCGTTTTAGCGCAGTAAATAGCGATTGCGCCAATTTAGCCTGATGCGCAGACGAGCGCATTAGCTTTTCATCTTGCGGATTAGAAATAAAACCGATCTCTACCAAAATCGACGGAATATCCGGCGCTTTAAGTACACCAAAACTGGCAGCCTGCGGCTCTTTCTTATGCAAATGCGCAACTTTACCCAGCTCTTGCAGCACTTCACCTGCTACCTGATAGGCTGTTACCATAGAGTGGTTCATTGATAAATCCAGCACCGTTTGCGCCAGATAACGCTCATTGGCAGAATCTTTAATAATTTCTGCCACACCGCCCAGTAACTCAGAGTGCCGTTCAGTCTGCTCCAGCATACGCCCCACTTCGGTGGTAGCACGGCGTAACGACAACACCCATACAGAAGCCCCGCGCGGTTGTGGTGTGGTAAAAGCATCGGCATGAATAGACACCAGCAGATCGGCTTGTTGGCCCCGGGCAATTTCGGTACGGCGGTTAACATGAATATAGTAGTCGTTGGTACGCACCATCATGGCTTTCATGCCGGGCTGACGGTCGATTAACTGCGCCAGCTGCCTGGCTACAGGTAAAGTAATGTTTTTCTCATAAAAACCGCTCGGGCCTATTGAGCCCGGATCTTCACCACCGTGGCCTGCATCTATCGCAATAACAATATCGCGTGCCGCACGGATTGCCGGTGGAGGAGTATTTTGTACAGGCTGGTCGTCCGGTAAATCGACCACCAAGCGATGGCCATAAGGCGGCGTGGGTGACAAAGCAAACACATTGGCTTTGGTTGATTTGGCTAAATCCAGCACGATACGCATCCGGTTGGCATCGCCGCTGCTACGGATAGCTTTAATTAACGGCGACTCTCCTGACACTGCCGGTAAATTGCTGCCGCCTTTAATATTGCTCAGATCAATAACCAAGCGGTGCGGGTTATCCAGTGTGAAATATTTATGATCCGGTGCAGCAGATAAGTCGAATACCACCCGGGTATTGTCCGGTGATGGCCAAATTCTTACACCCTGTACCTGATTAGCCGCTACGCTGGCCATGCTGAACAAGGCCAGCAGCAACAGCAATAAAACGTGTAACATATTGTAATTATTCGTTTTCATTATTTAGTGCATTCAGCATTTTGGCTCCGGCTGGGGTATTAGCGCTTATCCTTACCCGCCGCTGCTCTTGTTCGAATAATAAGTGTATGTTGAGATCCGCCACAGGTAAATAACCCATGCCTTGCTGGGGCCATTCAATCAGGCATACACTGTCGTTGCGAAAGTAATCACGTATGCCCATAAACTCCAGCTCTTCAGCATCACGTAAACGGTACAGGTCAAAATGAAACACGGTTAACGTTGGCAACTGATAGGGTTCAACCAGAGTATAGGTAGGGCTTTTCACCGTACCCTTATGGCCAAGAGCGTTAAGCAAGCCACGGCTGAAAGTGGTTTTACCCGCCCCCAGCTCACCCTGCAGAAATAACGTTTGCCCACCTGACACCAGTAAAGCCACACGTGACGCTAACGCTAATGTTGCTTGTTCATCCTTTAACACACTTTCAAATTGCTGCACCGGCATTTTCTCTGTTGTCGCACAAAAACCGCACCATGTTAACAAATTAGTTGCCTGCTGAGCCAGTAAAACCGCTTGTCGCGACTATGACATGATCAAATGGTGGCAAGTTCCCGGCCAACTAGGCGCCACAGGGCTGTTTATGCTAAATTACACTGTGTTTTTTAACCGGCTTTTTGCATGACAACAGATTACGCCGCACTGGCATTGCAGATAAAGCGCTGGGCGCAGGAACTGGGCTTTGCACAGCTGGGTATAACCGGCGTTTCCTTGCCGGATGCTGAACGCCAGCTGCAAAAGTGGCTGGATGCCGGTTACCACGGCGAAATGGATTATATGGCCAGCCACGGCATGCTACGCGCAAGGCCGGCAGAACTGGTGCCCGGTACGTTGCGGGTACTCAGTGTACGGATGAACTATTTACCCGAAGGGGCCGGTTTTGCCACCAATCTGGCTGACCCTACTCAGGCTTATATCAGCCGCTATGCGCTGGGGCGAGACTACCATAAACTGGTCCGCAACCGGCTAAAACAACTGGGCGAGCGCATTAACCAGCAGGTGGCAGAACTGGGCTACCGGCCTTTTACCGATTCTGCCCCTATTTTAGAACGGCCACTGGCACAACAGGCCGGGCTTGGCTGGATAGGCAAACACAGCTTATTGCTAAACCAGGAAGCCGGGTCGTGGTTCTTTTTAGGCGAGCTGCTGGTCAATTTGCCTTTACCCATCGATACGCCACATGAAGGTGATTGCGGTAGCTGTGTTGCCTGCATCACCAGTTGCCCCACCGGCGCTATTGTTGAACCCTATGTAGTCGATGCCCGCCGCTGTATTTCATATCTGACCATCGAACTTAAAGGCGCCATTCCGGAAGAATTCCGCCCGTTACTGGGCAACCGGATTTATGGTTGTGACGATTGCCAGTTAGTGTGCCCGGAAAACCGCGCCGCACCGCTCAGCATTGAAGGCGACTTTCAGCGCCGGCCGCAATGGCAAAGCCAAAGTCTGCTCAGTTTATTTGCCTGGCAGGAAGGCGAGTTTTTAAGCCATACCGAAGGCAGCGCCATCCGCCGCATTGGCTATGAACGCTGGCAACGCAACATTGCCGTAGCACTGGGTAATGCGCCTTATCAGGCTGATATTGTGCAAGCGTTAAGCGCTAAGCTTGATAGCGCCAGCGAATTGGTAGCAGAACATATTCACTGGGCGTTAGCGCAACAAAAACGCAAAAGCTGGCAAGCAGAGTCGCTCTTACCGCGCAGCACTGAGCGTTTAGTCAGGATTATTCAGAAGGGTCTGCCGCGGGACGCCTGAGTGCGTATAACTGTTGGCGCTGTGTCAGGCGTTGTGCAGCCAAATTCAGGATCGTATCGCGCCGTATTTTGTCTGCGCTGTGCCACTCTATAATTTCGTTTAATAACCGGCCGCACCCCAGGCAGCAATCATGCTGATCCAGGCAACAGTTACGCACGCAGGGCGATTCAGACATAGCAGCCAGATGTTAAACTAAACAGGCATTAACTATATCGCAGAAAACAAAAAACCGCACTGTGCTTGCGCAAAGTGCGGTTTTTCATCGAATTTGGAGCGAGTAACGAGGTTCGAACTCGTGACCTCGACCTTGGCAAGGTCGCGCTCTACCAGCTGAGCTATACTCGCATCAACTGACGTTGTTACGTCGTGATGGCGCGCATTTTACAAAATCAGTTAGCTTATGCAAGCACTTTATTGCGGTAATTTGAAAAAATGCTCGCGATAGGTTACTAATTCAGCAATTGACTCACGAATATCATCCAGTGCCAGATGGCTGCCGGCTTTTTGTACTTTCTTCAGCACCTCCGGGTGCCAGCGCCGTGCCAGCTCTTTTACTGTACTGACATCCAGATTACGGTAATGAAAAAACGCTTCCAGCGTTGGCGCATACTCTGCCAGAAAGCGGCGGTCCTGCCCTATGCTGTTACCACACATTGGCGATTTACCCGCCGCCACATACTGGCGTAAAAACGCGATGGTTTGTTGTTCAGCATCTGCCAGCGTAGTAGTACTGGCCCGGCAACGCGCCGTTAAACCGCTTTTACCGTGTTGTTCCACGCACCAGGCGCTCATATTATCCAGCACATCGTCCGGTTGTTTAATGGCAAATACCGGCCCTTCAGCCAGAATATTCAACTGGCTGTCGGTAATAATAGTGGCCATTTCCAGAATGACATCAGTTTTTGGCTCCAGGCCAGTCATTTCCAAATCAAGCCAGATCAGATTATTGTCATTTACACTCATCAAAAACCCTTACACTCGTTGCTGCTTTGTTCATTAACAGATTGCAGGTATCATACACGCCCTAAGCTTAGCAGTAATAGCATCCTTTACATCAGAGCGATAAAAGCAGCAGTGACAAAGAAAAAACATCTTACCCAGCGCCAGCAACAACGTATTGCCGACAATGCCAGCAAACGGTTACGTGCGCCAAAAAACAAAGGTGTCGAATCTGTTGATGACAACAGCTTTGCCGCCACTGAAACCGGCCTGATATTAAGCCGTTTTGGCCAGCATGCTGATGTCGAAGATACCAACGGTGTCGTGGTGCGCTGTAATATGCGCCGCTCTGTTGCCTCTTTGGTTACCGGTGATCGCGTAGTGTGGCGCCGCGCTTTGCAACCCACCGGTGGCATTGATGGCGTAATAGATGCGGTAGAAGAGCGCAGCTCTGTGCTGCTGCGGCCAGATTTTTACGACGGTTTAAAACCGGTAGCCGCCAATATTGATTTAATGATTATTGTTTCTGCTATTTTACCTGCGCTATCGCTAAATATTATTGACCGCTACCTTGTCGCAGCAGAGATCACCGGCATTAAACCGCTGCTGGTGATTAATAAAGCCGACTTACTCAGCGCCGATGAGTTTATTGCCACAGAGCAGCAACTGGCATTGTACCAACAGCTGGGGTATAACTTTTTGCTGGTTAGCGCTAAAAGCGGTGTGGGTATGGCGCAATTGCTCAGTTACCTACACAGCGGTACCAGCATTTTTGTCGGCCAGTCTGGCGTGGGCAAATCGTCGTTAATGAATAACTTAATGCCAGGCCTTGAAGCGCTGACACAGGAAGTATCGGCAAACTCCGGCCTGGGCCAGCACACCACTACAGTGTCACGCTTGTATCATTTGCCTGATGGCGGCGATTTAATCGACTCGCCCGGTATTCGTGAATTTGCGCTATGGCATTTAACAGCAGAAGAAGTTACCCGCGGCTTTACTGAATTTACCCCCTGGCTTGGGCGCTGTAAATTCCGTGACTGTAAGCATATTTCCGATCCCGGCTGCGCTATTCAGCATGCAGTAGAAACCGGTGACATTCGCCAGGAACGCTATGACAGCTATTTAAAAATCCTTGCCAGTATGGCGCAGGACAAACCGAATCACTTTTAACTTTATACAGAGAACAAAATGGATAATTTAAAAATTACCCTGCAATACTTATTGCCTAAACATCTTATATCCCGTTTGGCCGGCAAATTAGCCGCGGCAAAACTGGGCTGGTTCAGCCACTTTTTAATTAACCGTTTTATTAAAGCCTACGGCATTAATATGGCGGAAGCGCAGTTTGAACACGCTAAAGATTACGCCAGTTTTAATGAGTTTTTTACCCGGCCATTAAAAGATGGCATTCGCCCACTGGCTACAGAGGCTAATATTGTTGCGCATCCGGCAGATGGCACTATCAGCCAGCTTGGGCCTATCGTTGATGGCAAACTTATTCAGGCAAAAAACCACAATTATTCGCTGCAGGCTCTGTTAGGCGGGGATAGCGCCACGGCATTGCCGTTTCAAAACGGCCACTTTGCTACTATTTATCTGGCACCAAAAGATTATCACCGTATTCATATGCCTGTTCGGGGCACCCTACGTCAGATGATTTACGTGCCAGGAGAGCTATTCTCGGTTAACCCGTTAACCGCAGAATGCGTAAAGGATTTATTTGCGTTAAATGAGCGCGTAGTAACCATTTTCGATACTGAGCTTGGCCCTATGGCATTAGTGTTGGTAGGTGCAACGATAGTTGCCAGTATTGAAACGGTTTGGGCTGGCACGGTAACGCCACCGGCGGGTAAAAATGTGTTTCGCTGGAGCTATCCGGCACATGGTAAAAATGCCATTACGCTGGAAAAAGGTGCCGAGATGGGTCGCTTTAAACTAGGCTCAACAGTAGTGCTGGCTTTCCCGGCGAATAAACTACAGTTTTTAGCCGATCAGCAACCAGGTACCGTTACCCGCATGGGTGCGCCTTTTGCTAATACAGCAATTTAAAGCTAATCTTCAGCTACGGCGCTTCGAAAACGTGAATGCGCCGTATATTTTTTCTGCAACACGCCGTGAACCCATCCATGGGGGCTCGATTATAAACTTCATCCATGAAGTTTATCCTACGGACCAGCGCAGCTGTTCAAATTCGCTCCAGGCGAATTTGTCAGCATCCTGGCCTGCAACGGTCGCCGAAAAAAATACTCTGCATTCACTTCTGCCAGTTTTATCCCTAACTCTTCTGAACAGGACCGAACATGCAAATCATCGCTCATCGTGGTGCCAGTGGTGAATACCCGGAAAACACCCTGCTGGCTATTGAACAAGCCATAACGCAGGGTGCTGACGCTATAGAAATAGACGTATTCGCCGTACAGGGCGAGCTGATTGTTATTCATGATCATCATTTAGCCCGCACCACTAACGGCACCGGCAGTATCTATCAATACTCTATAGAGCAACTGATGCAACTGGATGCCGGCCGTGGCGAGCGCATTCCTACGCTAAGGCAGGTATTGCAGTTACTGCAAAATACCAGGCTGTGGCTGAATATTGAATTAAAAGGCGAAAACACCGTAGCGCCGCTGCTGGCCTTGCTGGATAAAGCCAAGCAAGAGCTGCAGTTTGATAGCCAGCGGCTGCTGATCTCATCTTTTAATCATCACCTACTCGCAGCCCTTAAACTGGCGCAGCCAGAGCTAAAGCTGGGAGCTCTTACCGCCAGCCTGCCGCTGGATTACGCCGCTTTTGCGCAGCAGTTGCAAGCGCACTCGGTAAATTGCGATGTCAGCTTTATTAATCAGGCTTTTGTTGATGATGCCAAAGCGCGCGGTTTAAAAGTATATGTGTATACCGTGGATCAAGCTGATGATCTCAGCCGCCTGCAGCAATATGGCGTAGACGGCATTTTCAGCAACTATCCGGCACGCAGCCGTACACTGCTAAGCACAGATAATTAAGCACAGATAATTAACCATAGAAAGCAAAAATCCCGCCGCAGCGGGATTTTTTATAAATTTTGAGACCTAGTGGTCATGGCAGCTTTTGCAGCTATTACACAAGCGCATATTCATCACATGCGCCAACACCACCAAGGATGCACCCACGATCAAAACAGCGTGTTCATATTCGTGGCCCCACACATCGCGTTGCCAATATATAAACACACCTAAAAACAACGAATAAAACGGGTAGAGCTTGCGGTGATAGCGATGAAAACCAATAAACAAAGCAATAAAACCCAGCACTATGGTAACCAGCAACATCACGCGCTCAAAAGCATGATTATGGCCAACGCTAAGGCCCAGTAACGGCAAAACCGGCAGAATGATCGGCAGCATAATGCAGTGAATGGCGCAAAGCGACGTCACTGTAATACCTACTTTATCAAATACGTTTCTTACTGTTGCTAACACGTGGCTTACTCTGACAGCTGAAAATAAAGAAACGAGATAATATAACAAAACGTTTGCTAAAGAAACGGGCATGGAAAAAAATACCTGTTAAAACGGGCTTTCACTGCAAGGCTGCTGAAGCGGCGCCGGGCTTATGGCATAATAGCAGCACTTTTTTCAGCTAAGCCATATTATGGACACTTTACTTAACCAACTCGATGACAACCTGAAAGAGCTGTACCGCAAAGCGCTGGACGCTGATGCGTTGCTGGATAGCCTGCAACAGCAAGGTCATGCCAAACATCAGCGTATTTTTGCCGACAATAAGCTATTTAAGGCCTCCAGCAACCGCTTTATGCCTTATCTGGCAGAAACCGCTGAACAGGTTGCCGCTATGCGACAAAGCCAGCAGTTTAATACCGCAACATTACAACGCGTGGTGCAACAACTAAAGCAGTTGCACACTACACTGGCAGAGTTTCGCACAGTGGTAACCTAACCCTAGTATCAGGGCAAACATCATCAGGGTAAACATCACTTAAGCTGCAGTAATCAGGTGCCGCTACAACGCCGGTGGGCCCTGAACTCAGTTTGTGCTTACCTTAGGTAAGGCTAACGCATACTGCTCAACTTTTGGCTGCAATTCTTTGGTAAACCAATTGTTCAGCATCTGCTTTTCATAGCGAAACTCTTCGTTATCATTGGCAGAACGTAAGGACTGCATAAAGCCCATATCACGCAGGCGTTCTTCGCCACTAACAACCTCTTCACCGTGTTTATCCCGCAGCACATGGGTAAAACGGATAGCTGGTGAGTAAATATCTTTCACCACACGCAAAGCACTACCGCTCCTACTGATAAAATAATCGACATCACCGGCCAGATCGACGTCAGTTACTGTGACTTCCCATTTATAACCTTCAGGTAACTGGGTTGCCATATCATTGAAAAAGCCGTCAAACTTTTTAATCACTCTTTCGCGAAACGCTTTACGGCTGTCATTTGCCGGGCGAATATCAGTGAATTTTTCCGGGTCTTGCCATTTGATCTGTACCTCACCGGCCTGCACTGCCCCCGTACCAAGCACTATAGCTAAACCGCATAACAATATTGTTGTACGCATCGTTTGTCTCCTGTACCAAATGGCCAGCTGTAACCACTTTGGTTAGAGCTACCCGCCGCTAATAAGTTTACTCCACACAACTAACTATAACCTTGATCAGCATCTGTATGCTGTAGCCTTTTGTATAAAAATGTAGCCATTTGCAATAAAAGCCACACCGATAAAAAGCAAAACCCCGGCATAAAGCCGGGGTTTTCTGGTAAGTGGGCACTTACATTTTTATCACATCATGCCGCCCATACCACCCATGCCGCCCATATCAGGCATTGCCGGGGCATCTTTCTTTGGTAGCTCTGTTACCATCGCTTCAGTGGTAATCATCAGTGAACCAACAGAGGCAGCAAACTGCAGTGCTGAACGGGTTACTTTGGTTGGGTCCAGAATACCCATTTCCAGCATATCGCCGTACTCGCCGCTGGCAGCATTGTAACCGTAGTTACCCGTGCCAGATTTCACCTGGTTAACCACGACTGATGGCTCGTCACCGGCGTTATCAACGATTTGACGCAGTGGCGATTCCATTGCGCGCAGCGCAATTTTAATACCGTGGTTCTGATCTTCGTTAGCACCGCGCAAGTCAACCAGTTTGGCTGCTACACGCACCAGCGCTACACCACCGCCAGGCACCACGCCTTCTTCTACTGCTGCACGGGTTGCGTGCAGAGCATCTTCAACGCGGTGTTTTTTCTCTTTCATTTCAATTTCAGTCGCTGCGCCAACTTTGATCACCGCAACACCGCCAGCCAGTTTGGCTAAACGCTCTTGCAGTTTCTCTTTGTCGTAGTCTGACGTTGCTTCTTCAATTTGCTGACGAATTTGCTTCACACGGCCATCAATAGCGCTTTGCTCACCGGCACCATCAATGATGGTAGTGTTGTCTTTAGTGATAACAACGCGCTTGGCAGTACCTAATTCTTCCAGGCCAGCTTTTTCCAGCTCCATACCAATTTCTTCAGAAATTACAGTACCGCCGGTTAAGGTAGCAATATCTTGCAGCATGGCTTTACGACGATCGCCAAAACCCGGTGCTTTAACAGCAGAGATTTTCACGATACCGCGCATGTTGTTTACTACCAGCGTTGCTAACGCTTCACCTTCAACATCTTCAGCAACAATCAGCAATGGCTTGCCTGATTTAGCCACGCCTTCCAGCACTGGCAGCAATTCGCGGATGTTAGAAATTTTCTTATCAACAGTCAGAATGTACGGGTTGTCCAGTTCTACCTGGCCAGCTTCCTGGTTGTTAATAAAATAAGGAGACAGGTAGCCGCGGTCAAACTGCATACCTTCAACCACGTCCAGCTCGTTGGCTAAACCCTGGCCTTCTTCAACAGTGATCACGCCTTCTTTGCCTACTTTGTCCATCGCGTTGGCAATGATCTGGCCGATTTCGTCATCAGAGTTAGCAGAAATAGTACCTACCTGAGCAATGGCTTTGCTGTCGGCACAAGGCTGCGACAGTAACTTTAACTCAGCAACCGCAGCGATAACCGCTTTGTCGATGCCGCGTTTTAAATCCATTGGGTTCATACCGGCAGCAACGGCTTTTACACCTTCGTTGATGATGTTTTGTGCCAGTACTGTTGCAGTGGTAGTACCGTCACCGGCTTCGTCATTGGCTTTAGAAGCAACTTCTTTCACCATCTGCGCGCCCATATTTTCGAACTTGTCTTCCAGCTCGATTTCTTTAGCTACCGATACACCATCTTTGGTGATCATCGGTGCGCCGAACGACTTATCCAGAATTACGTGGCGGCCCTTCGGACCCAGCGTTACGCGCACAGCGTTTGCTAAAATATTGACGCCTTTAAGCATCTTGTTACGGGCTTCATCGCCAAAACGTACGTCTTTTGCTGCCATCTTCTTAATCCTTAAATTCAGTTAATCGTTGTAAGGTTTACGGGAGAATTAATCCAGAATTACACCTAAGATATTGTCTTCTTTGGTGATCACGTATTCCTGACCATCAATTTTTTCTGTGCGCTCTACATAAGCACCAAACAGCACCTTGTCACCAACTTTAACGTCTAATGGCTTAACATCGCCGTTATCTAACACGCGGCCCAAGCCAACTGCAACCACTTCACCACGGGTAGATTTTTCCGCTGAAGCGCCCGTTAAGACGATGCCACCAGCTGATTTGCTTTCAGCTTCTAAACGTTTGATGATGACACGATCATGTAATGGACGAATATTCATGCTCTATCTCCTAAAGCTATTTTGTGTTTTAACATGGGTGTTAAATTGTCTGCCCGGTATATGGGGCACTGCAGAAAAAAATCCAAGGGGTAAAGCAAAAATTTCTTAATTGGCGTTTTAGGTAAACAGATTAAATCTACTGCTATTGAAATAAACCCGCCCCGCCGCAGGTCTGTACTGAGGTGATGATTCTGAGGTGATGGTGGTCGCGTTGATAAAGCCGTAAGGCGGCTATCAGCGTATAGTAAGCTCATGTTAGTGTAATGCGATAACAACGCTATGGCGTTTAAGAGGAAGTATAAGCTGATGTATAAAGTGTTTGTTCTGCCATTTTTACTCTGGTTTGCGTTGGTCGCGCCAGTTTCAGCCCAACAAAACTCTGTGCTCAATAGCCTGCTCAACGCCAATGATAGCTTTTTGCCGGTAGAGCAGGCATTTGCGTTTGATTTTGTGCAAAAGCAAAATGAGCTGATTGTCAGCTGGACTATCGCCGATGGCTATTATCTGTATAAAGATAAAATAAAACTGGGCGGTATTGCGGTCAGTTTTTCTCACCCCAGCTATCCGGCCAGCATGCAGATAGAAGACGAGTTTTTCGGCGTGTCGCAGGTGTATTTTCATCAGTTAACCCTGCGTATTCCGTTAACGGATGTCAGCGAAGATGCGGTATTTAAAATTCAGTATATGGGCTGTGCCGAAGCCGGTTTATGCTACCCGCCGGTAACCAAAGAGCTGCCACTCATTGCGCTTAGCGCCGATCAAAGCACAGTAGCTCCCCCAAGCAACGTACCGGTATCCAGCCAGAATACGCTGGCAGCAAAACTTAGCGATGGCGCAGCTTTAGCCACACTTGCCGGTTTCTTTTTGCTGGGTTTGGGCCTGGCATTTACGCCGTGCGTCTTTCCGATGTACCCCATTTTAACCAGCATTATTGTCGGCCAGGGCAAGCAATTATCTAACAAACGCGCCTTTACGCTGTCGTTTTCTTATGTGCAAGGTATGGCCATTACCTATTCGGCATTAGGGTTAGTAGTAGCCAGTTTAGGTGTGCGGTTTCAGGGCTATATGCAGCACCCGGCGGTATTAATTGTTGCCAGTATTATTTTTGTGCTGCTGGCACTGGCGATGTTCGGTGTATTTAATCTGACACTGCCGTCCAGTTGGCAGGAAAAAATCAGTAAAGTCAGCAATAACCAACAAGGTGGCTCGCACAAAGGTGCCTTTACCATGGGTGCGTTGTCAGGCCTTATCGCCTCGCCCTGCACCACGGCACCGTTATCTGCAGCTTTGCTGTATGTAGCCCAAAGCGGTGACTTACTGCTGGGCGCGGTTACGTTGTATATCTTAAGTTTGGGTATGGGGTTGCCACTGCTTATTCTGGGCAGCTCCGGCGGTAAACTGCTGCCTAAAGCCGGTAACTGGATGAATGCGGTAAAAGCCACTTTCGGCTTCCTGCTGTTGGCGGTACCGCTTATTTTACTGGAGCGGATGCTGCCGTTCAGTTATATCCTGGCTATAGGGTCTTTGCTGTTACTCAGCTTTATTATTTACCTGTACCGCGTGATGTTCAGCCTGCAAAATAACAGTGCCAAAGCGGTTATGTTAATTCTTGGTCAGCTGCTGCTTAGTGCAGCGCTATACCTGAACCTGAAACATTGGTGGCCGGCTACAGAACAAACAGCCGCAGTTACGCAGCAGCAGGCAGGTTTTGAACTGGTGAGCTCACTGGAAGAGCTGCAGCAAAAAATTGCTGCCAGTGAAGGGCGCTACACCCTGGTTGATCTGTATGCCGACTGGTGTATTGCCTGTAAAGAGTTTGAGCATTTAACCTTTCCCAAGGCTGAAGTACAGGCGCAAATGCAGAAGATGCAGTTGATTAAAGTCGACGTAACCAAGATGACACGTAAAGATCAGGCTCTACTGGATAACTATCAGGTACTGGGCCTGCCCACCCTGCTGTTTTTCAGCCCGCAGGCTGAAGAAATCAGCTCTGCCAGGGTGACGGGTTTTATGAACGCCTCCGACTTCGCTGCCCATCTGAAACAACTACAACAGTAAACTCAGGGCGGCGCTTTTAGCCGGCGCCGCCTACTGCCAACCGCTTTCTGGCTGATAAGACCAGTATTTTGCTGCCATTTGTCACGATTTCACTATAATAAGGCGCTATTGTTAAGCCAATGGCTCTGTCTGCGACAGAATTCTGTCAAACAGATGCAATTAATCATTAGCTTTGGCAAGATAGGGCCGGATCAAAACAATTAGCGGGAATAACGCACAAATGGCGGCAACTTATCGAATTTTAGTGTTGAATGGTCCTAACCTGAATATGCTGGGTGTGCGCGAGCCGGCAGTCTATGGCAGCGCCACTTTGCAGGATATTATCACCGGCCTGACGGAACAGGCAGCGGCAAAAGGTGTCGAACTGGCACATTTACAATCTAATGCCGAGCACGAACTGGTGACTGCTATTCAACAAAGCTTGGGCAAGCAGGATTATATTCTGATTAATCCCGGTGCTTTTACCCATACCAGTATTGCTATTCGTGATGCATTGCTGGCCGTGGCCATTCCTTTTATTGAAGTGCATTTGTCTAATGTGCACGCGCGCGAAAGTTTTCGCCGGCATTCATATTTATCTGATATCGCCAAAGGGGTGATCTGTGGCCTTGGTGCCAAAGGTTACCACTACGCACTTGATGCGGCGGTAGCAGCGTTACAAACAACCAAACAGTAATAACTAATCAGGCTAAAAAGACATGGATATTAGAAAGATTAAAAAATTGATCGAGCTGTTAGAAGAATCTGGCATTAACGAGCTTGAAATCACCGAAGGTGAAGAGTCGGTACGCATTAGCCGTAACGGCCCTACCCCGCAATATGCACCTATGCAGCACTATGCTCCGGCGCCACAATACGCCCCGGCACCTGCCCCGGCCGCAGCAGCTGCACCGGCAGCCGTTGAAGCGCCAAAAGCGATCAGTGGCCATATTATGAAATCGCCAATGGTAGGCTCTTTCTACCGCGCGGCATCGCCAACAGCGAAAGCCTTTGTTGAAGTAGGCCAGAGCGTTAAGGTTGGCGATACTTTATGTATTGTTGAAGCAATGAAAATGATGAACCAGATCCAGTCTGACAAGGCCGGTGTGATCAAAGAAATTCTGGTAGAAAACGGCGAGCCGGTTGAATTTGACCAGCCACTCTTTGTGATTGAATAACGCAAAAGGCAGACTGATGCTAGAAAAAGTACTGATTGCCAACCGCGGCGAAATTGCACTGCGTATCTTACGCGCGTGTAAAGAGCTGGGCATTAAAACGGTGGCCGTGCACTCTACGGTAGACCGTAATTTAAAACACGTGCTGCTGGCCGATGAAACCATTTGTATCGGCCCGGCGGCGTCACCGCAAAGCTATTTAAATATACCGGCGCTGATTGCTGCCGCCGAAGTTACCAATGCTCAGGCTATTCACCCTGGCTACGGCTTTTTAGCCGAACGCGCTGATTTTGCCCAGCAGGTAGAAGAAAGCGGCCTGGTGTTTATTGGCCCGCACCCGGATTCTATCCGCTTAATGGGCGATAAAGTCTCCGCTATTGAAGCGATGAAAAAAGCCGGTGTACCTTGTGTACCGGGTTCTGACGGCGCAGTAGGCGACGATCCTGCCACTAATATGGTTATTGCCAAGCGTATTGGCTACCCGATCATTGTTAAAGCTGCCGGTGGCGGTGGTGGCCGTGGTATGCGTGTGGTGCGCAGCGAGGAAGAACTGGTTAGCTCTATCGAGATGACCAAAGCCGAAGCTAAAGCCGCTTTTGGTAACGATATGGTGTACATGGAGAAATTCCTGGAAAACCCACGCCATATCGAAATTCAGGTTTTAGCTGATGGCCAGGGCAACGCTATCCATTTAGGTGAGCGCGACTGTTCTATGCAGCGCCGCCACCAAAAAGTGGTAGAAGAAGCACCGGCACCGGGCATTACGCCGGAATTACGCGCCTTTATCGGCGGCCGGTGTGTCGATGCCTGTAAAGTAATGAATTACCGCGGTGCCGGTACTTTTGAATTCCTGTTTGAAAACGGCGAGTTCTTCTT
The DNA here is from genome assembly GCF_900108485.1 of Rheinheimera pacifica. Classification (GTDB taxonomy): domain Bacteria; phylum Pseudomonadota; class Gammaproteobacteria; order Enterobacterales; family Alteromonadaceae; genus Alishewanella; species Alishewanella pacifica. The sequence goes on along the minus strand of NZ_FNXF01000001.1, from coordinate 460,262 downwards.
TATTGAAATGAACACCCGTATTCAGGTAGAGCACCCTGTTACCGAGATGATCACCGGCGTTGATCTGATCAAAGAACAGCTGCGCATTGCTTCAGGCATGCCAATGACCCTGAAGCAGGAAGATATTGTTATTCGCGGCCATGCCGTAGAGTGCCGTATCAATGCTGAAGATCCGGTTACCTTTATTCCGTCGCCGGGTAAAATTACCCGTTTCCATCCGGCCGGTGGTAATGGTATTCGCTGGGATTCGCATATTTACGCCGATTACACCGTACCGCCTAACTATGACTCTATGGTAGGCAAGCTGATCACCTACGGTGAAACCCGCGATATCGCTATTGCCCGGATGCGGAACGCACTGGACGAACTGCTGGTAGACGGCATTAAAACCAACATCCCGTTGCACAAAGACATTATGCGTGATGCGGGCTTCTGTAAAGGTGGTACTAATATCCACTATTTAGAGAAGAAGCTGGGTATTAAGTAAGCCTGAGCTTACACAGATTAAAGGCCGCTTTTGCGGCCTTTTTGCTATAATGCGGCAAATTTTTATAAGCGAGACTGATTATGCCCTGGATCCAACTGCGCGTTAGCACCAATGAAGAAAAAGCCGAACAAGTCAGCGATATGCTGATGGGCTGGGGCGCCCAGGCCGTTAGTTTTGTCGATGCACAGGACACCCCGATTTACGAGCCAATGCCGGGCGAAGTGATTTACTGGACCAATACCGTAGTAGTTGGCCTGTTTGACGCTGAGCATCCGATGGATAAGGTGGTAAAACAACTGGAGCAGGTGTCATTCTTTAAAGACGGTGTCGATTACAAGCTGGAGCAGCTGGAAGATAAAGACTGGGAGCGCGAGTGGATGGATAACTTCCACCCGATTAAATTTGGCACCAGGCTTTGGGTATGCCCCAGTTGGCGTGATATCCCGGACCCGACAGCAGTAAACGTAATGTTAGACCCTGGCCTGGCCTTTGGTACCGGCACCCACCCTACTACTGCGCTATGTATGCAGTGGCTGGATGCCACCATAGAACCACAGCAAACCGTAGTTGATTTTGGCTGCGGCTCCGGCATTTTGGGCATAGCAGCGTTAAAGCTGGGCGCCAAACGGGTAATTGGTGTTGATATTGACCCACAGGCAATAGAAGCCAGCACAGCTAACGCCAGACGCAATAATGTTGCAGGCCAGATAGAGCTGTATTTGCCCAAAGATCAGCCTAGCAATTTTCAGGCTGATGTTGTAGTAGCTAATATCCTCGCCGGGCCGCTGGCCGAATTAAAGCAAGTGATAAGCAGCTACGTAAAGCCCGGTGGCAAACTGGCACTGTCAGGCATTTTAGAAAGCCAGGCACAAAGTGTCATTGACGCTTACAGCGATGAGTTCAGCTTTGACCCCATCGCCGTGCAGGAAGAATGGGTGCGCCTGAGCGCACAAAAACGGCTTTAACGCTTAGCTGTGTTACGGCTGGCTGCCCGCTGTTTTTTCTGCTGATACATTTCACTATCAGCGCGCTTTAACAAGCTACTTGCCGGCTCAGCTGCCTCGGCAACAGCCAAGCCTACACTGGCGCCGCCATAGTGCAGCACGGTATCAGTAATATCAAAACTGCCACAGGTACTGTCGAAAATCTGCTGGCGCAGCTTTTTTGCAGCCTGAGCAGTATTATTACCTGTCAGCAAGCCAAAGATAACAAATTCATCACCACCAATACGGGCGATAAAATCGCCTTCACGCCGGTCATTTTTTAACTTAGTGCTGATAGCCAGTAAAAACCGATCGCCGGCGTCATGGCCGTATTGGTCGTTAATCAGCTTAAAGTTATCTAAATCGATATAAGCAACAAATACAGCACTGCCATTACGCTGACTGTTTGCTATAGTGCGTTGTAGCTCCTGCTCCAGCGCCCGGCGATTACCCAGCCCGGTTAATGGATCGGTTAGTGCCACATTGCGAAACTGCCGGTTTTCCTGCTCCAGCTGCTGTAGCAACTGCTCGCGTTCAACCTGCATGGCAATAAGGCGGCTAATCAGTTGCAGTAAAGTAGCACTGCCGGCCGATACCACTGTTTTTTCTGTGCTGGCAGCACAAACGGTACCATATAACATGCCATCGGACAGTTGCACCGGGGCACTGACATAAGTATTGATCCCCAGCTGAGCCGCTGCGGCCGAATCGCCCCAACGCACAGCCACATCATTCGTCACAAACTGGTTTTGCTCCAGTGCTCTTTTACACAGGGTATCATTCCAGTCAACTGTCAGCCCTTCTGTTAATTGCAGCTGGCCGGTATTTAAAGAATACATGATGTGCTGCAGGCCTTTGCTTAAATCAATACGGGTGAAATAAGCAGACTCCAAACCGGTTGACTGCTGCAAGAGCTGGATCAGCGCTCTAACCTGTTGTTCAAGGCTGTCTTCGCCAATAGATTGCGTCAGCTCGTTAAGAATATTATCCATATCAGGTGCTTATTAGTTAACTAAAGTGCCGTGACTAAAACTAACATCTGTCTATCTGCCAAGTAAACCCAGTCATTTATAAAATGGCAAATAGCACATTAATCAACGAGATTTTCCAAGCCGGCAAACTGAAATGCTGCGGCTTTTTTAAACTGCTTAATGGTATTGCCGGCATAGCTCTGGTTTTTATCCAATGCCAGCTTGCGTACCGGCTGCCCGGCACGAAAATCAGCTTGTGTTAATTCAACCCAGAACGTATTGGGCGTAAATACCGTTTCAAAGTAATAACGCAGCGATTTATGATCGGCCACTGAGCGCCAGCGGGTGGAAGAAATATTGGGTTCAGTAGGCGACGAAATACCATAGGGTACAGACGTATTGCGGATCAGGCTAAACACGCTGGCGGCTGCCAGCACAGGATCATTGGTTTGCGGTAGCGCATTTAAATAAAACGACGCCCGGACAAAACGGTCTGCTGCGCGGTTAGTACCTGGCAACATAGTAGTGCCACCCAACTCCTGCCAGTATTCATTTATCGCTAACTGTTTCTCAAATACCGGCGAATTGGTCATTACGGTGTAAGACGGGTCATGATGGATCACCAACTTGCCGTCAATATATTCAAATACAGCATTGTCTCCGCTGGCATCAGACAACGACAAATGCACGGTGGTAAAACGGTCAGTACCAGGAATAGTCGAGGATACCACAACAAAAGGCTCTGCCTGCATGGCTGTAACCGCTTCGGCCACACTGGCAAAGTTATCCAGCACATATTGTACCCAGGCTGCCACAGTTAACCCGGGCTGGCTGCCATCATATGGCGGGTAACGTGACTCTACCAGCCAGAGCAAATTGGCTGCCAAGCCTTTTTCATTCATCCCGTCAGCACTGGCAATATCAAAGGCACTGGCTATTACACTACCATATTTCGACGTCCAGCTTACTGAGTTGGCCCCTACCTCACCCTGACGCTGCATGCCGCGCGGAAACAACCACAGGTTAACCGGGATCTCATCTCGCCAGTCCATCGAGCGGGCAGTAAGAATAAGATTATCCTGGCCTTTATATACCGCGCGGGTGCAGGCTTCAGTAACAGATATAGTTGTAAGACTAAGTAAAGCGCTTAACACTAATACAGACGTTTTCATTATGTGGTCCCTGCAGGCTGCTAGCTTTAATCAGATTAAAGTAAAGCAACTATTTTACAAAATGAAAACCAAAGTGCTGATATTCCGCGCCAGCAACTTACAACGCCGCCAGGAAACGCCCACTACGGGGCAGGTAATAATTATCGTGATCCAGCGAAAACAATACGCTGCTGGCCCGGCCAACAATTTCATCGCGTGGTACAAAACCAATTACCCGTGAATCAGCGCTGTTGTCGCGGTTATCACCCAGCACCAGATAGTGGCTTTGCGGCACCCGTACCGGTGCAAAACTATCGCGGCCAGTGGCAAAGGGTGCCAGCTTTACCGTATGGGTAATATCACCCAATTGCTCGTTTAACAGCTGGCTGCCCCCGTCGGTCGCTGAATAAGCTTTTACTGCTTCATCCGGCTGGTGATATGCCACTTGCTCGCCATTAATACTCAGCACGTTGTGTTGCATCGCCACGACATCGCCCGGCACACCCACAACACGTTTTACCAGCCGGTTATCGGCAGCTTCAGACAGAAAAATAACTATATCGCCGCGCTGCGGATCAGCGCGCTTAACCAGCGACACTGTGGTAAAAGGCAGGCGTAAATCATAGGCCATTTTATTAACCAGAATACGATCACCAATTTCGATAGTCGGTTGCATTGAGCCTGATGGCACATCGTTCCAGTCAGCCACCGCACTTCTGAACACAAACATTAAACTTAAAAACACCAGTATGCCGCGGTTATCACGCCACAGCTGCAATAACTTACCCATTCCCTGACTCCGCCCCATGTCGTGACTCCGCTACGTTACTAAATAAGTACAAACGTATTGTCAGACTGATGGCCTGGGGCAAAGTTCAGCCATGCCAATCAGGCGAAGTCCCAAATGCAGACAGCCGGGCTGTTATACCCGGCTGTGCTGATTCTAAGTAGTGCGGCAAGCTTAAAAGGTGTACTGAATGCCGATACTGGCGTAGTCCACTTTGGTATCGAAGCTATCAATCTCGGCCAGGATGCCAATCTCATCACGGTCAAATTCTACATCAAAGCGGGTGTATTCCAGACGAAGAGCCAGATTCTGCGTCAGGGCAAAAGACACTCCTACACCATAAAATATGTCTGAGCCATCCACATCCGCGCTGTCATCGGTGGCATTAATGTCGGCTTTCCACCAAATATTACCGCCCTGTGCATACACAGTGAAACGCTCGGTTACCGGTAAACCGGCTTTTAACGCCAGAGTGTAACCATCTAAATCTGTGTTAAAAATGCTGTTACCATAATTACCAAAGTCAATGTAACCACCTTCTAAAGACAGCACCTGATTAAATTGGGCGCCGACAAAATACCGGCTAGCGTTATCTTCTTCATCAAAATCCTGGTCATCACCGTCTACTTTCAGTAAGCCATAGGCGGCGCCAACGTAGATCCCCATATGATCAATATCTTCTTGCGGTGTAGCGGCATAAGCCGAGGTGGCGATAAGAGAAGATGCAGTTAATACAGCTAAAAATGACTTTCTCATTATAAACTCCGTTAAATCAGCTAATAGTAATCGGCACTTTGGCCTTAGTTCGCGTTAACGGTTACAAGCTTTGTACCACTTTTTAAAATAAAAATAAGACATTATAAATCAAACACTTAAATTAAAATTATTTTTCTGGACCGATTTTAAGCCGTTATAAAATTGTAATACTAACATCGCAACATGCAGAATTTACAATGTTTAAATAGCAGTGTCAGCGCCAAAACTGCCAACAATTGTTTGATTTATATACAAATACCGGATATGAATACTTTAGTAGTGCCTTAGCGGCATGTTAACACTAAGCTGTTTAGGGCCTGTTTAGTGATAGGTTTTAACAAACTCTGCTGGACGATGGCGCTGCCGGATGCAGCAATATCATGCTCATGTCCACTTACCACAATCACAATATTGTCAGGATAGTTATGCTCGATGCGCTCGATAAGCTGCAATCCATCACTATCTGGCAGCCCCAGATCAAGCAAAATTCTGTCAAACCGGTGCAGTAAGGCCAGTTCGCGCATACACTCTTCTGCACTGTGTGCCAGTGTGGTTTTCACCCCCAGGCTTTCTAGCAGTATCTGCATTAATTGTGCAGCTTCAGTATCATCTTCTACCACCAGGAAATGCAGCGGCAGACTATCTGCTGCGCTGTTATCTGTTAATGCCGAATTGCCGGTTAAATAGCAGCGTAATGCACGGTACAACTGATTCTTCGTGATCGGTTTGGACAGCACATCATTAAAACCCAACGCCGTTAGCTGCTGGCGGATCCCCTTCGCCATTGCCGCAGTAAGCGCAACCACCGGATACTGATAGCCCGTTTCGCGGATAGCTACCGTCGCTTCTCTGCCCCCCATGCCTGGCATGTGTAAATCCATCAGGATCAGATCGTAATAGCTGCCTGATGCTATTTTGTGTTTTACCTTGGCAATTGCTTCAGCGCCGTTTACAGCAAAGTCTACTGAGGCGCCTGTAGCCTGGATCCAATGTGCAGACAGCTTGCGCAGGTCAGCCAAATCATCAACGATAAGCACCTCGCCGGTTAAAGCCAGCTTACTGTGCGCGCCACCATTATTGTTAAGTGACGGTTCCAGGCTCAATGGTTTGCGCTGGGTATCCGTTATATCGCCTGGATCCAGCGAAAAGGTAAATACACTGCCTTTTCCTTCTTCAGACGCCACATCAATGCGGCCCCCCATACGCTGAATAAGCTCTGCTGAAATGGCCAACCCCAGGCCTGCGCCGCCTTTTTTCCGGGTAAGGTAATCTTCTATCTGGGTAAAGGGCGCAAAAATATCTTTAAGTTGTCGCTGCGGAATGCCCACACCGGTATCAGTTATGCGAAACATCAACATTTCTTTTGCTGCGTCTTGCTGTGTCCACAGGTCAACGGTGATACTGCCAGCATCAGTAAATTTGATGGCGTTATAAATCAAATTTATTAATACCTGGCGTAAGCGCGTGCCATCGACAGTAATAAGCACCGGTAACGGGGTTAACGAATTAAAGGTTAGCTCCAACCCGTTATCGATAGCGGTAACTTTAAGCAGGGTATAAATATCCAATATCAGGTGACGTAAACTGGTGGGTTCTGGCCGTAGCTCCAGTTTGTTCGCTGTAATTTTGGACAGGTCGAGAATATCGTTTAACAAACTCAGCAAATGCTTGCCATTATTCAGGATGATATTCAGCTCTGGCCGCGCGTCTTCGGTATGGTTTGATTCAAGCAGTAACTCGGTGTAGCCCAAAATTGAAGATAACGGCGTTCTGAGCTCATGACTCAGGTGGGCTAAAAACCGATCTTTTGATCTGTTATCCGCTTCAAGCCTAAGCCGGTTTAAACGTTCCAGTTCAAATTCCCGGCGGCTTAATGCGTAGCGTATTGCCCGGGCAAACCTTGCTTCACTCAGTTCGCTTTTTACTAAAAAGTCTGCCGCACCATATTCCAGTGCCTGTAAATCAAGCTGCTTATCCGGTTGGCCGGTAAGCATAATAATGGGTGTAGATATGCCGCTCTCTACTGCCTGTTTTAACAACGATAAACCGGTTTCAGCGCCTAATTGGTAATCCAGCAGACAGACATCAAAGTTGCCTTCGGTTAGCTTTTGTAATCCTTCGACTGAGTTTGTTACCCACGTCAGATGGCTGTCAAACGAGGTTAATTCTTCCAGATGACTACGGGTAATGATGTAGTCATCTTCATCGTCTTCTACCAGAAGGATTTTTGCCTGTAGAACCGGCTTTACCTGTTTAGTCATTATCTTGTACTGGTAACTCAACAAACTCTACCCAATACTTACCCAGGGTGCGCATTAGCTCTACCAGGCCCTCAAAGTTTACCGGCTTGGTGATATACGACGCTGCGCCTAAATTATAACCCCGCACCATGTCTTCTTCTTGTTTTGACGTGGTAAGAATAACGATAGGAATACCCCGCAAATTATCGTCACTTTTTATATTATGCAGTGCTTCACGGCCATCCATCCGTGGCATATTTAAATCCAGTAATATCAGGCTGGGCCGCGGACAGGGTACGCCGGTGGCATATTTGCCTTCTTTGCGCAGATATTCTAGTAACTCTACGCCGTCTTCAACACAATACAATGAATTAAGCACCCGGCTTTCGCGCAGCGCATCCTGTGTCAGTAATCGATCATCTTCATCATCATCAGCCATTAAAATAGTAATTGGCCGTGTTTTGGTAAGTGGCATTATTCAGTTTCTCCCCTGCTGCCAAACGGTGTGCCGTCGGCAGGCAAAATTAATGTAAAAGTGGCGCCAACCCCAGGCTCACCCGATGCGTAAATTAACCCTCTGTGTCTTTCTACAATCCGCCGGCATACTGCCAGGCCAATACCGGTTCCTTTATATTCTGAACGGCCATGCAGGCGTTGAAACGGTGTAAAAATTTTCTCGGCATACTCTATTGCAAAGCCAATGCCGTTGTCTGTCAGCGTTATTACATGCCAATCCGGGCAAATGGCCTGCTGCATAATATTAGGCTGGTGCACTGCAGCAGTAATAGTAATAACCGGTGTTCTGTCCGGTAGGCGGAACTTCAGCGAATTTGACAACAGATTAAGAAACAGCTGACTAAGCTGACTGCTATCAGCCTGTATTATCGGTAAAGTACCTATATTGATTTGGGCATTGCTTTCCTGAATGGCAATTTCAACATCGTCAAGTGCACCATTAACCACGTCAGTTAAATTGGTAGGTGTAAAATCCCGGCCGCGGGTATTTATGCGGGAGAAATCCAATAAATCATTGATTAACAGCGACATTCTTTGCGCCGCGTTACGCATACGTTTCATATAGTCCAGGCCTTTCTCGCCCAATTCCTGACTAAATGACGCCTCCAGGCGATCACCAAAGGCCTGAATTTTTCGCAATGGTTCCTGCAAGTCATGGGATGCAACAAAGGCAAAATCCTCCAGCTCCCGGTTGCTACGGCTTAATTCTTCCGAATACAGGCGTAATTCCTGTGTGCGCTCTTCCACTTTCAGCGCCAGCTCTTCGTTCTTGCTTTCCAGTGCAGCCAGATACTTTCGCTCTTTCTTTACATTACTAGATGACAGGATCAGCATCAGTATCACCAGCACACTGCTCAGTACGCCAAATAAAATAAAGTTAAGCTGGGCATCGGCCCGCCCTTTAGTCAGGCGCAGAAACAAGCTTTCGCGGTAAGATTGTTCTACCTGGCGGGTGACATCAAATAATGCCCGGAACTCCAGATAAATATTCTTGCCGCGATTAGTTTTTAGTAATCTGAGCGCCAACGCATCTTTATTTTGCTGTGCCAGCCCGACTATTTCAGTTAGTTCTGCAATTTTTGCGTCAGCTAACCGGACAATCTCATTGATGCGCGGTTGTTGCTCCGGTATCTCAGATTCAATAGCCTGAACTTCGGCCATTTGCGTTTTTACCCGGCTTAATGCCGCCTGGTAAGGCTCCAGGTAGATGATATTATCTGTCAGTAGGTAACCCCGCTGGCCAGACTCGGCTGACAATATCGACAAATGCAAATCATCAAGTTTGACAATATTATCGCCGGTGTTGGTCAAACTGATTTGCGTAGCGGTTAGCTCTTTAATCGAACTGATTGCCAGATAGGCATTGAAGCCAATCAGGCACATCATCACCGCCCCCAGTAAAAACCAGCTGGTACGGCCGTTTAACAGATTGCCTGACATCTATGCTTCCCTTTTTCTTTTTAATTGCGTCACGCTGATGGATCTGACAAGTTTTCCAGTAACTGACTACAGTCCTGGCAGGACTGCAATATTTTATCCACCGCTTCAATCGCTTTTTGCGGCGGCAAATTGTTTTCCAGTACCAGCTTAATTAACTCTGCCTGCATCGAGATCCGATTCAGCGGCTTGCGAATATCATGCACTTGCTTAGCTAACTCAGCCACTTTCGCGTCAGACATTACATTCTCCCAGTTAATAACTAGCTAAATTCCCCTAAGCCACCGTAGGCACTTAACCGGTTGTACAAGGTTTTCACACTTACCCCCAACATATCGGCAGCCATAGCTTTGTTTCCGCCAACTTTTTTTAATGTCAGGTAAATTAACTCTCTCTCGACTTCATCAATGGTTTTGCCCGCCGTCAGGCCGGATTTTTCTTTCTGTACCGCAGAAAACGGAGACGCAAACGAGGCGGGTAATTCAATCTCATCCTTAGCAGGATCACTCATAATGTAAGCGCGGTGCACTGTATGGCGCAGCTCTCTGACGTTACCCGGCCAATCAAAGCTGGCCAGCCGCTGCAGCTGGGCGTGGCTAAATTGGTAGTTTGTGCCGTTCTCGTCATTTAAGCTGGCTAAAAACGCTTTTGCTAACAGCGGGATGTCTGCAGCACGCTCTCTGAGCGGCGGAATTTCAATCGGAAATACTGCCAGGCGAAAATAAATATCTTCCCGCAGAATATTTTTTTCGGCAATATTTTCCAGGCTTCGGTTAGTGGCCGATACTACCCGGCAATCTACAGCAATTTCTTTACTGCCACCTACACGGACAATTTTTTTCGTCTCTAATACCCGCAATAAGTGCGGTTGCATATCGAGCGGCATTTCGGTTACTTCATCTAAAAATAATGTGCCGCCCTGAGCACGCTCAAAAACACCGGTTTTTTGCGCGACTGCGCCGGTAAAAGCACCTTTTTCATGGCCAAACAGCTCGCTACTGATCAGCTCTTTCGATAAGCCGCCACAGTTTGTGGCAACTAAGGCACCGGCAGTCTTGCTGGCATGATGAATGGCTGAAGCAACCAGTTCCTTACCCACGCCACTTTCGCCCAACAACATCACGTTAGCCTTCGATGCAGCGACACGCTCAATCATGGTGTACAGTGCTTGCATCGGCGCCGACTCGCCAATCAGACAACCAAAATGCAACTCAAACTGAGCAGCCGACGATTTTTTCGCTTTTTGCCTGGCCGGGTTAAGCACCCGCTCTAAACACTCACGCTGTATCGGCTTTAACAAATAATCTACTTTGGGCCCACACAGCTCAGCAATGATGGATTTTACCGACGGGTGCCCGGTAATAAAGGTGACTTTGGGAACAGGAAACAGGTGCTGGACTCTATCCATCAAATGGATACCGCTGCCGTCTGGCAGCATAAAGTCGAGCAGAATATGGTCAAAACTATTGTGCTCAAGCCACTCATTCGCTTCGGCTAAACTGCCAGCGACAGACACGGTATGCCCCAGAAAATCTATAATGCGGGAGGCAACTTCAGTGAATTCGTGGTCATCATCTACAAGTAATATCGATAGCAAAGCTCAAATCTCGTATCAGTCTATTAACAATTGGCAATTTTATGCACTATCAGGTGGCAATATACTGCAATAACACGCCAATACTAAGTGTTTAGTACCCAGCTGAATAGTGATTTATTAATTATTTGTGCAAATTTGCCTGTTACCGCTGATGTGAAGAAGAGCAGTGCAGTTGTAACTCTAAAGCACTATTTCAGTGCTAATTCAGTATTTAGCTTTGCTCACATAACACCTTTAATTTTTGCAGTGCCTTGGGCCAGGTGTCCTGCATATATTGCTCATACTCGGGCGCGATATCCTGCTCAATACTGACTTCAGTGCCGCCGGCTACGCTGGCAAAGCGGTAGTTTTCAAAGGCCGGAGCCCAGCTTGTTACCTGTTCGCTATCAAAATCATCCTGGCCGTTAACAATAAAGCCCAGATGTTTAATCGAGATAAACTGCAGTGGTTTATGTTCGGCAATAGTCGCCACCATGCCATCACCGGAGGGCGATAAAAACCGTATGGTCTCACCCTGCTGCCAGCTGCCTTTAAAATACGAGCCTTCGCAAAATGCCGAGGTCCAGTTACGGTAACCCACATCAGACAACATCCGCTGCCACACCGTTTGCAACGTTGCATTAATCACAATACTGAAGTGAAGTTGTTTTACATTACGCATAGATGTTCTCCGGCCTCCTGTATTTGTACAAATTAACATAGCAAAAAGGCCAGCATTACGCTGGCCTTTTGTTTTATTTCAGGAAATTATTCCCACTCAATCGTCGCCGGTGGTTTACCGCTGATATCGTATACCACGCGGGATATACCGTTGATCTCATTGATAATACGGTTAGATACTTTACCCAGCAGCTCGTAAGGCAGGTGCGCCCAGTGTGCGGTCATAAAGTCGATAGTTTCTACTGCCCGCAGTGATACTACCCAATCGTACTTACGCGCATCGCCCATTACGCCGACCGATTTTACCGGCAGGAATACGGCAAAGGCCTGGCTTACTTTATGATACAGCTCAGCTTTGTGCAGCTCTTCGATAAAGATCGCATCGGCGCGGCGCAGTATGTCGCAGTACTCTTTTTTGATTTCGCCCAGTACGCGCACACCTAAACCCGGGCCCGGGAACGGGTGACGGTACAGCATGTCGTAGGGCAGGCCGAGCTCTAAACCGACTTTGCGCACTTCGTCTTTAAACAGCTCGCGCAGTGGCTCTACCAGACCCATTTTCATATGCGCTGGTAAGCCACCCACGTTATGGTGCGATTTAATCACATGCGCTTTACCGGTGGCCGAGCCGGCTGATTCAATCACGTCCGGGTAAATGGTACCCTGCGCTAACCACTTGGCGTTTTCCAGCTTTTGCGCTTGTTCGTCGAACACTTCAACAAAGACGCGGCCGATAATTTTACGCTTGGCTTCCGGCTCGTTTTCACCGGCTAAAGCATCCAGGAAGCGCTGCTCGGCGTCTACCTTGATAATGTTCAGGCCGAAATGGTCGCCAAACATATCCATGACCTGCTTGCCTTCGTTTAAGCGCAGCAAGCCGTTATCTACAAACACGCAGGTCAGGTTTTTGCCGATAGCACGGTGCAGCAACATCGCCACGACTGAGCTGTCAACGCCGCCGGACAAGCCTAAAATAACCTGATCATTACCAATCTGCTGCTTTAAACGGATAATGGCATCTTCAATAATCGTCGCCGGTGTCCACAGTTTGTCGCAGCCGCAGATATCCACCACGAAGTGCTCCAGCATACGCTGGCCCTGGCGGGTGTGGGTTACTTCCGGGTGGAACTGCACACCGTAGAACTGGCGCGCTTCATCTACCATACCGGCATGCGGGCAGGTGGTTGTGCTGGCACAGGTAATAAAACCGTCCGGCACCTGCACTACTTTATCGCCGTGGCTCATCCACACATCTAACAGCGCATTGCCGCTGCTGCCGACATGGTCTTCAATTTTGGCGAATAAATCATTGGCGGCGACCACTTCTACCTGGGCATAGCCAAACTCGCGCATATCCGAACCCTGCACCTTGCCGCCTAATTGCTCGGCCATGGTTTGCATGCCGTAGCAAATGCCCAGCACCGGCACACCGGCTTCAAACACATATTGTGGCGCCCGTGGTGAGTTAGCTTCGTGCACGCTTTCCGGGCCGCCGGATAAAATAATACCGGTGGGGTTAAAGTCACGAATTTGTGCTTCGGTAACGTCCCAGGCCCACAGCTCACAATACACGCCAATTTCGCGCACGCGGCGGGCAATCAGCTGGGTATATTGCGAACCAAAATCGAGGATTAAGATGCGGTGGTGATGAATGTTTTTGTTCATAGCGACCTTTTAAAAGTACAGCGGCCGGTATCCCCGGCCGCATTAACAGTAAACAGTTTAGCCTAAGCGGTAGTTGGGTGCTTCTTTGGTAATTTGCACATCGTGCACATGCGACTCACCCATACCGGCTGAAGTTACCCGGACAAACTCCGGCTTGGTGCGCAGCTCGTCAATGGTTGGGCAACCGGTTAAGCCCATGGCGCTACGCAGGCCGCCCATTTGCTGGTGAATAATGTTTTCCATCGGGCCTTTGTAGGCCACACGGCCTTCAATGCCTTCCGGTACCAGTTTCTCGGCGTTGTTGCTGCCCTGGAAATAACGGTCTGACGAGCCGTTACGCTGCGCCATCGCGCCCAGTGAACCCATACCGCGGTAAGATTTATAGTAACGGCCCTGGTACAGCTCTACTTCGCCCGGCGCTTCTTCAGTACCGGCAAACATAGAACCCACCATTACCAGGTTAGCACCGGCCACTAAGGCTTTGGCGATGTCACCGGAGAAACGGATACCGCCATCAGCAATAATGGTGACATCCGTGCCGGCCACGCCCATCGCCGCTTCAGAGATCGCTGTAATTTGCGGTACACCACAACCGGTAACAATACGGGTAGTACAAATAGAGCCCGGGCCTATGCCCACTTTCACCGCGTTTGCACCGGCTTCTGCCAGCGCTTTAGCACCGGCAGCGGTAGCCACGTTACCGGCCACAATTTGTAAATCCGGGTACTGGGCGCGGGTTTGTTTTACGCGGTCAATCACGCCCTGCGAGTGGCCGTGTGAGGTATCGATCAGCAATATATCTACGCCGGCTTCTACCAGCGCAGCTATGCGCTCGTCAGTGCCCGGGCCTACGCCTACGGCTGCGCCTACACGCAAGCGACCTAACTCGTCTTTACAGGCATTAGGCTTACTGGCGGCTTTATAGTAATCGCGTACGGTAATTAAACCTTTCAGTTTGAAGTCGTTGTCGACTACCAGCACTTTTTCAATCCGGTGCTGGTGCATCTTTTTAAAGGCTTCTTCACGTGGCGCCGTTTCCAGCACGGTGACTAACCGCTCGCGTGGCGTCATCAGGCTGGAGACGATTTCATTGTTGTTGGCTTCAAAGCTCATATCGCGGCTGGTTAGCATGCCCACCAGATTATTGCTGGCATCCACCACCGGGAAACCGGAGAAGCCGCACTGCTGCGCCAACGCCTGCACTTCGCGGATACTCATATCCGGCGTTACTGTTACCGGGTCTGACACCACACCGCTTTCGTATTTTTTAACTTTACGAACGTTAGCGGCCTGCTCTTCGATGGTCATGTTTTTATGAATAAAACCTAAGCCACCTTCCTGTGCCAGCGCTATGGCTAAGCGGGCTTCGGTTACTGTGTCCATAGACGCAGAAACCATAGGAATATTCAGCGTGATGCTTTTAGTCAGTCGGGTGCGTAAATCGGCTGTATGAGGTAGAACAGTAGAGTGCGCCGGTACCAATAACACGTCGTCAAAGGTAAGGGCTTCTTGTTTGATCCTGAGCATTGCAACAATCTCGCTGTGGCTGAAAAGATAGGGAATGTTGCGGCCCAATTTTAACGGTTTTGCGTGCGTATCACAAAGCTTTTTTTATTTTATGTTACTCTAGCGTTTTCGTTGTCAGGCCAGCTGCTGGTACGTTTTTTATGCAAAACCCCGATATCTATAGCGTTTCCCGGTTAAACAGTGAAGTACGCCTTACGCTGGAGCTGCAGTTTCAAACGCTGTGGCTGCAAGGCGAAGTGTCTAATTTTGTCGCTGCCGCCAGCGGTCACTGGTACTTTTCGTTAAAAGACAGCGCTGCCCAGGTAAAATGCGCCATGTTTAAGCAGGCTAACCGCAATAGCAGCTTCCGGCCGCAAAATGGCCAGCAGGTGCTTATTCGTGCCCGCATCAGCGTGTACGAGCCACGCGGCGAATATCAGCTGCTGGCCGAATTTATTGAAACCGCCGGTGCCGGTTTATTAAAGCAGCAATTTGAACAACTAAAAGCACAGCTACAGGCCGAAGGTTTATTTGACCCGGCGCGGAAAAAACCCCTGCCCACACAGGTACAGCGTGTCGGCGTTATTACCTCGCCCACCGGCGCCGCCGTGCGCGATATCGTTACCGTGTTAAACCGCCGTGCGCCGGGTATTGAAGTTATTGTCTATCCGTCCCAGGTGCAGGGCGAAACCGCTGCGGCACAGCTGAGAAATATGCTGAGCAGCGCGATTCGGCGCAATGAAGTGGATGTATTAATTATCGGCCGCGGTGGCGGCTCGTTAGAGGATTTATGCTGTTTTAACGATGAGCAGCTATGCCGTGCAGTGGCCGCCTGCCCTATTCCGATTGTCAGCGCCGTAGGCCATGAAATCGATTTTGCCCTCACCGACTTTGTCGCAGATATGCGCGCAGCTACGCCCTCAGCTGCGGCGGAATTAGTCTCGCCGGATCAGTCGCATTTATTAGATCGCATACTGCAGCTAAAAAACCGTCTGCTACAAGCACAGCGCAGCCGTATGCAACAGGTCGCGCCTAAACTATTAAATTTAAGCCAGCGCCTGTTAGCCTTGCACCCGAAACGGCGGTTGCAGCAACAGCAACAACGCCTCGACGAGCTGCAACTGCGCTTAAGTGCCAGCGCCAAACGGGCTGTGCAAGGTGCGCAGCAACAGCAACTTTACTTAGATAAGAGCCTGCGCCAGTTATCGCCGGCTAAAACCTTATTGGCGCACACCCAACATATTAACCAGCTGGAGCGCCGGCTAACCAATGCCCAGCAGTTGCAGTTAAAGCAAAGTAAACAACAACTGGCACAGTTAAGCAGCCAGCTCAACACCGTCAGCCCACTGGCAACACTGGCGCGGGGTTACAGTATTACCTTTGATGAAAAACAGCAGGTGGTCACCTCAGCCTCGCAGCTAAAAGACGGCGATAAAATTACCGCCCGACTGGCAGAGGGTAGCTTCAGTGCAATAGTCGATGAGGTAAGCCGCAGCTAAGTTCTGACATTTCTTATACAGTAATAAGTTGGCAGAAAGGTTAAGGTTGTAGTTTTTATATTATCTGAACCAGAGTCCCCCTGATGAAGAAACTGTGGTTATTGTTGCTTTATGGTTTTCTGCTGACAATCAGCAGCATTAGCCTTGCAGAAGAAGAGTCTGCTTTTAACTGGCAGTTCGGTGTCGGGGTTGGTGTCAGCCATAACCGCAACCTGCTGCCGGCAATGGACAGCCCGCGAAATGGCATACCGCAACTGCAATTACTGTTCGATTTTGAATATAAAAACTGGTTTGCAGAAACCCCCAGCTTGCGCAGTGGTCAGCTGTTTGGCGTACGCAGTGGCCGGCTGCTTGATGATTTCACGCTGGGTTATCGTTTGAGCAATAGCGAGCGGCATAATCTGGCATTGATTATGGCCAGTTACCATGATGGGTTCGGCTACTCTGTCGCCAGTGGCGACGGTATTAGCAGCAGCAAACTTGAAGGCTTGCATAACCGCGAAAGTGATTTTATGCCCGGCTTGCGATATCAGTTTTATACAACAGACAATCAGCTGCTTTCATTGCAGGTTAATAAGGACATCACCACCCACCATGGCGATATGCTCCGGCTGTTTTATGGCTTCCGCTTTGAACAGCATAACTGGGATCTGTACTTTAACAGCGAACTGAGCTGGTACAGCGCCAAGCTGGTAAATTACTACTATGGCGTAACTGCGGCAGAAGTCCGCTCCGGGCGCCCACAGTATCAAAGTGGCAGCGGCTGGCGCTGGCATAACGGCCTGGTCGGCGTGTACCCGCTGAACAAACATTGGATCACCGAGTTAGGCGCTGGCATTAACTGGTATACACAGGCATTTACTGACAGCCCTTTAACGCGGAACAACCCGGAAGTGGTGTCATTTGTGCTGATACGTTATGTTTTTTAGATACCGCTTATTGCTATTGGCGGCCAGCCTTTTCTGGCAGCCGGCTCAGGCTGAAGCACTACTTAGCGCTTCCCCCAGCAATTGCGTTACCTTGCAGCAAGGACGGGAATGCCATGCCCAAATTCAGACAGCCTGGACAATCTCACAGCCCCTAACCGTCTGCCTGTATCTGGATGAACAGCAGCTGCAATGCTGGCACAATACAGCCTCAGCTCAGTGGCAATGGCATTTCAAAGATATGCAAAGCCGCCAGTTAATTTTATGGCAAATGACGGACTCCGAACAAAAACTGCACGTACTGGCCACCGCCAGAATTGAGGTTAGCTGGGTACAAAGCGCGCATAAAAAACGATTGTGGCGGCGTTTCTGACACTTACTGACATTTTACCGACAACCCCGCTACAGCCCTTTATGCGTTCCCGTCAGACAATAGCAGCACCTATATTTTAATGGATGACATATAAGTATGATGCCTGCTAAACCGCTATTAATGCCAATGCTGCTCAGCAATCTGGCAGTGCTTTCAGCAATGACCAGTGCCCAGCCAACTGATACTACACCACAACATCAGCAAACAGTTGAACGGTTGACCATCAGCGGCCGGCGCAATATGCCGCAAACGGAGGTAAACGAAGATACCCAAAAACTGTTGAATATTGGCGGATTAATGGGAGATCCCATTCAGGCACTTTACACCCTGCCGGGCGTGGTTTATGACACCACAGACAGCGCCCCGGCAGTAAGAGGCTCATCACCAAGAGATAACCATTTTATGCTGGACGGCCAACGTACCGGCCCGCTGTTGAACCAGCTTTACGGTAGTGCCCTTAACAGCGAGCTGTTACGTGATTTCACCCTCTACCCTGCCGCCTTTGCGGCGCCGTTTGGCCACGCCACCGGTGCAGTTTTTGATGTGGCACTGCGCGATCCCAAGGCACAGCCTTTGGGTGGCGTCATTGACCTGAACATGCTGCGCACCTCAGCGCTGGTTGAAGGTTCGTTGAGTGAAAACCAGAGCGTCTATGCTGCTTACCGGCACAGTACCTTGCAATATTTCACTGAAAAAGGTGAAGAATTAGAAGACGGTGAAACCATTACCAAGGTGCCGGTATTAAATGATTACCAGCTTCGCTACCAATGGCGGCCGGGAGACCAGCATAAACTGACGCTGACTGCACTGGGGGTGGGTGAAAAAGCCGGGATTAACCTGTCTGAAGCGTCGGAAGCAGGCCGGATTGACCCGGATTTTATTGGCGATGCTTACCTTAACAGCAACTGGCACAGCCAGCAGCTACGCTATGAATACTTTGGCCAACAGCAGCAGTTGCTCGCTATCTCACTGTTACAGCTTAATCAGCGTGAACAGGGTGGCTTCGGTGACAACCAGTTCTATCAGCTAAACCAGAACAATACTGAACTGCAGATCCGCTGGCAACAACCGCTAAGCAGCACTGTGCTGCTGCAAACCGGCGCAGAAGCAGGCAGGCTGAACGCCGATTACCGCTACGATATGATTCTGTACTACTGCACTGATCACCAACCAGACTGCGAAGCCAACCGTGGTGAGCGGGAGCAGGACGATGACAGGCTTAGCATGCAGTACCAAACGCTGTATATCAGTGCAGACTGGCAGCTAACGCCGGATCTGTTATGGCAGTTCGGCAGCCGGTATGACCATCAGGATTACACTGGCGACAGCCTGTTTGCCCCCCGAACCCATATCAGCTGGTTTGTTACCAATAAGCTGGAACTGGTTGCCAGTGCCGGGCGCCATCAGCAATTGGCCGATATTGAAAAATCCCTGCCGAAAATTGGTAACCGCAATTTGCAATCGCCCCGTTCTGACCATTACACCGCCGGTTTGCGCTATCAGTTTGATAGCTGGCGGCTATTACTGGATTTCTACTACAAGAACATGCAGCGCTTACCAAGGGCACTTAACCCTGCTGAAGATCCAGAACAACTGCATTACGTTAGTGACGTTACAGGATACAGCCGTGGCGTGGAGCTGATGCTGGAAAAAGAATTACCTGGCAATTGGTCAGGCTGGCTGGCAATGAGTTTTTCGCAATCCGAACGCCAGGATCCTGTTACAAAGGAAAACACCCCTTACCGCCTGGATACACCGCTGGTCATTCATGGCGTGCTGAATTATAAACTGAGCAACGACTGGACGCTGGGTGCGGTATTTACCGGCCGTTCGGGTAATCTTTACTCCCCGATTACCGGTGCCAAACCGAATCCTTATCACCCGGATTACCTGCTGCCGGTATACGGTGAGCTGAACAGCAAACGGCTGCCTTTTTATCACCGCCTGGATATTGAATTGCGTAAACAAAGCACGCTGTTTTCACGCCCGGCAGAATACACCATTGCGGTCAGAAACCTTTATAATCGCGAAAATGTTACTGGCTATTATTTGCTGAATCAGCCAGACCAGCAGAGCTACAGTATCAAGAAAGACGAGGATATGGGCCTGTTTCCTTACGTCGGTATGAAGCTGTGGTTCTGATCCAAGATGTTGTTACACTTTCCCGACACTATTCTGTAACGGGCTGCGTTATAGTAGCCCGCACTAACTTAACCCATGCAGCTTAGGATCCGGTATGTCTGCTGATACCCTTCTTGAACAAACCGCTACAGTACTACTGGTTGAAGATGACTTGGCACTGGCAGCCTGGATTAGCGATTTTCTCTGCTCCAGAGGCTTCAGGGTAGAACATTTCAGCCGCGGCGATCAGGCTGCGATGCAATGGCAGCAAGCTGCTGCCGATCTGATCCTGCTGGATCTGATGCTGCCGGGCAAAAACGGGCTTGAAGTCTGCAAGTTGATCCGCCAGCAGTCGGATATTCCAATCTTAATACTCACGGCACAGGGCGAAGAACTGGACGAAGTGCTGGCGCTGGAAAGCGGTGCTAACGATTATCTGGTTAAACCCGTTCGTCCAAGAGCCTTGCTTGCCAGGCTAAACAGCATACTGCGCCGGCAACAGAAAACGCAGCCACAGCAGCCCTTACTGCAATTTGATCAGTTATTACTGGATTTATCATCACACCGGGTTTGTCTGGCGGATACAGAAATCCCGCTCTCGGCTACCGAATTCAAGTTGCTCTGGTATCTGGCCAGCCATGCCGGCACCGTATTGAGCAGACAACAGGTTTTTCTGGAAATGACCGGCCGGGACTACGATGGCCTTGACCGCCGTATCGATATGCTGATCTCGGTACTGCGCCGTAAACTAAATGACAGCAGCAGCCAGCCGCAGCGGATTAAAACAATCTGGGGCAAAGGCTATTTGTTTGTTGCTGATGCCTGGCAGCAAGCATGACCCGCCTGTTTAGTGGTTTATTACTAACCAGCTTACTGTCGCTGTTTCTGCTGGGTTATCTGATTGACAGGGTTATAGATGGCGACCCGGCCCCATCCAATGCCGGCACCGTTTCAGCCCATCTGTTGGACTATATGGTCAGCCAGAGCCAGCCGCTGGCAGAAATTCAGCTGCCTACCCATTACCAGCAACAAGCGGCAGCACTTGGGCTGAATTTACAGCTGGAGCCGTATCAGGCGCTGGCACTGCCGGCAGAGCTGGCGCAGCAACTGACTGCCCCGGGCGGTTTAGCCCTGGCCAGCAATGAGCAGGACTACCTGGTCAAACAGCTACCCACTCATCCACAATGGTTACTGAAGCTGGCATTACCGCCGGAGCAGCAACAGCATCCGCTTAGTTTATGGCTGACGCTGGCGCTTTATGCCGGTTTTGCTGTGTTACTGTTGCTGTGGTTATGGCCTCTGGTGAGGCGGCTTAATTTACTAACCCGACTGGCTGAGCGTTTTGGTAAAGGCGAATTGCATATCCGCCAGCCATATTCCCGGTTTAGCTATATTCCCCGGCTGGAACACAGTTTTAACCAGATGGCAGAGCAAATCAGCCAGTTGCTGCATGAAAACCGCCTGCTGGCAAAAAGCCTGTCGCATGATTTGCGTACACCCATTGCCTGTTTACGGTTTGGCCTGGAGGCAGTACAAGAAGCAACAAGCCCGGAGAAAAAACAGCAACTATTACTGCGGATGGAGCAGGATGTAGACAGAATGGAGGCCATGGTGAATTCCTTTCTGGAGTTTGCCAGCTTGTCGCGTACGGCACGTAATCTGGAGTTTAGCCGGCACACTATGCAGCACTGGCTGGCAGAGTATTGTCATAGTATCGAGCCGCTAATGCTACAGCATCAACTGCGCTTATCATTACTGATGACAGAGCCAGTGTTATACAGCCGGATTAACCCGCACTGGCTGGAACGGGCGCTCAATAACATCGTTGGCAACGCCTGCCGCTTTGCCAACAGCCAGCTGCAACTCACCCTGTCAGCCAAAGCATCCCAGTTACTGATTAGCATCAGTGATGATGGCCCGGGCATTGCAGCAGAAGATGCTGAAAACGTATTGCTACCCTTCGTTAAGCTGGACAACGCAGCACAGAGCAGCACAGTGCAGGATAGTACCCCCCATTTTGGTCTGGGGTTGGCTATCAGCGCAGAAATAATCAAATGGCATAATGGCAAGATAGTTGTTGACCGTGATCCGATCTTAGCAGGCGCCAGATTCAGCCTGTATCTGAACTCTTGCAGCTGACACAATTTGTACAAAAGCCACACAAGCTTCCTACAGCTCGGGCTGCCGCTTACTTATAAAGTGACAAGCAGTTATTACCAGCCCAGAGAAAACTGTTATGAAGACAAGAATGAAACTAGCACTGCTTAGCACGGTATTATTAATAACGGCATGCGGCAGCGATGACAAAGCAAAACCAGCCAAACTTGCCGGCATTTATGAGCAAGCAGGTTATGGCAACATTATAGTGTTTAGCCACCACAATTATGAAACTTACTATGCACTGGACAAATTCTGCTGGCGCGGTGAGCAAGGTGCTCTGACTGATCTGAACATGTCAGCGCCAAACTTCTCTGACAAAGGCAACCATCTTAGCTTTACTATGCCGGGCGCGCAGGCCTTTCCGGTGCAGCTTAAACGGTTAAACCGCTTACCGGATAAATGTCGCAATCCTGTCGCGCCAACACAGAGCCCCAGGCAGAATTTTGAGCTGTTCTGGCACACAATCAACGATCTTTATGCCTTTCTGCCCGAGCGCCAAATCGACTGGCAACAGCGATATCAGCAGTATGCTCCCTTGATCAGCGAGCAGTTAACTGATGAGGTATTATTTACAATTTTTGCGCAAATGCTCGCTGGTTTTAATGATAGCCATACTACGCTGTCGGCTGAAATCAATGGCGAACAAGTTGATTATAGTGCGGCTCCTGCCAACGCTATTGCTGCTTACGCTGCGGCGGCAGAGATCTCCACTGAGGAGCTGCTATCCGATATGCGTACCAGTGCGCTGGAACTGATGCAGCTTTACGCTGGCAAAGCGCTAACACAAGCCGACGCAGAGCAACCTTTATGGTGGGCCAAAAGCGACAATAACGTTGGCTATATTATGCTGGGAGCCCTGGGAGGTTATGCTGCCGATGAGCGTGATGTCGCCGGAGATTTTAACCTGGCAACAGCCGCTTTTGCGGCCATGATGGCAGATCTTGCCGGTACAGACGCCATTATTATCGACAATCGCTTTAATGAAGGTGGTTATGACGATATTGGCAGCGAATTAGTACGCTACTTTTTGACCCAGCCACAGGCAGTATTACAAAAACAGGCAAAAAACCGTTTGGCCACCACCGGTTTAGTCAGCCTGAAGCTTTCCCCCGCAGCAACAACCTATACCAAACCGGTATTGCTGATTAACAGCCAACAGAGTGTGTCGGCGGCAGAAACCTTCAGCATTATGATGAAAAGCTTACCGCAGGTAACCCTCCTCGGTGAAGCCAGCAATGGTGCCCTGTCAGATATGCTGCAAATCGCCCTGCCAAACGGTTGGCTGTTAACCTTATCTAATGAGCATTATCTGGATATGCAGGGCAACAGCTACGAAGTAACCGGCATACCGGCTGATATTGAAACGGCGGTATTCTCATTGCAAGATAATGCCTTATCCCGGGTTCAGGCTTACGACACTGCGCTGTCGTTAGTGAATAAATCTTTTGCCATGCCGTTTAGCTTTAACGATGTAGAAGCACTGATAGCAGAAGCCTTACAGCAAAAAACGCTGCCCGGTATTGCGCTGGCCGCGCTGAAAAATGGCGAACCGGTTTATAGCCAGGGCTTCGGCAAGGCCAGCGAAAATCAGCCAGCGACTTCAGACACCGCATTTTTTCTGGCATCGGTCAGCAAAGTATTTAATGGCACACTGGCGGCGATAATGGCAGCTGACGGACAAATTAGCCCGGATTTACCCGTGTCCGGCAATATTGGTTTTGAACTGACGCCGCCGGCACACTTTTCTCAGCCAATTTTGTTCAAACACTTGCTGTCGCACACCAGCGGCATTCTAGACAGCGAACACGTTAACTGTGGCTATTTTCAAAGTGATGACGGCAGTAGTTTATACAATGCGCTTTTTACTGCTACGGCATGTCCGGAACCGGCCTATCAGGCACTGGAGGTATTTCTGCCAAACTACCTGCAGCAGTCCGGTAATCGTTATACCCAGGGTAATTACCAGCAGGACGACAACATACAACCGGGCGATAATTTTGCCTACTCTAATGTTGGTGCGGCAGCGGCAGCCTTACTGATGTCGGCACGCGCAGGCAAAGCCTACACAGAACTTTTTGCAGAAAAACTAACCGACCCCTTGCAGCTTACGCAAACCCGCTGGGATATAACAGGCAACAGCATTGCCAACACAGCAACACGCTATGCCAAAACTGACGGTGAGTTTATTGCTTATCCTGCCTATGGTGCCAACAGCTGGCCGGATGGCTTTTTAACGGCCTCAGCAAATGATCTGGCCAAATTTGCCATGGCGCTGTTAGCTGATAATCATCCGGTTATTACAGCTAAGGTACAAAACATCATGTTCAGCCCGTTGCATCAGCAGCATTTAGGCCAGGGTATCGGCTATTTTTGGGGTTTGGATCATTCTTATGCCTCGCATGACGGCGCAGACCCTGGCGTAACAACCTTGTTGCTACTGGACAGAGCTAGCCGTAATGCGCTGATAGTGCTGATCAATGCAGATGATGTGGAAAACGCAGAGCTCAATAGCTTTATCGAGCAACTGCAAGTAACCGCCTGGCATGCGATCTGGGCCACAAATTAAACTATCAGGCTCAGGCTCAGAAGAGGCTGAGCCTGTCACCGTTTTACTCTTTTGCTATATAAATAAAGTATTTCACTTCGCCCACCAAGCGAGGCGAGGTTCTGCTAAAGATAGATGTTAATTTTTATCTGCCCTTAATAATTTGAAAAACCAGTGCAAATCGGAAATTCAAATAAAAAGCGCCAATCTGAGATCTCTCAACAAAATTACACGTATATCTAACAATCAACCCTACACCCGGGTGCCGTTCTGCGAACTCATACAGGAGGTTTTACATGAAAAACTTTACCGGTCTACTGCTAATCATTTTCATACATGGTTTTTTCTTTCAAACAGCATTGGCGCAAGACGGCAAAACGGCGCTGGTCCCTTTGCCCTCAGTAGACGACTTCACCAGAGGTAAAGATGGCTGGGCTTTCGGGCTGGGCTTGGGTATTGAATATGAAACTGCCTACGAAGGGTCAGACGAATTTGGTGTTGAAATACAGCCAGCGGGCGCTGTGCAGTGGCGCCGCGGTAATGACATCTTCTATTTTGCCGGTGAAGCTTTGGGCTGGCGAGGCCTGCGTGCTGACACCTGGTTACTGGAAGCCTTAATAGGCTTTGATGAGGGCCGCGAAGAAAGTGACTCTGATGATGGTCGTCTGGACGGACTTGGTGATACCGAAGAGGGGTTTGAAGTAGTACTGCAGGCACGGCGGGCGTTTAGCAACGACTGGCGTTATTGGTTGGTAAGCCGGCTGGTGACCGGAGACAACGGCAATCTTGGCCTGTTTGGTGTCGGCCGCCGCTTTGGCGATAAAACCGACGGTTCCGGTTCGGAAATTAATATCGTGGCAGTATTTCACGACAGCAAATATGCCAATACAGGTTTCGGCATCACCGCACAGCAGTCGGCGGCATCGGGCTTAGACGAAACCAGGCTGAGTGGCGGCTTACGCTCCATCGGGATTGATTACAACTACCGGCATAATATCAACAAGAACTGGCAGATCTTCGCCGAGGCGCTGTATGAGCATTTTAGTAGCGACGTGCGCAATAGCCCCATCGCCCGCAGCAACTATGAAGCCGAAGTAGGCATCGGATTTATTTATATATTTTAGCCCGACCCGGGCTTGCGCAAGGGACTGGTTTTAGCCGGTTCCAGACCTAAGGGATCAGAAATCAATGACACTGACCCTTTTGATTCCCACGTGATTAATTAGCTACGCTCCCTTTTCCTAGCAAAGGCCTGCCCGTTAGCGCGGCCAGAAGAGCGGTTTTACCTATTGACTCCGAGAAGGCTCATATGTGTTAGAACTATTCATTCCAATTTTCCAATATTATATGGGAGTATAATTTGTAACCTGCATCTATAGCTCTATGATTTTCATCTTCACAATCAAAATCAAGCAACCCTCTTTTTCTCTCTGCGGCGAGCGTCATAATCCTTGGGTATGACAGCTTAGAAAAATACCATATTGTTCTTGCCGCTTTTGAAAGAGAGGTTAATGCTTGATTACTTGCACACCCCCAAATACCAACCGCAACAACTCCAGCACGCTCTATTGGTTCTGGCAGACAGGTCTGGCAAGCAAGTTCGAAGGAGAGATGAGAGGCTTGCGACATCACTTCATAGTCACTCATCCTGTATTTGGTGAAGACATCAATTGCCTCCTGCTCTAACCCAAACTGTTTTTCAATTTCGATAATCCTCAAGTGCAAATTCTTAGGTGAAGCACTTGTATGCCAAAAATCTTTTACCTTTTTATTATCCTGCGCTTGAGTATAATCAAGTCCCAATTTCTCGTCATAGAGAATAGCTATACAAAGATATAGTGTTTCAGTAAGCGTTCTCAACAGTGCTTTTGAGGGTGTCTCATGACCAGCGATGCATGTATCTCTAACTGAGCAAGCGAAATTTGTCGCTGCACCTGTTAACGCCCATGCTGCTCTTGATTTTTCATTTCTTGGCCCAGCATCATCATTCTTTGATAAAGCTAAATGAACATAAGACAACCACTCTATGCCAAACTCTAATATAGATTTCCAACGCTCATAATGCTCACTTGCACCGACTACAGACCTTTCGGAAATTGTATCTCTTATACCTCTGAATCTAGATCTTGGATCTAGCTTCCAACCAGAATCTTCGTAGTACGCGTCCCAGTACCGATCTATTTCATCTTGTATATTCATGTGTTTGCTCTAACGTTTATTAGGCGCAAAAATCCGTACTAAAACACGAACTTTTCTGCATTTGAAGATCTACGGGGTCAGAGTCATTGATATTTCTGCTATTCATATGTCTTAATCCAAAATCAATGACACTGACCCTTTTGATTTCGCTTGTTACGTTTTGACTTGCTATACGCACTTGAATTGCACACCCAAAACCCCTGCCGATTCTAATCTTTGTTTTACCTGAACGCTCACGACCACCGCAATAATAAATCCCTTAATCCGAAATATATGGAAGCCAGTACATTTTCTCGGATCGACTACCATCTTGAAAAAACCTCTGTACTCACCAGCCTTATCAGGTCGGACAGGATCATCTACCTCGAACTTCTGGAATTCCGATTTTTCTTCGTCAATGCACTCAACTTCATTGGCGACAGCCATTATATAGAATTCGCCGTCTGGCCTATTGCCAATAATATTTGCCTTAGCGAATGCGATACCAGAAATACCAGCCAGAGCCTCTTTGAATTTTCTGCTTACCACACTGACGCCATACGCTTCATTGTGTGTGTAGTCCATTTCTGAGCCATCGCGATAGACCTCAACCTCATACTCCCGCTCAGGATCAAGGTGCTTTGCCAATTCCCAATTGTCAGCAAAAGCAACATCACCTAGGTACCATCGGTTCGGAAAATTAATATCATCGGTTAGCTCGTAGTAACTCAATCTCTCAGATTCCTACTTAAAAACGTAACGCCCCGCGCATGCGCGCGAACTTGTGAGCGTCGCAGGGGCCGAAGGCCCAGAATGACGCGGATTGTTAGGCTAGACTACTGTGGTTGCGCCCTAATAACTCGAAAAACTAATGGCTTTATACATACGTGAGAAAACCATGAAATCCCCGCTATTACCAATATACCTATAAGCGGAATTATTGCTCCAGTAAAAACTATTGAGCCAAATACATAACCAAAAAGACACTCCGCTCTGTATATAGGCAGGAATAAACCGACTACTACCAAACCTAAAGACAAGTAAATTGCAACGTTCTCGTAGCCAACACTAAAACTTAGTGACTGTACAAGACTCAAGACCAGCATGCCGAAAAAACCGATGAGTACAACCCGTAAAATTTTTGCCCTTACTGGCGCGTCACCAGATTGAAGAGCTGCACGCTTCTCTATCCGTACTGTAGAAAGCCAAGCCAAGAATGGGAGAATTAATAGTCCCCACCAATTTGATATTGCGGGATAATCTGAACGATGCAGTAAATTATGGCTTATTACTCCACCATTTAAATGCTCCCACAACAGATGTCCAGCTACGAAAAATACAGTAACTGCAATCACGTAGTATTTTAATGCTTTGAATTTCTTTTCAGTCATCTTTATCCTTGGATTACGATCGTCAAAATATGTAGCCTAACGCCCGCCACAAACGCGAGCAACTTGTTGCGAGTCGAGCGCCCAACGGGCGCGTTTTTGATGGCGCTTGTTAGGTTGCTTCATGATATTGGTACAGTTCCAACATTTCTTTTAGCTCAATTTTGCATTGCTCAATATCAGAGTAGATGCCCTGCTTCGCAAGTGATATATCATCGTCGATATGATCAAATTTCCATCTTATTTCTTCAGGCATTTGGGTAACCCAAGTAACATTTAAAGCTTTGCTAGATATAGCTTTTAAATTGCTTCCATTTTGTAAAAGTGATTTAAGATCTCTCAACAGCATTCTTCCAGCCATTTGAGGATCTCTTACACCTTTTACCTCTTTCAGAGCGTCCATAACACCATTGCGGCCCTTGGGAGCAGCCAATGCGATATCAATGATTTCTACTTCCGGTTCAGCTTCTAACTCTATGATACTGTCTGCCCATTCAATCGCTTTTTCGAAGCCAAGTATTCCCAGCTCGATACCGTATAGATAGTAATCAGCTTCAGTTGCATGGTCTCGGGGCATACAAAAACCTAACGCTCGCCACAAACGCGAGCAACTTGTTGCGAGTCGAGCGCCCAAAGGGCGCGTTTTTGATGGCGCTTGTTAGCTGACATAAACTTGGAAAGGCACTGATTGTTCGTTAGCAAACTCTTGTAGACAACTTTTTAGAAGGTCAGCTTCTCTTGGTAATTGCTCAGACAATTGGCTAATTCCCATGATGTATATTGGCTCTTCCGGAGGGAAATCACGGATGCATTCATCAAATGCATCCCAGTTCTTGCCGTAGTAGTCCGGGAATTTAAACACGCTTGCCAGAAGAGAATGAAGCTCTTCGCTTGTGCTTATCGATGATACGTCAAGTTGTGTCATAGTTTGAGCTTCTAGTCAGCTAACGCTTATTCCGCGGAAAAATCCGTACTTAAACACGGACTTTTTCCGGCGTTGTAAATTTTGTGTTTATGACATTACAGCGGTTCTGGATTATTTACAACGGCTTACAGGTACAGCTTAGTTTAGTCATATCGACAAATATGGAAATCTCCGTCTAATAAAGACTTTCGCTGGTCGCTGCATAAAAATACAATGCTATTTTTGGCTAAGCAGAGTGTTATGTCGCACAACACTATTTCCCTGAATAAACAGCGCCAGCCGTTGGATCACCTCGACTCTGTCTGGTTGTTTGGTTATGGCTCACTGATCTACAAAACCGACTTTGATTATCTGGACGCTAAACCGGCCTGCATTTATGGCTGGCAGCGCCGGTTTTGGCAGGGCTCGCATGATCATCGTGGTACGCCGGAGGCGCCAGGTCGGGTATTAACGCTAATTGAAGAACCCGGTGCGCGCTGTGTTGGTATGGCGTATCAGGTTACGCCGGATACCTTTGAGCATTTGGACCATCGCGAGAAAAACGGTTACCTGCGTGTATTTACGCCCCTGCATTGGTTGCATGAACCCGGCGAAACAGGAGGCGTGGTGTATTTAGCCAGCCCCGATAACGAGGCTTATTTAGGCCCTGCCAGTGATGCTGAAATTGCCGCGCATATTGCCAAAAGCCGTGGCCCAAGCGGCCCGAATAGTGAATACCTGTTAAAGCTGGCGCAGGCGCTGCGTGATATGAATGAGCAGGATGAGCATGTATTTGCCATAGAGCGGCAATTGTTGGCGCTGTCGCCGTAACAGCATTGGCGTCAGCGTTAAAAAAATGCCCCGGCAAAAATTCTGACACTTACATAGCAATTCATAATTCTAACAATGCCTTGGCTGAGCAAGCTACAGACAAGTTTGGCTCTCCGTTGCTTAGCGCCGTCTGATAATTGCGGTAAAAGCGCGTGATTAGCAAGCGTAACGACATTGCTAGCAAGGTCGGCTAGTTGCTTGACTTAGTAAGTTGGTGCAACTAGGATAATACGCATTAATAATGCGCACTATATATGTTAGGAGAATATCGGATGCAACCTTTAGTGAGTAACACAGCCGCAAAAAAAGCGACAAATCTCACCATAAGCAGAGAGTTATTGGCAGAGGCTCGTCGTCTGAACATAAACCTGTCGGCCACTCTGGAATGGGCGCTGACAGAAAAAATCCGTCAGGAAAAACGCATTCAGTGGCTGCAAGAAAACCGTGAATCCATTGCAGCCTGTAATGAACTTGCTGAACAAAATGGTCTTTTCTCTGACAATCATCGCGCATTCTGATGGCACAGTTCGACCTGTACGTTAATACTGATCAAAACACCAATAAGGTTTATCCCTACTTTATTGATATTCAAAACGATCTACTCGATAGCCTTAATAGCAGGGTAGTAATACCATTAACGCCCTTGCAGCAATCTGACAAAAGCTACCCCAAGAATCTTTGTCCTGTCGTTGAAATTGAGGGCACAAAATTTGCTCTGTTAACTTACCAACTGACGACTGTCTCTGTTAGCTTTTTGCAAGAGAAGGAAACTTCACTAGCTGCCCACAGAGCACATATTATCGCCGCAATAGATTTTTTAGTTAACGGCATTTAGCGCACGGTACAGCAGATTTTAACAGTCCCGGCTTTAATTACTGCCAGAAGCAAGCCCCATGCTAATGATAACTATTATCACTTGACGCCCTGTGGCATAATTGCGCTCTGGGCCACTAAGTAAGGACTGTTATGCGTAATACTATCAATGCCATTGTTACCGATGTTCATCACTGGAATGACACGCTGTTTAGCTTTAAAACTACGCGCGAGTCGTCTTTTCGCTTTGAAAACGGTCAGTTTGTTATGATTGGGCTTGAGGTTGGTGGTCGCCCGTTAATGCGCGCCTACAGTATCGCCAGCCCTAATTATGATGAAGAGCTTGAGTTTTTCAGCATCAAGGTGCCTGACGGTGCGCTGACATCAAGGCTGCAGAATATCAAAGCTGGCGACCAGATTATGCTGACGGTAAGACCTGCCGGAACCCTGATACCCGGCTACCTTATTCCCGGTAAACATTTGTATTTATTAAGCACCGGCACCGGGCTGGCGCCTTTTATGAGCATTATACGCGATCCGTTTATTTACGAGAGTTTTGAGAAAATTATTCTGGTGCATGGCACGCGCTGGCGCTCAGAGCTGGCTTACCAGCATGAAATTGAACATGTGCTACCGGCCAACCCTTACTTTGGTGAAGAAGTTCGTGAAAAGCTGATTTATTACCCCACAGTGACACGGGAAGACTATGTCAGAAACGGCGTGCCACACCAGGGACGTATCACCGATCTGCTGGACAGTGGTAAGTTACTGGCCGATATTGGTATGCCTGCCCTTAACCCTGAGCATGACAGATTTATGTTGTGCGGCAACGATGCCATGTTGCAGCAGCTAATGGCTATGCTGGATCAGCGTGGCTTTGCAAAAGCCAATTCACGCACTATGGGCCATTACGTGATTGAACAAGCCTTTATCGAAAAGTAACGGACCAAATAAAAAAACCGGGAAGGCATAATACCAACCCGGTCTTTCAAACGCTAAACTGAGTCGTTAGCATTAAACACTCAACACTAAAAACTCATCACTAAGCACTCAACATCCAGCACTACTCTTTAACGACGTCAATAAAGTACTTCAGCTCGCCGTTTACCATTTCGCGCACTAAACCGTGTACGTCGGTTTCAAAGCCTGGGAAGGCACCGTTAAAGGCGCGGGTAAATTGCAGGTAGCTGATAATAATTTTATTAAAGCGCTCGCCCGGTACCATCAGCGGTATGCCCGGTGGATACGGTGTTACCAGCATAGCTGTTACGCGGCCTTCAATTTCGTCAATCGATACCCGCTCAATATCGCGGTGTGCCATTCTGGCCCAGGCATCAGCTGGCGTCATCGCGGTTTCAATATTAGATAAGTACATTTCGGTGGTGACTTTGGCCACGTCAAACTTGCGGTACATATTGTGAATTTGCTGGCATAAATCACGCAGGCCAACTTTTTCATAGCGCGGATGCTTTTTGGCAAACTCCGGCATAATACGCCACATCGGCTGGTTTTGATCGTAGTCGTCTTTAAACTGCTGCAGTTCGGTTACCATAGAGTTCCAGCGGCCTTTGGTAATGCCTATGGTAAACATAATAAAGAACGAGTACAGGCCGGTTTTCTCGATAATAATACCGTGCTCGGCCAGATACTTACTGACAATAGCGGCCGGTATGCCCTGCTCATCAAACTGACCGTGCAGGTTTAAGCCAGGGGTAATAATGGTGGCTTTAATCGGATCGAGGATATTAAAGCCCGACTCGATAGCGCCAAAACCGTGCCAGCTGTCTTTAGCATGCAAGGTCCAGTTATCGCGCGTGCCCAGGCCTTCTTCGGGTAACTCGTCCGGGCCCCATACGCGGAACCACCAGTCGTCGTCACCAAACTCGGCATCCACTTTGCGCATAGCACGGCGAAAATCGATGGCTTCCATTAAGCTTTCTTCTACCAGCGCCGTGCCACCTGGCGCTTCCATCATCGCAGCGGCGACGTCACAGCTGGCAATAATGGCATATTGCGGGCTGGTAGAGCTGTGCATCAGGTACGACTCGTTAAAACGGTGCGTATCCAGGTTACGGTTCTGCGCATTTTGCACCAGAATTTGCGATGCCTGCGATAAACCGGCTAACAACTTATGCGTCGACTGGGTGGCAAACACCAGGGTGTCTTCTGAGCGCGGCCGGTCTTTACCTATCGCATGCATATTTTTGTAGAAATCATGGAAACTGGCATGCGGCAGCCAGGCTTCGTCAAAATGCAGCGTATCGATGGTTGAACCCAGCTCCTGCTTGATTTCTTCCACGTTATACAAGATACCGTCGTAGGTACTTTGCGTAATGGTTAAAATGCGCGGCTTTTTGTTTTTGGCATTACGGGCAAAGGGGTTGGCTTCTATCTTCTTGGCGATAGCTTCTGGCGAAAACTCGCTTTTCGGGATCGGGCCGATAATACCGTAATGGTTACGGGTAGGCATTAAAAACACCGGTATAGCGCCGGTCATAATAATCGAGTGCAGTATCGATTTATGGCAGTTACGGTCTACTACTACTATATCACCCGGAGCCACTACTGAGTGCCACACCATCTTATTAGATGTAGAGGTACCGTTGGTAACAAAAAACAGGTGGTCGCAGCTGAAAATACGCGCTGCGTTGGCTTCGCTTTCAGCTACCGGGCCGGTGTGGTCCAGCAACTGCCCTAATTCATCTACCGCGTTACAGACATCGGCACGCAGCATATTTTCACCAAAGAATTGGTGAAACATCTGGCCGACCGGGCTTTTTAAAAACGCCACGCCACCGGAGTGGCCCGGGCAGTGCCAGGAGTATGAGCCGTCAGAGGCGTAATCCATTAAGGCATTAAAAAATGGCGGTGCTAAGGCATCAAGGTACTTTTTCGCTTCGCGGATAATGTGCTTGGCAACAAACTCCGGCGTATCTTCAAACATATGGATAAAGCCGTGCAGCTCGCGCAGTACGTCGTTCGGTACATGGCGGGTGGTACGGGTTTCACCATAGAGAAAAATCGGAATATCGGCGTTGCGCTTACGTACTTCTTTAATAAAAGTACGCAGCTCGCTTAATGCTTTGGCCACTTCTTCGGCGCTGCCGGTGCCGAATTCTTCATCGTCTATCGATAAAATAAAGCAAGACGCACGGCTTGCCTGCTGGGCAAAGGCGCTTAAATCGACATAGCTGGTATAACCTACTACTTCAAAGCCGTGGCTGCTGATGGCCTGCGCTAAATCACGAATGCCAGAACCAGAGATATTCTCTGAGCGAAAGTCTTCATCGATAACAATAACCGGGAAACGAAAATTCATGCCGTTGGTCCTTATTGGTCCAGTTTTTTACGCGCTTTCATTAACCGCTCGCGTTTGTACTTTTGCAGCGGCGTTTCAGTGTTCTTTTTCGTTGGTGCAAACGGGTTTTCACCTTCGCGGAACTCAATGCGAATGGGCGTGCCCATCATTTGCAGTGCCTTACGATAATAGTTCATCAGATAACGTTTGTAGGAATCTGGCAGGTCGTCTACCTGATTACCATGAATTACGATCAGCGGCGGGTTGTAACCACCGGCATGGGCGTATTTCAGTTTTACCCGACGGCCATGCACCAAAGGCGGCTGGTGATCTTCCTGCGCCATTTTCATAATACGGGTTAACAAGGCGGTGCTGTGGCGCTTGGTAGCAGAATCAAAAGCTTCTTCCACCGATTCAAACAGGTTACCGACACCAGAACCATGCAATGCAGAAATAAAATGTAGCCGGGCAAAGTCGATAAAACCTAAGCGACGGTCCAGTTCGCGCTTAATTTCCTCTTTGATGCTGTCATTTAAGCCATCCCATTTATTCACCGCAATAACCAGTGAACGGCCGGCATTAAGCACAAAGCCTAAAATGCTTAAATCCTGATCCGAAATACCCAGGCGGGCATCCAGTACTAAAATCACCACATTGGCATCTTCAATGGCCTGCAGTGTTTTAACTACCGAGAACTTCTCTACCATATCGTCAATTCTGCCGCGGCGGCGCACACCGGCAGTGTCTATCAGGGTATATTCGCGCTCGTTGCGTTGCATAGGAATATAAATAGAATCGCGCGTGGTGCCGGGCATATCGAACACTACCACCCGTTCTTCACCCAAAATGCGGTTAGTTAGTGTAGATTTTCCCACATTCGGCCGGCCAACAATAGCCAGTTTAATATGCTCGCTACGCAGGCGTGCAGCTTCGGCGTCAGCTTCTTCTTCGGTAAGGGTTTCAAGTACCGGGCCTTCTTCCGGTTCAACTTCGCCGGCCAGCAGCTTTTGCTGCTCTTCGCTTAATAATGGAATTAAAGCCTGGTTTAATAACACCGACACACCACGGCCATGGGCAGCAGCAATGGCGTACACCTCGCCCAAACCTAAACTGTAGAAGTCTGCCACTGCGGTATCAGCATCCAGGCCATCGGTTTTATTGGCTACTACAAATACCTTTTTTTCCACTTTGCGAATATGCGCAGCAATGGCTTCATCACCTACGGTAGCACCAACACGGGCGTCAACCATAAACAGCACTACGTCAGCTTCATCTATGGCTTTGAGCGACTGCTCTGCCATTTCTACTTCAATGCCCTGCTCGTTGCCATCAATACCACCGGTATCGACCACAATAAATTCCAGCCCTTCATACTTTACCGAGCCGTATTTACGGTCGCGGGTCAGGCCGGGAAAATCTGCTACCAGCGCATCACGGGTGCGGGTTAAGCGGTTAAAAAGTGTCGACTTACCGACATTGGCTCGCCCTACCAGGGCAACGACAGGCAACATTATGTGAACCTCAAAAATAACAAAACAGGCCCGATACAGGCCTGTTTAAAACTTTAACCGCTGTTAACGGTTTAAGGCGTTTGTAATAAGACTAGCTTACCATTGCGGCTTTGCACCAACACATAGCTGCCATTGCTGACCGCTTCGGTGTAAAAACCAGAACTATTCATACTCTGGCGCGCAACAAAATCACCGGTTTGACGATTCACCCAGTGCAAATTGCCTTTGTTGTCGCCTATAACCAGGTAGTCTTTATATACAGCAGGGCCGGTCAGATAATGTTTGTTAAGGCCAAACTGCGACCATTTTTCTGAGCCACTGCGTACATCCAGAGCATATATACGGCCTACAGAATCCACCAGATACAGCGTATCACCTGCCACCGTCATATTGCGGAAACTGGCGTAGTCGCGCTTCCATAACTGACGGCCGGTGCGAAGCTCCAGCGCTACCAGCTCACCATTAAAGGCAATACTGTATACTGTGCCGCCAACCACTAATGGCCGCGCGTCCACATCAACCAGACGGGATAAATCGGTGCTGCCTTTTGGCACGGCTATCGGTTCTTCCCATGCCTGATAGCCACGTTCGGCAATCAGCACACCAATATGGCCATTACCAGAACCGTATATTACACCACCAGCCTCAATTACCGGATCGCTGACGCCACGCAGAGTAAGCGCCGGCTGTTCGTTTTCAAACTGCCAACGTTCTTCACCTGTGTCCGGGTGCAGTGCCACCAGAGTACCGGCACCGGTCGCCACTACCACCAGGCCTTCGCCTACTGCAGGCCTGGCCAGTACTTCGCCTTTTACCTCTGAGCGCCATACCAGTTCACCATCCGCAGATAAGGCAACCACATCGCCGTTTTCAGTGCCAAAATAGATTTTGTCGTAACCGTAACTTAAACCGCCAGCGATACGGGCGTTATCGCCAGACCAGACATCACTAATGCCACGCCAGAACGAACTGCCGGCAGGTTTGCGCAAATCAAACTGCCATTTACGCTTACCATTTTCCAGGTTATACGCGGCAACCAGGCCTTCACGGCTGGCAGCGTATACGGTATCACCGACAATAATAGGTGTTAACGACGATTCATAATGCGCAACACCTGAACCTATACTGGTGCTCCATACTACATCAGGATCGATGCTGTTCTGTACCGGCGGTAATACCAGCTTTTCTTTGCTGGAACATCCGGCAAGTATAACTGCACTAAGCAGCAAGACCTGTTTTAACTGTAATTTCACGCTTACCTCTTTACACTGCAGTGACGTGCGCCAGCTCGTCCAGCTTGATCTGAAGCAACTGCTGATTTTGTCCTGCAGTTGCCAGCGCTTGTTGATAGGCTGCTTTTGCCTCTGGCAGTTTTTCTGCCAGTACCAGAATGTCACCTTTAAGTTCAGCCTGCAAAGAAGCAAAACTCGCTGGCATGGCTTTTTCCAGTGTTTTCAGCGCCGCATCATAGCTACCCTGTTCCTGTTGCAATTTCGCCAGACGCAGTTGAGTTACCGCCAGTAATGCCGGTTGTTTGGCATTAGCCAGTACCCAGTTCAACTGCTGTGTTGCCACATCATAGTTTTTAGCTGTTACTGCTTCTTTTGCCGTTATCAACGCCGCCAGCACAGCGTAATTGTCGCCTTTAGATCCCGCCACAAAGCTTTGCGCCTGAGTCAGCCAGTCTTCACTGCTGCCGGCTTCACGTTGTTGCAGTAACTGGTTATATGCCGTTGATGCCTGTTCAGCAGTGTTGCGCTGCTCGGCCTGGTAGTAACGAAAACCATATAATGCCGCCAGGCCCAGTACCACACCAGCGAGGATCGCTTTGCCGTACTCATGCCAAAAACGTTTAATTGCTTCTACCTGTTGTTCTTCACTGCTGTAAATTTCCACTGCGTTGCTCCGTTTTACGTCAAAGGCCCGTTATGCTGTAAGGGCCAGCGTATTCGCCAGTTCTGTTAATAAAATTGTTTGTTGCGGTTTGTCTTCACGTAACCATTTTACTGTGATTTCACCACGTGCCAGTTCATCTTCGCCGATGATCAATCCAATGGCCGCACCGGATTTATCAGCCCGCTTAATTTGTTTTTTCAGGTTGCCGCCGCCACAATGCACCATAATGCGTTTATCCGGCAAGCTGGCACGCAGCCTTTCGGCAACAGAAAGTACCGCAAGTTCAGCCTGTTCGCCAAGTGCCATCAGGTAAATATCAGCAACGGACGGCAGTGCAGGTAGTAACTGCAGTGTTTGCAGCAGTAACACCAGCCGCTCCAGCCCCAGCGCAAAGCCTACCGCTGGCGTGGCTTTGCCACCTAATTGCTCAACTAAACCATCGTAACGGCCACCGGCACAAACAGTACCTTGTGCGCCGAGTTCTGTAGTTACCCATTCAAATACGGTTTTGTTGTAGTAGTCCAGCCCGCGTACCAAACGTGGGTTTACGCTAAATTCAATGCCTGCTTGCGTCAGCAACTGCTTTAAACGGGCAAAATGCTCTGCTGAATCCTGGTCCAGATAATCTGCCAGCTTAGGCGCAGCAGCTAATATATCTGCCAGTGCCGGATTTTTGCTATCCAGCACCCTAAGCGGGTTGCTATACATACGGCGCAGGCTATCTTCATCCAGTGCAGCTTTATGTTGTTCTAAATAGGCTACCAGCGCATCACGATACGCGGCCCGCGCTTCGCTGGACCCCAACGAGTTCAGCTCCAGCTTTACATAAGGCGTTAAGCCCAGTTGCTGCCACAGCCGTGCACTTAGCATAATCACTTCAGCATCAATATCGGCACTGGCAATACCAAAAGCTTCCAGGCCAAACTGATGAAACTGCCGATAGCGGCCTTTTTGTGGCCGTTCATGGCGAAACATTGGCCCGGTGTACCATAGCCGTTGTTCCTGATTGTACAGCAAACCATGCTCATTACCGGCGCGTACGCAACAGGCGGTGCCTTCCGGGCGCAGTGTTAGGCTGTCACCATTGCGATCAGCAAAGGTGTACATCTCTTTTTCCACTATGTCGGTTACTTCGCCAATTGAGCGCTTAAACAGCTCGGTCATCTCAACAATAGGAAAACGAATTTCGCTGTAACCATAGCTGGCCACTGTCTGGCGCAGGGTCTGTTCAACATATTGCCAGGCTACAGTGTCCTGCGGCAGGCAATCGTTCATACCGCGAATGGCCTGAATTTGCTTCGACAAAATTAAACTTCCATCGGTTTGAGTTAAAAAACAGCCGCGATTATAGGCGTAACATGGCTAAACACCAAGCCTGTTGCCCGGCTTAATCCAGCTGACGCACCGCAATTTTTTGCTGCAGGTATTCACGTACCTGCTGTTCGAGCTGATCAGCCACCTGCTCATTGTCCAGCCGCAGCTTTTGCCGCTGGCCGTTAATGTAAAAACCACTTTTTTTACTGGCACCGGCAACGCCAAGATCAGACACCAAAGCTTCGCCCGGGCCATTCACCACACAACCTATCACCGACACGGTTAAAGGCTCGGTAATATCTTCCAGCCGCTCTTCGAGCTGGTTCATGGTTTTGATCACATCAAATTCCTGGCGCGAGCAGCTGGGGCAAGCAATAAAATTAATTCCGCGTGAGCGAATGCGCAGGGATTTTAAAATATCAAAGGCAACTTTTACCTCTTCAACCGGATCAGCCGCCAGTGATATCCGCAATGTATCGCCAATACCTTCAGCCAGTAACATACCCAGGCCAATGGCCGATTTTACTGCCCCGGCACGGGCACCACCGGCTTCGGTAATTCCCAAATGCAGCGGCTGCTTAATTTGCTGTGCCAGTAAACGATACGCGCCAACAGCCAGAAATACATCTGATGCTTTAACGCTGACTTTAAACTGATCAAAATTCAGCCGGTCGAGAATATCGACATGCCGCATGGCTGACTCTACCAGTGCCTGTGGCGTGGGTTCGCCGTATTTTTCCTGGATGTCAGCTTCAAGCGAGCCACCATTTACACCAATACGAATGGGGATATTGTAGTCCCGTGCGCAATCTACTACGGCACGGATACGATCTTCGCGGCCAATATTGCCCGGGTTAATACGCAGACAATCTACACCGTATTCAGCGACTTTTAGTGCAATGCGGTAATCAAAATGAATATCGGCCACCAGCGGTATCGGTGACTGCTGCTTAATCAGCTTAAAGGCTTCAGCAGCTTCCATGGTTGGCACTGATACCCGCACCAAATCAGCGCCAGCTTTGGCAATAGCCTGAATTTGGGCAACGGTAGCGGCAACATCGGTAGTGCGGGTGTTAGTCATAGACTGCACTGCTATTGGCGCATCACCACCAATCAATACGTTGCCTACCCGGATTTGCGTACTTTGACGGCGTTTAATAGGATTTTCTGCAAACATGCTTATTCTGACTCGGGAATAGTAAATTTGGCCACTCTGCCACCTGGAAAGGCTGACATATCAAAGGCTTGCTGATTAAAATTAATTCTCACCACACTAGGGTTGCCCAAAGTAATAACAAAAGGCGCCTTACCGGTAAGCTGCATAATATAACCTGCCTGCTTAGTACCATAAGCTACCCGGTTACCTTCAGCATCAACCACATCTATCCAGCAGTTTTCGCTAAAGCGCATTTCCAGTGTGTCCAGCTGCGGCACTTCAACCGCAGGCACCGGCTCTGTTGATGGTGGTACCAGTTGCTGCAACATTTCATTCAGTTGTTGCTCGGAAATGGCATTATCTGCTGCACTACCCATGCTAGCGGCTTGTTCATCTGTAGCCTGCGCGGCCGGCACTTCTGTTGTTGGCTGCGGCGATACTGGCTGGGTTCTGGCCTCAACTGGCTGGCTGGCTGGTATTGAGCTGCTATCTGCGGTATTTTCACGCGCGCTTTGCCACCACCAGACAAATAACAACACCAGCAACAACGCGATAATGGCATAAGTCAGCCACATAAAACGGTTTTCTGTCGCCTGATGGGCGGTACGATTAGAAAAGGTACGCATGGGTTTGGCAGTAGATGCGGCAGAACCCGTTTGGCGGCTAAGTGCGGCCATCAGTTCTGTTTCAGGCAGTTTCAACAAGCGACCATAAGCACGCACATAACCACGGGCAAAGGTTTCAAGAGTGCGGCCGTCGGGTTGATCCTGCTCCAGCCGCTCGACCTGCTCTGCTTTGAGGTTCAGCTGCAACGCTACCTGCTGTATGGTCAGTTTGCGCTGTTCACGCGCCTGACGCAGCAATTGGCCTACGCTGATCTCTGCTACTGTTTCATTTTCGGGTTCTTTATTCATTGTTCAATACTGGCCGGGTCGACAATATACACCTGCTGCCCAACCTTAAGCCTGCTTTGCTCGGTTAGATTGTTCCAGCTGAGAAACCTGTCCAGCCGGATGTTATAGCGATAAGAAATAGCAAACATGGTTTCACCGCTTGCTACCTGATGATAAGGCGAGCTGATATCCTGCTGGATAACCGCGGGCTTACTGGCCGGTTGCGCCGCCTGCAGTTGTTCAGGGCTAACCTCAGCCAGCCATATTTTTTGTCCGGCCTTAATTACTGAAGCCGGTGTTAGCTGGTTCCACTGCATCAGACTCGGCAAACGGATATTATGCTGCACAGAGATGGCATATAACGACTCAGCCTCTTTTACGATATGAAACGGCACGCTACTGGTTGCCGATGTTTCTGGCCCGGTCACTGACGCTGTTGCTGCATTAGGTGTCGCAGTTTCCTGCGGTAAGCTTACAGGCTGCGGTGCCGCTGTTGTTAGCGCAGCGCTATTTTGCGTTAAACTACCGGCAATAGCGCTGGTACTGTTATTCAGTGACTGAGCTGGCGCAGCAGCTGATGCTGGCGCTACGGCAGAGGGCACTGGCGTGGCTTTTTTAACGGGTTTTTGCGCCACCACAGCAGCAACCTGAGTATCTGCTTCAGCCGTTTTGCGTTTGACTATTTTCAACTTCGGGTTATCTACCGGCTGGGTGGGTACTTGTTGCTTTGCGCTGTCATCCGGCAACACAATATTGGCCATCAGGCTGTCTTTATAGCGCTCGCGCAGTTGTTCAAATTCGCTGTCAGCTAAACGGCCCTGCAACAATAACCGGGTTTCCGGCGAGTCCGTGTATAGCGTCAGCAATAACTGCTCAGCGCTTTGCATAGTGTCACGATCACCGCTTTTTTCGGCAATCAGGTAACTTAGCAATACTGTACGGGCAGAAACCCGGCCAAGGCGTGAAATACGGTCTAACTGGTTTTTCGCGGCGCGATTATCCCCCATAGCGTAGGATAATCCGGCTTGCATAGTCAGCGAGGTAATGCGGGTAGTGTTATGGCTGACGGAGCTGTCCAGATAGGTTTTGGCTTTACTGAAATTATTTTGCTGCAACTTACACAACGCCAGGTTTTCATAGCTGTCCGCTACGCGAATATAACCTGGCCGGCTAATCGCCTTTAGCAATAACTGCTCGGCTTCATCATAGCGATGCAGCTGGCACAAAAAAGCACCGTAGTTGTTATAGGCATCAGCATAATTAGCGTCTTTCTGGATGGCCAGGCGAAAATACTCTTCCGCCTGTTTGTCTTCGCCAACACTTTGATAATAATATGCCAGAGCACTGTGCACTTCAGCTGAATTAGGCGCGAAGCTGCGGGCCCGTTCCAGATTATATTTAGCTTGCGAGGTGTCCCCCCGGCGCAGGTAGTTCAGACCCAGCGAAATGCGGGTGCGGGCGGCTTCTATATTGTCAAAGGAGCGATCTGACACTGGCTTATCACTACCGACATAGGTTTGCTCTGACACACATCCGGCCAGTGCTAAAACACTACACAGTGCTACACCAATGAAAAATCTCTGCTTTAACACGCGCCCTTCCTTGCTTTATGGCAGCATTTTTACTGCTATAGGTTGGCCTTTCTGCTGCTTTTTGATCAATCGTTTTGTTCTGTCGATCACATCGCCAACCAGCTGGCCGCAAGCGGCGTCAATATCGTCGCCGCGGGTTTTACGTACAATAACAGTAAAGCCGTATTCTTGTAAGACTTTGTTAAATCTGTCAATCCGGGAATTGCTCGAACGCTTGTATGGTGAACCCGGATAAGGGTTAAACGGGATCAGGTTAATTTTCGATGGCGTATCTTTCAGCGCATGCGCCAATTCGTGCGCCTGCTCCATGCTATCGTTCACACCATCCAGCATGACGTACTCTACGGTAACCTTATCATTGGCCTTCGAGTTTGCAACATAACGCCTTGAAGCAGCTAAGAATTCTTCCATCGGGTACTTGCGGTTTACCGGTACCAGTTCATTACGCAACTCGTTGTTTGGCGCGTGTAACGAGATAGCCAGCGCCACGTCAATTTTATCACGCAGTAAATCCAGCGCAGGCACCACACCAGAGGTGCTTAAGGTTACGCGGCGCTTTGATAAGCCAAAGCCGAAATCTTCCAGCATTAATTCCATTGCCGGTACCACGTTGTTCAGATTAAGCAATGGTTCGCCCATGCCCATCATCACCACGTTAGTAACCGGTTTGTCGCCGGTATCGCCATAACTACCGATGATTTGCGCCACGCGCCACACCTGGCCAATAATCTCTGCCACGCTAAGGTTACGGTTAAAGCCTTGCTGCGCGGTAGAGCAGAACGAGCAGTCCAGCGCACAACCCACCTGAGATGACACACACAGGGTGCGGCGGTCTTTTTCCGGGATCCACACCGTTTCTACTTCCTGGCCACCACTTAAGCCCATAACAAACTTAATGGTGCCATCACTGCTGTCTTGGCGCGTTACGACTACCGGCGCTTCTATCACACAACGGGCTTTAAGTTTTTCCCGCAATACTTTATTGATATTGCTCATCTTATCGAAATCATCGATACAGAAGTGGTAAATCCATTTCATTACCTGATCAGCACGAAACGGCTTTTCGCCCATATCGACGAAAAACTGCTGCATTTGCGCACGGGTTAAATCAAGTAAATTAATTTTGTTTTGCTGCTCAGTCATTTGCAGAGCGCTCCTTACCACAATAAACAATAGCCATAAAACACTGTACCAACATGCACTAAGGGGGGCTGTTGCCCCCTTAGTCCGTTACCGCAGGCGATTAACGCTTAACGGGTACGGGCACACAGCTCAGCTTCAGTGAAGAAGTAAGCAATTTCACGCGCGGCAGAAGCGGCAGCGTCTGAACCGTGCACAGCATTTTCGTCGATGCTGGCGGCGTAATCAGCACGTAAAGTACCGGCTAACGCATCTTTCGGGTTAGTAGCACCCATGATTTCACGGTGTTTACGCACAGCGTCTTCACCTTCCAGCACTTGTACCATTACCGGGCCAGAGGTCATAAAAGACACTAAAGCACCAAAGAATGGACGCGCGCTGTGCTCAGCATAGAAACCTTCAGCTTGCTCTTTGCTTAAGTGTAGCATTTTAGCGGCAACGATACGTAAACCGGCAGACTCAAAACGGTTGTAAATAGCACCAATTACGTTCTTGGCAACAGCATCCGGCTTGATAATTGAAAAAGTACGCTCTAACGCCATAACAGGCTCCTGATTAAGTGGGTAATTAAACTGAATGATTCAAATTTAAGGCGGCAAATTATACGCTAGTTGCAAAAAAAAACCTATTTTTGCTGACAAAAAAGCCGCGAACTTAGGTATTGAACCTTCAGTATCGCGGCTGATTATGACAATGACGTGTTTAAAAGCTGGCAACCACTTTCACACTGCTATCAA
Source organism: Rheinheimera pacifica (assembly GCF_900108485.1). Taxonomy (GTDB): domain Bacteria; phylum Pseudomonadota; class Gammaproteobacteria; order Enterobacterales; family Alteromonadaceae; genus Alishewanella; species Alishewanella pacifica. Next base: position 416,231 of record NZ_FNXF01000001.1, on the reverse strand, counting down.
CACTGGCGCTACTGATATAGCCAATAGCGCTGCTGTCGGCAGCAACAGCGGCTTTAACCGCAGCATCATCAGCCAGTTCTTTCGGTGGTGTGCCCTTACCGGTAAATACTAACTTTGACCAGTAGGCCTTTAGCTGGGCAGCGGAGCGATTCAGCACTTTGCTGTCAAACTCATCACGTGCTGCCGTACCTTCGGCCATATTCAACGGCGTGGCTTTGCTGCCATCGGCAAAACTGCTGGCCCGGCCTAAAAACAAACGGTTCAAATCATCTGCTGACACCGCATTGGCATTGGCCGGGTTAACCACTACAGCAATATCTGCAATAGCCGCGCCGGATAACAGGGTTGCCAGCAACAAGACTGTTTTAATTGTACGCATAAGGCCCCCTTAAAATACCAAATCTACGCCAAACGCCAGTACATCCTGACGCAGATCAGCGATTTTATTATCTTCAGAGCTGTACTGCAGTTTAAACGCCGCTGAAGGATGGAAGTCGTAACGTAACCCCAGATTGTAAGTGGTTGCTTTACGGGCCTGGCTTTGCACTATGCCCGCTACCGGCAATAACAATTGTGGTGGCAATGTTGCCAGGTAAGGGGCGTATATTTCTGTTTTGGCCTCATTATCTTCTTTCTCATAAGAGACATAGGGCGTTATGCTATCAAAACGATGACCAACCGATACGTAGAAGTTTTTCTGATCGGCAATAAAACTATTGTCTACTTTTACCGTGGTGTACTCGGCCACCAGCAGCCAATCGTCTTTGTCAGCAGTAAAACCGACGCCGAAAAAAGCACCATCTTCTTCGTTAATATCAATCTCGTTTACTAGCGCACCAAAACCCGCACCGGATAAACCTGCAAAAAAATCGCCAAAAGTAACACCGGGCTGTAACTGGGCGCTTTGAGCATCAATGGTTACCTTGCCCCTCAAATAGGCAGCACGCAGGCTGTACCAGTCGCGACCCAACTCCCAGGCCACGCCCAGTACATTTTTTATCTCGGCATCAACATTATTGCCGCTGACTGTGGCATCGCCATCGTAAGCTCCGGCAATTAACTGCAGGTTAGAATCAAAGCTGCCTAACTGCGTGGTGTGGTAAAAAGATATACCCTCAATATTATCAAAGCCTAAGCCATAAACGCTTTGTGGTACACGTAGCCAGTCGTAGGCGTAACCCACATCGCGAAAGTCAGAGTATTTATAAAACGGCGTGCGTAAACGGCCAGCATTAATACGTATTTCGTCAGTAAGCTGATAACTGATAAAAGCCCATTCAAATTCAACATCGAAGTCTTCTGCACCGCGCCCCATTAGCTGCGCAGTAACAGACAGCTTTTCACCCAAATCTGACATTAGCTGTACAGCAAATAAACTCTCATTTTTAAAGTCCAGGCTATCATCATAACCATACAGGGTGTCGTCGCTGTCCAGTGTTATACCGGCTTTAATTGACGCAAAGCCATTTATAGTCAGATCAGCATACGCCGGTGCGATCAGTAAGCTTGATAATGTCACCGCTATCAGAGATTTTTTTAACATAGTTACTCCGTCTGTTATCGTTGTCTTCCAAATCCTAGCCTAACCATCATTAATCACCAGCAAAGCGCTGGTTTTATTGAGTAAGAACAGATTATTGGCATAAAAAAACGGCCCTGCGGGCCGTTTCGTTACCAAGGCAGGTAAATCAGTGGCCTTCGCTGACCATATTGACGGTGTACTTTGGAATTTCTACCACCAGGTCTTCATCAGCAATACGCGCCTGACAGCCTAAGCGTGATTCAGGTTCCAGGCCCCAGGCTTTATCCAGCATATCGTCTTCGAGTTCTTCACTCTCATTTAGTGAATAAAACCCTTCGCGCACGATAACGTGGCAGGTGGTGCAGGCGCAGGATTTTTCACAGGCATGCTCTATCGAAATGCCGCTGCGTAGCGCCACATCCAATACCGTTTCACCAGCTTTGGCTTCAACTGCGGCACCATCAGGGCACAGCTCGGCATGGGGTAAAAATACGATTTGTGGCATTTGTTATACCTCGTCCACGTTATGGCCTGTTAACGCACTACGGATTGATTGATCCATGCGCCGGGCGGCAAAGTCATCAGTTAATGTGTTGGTATGCTCAATCGCCGCTTTAATAGCCGCGGTATCATCACCTTGTTTTACCTCTGCGAGGGTTGTCAGCGCCTGGTTAATATTGGTCAGCTCCTGCGCACTTAATAAGGCCGCATCGGCTTTAAGCGCTTGTGACACCGCTTCCAGTACCCGTTCGGCTTCTACCTGCTGTTCACGTAATAACCGCAGCTGCATATCCTGGCGCGCATACTGCATCGAGCCTTTTAGCATAGTGGCAACCTGGTCATCACTTAAACCATAAGAGGGTTTGACCTGAATGTTGGCCTGCACACCAGTAGATTTTTCCTGTGCGGTAACACTTAATAAACCGTCGGCATCTACCTGAAAAGTAACGCGGATATGGGCACCACCGGCTGGCAGTGGAGGTATGCCACGCAGTTCAAACCGCGCCAGTGAGCGGCAGTCTTCTACCAGCTCACGCTCGCCCTGCACCACATGCAGTGCCATCGCCGTTTGGCCGTCTTTAAAGGTGGTAAATTCCTGTGCCCGCGCTACCGGTATTACAGTGTTACGCGGAATAATTTTTTCGGTTAAGCCGCCCATGGTTTCAAGGCCGAGCGATAGCGGGATCACATCCAGTAGCAGCGTATCGCCATCGGCTTTATTGCCTACCAGCACATTGGCCTGAATAGCTGCGCCTATTGCCACCACTTTATCCGGATCAATAGAGGTAAGCGGTTCAGTGGCAAAAAATGTGGCCACTTCAGTGCGCACCAACGGCACTCGGGTAGAGCCGCCAACCATCACTACTTTAACAATTTCATCGCTGGTTAAACCAGCGTCGCGCAGCACCTGGCGACAAGCGCGAATGGTTTTTTTAACCAGCGGTGCTACCAGCTGTTCAAATTCTGTTTTGCTTAGCGTACCGCTGAATTGGCGGCCTGCCACAGGCAAAGAAAAATTGACCGTATCGCTGTCGGTTAACTGCTCTTTAATGCTGCGCGCTGTGGTTAAATACTGCCGCATTGCCTGATGTGATAACTCAGCTTCACCGGTATGTTGCTGCAAATAGCCGACAATAGCATGGTCGAAATCATCACCACCAAGGGCTGAGTCACCGCCGGTGGCCAATACTTCAAACACACCACGGCGTAAACGCAGGATAGAGATATCAAAGGTGCCGCCGCCTAAATCGTATACTGCAATCACACCTTCCTGGCCGGAATCAAGGCCGTAGGCCAGTGCTGCTGCTGTGGGTTCATTTAGCAGGCGCATCACATTTAAACCGGCCAGTTTGGCGGCATCTTTAGTGGCCTGGCGCTGGGCGTCATCAAAATAGGCTGGTACGGTAATTACCACGCCGTTTAATTCGCCACCTAAGGTTTCACTGGCCGTGTTAGCCAGCGTGGCCAGAATTTCGGCCGATACTTCCACCGGGTTTTTTACGCCCTGCACGGTATTAATGGCAACTAAACCTTGCTGATCGATCAGCTGATACGGCACTTTGTCTTTTAACGCCAGGGTTTCGTTGTAACCTTTACCCATCAGGCGTTTTACTGACACTATGGTGTTTTCAGCGTCATTTATCGCTGATGCCATGGCAGCATCACCTACCACCACGCTATCTGCGGTATACCGCACCACCGACGGCAGCATATCGCGCCCTTGGCTGTTAACCAGCGTTCTGGCTTCGCCGCTACGTACTGTTGCCACCAGTGAGTTGGTGGTGCCAAGGTCAATACCGGCCGCCAGCTTGTGCTGATGCGGCGCAGCGCTTTGTCCGGGCTCTGCGATTTGTAATAGCATAGTGTTGTTTAGTCTTGTAGTTGCTGTTCTATCAGCTCCAGCTCTTGCTGCAGCTTAAAGAAGAATTTTAGTTTACGGATCAGGTCTGCTGCCTGTTGATCCTGCTCAGCGGTTTCACTGTCTAACGCCGTAGCCAACTGCTGTAACAACTGTTTTTTCTGCTGCTGCAACTGGCGCTCTATAGTGTCAATAACCGCATCGGGATCGGCGCTCTGGTCTATTTCAGCCAGTTGCTCGCGCAGCTCCATTTGCTGCATTAAAAACAGCGGATCAGTAAAGCTGCGCTGCTCGTGGCTTATTTTTAAACCGCGCAGTGCCAGCAAATGTTCTGCCCGCATTAATGGCTGCTTTAAGCTGTGATAAGCATCGTTAATATTGGCAGTTTGTTGCACGGCCAATAGTTTGTCCCGCTCCGAACCGCTACTGTGCTGATCCGGGTGGAACTGCTTTTGCAGCTTAAGATAGCGCGACCCCAGCTCAGTTAAGTCGAGGTCGAACTTCGCCGGCAGATTAAACAGCTGAAAGTAATTCATCCGGCCCTTAGATGTTTAAATTAGTTACTTGGATTAAGTACTTAAACAGTAAAGCTTTCGCCACAACCACATTCGCCGTTAACGTTCGGGTTGTTAAACTGGAAACCTTCATTCAGGCCTTCTTTAACAAAGTCCAGCTGGGTGCCGTCTATATATACCAGGCTTTTACCGTCGACAATCAGCTTCAGGTCGTCTTGTTCAAACACCTGATCATCGTCGTTGAGCGTATCGACAAACTCCAGTACATAAGCCAGGCCCGAGCAACCGGTAGTTTTAACACCTACCCGTAAACCCACGCCTTTACCACGGTTTTGCAAAAAGCTGCGTACCCGCTCGGCGGCTGCCGTTGTCATCGAAATAGCCATAGTATTTAGCCTCCGTGTTTTTGCTTATAATCAGCAATCGCTGCTTTAATGGCATCTTCTGCCAGAATAGAGCAGTGAATTTTTACCGGTGGCAGCGCCAGCTCCTGAGCAATGTCAGTATTTTTAATTTGCTGCGCTTCGTCCAGGCTTTTGCCTTTTACCCACTCTGTTACCAGAGAGCTGGAAGCAATAGCACTGCCACAGCCGTAGGTTTTAAATTTTGCATCTTCGATGATGCCAGCAGCATTAACTTTAATTTGCAGCTTCATTACGTCGCCACATGCTGGTGCACCTACCATACCGGTAGCAACAGTGTCGTCATCTTTATCAAATGAGCCAACATTGCGCGGGTTTTCGTAGTGATCGATTACTTTATTACTGTATGCCATGATAGTTACCTCAATGTGCAGCCAGTGCGCTTAGTGCGCAACCCAGGCCACAGTGTTTAAATCGACGCCGTCTTTGTACATGTCCCACAGTGGTGACATTGCACGCAGTTTTTCAATCGCCTGGTGCACAATTTTAATCGTGTGATCAATCTGCTCTTCGGTAGTATAACGGCCGATACTGAAACGGATAGAACTGTGTGCCAACTCGTCACTCATACCCAGGGCGCGCAGCACATAAGATGGTTCCAGGCTGGCTGAAGTGCAGGCAGAGCCTGACGATACGGCGATGTCTTTTAATGCCATAATCAGCGACTCACCTTCAACATAGTTAAAGCTGATATTGGTAATATGTGGCACGCGCTGTTCACGGTTGCCGTTTAAAAACACCTGCTCAATATCTTTTACGCCGTTTAACAGCCGATCGCGCAGCGCAGTAATACGCTTAATTTCGTCGTGCATTTCCAGCTTAGCTAAACGGAAGGCTTCACCCATGGCGACAATCTGGTGCGTTGGTAAAGTGCCTGAACGCATACCACGTTCATGGCCGCCACCGTGCATCTGCGCTTCTAAGCGGATACGGGGTTTACGCCGCACAAACAAGGCGCCAATACCTTTAGGGCCATAAGCCTTGTGGCCGGAGAACGACATTAAATCTACTTTCAGCGCTTGTAAGTCAATATCCAGCTTGCCTGCAGCTTGTGCCGCATCAACATGGAAAATAATACCTTTGCTGCGGCACAGCTCGCCAATGGCAGCAATGTCCTGCACCACACCAATTTCGTTATTAACAAACATTACGCTAATTACTGATGTATCCGGGCGGATAGCCGCTTCCAACATCGCAACAGTAACCATACCATCGGTTTGCGGCTCAAGGTAAGTTACCTCATAGCCTTCACGCTCCAGCTGACGCATGGTGTCCAGCGTGGCTTTATGTTCGGTTTTTACCGTAATCAGGTGCTTACCTTTTTTACGGTAAAAATCGGCAGCGCCTTTAATGGCCAGGTTATTTGATTCGGTAGCACCTGAGGTGAATACAATTTCGCGTGGATCAGCATTTACCAGCTCTGCAATCTGGCTGCGGGCAATTTCTACCGCTTCTTCTGCCTGCCAGCCAAAACGATGCGAACGCGACGCCGGGTTACCAAACTCGCCGTCCATTGTTAAAAACTGCATCATTTTCTCTGCTACCCGGGCGTCGACCGGGGTAGTTGCAGCGTAATCCAGATAAATAGGTAGCTTCATTATTTGCTCCGTGTTGCCTACAGCTGGCAGCTGACTTCGATATCAGTTGCCGGATTCTTTACAATACGGCTGTTTTGCCGTTTTGCCAGGTATTGTACATCTTGCTTATTTACCAGCTCGCCCAGCGTAATGCCGGTAAGAAAATCTTCAATGCGGTGACTTAAATCACTCCACAGAGTATGGGTTAAACAACGGGTACCGCTGTGGCAGTCAGATTTACCCTGACAGCGGGTAGCGTCTACCGACTCATCCACCGCGCTTATCACATCTGATACTGAAATACTGCCAGCCTCACGGCCCAGCTGATAACCGCCACCCGGCCCGCGCACACTGCTAACCAAACCCTGTTTACGTAAGCGGGCAAACAATTGCTCAAGATATGACAACGAAATACCCTGACGCTCTGAAATATCAGCCAGTGGCACCGGCCCGGTTGCTGTGTGTAAGGCTACATCCAGCATAGCCGTTACCGCGTAGCGGCCTTTCGATGTTAATCTCATGCTTTGCTCCCTGAAAACAATGGCGCCATTGTACATTCCCGACTGTTTTAGTCAAGTATTAATAACCTACTGCATTAGTCAGGTATTCAGGATTAAGGTTCCGTTAGATGGTTGGATCAAAGGCCTCTACGTCACGTTTGCGCTCTTGCGCCGCGCGCTGTTCCGCTAACTTAAAGTCTTCTTCTTCAATATTCACTGTCGGTACTTCTTCACAGACATTGCCACCGAGCTGATTGACGCTGTGGCACAGCTCACCGACTTTGGTATCCAACAGTTGAATATGGTCCAGCATACGGCCTATAGCATTGGCAACCGGATCGGGGTTATCTGCTGCCACGGCATAGGCGTCAAAACCAAACTTTTGTGCCAGTTGTTTGCGCTCTGCACTGACCTCAACATCGGCTTTGGCCACAATACGGCCCGGAATGCCAATTACGGTGCTACCTGCCGGTACATCTTTTACCACTACGGCATTAGAGCCGATGCGGGCATTTTCGCCCACTATTAACGGACCCAGCACCTTAGCACCGGCACCAATAACCACCCCATTACCTAAAGTGGGGTGACGTTTGCCCGGGTTCCAGCTGGTGCCGCCCAGTGTTACGCCATGATACAGGGTAACGTCATCACCAATTTCAGCCGTTTCGCCAATCACCACACCCATACCGTGATCGATAAAAAAACGCCGGCCGATTTTGGCACCTGGATGAATTTCAACACCGGTAAGCCAGCGGGCAATAGTGCTTAAAAAACGTGCCAGCCATTTCCAGTTGCCGCTCCACAATTTATGACAGACACGATGCCACCAAATGGCATGCAAACCAGGGTAAGTGGTTAATATCTCAAAGCTGCTACGTGCAGCCGGATCGCGTTCAAACACACTTTTGATATCTTCTTTGATACCAGCAAACATGCGCTACTCCTTATCACCCTGTGTCTTACGGCCATAACGCTGCACTGAGGTTAAAATGCCGCGCAGTATATTGTATTCAGCCTCTTCCGGCCGGGCCCGGGTAAATAAACGTTTCAGTTTGGTCATAACCACACCCGGGTGCTGACGGATAATAAAGCCGGTGTCGTTCAGCGTTTGTTCCAGATGTTGATAAAAGCTGTTCATTTGCTCGCTGCTCGGGTAGGCCACATCATCAACAGTTTGCTGCTGTAATGCTTGTTGTAACCAGGCCATGCGCACTTCATAAGTGACAATTTGCACTGCCATCGCCAGGTTTAGCGAGCTGTATTCCGGGTTAGCCGGAATACAAACGTGGTAGTTACACAGTTGTAGCTCTTCATTGGTTAAGCCACTGCTTTCGCGGCCAAACACCAGCGCCACCGGATGGGTTGCCGCTTCGTGCACCGCTTTAACACCACATTCACGCGGCTCCAACATTGGCCAGCTTAACGTGCGTGAACGCGCGCTGCTGCCTACCACTAAACCACAATCACTTATCGCCTGTTCAAGCGTATCGAACACTTTAGCATTGGCTAAAATATCGCTGGCACCGGCAGAGAGTGCATAGGCCTGGCCGTCGGGCAGCTCTTTAGGCGCCACTAAATACAGCGCTGACAAGCCCATGGTTTTCATGGCGCGGGCCACCGAACCAATATTGCCGGTATGGGTGGTGCCCACAAGAATGATACGGATCTGGTTTAACATAAGGCTTCCCGCGTAAAAGGGCTGGCATTCTAGCATAGCCTTGCGCATTTGTTGACGAGAAAATAGCAGTCTGGCCATCTGAATAATGCAGATTAATGCGCCGCTGCAACCTGCTTTTTGCCTATTGTTTTGCTACACTAGCGCCACTTTTACAACAGGGAACCACGAAGATGAAAACAATAAAACTTGCTCTTGCGCTGTCCGCTGTTCTGTTAAGCCCACTGGCTAATGCTGATGCCAGTAAGGGTGATCACACTGAAGCTTTACAATTGGCAGTAGATCATCCAACACGCAGCCCGGCAAATGTCGCCCGCGATAAATACCGTAATCCGGTTGCTACCTTAGCGTTTTTTGAGGTTAAACCCGACAGCACCGTGGTAGAAATATCCCCAGGTGGCGGCTGGTACACTGAAATTCTGGCACCGTTACTGGCCGCGCACGGCACTTACTATGCTGCGCATTTTCCTGCCGACAGTACCTCCGATTATTACAAACGCAACCGCGCCGCCTTTGTCGAAAAACTGGCTGCTAACCCAATATACAACCGTGTGCAATTAACCGACTTTGCCCCGGACAACAGCTCAGCTATTGCCCCTGCTGGTAGTGCTGATGTGGTATTAACCTTCCGTAATCTGCATAACTGGTATAGCAATGGCGGAGATGACGGTATGGTTGCCATTTTTAAAGACTTTTATAAAGCATTGAAGCCCGGTGGCGTGCTGGGCGTAGTAGAACACCGCTTACCGGCAGACAAAATGACCGGCGAATGGATGAAATCAGGCTATTTCCCGCAGCAGTTAACCATTACGCTGGCAGAAAAAGCCGGTTTTATTTTTGACAGCAGCAGCGAAATAAATGCCAACCCGAAAGATACCGCAGATCATCCGGGCGGCGTCTGGACGTTACCACCGGTACTGCGCTTAAAAGAGCAGGATAAAGAAAAATATCTGGCCATCGGCGAAAGTGACCGCATGACACTGAAGTTTCGCAAACCTGTCACTGAATAAGCGGATACTGAATAACCTTTATTGCACACTTTTTTTGAATAACTAACGGAAAGCTAAATGAAAGTATTGGTAATTGGCGGCGGTGGCCGCGAACATGCACTGGCCTGGAAAGCAGCGCAGTCACCTTTAGCCAGCAAGGTATATGTCGCGCCGGGCAACGCCGGCACTGCCCGCGAAAGCAACCTGACCAACGTTGCGATTGCGGCAGATGATGTGCCAGCGCTGCTGGCCTTTGCGCAACAAGAAAACATTGAGCTGACCATTGTTGGCCCGGAAGCCCCGTTGGCCAAAGGCGTAGTTGACGCCTTTCGCGCTGCCGGGTTAGCTATTTTTGGCCCAACCAAGGCCGCAGCGCAGTTGGAGAGCTCTAAAGCCTTTGCCAAGGACTTTTTAGCCCGCCACAACATTCCCACTGCGGCTTACCAAAACTTTACCGAAACCGCCCCGGCTAAAGCCTTTGCGCAAAAGCTGGGCACACCGGTAGTAATTAAAGCCGACGGTTTAGCCGCAGGTAAAGGCGTGATCATTGCACAAACGCAAGACGAAGCGGCGGCAGCAATTGACGATATGTTATCCGGCAATAAGTTCGGCGATGCCGGCAGCCGTGTTGTGGTAGAAGAGTTTTTAACCGGCGAAGAAGCCTCGTTTATTGTAATGGTTGATGGCACTACGGCCCTGCCGTTTGCTTCATCGCAAGACCATAAAGCGCGCGATAACGCCGACAAAGGCCCGAACACTGGCGGCATGGGGGCTTATTCGCCGGCACCGGTGGTAACACCAGCGGTACACGATTGGGTAATGCAAAATGTTATTTACCCCACCGTAAACGGTATGGCGGCAGAAGGTACAGTATTTACCGGCTTTTTATATGCAGGTTTGATGATAGCACCGGATGGCAGTGCCAAAGTGCTGGAATTTAATTGCCGCTTTGGCGACCCGGAAACCCAACCGATTATGCTGCGGCTGGAATCTGACTTAGTTGAGCTGTGTTTAGCGGCTACCCAAACTGCACTGGCTGGTAAACAAATCCAGTTTAGCCAGCAGGCCGCAGTAGGCGTAGTACTGGCCGCCGGTGGCTACCCTGATACTTATGCCAAAGGCAAAGTGATTAGCGGTTTAGATGGCGCAGACAGTAACACCGCTAAGGTATTTCATGCCGGTACTGAGTTAAAAGGCACTAACGTCGTCACCAACGGCGGCCGCGTGCTGTGTGCCACAGCCTTGGGCGCCAATGTCACTGCAGCGCAACAGGCGGCATATCAGCTGGCAGATAAAATCAGCTGGGACGGCATGTTCTGCCGCACCGATATAGGTTACCGTGCCATTGCCCGCGAGCAAAAGTAGTGATGAAGGTAAGCCCGTTTTTACTATTGAGCACCGCCTTGCTAAGCACGGCGGTTGCCAGCGAATGCACCACGCAGTTTACCGCGATACCCGCCATTCAGGGCACTGGCAACAGTAGCCCCCTGCTTGGCCAACAGCTAACCACCCGCGGCGTTGTTACTGCTGTGGTGTACCCCAATAGCAAAGCTGCCGGCTTGGTACTGCGCTCTACTGAGCGCGGTAATACCACCGCCTCTGATAGCTTGTTTATTGCCGATCCTGACTCCGCTGCAACCTATCAGCCAGGCCAGTTACTGCAGATCACAGGCTCTGTGGCAGAAGTTAATCAGCTGACCAGTCTGACAACAGTGACACAGATCAGCGTTTGCGGCAGTAAACCTGACATCCAGCCGGTTACGCTGCAACTGCCACTGGCTGACGGGCAAAACTGGGAACAGTTAGAAGGTGCATGGCTGCGTTTTGAGCAGCCCCTTACCGTTAATGACACTTACAGCCTGGGCCGCTATGGTGAAATAACACTGGCTGATAAACGCCTGATGACAGCAACTGAAATAATGCTGCCAGGCAAAGACGCCACCGCATTGGCTACAGTACAACAAGAGCGGCATATGCTGGTACTGGACGATGGCCTGTACCAGCAAAACCCGGACCCGGTATTGTTTCCGTCTGGCGGCTTAACAGCAGACAACACTTTACGTATCGGCGATAGCTTAAGTGGTGTTGAAGGTGTATTGCTGCAAGACGAACGTGGCTACCGGCTGCTGCCAACCAAAATGCCACAGTTCAGCGTGCACAATCCCCGCCCGGCAAAACCGCAGCAAAAGCCCGCCAAAGCGCTGCGTATCGCCAGTTTTAATGTGCTGAACTACTTTAATGGCGAAGGCCAGCCACAACCTTTCCCTACCCGCCGCGGTGCCAGCACAGCCACAGAGTTGGAGCGGCAACAGGCGAAGTTGATAGTAGCGCTGGCAGCGCTGGATGCCGATGTCATTGGCCTGCTGGAAGTAGAGAACAATGGCTACAGCCAAAAAGGCGCTTTGGCCAGCCTGACTAACGCACTTAATAAAGTGGCCAGCAAACCTTACCGCTTTATTATCACTAAACAGCAGCCCGGTTCTGATGCCATTAAAGTTGCTTTACTGTACCGGCCGTCAAGCGTTAGCGTGGAAGGTAATGCCGCTATATTGCTGAGTAAACCCTTTGACTGGGGCAGCAGGCCTCCTCTGGCGCAAAGCTTCCGTCATCTGCAGTCAAATGAGCTGGTTACTGTCAGCATCAACCACTTTAAATCCAAAGGTAGTTGCCCGAAAGACGCCGCATCGAAAGATGCCGATCAGCAGGATGGCCAGGCATGCTGGAACGCCCTGCGCACTGTATCAGCTAAGGCACTGAGTGACTGGCTTGCCAGCCAACCTACCGGCGTAAAAACCGATAAACAGATTATTCTCGGCGATTTAAATGCGTACCGTCTGGAAGATCCGGTGCGGATGCTGGAACAACAAGGCTGGAAATACCTGAAAGCCGAAACAGGCCCGCAGTATTCGTATGTTTATCGTGGCCGCACCGGTTCACTGGATCATGCGCTGGCCAGCCCGGCGCTGGCGAAAAAACTGGCCGCTATGCAGCACTGGGCTATTAACGCCGATGAACCGGTATTTCTGGATTACAACGTGGAATTTAAAAGCGACAATCTGCAACAGTTGCTTTACGCGCCCACGCCATACCGCTCATCTGATCATGATCCTCTCATCGCCACCTTTCAGTTCTGATACCATCTGACAACTACCGCTAAGTTAATTCAATAACTTAGCGGTAGTTGTATGCTTAACTTAGCAATAAACAGTTGCACCAGCTTAACGGGATGCTTTAAGGTGAGGTTCAGTTAACTTAGCGGGCCGCGCCTATGTCACACAAAAATCCTATTATTGCTATTACCGGTTCCTCCGGCGCCGGCACCAGCACTACCTGTACCGCCTTTCAGCATATTTTCCGCACGCTGGATATAGATGCAGCCTTTGTTGAGGGCGACAGTTTCCATCGTTTTAGCCGGCCGGAAATGGAAGTAGAGATCCGTAAAGCCAAAGAAGCTGGCAAGTACATTAGCTACTTTGGCCCTGAAGCCAATGATTTTGGCGCGCTGGAAAACTTCTTTGCCAGCTATGGCGAAACCGGCTGCGGCAAAATACGCCATTATCTGCATACTTTTGATGAAGCCGTGCCCTACAACCAGTTACCCGGTACTTTCACCCCCTGGCAGGATTTGCGCGCCAATACTGACTTATTATTTTACGAAGGCCTGCATGGCGGCGCCGTCACCGAGCAACATAATGTCGCCCAGCACGTTGATTTGCTGATCGGCATGGTGCCAATAGTTAACTTAGAGTGGATCCAGAAAATTATCCGCGATACCTCTGAACGCGGCCACAGCCGTGAGGCAGTGCAGGCCAGCATAGTGCGCAGTATGGACGACTACATTAACCATATTACGCCGCAATTTTCGCGCACCCACATTAACTTTCAGCGCGTGCCTACCGTAGACACCTCTAACCCGTTCAGCGCCAAAGATATACCGTCACTGGATGAAAGCTTTGTCGTGATCCGCTTTCGCGGTATTAAGCACGTTGATTTCCCCTACTATCTGCAAATGATTAATGGCTCTTTTATGTCACGGGTAAATACACTGGTGGTACCGGGCGGTAAAATGGGCTTGGCAATGGAGCTGATTTTAACGCCGCTGATTGAAGAGCTGATGATTAAGCGGCGCCAAGCGCGCGGCCAGGTAGACTGGCTGGGTACCTGACCGGCAGTGCTTAGCATATAATAAATAGCCCGGCCAAACCGTTTTACCCACACCAACACGCCGTGAATACGTCCCTGTAGGCTCGACTCAGGCATCCATGCCTTCAACGGTTGGTTTAGGGTAAAGCGGTTCGTCCTGTGTAAGTACTGTTTACCCTCTAATTCCGTGGTCACAAAACCAACAGCACTACAATTTTCATTTTCGCTACCCCGCATGCCACCGTTAATTCAGCTATACAAAACACCAATTTTCAGCCGTTTAGCGAATGTCAAGACCGCAAAGGCCAGTAAATTTACACTTTTGTTTAAATAATAGCCTTTGCTTTGGCAGCAAAAATCCGTAAACTTAGCGCCCCTTACGGGTAGAGCCTTGGATTCAGTGGTGCGCATAGGTCCATATCAGTTAGCGAACAAGGTAATTTGTGCTCCGATGGCCGGAGTAACCGATCACACTTTTCGTGAGCTTTGCCGGCGTTTTGGTGCAGCATTAGCTGTATCTGAAATGCTGTCGAGTAACCCGCTGGTATGGCAAAGCGAAAAATCACAAAATCGCATGGGCCACCGGCAGGAATCTGGTATCCGCTCGGTACAGATTGCCGGTGCCGATCCGCAGCAAATGGCTGAAGCCGCTCAATACAATGTTGACATAGGTGCCGATATTATCGACATCAACATGGGTTGCCCGGCGAAAAAAGTGAACAAAAAACTGGCTGGCTCTGCGTTATTACAATACCCGGAGTTAGTCGAGCAAATTGTGCGCGCTGTAGTCGATGCGGTTAAGGTACCGGTTACGTTAAAAATACGCACCGGCTGGGATCCAGAGCACAGAAACGGTATTCAGATCGCCCGTATTGCCGAAGATAACGGCATACAGGCGCTGGCAGTACACGGCAGGACACGCGCCTGCATGTACAAAGGTGAAGCGGAATATGACACCATCCGCGCCATTAAACGAAGTGTGTCGATCCCGGTCATCGCTAATGGCGACATCACCGGGCCGGAAAAAGCACGCTATGTGCTGGATTACACCGGTGCCGATGCCATTATGATTGGCCGCGCAGCGCAGGGACGACCATGGATTTTCCGCGAAGTGGTGCATTACCTGGCCACTGGCGACAAACTGGCGCCCCCCGGCATAGCCGAAGTACGTCAGATCATGCAGGAACATGTGCAGGGTTTACACCAACTTTATGGTGAGCATGCCGGTTCCCGCATTGCCCGCAAGCATGTGGGCTGGTATTTAGCCGAGCACGACACGCTCGGAGATTTTCGTAGTGAATTCAATGGCATTGAGTGTGCTAAACAGCAGCTTGACGCCTTAAATAACTATTTTCATCAACTAGCAGCAACCTAACGTAAAAGAGAAAAGCAATGTTTAATTCGAACGTTACTTCGCCATTTATTACTAACGCCCACGTACAAACGCAGGAAAAGCCACAAGCTTTAAGCACTGCCGCGCAAAAAGCCGTAGCTAACTACCTGCAGCAATTAAACGGTCAGGACGTTAACGATTTATATGAACTGGTATTATCTGAATTAGAGCGTCCGTTACTGGAAGAAGTGATGAAATATACCCGCGGCAACCAAACCCGCGCCGCCAACCTGATGGGCATCAACCGCGGTACGCTGCGTAAGAAGCTAAAACAGTACGGCATGAGTTAATGCCACCGCGGGGCCAGCGCCCCGCCACTAAGCACCTTCGGGTGCTTTTTTATTGGTTAGGTTAAAATCTGATTTCTGCAAGCTACAAGAGAGTCTAAGCATGACGACATTAAGACCCATCCGCCGCGCACTGCTGAGTGTGTCTGACAAAACCGGTATTGTAGAGTTCGCCCGAGCGCTGGCCGCGCAACAGGTAGATATTCTGTCTACCGGCGGCACCGCAAAACTGCTGGCTGAGCAAGGCATTAAGGTAACTGAAGTCTCTGACTACACCGGCCACCCGGAAATTATGGACGGCCGGGTGAAAACCCTGCATCCGAAAATTCACGGTGGCATTTTAGCCCGGCGCGGCGTAGATGAAGCGGTGATGGCAGATAACAATATCGGCCCTATCGACTTAGTGGTAGTAAACCTGTATCCGTTTGCCAGCACCGTGGCCAAACCTGGCTGTACGCTGGAAGATGCAGTGGAAAATATCGATATCGGCGGCCCGACTATGGTGCGCGCGGCAGCAAAAAACCACAAAGATGTGACAATTGTTGTTAATGCCAAAGACTACGACAGCGTACTGGCAGAAATGCAGGCCAACGGCGGCGCTACTACCCATGCCACCCGCTTTAGCCTGGCGATCAGCGCCTTTGAACACACCGCACAGTACGACGGCATGATAGCCAACTACTTTGGTGCTATGTTACCGGCCTACGATACACCTGCAGAGCCGGCGACTAAGTTCCCGCGTACTTTCAACAGCCAATTCGTTAAAAAACAAGACTTACGCTATGGCGAAAACAGCCACCAAAGCGCGGCGTTTTATGTACAGGACGGCGCTACTGAAGCGTCAGTGTCTACCGCCACACAGCTGCGGGGTAAGGCGTTGTCATACAACAATATCGCCGATACTGATGCGGCACTGGAGTGCGTAAAAGAATTCGCCGAACCGGCCTGCGTTATCGTTAAGCACGCCAACCCGTGCGGCGTGGCCATTGGCGATTCTATTCTGGCCGCTTACAACCGCGCCTACCAGACCGACCCAACCTCAGCCTTTGGCGGCATTATTGCCTTTAACCGCGAGCTGGATGAAACCACAGCGAAAGAAATTGTCAGCCGCCAGTTTGTCGAAGTGATTATTGCGCCTTCAGCGACTGCTGCGGCCGTTGCCGTAGTAGGCACCAAGCCTAACGTGCGTTTATTGGTATGCGGCGAATTCAGCCCGGCTGCACCGGCGCTGGATATTAAACAAGTAAACGGCGGCATGCTGCTGCAAGACCGCGATCAGGCCAAAGTTACTGCTGATGATTTAAAAGTAGTCACCAAGCGCCAGCCGACCGAACAAGAGTTAAAAGACTTACTGTTCTGCTGGAAGGTAGCTAAGTTTGTTAAATCCAACGCCATTGTTTATGTCAAAGACAGCATGACGATAGGCGTGGGTGCCGGCCAGATGAGCCGCGTGTACAGTGCGAAAATCGCCGGTATTAAGGCTGCTGATGAGAATCTGGAAGTAAAAGGCTCAGTAATGGCCTCAGACGCCTTCTTCCCGTTCCGTGACGGTATCGACGCTGCAGCCGCAGCCGGCATTACCGCTGTGATCCAGCCAGGTGGCTCAATGCGCGACGCCGAAGTGATCGCCGCCGCAGACGAGCACAGCATGGCAATGGTGTTTACCGGTGTAAGACACTTCCGTCATTAAAAGCCGCCACTAAGCACCTGCTTTAGTAATGTAAAAAGGCCGCTATGCGGCCTTTTTTATCAGCGTATTACTGCGCCAGAAAATCACCGTTCTGAATTAACGTCAGCCCGTCAGTGCTGCGGTTATACACATACACCCATGCGACCACACTGTCGCCATTCTCCAGCATGATGCTTTGTTGTTCACGCCGATACTCGTGTGGCTGGGCAAACTGAGGGCTGCATTCTTCGTAATTATCCAGTGCGGGTAACAGAAGATCCGGCTGTAGCAGCTGATACAACTCTCCCACTATCTGATCGGCTGCATTATTGGAGGGCACTGCGCCGGGGTAATAATCTACCTGATACAACCTGGCCTGATAACGCGCCATAGCAACAAAGCGGCCATATTGTGCCAGTAGCTGGTGCATTGGATGGTTGGCGTTTTGCCGCAGAGTGCCGTAAACAAATAAATAGTGCTGCATAACCGCAAATAGAGGAAGTTTTACTTACTTTGCCGCACTGCCCAGCTAATGGCAACACAGCCGTGTTGGTAAACTGCTGCTGTTACATAAAACGCGCTGGTACTGACCATTGCAATTCAAAGCGGCAGCTTTCACTGCAAAAACCAATACAGGTTAACGACGATTTGCGGATATTAAGCAATAGCTTATCGCTGTCCAGCAAACGGCTTATCAGGGCTGAGAAATCTGGCTCGTGCCCCACCAGTAAGCTGTGCGCCGGCAGTGTAGTAAGTTGCTCTGTTAAGTGGGCATAAGCAACATCGGTTGGTGTTTCCAGCGCCAGCCAGGCTTGCTCGCTGGCAGCAGCAAAACCGGCTTCTTTGCAGGCAATAGCTGCCGTTTGCACAGCCCGTGGGTAAGGGCTGCTAAGCACAGCTTCAGCGACAATACCGTGACGTTGCATAAAAGCAGCAACACGGCGCGCCTGTAAGCGACCTTTTTCTATCAGGCAGCGGTCTATGTCCAGCTGATTTGGCCGGATCACCTCTGCGGTAGCATGACGTAAGAAATATAAGTATTTATCCATAGCGGCGCAGTTATAACATGGCTGTAAGGCAAATTTATGACAAAAAGTGTTCTGCAACCCTGTTTTATATCAGCTAAGATACCCCGCTCAGTTCCCCAAAGCCGGTAACATTTAGTCACGGCAATAATAATTTAAGGTGTAGTATGGCTGTTGAGTGGTTATTGGCATTTTTATTATTAGGTAGCTTTGCTGGCTTTATGGCAGGGCTGTTGGGTATAGGCGGCGGCGGTATTATGGTGCCGCTGCTTACCAGTATTTTTCTGGCCCAGGGGATAGCGGCAGAGCATGTAGTGCACCTGGCACTGGGTACGTCGATGGCGGCTATTGTTATGACATCTGTCTCCAGCATGCGCGCGCACCATGCCAGAGGCGGTGTACTATGGCCGGTGGTGAAAACGATGGCACCGGGTGTTATTCTTGGCACCTTTTTAGCCACCTTTTTGGCCGCAAGGGTCAGCTCGTTATACCTGGCTATTTTTTTCGCCCTTTTCATGGGCTATGTCGCTATTAATATGCTGCGTAATAAAAAACCCACCGGCGGTGAAAAACACGCCTCTAAGCCAGAGCAGGTTATTGTTGGCGCCGGTATTGGGGCAGTATCTGCCATAGTGTCTATTGGTGGGGGCTCACTAACGGTGCCTTACCTTACTTCGCGCAGTATCGATATTAAAAAGGCCATTGGCACTTCTGCTGCCGTAGGCTTACCAATTTCAATTGCCGGTACGGCAGGCTATATGCTTAACAGCCAGCCGGGGCTGGAGTTGCCCTATGCTGTTGGTCTGGTGTATTTACCGGGTGTACTGCTAATGTCTGCAGCCAGTTTTATCAGTGCTCCACTTGGTGCCAAAATGGCGCATAAATTACCGGTAGCAACGTTAAAACGGGTGTTTGGCGTATTACTGATGCTGCTCAGCCTTAAAATGCTCTGGTCTGTGCTGATGCACTGACAGAGTTAATATTTATCTTTAATACGGAGTATTTACATGCATTTTTCTCAGGTAATGCAGCAATTTGGCGCGGATAAACCTGACAGCGTTGTGATTGACGTACCAACACACTGGGGCCAGGGTCGGGCCGTATTTGGCGGTATGGCTGCAGCACTGGCCATGGCGCACTTACTGCCGCTGATACCCGATGCTATGCCGCTGCGTTCAGTGTCGGTGTCTTTTGTCGCCCCGCTAAATGCCGGCAAAGCAAAAGTACAGCGGCGCATATTACGCCAGGGGAAGTCGGTTATTCAGGCTCAGGCAGAAATTGAACAGGATGGCCAGGTTGCACTGATACTGCTGGCCAGCTTTGGCGCCGCGCGCCCGTCTGCCCATCAGCTTGCGGCAGATACCGCACCACAGTGGCCAACACAGCAAATACAGGTACTGCCAAAACAAGGCCCGGCACCGGAATTTACCCTGCACTTTGATTATCATATTGCGCTGGGGCAATTACCGTTTAGTGCCAGCAAGGTACGTGAGCTGGGTGGCGATATTCGTATGGCCGGCAACGAGAGCAAACAAGCCGGTGTTCTGGAACTGCTGGCACTGGTTGATGCCTGGCCACCGGTAAGCCTGACGCTGCTTAATCAGCCTGCACCTGCCAGCTCACTGACCTGGACCATTGAATTTATTGCCCATGATTTGCCGTTTAACAATACCGACTGGTGGCGTTACCTGGCAGAAATTGAATACGGCGCCGATGGCTACCATCATATTGCCGCAAAATTATGGCAACCAAACGGTAAGCTGGCAGCCATCAGCCGCCAGACGGTTACCGTGTTTGCGTAATTTACCGGTATTAGTACCGCCGCAACCTTACCCTGCTTTATAGATAGCAGGGTTCAGCTTAAAGCCTGGAAACGTTGCTTGTGCTTACTTTGCAACTGGTGGTTTGCCAAGCCTGGCCCAACTTGGGCGAATCACCTGAATGCTTGTTCTTGTCAATACCTTCAAACTCCTGACAGATTTCCGGCGTAGACTTAACCGCCGAGCCGCTGGGTGCCTGGTAATCCTGTACTTTCAGGTTGGTAATAGTGATAGTATCGCGTATACCGGAATTTAACCCACGGTACATGGCATTGACTCCGGCGATTGCATCAATCGGGCCGTATACATTTACATTTTTCATGGTGATGGTACGTGGCCCTTCGTTGCCACTGCAGTTGCCACAGGTGCGCACTACCTTACCAGCCTTACCGGTTATTTTGTCGGGTACCGAACCGCTGGCCGGCACAATATGGAAGTTAGAGTTTTCTATATTTACTTTCACATTCTTACCATTTACCTGAATAAACTTGTCGGGCTTGCCGCCGTAGCTTTTATCCTTACTCATCACATTCTTAAAGGTGCTGTTTTTAATATTAAGCGTTACGCCATCCTTACGGGTGCTGACCGCATCTTCGCATACTTCGTCAAAGGTAACGTTGTCAACATTGCAGGTACCTGATTCACACCAGATCCCCTTGCTGGACCGGCCCTGAGCAAATTTTGCATTTTTGATAGTGGCATTTTTAAGAATGATTACAGCCGACTGGCCATCGCCATCGCCGGAACACGAGCCGCCCGTGACATAGGTTCCGCCGCAGTCTACTGTTTCATTAGTGAAGGTAGCCCCAGCCTTACAGCGTGTATTCGCCTGAACATGCGTACTCATTGCTAATAGCAGCACAGCGGCAACAGCAAGTTTATAAAAGTGATCCATATCTGACTCTCCGAACAATAGAATAGTGGTGTGTTGTTATCACCGGCAGATACCGGTGGTGCATAACCAGCACAAACGCGGCTTCAGCTACGTTCGTACTACCGGCTATCCTTTAGCAACACCAGATAAAACACTATTCCATATCTGGAAGCTTTTACGGATATCAAAAATTTCAGACGCTACAAATATAAACAACTGATTAATAATGGTTTATTAAATATCAACAAAGCTGTATCAGAAGTTTATCAGCACATTCTTTGGGTAAATGTGCTGCACTGCCAGGTATATCTCCCACCTTGCATCAGGCGGCCGCTAATCATTACTTTGCGGCCTTCTAACAACTGGCATTAATACAATCGCGTCCATCTGCCTTAGCGCGGTATAACGCAGTGTCAGCGGCACACAGCAATGCCATGCTGGTGCGGTACTGGCCGTTAATTTCGGTGGCAATACCCTGGCTTACTGACACAGTTAACGTGGCAGGTAAGCCAGCGTCGGTAAACTGCAACTGACGCATGGCGTGCTGTACATCACGGGCTACCTGCAGTGCCATTATTTCATTATGGTTCGGCAATATCAGTGCGAACTCTTCGCCGCCATAACGGGCTGCCAGCTTGGCATCTACCGGCATGGCCTGTACTATGGCACCGGCTACTTTACGCAGGCAGGCATCGCCCTGAATATGGCCGTAGCGATCGTTAAACTGCTTAAAAAAATCAATATCAATAATCACCACACTCAGCGGCCGTTTGGCAGCGGTGCATTGCTGCCACTGCTGTAACAACTGTTCGTCAAAAGCACGACGGTTAGCCAGCCCGGTTAATGCATCGGTAGAAGCCTGCAGGCGCAGCTTTTCATATTCGGCTTTGTAGCGCGTAAGGTCACGCATTACCAGTACTAAGTGCGCCTCTGGTTCAGGCAAAAACGATACCGACAGCTCAATATCTTTTACCTCACCATCGGCACAGCGCAGCGCCATTTCAGTAGGGCCAGCCTGTAGCGACAATACCCGTTTTGCCACCATTTTTACCAGGCCCTGATACTGCTGCTGGCAGCGGCCCATTAAAAATTCCGGCCATTGCTGGCCAATCAGCGGTTTATCTACGCAGTTAAGCAATAACGCTGCCTTGGCATTGGCACACTCGATTACACCATCGGGGCTAACCACCAATACAGCTTCAGCCAGGTATTGAATAAAACTGCCTACTTCCATTCCTGGCGACAATTCTTTGCAGCCATCATCCGACCATAAGCTGTCATCATTCAGAGCCAACGGCCGAAGTTCGTTTTTGCGGTTGGAATTAGTCATCAGGGTATCTCGCTACAGTTGGCTTATCTGCAGCAAACTTTAACCTTTAGCTATATAAACAACCTTCTGACAACCTTCTGATTTAATTTATTGATTTTAAAAAACTAAAAAGCCCCTTGCGGGGCTTTTTTACAGCTGAAATACTTTAGATAACAAATCAACCAGAGTTACTTCGGGTTATTTTTAACTTCTGGATCAGGGCTTAACACTAGTAATGTATTTGTACTGTTGGTTAGCACAAACTGAAATTTAGTGGTGCCGGCTGTCTGATCCATATCCAGCATCTGCACATACTGGCCGTCACTGCTAACAGTCACCGCATCAATAATACCATCAAAAGGCGTTATAAAGCCGACACCAGAAAATCTTAAGCCTTTACCGGTGTTATCTTGTAGTTGATAGGTAATAGTACTGGCTTCGGTAACGGTGACATCGCCAGTGCATGGCTCACCGCCAGGTGTTTGGTAGCTGAATACTGGCTCGCCGTTTTCCAGGTTTACTACTACTTGAATAATCTCTGAGGCTCTTGTGGACATAACGTAACTCCTTATAGTTGGTATTAAAAATAATAATTGACTATGCCATTTTGTTTGAGCATAGCAATAAGATCAGAGTGTTTTTTTAGCTCACCCTGGCAATCCAGCGCCTTTGCATAGGTAATAAGATACCGTGGTTCTTTGTTTTTTTCGGTGATAACAGCTAAACGGTCTTGAGTTTGACGGCAAAGATTTATAGCTTCATTAAACTTATCTTCAGCCATTAAAACCTTGGCTTGCAGCAACTGGCTATCTGATAAAGCAGCACTATAAATTGGGTTTTGTGTGTACTGCTCAGTAAGTTCAGAGAAAGAAATATAAGCTAAATCGGCGTAATTTTTACTTGGCATAAATTGACTTATCGCTTGTAATTGTTCTGCCGCCGTAAGCCAAAGCCTGGCCATTATATCTTTATGGTTGGTGCTTGAGAGCAGCATTTTTTGCGCATTTAATCTGTCAGTCAGTAAAGTAAGTTTCTGCACAACCTGCTCTGCATTTGAGATTGCGTTTATTCTAAACTGCTGATAGTTGAGAAAATGCTTATTTCTTTGCCATATACTATTTTCAGGGTCTTGTTCTATTGCCTGAGATAGAGCCTGTCCTCCCAAAGAGGATGCAATCTGAGCCTCAGCTATTTTGCCTTGGTAACTTAGTAAATCTGCGAGTATTTGATAGCTGCTTGACAGGATATGTAGTAAATAGGGTTCGGGCTTTGCTTTAGTATTTGCCAGTTCAGCCTGCAACTGCTGATGAATTTCAATAGCCAAATGCATATTGCCACCAGCCAGTGTTGCACTTGCCAACCAGGAAAGAGTATTGGCGACATCGGCAAGCAGTTGCCCGCTATCAGGTTGTTTTGTTTGCGCTAATACTTTAAGTCGCAATGACTCTTCAAAGTTCTTGCGAGCTACATCAAACTGCTGCAGCTCCATCGCCAGCGAACCTAATGAGTTGGTAGCATAAGACAGCTCCATAATGGCGTCTAAATCGTCTGGTGCTAGCTGATACATCCGCTCGCTGTATTGGTAATACAGCTCAAACTCTGGCTTCGCCGCCTGCCAGTTACTGGCATCATATTGAATTTGCGCCAGCCAGAAAGCATTAGCACCTAAGGTTTTTAATAACTCTAAATTATCGGGTTGCTCCGCCAACACTGAAAGCAGCTTAACTCTGGCCGCTTGCAGTGCCGCCACAGCTTCGTCGATTTTGCCACGTGAATAAGCCACTTCGCCCATCGCTTCCAGGGTTTGGCCATGTTTAAAGCGGGCTTCGGCAGTGAGATGATCGTTGGCAGAAGAAAAATCACTAAAATATTCCAGTGCTTTATTGCTGATACCATCGAGTAAATCCATCCGGCCTATGCTGCGCAGTTTATCGGCGAACTCCCCCACCATAAAACCCAGCAGGTTTTCCGCCGCCAGCCGCTTTTGCTGTGCCTGCTGCTCGGCTTCAAAGCTTTTAATGCTCATAATTACAGCGGTAAAGGTTAGTACACACAGCAGAGCCACTGTCATTCGCCGGCCCCAGCGCAGCATGCGGGCTTTTTTGGCTGACGCCTGAATAAAGCCGGCTTCTTCTGTATCAAGCTGAAATAAACTGTTGTTTGCCAGCAACAGAGCCTCTTGCAGCGGTTTTCCTTCTGCCAGCAGATAAGCATTGTTTTTACTCTCGGCCTGCCAGCGGTTGGTTAAGTGATGCAACCGGCTTTTAACGCTTAAACTGTCGTGGTGCTCAGTGATCCAGGCCGTTGCCCTTGGCCAGCGCCGCAGCAGGGCTTCGTGCGCGATGCTAAAGCAGGGCTCGCCGTTTTGCAGGTGTGACACAAACAAGCGGTTTTCTACCATCGTTTGCACCAGCATGCGCTCGTCGTCGGTTTGCAGTTGCTGCACACGGCCGCTGCGGCTGGTAATGGTTTGCTCGTCTTCGCGCAGGGTTACCAGTAACGACAACACCCGCGGTAAGCTGGCCTTTTGCGCTGCGGTTAAACCTTTAATAGCTTGTTCGGCATTTTTACCAATGGCACCTTCAATACCGCCCAGTGCTTTGTATACCGACACCAGCAAGCGGTTATCTTTGCTGCGCTGCAAATACAGTTCCTGCAGGGTGTACTGCAGCATCGGCAGCGCATCCGGGTTACTGGCCGCTTCGCTGCACAGCATTTCATCCAGTGGTATGGCAGTATCAGGATCGGTGTCCCAGCTTAAATTCGCCGCCAGCGCCGGTAAGCGAATCATCTGCAACAGCTCAGCACGCCCCGGTGGGGCCAAATCGAAATGCGCACCGCGGCCTTTGCCCGCCATCAAATTCGGGTAAGCCACCAGGGAGGGATAAAATTCATTGCGACAGGCGCTTAACACCAATACTGCGCCGGAATTGGCAAACTGCTCGAGTAAATCAACAAAGGTTTTGCGTTCATCAGAGCTAAACAGGGGGGATGACAACAGCACTTCCAACCGGTCAACAAACAACGCAAAGCGCTGTCGGGTCTGGCTTTGCTGCGTCAGCACGGTATGGCACTGCTGGATCACCTGCTCCGGGCTTTGTAACAGCCGCTGCGCCAGGCTGTCGGCACTTTCACCGGCAAACACCGGTGTGCCGGCTTGCTCCCAGTCCAGTAATGCGCTGGCCAGGCTGCTAAATAACTGTTGCTGCGCGACGTCGGCTAAATCCAGGCTGGTGCAGTCCATTACCTGGATGCCGTTGTAACCACCACTTTGCATCAGGTTGGGCATAACACCGGCATTAATTAATGACGACTTACCACTGCCACTGGGGCCAAGCAGTAAACAAAATGCCCGGCCATACTGCACCTGCTGCGCTATACGTTGTAATAAGGTGTCAATTTGCGCCCCACGGCCAAAAAACACTTTAGCGTAACGTGCGTCGTAGGCCTGTAAGCCCGGAAATGGTGAACCGCCCTGCCAGCTTTGCGGTTGGGCACTTTGCTCCTGCCCCAGCGGAAAACGCACCTCTGCGAGGGTGCGGTAACCACGTTTACGAATGGTTTCAATATAACTGGAGCTGGTAGCCGTATCACCCAGCGCCCGGCGCAGCTGGTTAATGGTTTTATGCAGCGGGTTATCGCCGGTGTCTGTATCGGGCCAGCACCGGCTGACAATATCATCACTGCTGAGCACTTCACCGCTGTGCTGACATAACAATACCAGTACATCCATGGCCTTGGGTTCAAGCTGCTGCAGCTGCTTGCCACGACGTAATGTATTGGCTGCAGGCTCAACCTGCCATTCGCCGAAGAAAAAGGTGCTGCTCATAGTAACTGCTGCGCTATTAAAAATTGGCAATAACATAGCATGCAGCGCAGCATTAGTTTAGCGGTTTTGCATACACCAACAGCGTGCCGGCAAACAAAAAGTTATTTGAGTAACCCCCTGTTGTTAGCTAGGCTAAGGCAGGGCTGAATTTAAGGAAACTAATTATGGCGCAATGGCTTAGCGGCACGGTAACAGCGAATCATCACTGGCACGCCAACCTGTTCAGCATTAAGGTGCAAACTCCGCCGTTTAACTTTATTGCCGGCCAGTTTGTCCGGCTGGCCATCGATACCCCGGATGGCCGGGTGCAGCGAGCTTACTCGCTGGTCAACAGCCCAGGCAGCAGCGAAGCAGAATTTTTAGTCAGCACTGTGGCCGACGGCCTGCTGTCGCCGCTGTTACAGCAACTGAAAATGGGCGACAAACTGGATGTCAGCCAGCCGGCATCGGGCTTTTTTATTCTGGACGAAGTGCCGGACGGCGATAACCTGTGGTTGATTTCCAGCGGCACCGGCATCGGACCCTATTTATCGATGCTGGGCACTCATACGCTGTGGCAGCGTTTTAAGCATATCGTGCTGGTACATACTGTGCGCACCATCGCCGATTTAGCGTATCGCGATTACATTCAGCACTGGCAGCACCAGTACCCAAACCAGTTGCATTATCAACCTGTGGTAACCCGCGAGGCAATGGCAGGCGCGTTAGATAAACGCCTGCCACAGCTGATACAAACGGGTGAATTACAGCGCTCATGCAAGCAAGCGTTGAATGAACGCTCGCAGGTTATGTTGTGTGGCAACCCGCAAATGATTACCGATACTAAAGATCTGTTACAAAGCATGGGCCTGAAGAAAAACCTGCGCCGCGATCCGGGTAATATTACCGTTGAACAATACTGGAAATAACCCCCTCACTGGCCCCCACCTACTGCAGGCCACGCTTCCCAAGCCGCCTATTGGAGTGGCCTTCAATAACCTGCAATAAATTAAATAACCACACCGCTGTAATAAACAGCTTGTGCTATCCTGCGTCTGGTTGACCCATCAGACAGCGCTGAATATAATCGCTGCGGCATGACTAATAAAAACAACAACTTTATGCAATTTACCCTGACAAAACCCGGCTAAATAACAACACCTTCTGCTATCTCCCGATCCTATGGCTGTTGTACCGGACTCATTACTCAGCCTCATACGCCCTGCACCCCGGCGTATTATTGATTTCGGAGAACTATGACGCTACTTCTGCTGCTTCTGTTGCCTTTTTCCGGTTGTGTTATTGCGGCCTGCATGCCTGCGTATGCGCGTAACCGTGAAGCCTGGTTTGCTGCGTTTATTGCGTTATGCGGCTTGCTATTAACACTTAGCCTGTACCCGGAAGTTAGTAGCGGTATTGTTATCAAACATCAGCTGGCCTGGTTGCCCATGTTCGACCTTAACCTGGTATTACGCATGGACGGCCTGGCCTGGCTGTTCTCGGTGCTTATTCAGGGTATTTGTCTGCTGGTGGTGCTGTATGCCCGCTACTATATGTCGCCCAAAGATCCGGTACCGCGCTTTTTCGCCTTTTTGCTGGCCTTTATGGGCGCGATGCAAGGTGTGGTGATTTCCGGCAATCTGATCCAGCTGGTGATGTTTTGGGAGCTCACCAGCCTGACCTCGTTTTTACTGATTGGTTATTGGCACCACCGTGCCGATGCCCGCCGCGGCGCGCGGATGGCCTTTACCGTAACCTCGATTGGCGGCCTGTGTTTACTGGCCGGTGTGTTGTTACTGGGCTATATTGCCGGCAGCTATGATTTAGATGCTGTGCTGGCTTCTGCCGATATTATTCGCGCCCATCAGGCTTATTTACCGGCGCTGGTACTGATTGCACTGGGTGCCCTGACCAAAAGCGCGCAATTCCCGTTTCATTTCTGGTTACCGCATGCGATGGCCGCACCGACACCGGTATCAGCTTACCTGCACTCGGCAACAATGGTAAAAGCCGGTATTTTTCTGTTAATGCGGTTATGGCCGGTACTGGCCGGTACGCCGGAATGGACCTGGATCATCGGCACCGCCGGTGTCTGTACTATGCTGATTGGCGCCTATCTGGCTATTTTTCAGCATGATTTAAAAGGCTTGCTGGCTTACTCTACTATCAGCCATTTAGGCCTGATTACCTGCCTGCTTGGCATAGGTACGCCGCTGGCAATGGTAGCCGCTATTTTTCACACCCTTAACCACGCCATTTTTAAAGCCTCGCTGTTTATGGCTGTGGGTATTATCGACCACGAATCCGGCACCCGTGACATGCGAAAATTATCCGGGTTATCGCGCTTAATGCCCTACACGGCTACGCTGGCGATTGTTGCCAGCGCCGCGATGGCGGGCGTACCGCTATTAAACGGCTTTTTATCAAAAGAAATGTTTTTTGCCGAGGCACTGCAGGTGGGGCCCAGTTCTAACTGGTGGATGTCTGCTGCTGCGGTGCTAATGGGTGTTTTTGGTGTCGCTTATTCTATGCGTTTTATCAGCGTGTTTTTTGGCGCCAAAGCAACGGCTTTACCCAAACAGCCGCACGAGCCACCGCGCTGGATGCGGTTTCCGGTTGAGTTGTTAGTATTGTGCTGCCTGATTGTCGGCGTGGCACCACAGCTGAGCATTGGTGTACCGTTGCAAACCGCTGCCGCCTCAGTGCTGGGCGAGCGCCTGCCCGATTACAACCTGGCCATATGGCATGGCATAAATGCGCCGCTTGTGATGAGCGTGCTGGCTTTTGCTTTGGGCATACTGCTGTTTAAGGTGCTGAAATACCGGTTTAACTTGCTGCAAAGTGCGCATATTCCAGTGTTGTATCGTTTTAACGGCAAGCAAGCTTACGAAAGCAGTATGTTAATACTGGCGTCATCGGCAGCAAGACTGGAGCGGCTGTTTAGCAGCCGGCGGCTACAGCCGCAGCTGTTGTTGCTGGTGCTGGCCGGGTTATTTGCCTCGGCGCTGATGCTGCAGGCCATGCCGGATTTTACCCACGCCTGGTCTGTTGAAAATTTTAATCTGCCTTTCGCACTGCTTTGGCTGATAGGTTGTACCTGCGCGGTTTGTGCCGCCTGGCAGGCTAAGTACCACCGGCTGGCAGCCTTAATGCTGGTGGGCGGCACCGGCATTGTTACCAGCCTGACATTTTTATGGCTGTCAGCCCCTGATTTAGCCCTGACCCAATTAATGGTAGAAACCGTGACCACGGTACTGCTGTTGCTGGGCCTGCGCTGGTTGCCATCAAGGATTTCAGCCCGCAAAATGAACCTGGTGGCCAGCAGCCGTGACAAATTGCGCCGCAGCCGCGATCTGGTTATTGCCATTATTGCCGGTAGTGTAATGTTTGTGATCAGCTACTTTGTGCTATTACACCCGGCTAACTTTACCATTAGTAACTTCTTTCTCGACAACGCCGTACCCGGTGGCGGTGGCACCAACGTGGTGAATGTACTGCTGGTTGATTTTCGCAACTTCGACACCCTGGGTGAAATTACCGTGCTAAGCATAGTGGCACTTACCGTGTATGCGCTGCTGCGGCGGTTTCGCCCGGCGCCAGAGAGCATCGGCATACCAGCGCAGCAAGCGAATCAGGTCGACCCGGCCAGCCGGCAAACACCGGCAGAGCAAGCCAACAGCGGCTATTTGCTGATCCCCGGTATTTACCTGCGGCTGTTACTGCCGGTAATTGGCATCAGCGCAGCTTATTTCTTTATGCGCGGCCATAACTTACCCGGCGGCGGTTTTATTGCCGGTTTGGTTTTCGCTGTCGGGATGATTATTCAGTATATGTTGGCCGGTACAGTGTGGATTGAATCACGCCTTAAGCTTAACCCGCATCGCTGGATTGCGGTGGGTATTGGCCTGGCCTGTTTTACCGGTTTGGGTTCGCTGGCATTTGGTTATCCGTTTCTTACCACCCATACCGCGCATTTAACCTTGCCGCTGCTGAGTGAAATACATCTGCCCAGTGCCTTTATTTTTGATCTGGGTGTGTTTGCCGTCGTGGTCGGCACCACCATGCTGATCCTGATAGCGCTGGCGCACCAGTCTGTGCGTAGCCACCGTGTGCCGGGCGCACCGGTAGAAAACAACGCCACAACCAGCAGGGAGATCCGTTAATGGAGTTAACCATTGCTTTATCTATCGGCGTGCTGTTTGGCTCTGGCATCTGGCTTATTCTGCGCCCGCGCAGCTTTCAGGTGATTACCGGCCTATTGCTGCTGTCTTATGCGGTTAACCTGTTTATTTTTATTACCGGCCGCTTGTCGGTAAATAAACCACCTTTAATTGTACAGGGCGAGCTGATAGACCCTTCGCAGTATGCCGACCCGTTACCGCAGGCTCTGGTGCTTACCGCTATTGTTATTGGCTTTGCCACTACCGCACTTTATCTGGTGGTGTTGCTGGGCTCCCGCGGGCTTACCGGCACCGACCACGTTGATGGCAAAGAACGGGACTCAGCAGAATGATGTATCTGAACCCGCATTTAATGATGCTGCCAATACTATTGCCGCTGCTGGCCGGTGCAGTGATGGTATTTATTAATGAACGCCATCACCGGCTGAAGTTTTTAATTAACCTGTTTAGCACCGCTGTGATGCTGTTAACAGCAATCCAGTTGCTGATGCAGGCCGAGAGCGGCCTGTGGCCTGCCGACATGGCAGTATATCTGGCTGCTAACTGGTCTGCCCCTTTTGGTATAGTGCTGGTGGCAGATCGGCTGGCTGCCGTTATGCTACTGCTAACCGCCACCCTAGGTACGGCTACGCTGGTATTTTCTTACAGCCGCTGGTCTAAAACCGGTGTGCACTTTCATACCTTGTTCCAGCTACTGTTAATGGGCATTAACGGTGCGATTTTAACGGCTGACTTATTTAACCTGTTTGTCTTTTTTGAAGTAATGCTGGCCGCATCATACGGCTTGCTGCTGCATGGTTATAATATCAGCCGTATTCGGGCCGGTATGCAGTATATTGTGGTGAACCTGGTTGCCTCACTGTTTTTCCTGATTGGGATTGCACTGGTATATGCTGCCACCGGCACCCTGAACTTTGCTGATCTGGCATTAAAAATTGCCACGCTGGACAGCACAGACCGTTTTATTCTGCAAACCGGTGCTGCCATTCTGGCGGTGGCATTTTTAACCAAAAGTGCTATGTGGCCGCTGGGTTTCTGGTTACCTGTTACTTATTCAGCCGCCTGTGCCCCGATTGCTGCCATGTTGGTACTACTAACCAAAGTGGGGGTATACGTTATTTTACGGCTGTGGTGGCTACTGTTTTCAGAACATGCCGGAGCTTCAGCCGGTTTTGGCGGTTCGGTTTTGCTGTGTGGTGGTTTGTTAACGCTGGCATTTGGCGCTATCGGTTTACTGGCCAGCCAGGAACCACGCCGCATCGCCAGTTTTAGCGCAGTAATTTCGTCAGGCACCTTGCTGGCACTTATTGGCTATGGTGACGCTGCGCTGCTTAGCTCAGCGCTGTTTTATCTGATCAGCTCCACACTGGCGGTGGCCGCCTTTATTATGCTGACTGAACTGACAGATCGCATTTACACCCCGGCAGCCAGTGTGCTGGCACTGAGTATGGAGGCCTTTGCCGTAGAAGAAGATACCCAGCAAAGCGCCGGTGTGGTGATACCGGCGGCGATGGCATTTCTTGGCCTGGCTTTTGCGGCCTGCGCGTTAATTATGGCTGGCTTACCGCCGTTATCGGGCTTTGTTGCCAAATTCAGTATCTTACATGGCTTACTGGACAGCAGTGCTGTACATGCCCCTTTGTGGATACGCTGGCTTATGCTGGCTTTGCTGCTGGTAGCGGGCCTTAGCGCCATTATTGCGCTGATGCGCTTTGGCGTGCGTACGTTCTGGACCTTATACAACAGCGTACCGCTGCGGCTGCACCCGACAGAAGCTCTGCCAATACTGGCAATACTGCTGCTGGGTGTCAGCATGGTATTTATTGCGGGCCCCCTGTTTAACCTGCTGGACCGTGTCAGCACCGATTTACAACAAACACCGGCTTATATCGAACGGGTGTTACAACATCCGGTTGTTACAACCCAGGAGGGACTATGACTCACAGGCTTATGACTCACAGGCTTATGACCCGCAGGCTTATAACCCGCTGGCTGCCCTCGCCGTTATTATCACTGGCCCTGCTGCTGTTATGGTTAATGCTGAATCAGACACTGGAACCGGCCCACCTGTTACTTGGCAGTGCTCTGGCTATTGCCGCGCCGTTACTGACCGCACCTCTGCAGCCATTTAAAGCACACATAGGCAAACCAGCGGCCATATTGCGCTTATTTAGCTGGGCTTTGCTGGAAATTATCCGCTCTTGCTTTAATGTCAGCCGGATTATTTTGTTTCGCAAAGCTGATAACCTTAATTCGCAGTTTATTAAAGTGCCGCTGGATTTAAGCGACCCAACCGGCCTGGCAGTGTTATCCTGCCTGATTAACTGCACCCCCGGTACGGTATGGGTAGAAATTCTGCAGGACACCCATGAATTGTCGCTGCATGTGTTTGATTTGCACGACGAAAACTGGTGGATAGACACTATTAAACAACGCTATGAAAGTCCGCTGATGGCTATTTTTGCCCGGGAGGCATCATGAAACTGCTAGTGGAAATCGCGCTGTATTTTTCCCAGTTCTGTATCGTGCTGGCCATGTTGCTGTGTATGCTGCGCCTGCTAAAAGGCCCCACGGCACAGGACCGGGTGCTGGCGCTGGATACACTGTGGATCTGCGCCATGTTGTTTGCGCTGTTGCTGGGTATCAGTTTTGCCAGCCTGGTGTATTTTGAATGGGCCATGCTGATAGCACTAACCGGCTTTGTGTCATCTGTAGCACTGGCAAAATTTCTGATGCGTGGCGAGATTATCGAATGATGAATATTCCCGAGGATATTTCACCCTGGTTAGCCATACCGGTAGTCCTGCTGCTGATAGGCGGCAGCCTTATTACGCTGATAGGTACCTTAGGCTTGCTGCGCTTACCACATTTTTATCAGCGCATTCACGGCCCCGCCATTAGCATCACCTTTGGTGCCGGCAGTTTTTTGCTGGCGTCCATGTTGTATTTCACGGTACTGCAACAACGGCTTGTTATTCATGAACTATTGATCACCGCTTTTGTCATGTTAACTGCACCGGTAACGGCGATGTTGTTAATGCGTACGGCAGTATACCGCGACTTGCGTAACGGCAGGCAAAGCCCCGACTTAAAACCCCCAACGCCGCCGGCCAGCGGGCATGCAACAACTGCTGGGGCCAACAGCCCCGGCCTGATGGAGGAAACGCGTGACAGAAACCCTGAATAATATCTCAGCATGGTTTGAACAATACCCGCAGTGGCAACTTGGCATTTCACTTTGCATTATTCTGTTGTTGTCCTGGCTGGGTAATTTTATTGTTAAACGGATCCTGATTGGCGGCATTATCCGCGCGCTTAAAAGTACCAGCCTTAATTCACATCATCTGGTAAAAGACTTCCGCTTTATTTCCCGGCTGGCCAATATAGTACCGGCACTGATTATTTCTATCGGCATTAAGCTGGTACCTCATGTACCAGAGGGGCTGGTAACGGTAGTTGTTAACGTTTGCAATGCCTTTGTTATTCTGACCATAGCACTGGCCATCGCCAGTATTCTGCATCTGGTGAATACCGTATACGAGCAACGGCCGGATGCCAGAACCAAGCCGATAAAAGGCTACATTCAGGTGATGACCATTGCCTTATATGCCGTTGCGCTGGTGCTGATTATTGCTGCGTTATTTGACCGCTCACCGCTACTGCTGCTGTCGGGCCTGGGCGCTATGGCCGCGGTGCTGATGCTGGTATTTCAGGACACTATTTTGTCACTGGTGGCCAGTGTGCAAATTTCGTCTAACGACGTTTTGCGCGTAGGTGACTGGGTTGAAATGCCGCAGTTAAATGCCGATGGCGATGTTATCGACATTGCGCTGCATACGGTAAAAATTCAGAACTGGGATAAAACCATCACTACTATTCCTACCCGCCGCTTTATGACCGATCCGTTTAAAAACTGGCGCGGTATGCAGGAATCTGGCGGCAGGCGTATTAAACGCAGCATTATGCTGGATCAGCAAAGCGTGCATTTTCTCGATAAAGAACAAATTAGCCGGCTGGGGCGGTTTCGCTTATTACAGGATTACTTACCGGCCAAACAACAGGAAATTGACGACTGGAACCAGCAACTGGCCGAGCAGGGTAAAGAACCGGTTAACACCCGCCGTATCACCAACCTGGGCTCATTCCGGGCCTATGTTTTACATTATCTGAAAAACCACGCCGGCATTCATCAGCGCATGACCATCATGGTACGGCAGTTATCGCCGGGTGCTGACGGCCTGCCGCTGGAGCTTTACTGTTTTACCAATACTACAGACTGGCTGGCCTACGAAGGCATTCAGTCAGATATCTTTGACCATTTGCTGTCAATTCTGCCGGAGTTTGGCTTACGGGTATATCAACACCCCAGTGGTATGGATGTGCGGGCGCTGGTGAGAACACTGAACCCGGTACAAAGCCCCGGCGAGAGTTCAGAGTAGTTCTGAGCAGACTGTAGCAAGTTAACCGCAGCCGCGGTTTTACCTTTACTTTTTTCTGTTAGCCGTTACAATGTGCGCCGCTCTTTTGACCGAAATTTACACAGCTCTTTTCAAAATAAGGTAATTACTATGCATCCGATGTTAAACATCGCGGTTCGCGCTGCCCGTAGCGCGGGTAACGTGATCGCTCGTGCCTGTGGCCAGCTTGATATGGTTCAGAAAGTACAAAAAGGCACTAACGACTTTGTTACCAATGTCGACAGAGAAGCTGAACAAGCCATTGTTCAGGTGTTACAAAAATCGTTCCCGACCCACGGTATTGTCGGTGAAGAGCATGGTGATTACGGCAACAACGACAGTGAGTTTCAATGGATCATTGACCCACTGGACGGCACCACCAACTTTATTAAAGGCATTCCGCACTTTGCGGTGTCTATCGCATTAAAACATCAGGGTAAATTAGACCAGGCAGTGATCTTTGATCCACTGCGCGGTGAGCTATTTACCGCATCCCGTGGCCGTGGCGCTCAGTTAAACGGTACCCGTATTCGTGTTGCTAACCTGGCCGATATGCAGGGCACTATTCTGGCTACCGGTTTTCCGTTTAAAAACAAAACGCATATGCCTGCGCATGGCGCCATGCTGGCGTCATTGTTGACAGACGCTGCCGATATCCGCCGTACTGGCTCTGCCGCGCTGGATTTAGCTTATGTTGCCGCTGGCCGGTTTGATGGTTTCTTTGAAATTGGCTTAAAGCCGTGGGACATCGCTGCAGGTGAGTTAATTGTGCGCGAAGCCGGTGGCCTGGTGTGTGATTTTGTCGGTGGCAATAACCAGCTACGCAGTGGCAACGTGGTAGCGGCCAGCCCGAAAGTACTGGCAGCTATGCTAAAAGGTATTCGTCCACACCTGACAGAGTCGCTGTCTCGTTAAGCTTGGTAACATCAGCGTAATTTGCCGCAGAGAACCTGCTTACCCTAAGCTAACCGTTGAAGGCATG
Source organism: Rheinheimera pacifica (assembly GCF_900108485.1). Lineage (GTDB taxonomy): Bacteria > Pseudomonadota > Gammaproteobacteria > Enterobacterales > Alteromonadaceae > Alishewanella > Alishewanella pacifica. The sequence continues at coordinate 380,724 of NZ_FNXF01000001.1, read as the reverse complement.
GATGCCTGAGTCGAGCCCCCATGGATGGGTTCACGGCGTGTTAGCGTGGGTAATCAGGTTCCTTGCCAGCCAGAACTACAACTGCGTAATGCTGTAGCCCTGTTCACGCAGTAACTGCAATACATTGGCCTCACCCGCAAGATGCAATGCCCCTACTAATACCAGCTCTACCTCCGGCGTGGCCAGCATTTGCTCCAGCTGCGGCAGCCAGTTTTTATTGCGCTGCACTAATAATGCATCATAAAACAGCTTACCTTCGGGCGTATCGGTAAAGGCCATTGCCAGTGCAGCCATAGTGTCGGTATCGCCACTGCGCCAGGCTGCGATAATTTTCGTTAATTCAGCTTCAAGCTCAGATAATTGCTGCAGGTTTTGCGTGACAAACGCATCTTCGTTTTCTGCCGAGATATTCAGCAACATCGCCAGTTGCTGCTCTACTGTTTCCAGAAACAGCATCGGTTTATTGTCGGTTACCGCCTGCTTAAGAAAATGCATATCTACCCCTTCGCCTGCCATACCGGCTTTTTGCAGGGCAACCTGCATTAATGTCAGTAGTACAAAGTCGGGTTTAAAGTTGTTTAACGGTGCTAAATCAACGCCCTGGGTTTTAGCGTACTGCTGTAATTGCTGATAGGTAGTAGCAGACAACACCTGTGATAAACTGCGGCCGTCGCTGTACATGGCGTGTTGCATCAGCAATTGCATGCCCTTAGCGGTTTCAAGCTCGCGCACGTCGGTTTCAAATACCAGCGTATCAGCCTGGCTGTAAGCCTGGCTAAATTCCTGCGGCAGCGGAAACTGCTCGGGTGGCAACAAATGCACCGTACCGGCAATATATAAGCGCTGTTCGCCCTTGGTTACCTGCCATACCGACGTATCAGCCTGTACCGTCGAAACACACAGCAGCAGTGCCGCAGATAAACCTGTTAGTAGTTTTTTCATCAGTTAACCTTTATTGGCAGTTGGCACTTCAAGCGGTAATTTACGTTCGCACCAGTCACGAAAACCGCCCGCTAAACTAAACACATTCTGGTAACCCATCTGCTGCAACGTTTGCGCTGATAACGCTGAGCGAAAACCGCCACCGCAGTACAACACCAGCTTTTGCTTTTTGTCCGGCACCGTTTGCTCAATATCACGCTCGATAATGCCTTTGCCCAGGTGCATTGCTTCTGGCAGATGGCCTTGCGCCCATTCGTGATCTTCACGGATATCCAGCAGCACATAAGGCTGATTATGCTCAAGCAGCTCGGTAATAGTAATTTCTTTAATCTGGGCTTTGGCCTGTTCTACCAGTGCCAGAAACGCCGGCGCATGTTGTTTACTCATAGTACGGTTATCCTTAATTTGGTGGCGTTAAAAACAAAAATGCCGGTCAGTGACCGGCATTTTTAGCATGTTTAACGCTACTATTACAGTGAAACAGTTACAGCAAAGCAGTTACACTAAAGCGACTACAGTAAGGCGTCGGTATTTTCACCTTCTTTTTCTACCGGTGGTGGCGGCAGCATATCTTCACGGCTGATGCCGAGAATTTCTGCAATTGAACTGGCCACATAGACAGAAGAATAAGTACCGATGGCAATACCAAACAATAATGCTGTAGCAAAACCGTGTATTAGTGCGCCGCCCATATAAAACAGCACCACTAAAACCAGCACTGTGGTTAACGACGTAATTACCGTACGGTTTAATGTAGAGGTAATAGCATCATTAATGGTGTCGTCAACGCTGGTGTCACGTAATTTACGGAAACTTTCGCGGATACGGTCAAACACCACTATGGTATCGTTAATCGAGTAACCTATCAGCGCCAGTATCGCGGCCAGCACCGTTAAATCAAATTCCAGCTGCAATACTGAAAACAGGCCCATGGTTAAAATGACGTCATGCGCCAGTGATGCCACAGCACCCACCGACAAACGCCACTCAAAGCGCATGGTGACATAAAGCAAAATACCAATCAGCGCCACCAGCATCGCCAGGCCGCCGTCTTCTTTTAGCTCGGCACCTACGCTTGGCCCGACAAACTCAACCCGGCGCATTGTTACCGGCTCGGCTTGCTGGGCATTAAGCGCTTTAATCACGCTGTCGCCCACGGCTGCCTGCTCTACATCAGTGCGTAGCGGAATACGGATCAGCACATCACGGCTGGTGCCGAATAACTGCACTACCGCATCACCATAGCCTGCTTCGGTCAGGGTTTGCCTTACTGCCGTTAAATCAGCCGGGTTAGCAAAGCCCACTTCAATCACAGTACCGCCGGTAAAATCCAGCCCCCAATTAATACCTTTAGTCGCAATAGAAAAAAACGAGCCCAGAATTAACAAGGTCGACAACACTATCGCCGGCCATTTTAACCGCATAAAGTTAAGCGGCTGGGTAAAGGAAAATATTCTCATGCCGTACTCCTTATATCGGTAATGACTGCACGCGGCGGCCACCCCAGAATAAATTCACTAATAAGCGAGTACCTACTACCGCCGTAAAGATCGACGTCAGAATACCTATCGCCAGCGTTACCGCAAAGCCTTTTACCGGCCCGGTGCCTATACCGAACAGGATCAGTGCTACTAACAAAGTAGTGATGTTAGAATCGGCAATGGTAGCAAAAGCACGGTCATAGCCATGGTGAATAGCTTGCTGCACCGAACGTCCTTCCAGCAACTCTTCGCGGATGCGCTCAAATATAAGCACGTTGGCATCTACCGCCATACCTACTGTAAGCACGATACCGGCCATACCAGGTAAGGTTAGTGTAGCGCCCGGGATCATAGACATAATGCCGACAATCAGTACCAGGTTGGCTATCAGTGCACAGTTAGCTACCAGGCCAAAGGCTTTATAGTAAATAACCATAAAAATCAGCACGCATACCATGCCCCACTGAATAGCCGTGACACCCAACTCAATGTTTTCTTTACCTAAACTTGGGCCTATGGTGCGCTCTTCAATGATTTGGATCGGCGCAATTAAAGCGCCGGCCCGCAGTAGCGTAGACAGGTTTTGCGCTTCACCCGGTGATGAAATACCGGTAATGCGGAAATCCCGGCCTAAACGGGCCTGAATAGTGGCGTCGTTAATCACTTCCTGCTGTTTAATCAGTACCGGGTTGCCATCTTCACCAATTTCGGTGCCGGGCTTGTACTCAATAAACACTGACGCCATACGCCTGCCAATGGCATCGCGCGTAGCGGCAGATAGCATATTGCCGCCTTTGGCATCCAGCTTAATGCTAACCTGCGGCCGGCTGTATTCGTCAAACGCAGAGCTGGCGCCGGTAATATGTTCACCGGTAAGCATAATGCGCTTTTCCAGCAACAGCGGGCGGCCATCACGGGTGTAATACAGTTCTGAATTAGGCGGTACCCGGCCTTCCAGCGCAGCAGACAAATCGCCTTGCTCATCGACCAGACGAAACTCCAATGATGCCGTAGCACCCAGAATTTCTTTCGCCGAAGCGGTGTCTTGCACCCCAGGCAACTGTACGACAATGCGATCAGAGCCCTGGCGCTGCACTAATGGCTCGGCCACACCAATTTCGTTTACCCGGTTACGGATAATAGTGATGTTTTGCTCCAGCGCATATTCGCGGATTTCTCTTAAACGGATTTCGCTGATGCTAACCAATAAGGTCAGATTGTCGCTGCCGGTACTGAACACCAGTTCACGATCGCGCTTTCTCAGCGCCGCTTCAGCTGCCGTAACATCTTCAGGGCTGCGAAGACTTATCTGCACCTGGCCACGGCCAATATCAGCCTGGACATTGCGGTAGCGGATTTTATCTTCGCGTAAGTCGGCGCGGAAGGTTTGCACCATATCGTTCAGGTTTTTATCCAGCGCGGCTTTCATGTCCACTGCCATCAGGAAGTGCACACCACCACGCAGGTCCAGGCCTAAATTCATTGGTGTAGCACCAATAGCGCTTAACCAGTCGGGCGTGGCTGGCGCCAGATTAAGCGCCGTAACAAAGTTAGTACCCAGTTGCTGGTTGGCAATTTCGCGGGCCTGCAGCTGATCTTCGGTGCTGTTAAAGCGGGCCAGAATTTGCCCCTCTTCCAGCACCACCGATTTAGCAACAATATTGGCCGCACGGAAGCTTTGCTCCAGTTGCAAGCGGGTTTCTTCTGCCACGGTACCACCGCGGGTGGCGCTGATGTTCAGCGCCGGATCTTCCGGATATAAGTTTGGCAAAGCATATATCAGCGCCAGCAGCAGCATGCCGATAACGACGATATAGCGCCAAAGTGGGTTTTGATTTAACACCTGTTTATCCTTTCTTCGGGCTTACAGTGATTTCAGTGTGCCTTTTGGCAGTACAGCACTGATCGCTGCTTTTTGTACCGTTACTTCCGTGGTGTCGTTCAGCGCAATTACCACAAAGTCTTTATCTTCAGCAATTTTGCTGATGCGGCCAATCAGGCCACCCTGGGTTAATACTTCATCGCCTTTACCTAAGGCTGCCATCAGGTTACGGTGTTCTTTCACGCGTTTGGCCTGTGGGCGGTAGATCAGAAAATAAAAAATCAGACCAAATGCCACCAGCATAATAATAAGGTCCCAACCGCCGCCCTGAGCTGGCTGGCTGGCTACGTCGGCGTATGCATTGCTGATAAATAAACTCATAAGTGTCCCCTAATTGTGATTAATGTTGTTCTGTATTGGTATCAATTGCTTGCAGCGCCGGAACCGGCAAACCGCGCTTAGTGTAAAACTGTTCAACAAACTGCTCCAAGTTACCAGCGGCTATAGCTGTGCGCAATCCTTGCATCAGCTTTTGGTAATGATGCAGGTTGTGCATGGTATTAAGCCGGGCGCCCTGAATTTCGTTGCACCGGTCCAGATGGTGTAAATAGGCACGGGAATAGTTTTTACAAGTGTAACAGTCACATTCTGCATCCAGCGGGCCAATATCATCTTTGTATTTGGCATTGCGGATTTTTACCACACCGGTGCTGACAAACAGATGACCATTACGCGCATTACGGGTTGGCATGACGCAATCAAACATATCGATACCACGGCGTACTGCTTCAACGATGTCTTCCGGCTTACCCACACCCATTAAATAGCGAGGTTTGTGTGCCGGCATTTTGTCGGTGGTGTGGTTTAAAATGCGGATCATGTCGGCTTTGGGCTCACCTACCGACAAACCGCCAATGGCATAACCATCAAAGCCAATATCTTCCAGACCATTAAGCGATACATCACGCAAGTTCGGATACATGCCGCCCTGAATAATACCAAATAATGCAGCGGGGTTATCGCCATGCGCATCTTTACTGCGTTTGGCCCAGCGCAATGACATTTCCATCGACTTTTTCGCTTCCTGCTCGGTGGCCGGATACGGCGTACATTCGTCGAAAATCATCACGATATCTGAGCCTAAATCGCGCTGTACTTCCATTGAGCGTTCCGGCGTTAACATAATGCGTTCGCCATTTAACGGTGAGCGGAATTTAACGCCTTCTTCAGTAATTTTACGCAGCTCACCGAGGCTAAATACCTGAAAACCGCCGGAGTCGGTCAAAATAGGCTTATGCCAGTGCATAAAATCGTGCAGATCACCGTGCTTTTTGATGATCTCAGTGCCAGGGCGCAGCATTAAGTGAAAAGTGTTGCCAAGGCAGATTTGCGCGCCGGTAGCGTCAAGCTCTTCCGGTGTCATGCCTTTTACCGTGCCGTAAGTACCCACCGGCATAAAGGCCGGCGTTTCTACTACACCACGCTCAAAGATCAGCCGGCCACGGCGGGCCTTACCATCTGTGGTATCTAATTCAAATTTCATTACTATCCTCATACGCCGGAAAAACAGTCCGGCTTTTTTGCGCCGCCGATTATAGCAGCTTAAGTGACAGAAGCTAAGCTGAACCCGCCTGATGATGATTCAGCTGACTATCAAGGCTATGGCAGGGTGTTCTTATGCAGCAGCGGCAGGGATGCCGCGGAGGCTGAGACAGCACAGGGACGTGCTGTCGAAGGCGGCGAAATAAGAATTTCCCTGCCGTAGGCTCTCCCCCTTATCCAAGCACAATGTTAACTAATAAACATCGCATCGCCGTAAGAATAAAACCGGTATTGCTCGGCAATAGCAGTGTTATAGGCGTTCATTACATAATCGCGGCTACTAAACGCAGATACCAGCATAATAAGCGTAGATTCCGGCAAGTGGAAGTTAGTGATCAAGGCGTCAATTACCTTAAATTCGTAGCCCGGATAGATAAAAATCTGCGTATCGCCGTTATAAGCCACCAAATTACCGCCGCCTTGCGCTGCTGCCGACTCTAACGAGCGCACCGAAGTTGTACCCACGGCTACCACCCGGTTACCGCGCGCTTTGCAGGCTGCCACCGCGTCTACCACTTGTTGCGACACCTCAATATATTCGGCGTGCATCTTGTGCTCCAGCACATTGGCCACCCGCACCGGCTGAAAAGTACCGGCACCAACGTGCAGCGTAACGTAGGCAAACTCAACGCCTTTAGCTTTAAGCTTATCCAGCAGCGGCTGGTCAAAATGCAGCCCGGCTGTAGGCGCGGCGACGGCACCCGGTTTTTCGTTATATACCGTTTGATAGCGCGCTTTATCTTCAGCATTATCCGGCCGGTCGATATAAGGCGGCAGCGGCATATGGCCTAGACGCTCCAGCATATCAAGCACCGGCTCATCGCCTGTTACTTCCAGCTCAAACAACTCATCATGGCGTTGGTTCATTACCACTGTTGCACTGTTTTCCAGTATCAGCTCGGTGCCGGGCTTGGGCGCTTTACTGGCGCGCACGTGGGCTAAAAAGCGCTTATCGTCCAGCATGCGCTCTACCAGCACTTCTACTTTGCCACCGGAAGCTTTCTGGCCGAATAAACGCGCCGGTATTACCTTGGTATTGTTAAATACCAGCAGATCACCAGGCTGTAAAAAGTCGGCTAAGTCTTTAAAAATATGATGTTGTAACGCACCGCTATGTTTGTCCATGGCCAGTAAGCGGCTGGATGAACGTTCGGCTTTGGGAAAACGGGCAATAAGCTGCTCGGGCAGCTCGAATGAAAAATCACTGACTTGCATACTTTTAGCTGGGACAGAAGTAACTGACATAGAGAGTTCCTTGGCTTTACCGACCAGAGGGCACGGCTGTAAAAAAACAGCCGGCATTTTAGCAGAACAAGCGCCTTAACGGCACTTTTGTTGCAGCACTTCGCTAATCAAATCGGCCATTAGCCGGTAGCTGCGCGCCTTCGTCGACGTTGGCCGCCAGGCCACGCCGATATCACGATAAGCATTGCCGGTTGTGGGTGCCTGCGTAACCAACTCGGTGCCGTCCAGCAACCCGCTGTTAATCGCCATCTGCGGCATAAACGTCACGCCCAGTTTATTGTTTACCATCTGGGTTAAGGTGTGCAGGCTGGTAGCAAAAAACGGGTTAACCTTGCGGCTGTCTTCCAGCTCACAGGCTTTTACTGCATGATTAGTCAGGCAATGCTCACGCTCCAGCAGAAAAATACTTTCATCCGGCCACTGGCTGATATCCTGATTAAAGCCGCGGTTTAGCCAGTCTTTATGCAGCACCAGTTTAAAGGCGTCCTGCGATAGCACTTCTGTGTGAAAAGCGCCGGTTTCATACGGCAGCGCCAGCAGCACCATATCCAGCCGCCCTTCAGCCAGAGCATGTAACGAGTTTTCAGAGGTGTCTTCGCGTAACAACAACTGTAAATCAGGGTAGCGCTGGCGGCACAATGCCATCACTTCGCTGAGCACAAAAGGCGCTATGGTGGGTATGCAGCCTAAACGGAACGGCCCTGTCATCGGTTTACCCTGGCATTTGGCAAATTCAGTTAACTCGCCGCATTGTTCAATAATATGCCGCGCCTGGCGCACTACATCTTCGCCCAGCGGGGTAAAAATAAAGGTTTTATGATCGCGCTCCAGCAGCTGGGCGTCCATGGTTTCTTCTAAATTAGCAATAGCCGCACTGAGCGTTGACTGGCCGATATAACAAGCTTCAGCTGCACGGCCAAAGTGCTGGTGTTCATGTAATGCCAGCAGGTATTGCAACTGTTTAATACTGGGCAAACGTTTCATTATTTATTCCGATTAAAAACAAAGATACTGTTCTACAAAAGTGGTTAAACTTTACGCCTGATAACTGCGCTATGCAAGCGCCAGCCAGCAATTTTACGGCGCACATAAAATTACAACTGATAAAAATTAGTAAACATAAATTCAACACCTTAAGTGATAGCTGCCGCATTTATGTAAACATGAGTTTGAATAACCGTATTATTTGTTATAGCGTAAACAGCGAATTGTGTTAAACCAGTCAAACTGGCAGGTAATAGCCCCGTCGCAATAACTGAGCTAAACACAATAGTTCCCCCGTTTGCGAGTTTGGCCGTCCGCGTTGTATCGGGTTCTGACAGTTTAAAAACTATAAAAATCACCTGGAGGGTGAACATGTCCAGATCACATCACACTGTACTACTGATCGGCGTTAGCTTATTGGCAAGCGCGGTATCCAATGCCATGGCCGCATCAGCAGACTCATTACGTCAGGCGGCAGAACAAGCCAGTAGCGAGCGCTATATCGTAAAATATAAAGACAGCAGCCTGAGTAAAGATCCACTGCTAAACCGCAGTAAAGCAGCAAAAGACAATGCGCTGTCGGCGCTAACCAGCAACAGTGAACGCTTAAGCCGGCAAGGTGCCCGTGTTCACCATGTGCTGGCCAAACGTAATGCCATAGCAGCCGAGCTAAGCCCTGCCGCGGTTAAAGCATTAAAAGCTGACCCTAATGTAGAATATGTCGAGCGCGATTTACCGCGTTTTCCTATGTCGCAGCAAGTGCCTTACGGTTACACCATGGTGCAGGCAGATCTGGTTAGTGACCAGTTTGCCTCGAACCAGACGGTATGTGTTATCGACTCCGGCCTGGGTTTACCGCATGAAGATTTTAACGCTGCCAATATCACCGGCACCAATGATATCGGTACCGGTAACTGGTTTGACGCCGGTGGCCCACACGGTACGCACGTAGCCGGTACCATTGCGGCGCTAAATAACGATGTTGGTATTGTTGGCGTGTTGCCCAATGGCAACGTAAAACTGCATATTATTAAAGTATTTAACGCCGGTGGCTGGGGTTATTCTTCTACTCTGGCACATGCGGTAGATACCTGTGTGCAAAACGGCTCTACCGTAATTAATATGAGTTTGGGCGGCGCCGGTTCAAACGTGACTGAACGCAACGCCATGCAGGCCGCTTATGACGCCGGGGTGTTACTTGTTGCTGCTGCCGGTAATGACGGCAACACCGCCATGTCGTATCCGGCATCTTATGATTCGGTGGTGTCGGTTGCAGCCGTTGACGATACCAAAGCCCATGCCGATTTCTCCCAGCGTAATACACAGGTAGAACTGGCTGGCCCGGGTGTCGCCGTAATGAGTACTTATCCAACCGGCACAGGCCTGGAAACCAGCCTGACGGTAAACAGCACCACTTACAGCACTAACCCGTTGGAAGGCTCGGCCATGGCAAGTTTAAATGCTGAGCTTGCCAGCTGCGGCCTTGCAGTAAATACCTGTACCGACGTTGCCGATAAAATATGTCTGATCCAGCGTGGCGAAGTGTCTTTCGCACAAAAAGTGGAGTCATGTCAGGCCGGTGGCGGTATTGGTGCAGTTATTTATAACAATGAACCAGGTAATTTCAGTGGCACCTTAGGTGACGCTCCCACTACTAATATAGTAGCGTTAAGCGTATCGCAGGAAGACGGCCAGTTATTGCTTTCAGAAGTAGGTAACGATGCCAGCTTGTTCGCTGAACCGTCTAACTACGGCCTGATGGACGGTACCTCTATGGCGTCGCCACATGTAGCCGGCGTAGCAGCACTGGTATGGAGCCATTACCCGGATTGTAGCAATGCGCAAATCCGCAGTGCCTTAGCAGCAACAGCAGAAGATTTAGGCGCGACTGGCCGTGACACCTCTTATGGCTATGGTTTGGTACAAACCAAAGCAGCGGTAGATTATCTGGCCGAGTTCGGCTGTGACGGTGATGGCGACGATAACGAGCCACCACCACCAACCGGCACTGAACTGAGCAATGGCGTAACAGTATCAGGCATCAGCGCTGCAGCCGGTGAAGAACTGCTGTATACCCTGGCCGTACCTGCTGGCGCCAGCAACCTGTCATTTGTCATGAACGGCGGTACCGGTGATGCCGATCTGTATGTCAAGTTTGGCAGCGAGCCAACCGCATCAAGCTGGGACTGCCGGCCTTACCTGTTTGGTAATAACGAAAGCTGTGCTATTGATCCGGCACAAACCGGTACTTACTTTGTTAAATTGGTAGCGTACAGCGCCTTTACCGGTGTCAACCTGACCGGCAGCTTTACCGCTCCGGATTTACCGGATGCCGGTGGCGAAACCATTACTAACATCAATATAGCGCGCCGTGCCTGGCAACACTATACGCTGGAAGTGCCGGAAGGTATGGCCCAGCTAACGGTTGAGATCAGCGGTGGCAGCGGTGATGCCGATCTGTACGTGAAGCATGGCAGCCAGCCTACAAGCGGCAGCTATGATTGCCGGCCAAATAAAAACGGCAATAGCGAAACCTGCGTTATTAACAACCCGCAAGCCGGTGTCTGGCATTTCTCTGTATATGCTTTCCGGGCGGTAAGTGGCTTAACGCTGGTAAGTGAATACCAACCGTAAGCGATATAAGCACCATAAAAAAGCCCTCGTGATGAGGGCTTTTTTTGCGGCATTGCAGCAGTGTTAAACGCTGAAAATAGCCTTAAGAATATAGAAGAATATAATCGCCAGGCCAGCACCTACCGGCAGGGTAATAATCCAGGAAATAAAGATATTACGCACCACACCTAAGTTAAGCGCGGCAATACCGCGGGCTAAACCTACACCTAACACTGCACCTACCAGGGTTTGCGTGGTAGAAATAGGTAAGCCGGTGCCAGAGGCAATAACCACGGTAGAAGCAGCTGATAACTCAGCAGCAAAACCACGGCTTGGCGTTAAATGCGTAATGGCCGTACCAACGGTTTTAATAACCCGGGCCCCCAGTGTAGCTAAACCAATAACAATACCTATGCCGCCTAATGGCAGTATCCACCAGGCCAGTTGCGCTTTACTGCTGATTTCGCCACCTGACGTCACCACACTGACTACCGCAGCCAAAGGCCCTATAGCGTTAGCGACATCGTTAGAACCATGGGCAAAGGCCATACAGCAGGCTGTGGTGATCATCAGTACACCAAAAATGCGCTCAACGTTGTTAAACTGCATTTTTTTATCGGCAGCTAAATCAAACTTAATACGGGCAATCGCTACTTTACCAATTAAACCCACCACCACCGCAATAGCCAGGGCAATGTAGTAACCGGTTATAGTGCTGATATCCATGCCCACATGCACCAGGCCTTTTTGTACAGTTACCAGTGACATCATAAAGGCAGCAAACGCCATATAAAACGGGACATACTTTTTAGCATTCGCCAGCGGATTGTCGGTATCAAAAATCAGCCTTTGTGCACTCATAAAAAACATATAGGCCAGTACACCTGCCAGCATTGGCGTTACAATCCAGCTGCCGACAATACCGCCTACTTTGTCCCAGTGTACGGCGTCCATACCCACGCCTACCGCAGCAAAACCAATAATGGCGCCAACTATAGAGTGCGTGGTAGATACCGGCCAGCCAAAGTAAGAGGCTACAATCAGCCAGGTGGCGGCAGCTAACAGCGCCGCTATCATGCCGTAAACCATCAGTTCAGGAGCATCGACAAAGAACGACGCGTCGGTGATACCGCCGCGAATAGTAGAGGTAACTGAACCACCGGCTAAATAAGCACCGGCAAACTCAAAAATAGCGGCAATAAAAATAGCTTGTTTTATCGTCAGCGCTTTAGAACCTACAGAAGTGCCCATTGCATTGGCAACGTCATTGGCACCAACACCATAAGCCATTAAAAAACCGAACACGGCAGCGATAATAATCAGGATCAAACCGTATGATTGAATAATATCCATCAGGGAAACCTTTTAAAATTAACGGGCGAGCATAATTTCAAGACGCGAACCAACTTTAAGCGCGACGTCGGCTAAATCACCTACCCACTCCAGCGTGCGATACAGAAACATCACATCAATTGGGTTTAACTCTGTCTCGGCCAGACGCAAGGCTTTACGCAACTTGATTTGCATCTCGTCGGTGTCACCTTCAATGGTATCCAGTTGTTCTACCATCTTAATAACCAGATCAACTTCACGGCCACGAAAGCCGGTTTCCAGCAGTTCATCCAGCTCGTTAATCACTTCACTGGCCAGTGCGGTAGCGTCAATACAACGCTGCACATAGGCTTTAAAACCCGCCTGCAGGCTAACAGGAATAAGTAACTCGCGGCCCAATACACGGCCGGTAATGTCTTTGGTTTTGTTAGCAATTTTATCTTGTTGCGACACTAATTCTAAAATGTCAGTACGGTCTACCGGCAAAAACAGCCCGCGCGGCAGATTAACGCGGATTTCGCGCTTTAATTTGTCGGCTTCCTTTTCCAACGCCACGATGTTTTTGCGTACATCCGCAGCTGTTTGCCAGTCCTGCAAATACACTGCATCAAAAAATGGCAACAACAATTCACTCGCCTGATGCACCTTGCGAATATGTTCCTCTATTGGCTTAATCGGTGATTTGGCAAACACGGATAAAAAAGTACTAGCTGGCATAGCCTGGCCTCGTATGTTGGTTTGACGATAGTCGGCGCGCATTGTAACGGCATTCAAAGCGCATGAAAAACGAAAAATGAATACACAATGAAAACGCCCTGAGCAGAAGTCTAGTCAGGGCGTTGGCGATGTACAGTAAAAACAGAGGAAAATCAGCTGCGTGCATCTTGCTCCAGCTGCTCGGCGCTGCTGTGGCGCACCACCTTACCTTTAACGAAAAAGATAATGTACTCAGCCAGGTTTTTACAGCGATCGCCTATACGCTCCAGTGAGCGGGCCGACCAGAGTACATTCATAATTTTTGGAATAGAGCGCGGGTCTTCAATCATGTAGGTCATTAGCTGGCGGGTAATCGCTTCGTATTCGCGGTCAACTTTTTTATCTTCTTTATGTACCAGCAAGGCAGTTTCTACGTCCATGCGGGCAAAAGCATCCAGCACGTCATGCAGCATCTGGCCTACATGGCGGCCTAAATTATCCAGGTTTACCAGCAAGCCCTGCTGTTCTGAATTAAACGATTCCAGCGCCACCCTGGCAATACGCCGGGTTTCATCGCCAATGCGCTCTAAATCGGCAATGGTTTTCATAATGGCCATAATCAGGCGTAAATCGCTGGCTGCCGGCTGGCGGCGCACAATAATGCGGGTGCACTCTTTATCAATCTGCAATTCCCAGTTATTTACCTTTAAATCGTTGTCTATCACCTTTTGCGCCAGCTCGGCGTCGGCATCGGCAATGGCCATTAGCGCGTTATTCAGCTGTTGTTCGATTAAGCCGCCCATCGCCATTACATGGTTGCGCACTTCGTCAATTTCTTCATTAAAAGAACTGGAAATATGTTTTGTTAAATTGAGTTTATCCACTGCGAACTCCGTGCATGTGACTGATAAGGTGAAACCCAGGGTGTGAGCCATCGCGAAAACAGCTTAAGTATAGTCAGAAAGGCAACTGTAGTGCCAGCATAGCTACAAACCAGCAGGCTTAACTTACTAAATTTACAAATAATGTTAAGGCTACATTTTAAAAATCGGTAACAGGCGCTACACTCAGGTCGTGTAAGCGGCAAACCACAGTGTTTTTGGCCGACACGCTAATTTAAGTCTGACAGGAAAATAGCGCATGAAGCAGTTAGTACTGACATTAATTGGTAAAGATAAAGCAGGTTTGGTCGAGACTCTGGCAACAGTGGTCAGCACACACAACGGTAATTGGATGGCCAGCAACCTTAGCCATCTGGCAGGTTATTTCGCCGGTATATTACAAGTAGAAGTGGCCGAGCAGGATTTAGCTGAGCTTACCGCCGCACTGGAAAAAATAAGTGATCTGGATATTAAAATTCAGCACGGTATCCCCAGCAGCCTGAACGAACAGCAACATCTGAAGTTTGTTATTACCGGTAACGACCGCCCGGGTATAGTGCGCGAGCTGTCATCGGTTATTAAACATAAAGGTACCAACATAATACATTTTGAAAGCAGCAAACAAAGTGCGCCAAACTGGGGTGTACCGCTGTTTAATGCGGTTGCCACGGTAGAGCTACCCTCCAGCGTTAGCCGTGACGAAGTGGTTCGGGCACTTGAAGCCATTGCCACAGATATTGTTGTGGATATTGAAACTCAGGCCTGACATTTATACCGCAGCTGAGCCTCAGCTGAGTTCATCTTATTGTCACAAAACTGCCATAGAGTAATAGCCAGTTGTAGTCAGGAGCTGGATCATGGACCATACCGACGCTGCCAACAGCGAATTTCCGCTTTACCCCCGCGAGCTTAGCTGGTTGTCTTTTAACGGCCGCGTGCTGCAGGAAGCCGCCGATGAACGTAACCCACCAATAGAGCGCTTACGTTTTCTTGGCATTTATTCCAATAATATGGACGAATTTTTCCGCGTGCGGGTAGCCGATGTTAAACGCCGCATTCTGCTGAAAAAATACCAGCAAAGCGAACAGGAAGATGCGGAAGAATTGATGCAGGAAATTCAGCAGCGCGTATTGCAGCTGGGCCAGCGTTTTAATGCTATTTATCTGGATATTCAGCTGGAGCTTCGCAAGCACAACATCGAATTAATAGACAATTTCAAACTCACCGAGCTGCAATCCGGCTGGGTGCGCAGTTATTTTCGCGACGAAGTGCTCAAGCATATTTCGCCGATGATTCTGTCTGGTGACGAAGTCAGTTTACCCAAGGCGCTGGAAGACAACACCACCTACCTGATGGTAGAAATGACCGGCAATGGTAAACCGGAATATGCCATAGTGCAGGTGCCTACCAACGAATTGTCGCGTTTTATTGAACTGCCGCTGCATTTAAATACCCGCAAGAAAAACGGCCACTACCGGCGGCAAATATTGCTGCTGGACGATGTCATAGTGCATTGTATTGCCGACTTATTTGCCGGTTTTTTTGAGTTTGATCATATTCAGGCTTACTCGTTAAAACTGACCCGCGACGCCGAATACAATATCAGTGACACCCTGGATCAAAGCCTGCTGGATAAAATGTCGAAGGGTATTCGCCAGCGGCTGAAATCTGAGCCGGTGCGGCTGGTGTATGATGCCGCCATGCCAGAGCAAATGCTTAAAGTACTGAGTAAACAGCTGGGCACCAGCTCAACCGACTCGTTAATTCCCGGCAGCCGTTACCGCAATTTTAAAGACTTTATCAGCTTTCCGAATATCGGCCATCAAAGCACCGAATTTCCACCGATGCCGCCACTGAAAAGCCCGGATTTTGAGCAGTATGCCACCAGTTTTGACGCCATCCGTGCCGGTGATATTCTGCTGCACTACCCCTACCATAACTTTGGCTACTTTACCGAATGGGTGCGTCAGGCCTCGTTCGACCCTAAAGTAACACATATTAAAATGACCATGTACCGGGTGGCTAAACACTCGCGGGTAATTCACTCGTTGCTGGATGCAGTGCGCAATGGCAAAAAAGTTACCGTAGTGGTTGAGCTAAAAGCGCGGTTTGATGAAGAAAACAATATCAACTGGGCGCGTAAAATGACCGAAGCCGGCATCCAGGTGGTATTTGGCTTAACTACACTGAAAATTCACTCTAAGTTATGCCTGATCAGCCGGATGGAAAAAGGCAAACTGATGCACTACGGCCATATCGGCACCGGTAACTTTAACGAGAAAACCGCGCGTATTTACACCGATATGAGCTTATTTACCTGCCATCAGGAAATTACTGCAGAAGTCGGCCAGGTGTTTGAGTTTATTGAATACAGCTACCGGCCGTACCAATTTAATCACCTGATTGTCTCACCCACCTGGAGCCGGCCGCGGCTGATGCAGCTTATTCAGCGCGAAATCGATTTTGCTGTCAGTGGCCGCAAAGCAGAGATTTTCCTTAAGGTAAATAACCTGGTTGACCAGCAAATTGTTGACCTGTTGTACCGCGCCAGTCAGGCCGGGGTAAAAATCCGCATGATTATCCGCGGTATGTGCTCGCTTGTTCCCGGTTTGCCAGGTAAAAGCCAGAATATCAGGGTGATTTCTGTACTGGACCGCTTCTTAGAGCATTCACGTATTTACGTGTTTCATAACGGCGGCGAGACTGATGTTTACCTGTCTTCAGCCGACTGGATGACCCGTAATATCGACCAGCGGGTAGAAGTGGGTGTACCGATATACGATGTACGTTTAAAGCAACAAGTATTAGACACTCTGGATATTCAGTGGCGGGACAACGTAAAGGCACGTATTATTGATGCCAAACAAAGTAATGCCTATGTTAAACGCGGCAATAAACGCAGTATCCGCTCGCAGCAGCAGATCTACGAATATCTTGCCCGCCAGCAAGGGCAACTGATCAATACCGAGACGGAATGAACGACAACCAACCAAGCAAAGACCGCCCGGACGACCACGCCTATATGGCTGCGGTCGATCTGGGCTCAAACTCTTTTCATATGGTAATAGCACGGGTAATAGATGGCGATATCCAGCTGTTACACCGCGAAAAACAAAAAGTACAACTGGCCGAAGGCTTAAACGAGCAACTGGTATTAAGTGAAGAAGCCATAGAGCGCGGCCTGAGTGTACTGGCACAATTTGCCGATACCTTAATTCCTTTTGCGCCGCAATCAGTGCGGGTTATTGCTACTTATACCCTGCGCCGGGCACGAAATTCAGCCACCTTTTTACGCCGCGCCAAAGCGGTATTCCCCTTTCCGATAGAAGTGATCTCCGGCCAGGAAGAAGCCCGTTTTATTTATCAGGGTGTGGCGCATTTTGAGCATTTTTCTGGCCGGCGGCTGGTAATAGATATTGGCGGTGGCAGCACAGAGTTTGCCATTGGCGAGGGGGCCCAGCCACTGCGGCTTAGCAGCCGCAATATGGGCTGTGTCAGTTACGCGCTGCAGCATTTTGCCCAGGGCCGTATTAGCGATAAACGTTTTAACCGCGCTATTTTACAGGCCGAGCAAGAACTGGAGCCGATTGTCAGCAGCTTTAAAGCCGCAGGCTGGCAACAGGCGGTAGGCACATCTGGCACGGTGAAAACTATCCGCGATATTATTGTCGGCATGGGTCTAACCAGTAATGCTCTGGAGCTGTCACATCTGCTGGCGCTAAAAGAGCATTTGGTACAGCAGGAGAACAGCTATCAGCTGGATTTACCCGGCCTGACAGATGATCGCAAACTGCTGATTTGCTCTGGCCTGGCTATTCTGATTGCCGCCTTTAATTTACTGCAAATAGAACAGCTGGTTTATATTGACGCAGCCCTGCGCGAAGGCGTGCTATACGAAATGAGTGACCGCCTGCAGCATCTGGATATACGCGAACACAGCGTGGCCAGCCTGCAACGCAGGTATGACGTAGATATGGCGCAGGCTGAGCGGGTTAGCCAAACCGCACTGCTGCTGTTTAGCCAGGTGCGTAGCCAATGGCAACTGACCGATGAAGACGCCATGTTGCTGGGCTGGGCCGCTACTTTATACGAAGTGGGCCTGCACATTAACTCGTCCGGTGTGCAAAAACACTCGGCTTATATTCTGCAAAATGCCAACCTGCCCGGTTTTAACCAGGAACAACAGCAACTTATCGCCACGCTGGTACGGTTTCACCGCCGTAAAATCCGCGCTGATGAAATACCGGCCTTTAGTTTGTATCAACTACCGCAAGTTGTATGCCTGCTGGTGTTGTTACGCCTGGCTGTACTGCTAAACCAAAAACGCCGCGACGACCTGCTGCCAGAGCTACAAGCTGAAGCCGGTAGCCAGTATTTGCAACTTAAACTCGGCACAGACTGGTTAGCACAACAAAGCTTGCTGGCAGCCGATTTAATGCTGGAGCAAAAATCGCTGAAAAAAATTGCCTTTGTGCTGGATTGCCCGGGGTTAGTAGATGTGGTGCCGGGGTAAAACCCGCCCAGCATTTGTCGCCTAAACTGAAAATGCCTGTACCTGCGAGGATTTCTAAACGCACAAAAAGCAGAGTAATGTTTAACTCCATTAAATTGACCAGCACGGCTTAACCCACTTTTGAATACGGGCGCGCCCTTGAATAAACGTTAAACTAAGCCGCTTCGCGGAGCTCTCTGCTTTAAATGGAAAATATGTTTTCACATCACAACTTTAAGACAAAATTAGCATATTGGACTTTAGCTGTAAGCAGCTTAGTAGGCGCCATAACTATGGCACTGGTAGTGCCTCAGTTAATAACAAGCGGATCAGAAACTTCTATGTATGTGTTGGTTTCTGCTCTTTTGGTTATGCTTGTTTTAAATACATATTTTGCATACAGCATATATCAGCGAAGTGAAAAAGCGTTAACTCTATGTTTGTGGCTTTATGGTTTGCAAATTATTGGATTTAAAACCGAATATCTTTCGTTTTCTTTGAGCTTCGGTTTTCAATTAACGTTTTCATGGTCATTTGATAGTTTTTCATTTTCTGTGAATGTAGCTGCAGTAATTATCTGGTTTATCGTATATTCAGCTCTAAAAAGTGTACGTAAGGCAAAGCTAACAAAAGGATCTGCCCATGCTAACTAAGCTAATTCATGTAAGTTTGTTTTTGCTGGCAAGCCATGCCAGCTTTACCGCCAGTGCCGATATCAACCAGGCCTTGCAACATGAAGCCCGTACTGAAGCCAATAAACTACGCGATGCTGCGCGCAAACCCGAACAAACTCTGACGTTTTTTGAAGTAACACCGCAAAGTACCGTGGTTGAAATATGGCCGGGCGCAGGCTGGTATACCGAAGTGCTGGCGCCGTTACTGGCGGCAGAAGGCAAACTGTATGCTGCACATTTCTCTGATAAGTTCAGTTTATTGCCAGCCGACTATATGCAAAAAGGCCGCGCTGAATACAGCGAAAAACTGGCGTCGCACCCGGTGTATAAAAACGTAACCATTACTGAGTTTGCCCCGCTGGCCGATATCGCTATTGCACCACCCGCCAGCGCTGATGTAGTGCTGTCTATGCGCAATCAGTTTTATATCTTTGACGGCGAAACCTCGTTAAAGCATGCCTTAGCCAACTTTTATCAGGCACTTAAACCCGGTGGTGTATTAGGCGTGGTGGCGCCGCGCCTGCCGGACAACATGCTAAATACCGATTGGCAAAAATCGGGTTATGTGCCTGAGCAGTTATGGTTAGATCTGGCCAAAGAAGCCGGTTTTAGCTTTGAAGCGCGCAACGATATGCTGCTTAACCCGAAAGATACCGCTCAGCATCCGGCAGGCGTTTGGTCTTTGCCACCTACTTTGGCAGGAAATGAAGCAGAAAAGGCAAAGCATCAAGCCATTGGTGAGGTTAACCAGATGGTGCTGAAGTTTAGAAAGGCGCGTAATTAGGCAGAAGCTGCTGTTTACCAGTGTGGCTAACAACCACTTGGCGCCGGCAGCGCCCAGTAACACCAGCCTTTTTCATTTTGTTATTTGACATTGCGTGATTACGGGCGTAAATTTCGTTTATCGTCGAATAACGATAGTTAAATAAATGAACACAGAAAACGATCTATCCAATGAGCAACTGGCTGCTATTGCTAAAGCTTTAGCGCACCCTGCACGCATTCAAATTATCCGTTTGCTGCTTAGCAAAACTTCCTGCATTGGCGGCGAGATAACCCACGAGGTCGGCCTGGCACAATCTACAGTGTCGGAGCATTTGCGCATTTTAAAAGCCGCTGGCGTGGTAGCAGGTGAAATAGAACACCCCCGCGTGTGCTACTCGCTTAACCTTAACAGCTTGTTACCACTAATGAGCCTGCTACAGCTTGTTGCCGATAAAGCAACAACCGTTGCTGGCAGCGATGGCCTGTGTTGCCCGCTTACGCCGCAGTCTTGTGACTAGCAATAACCTTTACGCCCCCCGGCCTGCGGCCGGTTAACTCACCCACGTTTTTATTGTAAGAGCTATAGCTATGGGTATTTTTGAACGTTATTTATCGGTTTGGGTTGGCCTTTGCATACTAGCCGGGGTGCTACTGGGCAACGTGCTGCCGGCAGTATTTCAGGCCATTGCTGCGCTGGAATATGGCCAGATCAACTTAGTGGTAGCCGTGCTGATTTGGCTGATGATCTACCCGATGATGGTACAAATTGATTTTGCCGCCATTAAAGATGTCGGCAAAAAGCCCAAAGGGCTGATACTGACGCTGGTTATGAACTGGCTGGTAAAGCCCTTCACCATGGCCGCACTGGGTTGGTTGTTTTTTAAAGTGTTTTTTGCCGCCTGGGTAGATCCACAAAGCGCTAATGAATATATCGCCGGTATGATTTTACTGGGTGTCGCGCCCTGCACTGCGATGGTATTTGTCTGGAGCCAGCTGACCAAAGGCGATGCCAATTACACCCTGGTACAGGTGTCGGTAAACGACATTATTATGATTTTCGCCTTTGCACCACTGGCAGCTTTGCTGCTGGGCGTTAGTGATATTGCCATTCCATGGCACACGCTGTTGTTGTCAGTTGTGCTGTATGTGCTGCTGCCGCTGATTGCCGGCGTGCTAACGCGCAAGCAGCTTAATAGTGGCAGCAGTGAGCAGCGTATTGGCCAATTCTTAGCTAAAGCCAAACCCTGGTCTATGATTGGTTTGCTGGCCACAGTACTGCTGCTGTTTGGTTTTCAGGCGCAAACCATAGTAGCAAAACCGCTGATTATTTTGCTGATTGCCATACCGCTGTTAATTCAAACCTACGGCATTTTTGCCATTACCTACGCTGTCACTAAAGCGATAAAACTACCACATAATATCGCCGCCCCGGCTTGTATGATCAGCACCTCTAACTTTTTTGAGCTGGCGGTAGCAGTGGCCATCGCCTTATTTGGCTTAAACAGCGGCGCAGCGCTGGCCACCGTTGTTGGCGTACTGGTAGAGGTGCCGGTAATGTTGTCCTTGGTGTGGTTTGCCAACCGCACCCGGCACTGGTTTAACTAACTGAATAAAAAACTACTACAGGACAAAATATGCGTCATCCCTTTGATATATTAACGCTAAGTACAGGCCAACTGATTTTCACGCCGTGCCCCGGCACGAAAGGCGTAAGCCTGACCAACAGCATTGCACAGCTTAAAGCTGCCGGTGCAGCAGCAATTATTACCATGATGCCACAGCAAGAGCTGACACAGAATAACGTTGATAATCTGGGCGCTATTTGCAGCGAGCTTGGCTTGCAGTGGTTTCAGCTGCCGGTAGAAGATGACTGCGCGCCACAGCAACCATTTGAGCAAGCCTTTGCCGCACATAAAGCAGCAATTTTGGCACTGCTACAAAACGGCAATACGGTAGCGATACACTGCAAAGGTGGCTCTGGCCGCACCGGTTTAATGGCGGCGATACTGATGACACAACTGGGTTACAGCAAAGCCGATGCCACCGCACAAGTGCAAAGCCTGCGCCCCAAAGCGCTCGGCTTAGCAGTGCATCAGGCGTATTTTGCCGCACTGGCAGAGCAACCAGGTTAAGCCAGAACTAAGTCTGCTTTGGCCTGAATTGTAGTAACATATTGATTGGAAACAACTGAGCAACTGACTTATCAAAGGAGGCCATATGATACGGCTCTTTAACATTGAAAATGGTATTATCCGCGAGACAGCATGCTCAGACACACCTGATTTAGCGCAGGTTCAAAGTGCCCATTGGATAGATGCGCACGAACCCACCGAGCCCGAGCGCGAACTGTTAACCGGTTTACTCAGCGTAGAACTGCCCGAGTCTGACGATGTTGAGGAAATTGAAGCTTCGGCACGCTGCTTTGTCGATCAGGCCGGCATTCATGTGCATTCGTTGTATCTGTCTCCTTCTGAAGGCCGCCACAACACTGTTACTGTTGCCTGCATTTTGCAGCCAGGCCGCCTAATTACCATTCGTGAGGGCGATATTGCCGATTTTCGCTTACTGCGCCTGCGCGCCCGTCGCGGCCAGGTAAGCTGTAGTAATCCGGCCGATTTGCTGGTTACTATGCTGGAGCAAAAAGTAGAAAACCATGCTGATACATTAGAAGATATTCATCGTCAGTTGGAGCAAGTCAGTCATCTGGTATTGGAAGAAAAAGACTCAGAGCTCTATCAGGCAATCAGCAAACTGGCGCGGTTAGAAGACAGTAACGGTAAAATCCGTCTGTGCCTGATGGACACCCAGCGTGATATTTCATTTTTGCTGCGTAACTTAAAAGGCATGCCAGCACAGGATGAAACGCTGCGCGAGATCATGCGCGATGTTGAAACCCTGATGTCACATACCACCTTTTTATTCGACAAAATCAATTTCTTAATGGACTCAACCCAAGGCTTTATTAACATTCAGCAAAATCAGATCATTAAAACTTTTTCTATTGCCGCAGTGGTGTTTTTACCACCTACGCTGGTTGCCAGTGCTTACGGTATGAACTTTGAATATATGCCCGAGCTGAAATGGCTGCTGGGTTACCCCTGGGCGCTGGGCTTAATGCTGATCTCCGGCTTTGCCCCCTACTGGTTTTTTAAACGCAAAGGCTGGCTGTAATGACGTACAGGCACTTATCAAGGCAGCGTCCCAACGGGCAAGCGTAGTAGTGGGCAGTGCCCTGTATCTAATCAATGTTGGCCCGTTTGCCAGCCCAGCGTATGCAAAATGCGGTTACGCATTGAATGCCAGTGGTTTTTCGGCAGTGTCGGGGCTTGTGCCAGAATGTCACTAAAATTGATACTCTCGCCCGTGCGGGGCGCCAGATGAGCAAAATACAGCCGACTCGGTTGCAACGCACTAACGCGCTTAAGTGACTGTTTATATTGGTTAGGGTGACAAACAGGGTAAGGTGGCACCAGGCGTTTTTTAACCGACACAATTAAGTCGGCAATATACAACTGTTTGCTGGGTTGATGCATAAGCGACAAATCATGATCGGTATGGCCTGGGGTATAGATCACCTGCCAGTCTGGAAAATCAGGTAACTGCTGCCCGTCGGCCAATACCATATCTGCTTTTAGTATCGGGTTATACCAGATATGGCGTTTGGGTTTGCCCAGCCGCTTGGCTACCCACCAGGTTAAGCTAACATCAATAATATGCGCCGTGCGCCCCAGTAACCCGGAGTACCACAGGCACGCCTTGGGATGACAAGCAATGCGGGCGCCTGTTTTACGGCGCAACAGATGAGCCCCGCCGGCATGATCCGGATGCATATGTGTTACCACCACCAGCTTAAGCGCAGTTAGCGGCAAAGCTAATTTTTGTCTGATAAAGTCGCACACAGTGGATACGTCGGCACGGCTGCAGCCATCAAGCAACAGTAAGCCAGCCGCGTCCTGCACCAGATAAATGTTCTGAATATATCCCGGAATAATATGTAACTGCATTGGCCTGCGTCTGTTTTTGAAGCAACTGGTCCGACATTACCTAAGCTAACAGCAATTTTCCAGCAACAATTGCCATTTTCATCAGTGGCGCTTAAGGTAGTAACACTATATAAAAATGATGGAGTTACTATGCGCTGGTCACTGTTAAGCCTGGCTTTATTACCACTGTTACATACGCCGTTAGCTGCTGCCGGGCAGCGGCAAGAGCTCAGCAAGCAAATTGAACAGGTAATGCCTAAGGTTATAGAGTGGCGCCGTGATATTCACCAATACCCGGAATTATCTAACCGCGAAGTGCGTACGGCCACCAAAGTAGCGGCGCATCTGAAAAAACTCGGCTTAGAAGTGCGCACCGGTATTGCCCATACCGGCGTAGTCGGTATTTTAACAGGCGGCAAACCCGGCCCGGTAGTAGCACTGCGTGCGGATATGGACGCGCTGCCGGTAACAGAGCAAACCGGGCTGCCGTTTGCCTCAAAAGTTATCAGCGAGTTTAACGGCCAGCAAACCGGCGTAATGCACGCCTGTGGCCACGATGCCCATGTGGCTATGCTGATGGGTGCCGCCGAAGTGCTTAGCAAACAAAAAGCCGATATTGCCGGCACCATTATGTTTGTGTTTCAGCCCGCCGAAGAAGGCCCGCCGGCCGGTGAAGAAGGTGGCGCCAAAATGATGCTGGCCGAAGGCTTATTTGCTAACCCCAGCCCAAGCGCCATTTTTGGCCTGCATGTCTGGCCCGGAGAGCCCGGCCAATTACAGGTAAAAACCGAAGGCATTATGGCCGCCGCCGACAGCTTTCAAATTACCGTAAAAGGCAAACAAGTACATGGCTCGTCACCATGGCGTGGTATAGATCCGATCAACGTTACCGGCCAGTTAATCAGCGCTATTAACCTGATACCGGCGCGGCAAATTGATGTAACCAAAGCACCGGCCGTAGTGTCATTTGGCCAGGTGCATGGCGGTATTCGCTGGAATATTATTCCTGATGACGTAAAGCTCGAAGGTACCATTCGTACCTTTGACAGTGAAATGCGCGAAGATTTAATTGCCCGCATGGCGCACACCAGTGAGCATATTGCCAAAGCCAGCGGTGCTGAAGCGCATTTTCACGTGCATAATTTTGCAGCTGTAACCTGGAATGATCCGGCATTAACAGAGTGGGCCATGCCCAGCCTGAAGTGGGCCGCCGGCGACAAAGGTGTAACGTCTATTAAACCCATTACCGGCGCCGAAGATTTCTCGTTTTACCAGCAACAAATTCCGGGCGTGTTTTTCTTTTTAGGCATCTCACCCGAAGGTAAACCGCTTAGCGAGGTGCCGCCAAACCACTCACCGATGTTTGATGTTAACGAAGACGCCCTGGTAAACGGCGTGCGGGCATTAACCGGCCTGGCACTGGATTATCTGGCGCAGCCACCGAAGCTGGAAAAATAAGGACCTCAAGATGAACACACCGTGCCGCTGCCACTGGGTAGATTTAACCAAACCGGATTATGTTGCCTACCACGATACCGAATGGGGCGTGCCGGTGTATGACGACAACAAGCTATTTGAGTTTTTAACGCTGGAAGCGGCGCAGGCCGGGCTTAGCTGGTACACGGTACTGAAAAAGCGCGACAGCTACCGCGCGGCTTTTGCCAACTTTGACCCGGTTAAAGTGGCAGCCTTCGATGAGGCCAAAGCGGCTGAACTGCTGCAAAATCCCGGTATTATCCGCAACCGGTTAAAAGTAGCAGCTGCCATCAACAACGCCGCGCGATTTTTAGAGGTACAAGCCGAGTTTGGCAGTTTTAGCAACTACCAATGGCGCTTTGTAAACAACGCACCGCAGCAAAACAGTATCGCCGGCCCGGCCGATTACCGTGCTACCAGCCCGGAATCAGATGCGCTCAGTAAAGACTTAAAAAAACGCGGTTTTAAGTTTGTCGGCTCCACTATTATTTACGCCCATATGCAGGCCTGCGGTATGGTAAATGATCATCACAATAATTGCTTTCGCAAAACACAGGTAGTAGCAAGCTAAGATGCAACCGGCTGAGATAAAAATACGTGATGCTAATACTGGCGATGCTGCAGCAATAGTGGCTATTTATAACCACTACATTACAAATACTACGGTGAGCTTTGAAACCGAAGAAATTGATGCGCCACAGATGCAAAGCCGCATTAGCGACATCCTACAGGCCAACCTGCCTTACCTGGTAGCTGAAGATAGCAACGGCAATATAACCGGCTATGCTTATGCTACCAAATGGCGGGCAAGGTTTGCTTACCGTTTTTCGGTAGAGGTTAGTGTCTATCTGGCGCCTGGCGCTACCGGTGCCGGTATTGGTTCAATGCTGTATCGCCAGCTATTTGCCCGGCTGAAACAACGCGGTATTCATGCGGTTATTGCCGGCATTGCTCTGCCGAATGATGCCAGCATAGCGTTGCATAAAAAGTTTGCCATGACGCAGGTAGCCGAGTTTAAACAGGTGGGTTTTAAGTTTAACCAATGGCTCGATGTCGGCTACTGGCAAGTATTGTTATAGCAATAGCCACCCGTTGCACTGGCTTATGAAAGTTTTACGCTTTACGCCGGTAAGATATTCAGCCTCTGCCCACCACACGCCCCCCGCTTTATCGATCATTAATTAGCCTTTTACGGCCTGTCTGCCTGATTCAATTACACTATTTGCTAATCTGGCAGTATAGGCATAAAACCTGCTACTACCCCGCGTATCGTTAATTTTTACTGACCTTGTCTTAACCAACCCGGAGGTTCTAAATGCCAGCCAGCAATCAGTTTACTATGCAAGATCCCCGCAAGCAGTATCCGATAGATAACACCCATTATGATGAGAGCCAGCCCGAGCCGGGGCTTGATAAGATCTTATCGCCCAAAGCTGATCACGGCGAAAAAACTTACCAGGGCAGTGGCAGATTAAAAGGCCGCAAAGCACTGATCACCGGCGGTGACTCGGGCATTGGCCGTGCTGTGGCAATTGCCTTTGCCCGCGAAGGTGCTGATGTAATGATTAACTATCTACCTTCTGAAGAACAAGATGCTCATACCGTGCTAAAAGAATTGCAGGCAGCTGATGTCAAAGCCTTTGCCGTAGCCGGCGATATTTCTGACGAGAAATTCTGCCAAAACCTGGTGCGGCAAGCAGCTGAGAAGCTGGGCGGTATTGATATACTGGTTAATAACGCCGGCAAGCAACAGTTTGTTGAGGAACTAGCCGATTTAAGCAGTGAACAATTTCAACAAACTTACGCAACCAATGTGTTTGCTATGTTTTGGATCACCAAAGCCGCGCTGCCGCATATGCCTGCCGGCGCCAGCATCATTAATACTACGTCAATTCAGTCTTACCAGCCGTCGGCCGGTTTGCTGGATTACGCCTCCAGTAAAAGCGCCATTACCGGCTTTACCAAAAGCTTGGCTAAGATGCTGATTAAAAAAGGTATACGGGTAAATGCCGTAGCGCCTGGCCCAATCTGGACACCGCTGCAACAAAGTGGCGGCCAGCCGGCAGATAAACTGGAAGAATTTGGCCAGAATACGCCGATGGGCCGCCCAGGCCAACCTGCTGAATTAGCACCGGCTTACGTCTTTCTGGCATCACAAGAATCAAGCTATGTAACGGCCGAAGTGATTGGTGTTACCGGCGGTAACCATTTGCCTTAAGATGAAAACTGCAGCAGATAAGTTGGAAAATATTAAATTGCAGGATACTAAGGCTGAACCGGCAGATTCAGCCTTGGGTGAAATTAATCAGTTGTTTCATCTGCAGTATGCGAAAAGAAAGCAGCATTTTGCTGACAAAATTAACCAGGGTCATATTTTGCTTATCGTACGCATGGATAGCCGGCTGATTGCCTGTTGTGGTGGCAGTATCAGCGAATATATCGTTAACGGCCCAGGCTATCATCGGCTGAAAGCCCTGAGCCACAGCACCATGGCGGTGTATTACACACTGCAGCAAACGCCACAGGCTGATGCTGCAGCGTTGCTACACCAGCTCCTGACGCAGCTTAAATGTGAGACAGATAATGTCGTCGGTCAGCAGCTGTTTACTGCCACACAGCAATTACTCAATGCTGTAGCTTACGATGGAACCATTGATCACGGTTTAATATTGCAATACAGCCGCAAACTTGAGCCGGTTTTTGCGCAGTTAATGCTGCAAAGTGCAATGGATGAAACCACACAACTGCTGTTGTATCTGGATGAAATAGCTGAGCAGTTCGGCAAAGCCGCCGCTGATACGTTTTTCGTAGTATTTGGCGGCCCCCAGGCCCGTTACCGGCAACTGGCAAAGCAAGTATTCGAAAAATGGTGCCAGGAGTCGGCTGATTTGCTGGTGGATACCAGCCATCATGTCAGATATTACGAACACGGCACCACAGTGGCTGATGCGGTAAACCTCGTGGCAACGGCGCTGGCGGATCGTGAACTGGCACAGACTTTCTTAGGCCATGCCGATGCATTGGAACAGGATGTGCTGGGGCTGGTAGCAACACAGGCTATTAAGCGCTGTTGGCAACGCAGCAAAAAACGGGCGCAATAATATTTCCGGGGGCTTTAAAGCGGTTTTTCTCCGCGGTTTTTTGTTTTCTGCCCCAGCACCAGTTCTGCCGGTATTGAGAAAGAAAAGCTACTGCCCTTGCCCGGCTCACTGAAAATCATTAGCCGGCTGTTATGGCGCGACAATACGTGCTTTACAATGGCCAGCCCCAGGCCGGTGCCACCGGTATTACGGGCGCGCGCCTGATCTACCCGGTAAAAACGTTCAGTAAGGCGCTTTACATGGTGCGCAGCAATACCTTCACCATTGTCGTTCACGGCAAATACTGCTTTTAAATGCTGGCGTTGCCAGCTAACGCTAATCTCACCACCGGCCGGGGTATATTTAATGGCATTAGTTACCAGATTGGAAAAAGCACTGCGTAGCTCTTCGGTTACACCGGTAACCTTCAGGCTGTCGTCAATATCAAAACGGATACTGTGTTGTTTTTCGCGGTTCAGCGTTTGCGCTTCTTGTTCCAGCTGATGCAACATAACAGGCACATCTACTATCGGTTCAAACTGCACCCGGGCTGAAGCCTCAATACGCGACAGTGTTAACAGCTGCTGCACCAGAGAGTCCATACGTTTGGTTTGATCCAGCATAACGTTGTGGGCTTTTTTCCACATGGCTTTATCGGGCAGATGTTCGTCGTCCATCACTTCAAGATAGCCCTGCAGCACAGTAAGCGGCGTGCGCAGCTCATGTGATACGTTGGCGACAAAGTCTTTGCGGATTTGCTCCAGCTGCTTTAACTGAGTGATATCGCGCACAATCAGCAGGTACTGTTCAGCACCGTAAGACATAATATTAAATTCAAGCGTCAGCTGATCGTTAACCGGCGAGGCAAGCTCAAGTGGTTGCTCAAACTTAGCGTGTTTTAAATATTGCAGGAAATCGGGGTGGCGGATCAGGTTGTCCAGCCGCTGGCCTTCATCGGCCGGCCAATGCAGGCCTACCAGAATTTGTGCCAGCTTATTGCTCCAGATAATGCTCCAGTCGTCAGTTAATACGACTACGGCTTCAGGCAGAGCTTCGGCACCGTCACGAAAACGGCGCACTATATTGCGCAGCTCGCGCTTTTTACGTCTGTCGCGCCGCTGCAGGTAGTAAATACCTTCGAATAAATGACCCCAGATGCCTTCGCTGATCGGCGGCGATAATTTGCGATCGCGCCACAGCCATTTGTCCATTAAAAATAAGTGATGGTAATGCCAAAGCAGCAGCGCCACAGTAAAAATAAGCAATGCCAGCAGCAGGCTGTTAGAAATAAGGCCAACCAGAGCAATAAAACAGTAAAAAAGGAAGAGTTTAGTGTAGACCTTCCTTTTTGATAACAGTTGGCGCATAGCGTTAGGGTTTAGCCTTTATTTAGCAGAGAAACGGTAGCCAGAGCCCCGTACGGTTTGCACTAATCTATCATGCCCGGCAACAGAAATCGCCTTACGTAAACGGCGGATATGTACATCTACTGTGCGATCTTCTACATACACGTTGGTACCCCAGACATGGTCCAGCAGTTGTTCACGGCTGTAAACCCGCTCGGGGTGAGTCATAAAGAAATGCAGTAAGCGAAACTCGGTTGGTCCCATATCCAGCGCCTGGTCAGAAGCCATTACGCGGTGCGACACCGGATCAAGCTTTAAGCCCTGTACTTCTATCACTTCATCCAGGCTGGTAGGTGCTACGCGGCGGATCACCGCTTTAATGCGGGCCATCAGCTCTTTGGGTGAAAATGGCTTGGTAACATAGTCATCGGCGCCCACTTCCAGGCCGCGTACTTTATCTTCTTCTTCACCACGGGCGGTGATCATAATGATAGGAATATTGCGGGTAAGGTCGTGCTGCTTCATTTTTTTTGCGATCTGAATACCGCTACCACCGGGCAGCATCCAGTCCAGCAAAACTAAATCCGGGTAGGGCTCAACCAGTGCATTAATGGCAGAGTCAAAATCTTCTGCCGTGGCAGCCTGATAACCGTTTTGTTCCAGCACAAAACACAGCATATCGCGGATAGGCGCTTCATCTTCTACAACCAGGATTCTTCTTGACATAGTGTTCTACCGAAGTGTTTAGCATGCGCTTATTATGCGCATAAATTATGACAATTTTATGAAATAAAATAAAATAAACATATAATTAACACAGCGAGACCTTTCATAAAAAAACCGCAACGAGTGCGGTTTTTTTTGCAGGGGGCGTTAATCAGAAGCTGTACTGCAGGCCCAGAGATAAACCTGACGCATTCTCACCACGGATAGTACTCAGTTGAGTGTCGCGGCCACCGGCTGATACGCGGAAGTTAGCATTGTCGTCATTAGACGTTACGCCATAAGCTACGTACATCACCAAATCTTTGCCGAAGTTACGGTCTGCACCAACAACAAACATGTTAGCACCAGTGTCGTCTGCATCGTTGTCACCGGCTACGTAGTACTGGCTGCGCAGAGTATAAGCGCCCATTTTGTAGCTGGCACCGATACCATATACATTGCGATCACCACCTGGTACATCGCTGGCGTTCTGATACATACCGGCTAAACGGAAAGCATCAGTGATGTCATAAAACACACCTACGCGCACTGCACTTGGGTCCAGATCGTTTTGGCCTTCAAAAGTTTCGTATGCTACAGCAGCATAAAATCCTTTAACTTCATAGCTTACCGACATGCTGTAAGATTCCTGCACGTTGTCTACTGTCGCGCCAGTGTTATTGTGTGGCGTGTAGTGTAAGTCAAAGGTGAAGTTGTTCATGCTTGGGCTGCGGTAGTGCACACCGTTTTTGTAACGCTCGTCAAACACGTTACCGATGTCAGCATTGCCAGTACCTGAAGTGCTGGTACGGGTTAAGTTACGGATATCACCAATACGGTCACCGAACATATCTACTTTGCTGCGTACTGCTTTTAACGGAGTATCAAACTGACCGGCGCGTACCTGGCCGAAATCGCCTTTGATACCAACGAAAGAATCACGCGATGCCCAGTTACCAGAACCTTCATCAAAACGGATATTCTGTTCAATCTGCACAAAGGCTTCTAAACCGCCTTCCAGTTTAGTGCTGGCTTTAAAACCCAGACGGCTGGAGTTACTTGATACGTTAGTACCATCTTCATCACCGTTATCCAGTGAGTCCAGTGATAAATGGGCGCGGCCATATATGGTAACGTCAGCAGCCATAGCCGGAACAGCTAAAGAAGCCAGAACGGCTGCAGCAACCAGACCAAATTTGATTGTTTTCATTTTACTCTCCGAATAGTCGTTATTATCGATGTGCCTGTGTTTAACTGGGGCACAGTATCGGCAGAGAAAATGTCGGTATGATGTCTGTTTGGTGACAGTTTTATGACGAAAACAAAATTAACTTTCCCGGGTATATCCTCTCGGGTTGGGCATGACAGAAAAAACAAAGCCCCATTTTAACGGGGCCTTGTTACACTTAAGTGGTTGTGCTGATGTTATTTAAAGGTGTAACGCACTCCAACCGCATAACGCGGGCCATACTGGCGGGCAAACAGAAATTGCTCTTCATAACGGCCATAACCTTGTTCGGTTTCATTATTCAGGTTTATACCTTCAAAAAACACGGTCAGGTTGTCGTTAATATCGTAATTGACGCTTAAATCCCACTGGCCAAAGGTTTTGGCAAATTGCGGCGGAGCGTCTGACGAGCCCTGCGACTGGCCGACACCAATCAGGTAGCTGTCACGCCAGGCATAAGTGACTTTTACCGATAAACCATGGTTTTCATAAAACGCCTGAAAGTTAGCCGAGTCGCTCAGGCCGTTTAACGGCGCTTGTACTTCAAGGCTGGTCACATCAAACTTGACATCACCATCCACAAAGGTGGCATTAGCCCCTACACCAAAGCCGCTGCTGCCAAATAAATGCTGCACTGCCAGTTCAAAGCCATCTACTGAT
The DNA here is from genome assembly GCF_900108485.1 of Rheinheimera pacifica. Classification (GTDB taxonomy): domain Bacteria; phylum Pseudomonadota; class Gammaproteobacteria; order Enterobacterales; family Alteromonadaceae; genus Alishewanella; species Alishewanella pacifica. The sequence continues at coordinate 348,717 of NZ_FNXF01000001.1, read as the reverse complement.
TTTTTCTCACTATTAAATGGCCGGGTAATGCGCCAGGTGATCAGCGGGTCGTCTGCAGTTGGCACTATAGTGGCGTTATTCGCCCCTGTACCGTGGCCATTTACCAGCATTTGCTGATAAATATCGCCAATATCGGGGTTAGCGTCGCCACCAGCAATCAGTTGCTGTTGCGCTGTCAGATAGCGTGGGCCAAGATAAATATCGTGCAAGCCTTCAAACTGCATATCCACACTGTCGTTGGCAATAAAGTTTTTTACATCCTTCTTAAAATAGCCAATAGCTGCATAGCTGCCTTCTGCGTAATAATATTCCACGCTCAGGTCAAGGTTGGTTGACTCAAAAGGTTGCAGGTTGGTATTACCCTCACCGCCGGTGCGCGAGCCAATTTTAGGGCTGCCACTTAAACTACGGCCGCCTGCCAGCAAGCCCAGCGGCGCTCTGGCAATGGTTTTGCCCCAGGAGAAGCGCGCAACAACGTCATCGGTCAGATCTACCCTGAAATCAAACATCGGCAGCAACACATCATGTTTGCCGGTTTGGTCCAAAAAGGTATCTTCACCGGCCTCGTTCTGCATAATCCATTCCGATGCACTGGACCAGACAACCTGCAACGGTACCGGCTGGCGTACCGTGCTTAACACATCGGTTTCTTCATAACGCACACCAATATTCAGCTGCACCGGAAAACTGGCAACATCAAACTGCCAGTCTGATTGCAGGTAAAGGCTGGTGGTTTTTTCTTCTACGTAGCTTTCGCTGTCAATGCCATCAAAATAAGCATCCGGCACGTATACGTCATCGCCCATTACCGCTTCGGTCAGAAACGCCCGCTGGCGGGCCACTGCTTCATCGAAGCTGTAGGTGTAATAATAGGGCGATGCCATATTTAAGCCGCCACCGCTAAACTGATCAAGAAAGCCTGCAGTGCTGTTGCGCACAAACATACTGTCCGGGAAGATGGCAGTAAAACTGGGGTTAAAGCCTGCGCCACCGCGCAATCCGCTCCAGGCAGTATAGCCTCCCATAGTTTGCTTGGTGTAAGCCGCGCCGGTTTTAATGCTGACTAATGGAATTTTAAATACAGAATTATACCAGGTGCCGTCCAGCCGCAACTGCTTGATGGCTGATTCGCCCGGCGAATGGGTAAACTGGCTGAAGTTAGAGTCCATCTCTGCCGGTGTTAATTCGTTGGTACCGTTACGCCATAAAATGGAAGCTTGCGGAATATCACCGGTGCGGTAATCGTACACTTTAGTGGTCAGCTGGTCCGAGCCGATAATAACCTGGCCCGAGTTACCGCTGCCTTTATCTGCGCCATTATCTGTTTTGTTATCTGAGTCGTGATAATCCAGGCTCAGGTGAAAATCTTCACTGATAGTCCAGTCCAGATTAAGGCCGACAGAGCGTGCCAGCACCTCTGTACTGCCTTTACTGGCGGTGAAGGAGCCGTCGTTGCCACTGATATCGGCATATACGGCAGTACCATTTTTGTCCAGCTCATAGGCCCTGATATTACCGCCAAACTCGTTCCAAATACCCCAGCCTATGGTTTCTACCCCGGTAATGGCCTGAGATGCGGTGTAATCTAAGGTTGCGACAAAATTATTAACCGGGGCAAATTGCAAGGTGATCTGGCCATTGCTGCGCTCACGTTGCACATCATCAATGCCATAGTTCATATCTTTGGGGAAAAATGCCGGCCCTATTCTGTTGCCATCGCTATCTTGCGGCCGGGCGTCAACCACATTAGCGGCATCCAGCGTTGGCAGGGTATTTTGTACCTGCCAGCCCTGAATATTGGCATACTGGCGCTGAAAATCACGCTGCTGATGCGATACCGATATGGCCACACCAAATTTTTCATCCGCAAAGGTATTGCTGTACAGTGCGGCCAGCTCAGGCGTAATGTCATCGCCTTTTTCATTGGATGAGTCATAAATACCTTTGGCAGAAAAACTGTAACGCTGCCCCGGGCTGCTAAGCGGCTTGGCAGTAAGAATATTGACGGTAGCACCCAGGCCTCCACTGGGGTTTTCTGCCCGGGCAGTTTTTTGCACCTCCAGAGCGCTAACGCCTTCTGATGCCAGGTTTTCCAGGCTGTAAGAACGGGTGTAGCCAGTGCCCGGCATCTGGCGGCCATTTAAGGTAACTAAGTTAAACTCCGGCCCAAAGCCACGTACAGTGATCTGGCTGCCTTCACCATTGGCCCGGCTTACTGTTACGCCAGTAATCCGCTGCAGCGACTCAGCCAGGTTGGTGTCAGGAAATTTCCCCATTTCCTCAGCCGATATCGCATCTACCACACCACTGGCACCACGTTTTACGTCCATAGAGCGGATTAAACTGCCGCGGATACCACTGACTTGTATCACTTCAATTTCTGGCCCGGCGTTGTTGTTAACTACATCTTGCGCCTGCAATGGCGCGCTGCCTGTGGCAATGACCAGTGAAATAGCCACGGCCAGACGGCTTTTTGCAAAAATATTGTTATTCATAACGGCCCTACTGATTTTAATTTGTTATTAATGGCCGGGCCTGTTACCCGGCGCTTCGTTTTTTGTCAGCGTTACAGCTGCTTAATGATAACGTTATCCAGGCGATACACCGCACCTTCGCCCTGCCCCCAGGCCGGGAATACCATCAGCACATCAATAGCAGAAACATCGAAACCAGTGGCGGCTATATCTGCCAGATTAAAGGTATAGGTTTGCCATTGTCCGGTTACCGGCGCAGCCTGTTCCACGCTGTCAGCCAGATTCAGCTCTACCGCGCCATCGCCGCTGCCATTGGCTTCAAGTTTAAACAGCCAGGCAGCTGCGGCATTCGTCGGGGCGCTTACCACTTTCATTTCAAACTGCACCACACCGCCGTTCGTTAATAAACTGGCATCAAACACCTCACCGCTGCCCCCATTCTCTGTGCGGTTGCTAAAGCCCATTACGGTTGGCGTGGCACCAATACTAAACTGCGCTACCGTGCCGTGCTCTGCATCATCCATTACTTCTGTTGGTACCGAACCACCACAACAGTCCCATAACGGCCAGTCTGGGTTGGCTTCATCGGCAAATAACACCAGCTCAGGGTAATCCAGCGTAATTTCAACGTTGTCCAGCCGGTATACTGCGCCTTCGCCCTGCCCCCAGGCCGGGAATATCATCACTACATCAATGGCGGCAACATCTAACCCGGCATCAGCCAGCATCTGCAGCGGAAAAGTATAGGTTTGCCATTGTCCGGTTACCGGGGCTGCTGCTTCGGTACTTGCTGTAAGCTCAAGTTCTACCGCCGAGTTAGCACCAACACTTTCTACTTTAAATATCCATGGTGCGCTGCTGTTACCCGGCGCCGAGGTAACCTGCATATCAAAGCGGATATAGCCGATTTCTGTAATACCGGAAGCATCAAATGGTGAGGCAACACCAGGTAGAGAAATAAATTCTGCCCGGCTGGTAAAACCATTTACCGTAGGCGCAGCTCCAACGCTGAACTCATATACATCACCGCGCTGTGCATCTGCTACCAGTGCCGGCGTAGTGCCGCCGCAGCAGTCCCAGGCAGCCCAGTTCGGGTTAGGCGTACCGTCAAAAATAGTCAGGCTTTGCACAATGCCTGAAGCATTAGTCGGAATTGGAGCCAAACCGGCAACCAGCGCATCGTCCGGGCTGTCATAACCGCCACGCACTGTGTCACAGCCTTTGCCTGTTACAGGGTTGGTTGAACATTCATAAACACGGATATAATCGACCTTAAAACGCTGGCCATCAGCAAAGGCACTGGCATCAATCCCCAGGTTATTAACGTTCTCCGGCCAGTTACCGCCTACGGCTAAATTGAGGATCAGATAAAATTTCTGGTCAAAAGGTGCGGCATCCCAGTGCGTTTCAAGCTCGCCGGTGGCGATGTTAAAATACTCGGCAAACCAGCCACGATGCGCCAACCCGACAGCATCGCCGTTGGCGTTATAACGCACTTTTGACTGGCGTTGGGTGGCATACAGATAACCATCAACATACCAGCGAATTTCACCTTCCTGCCATTCAATGGCGTAGGTATGAAAATCGTCTGCCGGATTAACACCATTAGGTAACTGATACGATTTACCTGAGTACACGTTATTCGGCCACTCACGGCCATAATGCAAGGTGCCGTGCACATTGGCTTCTGCTACGCCATCTTCACCCACTACTTTAAGGTTTACCGCTTCGAGAATGTCAATTTCGCCTGATTTGGGCCAGCCGCCGTAGACGCTGTCGGTGGGCATCATCCAAAACGCCGGCCAACTGCCCTGACCAAACGGCAGCTGAGCACGCATTTCAATACGGCCATATTTAAAATCAGCTTTATTGCGGGTAACCAACCGGGCTGAGGTATAAGGTTTTTCGGCGCCTTCTGCTGCCGGTAACGCCACAATATTTAGCATACCATTGGCAACATAGGCGTTGTCGCTGCTGTCGGTGTAACATTGTTTTTCGTTATTGCCGCCGCCAGTACAGTTCACTTCGTGCGTCCACTTAGTGCTATCTATACTGCTGCTATCAAATTCGTCACTCCAGACCAGCTGCCAGTCGGTTACCGGCTGTGTTACGTCAACATTATCAAAGTCTGAGTGCGTTTCGGCCCCACCGCCGCACCCCGATAAAGTTGACATAAGCAAGCCCGCGCCAACTAGCGCAGCCAAATTTGCTGATTTTTTCATGCTATCCTTCCCCGTGTTATCAGTTTTTAATGATGGTTTTTAATTGAGTATTTTTTACCACCAATGTAAGCGCTTTCATAACTTATGACACAATACTGAAAACGTCAATGTGACCCAGCGCATTTTTTGCACAAAAAAAACACAGCGTGTTACAAAGAAAGAAAATTATGATTTAAAAACAACATGTTATGTTATGCTGAGCCATAATAAAGAAAACGCCAGCACAATGGCTGGCGTTTTAAACAAGGGGTATGGCTATAGTTACATTTATAGTGTGGCCGATAACAAAAACTATTTACTCCACAGTCTTAACTAATCGCGTTTTTTCTCAACGATTTGTTGCAGCTCATCATCGTTCAGATGCGCTACATTGCGGCCTTTGCTCAGGAAAATAGCATGCTGGCAAATATTACGGCTATGATCGCCAACCCGCTCCAGTGCTTTGGCCACGTTGGAAATCTGCAAACTCACACTGATCTGTTGTGAGTCATGCATCATGGCGCTAAGACTCTGCTGCATAATACGGCTGTAGTCGTCGTCAATCGCTTTGTCTTCACGCAGCACATTTAGCGCTTTATCAGCATCAATTTGCTGAAACGCCAGCAAAGCATGCTGCAACATCAGTTGCACTTTTGCACTCATGCCATTGAGCTCAGCCAGTTGCTCTGCACTTGGCCGGCTTCCCTGTTCATCTTTAAGCAGGGTTTTGGCAATACGCTTGGCCTGATCGCCAATACGTTCCACATCGTTAATACTTTTGAGTACCGACAATACCAGGCGTAGATCTGTCGCTGCAGGTTGACGGCGCGCCAGAATATCCAGGCAATGCTCATCGATATCCACTTCAAAGCTATTTACCTGACGGTCGCCTTTTTTAACCTGTTTTGCCAGTACAACATCCGCGGTAGTAAAAGCAGCCATGCTATCGCGCAATTGTTGCAATACCAACCCGCCCATATCTACCAGACGGTCTACTGCCTGTTGTAGTTCTTCATCATAGGCCTGTGAGTAATGGCCACCGATCTTGTTATTTGGCATAACGCCAGTCTCCTGTCAGAAATAGCAATAAAGGGTTAACAAGCCAGATTAACCATAACGGCCGGTAATATAGTCTTCCGTACGCTTATTTTGCGGGTTGGTAAACAGCTCATTCGTCGGCCCCATCTCAACCAGCTCACCCAGATGGAAAAACGCCGTTTTATCAGATACCCGCGCTGCCTGCTGCATATTATGCGTCACCATGACAATGGTGAAATTCTGCTTCAGCTCGTCAATCAGCTCTTCAATAATAGAGGTTGCAATAGGATCAAGCGCTGAACAGGGTTCATCCATCAGGATCACTTCCGGGCTAACCGCTATGGTACGGGCAATACATAAACGCTGCTGCTGGCCGCCAGACAATCCCGTACCGGGCTGATCCAGACGATCCTTTACTTCGTTCCATAAACCGGCGCGGCGCAGGCTTGATTCAACAATATCATCCAGATCGGCTTTGCGCTCTGCCAGGCCGTGTAATCTCGGGCCATAGGCAATGTTTTCATAAATTGATTTTGGAAACGGGTTTGGCTTTTGAAACACCATACCTACCTGCGCCCGCAGCTGCACTACGTCCAGCGCCGGGTCGTGAATATTCAGGCCTGCCATTTCAATTAAACCGGTAACCCGACAATGCTCTATGGTGTCGTTCATACGGTTAAAACAGCGCAAAAAGGTGGATTTACCACAGCCAGACGGGCCGATAAAGGCGACAACTTCGTTCTGGGCAATGTCCATACTAATACCTTTTACAGCCTCAGCCTGACCATAAAACACCTTAACGTCACGCGCGATGATTTTAAGGTTAGTTGCATTGTCCTGCGCTACATTGCTCATAGTAAGTTCCGCTGCTGTTAAATCAGGTTTTGTGAGTAAAGCGTTGTTATTCATCATATTCATAGCTATTACCAGCGTTTTTCGTATTTTTTACGCAGCCAGATCGCCAGTGCGTTTAATGAAATCATCAGTGCCAGCAATACAATAATGGCGGCTGAGGTTCTTGCTTCAAAGAAGTTACGTAATTCATTACCCTGCCACAGGAAAATCTGCACCGGCAAAGCCGTAGACTGATCAAACGGCGAGCCTGGCACGGCGGCAACAAAGGATTTCATCCCTATCAGTAACAACGGTGCGGCCTCACCCAGTGCTTGTGCCACCCCCAGGATAGCGCCGGTTAAAATGCCCGGTATCGCCAGCGGCAACACATGGTGAAAAATAGCCTGCATTTTTGACGCACCAAGCCCAAGTGCAGCCTGGCGGATCGAGGGTGGTATAGCCTTTAGCGTAGAACGGGTGGCAATTATAACCGTGGGTAATGTCATCAGCGACAGTACCAAACCGCCCACAATAGGCGCCGACATGGGCAGATTAAACCAGCCAATAAACACCGAAGCACCAAGCAAACCAAATACGATAGAAGGCACTGCCGCCAGGTTGTTGATATTTACTTCAACAAAATCGGTGAAACGGTTCTTCGGGGCAAATTCTTCCAGGTAAATTGCTGCGGCAACCCCCATAGGCACCGCCAGGATAATAACCACCAGCATCATATACAACGAGCCCATAAAGGCACCGGCTAAACCCGCCGATGCCAGCGAGCTACGTGAATCTGCATTCATAAACAGCGCAAAACTAAAGCGGTTTTGTATCAGGCCTTGCTCTGACAATTGCTGCACCCATTCGCGCATTTTCGGGCTTAATTGCTGCATAGTATCAGGTAAGCTGCGGTCAATATTACCCTTTAGCCAAACATCAATATTAGCGTCGGTCAGTAAGTGTAAAGTGCGGGTCTGGCCAATAATGCTGGTATCCTGCACCACCATATCGCGCAGCGCAAAACGCTCACCAGATGTCACTAAACGTTGCAGATCGCGCCGGTGCTGTGTGGCATCAGGCAATACTTTTTCCAGGCTGTCGGTGATTAGGCGGTTGAAATTGATAAAGCCCACTTCAGTTTGCCATTCAATATCGCGCTGACGAAAGGCGTTGTCGCTTTCGTTTGCAGCTTGCACCGGTTTTTCGCTGATCTTAACCACTTGCGGGTCAAAATAAATATCCAGCGTAATGGCCGATTGCCAGAATGCCGGCAAACCTTTGGAGAAAATATTAACAAACAAAATCAACACCAAAGCCAGACTAGCGAGCACGGCGGCCAGGCCAAAGCCTTTAAATACGCGCTCTTTACGGTGCCGCCGGCCAAGTGAGGCTGTCACTTTTTGTTGTACTGTGCCAGCTGTTATTACCGGCTTGATAAGAGGTTCTGCTACTTTCATACTCAGTTACTCGTATTGTTCACGGTATTTACGGACGATAACCAGAGCCATCACATTCAGCAGCAGCGTGATAACAAACAAGGTTAAACCCAGGGCAAAAGCCACCAGTGATTGCGGGCTGGCAAAATCGTTGTCGCCGGTTAACTGGTTAACTATGGTTACGGTAACTGTCGACACCGCTTCAAACGGGTTGGCAGTCAGCGCCGGGCTATTACCTGCCGCTAATACCACGATCATGGTTTCACCGATAGCACGGCTGGCGGCCAGCAACACCGCCCCGACAATGCCAGGCAATGCCGCAGGCAACACTACTTTAAGAATGGTTTCTGATTTAGTCGCCCCCAGCCCCAACGAACCATCGCGCATGGTTTTTGGCACCTGAGTAATAATGTCGTCTGTCAGCGATGAGATAAACGGAATAATCATAATCCCCATTACCACACCGGCAGTAAGCGCCGAAGTCGCGCGGATCGTCAGCCCCAGCATAGCGCCAAAATCGGTTAGAAAGGGCCCCACTGTAACCAATGCGAAAAAGCCGTACACTATGGTTGGAATACCGGCCAGCACTTCAATAACAGGCTTGGCAGTGGCGCGGAATTTCGCCGGTGCATACTCAGATAAATAAATCGCTACCATCAAACCAAGCGGTATAGCAACCACCAGCGCAATAAACGCTACCAGCATAGTACCCGACAACAATGGCAACAGACCGAAGCTACCCTGACTGCCGGTAAGTGAGCCTTCGCCAACCCCGGTAGTGGAAAAACGTGGGTTCCAGGTAGTACCGAAGAAGAAGTCTGATGGTTTAATAAAACTGAAAAACTTCATCGTTTCGCCTACCATCGATAACACTATACCAACAGTAGTCAGCACGGCGACGGTAGAACACAGCACCAGTAATACTTTTACTACCCGCTCTACCTGATGGCGGGCGCGCAGTTGTGGTTGAATTTTGTAGAAGCTAATCACCAACCCTGCCGACGCCAATGTCGCCATGAGCGCGGTTAGCAACATGGTACTGCTATGTTGCAACTGCTTCATATATTCAGCGGCAACCAGTTCCCAGTCGGCCGCATCGGCAACGATGCCAAAATTAGCAGCCAGGTTACTGATCCGGCGCATCACAATGCGCATTCCATTGCCATCCAAAGTGGCGAATTCAGCAGGTAAGCTGGCTTGCACCATGGTGTTTATGACACCCGGAGCAAACCAGGCCCATATTAACAATACAAAAAAAGCCGGTAATACAGCCCACAGCCCAACCATCATGCCGTAGTGTTGTGGCCTTGAGTGCATGCGCACACCGGGGTTTATCGTCGCGACCTTGCGACTGCGCACCATACCAACCTGATAAGCAATTGCCATCAGTGCCAGTAACAGTACGATCAACGAAATATTACTCATGGTTGCTCCAATTAAGCGTCTGATTGAGCATGACGAACCAGTGGCACAAGTGTAATTGCAAATAATTGCAGTTTTATGACAACAAGAAAAAGAGCTGGCAAGCCAGCTCTTTTTAACTACACCACAGTAATATTACAGGGTTTTCTTCGCGCGGATGTTTTTCAGGATCTCAGCACGCTCAGCATCAGCCAGCGGGATAAGACCAGCAGCTTCTAACGGGCTGCCAAAGCCTGAAGCCGCTTCAGACACAAAGTATTCAGCAAACTGCTGTAAGCCTGGAACTACCCCAATGTGCTCGCCTTTAACATAGAAAAACAGCGGGCGTGATACTGGGTATTCACCGGCAATGATGCTGTCCAGTGTAGGCACAACACCTGATACTGTTGCTACTTTGATACGGTCACGGTTGGCTTCGTAGAAACTTAAACCAAACACACCAACAGCATCTTTTTGTGCTTGCAGACGCGCCAGAGTCTCAGTGTAGTCACCAGCAATTTCTACTACGCTACCGTCGGTACGCATCGCCAGACAGAACTTACCGGCGTCATCTTTTGATAACGCTTTTACTTCAGCAAACGTTTGGCAACCTGGTACTACAACCTTTTCTTCGTAAACTTCGCGGGTACCATGGTTAGAACCAGGAATAGCTAATAAGATAGCCTGATCTGGTAAAGACTTATCAATTTGTGACCAGCGGGTATAAGGGTTTGCTACCATTTTACCGTTCTGTGGTACCTGAGCAGCCTGCGCTAAAAAGACGTGTTTAGGCTCCAGTTTGAAGTCACCTGCATCAATGCGCGAAGCAAACACAATACCGTCGTAACCAATTTTCACTTCAACGATCTGATTTACACCGTTCGCTTTACAGGCTTCAACTTCTGCCGGGCGAATAGCGCGTGATGAGTTAGCAATATCAATAGTGCTGGTACCAACGCCCTGGCAGAACTGGCGTAAACCACCTGAAGAACCGCCTGAACCTACTACCGGCGTTTTAAACTGAGCAAAATTGTTACCGAACTCTTCAGCAGCAACAGAAGAAAAAGGTAATACGGTTGACGAACCTGCCACCTGGATAGTGTCACGGCCGCTTGTTTGCGCAACAGTGCTGAAGCTCAGTGCTACTGCACTTGCCAGAACCAGTTTGGTTAAGTTATTCAATGTCATGATGATGTCCTCGTTAAGTATAAGTATTGGATTACTTTGACGAGGTGCAGTGTGCTTGATGATTATTGCAGCAATATGACAAACAATATTTTTTGCATTGTTTATCTATTGCCCGTATTAAAGCGATTGTTGCGTAATAATTCGCTGCAGCATTTTCTGGCGCTGCTCTGGCATCAGCGGAATTAAACCGGCGTCTTGCAGCGGGCTGTCTTCGCCGGACACCGCATCGCTTGTCAGATAACGGCTAAACTCTAGCAGCCCGGGAGTTAGCCCGACATGTGCCAACTTGACATAAAAATATAGCGGCCGGGTTAGTGGATACTCACCGGCTAAAATAGTTTCCGTAGTGGGCAGCACACCGGAAATAGCCGCCACTTTAATGCGATCGCGGTTAGCCTGATAAAAGCTGACACCAAACACCCCAACAGCGTCATGCTGAGCGTCTAGCCGGGCCAGAGTTTCGGTGTAATCTCCGGCAATTTCAATTACTCTGCCGTCTTTGCGTATTGCACTACAAAAACCGGGCTGGGCCTGAGGTTCAAGTTGTTGCACTGCTGGCATTGTCAGACAGCCCGGTAATATAATATCTTCTTCATAAATTTCGCGCGTACCATGATTTGTGCCAGGAATTGCCAATACAATTTGTTGTTCAGGCAAGCTAGTGTCGATATCAGACCAACGCTTATAAGGGTTAGCAATCATCCCCTTTGCCGACGGCACCTGAGCAGCCTGCGCCAGAAAAATTTGTACAGGGGTAAGATTAAAGGCTGCCGCGTCGATACGCGAAGCAAACACAATAGCGTCGTAACCCAGCGTAATTTCAAGAATTTGCTCTACCCCATTGGCTTTACAGGCTGCCAGCTCGGCCGGGCGCATAGGCCTGGATGTATTGGCAATATCAATAGTGTGGCTGCCCACACCCTGACAAAACTGCCGTAAGCCACCTGCTGAACCACCCGAGCCTACAACAGGTACCCGAAACTGAGCAAAACTGTAGCCAAACTCTTCTGCAGCGATAGAGACAAAGGGCAACATAGTTGAAGAGCCAGCAATTTGAATAGTGTCACGAAAGCGGGTTTGTGCCTTAACCTGAACACTGATTATTGCTGTAACCAATATGGTTGCCAGCAACAAACGACAACACAACATAACACAACATCCTTTATTAAGCAGATTGCCAGTATAACCGGCAATTTAGTATTTGCAGTTACTATTGCTGCACGGCACAGCGATTACGGCCCTGATGCTTGGCCTGATATAACGCCTGATCAGCCCTTAATAACAGCTTATCCAGATCGTCGCGCTCCGGCAGGTACATGGCAATACCAATGCTGCAACTAAGTTGCAGCACTGTGTTGTCGGTAAGAGTAAAGTGATGTTGTGAGACTGTCATACGGATCCGCTCGGCTGACAAAATAGCGGTTTGCAAATCAATTTCCGGCAATACCAGAATAAACTCTTCACCACCGTAGCGCCCGAGCAAATCGGTGTCACGGATACTCTGTTGACATAGCACGGCAAAATCACGCAACACTTTGTCACCGGCTGCATGACCATATTGGTCATTAATTTGTTTAAAGTGATCGATGTCCAGCATTAGCACGGCCAGATCTTTCTGGTAGCGCTTAGCCCGACGCAGTTCACTCAGGGCCTGCAGCATAACGGCGCGCCGGTTTAATAAACCGGTAAGCAGATCCGTACTTGCCAGTTGCAACAGCTCTTTATTACGCTCGATCAGCTGTTGTTCGGTTTGCGCATGGCGGGCTATTTCGGCTCGCAAGGCAGCAGCCATGCGACGAAATCTGAGGGTAACAAAACTGAGTAATGCGATAACCAGCAACAACAATAACAACATAACAATCTGCTTGTAATCAACGGGGCCTGATGCTTCAGTACGGGGTACTGTATCGGCACTCGCATAAATACTTACTAAGGCAGCCATTAGTAGCAGTAAGTTAAGCCACAATAGTTGCCGCGGTTGACTACGTCTAGCTGTCAGCACAACAAGCTCCCAGCCGTTCCCGGGCGTTATAAGTCGCTTATTCAGTATAGGCCAGCTTATTAAGCCGTACAGCGGCAATTTTAGTTAAAAAAAAGCCCGGTATTGCAACCGGGCCCCTTTAATTACTACATAATCAGTTTGCTGTTACTTCCAGCAGTGTTGTTGCCTGTTCAAGGCCATCAGCACCTTTAAACGACACCACACCCAGATATGGGAATGGGCTGGCAGTCAGGTTAGACGTTTGTAACGTAACCTGGTTAGCACGCCCTTCAATCGCCCTGGTGCTGGCAGCTACTCTGGTATTGCCTGCATCGGTACCCACTATCCATAATGGCATAGTGTAGTTAACCGTAGCCTGACCTAACAGATCGTAAGCATGCACAAATACCAGATAGAAGTTACCGGCAGCGCCATTAGCCGCAGGTGCAGGATCCAGTAATGTTACTTGCTCATTACCGCCACCACTGGCTGAAGATCCTACAGCGGTGCAAGACGACGCAATACAACGGTATACGTACATATCTAAATCAGCCCCTGGCACACTGGCCAAGGCCTCATACAAGCTGAAACGTAATACTCGGGTACCAGCTGGCACTTCAAATGTATGTAAACCTAAACCTGGCTCATTAAAACTGAAATTACTATCAGGATCCTGCGGAATGGTGCGGCTGGAACCTGCAGGTGCAGTCAGGCCAACAATACTGGCACTGGTATTGCCAGTGTAATTCATTGTCACCGGGAAATTAATCCGGCCAGCTTTAGCGACTACCGACGCAGTAATATTTGCTGGTGCTTCAATCAGTTTCGGTGGAACCACTCTGACCGCGATCGGGCTGCGTACGCTGTGCACACCGTCAGACCAGGTAATAGCACCAAACACCCATTGCCCGATAACAGCGCTTTGGTTTGGTTTAAAGGTTAAGCCATACGCAGCTTTACCATTGGCAGGCACTGACATGTTATTGCCCCCCACTACAGTAACATCAACACCGGCAGGTGCTTCAATTGTTGCAGTGTAAACCGAGGCTGAACCACTTACATCGGTTACTTCACGGTATAAAGTTTCTGTACCAGACAGCTCGCCAATTGCCAGAGATGGCAGGTTCAGCTGACTTGGGTCAGTGTTGTAATTCGCCGCTTCAAACGCATCACAAGAGAAACCACTCGCGCTCAGAACAAAGGCACGATTACCCACACCACACAGGAAAGCAAAGTAATCCAGGTTACTGATGTCGTAAGTTAAACCTGGGTTAGTTGCTTTGTTTGGTACCGCATGGCCAGCACCAAAATCAAACGGATCGGCAGGTGTTACACCATTTTGTTTGGTTAAATTCTGCCGTGCAGTAGTCATCAGCGCAGATTTAATCATTGCTGGTGTCCAGCTTGGGTTATTTTCTTTTATCAGCGCAGCCATACCAGCAATATGCGGGCTTGACATAGAGGTGCCCTGCAAATAGGTAAAACTGTTGCCATGCGCAGCTAACATCGGCTGCGATGACGCGCCAGCCAGGATTTTAACGCCCGGTGCAGTAATATCAGGTTTGATAACATCAGACGTTGCTAAGTTAGGCCCACGTGACGAAAAGTCTGCCACCAGGTTGCCTATTTCGGGCACGTCGGTAACAAACACTGACGGACTCATGGTAACAGTGACGGTGCCACCAGCGGTTACCTCAGTATTAAAAGCGTTGCCAGCACTGAGCGTAGTCATAACTGCAGGGATATTTACACTGCCTGTGCCACCCATAACAATAGGAGAACCCGCGACGTTATTATATACGATAACACCTGCAGCACCGGCAGCCTGAGCGTTACCCAGCTTAATGGTAAAGTCACAGCTACCGCGCTGTATCAATGCAAATTTGCCAGTGATGTTTGCTGTATTAGTCAGTGCCGTACAGCCGTCCAGTGGAGCCGCTACTACTACATCTGCGGTAACAGCGCCGGTTTCTTTTAATGGCCTGGAAGTACCGCCTTCAACGGCAATATAAGTACCCTGCAATGGGCCTGCCAGTACCTCAATACCGTTGGCAATACTGGTACCAGTATAAGTAGATGCCGCAACCGTGGTTACCCACGGTGCCGGAGTACCAATAGTACCTGCACCCGGGCCATCGTTACCGGCCGACACGGCAACAAATACGCCAGCCTGAGTAGCACGCAACTTGGCTGCCACAGCTAAGGTGGTTAAATCGGTTAAACTACCGCCGATAGAATAGTTAATAACGTCAACACCATCAGCTACGGCCTGATCAATAGCGGCCATGGTATCGCCATAGAAACAGCCGCGCTCCCTCACACCAGTTGGGCTAACATAGGTACTGTTCCAGCAGGCTTTATACATAGCAATACGTGCGCGCGGCGCGATACCTGATACTGTCGCAACAGGAGTACCATTAAATACTGCGGTTACACCTTCATTACCACCAGCGGTTGATGCAACGTGAGTACCATGGTTATCGGCATCACGTGGCGATACAAACTCACCCGGCTGTAACTGATACACGCTTTCAAAAGAGTTTTTATAGTAGCGAGCGCCAATCAGTTTATTGCTACAGCTAAAATTAGCATCTTCACCTACATCACATGTGCCAGTCCACCCTGCCAGCGGGCCGTATGAGCCATCATCAGCAAAACTCGGGTGCTCTGGCCAAATACCGCTGTCAACAATACCAATAACAATATCTTCGCCTTTCACACCTAACGTGTGTAAACCTTCTGGTGTGCCTGTCAGTTCCAGAAACGCTGGTGTATTTGAAGTGGTCAGTTGCTGAGCTTCATCACGCCATACGCCAATAACATTTGGCAAACTGCGCATTGCTTCAGCTTGTGCTGACGTCATTTTGGCAGAGAAGCCATTGAAAGTGTGGGTGTAAGAATAAATAACCTCAACGCCACCGGTTTGTGCCGCCAGTTGTTGGTGAAAGGCTTTTAAGCTGTTGGTATAGCTTTGCATACGGGCTGAGCCGGCATTATAGCGGTTCAATGCCTGAGTTACTGATTGCCTGGCCGGTAATAGTTCGCCAAGTTCTTCTGCTCTTTCTACGCCACTTTTACCTTTAACCTGCACAATATAAGGTGCAGCTTCTGTGTCCTCACCAGCTAGCTGACGCAGCTGGCTTGGATCAATGGTCACTTCATACTGGTTTGCCAGTGCATTGGCGTGGACCGCGCCAACCGCTACCGCAACTGCTAATGCAGTTCTGGACATAATTCTGTTAAATCGCATGTAATATCTCCGTTTATTTTTATTACCCATCACAGCAGTGAACACAAGCAGCAAGGTTTTGTTAAACCAGCGCTGTACATTTATCACGGCAGCTGACGATATTTATTCGAGCACTATTTTTAACCTGGATTCTTTCAACCTGGTTTGCTTTATCTCTGCCAACAACACGCCTTAACGCAAAAGCAGCCTGGCAGACATGTATAAAAAGCAGACACTTAAATATGGGTTACAAACACAAGCATGGTAGCCATGCTGTCCCTTACAGCAGAGACAACATGTGTGAACAAGCTACCATAGTTGTTAACCACAAATAATATCACTGATAAAAAAGCTGACACTTAACCTTGGCGGCGGCGCAGTAACAAACCACCAACAGCAGCCAACATCAAAAACAAAGTTGCTGGTTCAGACACTAAAGTAACGTTACTTAAGTAGAAAGGACCGGCATCAAGGAATTGACCATCAGTGCTGAAAATATCCATGAAACCTTCACCCAAAGCGCTGTCCCAGAAGCCCTGGAAAGCAAAAGAGTTGGAGATATCATTTACGTCGAAGTTTAAGAAGGTAAAACCCGCAGCCAGATTTAACGGGTTATATTCTGCCAGAAACAGGAAGCTCTCACCGATGGTAAAACCGAACAGCTCAAATGTTTCCCACTGAAGTACATGACCGAACTCGTCAATGTTATCCAGATCAACAGATAACACACCAAAGCTGGTGCCATCTTCAAACAGGAATTCTTGTGTCATGATAGGTGCGGCCTGCACGGTCTTTGGCAATGCAAGACTGCTCAGTACCAAAGCTGATAGAGCAAACAATATAGACTTCAACATGGATATACCTCTGAATTTTGTTATTGGTTGTAGTAAATGCAATAGCTTGCAACGGTACAATGCATAAACCAATCCAACTCATAAAAATCAATTAAATCAGAACTTTAATTAAAATAAATTTAAAGATACATTTGTAACTTTATGTTACTGGCAAAAAAACAGACATAAAAAAAGCGAACCTCAGTTCGCTTTTGTGTTGCGGTTAGCTCATTTCACTCTATTAAGACCAGTTCAGTACCACTTTACCGGATTGGCCAGAGCACATAATGTCGAAGCCTTCCTGGAAACGCTCCATCGGCAACTCGTGTGTTACCATTGGCGTTAAATCCAGCCCCGATTGAATTAAGCTGGCCATCTTATACCAGGTTTCAAACATCTCACGGCCGTATATGCCTTTGATCACCAGGCCTTTAAAAATCACCTTATTCCAGTCCACTGCCATATCGGAAGGCGGAATACCCAGCATGGCAATTTTGCCGCCGTGGTTCATCGTATCCAGCATGGCGCGAAACGCTGCCGGCACACCAGACATTTCCAGGCCCACATCAAAGCCTTCAGTCATGCCCAGCTCTTTCATCACGTCTTTTAAATTTTGCTTGCTAACATCCACCGCGCGGGTGGCGCCCATTTTCAGCGCCAGCTCCAGCCGGTATGGGTTTACATCGGTAATCACCACATGGCGGGCACCAACATGGCGCGCCACTGCGGCAGCCATAATACCGATGGGGCCGGCACCGGTGATCAGTACATCTTCACCCACTAAATCGAATGATAAGGCGGTATGTACAGCATTACCGAACGGGTCGAAAATAGCGGCGATGTTATCCGGAATATTATCTGCCAGTTTAAAGGCGTTATAGGCCGGAATAACCAGATACTCAGCAAAAGAGCCGGCACGGTTTACACCAACACCAATAGTATTGCGGCACAAATGCACCCTACCAGCTCGGCAGTTACGGCAGTAGCCGCAGGTGATATGGCCTTCGCCGGAGACGCGATCACCAATGTTGAAGCCGCGTACCTCCGAGCCCATGCCTTCTATTACGCCCACGTATTCGTGACCTACCACCATGCCGTGTGGAATGGTGTTTTGCGCCCACTCATCCCACTTATAGATATGTACATCGGTACCACAAATAGCGGTTTTTTTAATGCGGATTAACACATCATTCGGGCCCACCTCTGGCTTGTCGACTTCGGTTTGCCAGATGCCAGGTTCTGCTTTTAACTTTGCTAATGCTTTCATTTTCACGCCCCGCCCTTATGCGATCACGCCCATGTCTTTACCAATGCGGATAAAGGCAGCAATCGCCTTATCCAGTTGCTCTGTTGTATGTGCTGCTGAAATTTGTGTGCGGATCCGCGCCTGGCCTTTTGGCACCACCGGGAAAGAGAAACCCACCACGTAAATGCCTTCGGCCAGCATACGTTTGGCCATTTCTGCCGCTACCTTGGCATCGCCCAACATTACCGGAATAATAGCGTGGTCTTTACCAGCCAGCGTAAAGCCGGCAGCAGACATTTTTTCACGGAAGTAATTGGCGTTATCCCACAGCTTAGCCCGCAGCTCATCGCCCTGTGCCAGCATATCCAGCACCTTGATAGAGGCGGTGACAATAGACGGCGCCAGCGAGTTAGAGAACAAATATGGCCGTGAACGCTGCCGCAGCCATTCAATTACTTCTTTTTTGCCCGAAGTATAACCACCGGACGCACCGCCAAGGGCTTTACCCAGGGTACCGGTAATAATATCAACGCGGTTCATCACATCACAGTACTCATGGGTGCCGCGGCCATTTTTACCAACAAAACCTACCGCATGGCTGTCATCTACCATGACCATGGCGCCGTATTTGTCGGCCAGATCGCAAACTGATTTCAGATCAGCGATGACGCCATCCATCGAGAACACACCGTCGGTGGCAATCAGCTTAAAGCGCGCGCCGTCGGCATCGGCTTGTTTTAACTGCGCTTCGAGTTCCTGCATATTGTTATTGGCATAGCGGTAACGTTTGGCTTTACACAAACGCACACCGTCAATAATAGAGGCATGGTTGAGTGCATCAGATATTACCGCATCTTCAGCGCCTAAAATGGTTTCAAACAAGCCGCCGTTAGCATCAAAGCAGGAGGAATACAAAATGGTGTCTTCGGTGCCTAAAAACGCACTGATATTTTGCTCCAGCGTTTTATGAATATCCTGGGTGCCGCA
The DNA here is from genome assembly GCF_900108485.1 of Rheinheimera pacifica. Lineage (GTDB taxonomy): Bacteria > Pseudomonadota > Gammaproteobacteria > Enterobacterales > Alteromonadaceae > Alishewanella > Alishewanella pacifica. The sequence continues at coordinate 329,869 of NZ_FNXF01000001.1, read as the reverse complement.
GATAAAGCGCACAGACGCTACACCAAAGCCATGGCTGGCTAAACCCTGTTGTGCAGCGGCGATTAAATCCGGGTGATTGGCCAGGCCTAAATAGTTGTTAGCGCAAAAATTCAGTACCTGTTGGCCACCAACGGTAACGTCGGCACTTTGTTGAGACGTAATAATACGTTCTGCTTTGTACAAACCTTCTGCTTTCACATCGTCTATTTGTTGTTGTAGATGTTGCAGAAAAGCGCCATTGCGCATAAAGCCTCCTGTTGCGGGGGGTAAGAGAACAGAAAAAACGGCGCCATTGTAAAGCTTATAGCGCTGTCCTGCAGCGCTTTTAACTTATCCAAAGCGCTGCTCAGACCTGCTGATGTAAAGTTTAAACTACATAAACATCAGTATTTAAAAAGTATTACCGGGCCAGAGCTTCGTAGTGCTGCTGCAAACGGGCGATACGTGGCCGGGCTTGCTCGGTGGCATAAGGCTTAAATAACAGCAATACCTTAAGCACTCCCTGATATACGCTGGCCTGATCAATAGCTTGATCCGGTGCCTGGGTTTTCAGATAGCTGATCCAGAATGTCACCAATAATTTTATGCTGTGCGCCAGATCAGTAATGTCGTCATCGTCAATCTGGATCACAGCCGATTGCTTCAGCGCTTTTAGCACGGCAATAACGCGCGCCAGCACGCCTTGCTGCACTTGCAGGTAGTCTTGTTGCAAGGCGGGATCGCGCGATAAAATATCCGGCAAATTGGCATAGAAGAAATGAAAGCGCCACATCAGCTCAAACACCGCGTCCAGATAACAGGCCAGTGCGTCTAAGGCTTCAGCCTTATCCGATGGCGGCTTGATACGGGTTTCCAGCAATTTGGCATACTCTTTAAAAATCTGCCGGACGATGTCTTCTTTATTACGAAAATGGTAATACAGATTACCCGGGCTAATGCCCAGGTGGGCAGCAATATGATTGGTAGTGACCTGACGCTCACCGACCTGATTAAACAGCTCTATGCTGGCTTGCAGAATTTTATCTTTAGTTCTTAACTTCTTTTCCATCTGCGAAACAGGCTTATTGTTAGCTAAATTAATTTGCTATAGTAACGCCAAATTGACTAAAAACTCTAGTCGCAGGACAGCCACTGCTGTACCCTCGCCAAGGAAAGCTTACAACCCAATGAAAATAAAAGCTATTTACCCAGGCACCTTTGACCCACTTACCAATGGACATGCCGATTTAGTACAGCGGGCGGCCCGTATATTTGATCAGGTAATAGTGGCAGTAGCGGCTAACCCCAGTAAACAGCCGCTATTTAGTCTGGATGAACGGGTAGCTCTGGCACAACAGGCCTTTACCGGCATCAGTAATGTCAGTGTTATTGGCTTCTCGGGCTTACTGGCTAAATTTGCTGCAGATCAATCAGCACAAGTGCTGATCCGCGGTGTGCGTGCTGTCGCCGATTTTGAGTATGAGTTTCAGCTGGCCAGTATGAACCGCCAGTTAAACCCGGCGCTGGACAGTATTTTTATGACGCCGTCAGAAAAAAATACCTTTATCTCCTCTACGCTGGTAAAAGAAGTATGCCGCCATGGCGGCGATGTTTCCAGTTTCGTGCCCTGCCATGTTGAACAGGCGTTAAAAGCTAAATTTAAATTATGACCTTCAAACCCTCTTTATTGACTGTATTGCTGTTTGCCGTGCCAGCTGCGGCTGCGCCCTGGGTAGATACCACAGACAACTATTTGCGCCAGTCACTGCAAACACTGTCTCATGCCGGTGTAATTACCGGCCCGGTAAATACCTACCCGCTAATGTGGAAAAACATTGTTGCCGATTTAGCAGCGGCGCAGGAGCAACCCACAGAAGAGCTGCGCTTTGCGCTGGCCCATGTGCGTTCAGCCTTAAATGCGAACCAGCATAACTATATTGCCGGTATTAAACTTAAAGCCAGCTCAGATCCGTCTTTGTACCAAAGCTTTGGCGAAACTTATTTTGATAAAGCTAGTGTCAGCGTATTTAAAGAATATCTTGGCGATAACTGGGCAGCAAAAACTCAGGTGAACTACCGCAAACTGGAAGATGGCAGTAACGAGCAGGAGCTGACGTATGACGGCAGCTATATGGCCGTTATTGCCGGAAACTGGGTGCTGGCATTAGATCAACAGCCACTATGGTGGGGGCCGGGCCAGCAAACCTCGCTGCTGGTAACCAATAATGCCCGCCCGATCCCGTCATTGCGCTTAAGCCGCCACAGCTGGCAAAAAAGTGATGCTATGTTATTTAGCTGGTTAGGCCCGTGGAGTTTTACTACCTTTATTGGCCAGGGTGAGCACAGCAGCATACCGCAGCAGATTAAACATTTTGGTGCCCGTTTCAGCGCCCGGCCCTTGCCGCAACTGGAACTTGGCTTGTCGCGGGTAAGCCAGTGGGGCGGCGATACACTGGATAACGGCCTGGATGCTTTCGGTGATATGTTGTTATTAAATGATGATGACAACGCCGATAATCTGGCCGCAGTGGATCTGACTTTTCATACCAATCTGTTTAACCGCCCGTTTAGCTTTTATACTGAGCTGGCAGACGATAACGGTGGCCGCAAGTTAGGCAAACCCATGCAACTTTATGGCGTGCGTACTTTCTTTGGCAGTGAAAGCGCTGTGCATACACTGAATTTAGAATGGTCAGACACCTATATTCGCTGTGAAGAGCAAATGGTGGCCGGTGATTGTGCCTACGAAGGCGACATTTATCCGCAAGGCTATCGCCGCTATGGCCGGGTGATCGGCAGCGGTTATGGCGCTGATGCCAGAGTGTTGTCCGCAGGTTACCGCTACCAGACATTTGACGGGTACAGCTGGGCGGTTAGTGTGTTGCGTGGTGAGTTTCTTGCCGCCAGCTCCGAGCTGAAAAACTGGCAGTTAAGGCTGGAATACCGCCAACCGCTGTTTAACGGCTTGCTAAGTATTGAAGGCCGGGCGTTCGATAAATCGCCACAGCCAGAACTGCGCGTTAAGCGCGGCAGCCTGGCAGCAACCTGGGAATACCGCTTTTAAGCTATCATCGGGCTGGCTCTAGCGCCAGCTGGTTAATTTGTGGCCTTTAAGCGCATAAAACAGAATAAACAGGTAACAGGGCAGCATAACAATATAAGCGCCCTGTTGCCCCAGCGCGCTGCTGCTGGCCAACCCCCAGAACAGTGGGCCAAAAGCGCCACCGGCAATGCCCATAATCAGCAACGCCGAGCCGATGCTGGTAAGTGAACCCAAACCAGATAACGCCAAAGGCCATACTGCCGGCCAGACAATAGCATTAGCTAGCCCCAATACTGCAATAAGCAGCAAGGTGTCCGGTAACGCTGTACCACCAAAAGGCACCAACAGCGTATTGGCAATAACATAGGAGGACGTATCACCCAACACTATTGCCAGCGTAAGCGCTACGCCCAACACTGCCGATACCGCCAGCGCCGCCTGCTGCGACAGCACTCTTGGGATCAGCACTATTCCCAGAATATAGCCCAGTACCATACAACCCATGGTATAGGACGTCATTACGGTATAACGCTCCACCCCCAGCGATAACGCAAACAGGCCTATGGTGTCACCGGCGATCACTTCCACAGCAACATAAACAAATAGCGCCAGCACACCCAGTGCCAGGCTGGGCCTTGCCAATGCGGCTTTTATCTGGCCGGCTTTGTTACCTTCCGCGCTTTCTTTTTCCAGCTCCGGTAACGGTGAAAACTTCACCGCCAGGGCCAGCAAGCCTAAAAAGGCGGCAAGCCCAAGATAAGGCAACACTAAACTTGCCGCCATAGCGTCAATTTGTTCTGCACTGAGTTCAGTGCCAACTGGCGCAACAAAGCTGCTGGCGATAAGAGCAGTAAACACAATAGGCGCTACTACCCCGGCTGTTTTATTCAAAATACCCATAATGCTGATACGCACAGCAGCAGTTTCTTCCGGGCCAATTTTAACCACATAAGGGTTTACTGCGGTTTGCAACAAGGTCTGGCCGGTACCAATAACCAGCTGCGCCAACAAAAATAACGCAAAGGTCTGGGTTTGAGCTGCCGGAATATACAGCAGGCCGGCCAGCATCATGGTAGCCATCCCCAGCGCCATACCATTTTTATAACCTACTTTGCGGATAAGCCAGGCAGAGGGCAAGGCGGTAAAGGTTACGGCGATATAAAATGAAAACAACACCAGCGATGCCTGAAACGGTGTGAGTAATAACATCTGCTTCAGATAAGGCATTAACGAGCCATTAAGCCAGGTAGCAAACCCCAGTACAAAGAACAGCATCGCCACTATGATCATTGGCAATATGCTGCTGCGCTTTTTTGCCTGCTCAGCTGTCATTTCCATATTTGTTCCCCGCTTTTATTATTATGCTATTCGGCAGCAAATACCGGCTTACCGTTAATCCAGTTAGCCTGCACCTGCCAGTTATTATTCAGTAATACTAAATCTGCCTGCGCCCCGGCCACTATCCGGCCTTTGTTGTGCTGTGCCAAAAACTGCGCCGGATACAATGACGCCATGCGTAGGGCTTCTGCAGCACTAACATCAAGCTGTTCCACGGCATACTGCACGGCAGCGGCCATATCCAGTACCGAGCCTGCCAGCGCACCAGCTTCATTGGTCAGTTTGTTGCCATCGCGGATCACTTTGCCGTCAAAAAAAGCAAATTCGCTATCTGAAGTGCCAACCGGTGACATGGCATCGGTGACGATCATCAGTTTGCCCTTCGGTTTGGCGGCCAGCGCCACTTTGGCAGCCACCGGGTGCATATGATAGCCGTCAAAAATGACGCCGCACCAGCTGTTGGCATCTGCCAGCGCTACCCCCACCATACCCGGCTCACGCGAGGTCAGCGGCGACATGGCATTATAAAGATGGGTAAAACCTGTAGCCCCTGCTGCCAATGCTGCTTGCACGGTAGCAGCGTCGGCATTGGAATGGCCAAGACAAACAATCACATTCAGCGCGACCAACTGCTGTATTTGCTGCGGGCTGATATTTTCCGGCGCTACTGTTACCAGCTTAATGCCCAGATCAGTACGGCCATATATTGCCAGTTCGGCCTCGCTTAATTGCCGGATATGCTGCTGCGGATGCACGCCTTTTTTCGGCACCGATAAATGCGGCCCTTCAAAATGCACGCCAATAATCCCGGGCTCGGCATCGGCAATAGCGCCGCCAATAGTATCGGCTGCCTGCTGCATAACACTCACGCTGTCGGTAATTACCGTGGGCAGCATAGCCGTGGTACCAAAACGGGCATGTGCCTGCAGCATAGTGCGCAAGGTCTGCCGGCTGGGGGCGGTATTAAATAAAGCCCCGCCGCCACCGTTAACCTGAACATCAATAAAGCCAGGCACCAGTAACCCCGGCTGTACAGCGCCTGTTGCCGGTGTTACTGCCTGAATAATGCCGTCTTTAATTACGACACTGACATTATCAAACCACTTTTCGCCGTCAAACAGGCGGCTGACACTTAACTGCTGCATGTACTTATTACCCTTAGGTTGGGTTATACCGTTTTGGTTACTTTATTCAGGCCCGGCGGTGCGTCGGGGTTAATGCCTCTGCTGCGCGCCACCACTTCAACATCCAGATAAAAGCGCTGTAATACCAGTAAGGGCAACACCCGCGCATCGGCGTTTACACCTCGGTGATGCAGCTGCACTATGGCAGCTCCCCGGCTGCGCACATCTTCTATCTGGCTGCGGTGCGCACTTAAACTCTCATCTTCTATAGTGACATCAACAATAGCAAACTGATTTTTTACCAGTGTCACCGGGCCATGTAAAAACTCAGCACTGGAGAAAGCTTCGGCATGAATCCCGCAAACTTCCTTTAGCTTTAGCGCAATTTCACGCGAAATGGCATAGCCCAGGCCACGGCCTAATACCACCAGATGCGCCACATTCTGTAACGCCTGTGCTGTTAACTGCTGTGGTAATTCGATAGCTGCCTGCAAACTTTGCGGCAATTGCTGCACGGCTTGTTGCAGTGCAGTGTTACCCGACCATACCGACACCAGCTGTAAAATAGCACTTAAGGTAGCCAGGTAGCTTTTGGTTGCGGCCACGGCTTTTTCGGCGCCGACATGCAGCGGCAAGGTGTAATGCGCCAGTTCAGCCAGCGGCGAGGTGGTATCGTTTACCAATGCCACCACCATAGCGCCGCTGCGTTTGGCCATATCAACCTGGGCCAGAATGTCCGGGCTGCGGCCCGATTGTGAAATAACCAGCACCAGCGCGTCGGCCAGCTGCAACGATTTGTTGTACACACTGGCTATCGATGGCGCGGCCGCCGCTACTGGCAGGCCGACTTCTATTTCAATTAAATATTTGGCAAACACCCCGGCATGATCAGAAGATCCACGGCCCACCATATAAACAAATTTGGGCGCGCGCTGGCGGATGTGTTCTACCACCTGCTGCACGATAGCGGCGTTGGCTGCCAGTTGCTCGGCAATACGTTGTGGCGCTTCTGTGGCTTCCAGAGCCATAATACTGTTGCTCATTTTTACTTCTTACCTATAACGACATAACGGAAGATGGCAGCTGGCTGCGCTGACGGGCAAACCACACTGCACCGAGTTCCGGCGGTTGTAATGCCGGTGTAACCTGTTGCTGAATATGTTCTGGCAGATACGGCAGCAGTTTATGCGCCAAACCGCCGATAAAAGATAATCTGGGCGGCGCTATGCTTAGTAACCTGTCGGCAATAGCACTGATAAACTCTGCGCCCTGGCGCACCAGCTGTATTGCCGTCGCATCGCCGGCTTCTGCCGCAGTAAACACTAAAGGCGCATATTTGGCATAAGTGGTTGGCGTTGCCTGCATAAAATGCGACACCACTTCAATACTGTTGCTGGCGGCCAGCTCTTGTAGCAGCAAGGTTGTCATTTGCGTAGGCGGTGCCAGCTGATCCAGGCTTAGTAATACCTTATGCAGCAGTTGCATACCAAACCAGGCACCACTGCCATTGTCGCCATAAGGAAAACCATGGCCGCCCACTTCTATCAACTGGCCGTTTACTTCTGCCAGGCCACAAGAACCGGTACCAACAATAATTACTGCACCATCAAGCCCCTGATGCGCCCCCATACAGGCGATATGCAAGTCACTGGTAAGATGCAGTGTTTTAAACGGATGCTGCCAGGCAGAAAAAAGCCGGTAATACTGCGGCAGATTGACACCAGCCAAACCGGCACCGGCAATTAAACGCGACATATCATTAAATGCCAGGCCGGCAACGGTAAGCGCCTGCTGGGTGGCCGTTAAAATAGAGTCTGTGGCCACTTTCATACCGCGCAACGGGTTAGCCGGGCCGGATAAGCCTTCACCCAGAATTTGCTGATCTGACGATACAATAACAGCGCGGCATTTACTGCCACCACCGTCTATTCCTAAATATAAAGGCGTATCGGCCTTCAGCGCTGTACTCATCCTGATAACCTCATTGCAAGTTGTGTTGATGCCTCTGGCTGTCATCACTGTGGCTGTCTGCTATCACTTGCTGTTTGTCAGCCAAGCAAATTGACAGCGTTGTCATTTTTAAAAATCAGCATATAATAAATCTGACAAATAACAAGTGTCTTGTTTGAAAAACAGACTGGCATTTTACGCCACTGACCGCAATAAATTTAAAATTAACAATATAATCATAAATTTACATAAGAGATCTAAGTTGTTTGTTAACATACTAAAATAACAAGCCGGTGCAGTTGGCATAGCACCCGCCATAACAGGGGAATTTTTTATGCGCGTTATGATATTTTTACTGCTGCTGGTCACTGCTCCGGCATCGGCGGCATGGACCCAGCAACAACTGGCAGAATTTGCCCAAAACAGCACCCTGCAATTTAGTGTGCAGTCAAACCAGCTGCATGCACCTTCACGTTTTAGCGCCGCTATTACCCTGCAGAATAACTCTGCGCATGCCCTGCCTGCCGGCGAAGCAGACTGGCAAATTTACTTTCATTTGATCCGCCGCATAGAACCTGCGCAGCAACAGGGCTTGCAAATTGAACACGTACAGGGCGACCTGCACCGTATCCGCCCAATAGCGGGTTTTGCCGGCCTTAAGCCTGCCCAGCAATTTACACTGGCATTTGAATCTGCCCCCTGGATGGTAAGCTACAGTGATTTTATGCCACGCGCTTTTATTGCCTTTGCTAAGCTGCAGGCAGAAGTTTTTGCCAATACTGATACTGAAGATTTCAGCCAGTTTGTGTTGCCGCTTAACACACCACAGCAGCAACTACGCAGTTTGGGCGAGCCGGACCAGGTGCCGGTGGTAGACGCAGCTTTGCGTTTTAGCCACAACGCGCAGCTAAACAGCACCCGCATAAGCGATGATGTCAGCACCCGTATTATACCTACGCCACTGCGGGCGGAATTTGGTAAGCGCCGTATCATGCTTGATGCAAGCTGGCAGATTCATTTTAGTGGCCGCCTGACACAAGAAGCAAAATACCTGCAGCAACAATTGCAGCAAATGGGTTTAGCGCTTTCTGGCAGCAGCGCTGCAGCAGATAAAAAAACCAGCGTGATTACGCTACAAATTGATAGCAGCTTAGCCGTTAATGCAGAAGGCTATCAGCTTGATATCAGCGATAAAGCTATCAGCATTACCGGCAAAGACAACGCCGGCGCCTTTTATGCTGTGCAGTCATTGCTGGCCCTGCTCCAACAACAAGACAACAAACTGCTGCTGCCTGCAGGCAAAATAACCGATCAGCCACGCGCCACCTGGCGCGGTATGCACTACGATATGGCGCGTAATTTTCATGGCAAAGAGGTGACTCTGCGGCTAATTGATAATATGGCGCGCTACAAACTAAACAAGTTGCACCTGCACCTGACAGAAGACGAAGGCTGGCGGCTGGAAATTCCCGGCCTGCCGGAGCTGACTGATATTGGTGCCAGGCGTTGCTTTGATTTAACCGAACAGCGCTGCCTGCTTACCCAACTGGGTACCGGGCCACACGCCGATGGCTCTGGTAATGGTTATTACAGCACGGCCGATTTTATTGAAATTTTGCAATACGCCGCAGAGCGCCATATTGAAGTCATCCCGGAAATTGACCTGCCAGGCCACGCCAGGGCCGCTATTGTGGCCATGAAAGCGCGCTATAACCGTTTAACAGCCGCAGGCCAACCACAGGCCGCCAGCCAGTATTTGTTGTCTGACCCGAACGACAGCTCCAGTTACCTTAGCGTGCAAAACTACAACGACAATTCAGCTAATGTCTGTCTGCCCTCAACCTATGCCTTTGTCGACAAAGTGGTGTATGAGCTACAACAAATGTACCGCCAGGCCGGTATTAAACTGAATATTTTTCATATGGGCGGTGATGAAGTTGCAGAAGGTTCCTGGTTGGGTTCTGCCGCCTGCCAGCAACTGTTTAGCGATCCGGACAATGGCGTAACAGGCGTAGCCGATTTAAAACCGTATTTTGTCAGCCGGCTGGCGGATATTACCCAACAGCGCGGCCTTGCACTGGCAGGCTGGGAAGACGGCTTAATGTACGACCGGCAAAATACCTTTAACCGCAGCCAGTTTGCTAACGAACGGGTAATCGCCAACGCCTGGGACAACATCTGGGAATGGGGCGTGGGTGATCGCGCTTACCGGCTGGCTAATAGTGGTTATCAGGTGATCCTGTCGCCCGGCACCCATTTGTATTTTGATCACCCGCACGAAGCCAACCCGGCCGAGCGCGGTTATTACTGGGCAACCCGCTTTAGCAGTATCGACAAGGTGTTTGGCTTTATGCCAGACAATTTATACGCCAATGCCGACACTACGCGCAGCGGCGCCCTGATTACCGATTTAGAAGCTCTGGTTGGCCGCGAAATGCCGGCACTGAAGCAGGCAGAAAATATCCTGGGTGTTCAGGGCCAGGTATGGAGCGAAACCATACGCACAGCAGAGCAACTGGAGCAAATGATCTACCCCCGCCTGCTGGCTTTGGCAGAACGTGCCTGGCATAAAGCCAGCTGGGAGGCCAATAATAACAGCATCCAGCGTAGCCAGGACTGGCAGCGGTTTGCTTTGCGGTTAAGCCAGGTTGAGCTGGGTCGGTTGGCTGCCAATAACAGCAGTTTTTACCTGCCACCACCGGGCGTAAAACTCAGTGCTGAGCAACTGCAGGTCAATACTGCGCTGCCGTTTTTAACCACCGAGTGCAGCACCGATCAGGGCCAGAACTGGCAACCCTGCCCCGAAGCCGCGCCAGCACAACCGGCTACACTTTGGCTGCGTAGCCGCCTGGGCAATACCGTAAGCCGCACGGTAATTCCCGGGCTTGTGCCCTGAACATAAAAAAGCCAGCTAACCTAAGCTAGCTGGCTTTCAGATAACACCAAGAATAAAGCTAACAGCATCAAGCCATTAGCTTTATTACTTAACTGGCGTCAGCGATTTTCTTGACCAGTTTCTGTGTATGCTGCAGCGACATCAGCTGGGCATAAATCGCGGTTAAGTAACCGTTTTTACGCAGCTCAAGGAAAACTTCATCGCTCAGTTCGTTCAGTTTTGGCTCGTCAATCAGGTAAATACCGTTAATACGGCGTTCTTCACCTTTAATTGTCAGCGTTAATACCTGTTCTTTAATCAGTTCCAGGCTTTGTAATTTTTCTACAAAGTTACGGGTAATCATGCCCATATCAACATATTCAGCCATTTGCTGCTTACGCTGGGTTAAAAACTCGCTTTCGCTGCCATCGTCGTTAAACAAGGCATGACCTTCAGCCTGGCCAACACGCTCAGAACTTTCATCCAGCCCTACCATCAGGCGATCGCCATCCGGCTTATCTTTTACCAGCACCAGCGGATAATTGCGTGCCGCACGCGGTACATACAGCGCCTGCCATTGGTCATTTTGCATAAACAGGTTTTGCTGCGCAGCCAGGCCCAGCATAGCTACCGGCTGGAAAGTATCGTTGGCTTTTACAAATACAATGGGGAACTCAGCACCGGCCACAACAAATTCGTGTACCACTACCGGTAATAAATGCTCGCTGCTGATATGAGAAAACGCGTTGTTATTATTGATTTTAGTTGCGGCGTGCTGTTCTTTATTTAACGGCACAATCTTAGGTGTTGAAGTCATAAACTGCTCTTTATTCTGTTCATGGATTTGAGAAGTACTGATGGCAAAGATGTTGTTATAAGTCGTCTACTTTGAACGCCACCAGCAGTGCGCTGTTATCATGCGCTAAGTCAACAATGGGATCAATACCAAAACACTTCACTACTTACATAGTTTTTAACTGTGTTATCAGCCAATCTTTAATGTTTGCGTCACGCTTGTTCGGCAGTTCACCGGCAATACCTTGTTGTGCTTCAGCTAAATGTGCCACCGGGTTACCATCAGCATGAAATGCGAAATGATTAAATAGCGCCTGCCAGTGCTGCCGCTGCTCAGGTGGCAGCTGTCTTATCGTCATTAAGGTGTGCAACAGGCTGTCAAACGGTGATGCCTGATTTGCATCATCCCCCAATGAGCCACCCCACCAGTAATTGATCAGAATATTAACTGCAGACAGTGATTCCACATGATGCCACCACAAGGTAGGTATATACAGTACATCGCCGGGTTCAAGCTCAGCGAATTGAGCATGCTCAAGCGCCGCTTTAAATTTAGGGTATGCGACAAAATCCGGTTTTAACATATCAACCATACTGATGGGCGCTCCGGCCGGAGTATAATCCAGCGGGCCGATATATAAATTGCTGACCTGCTCTGGTGGAAATAAGGTAAAACGGCGTGAACCTGCCACAACACAGGCCAGATTATCTGCATTATCAAAATGCGCTGGCACTATTATGCGGTTTCCTACCCAGATCCGGGGGCAAATATCAGCTGCCAGTAAAGGCATCGTATTTAACCGGCGAAAATCCGGTAAACAGGCGTCAGTCCGCGCACTTTGTACAGCTATATGCAAAGCATCTTTTTTACCATTAATTTTGCGCAGCTCATTGATAACCGCAGTAACCGGGGCTTTTTGCCGCTCAAAGTTAAACCCTGTCAGCGTATCGTTATAACTTAAACGCCCGCCACTATCGGGATGAGCCAGTACAGTATTCACTTCAGCTCTGTTATCCAGTGCGGCAAAATACTGCTGTAACTGCATATCTGATTGCAAAGCGGCCTGCACTGCAGGCCAGTGTTTTACTGCCTGACGTAATACTGCCGGCTGGTGCAACGGAACAATCTTCTGCCGGAACAAGGCTTCATCGACGTTATGCCACTGGGTAACATCTTTCATATAATTGTCTCCACTCAGTGGCTGAAAATATAAAGGTTGGTACTGCTAAGCAGTACCAACCTTTGGCTTTACGGTCAACATTTAGCTAATTAGAAGTTCATGCGAACACCGGCAACAAAACGGCGACCATTTTCATAGATAGAAAACAACCGTGCTTTATCTGTATTGTATTCAACAACTTCCTCATTGGTCAGGTTAACCGCTTCCAGGGAAAGGGTAATATTGTCGGTCAGGTTATAACTTAAGCTGGCATCCAATTGCCCATAGCTGTCATTCCATAACTCATCACCGTTATAATGCAGACCTTTGTACCATTCGGTACGGTAGTTATACATTAAACGGGCAGCAATTTTATCCGTTTCATAGTACACGCTGGCGTTGGCCATATGTCTGGAAGTCCCTTCAACCAGACCTGATCCCGGCGAAGCCAGATCGCGCGCCTCATCACGTTTAGCATTGGTATAGGTGTAGTTGGCACTGACACCAAAATCGCCAAAGGCCTGCTGATAACTCACTTCAAAACCATCTGTCTTGCCGCCAGGGCCATTTTGAGGGCGGGTAAAAGTAACATCAACCCACTCTTCGCCCTCTTCCCAATAACGTTCATCCACAAAGGTTGAGAAGCTGCGGTAACTTTTTACATCTTTATGGAAGTAGGTTACGGCAAACAAGGCTGATGCATCAAAGTACCATTCCCAGGATATATCAAACTGATCAGCAATTTGTGGCATTAACATCGGGTTGCTGGCACTGCCGGTTGGCTGGGCGACATCAAGTGAACCATAGGTAATAGATGACGAAATATTATTCCAATCTTGCCGCGCCATCACGCGCGCAGCACCAAAACGCAAGATCTGATCATCTGATAAATCAAAAGCTATATTCAGGCTGGGCAGCACTTCACTGTAATCGTTATCTGTTTCAACCCAAGCCAGGTACTCTGGCGTTAGCCATTCACGATCTATAGTCTGCAAGCCCCATGAATCGCCGGAGAATTCATAACCACCTGAGGTTTGCTGGGTATCAACATAGCGAACACCAACATTACCGCGGAAGCCTTCACCTTCAAAATCACCTTGCACATAAAGCGCTAAAATATTCTCTTCAACGCTCCAAATTTCCGGCAAATTAAGTGATTTAGCGTAATCTGCCGGCACACCATTCAGCCCTTCAAAGGCAATTTGTTCCATAACTGCACGGTTATGTGCCAGTTGCTGTGTCATATTGCCATTTACTACAGCATCAATATTAACGGTGCCGCTGAACAGGCCGCATTGGGCTAAATCGTAACAGCTGGCAAAAATATGGTCCAGGTAACTGCCTGCAACATCCTCATTTCCCGTCATGGTTTGTGGGCCATGCCAGCTGTAAGCAATGCGGTCCTGAGTACGCTCCGCCGCGCGGTATTTAACACCGGTTTTTACTGCAGAAAACGCGCCCTTTTGTACCGGAATAGTAAAATCGAGCTGGCCATAGGTTTCTTCATCGGTTGTAGGCTTTTCGCCGCCCCAAATCCAACCCGGACGGAACTGAGTAGGATCAGACGCATCTACCGTAGTTGACGCCGATGGTTTACCACCACGCAAATCAAAGGTGTAACCGGTAATATCTGCCGGAGTACCATACTCCCATGATGTTTCGCGATAAGTACCACCTTTGGCTTTGGTATGACCTACCTGAGTGTGTAACTCAAACGTTTCTGCGCTATAAGTCAGATCGAAGTCTATAGAACGGGTTTCCGTTGAAGATACGCGGTTAATAAAGTTATATGCCGCAGTACCACCTGTTGCTACTTCACCAGCCACTATACTGCCATTTTCGATAACAGTATTTGTCAACGCTGCTGCGTTGTTGTTGACAAAAATCAGCCAGTTCTGATTCTGGTTGTTGGCATCTACTTTAGAATCCAGTACGTTCAGCACCATATCCAAATTGTCATTTGGTCTGGCCTGCAACGACAAAAACAACGTTTCGCGTTCACGGTCTTGCTCAAAACGTGGCACACCAATATGGCTTGGTACTTTTGCATCTAAATCCGGGTTAGTTGGCCAACCCAGAACTTCAATGCCTTCACGAACAACTTTACGATCCTGTTTAATAGCCGACACCAGAATACCGAAACTATCGTCATCATTTTTCCATGAATACAGGCCGGAGATCTGAGGGTCCCACTTCTCTGATGCTTCTGAATACTGCCCTTCCAGAGAAATATTGACTGAATTAGCATCCATCGACAGCGGTTTGCGCGTACGCAGAATAACCGTACCACCAATCGAGCCTTCATCAATACTGGCAAGCGGAGATTTATATACTTCTAAATCAGACACCAGTGCTGAGGGCAGCATAGTGTAGTTAAAGCTACGGCCTGGATTATCCAGAATAAACCAGTCTGCTGTTGCTACTGTCTGGCCATTAAGCAAAGTACGGTTAGTAGATGAACTGGCACCGCGTACAGTAATTTTTTCACCTTCACCAAACTCACGGCTTACACCTACACCGGTAATACGTGACAACGACTCAGCGACGTTTTTATCAGGGAATTTGCCAATATCTTCTGCCGTAACCACATCTACCACGGCATTTGAGTAACGCTTGGCGTTTAAGTTAGCCTCTTGTGAGGCGCGTATACCGCGGATTTCTATAACTTCGACCTGTTCTGTTGCTTCAACCTGATCGGCGGCAAATGCTGGCATTGTTAATGCGGCACTTCCTACCAACAAGCTGAGCTTCACTGCTAAGGCACATTTATTAATTTTATTGTGCTGCATATGCTTCTCCCGTTCCTGTTTTAATTTTACTGTTTTACTTCATCCCGGACACTTAATGACAACGCTGTCATTGGAAATGAACATACACAAAAAAATTTGCCTTTGCAAACCTAATACGACGAAAATTTAACCATATTACCCACAACACGCTATTTGCTTATTTAGCCGCCTCTTTGCTACAGCAAAAATCTATTAGCAAAATAAGTAGCGCGGCAAGGAAAGTTTTTAAAACTAATTCATAAAGTTAAAACAGTATATAGCCCGCTAAGGCAGTATAGAACTTAGCGCAAGAGCAATTAACATTTGCCGTTTAGCTAAAAAAGAGGTATCCATTAGTTTAATTTGATCTAATAGATGACCAGCGCTGTCATTTCTATACTAAACATTATTGCAAATGGCGATATAATAGGCAGCCTTAACGCAGTAAAACCGTGGGATAAACCATGAAAGTAACCATTAATGATGTTGCCAGCCATGCTGGGGTATCCATTAAAACCGTATCCCGGGTAATGAACAATGAGCCGTCGGTGCGAAAAGACACCTATGACAAAGTGATGGCCGCTATTACTGCGCTACAATATCAGCCTAATGCCGCCGCCCGTAATCTGGCCAGTAACCGCTCTTTTAGCATTGGCTATATCTACGACAACCCTAATGCCTATTATGTAATTGATATGCAACGCGGTTTACTTGATGCGTGCCGTAAGCACGGCTATGAACTGCTTATTCACCCCACCAACGCCAAATCACCAGATATAGTGCAGGAAGTGATAGATCTGGTGCAGCAATCTCGTTTAGCCGGCCTGGTGCTGACACCGCCGTTTTCTGAAATGCCGCATATTGCCGAAGCACTGGAAAAAATCGGCGTGCATTTTGTCAGGATTATCTCTGGCTCTACCCCGTCACCTAAGTTAAGTAACTGTGTGCTGGTAGACGATTTTACCGCCGCCTTTAAAATTACTAACCATCTGCTGGAACTGGGCCACACTGATATCGCCTTTTTATGTGGTGACGAAGAACACAGTTCAAGCGGCGAGCGCTTAGCCGGTTATCAGGCCGCGCTGACTAAACGCGGTATTACCCCTAACCCTAAGTTTATTGTACCGGGCAGTTACTCATTTGAATCGGGGGTAAAAGGCGCAAAACAGCTGATGAACCTGAGCAAAAAACCCAGTGCTATTTTTGCCTGTAATGATGAAATTGCTGCTGGCGCCTTATTCAGTGCCCGGCTGATGAATATTGCTATTCCGCAGCAACTGGCCATTGCCGGTTTTGAAAACAGCCCGTTTTCGCGCCAAACCTGGCCGCCTTTAACTACGGCACATCAGCCCAACGTTACCATAGCGCAGCAAGCGGCAGAGTTGTTATTCCGCCATGCTAAGCCTAATGCCAGCAAGATGCTGTCAGACAAACAGCCAGTATTTATTCCTGAGCTGCTGGTGCGTGAATCTACGGCTGTTATTGGTTAAAATATTAAGACAAGATTTTTAAAAATCTTGTCTTAATATATGCGGAGATTCTATATGTTTAACTGATTAGTACAACTAATATGCACATCTAGGGACTGTGCATGTTAAAGTTGTACCAGAAAATGAGCATATCATAACATAAGAAGTGCATGTCATATTATTAAATACTGATACACCAAACATAGTCTCCAGGTACTGTCTCATACTTTGATAGCTTTCTGGATTAGAAAACTGATATGAACCGGTTATCATATTACGATTGGTTGGCACAGTGTTATTATCCGCATCCCTTGCTGTATTCTCAGCAACATGTAGCGTTTTGGAAGATAGGCTCGGGTACACCAAAATTGATGAACCATCAGGAAACTCAAGTCGATAACCGAACTTTATATCTTTAAGGTGTAAAGCCCCTAGTGTCAAAACATCTGTAATCCTATTTGCTATTCCGGTAATATTATATACCCCTGATGCGATATGAGACTCAAACATATTATTTCGCATCTGGCTACTAGATAAAAAGTCATGCACAGTAATTTCTGGATATATAACTTGAACTGTTCCTAGATTAAATGGATCTACACTTCCTTGAAGAATAGAAGACATCACACCATTATTAGCATAGGTGTTGTTCTGAAGAGCTAACTTGATACTATCATACAGAGAAAAAATATCGCTAAACGCTGCCTGCTCAGCAGGGTTCAAGGGAATTAAATTTGTTTTATGAATAGGAAATTGGTCTGGTCCTTCTATAACATAGTCTATATAAACGTTATATTTCCTCCCCTCACGCGTGTACAAATCAACTACATATACTATACCTGATTCGTTCCAATTAAATACTGATTTAGCTGCATACTCTCTGCCAGCTTCACCACATGGGTTACATGAGGTAATCTTTGCTATCGAGGCAAAAGCAGTATTCATAATCCCTATTATCAGTATAATCATGAAGAAAATATTTTTTAACACTAAAACCCTCCTTGATCATTAAGAAAACAACCTTATAATTTTTTTCACTAAATCTATGATTTAATCCTTATGAATACAGAGACTCTATCATTGCACACTAGAAAAAAACATGCAACAATTAAAATTATGCACATTCACACTTTCAATTACAAATTAGTAAAAATATAACATATGGAATTCTAAAGGAGCTTTTATTATGGTACCCAACTATGACGGATTTATCGGTCTCATCGTAACCTTTGCAGCAGCTATATTGTGGGTGCTGCTACCTGTCTTTATCTATTTAATTGGCAGCAGGGTTCGTCGTATGTTACGAATTATGGAGTCGAACCAAATTGCCATTGAGGATCTGAACCGCAATGTCAAAATATTAACCGAGATACAGAAAAAACAATTATAAAACAACACCCTAAATTCACCCTATGTAATATTCTAACTAAATAGAGAGGCTATGCAGTTTGCAACAGCCTCAACTATTTTTTCGGTACTCTATCCAAAGTTATAATAGGTTGGTGAGCCCGGCCCCACCGGCAGGCCAAATGCAAACACCCACAGATAAAACAGGATGACCCAGCCAACAAAAAACACCATGGTGTAGGGCAACATGGTGGCAATCAGCGTGCCGATACCTAAATCTTTCTTATAGCGTGCCGCTACCGCCAGTATTAAACCAAAGTAACTCATCATCGGCGTGATAAGGTTGGTAACAGAATCACCTATCCGGTAAGCCGCCTGAATCACCTCAGGCGAGTAGCCAACGATCATCAGCATAGGCACAAAAATAGGTGCAAAAATTGCCCACTGCGCCGATGCAGAGCCCAGTGATAAGTTCACCAGCGCGCACATACCAATAAAAAACACAAACAGCATCGGGCCGGTCAGGCCAATATCCTGCAGCAAGGTTGCACCTTTTACTGCCAGAATAGACCCCAGATTCGACCAGCCAAAAAAGGCAACAAACTGGGCCGCGAAAAACACCAGTACGATATAAAGCCCCATCGAGCTGATGCTTTTTGCCATAGCATTAATTACATCGCGGTCGGTTTTCATCGTGCCAACAATACGGCCGTAGATATAACCCGGTATCGCAAAGCTGATAAAAATAAATACTACTATGCCCTGCAAGAACGGCGAACCGGCAACTAAGCCGGTTTGCGGGTGGCGTAATGGCCCCCACTGCGGCACCACGCTGAGTGCTAATAAAATGCCCAGCGCAACAAACGCCAACCCTGCTGCTTTTAAGCCGCGTTTTTCCGCAGCGGTCAGTTTATCCAGTTGCGGCTCGCCCAGTTCAATCGCCGCCTCACGCACATCATATTTGCCCAGTTTCGGCTCTACTATTTTTTCAGTAACAAAAGCGCCCAGTGCAGCAATAAAAAAGGTGCTGGCGATCATAAAAAACCAGTTAGCTTCTGGCCCGACGGTGTAATTTGGGTCAATTAAATTGGCCGCCGACTGGGTAAAACCGGCCAGCAAGGGGTCAACAGTGCCTATAAACAGGTTAGCACTATAACCACCGGATACCCCGGCAAAAGCGGCAGCTAAACCCGCCAGCGGATGGCGCCCCAATGAGTGAAAAATCACAGCCGCCATCGGTATTAACACCACATAACCCAGCTCAGATGCCGTATTAGAAATAATACCGGCAAACACGATAGTCACTGTAACCATACGCTTAGACGCGCCCATTACCAGGCCACGCATCGCGGCAGAAATCAGCCCGGAGTGTTCGGCAATACTCACACCCAGTAAGGCTACCAGCACCACACCCAGTGGCGGAAAGCTGGTAAAGTTAGTTACCAGGTTAGACACAATGCGCTGCAGGCCATCGACACTGACCAGATTAACCACGCGGATCACGCCATCTGCCGCGCGCCCTGCGGTACCTTCCGGCCGCGGGTCTATCGCGCTAACGTCAAAGTATGCTGCTATACCGCTGCCCAGCACCACGGCTACAGCAAACATCGCAAACAAGGTAACAGGGTGTGGCAACAGGTTACCAAACCACTCTACCGTATCAAGAAAACGGGTAAACCAACCACGTTTGCCGTTATCGGCAGTGTTATTGTCAGAAGCTGACATAAAGTATCCTCAACGTAAGACTTTATCCGGTGCTACAACCATCAGGGTTAGCACACTGATTATGCCGCTTTATGCCATACAGAGCGTAATAAGCTATTAAAACGCTGAAAAATAACATTTATGACGGCCAAAACCACCCTGGAAGCGGATGTAGTTTTGTTATAAGCCGGCAAATTTAGCACAACTGGCGGGCATCACAAAACCTCAATAGCTTATTCTGTCAATTAGCCATCCAGATGACGTCGTACCTCAATGTTTTAGCGCAACATAATGTACACAGGCGCTTATAGCACTAAAGTAGCGTTGTCCTACGTTTGCGCAGCTTCTAGCATGAAAGGTATCAGCTAAGTGCAATCTCACTACGGAGTAAACAGCATGCAGGTTCTTGTAACAGGCGGTACCGGCGGTATAGGTTTTGCCATTGCCAGCCATTTCGCAGCCCAGGGCCACAAGGTTATTCTTGCCGATCTGCAGCAAAGCAGTATCGACAACAAAGTGGCAGAGCTTCAACAACAGGGTTTTGCTGCAGAAGGCATCGTGCTTGATGTTACCGATGCGGCCTCAATAGCCAGCTGTGCGGCTAAGTACCCGGCAGATGTACTGATTAACAATGCCGGCATTCAGCATGTTGCCAGGCTGGAAGATTTTCCGCCGGAAAAATGGCAGCTATTGCTTAATGTCATGCTTACCGGCCCGGCCATGCTAAGCCGCGCCATGCTGCCTGGCATGCGTGAGCGTAATTTTGGCCGCATTATTAATATTGGCTCTATCCATGCGCTGGTCGCATCGCCATTTAAATCGGCTTATGTTGCTGCCAAGCATGGTTTACTCGGTTTTAGTAAAGTGGTGGCGCTGGAAAACGCCGACATCAACTTTACTATTAATACTGTTTGCCCGGCTTATGTAAAAACCCCTCTGGTAGAACAACAAATTGCGGCGCAGGCGAAAGAGCATAACCTGACCGAACAGCAGGTAATAGAGCAGATCATGCTGGCGCCTATGCCACAAAAAGCTTTTATTGGTGTTGATGAAATTGCCGCCACTGCCGCCTTTTTATGTAGTGAGGCCGCACGGCATATGACAGCGCAAACCCTGGTGCTGGATGGCGGCTGGACAGCACGCTAGCCCGGCGCTGAAAACTCGGGCACAATCCGTACATTATGTTATCTGATGACAGCGCCTGAACTTATGATGCTAAACGGCAGCAGCATTGGGCTTGGTACCATAGCTGCGCTTTCGTTGGTTTACCTGTTAATTTTGTTCAGCGTGGGCCGCTTTGGCAGACGTATTAACAGTAAACACCCGCTGGCACCTTGGGTGTTCAGCTTTGCGCTGTCTATTTACTGTACGTCCTGGGCATTTTATGGTGTTACCGCACAAGCTGCCGTAAACGGCTGGTGGATGCCCCCTACTTATATTGGTTCTTTTATCCTGTTCTGGTTCGGCTTTAAGCTTATTGCCCGCATCGCTATTGCCTGCCGCCGTTACCGTATCACCTCGGTTGCCGACTTTATCGCTACCCGTTTTGGCCATTCGCGCAGCCTGGCAGTGATCACCACACTTATTCTGCTCATGTCTACGGTACCCTATATTGCGCTGCAGCTGCATGCGGTATCTACCAGCATTAATACGCTGGTTGGCAGCGCGCCCGGCCTGGCCTGGTACAGCGATACCGGCCTTTATGTCAGCTTATGGATGGCGGTATTTGCCCTGTTGTTTGTCAGCAAAAGTGCCAAAGCCCACCAGCCCAACCCCGGCCTGATGACCGCCATCGCCTTTGAATCGCTGGTTAAATTGCTGGCGCTACTGGCCATTGGCGCTTTTGTGTTTTGGGGCATGTACGACGGTATCGGCCAGATATTCCAACTGGCTGCGCTCAGCCCGGCAGTGCAACAGGTGCAGCAACAAGCCCTGCCCGCCCATACCTACTGGCTGCACGTATTGCTGGGTTTTGCCGCTACCTTATGTTTGCCACGGCAGTTTCACGTTACCTTTGTAGAAAACCAGCATCTGGGGCATTTACGTAGCGCACGCTGGATTTTTCCGCTTTATCTGCTGTTAATGGGTATGTTTACCCTGCCGCTGGCGCTGGCCGGCGTGATGTTGCTGGGCAGCAATGCCAATATCGATCTGGTAGTACTGCAACTGCCCCTGGCGGCACAGCGTACTGATATCGCCCTACTGGCTTATCTGGGTGGTTTTTCTGCCGCGACCAGTATGGTGGTAGTGGCCACTGTGGTACTGGGCATTATGATCACCAACGAACTGCTGGCACCGCTGCTTTACCGCACACCGGCACGCCAGGCGGCGGCCGGCCATATCAAAATTTCCACACTGCGCCGTATTGCCATGCTGGCAGTAATGGCGCTGGGTTATGTGTATTACCGCTGGATTGGCACCGAAACCGGCCTGGCTCAGCTGGGTTTAACCGCCTTTGCCCTGGTAGCACAACTGGCCCCGGCGCTGATCCTTGGCTTGCTCAGCCGCAATATTAACCGTCAGGGCGCTATTGCCGGCTTGTGCGGCGGTGCACTGGTATGGGCTTATATTATTTTACTGCCTGAACTTAGCCGGGCTGGTTTACTGGGCAATCAGTGGTTAACGCAAGGGCCTTTTGGTATCGGCCTGCTGGCACCGCAAAAACTGCTGGGCTTAAATATCGA
The DNA here is from genome assembly GCF_900108485.1 of Rheinheimera pacifica. Taxonomy (GTDB): domain Bacteria; phylum Pseudomonadota; class Gammaproteobacteria; order Enterobacterales; family Alteromonadaceae; genus Alishewanella; species Alishewanella pacifica. The sequence continues at coordinate 307,633 of NZ_FNXF01000001.1, read as the reverse complement.
CATGATTAGCCTCGGCGTGCTGGTAAGCCTGACAGTAAATTGTTTGTTAGTGCTAATGGTAAGCCATTTTAGCACCACCCGGGTGGGCGAATGGCTGGAAAGCGGCCGCTTTTTACGTACCCAACTGACCCAGCATAACGCCAGGCCACTTAACCTCAGCGTGCAGGATTGCTACCTGCTGGTAAAACGCTTTGCCGGAGAAAAAGAAGCCCGCCGCCTGCTGCAACGTAATTTAAAAGACCCGCACGAGCTGCAGCAACTGGCACCGGCTAATCTGCTGCAAGCCGCCGAACGCAGTTTAGCTGCCGTAGTAGGTGGTGCCTCTATGCGGCTGATTATGGAAGCCAGTGGCCGCCATGCCGCGCTGCCACTGGAATCGGTTGCCCGTTTTGTTGACGAAGCCAGCCAGGTATTTCAGTTTAATCAGGCGCTGCTGCGATCCACCATCGACAATATCAGCCAGGGCATCAGCGTAGTAGATGCCGATTTGCGCCTGATCGCCTGGAACCAGCGCTATATTGATATGTTCAGCTACCCGCCGGCCCTGGTTGAAGTGGGCCGGCCGGTAGCCGATGTTATTCGCTTTAACCTGCAGCGCGGCCTGATCGACAGCCACGACATAGAAGCCGAAATTAACAAACGGCTTAGCTACTTAAAGCAAGGCAGCGCCTATAAATTTCAGCGCCGCCAACAGGATGGCCGCGTACTGGAAATGCAGGGTAACCCCCTGCCCGGCGGAGGTTTTGTTACCACTTACAGCGATGTCAGTGCTTTTATCGACACCCAGCAGCAATTAGAGCAGCGCGTAACAGAGCGCACCCACGCCCTGCAACAACTTAACCAGCAGTTGCAGCAGGCACAGCAAAAAATTGAAGCCGCTACGCAGGCAAAAACCCGATTCTTTGCCGCCGCCAGCCATGACTTAATGCAGCCGTTTAATGCCTCAGCCCTGTTTGCCAGTCTGCTGCGCGACAAACAAACCGAGCCGGAGCTTAAACAGCTGAGCCAGAACCTGATCAGCTCATTAAATTCTGCCGAAGAGTTGCTTGGTGCCATACTGGAACTGACTAAACTTGATTCGGGCGTGATCAGCGCACATCACCAGCCGGTCAGTATACAAGCGCTGCTGGATGACATCGCCAAAGACGCCAGCGTTCTGGCGCAGGAAAAAGGCCTGTCGCTACACTACCGGCCATCAAAACTGGCAGTAAGTACCGACCGTAAACTACTAAAGCGGGTGGTGCAAAACCTGTTATCTAATGCCATACGTTACACCCAAAGCGGCAAAGTATTATTGGGGGTAAAGCGGCGCGGCAGCGATGTGCAAATTTGTGTTATTGATACCGGTGTCGGCATTGCGATACAAGATCAACAACGTATTTTTGAAGAGTTTCAGCAAGGTGAACAGCAGGATCAAAAAGGCCTCGGGCTGGGCCTGGCAATAGCTCGGCGCATCAGCACTATTTTAGGCCACCCGTTAACACTGCAATCGGTGCCGGGCAAAGGCAGTTGTTTTAGCCTGACAGTACCGGTTACTCAGGCGCCGGTGGCACTTATTGCCGCTAAAACCCAGCATGAGATCAGCGCCAGCTTTGCCGGTAAAACAGTATTACTGCTGGATAACGAACCCCAGTTACGTTCAGCGGTAGCAGAGCTGCTGCGTAGCTGGAATATTGCCGTTACCGCCATCGGCCAGCCGGCCGAAGCCCTGCAGGCGTTGCAACAAGGCCTGAAACCCGATTTGCTGCTGTTTGATTATCATCTGGACAATAACGCCACCGGCGTAGAAGTTGCCGGACAACTGGCGGCACATTTCGCCGTTAATGTACCGGTGATTATTCATTCGGCGGATCACAATGAACACATTCGCGAAACAGCGTTAAACGCCGGTTATTACTTTTTACTCAAGCCGTTAAAACCGGTAGCGCTGAAAAAGCTGTTCCAGCGTTTATTGCGTTAAACACTCTCCGGCAGTTTCAGTTTTTCAAACATAATACCGGCCAGGGTGCGGTTATTAACGTTAAGCTTACGCAAAATGGCTGATACATGCTGCTTAATGGTGGTTTCCTGCACGTTCATCTCATAAGCGATTTGCTTATTCAGCAGGCCGTCGGCAATCATCTTAAGTACACGAAACTGCTGCGGGGTAAGTTGTTCCAGGCGGTGGGCGAAATCTTCATCAATAAGCGGTTTGGCATTACGCACATCCTGCTCAAGTTCGGCAGGCAGCCAGCTGTCGCCGTTTAATACTGCCGCTATGGCTTCCGATAACAGCTCCAGCGGCGCTGATTTGGGAATATAAGCGGCAGCCCCCAATGTTAGTGCCTGACGGATAATTACCGGGTTTTCTTCTGCCGACACCATAATAACCGGTACGTCTGGGTATTCGGTGCGTAGTGCGCTTAAGCCGGTAAAGCCATCTGAGCCGGGCATTTTTAAGTCGAGAAAAATAAAGTTGGTATCAGGGTGTGCCCTTAGTAAGGGCCAGAGTTGTTGCATATTTTGCGCCTGCAGCAGCAGGGCGTCACTGCCAAGAATATTGGCGCAAGCCTGCGATAACGCTACGCGAAACAGCGGGTGGTCGTCAGCAATTAAAGCAATCATAAATCCGGTTCAGAGCCTTTTGGCCCATAATGTACCGGGGCTTTCGCCCCGGCAAGCACTTTGTTAATTAAAAACGGTAACCAACGCTCAGGCTAACGGTGCGTGGGTCAATATAGAACCCCAGTACCGAGTTATCCAGCACTGCACCGGCAAAGTTATAACCGGCAATACGCGCTTGTTTGTCACCCAGGTTTTTACCCTGCAGCGACACATCCCAGTGGCCATCATTTGAATACCAGTTCACGCCGGCATTAAACACGGTGTAACCGCCGTAATCCAGCACTGACGGTACTTCAAAGATTTGGGTTTCGCTGCGGTGCGCCATATTGGCCGTAATAACAAACTCACCGATTTCAGTCGCAATACTGTACTTACCGGCCAGTGTCGCTGTCAGTTCAGGTGTGTTGGCAAAAGCCCAAACATCGGACACATCAACAACCTGCTGCTGGTTCGGGTCAAAAAATTCCACTTTATTAAAGCTGGCATCAACGTAACCGACAATCATGCTTACATCAAAATTACGGCTTACCGCAAACTGTGCCTCAAGCTCTACGCCGTTAATATCCGCGCTGGCAGCATTTAATACCTGTGATGCTACCGTTACCACGCCGGGCGCAGTTTCCACCGAGCGCTGTACGGTAACCTGCATATCATCGTAAGACGACATAAACACCGCGGCATTTAAGCGTAAACGCTGATTAAACCACTCGCTTTTCATACCCAGTTCATAGGTATCAACGGTTTCTTCCTGATACGGCTCGTCGGCATCGGGGTTAATGGCCTGGTTGGCGCGCATATCAAAACCACCGGATTTAAAGCCGTTGGTGTAGCTGCCATATAGCATCAGATCACGGCTGTACTGATATTCTGCGCCCACACGTGGCGAGAAATGGCTGAAACTTTCACTGCCGCTAAATTCGGTCTGGGTAGACAGGTAAACGCCGTCAGTGTCACGTGGGAACTTATAACCGGCATAAACATAGCGGTATACGTTGGCGTCTTTATCATCCTTGGTGTAACGGCCACCAAAGGTTAACGACCATTTGTCATCCAGCTGATAAGTGCCCTGGGCATAAGCGGCAATGCTGTCGGTTTGCACACAACCGCCGTTTTCGGTAGTGCTTAAGCCATAAACCACCTGGCCAAAAGCGCCGCAGGCTTCGCCGTCGTAGTAATACAGGCCAGATGCAACTTTGAGTTTATCGTCGCTGTATAACAGCTGCAGTTCTTGCGATACCTGGGTGTCTTCATAAAACGCCGGAATATCGAGCGTTGGAAAGCTGGTAGAGTCAAAGTCGATATGGGTATCGGTTACCCCTTCACGCCGCGCAGTAACCGACTTAAGTGTCCAGTTATCAGACAAATCCAGCGTCATGGTAATTGATTGGCCTTCCGTTTCTACCTTATTGGTTACCGGCATGCTGATATTGGCATCATACACACTGCCAGGCACAGCATCTGTTGGCGCCAGTGCGCTGGGAAACAGCCTAAAACCTCCACGCGGGTTGGAATCATCTACCGTTTTATCCGCGTTTAGCAGCATGCTAAAACTATCGGTAACATTCCACTGCAGGCTTACCCGGCCTGTCATCAGCTCTTTGTTGTAGTTATCATCGCCAGTGTTTAAAAACTTACCAAAACCGTCACGGTTAAAGGTGGCAAAAGCACCGCTGATAAACACATTGTCAGTCAGGCCGGTCTGGCCGGAAATTTTCAAATCGCGCTGGTTTTTTGTGCCTACAGTGCCGCGCACTGCAAATTCGTTATCGCCGGTCAGTTGTTTGGTAACATATTTTACCGCGCCACCAATGGTATTACGGCCATACAATGTACCCTGCGGGCCACGCAGCACTTCTATCCGTTCAACGTCGTATACATCCAGTGCTGCGCCTTGTGGCCGCGCCATGTATACGTCATCAATATAAATACCTACGCCGGGTTCAAAGCCCCACAGCGGATCTTGCTGGCCAATACCACGGATATAAGCGGTAAGGGTGCTGTTGGTGCCGCGCGATACCTGCAGTGTGGTGTTAGGTGAAAACTGCGCCACGGCAGTAATGTTGTCCATACCACGCTGGGCCAGCTCTTCTTCACCCAGTGAAGTTACCGCAACCGGCACTGTCTGCAAATTCTCGATGGTGCGCCGGGCGGTAACTTCAATGCGCTCCAGTTTAATTTCAGCATCGGCCTCAGTGGCCGTTTCCTGAGCCATCGCGCCAGTGGCAAAACAGCTGCTGATCGCCAGTGCAACTAAACTGGGTTTAAGTAGGGTACGGCTAAACTTGTGCTGTGCATCGCTATTATAGTTATTGGCCATCTTGGCTCTCCTGCTGTTTGATTTCACATCATCTTGTAATTATTTATGCAGCTTTACTGTAGGCCTAAACGCAGAATTTTTAACCTGTACCTTAGTACTATGGTGATGCCCGCTGTCCTGTATCAGACTAACTGAAACTGATAATAAGGATAACAAGATGTTGAGTCTTATCGGATTGCTGGCCGGGCTTGGCCTGCTGATAGTACTGACGATGCGCGGCTTTAACCTGTTTATTACCGCCCCCCTGTGCGCATTGCTGGTAGCAATAACCAATGGTATTCCGTTCTGGCAGCTGGCCGATAAAGCCGATTTTGTCCACGGTTATATGTCTGGCTTTGCCGGCTTTGTTGCCGCCTGGTTTCTGATGTTTTTATTAGGCTCTATCTTTGGCAAATTAATGGAGCACACCGGCGCTGCAGACGCCGTAGCACTGGCAATTGTTAAACGGCTGGGTCATACCCGCGCGGTGCTGGCTATAGTACTGGCATGTGCGGTATTAACCTATGGTGGCGTCAGCTTATTTGTGGTGGCGTTTTCTGCTTACCCTATGGCAGTCAGTCTGTTTAAAGGCGCTAACCTGCCACGGCGTTTTATTCCGGCCGCACTGGCGCTGGGCTCGGTTACCTTTACCATGACATCGGCCGGCTCACCGGAAATACAAAACTGGATCCCTATCCCCTATCTTGGCACCACACCTTACGCCGGCTGGCAGGTAAGTATTATTGTGGCGCTGTTTATGGCAGTTGGTGGTTACTTTACGCTGATGTGGATGATTAAATCAGCTATGCGCAAAGGCGAACAGTTTACTGCCCGCAGCAGCGACCCGCTATTAAGTGATAAACCCTTACCACACTGGCTAACCGGTTTGCTGCCGTTACTGGTGGTACTGCTAACCTCTTTTTTGCTGCACGACAGCCTGCAGCAAGCCGCGTTAATTATTGCTTTGGCCGGTGGTGTAATCACGTTGTATTTATTGAATTTCCGCTTTTTATCCAACCCGGCAGCCGCCACCAACGAAGGTGTACTGGGTGCCCTGCTGGCCATTGGTAATACTGCCGCCGTAGTCGGTTTTGGTGCAGTAGCCAAGCTAACACCGGCATTTAGCAGCGTGGTAGATTACATGACACACCTGCCCGGGCCCGAGCTGTTGGGTGCTGCCGTGGCTGTAAGTGCCATAGCCGGGTTAACCGGTTCGGCTTCCGGCGGCCAGGTTATTGCCCTGCCGGAAATTGCGCCGCATTATCTGGATCGCGGCGTAGACCCCGAACAACTGCACCGCGTGGTGGCTATTTCATCCGGCGCGCTCGATTCTCTGCCGCATAACGGCTATGTGGTTACCACCATCCGTGCTATCTGTGGTGAAACACATCAAAATGCTTACTGGCCGGTTGCGGTTGTCAGCGTACTGATGCCGGTGCTGGGCACTATGCTGGCCATAGCGCTGTTTCAGTGGTTTTAACCGGAGGTAACACCATGTTTATCAGGCTTATTTTACTCTGCTGCGTTTTTGTATCAGCCGGCGCGCACGCCATGCTGGTGCAAAAGCAGCGCTTTACACTGGACAACTTCAGCACAGAAAACGGCCACACTATTGCGCAGGTAAATATTGGCTGGGAAGCTTATGGCCAGCTTAATGCCGATAAATCTAATGTTATCTTAATTACCCATTTTTTCTCCGGCACCAGCCATGCTGCCGGTAAATACCATAAAGACGACAGCAATTCCGGTTACTGGGACGCTATTATCGGCCCCGGTAAAGCGATAGACACCAATAAGTTTTACGTGATCAGCAGCGATACACTGGTAAACGCCAATGTATTTGACCCCAACGTGATTACCACAGGCCCGGCCACCATCAACCCGGCTACCGGTAAACCCTATGCGTTAAGCTTTCCGGTGGTCACTATTGGTGATTTTGTTGAGGTGCAAAAAGCCCTGCTCGACAGCCTGGGCATTGGCAAATTGCATGCGGTTATCGGTCCGTCGATGGGCTCGTTTCAGGCCATTGAATGGGCAGTGCGCTACCCCGACAGAGTTGAGCGTCTAATACCGGTTATCGGCAGTGCTTATATCGACGCCTACGCCGCAGTAAAACTGGAGCGCTGGGCTTATCCGATAAAAACCGATCCAAACTGGCATAACGGCAACTACTATGACAAAGGCCAGCCCATACAAGGGCTAAGCACCGCGCTGGCATATATTACCCAGGATGCGCTGCACCCTACCGGTTTTAACCAGCGTTACCCGGCTCCTGAGCTGGATAAAGCCCCTTTGCAAGACATAAAAGCAACATTTTCTGCCTGGGATCAGCTGCTGCAACACGCCAAAGTGCGGGCAGAATATCAGGACGCCAACCATATATTGTATTTAGTACGCGCATCGCAATTATGGCGTGCCGGCATGGGCGATAACTGGCAACAGGCCCTTAGCCGGGTAAAAGCCAAAACGCTGTTTTTACCGGCCAGCGGTGATTTACTGCTGCCACCGGCCTTAAGCCAGCACAGCGCTGCCGCCATGACAGCTGGCGGTAATATACCGCACTATGCGGAAATACCCGGCATTTGGGGCCATCTTGATGGCGTGGTGGGCATTAGCGCTGTGGCAGAGCAAATCGCTGAATTTTTAAACTAGTTTTTCCTGGCGGGTGCTGCGTTTACCGGGCACCCTTTTTTCTTTTTACCAGCCACTTAACCCAAGCTACCAGCACTTAACCGGCGCATCGTATAATTAACTCGCACTCAAACGCATTTTGGGCTAAAACTAACCGGCGAAGCATTGCAAAAAAGTCGCCGTCAGGCAAGATAGTCTCTTTTTCAACAAACTGATTTATAAAAGGAAGTAACCATGGCTTATGATTATGGTAGTGAGTCGTTAGGGATCCGTAACCCGTTTAAAGCCGAAGGCTTGCTGCGGGCAGTACGGGGTTTAGTGGTCAGTTTGCTTGGTATTTACCCGCTGCTGCAAGTCGTTAGCCTGGTACAGCAGGACAAAGCCCTGGCCTGGTTTTATGCCGCCATTGGTTTTATGTTGCTGGCTGGCGGTTTACGCGCGCTGGGCGGCGGTATTTTTCAGATGCTGCGCTTCTTTGTTGGCCGCAGTGTACCTACGTCACTGGCACCGAATTACAGTAAATCCGAACGTGAAACCGCCAAGCTGGAACAGCCGCATTATAAAAGCGTCGACTTAGAAGAAATGCTGATGGGCCGCAAAAACAAAACCTTCGTTGAGCCGGTCGGTTTTATCTCCCGCCTGGTGCACACGCTGGTGCCAAAACTTATTTTTCTGCCCTACCCGCTGCGTAATCTGGCACAACGTTTTTCCGGCGCCTTAATTGCCACCGCTATTGCACTGGTAGCTTATGCGTTAACTGCCTTTGTTTGCTTAACCGGCCTGGCTGGTAACACCGGCGACATTCTGCTGCCGTTTTTCTCGTTTGTGCTGGTGGTGTATTTAATTATCAGCTGGCGCAGTGCCAGTACGGTGTACCGTAAAGCCGAAAAAACCATTGAAACCCAGGGCAACCTGCAACTGGCCAAAATTATGGCCTTTGCCATACTGGCGCCGGTGCTGCTGGGTTTATTAATCAGCTATCTGCTGCAACAGCGTGACATTCAGCAGTTTGTGGCTGAATTACAGCAGTCTGAGCTGGAAAGTTTTGCCGTAGCACCGCAGTTATTACTGGTGCTGCTATTTGCCGCCATTAGCGGCACTTTTATCTTTTTACTGTTAAAACAACGTACTGCCCAGGTAAAGGCACAAACCAAAGTATCGGAATACCGCGCCAACTGGCAGGAAAATATTCACCCGCGCGAGCTGTTTGTTAATATCGACAATATTGTTATGGCTAACCGGCGCTACAAAGAAATACCTAACCGGATCTACCGCGAGCTAAACCCGCAGTTAAATGAGCAATCGGAAAGCAAAGGCGATTTTAGCGGCGAAGTGATTATAGAAACCCAACCCGCTTATGCCCCGATGGAACACAGCGCGCTGTTTAAGCAATTGCGGCTACTGGCCACCATTAGCGGCCAGGTATTGCTGCTAATCGGGCCTTTTATTCTGTTTTACTTATTGTTTGAGGCCGAAACCGTGCTGCAGCTGATCCGGGAATACAGCGCACTGGCCCGCCCGTCTGATGCGGTAACACAAAGCTTTGCTGTTAACCTGTTTAATGAAAGCCAGTTTGTTTTAAGCCTGATTTTCAGCTGGCTTATTTGCCACAGCTTTGGCCGCCTACTCGAAACCTACAGCCACACCTTCTGGGCCGAGCTGAATTTTGACTCCTTACTGGTGTATTTAAAATGCGAAGGCACCTACACCCAGAGCAAGCTGACCACAGGTAAGGGCATTTACGATTCTACTGCGTCAGAAAACTACGTTATGCGCTCATCACTAACACCGTGGATTATTACCTCACGTATTATGAGCAGCACCTTTGCCGACAGCGGTGCCAAAAATGTCGAACACCCACGGCATATTCTGGAAATGCAGGACAACCCGCAAGAACTGCAGGCAATACTGGACGATATTCAGGGCTTCCTGTCTGATCGCGAAACCATTGCCAGCATTAAAAACCAGCAGGATTTATCCAACACTGAGCAAATTTACCAGATTAACCAGCAATCACGCGCCATGCCGGTTACCTCAGATCAGGCCACGCTGGCCAGCCCACAGCAAGACGCCGAAGCCAGCACCAGCCTGCCACCAGAGCAGCCACAAAACCCATAACGCCTGCCGGAACACCCTTGCGCCAGCAGGCGCAAGGGCTCGCCATGCCAATTTGCTGCATTTCCCAAGCAATACCTTTTACTAACAATGACAGCAATGGGCTTTGCTATGCGCCTGCGCCGACGTTAGAATTAATAAAACCGGGACACCGGCTTTATGCCCGGTGTGATCCTGGTAATGTTAACGTTATTTTCATGCTTCAGCACTTTTAACCGCATATACTGCGCTGACATGCCGTTACAACTAAGCCAGGCTTATGTACCAACGTAAACTGATTGTCTCGCTGTGCATTTTATTGGCTGTGGTACTGCTGCAGTCAGGCATCAGCTTTTGGGCACACCAAAACTCGGAATTTCATACCGAACGTAACCGTATTGCCAATCAAAAGCTGGCTGAATTTTTTGCACTGCGTGCCGACAAGCAGCGGCTTAAAGTCTGGTTGGCGGAATATCTGCTTACCGAAAATGCCAATACCGATTTTCGCGATACCTTGTCATCCCGTATGCAGCAGCAGTTAAAGAATCTTGATCAACTGGCGATTCGAGACCAGCTATACAGTACCAGCGAAGCAGACTTACAACACACCATGGCACAAGTAAAAGTGATTTCGCTGTTACAAAGCAATTTACAAACGCTGGAGCGGGCGCTGAAAACCCGGGAGATCGCGCTTTACCGAGATGATGCCGAGCGTTGGCGCATTCTAATTGCCCTGTTTGATACCTTTCAGGACACCGACTTAGCTGAACTGCTGCAACAAGCGATTTTGCAACAAAAACAACGCGCTGAACTCACTGAACGCGATGCTCTCAATGCCCTGTCTGTAGTTAAATGGGCGCTTGCGGTGATCAGCATCATCGCCATCCTGCTGACCTTGTGGCTGGCTATTTACCTGTCACGGGCGTTAAGCGCTCCATTACAACATTTGCTTAGCGGCACCAAACAGCTGCAACAAGGTAATTTTGCGCACCGTATTGCCGAACATGGCTCTGCAGAGTTTGCCGAACTGGCCCGCCAGTTTAATTTAATGTCGGGCTATATTTTTGCCTATGCCGAGCAGGAAAAGAAAAACCAGCAAGCTATCGAACAACGGGTGCAGGCACGCACCAGCGAGCTACAGAATGCGCTAACCCAGTTACATCACGCTGAGCAACGGCAAAAACAGCTGTTAACCGATATCAGCCATGAGTTACGTACCCCGGCAACCAGCATTCAGGGCGAGGCCGAAATAAGCCTACGCGGCAAAGACAAAGACATTACTGAATACAAAGACGCCTTCGCGCGTATTCTGGCGGCAAGTAACCAGCTTAACCGGCGTATTGATGATTTGTTGTTTCTGGCCCGCGGCGAAGAATGCCTGTTGCAGGTTAACCTGAAACCTATACTGCTGAATGATTTCAGCCAAATGGCCATCGACACCGTGCAACACTATCTGGCCAAGGGTTTTGTGCTGGAGCAAAGCCCGGCAACCGCTTTGCCGTCTGAGCATTGGCTATTGCTGGACACAGAAAAATTTGCGGCTGTGCTACGCATTATTACCGACAACGCCCAACATTACTCCAGCCAGCATAAATGCCTTAGGCTGACTATTAGCGCAGATCAGAGCGAGCTGCAACTGCAATTGACCGACCAGGGTATAGGCTTGCAACCGGAAGATATACCGCAGTTATTTCAACGCCATTATCGCGGCACTGCAGCACGCCTGGTCCGCCCGGACGGCCTGGGTGTTGGCCTGTGTATCGCCAGGGCAATAATTGAAGCTCACGACGGTACTATCAGCCTTACTGCTAACGGATCTGCAGGTTGCACCGTAACGATATGCCTACCTCACTTTAGTGGAAATGAAGATGAAAATACTGATCATTGAAGACGATGAAAAAGTTGGCAGCTTTTTATCCCGAGGTCTTAAAGCGGAAGGCTACCTCACCTTGTTGCAAGACTCAGGCACAGCTATTTTTGACATTGTCAGTCAATTTGAACCTGATGTGATCGTGTTGGACAGGATGCTGCCGCAGACCGACGGCTTAACGTTATGCCAGCAGTTACGCAGCCAGAAGGTAAACAGCCGTATTCTGATTTTGTCTGCGCTATCAGAAGTTGACGAGCGGGTTAAGGGGCTACGCGCCGGTGCCGACGATTACCTTGGTAAACCTTTTCATTTTGAAGAGTTACTGGCACGTATCGAAGCTTTAGGTAAAAGGAGCGTGTCAGTTGCGCCAGCCAGACGACTTCAAATAGCCGATTTACAGCTTGATCTGGACAGTATGACGGTACAGCGTGCTGACACTAAGCTTACGCTTACCGCCAAAGAGCTGGGCATACTGGAACTGTTAATGAACAACAGCGGTAAGGTATACAGCCGTGAGCGTATTCTTACCAATGTGTGGGGAATGAACGAAGACCCGCTTACCAACATCGTTGATGTTTATATGGCCAGACTGAGAAAAAAAATCGACGACCCCTTTGAGGTCAAACTACTGCACACCCGACGAGGACTGGGTTACTGCCTGCAGGAACCTTAAAAAGGGCTGGTAACTGTGTTGCGTTACCAGCCAAGGTTGGGTTGGGCAATAGGTGTAAATCTTGTTGGAAACCTTATTGGCTGTAAGGCAAAGATGAGTGGTGCAATACAATGCGTAATGCGCCCTGTTCGTCTTTTTTGAAGCCCCAGGTTTTATCGACCGTGGTTACCTTGCCTGCTTTATCAGTCAACATAACATGCCCCATCGTCAGGGCTAAATCTCCGTTAATGTATACACCTGCATTGGTGAAGTCATACCCGTGCCAGCCCTTTAAGGCAAAGCCACTGTCATTGGCGTAGGTTTTGTTTCCGCCGACAAAATAAGCCAGGGCACCATCGTAATCAGTGCGGAAGGTCTGCTTTCCATTGGCCAGCGTGGGCTTAAACAATACCGCACCTAAATTGTAACCATAGGCTGCATCCAGTACCTGACGCGCTACTTTTTCTGCCTGCGCCTGTCCACCAGTGCTGTAGGCAACGCTAATATTGATTAAGGCTTGGCCCCAGGCTTGTTGGGCTGCTTTTACTTCTGCTTCAGTAATATTGTTGTTTACTACCGGAGTGGCAAACACAGTGCCGCCCGCGGTAACGCACAGCAGCATCGATACAGTAACTAAGGTCTTTTTCAGCATGACAGGTATTCCATATTGGTTTAGGTACGCAAGGTTGTTATTAACTGCAAATAACTTTAACGCCTAAACCTGAATAGCAACCTCTGCCAAACATGAACATAACGCCGCACTCAGATTAAAAACAGATGAACAGCTGCGACAATTTGCCACAGCGACGTAAACTGTTGGTGGGGTTACACTAAAAGCTCAGACATGACATTACCGCTGCAATGGTTTAGTCTTTTCTGACATTTTGCAAACGGCTGCCTGGCAGCCGTCTTTTTATCTGAAGCCGATGTAAAGCTATGGCCCAAAAACTGATTATCTCAACCGAATTATCACCGCGCCACCAGCTGCAGCAATTTGCTAATTTTCGCTGGGGGCTTATTGGCTTTGAAGCAACCGCAGCGGTGGCCGGCTGGCTGTTTGACTACCCTGTCAGCTCCTGGCCGCTGATTTGGCTGTTACTACTTACGCACATTTCTACCAATGTTATTCCCAGGCTGTTTGCCGGTGCACAAAGCCATCTGGCGCGTATTTATGCCATTAGCTGCTGCCTGGACGTATTGCTGCTGGGCTGCTTGCTGTTATTAAGCGGCGGCGTAAGTAACGGCCTGGTGGCGTTGTTATTGCTGCCGGTGGCGGTTGCAGCAGTCATGCTGCCGGGCCGGGTTTGTTATATTATCGCCATGCTGGCCATCATGGCTTACAGCCTGCTGTTGCTGATTGGCGATTTAACCATTCCCGATGTAGATCAACTGCTGCAACAGGCAGAGCAAGCCCAGCACAACCATATACATAGCAGCGCTGATGGCAGTGCTTTTAACCAGCATATGCTGCAAATGTGGTGGGCGTTTGCTTTGTCGGCCGTTCTGATCAGCTGGTTTATTAATGCCCAGGCAAATTTAATCCGGCTAAAGTCACGTAAAATCAGTGAGCTGCAACAACAACAGGTGCGCCATGAACACATGCTGGCGCTGGCCACCTTTGCCGCCAATGCCGCCCATGATTTAGCCAGCCCGATTCAAACAATGAATTTGCTCTGCGACGAAATTGCCGATGATAACAGCAACCCGGCGTTAACCGATTTACGCCTGCAGTTAAACCGCTGCCAGCAAATTGTGCAGCAACTACGCCAGGACGCTGGCAGTTTACGCCGCGACGATGCGCCACAGCCACTGCTCCCGCTGACAGAGCAGCATATAGACCGCTGGCTGAACAGCCGGCCCGATATTGGTTTAGCTATTGATAAAACCATTACCGCTGCTGACTTTACCCTGGCCGACAGCCAGGGCTTTGGTGCGGCGCTGATTAATATTCTGGATAACGCCGCCGATGCCAGCGTGGCCAATGGTTGCGCTGAGCTAAAGGTGGCGATTGCCCTGCAGGACAGTGGTTTTAGCGTTAGTATTTATGATTTTGGTGAGGGCTTATCCGACAACCGCCTGGCCGAGCTGGGTAAGTTGCCACAGCAAAGTGAGCAGGGCCTGGGTATTGGTCAGTTTTTGGCCAATGTGTCTATTGAACGGCTGGGTGGTACAGTGCGCCGGCGCAACCTGGATAACGGCACGCTAACGCGGATTGATATTCCGCGGCCGAAAGTTGAGCACTACTAATGCACCTGGTTATTGTCGATGATGACAGCGTATTGCTTGGTGCCCTGGCCCGGCGCTTTGGCCAGCGCGGTTTTAGTGTTACTACTTACGCCGATGCCATCACCGCAGAGCAGTTAATTGCCCAACAAGCGCAGGCCTATTTGCTGGATTTACGCTTTGCCAGCCAGTCGGGCTTAAGCTTTATTGCCCCGCTTAGAGCCGCATTACCGCAATGCCGTATTATTTTGCTTACCGGTTATGCCAGCATTGCCAATGCGGTGCAGGCAGTAAAATTAGGGGCCGACGACTACCTGACCAAGCCGGTCGATTTTTTACAACTGGAACAAGCCATAACCGGCAAGGCGCAAAGCGGCACAGCCACTGACACTGCCACACTGTTATCGCCCGAGCAACTGGAATGGGAACATATTCACCGTGTACTGGCCGAGCACGGCGGTAATATCAGCCGCACCGCAGAATTGTTGGGGATGCACCGGCGCACCTTGCAGCGCAAGCTAGGCAAACACCGGCCCTGAATGCGTTATTGCTGCCCGGCCATTTGCTGTAAAAACTGCAGGCGTTGCAGCTCTTCAGCATCGGGCTGCCAGGGTTCGTCACTTAGCTGGCTTAACGCAAAATAATCCAGCTGATATTCTGCTTTTTCACTGTCGCCATATTGGGTTAGCTCGCCGGGCACGGCTGGGCGTTTCTCCAATACAAAGGTACCTAAAATATAAGGCCCGCTTTGCTGTTGCAGCACCGCTTTAAAAGCCCGCAATGTTATTTCCCCCTGCCCTTCGCTTAGTTTTGCGTTGCCGGTTAACAAGGCCAATGGCTGGCGTTTTTCAGTAAATAAATTAGCGCGTAAGCGGTAGTAACCGGCCTGCTGTACGTCTATTTTTACCGGGATCAGCATATCACTGCCCACGCCACGGCTGTCGCCCACACCGGTGATCGTGGCTACCGGGTGGCTGTATTCAATACCGGTTTTCAACACTTGTTGTTGGCCGTTGGCGCTAAAGCTCACACTGATTTCAAAAGCGCCGTTCCAGTCGGCCTCTGCATTAAAAGTAGCCGACCAGTTAGCGGGTGTACCGCGCATTTCTTCTGTGGCCACTACTGCTGCCGTGCCTTCCGCACTTAGCGCCACAATGACATCCGACACCTGAATACCACTTACCTGCAGCGTTACCGGTATCGCCTCGGGGTAGCTAAAACGGAATTTTGGCAGCACTATCGTTGCGCTGGCACCGCCCTCAAGGGGCACGGTTTGCGGGATATAGCGGTTTGGCGCCAGCAGGTGTTCATCATCCGCGCTTAGCGGCCGGGAATACGGCGGCAACTCCAGCTCAGCAGCATAAACGCTGGCCAGTAATTTAAAGCTTTCGCTTACCGGCTGGGGTATTTTTTCTGTTATGTTAATTTGCTGCTGCTTAGCTGCCGGCGTATTAGCTGGCTTAACGGCAGCTGCTGGCAGCGTTGTAATTTGCGGCGCTGTTTTTGGCACTACCGTTACCGGTTGCGGCCAGAAAAACCATAAGCCTGCCAGCAATACTGGCAGGCATAATAATAACCACTTTTTCATTTACGCTAGTTCGCCGCCTGATACACCAGCGCCGACATACTGGTGTTATCAGAGTTACGCACTATGCGATAACGCGAGCTAAACACCCACCAGCCACGGTTTTCGTCATAAGTATTAAATTGCAGCCGCTCGCCATTAAGGTAATTAACGCTGTTGCTGGCGGCAGTGACTTCATCAGTGGCGCTATTGGCAATAACATCGCTGTGGCTGTAGCCTTCGCTCATTAACATCGGGTAATGGTACGGCATAAAGCTGGTTGGCCCGCTAACCGATGTCAGCTTGCCATCAAACGTCACGCTGCGTGAACAACTATTAAAACTGCCTGCGCTGGCCGCACCGCAGCTGGAATGGCTGGCCACTACGCCGTCATCCTCACCTGGCAAAAATGCACCGGTGGCGCCTAAAAAGTCAGATCCGGCGCCAACAAAACGTAAGCGCGGCACCCGGCTGTCGGGGAAAGCTGCTAACTGGCGGGCGGTGTTTACCCGTAAATCGTTTAACACACCAACGTTAGACGGCGACGGTATTTGCCCCAGCCACAAAGATATGGCCAGCCGCAGCGCGCCATCAATCAGACCGGAGCCACCGGCAACATTGACTGCTAAATCGGCCAGCTCTACCCCGCCACCAGCACCGGCAAAATCAAACGTCGCGACAATATTCAGCGGTTGTAAGCCCGCGTTTTGCAGCCACAGCGCCTGGTTATCAATAATGTAGCGGGTAACTAAATCACCGGTAGAGTGCGACACAAAAATACAGCCATTGGCGCAGGTGCTGTTTTGGGCCATTTGCTGCAGCTTAGGCCAGACATAATCACTGGCAATTTTACCGGCCACCCGCTCTTGCGATGGCCAGTCAATACGCACATCGGCGCGGTCGCGCCAGTACTGCGCCCAATACTCTGCACCATTATTGCTTACCTGGCTGCCGGTAGGCCGGCTGGCTAAATTATCCGGCTGAAAACCGTGTACCAGTACCACCGGGTAGCCGCCCACATCGGCCTGTGCAGCGCCGCTAAACAGGCCCGCCAGTAAAAGCAGGGTAGATTTTTTCATTTGGGTTGTCCTCGTCTTTTCTCTGCTGAAACAGGGTTCTTGCTAAGATTATCGTTATTATTCTGCCGCCCTTTCCGTCAGGCTAATTACAACTCCACCAACAAGATAGACCAGTTCACTTTGAATTCAATACGCTGATTTTGCTGCCAGCAAGCTGCCAGACCGGCTAAACCGGTGCCAGTGTTTGAATTTTCTTAAACAGAGAAAAATGTGAATAACGCCACAGCAGCCTTACACCGCCGGTGTGCTTGTTAAGCAGATAACAGGTAACTAAAACACTGTTTAAAGTGATTGCTCAAACTATTTTTGTTTTTCTTATCCCGTGCCGCTTACCTGTATTAACCTTTGGTTCAACCAACAAGAACAAGCCCTTTATGCTGTAAGCAATGTTGCAGTTGCGCCACTTTATCCGGGTCGGTAGTGATGCAAATAAAGCGTGGGTTTTCCTGCAGGTAAGGCTTACCATTTTGTATGGTACAAATTTCCAGCAGTTGCAAATTGGCAGTTTGCAGTTGCTGCTGCAAAACCGGCAGAAAGAAACCCCCGTCGTCGTAATAATTTAACTCGCCAAGCGGAGCTCCGTGTTTATCGTATAAGCTGTCTGTTACCAGCGTTATTCCGGCCTGACGGATCGGTACCAACTTATTCATATTAGCCAAAGCCCAGGGATCAAACTCTTTCCATTCAACATAACAATGAAAATCTTCCCCCAGCAGCGCATCCAGCCAAAACAATTCTTTATAGATACCCTGCCGCTCATCTACCCCGGGTGTTACGACATTGGCCGCGACAAAGCCCGGCACTGCATTTTCCAGAGCGATATAAAGCGCGCTGTTGTCCATATTACGTCCTTAATAAATCTCTTCAAAACCCGGTTACAGAACAGTATCTGTCGGTAAAGTTGCTGTCAGGGGCGTATCCTAGCGTATTTTGCAAAGTCACACATCATGCAGTCTAAGCTTTACGCTTTGCATAATGCTTTGCTGTGCCGCCCGGGCGTTGGCATGCCAGTAGTGAAAATAAGCCGGTAAATTTGCTTTGTACGCAAAACGGATTTTTAAGTAAAACTGCTCTGACAACGGGTAACAATAGTAGTGATACTGCCGGGTAAAAGCCCGGCTGGCGTGCGTGTAATGCAGCCATGGCTGGCTGCCAAAGCTTTTAACACTATAGCACTGCGGGAGTATTGTTTTATGCCTTGTGGCGGCGTAGTCCTGCCTTTGGGCGGCAGTTAATGTATTGCTGCGTCTGTTGGTATGATACTGTTGCAAAGCGGTATTTAACTGCGCAGAACTACCAAAAATATAACTGCTTGAATCTTTACCCTGGCCGCTCAGATAATGGCCTAAGCGCTCAATATTATGTCGTGCAATGCTTTTCCCCTCTGTAACCTGTTTTAGCCAGATCGATAGCATTAGCTGCCCCAGCGGCTCGCCGCGGGTTCTTAAAAAGTGCCCGCTGTACCAATATTGTTGCTGGTTTATACAGACAAAACGATGCTGCTGCCGCTGATCGGTATATAACTCAAACCAGCCGGGCGTTTGGTAAGGAAACAACACCGGAAACGCCATCGGGCTGGTGCACGGAATACAAAACGTCAGTAAGTCTTTATCTAACAGCACTTTATAGTTAAAACGCCTGTGGGCATCTGGCCCGCCATGAAAGCTGCGGCCTGTAATGCGGTTTAAAAAGCTCTTTACCATACCAGCACTATGCAATTTACGCTTTTATGTTGTCTGGTTGCCCGGCATCACTACAGGTAAACTTACGCTGCTGGCACCAGGCTAAAGCCAGCTCGTCCATCAGCTCTGCTTTAATGGCCAAAGTCAGCCAGATCCCGGTTTTATCCTGCTCCAGAATACATTCAGTTGGGTTTCGTAAGTCAATGTAAGCACAAGGAATATTGTCACCGTGCACGGTTTTCTCACTAAACACGATATGCGCTACCGACTTTGCGTTAACATTACGGTTCATCACAGAGATCTCCCTGTATGTTATTGGGTGCCAAGAGCAAATATGCCGCCAACAACACTCTTTGCTTTTACGTTTTTTTCACATTATTGCGCATTACGCAAATTTATCAAGTTAATTTTGCAGCAACCGCTTTGTGCATCGATGCCAATGCACCGAGAATCGCTGAGATGAAAATTGGCAACATATTGAGACATAGAAGAAAACTGCTAGGGAAAACCCTGGAGGATGTTGCTTATGCAGCAGAAACTGATGCCGGAAATTTATCACGCATAGAGCGGGACGAGCAGCGCCCGTCGCTGGATTTACTGGAAGCTATCGCCCACGCCCTGGATACGCAGGTGTCGGCCCTGTACCAAAGTGCCGAAGCACAAAACCATACTCAGGTAATGGAGCAAAGCAACAACTACAACCCGTCGGCTACTGCAGTAGACGCGCAATTAGCTTTGTTGCTTAAGCATTACCATAGCCTGACCGACGAAGGCAGGGCATTGGCGGTTAATCTTATCAGCACACTGAAAAAAACCCATAGCGCCGGCAAGTAAGCCTCTCTAACCTGCGCTACTCTTAGCCTGTGTAACCTGTTACCTGTTTGAGTTAACCAAATCGCCAACAACATGCGATACATAGTCGGCGCCTTTGAGTATTTCATCAATAATGCTGGCCGCCTCTGTAATTAGATCTGCATTTTTATCTGCCTGCTCAGTAACCTGCAACATGCTGCCCCGCCCCTGCGTTACCAGTTGATTGTTTTTACTCACCATCTGGTTTATTTCTTCAGTCGACTTGGTAGTGCGGCTTGCCAACGTTCTTACTTCATCGGCTACTACCGCAAAGCCTCTGCCATGCTCGCCCGCGCGGGCTGCTTCAATGGCGGCATTTAACGCCAGCAGGTTGGTTTGATCAGCAATAGATTTTATCGTAGTGACAATTTTAGAGATTTCACCTGACTGAATATTTAACTCTTCCACCAGCCCGGCTAATTGTTTGATATCCTGCGACACTTTTTCTGAGTTGCGCAAATTTTGTTTTAAAATGCTGGCGCCCCGCTCTGACACCTGCGCAGTTTCTACCGAGGTGCTGTGAGCCAGCTCTGCCGCTTTTTGAATAGCCAGCTGCCGCTCCATCCGTTGGGTAATGTCGTTGGCTATCTTAACCACTTTAATGACTTTACCGGCATGATCAAACACCGGGTTGTAAGTTGCTTCAATCCATACCGAATTACCCTGGCTGCTTACGCGGCGGAATAAACCGTTTTTTACCTGGCCGTTTTCCAGATCCTGCCAGAATGTCGGGTTATCATGGTAAAACTCTGGTGCACAAAAAATTCTATGGTGTTTACCGCGGATATCACTAAGGCTTCGATACCCCAACGCATTGATAAAATTATCATTTGCTGTAAGGATAGTACCGTCAGGGGTAAATTCTATTACCGCGTTTGCACGCTCTACAGCATTAATAAAAGCCGAATTACTGACTGATTTTTCGTGTGCTGCAGTCACATCATTGGCAATTTTCATCACCTCAACAACCTGACCATTTTCAATGGTGGGAATATACGTTGCTTCAAGCCAGATATCGGTACCATTTTTATGCTTGCGTCTGAACAGGCCCCGTTTAGGCTGTCCTTTTGCCAGATCGGCCCAAAACTGCCGGTATTCGGCAGATTCAACCAGTTCCCTTGGGCATAACGTTTTGTGATGGCGCCCCTGGATTTCATCCATGCTGTAACCAACACAATTGAGAAACAGCGGGCTGGCTTTGAGTATTTCGCCAGACGGCGAAAAATAAATAACGGCACATGAATTCGAAATACTGTGAGCCTGTGCTTCCAAAGCTTTTACCGCTGCGCTGATAACATCTTGCTTTTCTTTATTTTTATTAAAAAACATTTGGACGATCTCCACGGCGGAATGAGTTAAAACAGCTGGCAACGCTTTGTGCCGTACCGGACATTACGCAGGCACGCCATACCTAGTTTAGTTAAAACAATAAAAAAAGCAGTGTTCAACCTAATTGTTATATAAAAATTACTATTTTTTGCCATATAAACAAAAAACGCAGCCAAAGCTGCGTTTTTAACAACATATTAAGCCTACTGCTTTTTCATTTGCTGATGAAAGGCGGCCACGTCGGTTACCTTAGTCTGGCCGGGTAAATCGGCAAACGGCTGGTCGCGGAACTTGGTGCCGCGCATTTGCACCGAAATCCGTGCTGCGTTGTCATTTAACATGGTTTCGCGGTAAAAGGCTTTTACCTGCTCTAACGTGACCTGCTCTACAGCGGCAATTAACTGCTGTTTGCTGTCGAAGCTGAATTTCTCACGGTACCAGTCGGTAATTAGTGGCCCCACTTCGTCCTGCAGGTTTTTTGCCGGTTCTTTTAGTGTGATCAGTGTGCTAGCTTTAAGCTGGGCAAAGTTATCTTCAGTTAACTTATCCAGCTCGGCGGCATATTGCTGCTTAAAGCTGTCAAAGCGGGCCTGCATATCGGCTACGCCTTTTACCGGCGTTTGAATATACATGGCAAAACCGGTGTAATTTTCTATTTGTGTCGCGGTGCCACCCACAGCATAGGCCAGTTGCTCTTCGGTACGCAGTTTGTCAAAAGCCACATTACTAAAATGGCTGTTCAGCACTGTTGCCCGTGCCAGCTGGGTATAGGAAGCTTCAGGGTGTATATGCACATCTACCAGACCAACGTCGGCTACATCGATATCTTTTTGCAGTACCAGTTTTTCTCCGGCAGCCGGTTGCCAGTAAGCAGTGCGGCTGTACGGCTGTTCGCTGCGCTGCGCAGGCAGTGCCTGCTGCACAGTAGCAACCACCTGGGTTATGGCAGCTTTGTCATAGTTACCAAAGGCAAATACCCGCAGCTGATTATTCGCCAGCGTATCGGCGATAAAACTTTGCAACTGTGCGATGGTTAAACTGTTGGCAGCAGCAATTAATTGCTCTGGCTCATAGTTACCATTGCGCACCAGTGTGTTGTAGCCATTAAATGCCTGATAAAACGGGAATTGCTTGCCCTGATTTTGCAAACCACGGATATAGCGATCTTTAGCCTGGGCAAAGCTTTGCTCGTCAGTACTAACCGCCAAACCTGCCAGAGCCTGTTGCAATAACTCGGGCTGTTTGTCAGTAAAACCAGCTACTGTTAAGGCCATACCGCTGCCTGCGGTTAATCGCAGTTGCATACCGGCAATATCAGCTTCAGTGGCCAGCACACTTTGCTGCAGGCTGAAAATGTCACGCCACAGTGCCAGGGCTACTCTGGCTTTAATATCCTGTTGTGGTGCTGCTGTGTTGATAAAAATTTCCAGCACGCCACGCGGCTGGCTGGCAAACTGCTGGCTTGGGTACAACCAGGCGGTAATGCCGTTTTGCTGCAGCACAATTTCTGGCTTGGCTTGCTGTACCGGCGCTACCAGCTCAAAGTTTTCTGGCAGCAGCCGGTTTACTGCCGGTAAATTCAGTGCCAGTTGCGGGCTTTGTTGCCAGCTTTGCTGCTCTTCGCTACTGATATTGGTAATTTTATATTTACCGTCGTAAAAATGCAGGCTGCTATCATGCGGCTCTTGCTTGCTGATATACCACACGCGCAGGCGCTGGGGTGTTAACTGCGCCAGCACATCTTTAATGGCTTTGGCATCAAAACGCTGGTAGTAAAACGGCGCATTTACTGCGTTGCGGGCCGGTACTTTTTGCATTGCATCGGCCAGGTCAGATACATAGCCAAATTCGTCGCCTTTTTCCAGAAAACGGAATTGGTTGTTCAGGCTGGTTTGAATTTCACTGAAGTATTTGCTGTCAACCCCCTGCAGCTTCACCAGTTCAATATACTGCATGATAGTAGCCACTATGCCTTCACGGTTTTGCATACCGGCGTCGGTTAGCTCCACGTCTATGCTTAGTGAGCCGTAATTGCCGTATAAGTCGGGCGTGGCGCTGGCGTTCAGCTTAGAAATAAGCCCCATGGCTTTTAGCTGCTCAGCCGGAGTGCCGGGCATTTCTGAGCCCAGCAGGTAGCTGATAAATTCGTTTGGTTTAACGGCAAACTGCTCGCTGTTGTTGCTGATGGTAAAATCCAACCGTAACTGCTTTACGTCCTGATTCGGCACATAGTGAATACGCTTGCCGCCTAACTGGCTGAAATCCAGCTCTGCGGTTACAGCAGGTTTTTCAATGTTCTTATTAACAATACTGCTAAAGTGTTTGCTGGCCAGTTGCTCCATTTCGCTAAGCGGTAAATTGCTTAGCAGGGCCACTTTCATAATATTGGCCGAATAATACTGGTTATAAAACGCTACGGTTTCAGGGTGCAGCAGGCTACCGTCTTTATCACCGAGCGTTTCCAGGTTACCAATTAAAAACCGGTTGGCGGGGTGGCTGCCCATCATGCGGCGGGATAAATTATACTGGCCGAAGTAGTCCATTTCGCGGCGCATTGACCACTCTGCATTAACGGCATTCTTCTCTTTATCGGCGTATTCGGGGTATAGCTTGGGGGCTTTAAAAAAATCGGAGAAACGATCCAGCGCTTCGTCATAAGCGTTGTTGTTTACCTTAAACATGTAGTTGGTAATATCAAGCCAGGTGTAGGCGTTTTGCGCGCCGCCGTTGGCGGTCATAAATTCGCTGTAGCCTTTAGTATCAGGGTAGCGCTCGGTGCCTAAAAACAGCATATGCTCTAAATAATGCGCCATACCTTGCTGGCTCATCGGATCTTGCAGTAAACCTACGCCCACACTTAACGCTGCAGCCGATTTTTCTGCTGTAGGGTCTGACACCAGCAGCACTTCCAGTTTATTCGGCAGTACCAGGGTTTTATAAGCACGGTTGTCATTCGGGCTTACCACTACCTGGCCCTGCACCTGTTGCTGTGCAGCACGCGTATCAGCAGACAAGCTCCGCTCACCGGCACAACCGGTTAATACAGCCAGTGCTATTGCACTGATAACAAATATTTTTTTCATCTTATTACCTATAAAGGTGAATGTCTGTGTGGCTTAATGTAATGAATTGGCCGACATGCTGCCAGCAAAGGCTAAAGCGCGATTGTAATAAAATGTGTCGGTAGCCTGAGGGTGAATCAGGCTACCTTAGCCAGGGACTAAAATTACGCAGTAGCTAGTTGCACGCTACCCAGGACTGGCCATTATCTGTACTGCAGGTTTTGCTGTAGGTGCCATTGGCTTGATACACCAGTTTTTCCCAGGGTTGGTCGGAAAATTTACCTACTTGCACACGGTTAGTGGTCCGATCATCGGTAGATCTTTTATGCCAGCTGCTGACATCCAGCAGCACTTCTTCGTCAAACTTATAACCGCTGTTGTTCAGATGTGTGGTTAAATCTGCCAAGTCTAATGTTTCTGCCTTAGTCTTTAGATCACGCCATTGTACAAAGGTTTGATACTCAGCAGTATCAGCCGCGATAACAAATCTGGTGTGATAACCAACCGCGTTTTCAACATAGTCGACGCTGTAATATTTGTAAGGGCCATTACTAAAGCTAGTATTTACACATTGTGCCACAGAGGCGGCAGTAGCCGAACTGCCATCATTTGACAGGCCATAGCTTATGCCATTTACTATTACTGATACGGCTTCGCTGTTAGTGCAGCTATATTCCGCATCATCACCACCGTAGCTGTATATATCTTTGGTTTGGCTCAGTACACCGTCACCCCAGGTGGTTTTAATATTTTCACGCAGGTAAATTTCCCGCACCACTTCCGTCAGCTCGTTATTCATCTTTACCAGCTCGGTACTGTAGCCTGTATCAAATGACAACATAGTGTCGCGATACCACGCCTGTGGGTAGGCATTCTTGTTATCTATGTCGCTGCCCTGATAAAACTGGCTGCGGATATAGTTTGCGGTAGGGTGCTGTTGCCTCAATTGCTGCTTGTAGGCATAAGTGGCTTTTAAGCCTTTAACGATACTTTGTGCCAACTGGTAACTTGCCTCATCGTCAGCGGCAATAAAGTCTGCAAAGATTTTATCCGCGGCAATATTATATTTACTTACCGTCGTTTGAATAATGTCTTTAACTTCGTTGCTGATCTGCACACCCAGTTCACTATTTGCCATAAGAGCTGCACACGACAAACTCTGTTGTCCATTGTTAGACAATTGCGCCTGTACCTGTTGCCATAACACCGACGTTAACGGCGAAATATGCAATAATGCCGCTTCATCTAACGGCTGAAACTGCGCCGGCCTGGCCATTTGATAGGCGGCGGTTACTTCACCGCTGTCTTCATCTACCGCACCAACCGGTACATCAACATACAAGGTGGCATAAGGTACGCAGGCGCGCTGCTCTTCGGTTAATTCCAGTGCATAGTCACCGGCCGTGATTGATACAGTAGAAGGCTCATTTTCATCCGGCACACCATTACCGTTAATGTCCAGCCATACCGTGGCACCACTGACATAGCCATCAATAACCTTGCCATTTAACAACGACGTTGCCACAGGTAGCTGTTCAAAGCCTGCAGTTACCGTACAAGCGGCGCTGATTGACGCGGTAGTAAAAGTAGCGCCATTTAATGTTCCGCCGCAGCCGGTTACTGACGCTATAGCATAACCGTCATTAGCGCTAACCGTAAAGCTGGTGCTCTGGCCGGTGGTAACAGCACGATCGCCAGGGGAAATAGTACCGCCGGCACCTGCGGTAGCAGTTACAGTAAAACTCACTGGTGCCGTATCAGTACTACTATCACTACCCCCACCGCAGGCTGCGATACTACAGGCTGCCGATAATACTGCCGCTGCTTTTAACATTTTGTACTTAACTTCCATGCTAACTCCATCACTTTATGTAAATAATGTAAATTTCAGCAACGAATACTCTTGTTAAACAATAAAATAAGCAAGAGTTTTATTTATTCAACGTGAATTAATTACATAAAAGCGGTGATGCGGTAGCAATACTTTAAGTTCGTCAGCCCAGGGCGGTATCCAATAACATCATCAATACAAAACCCAGCATTAAACCATTGGTGGCGGCCAGCTCGTGGCCCTGGCGGTGCGATTCAGGGATCATTTCATGGCTGATCACAAACAGCATAGCGCCAGCAGCCACTGCCAGGCCCCAGGGTAACAACAGTCTGGACTCGCCCAGCACTGCTGCGCCGACAATGGCCATAACCGGCTCGGTTAAACCAGATAATATCGCAATGCCCACCGCCAGTGTACGGCTGTAACCCACGGCCAGCAGTGCCATTGCCACTACCAGCCCTTCAGGAATATCCTGTACCGAGATACCGGTAGCCAGCGCAGTAGCAGCTGCAGTGTCGCCACTGGCAAAAGACGCACCAATGGCCAGCCCTTCGGGGATATTATGCAACGCTATGGCAAACACAAATAACCAGCTGCGGCGCAGGGTTTGGCTGCGCAGCCTGTCTTCGTCTTTAATAAAATGCTCATGTGGCACCAGCCGTTCCAGCAGTAGCATAAAGGCACCGCCAAGCAAAATGGCCAGCGCCACACTACCAGAGCTGCGCCATGGTGAAGCGCCGCTGTCAGTTAACAAAGCCAGCGCCGGTACGATCAGCGAAAACATACAAGCTGCCAGCATCACCCCGGCACCAAAGCCCAGCATTACATCAAGCAGCTTTTGTGATAACCGGCGCATAAACAACGCCGGCACAGCACCGGCCGCCGTTGCGGTAGCCGCCACCATACCGGCATAAAAGGCATAGCGCACATTAGCTTGCTGCTGCATAAGTACCACCAGTTGCTGCAAACCATAGCCTGCACCGGCCAGCACTATCAGCAGGCCAGCCAGTTTACGCAAGCCCAGCGCGGGCCATTGCAACAACATTAGCTTCATTGCTTCTCCTGATATAACCCCGCCACATAGGGCCAGTTAATCACATTAAAAAATGCTGCCACATAATCTGGCCGTTTATTCTGGTACTGCAGGTAGTATGCATGTTCCCACACGTCCAGCCCCAGTATAGGTGTTAGCCCTTCCATTAACGGGCTATCCTGGTTCGCACTGCTGCTTACCTGCAAGTTGCCGTGTTGATCTTTTACCAGCCAGGCCCAGCCACTGCCAAACCGGCTTAGTGCCGCCTGAATAAACTGCTGCTTAAACTGGGCAAAGCTGCCAAAGTGCTGCGTTATGGCTTCGGCCAGCTCACCGCTAGGTTCGCCACCACCTTGCGGTGACATAACCTGCCAGAACAAACTGTGGTTAGCATGGCCACCACCATGGTTACGTACCGCCTGTTGCAACGGTTGTGGCAAGGCAGATATTTCGCTGAGTAAGCGCTGCAGCGACCAGTCAGTATAGGCGCTGCCTTCAAGTGCTGCATTTAAACCGTTAACATAAGTTTGATGGTGCCGGCTGTGGTGTATTTCCATCGTTAACGCATCCAGATGCGGTTCCAGCGCGTTGTAGCTGTAAGGTAGTTCCGGTAACGTAAAGTTCATATCAACCTCCAATTAATGATAACCATTATCATTTGCATTTAGTCGAAAAACAAGCCATATTTTCAGTCAGGTTCCCGACAAGGTGAGTGATATGGATACGATAGAACACTGGAAACACATTATCCGCCAGGCCAACAGTGCTTTTGCGCACGATCACTATGTGCTGGCGGCCGATTTATACCAGCAGGCCGCGGTGTTGCTAACACAGGCCTGGCCAGAGTACGAAGCCAGATCGACCGACAATTTTATACCCGGTGCACCCGATGGCACTGCATTGTTAATTATTTGCTTGTCGATCAGCGTACAGAATCTGGCCGAAACCTATGCCAGGCAACAACGCTGGCGCCGCTGTCTTGCCACGTTAAACCGCGCCTTGCGGCAAGTGCTGCAACTGCAGGCGCAGTTACCTGATACCCACCCGGCCAATGTGGCACTGCTGCGCGAAAGCTGCAGTTTACGCCGTGAACTGTGCCGCTTTTCACAGTTAGCACCCGTTCCACAAACGGCAACACTGCCTGCTTCTGCCACACTGCATTAAGGAGCACATTATGCTGATACAAAGTTCACTATGGCAGGATTTCAGCCGCCTGAGCCGGCAGCTAAAGCAAGGCAATATAATGCCGGACGATTATCACCGGCTGGTTTCTGATTACAGCTGCCGCTGCTGCCAGTTAGCCACTATGCTGGAGCGGCAACGCAGTAGCTTATTGCAGGAGTGGTGTTTGCGCTATGCGCTGTTTACGCTGGCTGAAGGCGCCGTAAACCGGCACCACACGGAAACACAGCGGCAGATGTGTTTGGATATGTTGTATATGCCGTTAATTGCGCTAACCCGGCTATACCAGCGCCAGCCACAAGGCCTGGCCGAGCTGGCGGCACTACATGCAAAACTAAAATACTGTTTTGCATGTCATTAAATGCGGTAATTATATTCGCGATTACAGTTGGTTGTTGCGTCAGCGATTGCCGCCAGCAGTTACATCTGCGACTGCAAATAGTTGGGCAGGCCCACCAGTTTAATCAGATTAAGCTGCTGCTCCAGCCAGTGTGCGTGGTCTACCTCGGTGTCGTCCAGCAGTTGTTGTAACATAGCCCGGGTAACGTAGTCTTGCTCCTGCTCGCACAGCGCCATCGTTTGCTTTAACAGCTTTTGCACGGTGAATTCTACGTTTAAATCGTTTTGCAGCATGGCCGGTACATCTTTGCCAACATGAATGGCATCACGCTTGCTCATATCCGGCACACCTTCTAAGAAGATAATGCGTTCAATCAGCTTGGAGGCATGGCCTTTTTCGTCGTCAAATTCATGGTCGATGCGCTCATAAAGCTTGTGCAGGCCCCAGTCGTGGTACATGCGCGAGTGAATAAAGTACTGATCCATCGCGGCCAGCTCGTTGGCCAGCAGCACATTCAATGCGTCGATAATTTTGCGGTTGCCTTTCATTTACTCGCCTCCCAGCTGCGCTTGCAGGTAATTTGCCAGCCCCATAGTGCCGATTTGGTGCTGCTGGGTTTCCAGCCAGTCCAGATGTTCTTCTTCATATTCCAGAATTTCGGTCAGAATATCGCGGCTAACGTAGTCCTGCTCGGCTTCGCATAAGGCGATAGTGGCGCGCAGCAGCGGCAATTGTTCTATCTGAAACTCCATATCGCACTGCAGCATTTCCGGTGTGTCTTCGCCAATACGCAATTTACCCAGCGCCTGTAAATTGGGCAGGCCTTCAAGCATTAAAATACGCTCAATCAGCTCATCGGCCTGCTTCATATCTTTAATCGATTTTTTGTAGCACACATCGTTAAGTGCTTTTAAGCCCCAGTTTTTATAAATGCGGGCATGCAGAAAGTACTGATTAATAGAGGTTAATTCAGCTGTCAGTATTTCATTTAACTTAGACAGCACCTGTGGATTGCCTTTCATGTAATGTACCTTTTCTGTCGCGACAAGAATTGTTGCACAGTGTAGACCAAAATCACCATTCACGCAAAATTATGTTTATAATCAATAACATATTACTGATAACCATTCGTATTATTAACTCGTTTAGCTTAACGTTTAATTAGCGCATTAAAGCTTAAGCCGGATTTCAGGGCGCTTGTCTCAAGCCTTTTGAATTGTCAGGCATTTTACGGTAAACAGAGAGCTGTATTACTTACCTATAATAATAATCCGGGGGTCCGATGAAACTGTTCCAACCTATAGCCCTGCTGCTACTGCTATGCAGTACTGTGGTGCTGGCAACTGAACGCCAGATTGAAATTGACAGCTCAGTGATTACCGAGCACAAAACCGAAGTTAACGGTAAGCGCTTCAGCTATACCGCTACTACCGGCACCCAGCCGGTGTGGGATGAAGACGGCGTACCTACTGCCACGTTGTTTTATACCTATTATCAGCGCAGCGATATTAAAGATCGCAGCAAGCGCCCACTGCTGATTTCATTTAACGGCGGGCCGGGCTCTGCCTCAGTATGGATGCACATTGCCTACACTGGCCCCAAAGCGCTGGTTATTGATGCAGAAGGCTATCCGGTACAACCGTATGGCGTAAAAACCAACCCGTATTCTGTACTCGATGTTGCTGACATTGTGTTTGTTAACCCGGTAAATACCGGTTACTCGCGCGTACTGCCGGGCAAAGACGGTAAAATGCCGTCCAAAGATCAGCAGCAAAAAATGTTCTTTGGTGTAAATGCCGACGTTAAATACCTGGCCGAGTGGTTAAATACTTTTGTTACCCGCAATGAGCGCTGGCAGTCACCGAAGTTTTTAATTGGCGAAAGCTACGGCACTACCCGGGTATCCGGCCTGGCGCTGGCACTGCAAAACCAGCAGTGGATGTACTTAAACGGTGTAGTACTGGTGTCGCCTACCGATTTAGGCATAGAGCGAGCCGGCCCGGTTAAAGCCGCCAACCGCCTGCCGTACTTTGCTGCCACTGCCTGGTATCACAAAAAGCTTAACAGTGAACTGCAGCAAAAAGACTTATACGATATTTTGCCAGAAGTAGAAGACTTTACGCTAAACCAATACCTGCCTGCGCTAGCTAAAGGTAATGCTATAAGCAACGAAGAAAAACAACGCATAGCCCAGCAAGTAGCCAGCTATTCGGGTTTATCGCTGCAAGCAGTGCTGCAAAATAATCTGGATATTCCTACCAACTATTTCTGGAAAGAGTTACTGCGCGACCGCGGCCAAACCATCGGCCGGCTGGACTCACGTTATTTAGGTATTGATAAAACCGATGCCGGTGACCGGCCCGACTACAACGCCGAGCTGACATCCTGGCTGCACTCGTTTACCCCGGCGATTAACCACTACCTGCGCAATGATCTGAAATACAAAACCGACATTAAATACAATATGTTCGGCCCGGTACACCCGTGGGACAGATCTGACGACAGTACCGGCGAAAACCTGCGCCAGGCCATGGCGCAAAACCCCTATCTTAAAGTAATGACACAGTCTGGCTACTTTGACGGCGCCACTAACTATTTTGATGGCAAGTACAATATGTGGCAGTTGGACCCAAGCGGTAAAATGAAGCATCGCCTCAGCTTTAAAGGCTATCGCAGCGGCCATATGATGTACCTGCGTTATGAAGACTTGAAGAAATCGAACGACGACCTGCGCGAGTTTATCTTAGGTGCTTTACCGGCCGAAGGTGTAGCAGCGAAGTATTAATACTGCTGCAAAACGCTATCAGATAAATCCCTGCTTCGGCGGGGATTTTTTTAAAGACTCGACGCGAGTAGTCGCAAAGCTTGTTGGTTTTTAACCAATACCCTTAGCCAATATTAAGAGGCGTCGTAACAAGCGTAAACAATACGATTAAAGGTGTAAGATCCCCGTCATAGCCCGCAATGTTAGCCTGCAACCAATTTTGCTGTGAAACGTGCTTCCAGTTAAGCTCATAGCCCGCCTGAAACGCTAATACCTCACAAAATAGTCTCAGTGCTCTGCCATTCCCTTCCCGAAACGGATGAATAACGTTCATTTCACAGAAAAAGTCCGCCAGAGCAGGCACAAAATCAGTCTTCGACAATCCTTGGAAGTAATTTTGCTGTTTCAGGGATGCAAAACATTTCTTAGCTGACGGCAGGATAAATCTGACATTGCAGAAGTGCGTATTCTGTTTTGAAATATCAACCGTTCTTATCTCACCAGCCCATATATAAAGGTCTTGAAACAAATGGCGGTGAATGCTGCATAAGTAAGAAAAAGTGAGGTTATCAAAATCAGGGATAAAAATTGACAGCCGGAATGATGTTAACTCAACCTCGGCCGCTTCAAGTTCTGTTTCAGATTGTAAATCGAGTAGGTTTTGTAGGATGCCGGTACCAGGGTAGCAATAAGGATCCTGCCTGACACCATATTTATCAGCCATTCAGACGTTGCAGTTCTTTGAGTTTGGCTACCAGCTTAGGGTTCAACACTGCCTTATTTTTGTTAGGCTGTAACCCTTCCAAGCGAAGGCTTTCATTAAAGTTAGCCACTTTTATGGCGTCAAAACGTTGTAACAGTAACTTCTTATCAGTCATGCATAAACTCCCTAACGAAGAACTTAAGTGTAGCTGTTTTGATACCTGCTCACAACTATAGAGGCTTATGGTAATTCGCAGCTAACACCACCAGACCAATACCACCCAAAATCGCCAGCGACGCCAGCAACAAACGCAGTGTTAGTGGCTCCTGCAATAGCAATACCCCACCCAGCGCGGCCAGCAGCGGCACACTTAGCTGCACCGTGGCAGCAGTTGTCGCTTTTAGTAACGGTAAAGCGGTGTACCAGATGGCATAACCGATACCAGAGGTTAAAACCCCGGATAGCAGCGCATACCCTACCCCGGCACTCTCTAATGACGCTTGCTTTATTAACAACACACTTAGCAACAGCGCCATCGGCACAGCCCGGATAAAGTTACCGCTGGTTACCGAAAGCGGATCGCCTGCACCTTTGCCACGCAGCGAGTACACGCCCCAGGCCACACCGGCAGCTAACATCAGCAAAGCCCCTGACAGTGGCGGTGCCGACAGCCCCGGCACTAACAAACCGATAAGCCCCGAGCAAGCCAGCAGCAAACCCAGCCACTGCAACAAACTAAAGCGTTCACCGCGCCACAGGCCGCAAGCTATCATGCTGGTTTGCACTGCTCCGAACAGGATCAGTGCGCCTATACCGGTGTTCAGCTGAATATAAGCAAACGAAAACCCGGCAGCATAAACAAACAGCGCCAGCGCTGATAGCCAGTTACCACGGCCGCTGTGTTCACCCCGGCGAAATACTACCAAAGCCCATAACACGACAGCACCGGATACCAGCCTTATAGCGGTAAAACTGGCAGCATCTATCTGGGTATGCGCCAGTGCCGCACGGCACAGCAGCGAGTTACCGGCAAAGGCGATAAGCGCCAGCAGGGTTAACAGCACAACGCGGGTATAGGGCATAGCAAGGCCTTATAAAACAGCATAGTTTGCAGCAGGCTAGCACTAAAACCGACCCGATAATATCGCGACAAAAGTTGTAGTTAAGGAATATAGCACCAGAGTTAATGTATCGGCTCAGTAACAAAACCTAACTTTGTAATACCCAATTGTTGTGCCAGTGCCATTACGTTAAGTACATGCTGGTATTCCACCGCTTTATCGGCCATTAGCTGCAGCGGTGGTTGCTGAGGTAACTGCGCTATGTGTGCCAGCTTGTGTTGCAGCTGCCCGGCCGTTACCACTTCGCTATTCCACTGCACGCTGCCGTCGCGCAGTACGCTGATGGCAATGCTGTCGGGGGTTGTAGTTGTGGGTTCAGCACTGGCCTGAGGCAACTCTACCAGCACTGTCTGAGTTAATACCGGCATAGTGATCATAAAAATAATCAGCAGCACCAGCATCACATCAACCAGCGGTGTCATATTGATTTCGCTGATAACTTCATCATCCTGCGAGTCTGTAGCGAAGGCCATTTACGCACTCTCCTGCTTAGTGGTTAACACACTGACACTGGCTTTGGGCGCAGCACCGGTGAGAAAATACGCATGTAATTGATGGGCAAAGCGGTTAAGACGGGTAATAACACCTTTATTGGCCCGTTGCAGTGCGTTGTAGCCCAGCACTGCCGGTATGGCCACCGCCAGGCCAACGGCGGTCATAATTAATGCCTCCCCTACCGGGCCGGCTACTTTATCAATACCGGCCTGGCCGGATACCCCTATGCTAACCAGCGCATGATAAATACCCCACACCGTGCCAAACAGTCCGATAAAAGGTGCGGTAGACCCTACTGACGCCAGTACCGGCAGGCCACGCTGCAGTTGTTGTACGTTGTCGTCAATGGCATTGCGTAAGCAGGCGCTTAGCCAGTCATTTAAACTTAGCTGGCCGTGTAAGTCGGCTTTGTGCAGGCTGTGATGATCAACCGCCGCCTGGCCTTCTTCTGCCAGCATGCGGTATGGGCTGGCGCTGTTGTGCGGTTGCAGCAGCTGTAAACCCTGGGCAAAGCTTTGCGCATGCCAGAAATCCCGCGAGGCAATATTGGCCGGGCGTAGTCGCCACAGCATCAGGCTACGCCAGATGATCACACTCCAACTGGCAACCGACATTAACAGCAGCAACAGCGCCACGCCTTTTATTACCCAGTCGCCTTGCGCCCAAAGCGCGGCCAGGCCATAAGGGTTGTCTGTTAGTTGCGTCATTAATTAACTCCTTCGGTTAAGGAAAAGGCTACCCGTTGGCGGTAGCGGTAATCTATTGCTGTGTCGCCGCGCCGTGCCGCCTGATAACGCCAGTGCTGCACTGCACTGAGTGCAGCCTGATCTAATCTTGGATAGCCACTACTTTGCAGCACGATAACATCGGCTACGGTGCCATTAACCAGCACGGTAAGCTCCAGTACTACTGTGCCCTGCTCGCGTAATTTACGCGATAACTGCGGGTATACCGGCGGCGCGTTATAGTGCGCTGTAGCATTTAACACCGGCGCCGAAACCGGCACGGCTATGGCGGCATGGCTGTGTTTTACTACCGGCTTACTTTGCTCAGGTGCCTGCTGAGCAGCTGTGTTGGGCTGCGCGGTTGCTTTTGTTAAAGGTGCTTGTGCTAACGGCAGGGCTGGCTTGTTTTCTGCCTGGGTTTGCTTAAGCTCACGCTTAGCTGCCGGTTTAACTGCCGGCTTAATTTCTTGTTTTACTTCTGGTTGCGCTTCTGCTGCAACCACAGGTTTTTGTTCAGGTGATGGCACGGCAGTTTGCTGCGAAGCCGGCTGTGCCACTAATACCCCGGTTAGTACTGGTGGCTGTATTGTTACTGTGCCTGGATCTGCAGCCAGATACCAAACCAGGGGCAGCAGGTGCGCACTGAGTACCGCGCCCAGCGTAAACAAAAAGCCCCCTGCTTTAACAGCAGGGGGAAGGCTTTGCGCCAGCGGTTGCATAGCGGCGGGAGAAAACATCAGAAGCTATAACTAATGGCCAGTTTGGCGTAACGGCCGGGTTCGCTGTAACGCTGCAGACCGGTACCGTCAGCCAGTACGCCACCACGCACACCACTACCTACCCAGTTGGTAACAAAACGTACCCGCTGCCATTGGTAGTATTCTTCGTCGAACAGGTTATAAATACCGGCTCTTAACTGCCAGTTTGGCGTAAGGTCCAATGTACCCATCAGATCAACTACGGTGTAGCTGTCGGTCAGATAAGGCTTTGCTTCAAAATCACTTTCTGTTGAGTCATAGGCGTCTTTGGCTTTTTTAGCCGCGCTGTGGGTTACATTCGCGGTAATGTTCCAGTTAGCACCGTCGTAGCGAAAGCCCAGCACTGCCGAAGCCGGGTTAATGCTGCGCAGCGGGTCGCCGTTTTCTTTCTCACCCTCGTTATATGAATAAGCCAAACGCGAGCTAAAGGCGCGGCTAATGCGCCAGGCGGCTTCCAGTTCCACGCCTTTTACGTCAGCTTCACCAATATTATCAATGGTGTTGTACTGGTTACCCTGCGCCACAGTACAAACGCCACGGGTACAGGTTTCATACACCACATCAGGGTTTTGTATCCGGGTAACAGTATCAATCATATCGCTGTACTGATCTTTAAACAGCGATACGCCCAGCAGCAGGTTGTCTGTTTGATAGCGGTACCCCAGTTCCAGGTTCAGGCTGCGCTCGGCTTTTAAATCCGGGTTAGCGATGCTGCTCCACAGATCATCTACTACAGTGCCAGTGGCTTGTTCGGTGCGGCTGATCAGCGAGGTGGGTGAATACATTTCTGCTACGGTCGGCGCCCTAAAACCGCGCCCGGCCTGCGCCCATACCTGATGCGCCGTGGCTATCTGGTAGGTCAGGTTAGTTTGCCAGGTAAAGGCGGTGAAATCGACGTTAGCTACGGTTTGGCTGGCATCGCTAAATTGCTCGTCTAACTCGGGGCTGTACTTTAGCGAGTCAAAGCGGCCGCCAAGGCGTAATGTCCAGCGTGGGTCAAACTTAATCACTTCACGGGCATACAGGCTAAGTGCAGTAACGTCAGTTTTTGGCACCTGATCCGGGTCAATTACCGGCGGGCTTGCCAGCTCATCTGTCTGGCCAATATAACGGCGGTCAATAGCAGAATATTCTACGCTGCGCCGTTCAGCCGAACCGCCATACAACCACTGCTGGTGTACGGTATTGCCGAACAATTCTTTATCCAGCGCCACGGCCAGTTTTAGTTGTTGCTGCTTAAAATCACGATCTTCACTACGCAGGCAAGGTGACACGCCACCATTTACTACACCGCTGCAGCCAGTGGTGAGCATGGTGGTTAAACCATGAGTGTAATTTGACTGGTAATCCAGCGTGGCATTTACGCTGTCAGCAAAGGCCTGAGCGGCCAGCCACTCGTATTGCAGGCCAAAGCGTTTGCGCTCAATTTCATCATCACCAAAGCGTGATAAATAAGTGCTGTCGAGCCTGGATTGGTTGTCCAGCTCGCTTGTTTGTTTAAAGTATTCGCCGGTCCAGCCCAGACGCTGGCTATCCGTTAGCTGATATTGCAACTTGGCCAGAATATTATTACTGCTGTAATCCAGCGGATCGGCAATAGTGCGCCCGGCACCGCTGATATTGTCGCCAGAACGGGCGGTTTCAGTTTCACTACCATCGCGGCGGGTATACACCAGTAAAGATTCCAGCTTGCCGCTGCGGTTAGCCACAGTGCCACTGAACGAGGTTTCATCATTTGAGCCGCTAAAACCGGCAGACAAGCCAATATGGCTGTCATCACCTTCTGCAGTTAAATAGTCGGCCGGATCTTTGGTAACAAATAACACCGCACCGCCTAAAGCACCGCTGCCGGCGGCGATAGCATCGGCACCTTTTACAATTTCAATTTGCTTGAGTGCCTCGATATCAACCCCGCCTCTGGCAGAGCGGAAAAACTCATAAGCAACAAAAGTGGGTGGGTCCAGCGTTTCACCCAGTGACAAACCATCTACGGTTATGGCCACTCTGTCGCCGTCCAGGCCGCGGATATTAAAACCATTGCTGCCAAAGCGGCCCATATCGGTAGTGGTGACGCCAGGTACAAAGCGCACTGCATCAGCAATATTTTGCGCTTGCTGTTGTTGTAGCTGCTGTGCGCTGAGTTGCTCTGTTTGTTTGCTGTTAGCCTGGGTTTGCACCGCCTGCGCGGTTACCGATACGGTATCCAGCTCTGGCGCGGCATTATCCGCCAGGGCCTGGGTGGCAAAGGCCGCCGTTACCGCCAGTGCCAATAAAGTGTACTGCATAGCCATGTTACTGTTCTCCTGAGTGCGGCTTAATCGGCTTTTTTGACGGTCTGGCTTATTTGCTGGTCGAGCCGGCCGGCAAATTCTGCAACGTATTCGTCGTAGCTCAGCTGGCCATCGCCATTGGCATCGGTAGCCGCAAACTGTGCTGCACGGCCTTTGGCATATTCTTCGCGGCTAATTACGCCATCTTTATTGCTGTCGTACATCGCCAGCATGCCGTCAACAGA
Organism: Rheinheimera pacifica; assembly: GCF_900108485.1. GTDB lineage: Bacteria > Pseudomonadota > Gammaproteobacteria > Enterobacterales > Alteromonadaceae > Alishewanella > Alishewanella pacifica. Next base: position 270,228 of record NZ_FNXF01000001.1, on the reverse strand, counting down.
ATGGGTGGTTGGCATTTTTAACAGGCGTTCACGCCGGGGCTGCTCTGTGCGCTGTGCCTGTTGCTGGCGGGTTTGCTCTGACCGGGTGTCTTCACCACGCGGTTCCGGTTTAGGATCGGCAGCAGATAGCACGCCGTCTTTATTGGTATCCATCCGCTCAAAGGCTAAATCACCGGAGCGGTTAAATTCAGCGCGGCTGATATAGCCGTCTTCGTCTTTATCCAGCGCATTAAAGCGCACATGAGTCTGGCGCAAGTGGCCGGCACGTTCGCTGGCCAGCTGCTTTTGCTGCACCTCGTTTAAGCGTGGCATGTCAGAGGCCGCAGTGCTGCAGGCGCTCAGGTAGGCACTGCTTAGCGCCAGAAATAAGGTGGTGTATAAATGTTGTTTGTTCATTGATAAAACTCCTGCGTTAACGGGTGGGCGCTATTGGGTAACTTCCAGCACAACGCTGTAGCTGTAACTGTATTGCGGCACTTTGGCGCTGGCCGGAGCATCAGCGCGATAGCGGCTTAGCAGCAAATAAGTACCTGCTTTTTCCGGTTTAAAGCTGATAATGCCGGCTGCATCTGTCGTCAGCTGCTGCGTCACTTTTTCGTCATTGGCACCGGCTTCCACGAAATACGCACTTACCGTCTGCTGCGCCAGCGGCTTGCCGTTAAACAGCACGCGGGCTCTTAAGGTGCTGTCGGTATAGAGGTCATTCGGGTGGCTGAGAAACTCCAGCTCCAGTGCTTCGCCACCGGGTTTTAAGGCGTTATGGTCTGGAGCACCTTTGCTGACGTAGGTTTCAGCCCGGGTTACTGCCTGAAAATGCGCAATAGATTTGGCGCCTGCCGGTAATTTGAAGTTTTCATCACGGCTGTTTTTACGCTCGCCGTCTTGCTCATAGGTGTGAAATACCGCGCCGTAGCGCAGGCCGGTACTAAAGCGGTAAGTGCCGTCGTCAGTTAACTGGTGCTCTGCCGTAGTGCGGGTATGGCTGTATTGTACCAGTGCCGGTTTAACTGCCGCGCCAGCCGGTGTTAGTACAGTAAACTGGCTGTTATCAAAGGCTACTTCGGGAATAAAAAAGCGATCGGCAAAGGCGGCATCGAGGCTTACCCAGCCGCCGCGGATCGGCTCAAAACTGGCAGGCTGTAAATAAGGCACATGGGCTTGTACGGCAACAGGGGCGACAAAGCTGCCCGACAATAGCGCAGCAGCAAAAATAGCCCGGTTAAGTGGCAACGACATAACGGCTCCTTAATGATAATAATTCTTATTAACTTGCGAGCCGAACTTTAATCTAACTGAGAATCATTTGCAAATGATAATTGATCTTATTTACGCAGTTTGAAGACCGCAGCAAAACAATAAACATTAGGGCAGAAAAAAGCCGGGCTACTTAACCCGGCTTAGTATGGTATTGCAGCGGCTTATTCAGTTTGGCCCAGCAGGTTAAGAATAAAGGCATATTCCTGCGCGTACTCGGCTAAACGTGAAAAACGGCCCGATTTACCACCGTGGCCGGCCTCCATATTGGTTTTAAACAATAATGGCTGGTTGTCGGTTTTAAGCGTACGTAATTTAGCGACCCATTTGGCCGGTTCAAAATACTGCACCTGGGAATCATGCAAGCCGGTGGTTACAAGCAATGCCGGGTAAGCTTGCTTGCTTAGCTGATCATAGGGCGAATAAGACAGCATATAATCGTAGTAGGCTTTTTGCTTCGGGTTACCCCACTCGTCAAATTCGTTGGTGGTGAGCGGAATGCTTTCGTCCAGCATGGTAGTAACCACATCAACAAAAGGTACATGCGCTACCAGTGCACGGTATTTTTCCGGCGCCATGTTTGCTACTGCGCCCATCAGCAAGCCACCGGCACTGCCTCCCATACCAAACACTTTATCTTTGGCAGCGTATTTATTGGCTACCAGGTAATCGGTTACCGCGATGTAATCGGTAAAGGTGTTAATTTTTTTCAGCAGTTTGCCATCTTCATACCAGTGGCGGCCCATTTCCTGCCCGCCGCGAATATGGGCAATAGCATAAACAAAACCGCGGTCAACCAACGAGAACACGGTAGAGCGGAATGACGGATCAGACGAGCTGCCATAAGAACCATAAGCATACTGATACAAAGGTGCAGTACCGTCCGCTTTAAAGCCCTTTTTATACAATAAAGACACCGGTATTTTTACGCCATCGGCGGCAGTGGCCCATACGCGTTCAGTGGCATAGTTGTTTTTGTCAAAACCGCCCAATACTTCGGTTTCTTTAAGCAGCTTTTTTTCACCGGTTTTCATATTCAGCTGATACACACTTTGCGGTGTAGTCAGTGATGTATAAGTGTAACGTAACCAGTCGGTATTTTGCTCCGGGTTGGTTTCAAAGGTGGTGACATAGGCTGCTTCGTCTGAGGCGACATAAAACGCTTTATCAGGTGCGTTCCATGGCATCACTTTAATACGGCGCAGACCGTCGCTGCGCTCGCTGATGGCCAGGTAATTGTCGAACGCTTCAAAGCCATGGATAAACACTTTTTCATCATGCGCTACCAGTGGCTGCCAGTTATTGCGGTCGCCCAGTTTAGCGGTTTCTACTGTCATTAAACGGAAATTAGGTGCATCCCAGTCGGTGTTGATAATCCAGCGGCCATTAAGATGCTCGGCCGTGTACTGAAAATCACGCTGGCGCGGTGCGATAACAGTAAACTCGCTTTGTGGCTTGCTGGCATCCTGCACCCGCATTTCGCCAGATACTGTGCTGCTGGAATAAATCATCACATACTTATCGTCCAGCGTATTGCCCACGCCCATGTAAAAGCTGTTGTCTTTTTCTTCGTATACCAGGCGGGCACTGGCCGGGTCATTGCCCAGCGTGTGTTGCAATACCTTAGTGCTAAGCAGGGTTACCGGATCGTTTTTAATCACGTACAGCGTTTTATTGTCCTGTGCCCAGGCCAGGCTGCCGGATAAGCCGGTAAGCTGATCGGGTAAATCCTGGCCGGTGCGTAAATCGCGCACTTTAAGGGTAAACTGACGCCGGCCATTAGTGTCTTCCATATAGGCCAGCAGGTTTTGATCCGGGCTTACCTGCCAGTTCGCCACCTGATAAAAATCTTTACCCTGCGCCAGTTGGTTAACATCCAACATAATTTGCTCGGTGCCGTCTTTTAACGACTTCCGCGCATACACCGGGTATTCCTGACCGGTTTCAAAACGGCGGTAGTAGCTGTAATCGCCTTTGTTATAAGGTACTGAGCTGTCGTCCTGCTTAATACGGCCAATAATTTCATCTGTCAGTTTGGTCGTCAGCGGCTGATATTTACTGGCGTATCCGGCAAAGTAGTCATTTTCCTGCTGCAGGTAATCCAGCACGGTTGGCGAGGTGCGGCTGTCGTCGCGCAGCCAGTAAAACGGGTCTTGCCGGTCACCATTGGGTGATTTAACAGTATAAGGCTGTTGTACCGCTACCGGTGCCGCCGGCTGGGTAGCATGCGCCATTCCACTGCTAATTAGGGCAGTAAATAATAATGAATAGAATGTTGTTTTCATGATTAAGCTCTTTATAACGGTAACAAATGAAATTAGCATGCTGTACCGCACAACACTATTAGCGGCAGTTTAAAAAAGTGTAACGGAGTGTGACATTGCTTTGAGCCAGGCAGGCTTTATCAGTTGGCTATTCACAAACGCCTGATTTTAGGCTATTACTTGTAAGTTTTCTAATCAACAGGATCAAGTTATGGCATTAATGACAGTTGAGCAGGTTGCAAATTTGCTTGGCGTACAAACAACAAGAGTAGAGCGGTTAGCGCGGGAAAATTTGCTGATTGCAGCTGAAACAGACAGTGAAGGAAAACCGCTGTTTAATGAAGAGGATGTAAAGCGCTACAAAACGCTTGCTGAACGTTTAGGTGGTTTGTAACGGCAAAGCCGCTAAAGCTTGTACCTGCTGCTGCCAATAGTTTGCCTGTGTCTGGCAATCTGGCAGCGCCAGATACCACAGCCAGCAAAAACCACTGTACAACAACTTTGCTGCAGGCAGCTTTTCGGCCAGTAGTTTTTCAGCTGGTAGTTTTTTAGTTGACAGTGCATCAAGTTCATTACGCTGCCGCAAGCGGGCATAGCCTGCCAGCATTTGCGCTTCTGCTGTTTTATCCAAGTTAAAATGTAAACTTATGGCGGCTAAATCCAGGCTGCTGTCGGCCTGCTGGCTGTATTCAAAATCAAGTAACCACAGTGCATCAGCGGCCCAAAGCAAATTACCCTGATGTAAATCCAGATGACATAACACTAAATCAGGCTCCAGGCTGCTAAGCTGTTGCGCAGCCTGTCGCAATGCTGCCAGCAAAGCCTTGTTCACGCGAGTATCCGCTGGTAGCGCTGCCAGTAATTGCGGTAAATAGGTAGAGTAATCCAGCGTAGCAGTTTGCACCTGTAACTGATGAAACTGCGCCAGCACAGATAACAGCGCATTGGCACCATGGCGGGCATAATCGAAAGGTTCAGCACCGCGGATATATTCGCTTAGCATCACCTGATAATGGTTATTTAAACACAGAGGCGTAGCGGCCAGCCCCATAGCAGCTGCAGCGTGCTGACAGCGTAACTCCTGCTGGCGGCATACGGTAGATTCTGCCGGATAACAGCGCAGCACATATTCGCTCTGTGCTGTTTTTACATAGTAACTTTGGTTACTGGCGCCATGAGACAGCGCCCGCACTTGTATAGGCGGCTGCTCAACAAAAAACTCCAGCCGCTGGCATAAGCGGGTTACATGCTCAATCTCACTGCCGGTTGTTGCTGATAATGACTGCGCCAAATAAAGTACCCTGCAATAGCGATAACCGTATACAGCATAAACAAGCCGGTAAGGAAATACAGATGTTTTTGTGCATAAACGAAAATTGATACAGCGTCTATTACCACCCAGTACAACCAGTTTGACACCAGTTTACGTGCTACCAGCCAGGTTGCCATTACGCTGAACACTGTGGTTTGGGCATCAAGATAGGCAAAATCGGCCTGAGTATAATTTGCCATAAAAGCCCCAAGTGCCACACCGGCTATAGCAGTAACGCCAATTAATACCGCATGGCGCTGCCAGGCCCACTCGTATACCGGGCCTCGCTGATCCGGGGCGCTTTGGCGCAGTTGCTGCCAGCGCCACCAGCCATACAGCGCCATAGCAGCGTAATATAGCTGTAGCAATGCATCAGACAACAATGCCGACTGCCACATAACGTGGGTAAACAACACGGTACTTAACAGCGCAGCCGGCCAGCACCACAAGCTTTGTTTTAGTGCCAGAATCACATAAGCCAGCGCCAGCAGCGTTGCCGCCAGCTCAAGGCTATGCATTAGCTGCCACTGCGCTATCGCCTGTGTGATCAGCTCATTCATGGCCGCAAATCACCGTGAATAAACTTGCAGACAAATACTACTTTGCCGTAGCGCTCGAATGACCATTTAATACAGGCCTGCAAGGCCTGCATCACTGCATCGTAATCACCAAATAACTGGGTGCTCATGGTGTTGGTCAGCACGGTTACGTCCGGGTATTTATTCAGCTGCTCAATAAAGCCTTTTATCGGCGTAATATAATCGTCGGCTAACGGGTACTTACTGATTTCAACAGATAATTGCATAACGCTCTCCTCAAACATCACTGGCCTTAAAACTGGTAACTGGCCGTTACGCCAAAACGGCGTGGCTCAGCAAATTGTTCATACACATGTGGCTCGTAGCCGTCTCTGGGGTCGTTACCAAAATAGAAGCCGCGCACACCGATATCCTGATCCAGCGCGTTGCGGGTCCATATTGCCAGCTCCCAGTTTGTCAGCTGATAACTTAAGCGCGCGCCTAACAGCTCGTAGCGTGACGATCGGGCATTGTGGCCGTCAGAGTAAAAGAAGGCATCTTTGCCCTGCAGGCTGACATTAAAGGTAAGGGCTTCGGTGATATACCAGTCAGTGGCAACACTGTACTGAAAGCGTGGCGCCTGGGCCTGCTCACGGCCGCTGAAATTTTCTTCGTCCAGCGTGACATAATTACCCAGCTTGGTTTTGAGCCAGCTGGCAGATAAAAATACTGCAAACTGTGGATGCAACTGCAGGCGGTTTTCCATTTCAATACCGTAGTTACGGCCGCTACCAGCATTATCAATAAAACCGGCAAATTGCGGGCCGCTGTCGGGGTTAAGCCAGCCTTTTACCTGCATATCGTCACGCCACATATAAAACGCCGCAACCCTTGCGGTAATGCTTTGATCCAACGCACTACCCTTTACACCAAATTCGGCGTTGTACAACGTTTCTGGCTGAAAACTGGCTTTGCTGTTTAGCTCGCTTAAGCTGTCATCGGCGGCTTTGGCCAGCGCATCGCCGTTTACACCACCGGCTTTATAACCACGCGACGCCAACAGGTATACTAACGCCTGGCTATTTACCTGATAATTCAGGCTTAAATTGGCGCCCCACATAGTGTCATGGTTTTTAATATTGTTACCGCTGATATCGCTATAGTCATCGTCATAACGCTCCAGCCGCAGGCCCGACACCAGGCTCCAGCCACTGCTTAACGGCGTGCTTAGCTCACCATACACAGCAGCATTGCTACGGCTGAGTTCACTGACAAAACTGTCGGCTTGCCATAAATCCCAGTTCCAGAATTGGCGCGTTAAATCAAAATTTTTACTGGCAGCATACAGGCCAAATACCCAGTCGCTGTTGCCCAGCTTACCCTGTGGTGTGGAGATAAACCGGTAATCCAGCGTAAGTTGATCGCGGCTACGTAAGTAACGGTCGGTAGTGGCATATTCATCCGGGTGAATACCAACATAACTCCAGTCTTCGTCAAAACCATAATCGCTGTCGGCGGTTAAATAACTCAGTTGCGCCAGCACTGTAGCAAACGGCAAACCACGGTAATCAGCCTGCAGTGCTACCGCTTTGCTGCGGATCTTATCCTGTCCCGGCTCGTCTGACAGCGTGGTGCGGTTGCGATCCAGCGAAAAGGCATCATAGCCGTTATCCTGATCGGTAGAGTGCGTAACCAGTTGCAGTGTCAGGGCATCTGATGGCTGATAACGCAGTTTAAAGCGGCCGGTAAATTCGTCGATGTTGTTGGTATCATCACGGTTTAAATAGGTGTTATTGATAAAACCGTCTGAGGTTTGCTGTTCCAGCGAAACACTGTAACCCAGCTGCTGATTAATGCTGTTACTAAACTGGCCTGCCAGTTGGCGGCTGTTGTAGTTAGCCAGCGTAGCGCTGAACTTACCTTCCGGCGTTGCCGTGGGGCCTTTGGTGGTCAGGTTTAGCATACCGGCCAGCGCGTTTGCGCCAAAGCGGGTAGCCTCAGGGCCACGAAATACTTCCAGCTGGGCTAAATCACTGATGCCACTGATCCCCATACCGGAATAATCAATACCGTCAATCAGTATGCCCACTGATGGGTTTATCGTATCAACAAACTCGCTACGCTCGCCGATGCCGCGCATCTGAATATATCGGCCGCGTGATGCGCCGGAGGTAAAGTTAACATTGGCAAACTGGTTAAGTAAGTCATCCAGATGCTGCGCAGAGGTGCGCTTAACATCCTGCTCACTGACCAACGCAATACTACCGGCAACCTGCTGTACTGCCTGCTGGCGAAAATCGCCCTGCACGCGGATCCGCTCTATAGCCGTATCGGCCGGCTCTGGCGCAGTTTCAGCTGCATGAGTTTGCATAGAAAAACTGCTGCATACCGCAACAGCGATTAACGATGGGAAAAAACGCATTTTTGTATGAATCTCCATAAAAACACAGAGATCACACCAGCTTGAGGAGTTAGCACCATCCCTCCGCCGGTATAATCCGGATCAGGTTCTAAGGGTTCGCCTTGCGGCATCTCAGCTATTGCACCCCTTGGTTGCGCGACAAGTGTAAAGCGTTTTATTTGTACATGCAATGCGCAAAGCAACACCAGTGACCTGTTGCTACTTTGCTATTGTGAAATGGGTACTGTGATACGGCAGCTTTGTCGGTTAATTGGCAAACACCTGCCAGTCGTTATTTAGCTGGGCGGCCAGTTGGGTTAGTTGCTCACTGGCGCTGGCTGAGCGGCTGGCTTCATTGCTTAACTGGCTAACCTCGTCGTTTAACTGATGTATAGTTGCGGCGATATTCTGTGATACCAGCTGTTGCTGTGCTGTGGCTGTGTGGATTTGAGCATTTGCGCTGCTGATATGCTCAACTGCGCTGGCCAGCTGATTAAAGCGGCTGCCGGTGTCCTGCGCCAGTTGCACATTGGTATTGGCCTGCGTATGCGCCTGCTGCATTACCTCTACGGCATTAGCAGCTTGCTGCTGCAACTGTGAAATCATGCCGTTTATTGACTCTGTAGCCTGCTTGGTATTAGCAGACAAGGTGCGCACTTCGTCGGCAACTACAGAAAAGCCGCGCCCGGCTTCACCTGCCCTGGCTGCTTCAATAGCGGCATTTAACGCCAGTAAATTGGTTTGCTCAGAGATTTTACGTATTACCTCCAGCACACTGGAAATCTGGCCGGAGCCCTGCTGTAAACCACTAACAACCTCTACACTGTGCTGTAACTGTACCGCCAGAGCTGTGATACCTGCTGCACTTTTATCTGCTGCCGTATGGCCACTGTGGCACAACTGCTCTGCGTGCACTGCAGCTTGCGCAGCCACCCCGGCGTTTTGTGCCACTTGCTGCACACTGCTGCTCATTTGCTCAGCAGCTGCGGCAAGTTGCTGTGCCTGGCGCGCCTGCACAGCAGCGCTTTGGTTTACCTCGGTGCTGATATCGTACACCTGCCCTGCCTGCTGGTTTAACGCCACAGCACTGTGGCCCAGCTTGGCAACCAGTTGTTCAAAATGCTGCATCATCTGGTTTAGTGCGCTGGCAGCTTGTGCCAGCTCATCATTGCCACTGTCGTTTGCCCGCAGGCTAAGATCGGAGCGGGTAACAACCTGTATCAGCAAATCGCGCAGCGCCAGCAAGGGCCGGCACACTGAGCGCTGTATTGCCCAAATAAGCGCACTAACCAGCAATACCAGTGCCAGACCACCCAATACATAAGCCTGCACCAGTTGCCCGGTAAAATGCTGTGCTCTGTCACGTACTGTTACCGCGGCACTGAGTTGCTGCTGAATAAAAGCCTCGGTCAGTTGGGTAAAGCCGGTGATCCTTAGTTCAATTTCGCTATTAACAGTAGATTCGTTCAAAATACGCACCAGCAGCGCATCGCTGCCGGCATAACTAATCCATTCGCCATAATGCTTGATGGCTTTAGCAAATGCCTGATCCAGTTCGGTATAAAATTCGCTGTCGTCCTGCAGCGGCCTACTTTGCACAAAACCTTGCCAGTGCTGCTGTGCCTGCGCCATATGTTGTTTAATCACTTGTTCAGTAGCTTCTGCTGAAGCCCAGCCGGTGCGGTATTTACGGATATCCTGCAATGAGGTTTGCTGCAAAATCTGCTGCACCGCCATAACGTCAGACAAAATCGCCAGATGATCATCATACAGCTGATTAAACAGCCTATCTTTTTGCTGTGCCGACCAAAAAGCCCCAGCCAACACCAACAACAACATTAATAAAGGCAGTACACCCAGTATCAGTACCCTGCTGGAGATTTTCAGCTTCGACAACATAACCGCTCCCAACGTCCGGCTTAAAACTGGCGGCAGTGTAAAGCGGCCAGATGACAGTTATGTGAATATTAATAATAGCCATTGACATACCAAATAATGAATATATGATATTTCGCATATGCATAAAAGGTAATTACCATGAGCAAAAAGTCCGTTATTTTTATCTGCACCGGCAACTCAGCCCGCTCGCAGCTAGCTGAAGCCTTGTTCCGGCATATGGCTGGCGAACAGTTTGACGTGTTCAGTGCCGGTACGGCGCCAGAACCGGTAGACCCACGGGTATTTGAAGTATTAAACAGCCGGCATATGTCAACTGAACACCTGCGCAGTAAAGATTTAGCCAGCCTCAGTGAGCGCCATTTCGACTACGCCATTACCTTGTGTGACAAAGCCCGGCAAAGCTGCGTTGCTCAGGTAAAAGCAGCACAAATTCTGGCCTGGGATTTTGCCGACCCTAAAGCCAAAGCCGGTACTAAAGCCTTTGATGTGGTGTTAAACGAGCTAAGCGAGCGGATAAAATACTTTTTACTGTTTAGCCAGAAATACCGCGCTGGGCCAGAGCAGCTTGGCGATGCGTTAAGTTTTTATAAAGCCCTGGCCGATGATACCCGGTTAAAAACCCTGTTACTGATCCAGCAGCAACAAGAGCTGTGCGTCTGTGAGCTAACTGCCGCACTTACTGAAACCCAGCCGAAAATTTCACGCCATTTGGCCCAGCTGCGTAAAGCTGCCATCTTGCAAGACCGCCGCCACGGCCAGTGGGTGTTTTACCGCTTAGCCGACAACCTGCCAGACTGGGCATTAACAGTACTGCAGCTTACGGCAGAAAATAACAGCGACCTTATCGCGGATAACCTTAGCAAACTCAATCAGATGGGCGACAGGCCGCAACGCGCCGCGCTATGTAGCTGAGCTCGCGATGCAACTGATCACGCCACCGAACAACGTAACTAAGTAATATCGTTAACAAGCAGGATTAACAAGATGACAATTAAAGTAGGTATTAATGGCTTTGGCCGTATTGGCCGTTTGGCACTGCGCGCGGCGTTTGACTGGCCCGAGCTGGAATTTGTACAAATTAACGACCCGGCAGCTGATGCCGCCACTTTTGCGCATTTGCTGAACTTTGACTCGGTACACGGTATCTGGCGCCACAATGCCCAGGCCGAAGGCGATAACATCGTGATTAACGGCAAAACCCTTGCCGTAAGCCATAACAAAGCCATTGCTGATACCGACTGGTCACAATGTGATGTAGTTATTGAAGCGTCTGGCAAGATGAAAAGCTCTGCCGTACTGCAGGCATATTTAGATCATGGTGTAAAACGGGTGGTAGTCAGCGCACCGGTTAAAGAACCAGGCGTGCTAAACGTGGTAATGGGCGTAAACCAGCAGCTGTATAACAAAGAGGTGCACCGCATTGTTACTGCCGCCAGTTGCACCACTAACTGCCTGGCACCGGTGGTAAAGGTAATACACGAACAGCTGGGCATTAAGCATGGCAGCATTACCACTATTCACGATTTAACCAATACCCAGAGCATTCTGGATACACCACATAAAGATTTACGCCGCGCCCGCGCCTGTGGCAGCAGTTTAATCCCTACCACCACCGGCTCGGCTACCGCCATTACCGAAATTTTCCCTGAGCTTAAAGGCCGCTTAAATGGCCATGCCGTGCGCGTGCCGCTGGCCAATGCCTCGTTAACTGACTGCGTATTTGAAGTAGAGCGCGCCACAACAAGCGATGAAGTTAACGCTCTGCTAAAAGCCGCCGCCGAGGGCGAGTTAAAAGATATTCTCGGTTATGAAACCCGGCCTTTAGTGTCGGTAGATTATAAAACCGACCCGCGCTCCAGCATTATTGATGCGCTATCCACTATGGTGGTTAACACCACTCAGGTGAAAATTTATGCCTGGTACGACAATGAATGGGGCTACGCCAACCGCACGGTTGAACTGGCCAAACTGGTTGGCCTGCAGGATAAACCCTAAGCGATACTAACCGGAACAAGTCTATGCTAAGCACCCTTAGCCCGCAGCTACGCCAGTATATGCTGGTAACGGCGAATTACTGGGCCTTTACCCTGACTGATGGCGCGCTGCGCATGCTGGTAGTGCTGCATTTTTATAGCCTGGGTTACAGCGGCCTGGCCATTGCCATGCTGTTTTTGTTTTATGAAATTTTTGGCGTTATTACCAACCTGGTTGGCGGCTGGCTGGGTGCCCGCATCGGCCTGAATAAAACCATGAACATCGGCCTGTTGCTGCAAATACTGGCACTGGGCATGTTACTGCTGCCGGCGCAGTATTTAATTGTGCCCTGGGTCATGGCAGCGCAGGCACTATCGGGCATCGCCAAAGACTTAAATAAAATGAGCGCCAAAAGCAGCATTAAACTGCTGGTGGCAGACAATGCTCAAAACACTTTGTTTAAATGGGTGGCTATTCTTACCGGTTCAAAAAATGCACTTAAAGGCGTCGGCTTTTTTATCGGTGGTTTACTGCTGAGTTTGTATGGTTTTAGTACTGCGATACTGCTGATGTTGCTGATGCTGAGCGCAATGTGGTTGCTAAGCTTATGGCGCTTAAAAGCCGATTTAGGTAAAAGCAAAACCAAGCCCAAATTTACTGAGCTGTTGTCAAAAAGCCGGGCAATTAATTTGCTGTCGGCCGCGCGTATGCTGTTGTTTGGCGCCCGCGATGTCTGGTTTGTTATTGCGCTGCCGCTCACGCTGGCCAGCCAGTTTGGCTGGAGCCATTGGGCAGTGGGCAGCTTTCTGGCGTTATGGGTTATTGGCTATGGCGCGGTGCAAAGTATGGCCCCCCTGCTTACCAGCAAAACCCGCCTGCCTGATGGCCGCACTTTAACGCTATGGGCACTGCTCTTGTGTGCCATACCAGCCGCTATTGCGGTAGCACTTGAGCAACAATGGCAGGCAGAAACCGCTTTACTTGGTGGCCTGCTACTGTTTGGTGCCGTGTTTGCTATTAATTCCTCCTTACACAGCTATATGATTGTCAGCATGGCGAAAAGTGATGGCGTGTCACTGGATGTCGGTTTTTACTATATGGCCAATGCCATGGGTAGGCTGATTGGCACGGTGTTATCCGGTTGGGTATATCAGCTGGCAGGCTTAACGGCGTGTTTGTGGATCTCGTCCGGCATGCTGGTGGCTACCGTGCTGGTATCGTTGTGTTTACCCAAACGGCACGCATGACACTACATGACATTGCGCAGCGGCTACTCTACACTGCAGTAAGCCGCTGATAAATTGTAGAATACTCATGCTAAGTTTACGCCCGCGCCAGTTGTTGTTGCTGTCTTTAGTTGGCGCCTTTGCCACTATGGCGCTTAAGTCGCTGGCCTGGTACCTTACCGGCTCGGTCGGTTTTTTATCTGACGCAGTAGAATCACTGGTTAATGTTGCCGGGGCAGGTTTTGCGCTGATCATGGTCAGTATTGCCCGCCGCCCGGCTGATAACAGCCACCCTTATGGCCATAGCAAAGCGGAATATTTATCGGCGGCCTTTGAAGGCGGCATGATTTTTCTGGCCGCACTGGTGATCCTTGCCACGGCTATTGAACGCCTGTTTAACCCGCAGCCTATTTCTACGCTGGGTATAGGCACTTTGCTTACGGTGCTGGCCAGCCTGATTAACCTGGCTATTGCCATGCTGTTGCTAAAAGGTGGTAAGCAGTATAATTCACCTGCCCTGGAAGGGGATGGCAAGCACCTGCTAACCGATGTCTGGACCACCGCCGGCGTGGTTATCGGCGTTGGTCTTGCTGTACTCACCGGCCACAACTGGTTAGACGCTGCTGTGGCCATTGCCGTTGCGCTGCATATTCTGCATGAAGGCGGTGGCATTTTGTATCGTGCAGCAAACGGCCTGATGGACAAAGCCTTGTCTGATAGCCGCATCAGTGAAATAGAACAGGCGCTGGAGCATTTTGCCAGCGGCAAAGTGCAGTTTATTAACCTGCGCACCCGCGCAGCTGCCACCCTGCAGTTTGCCCAGGTAGATATGCAGGTACCCGGCCACTGGACAGTAGAGCAGGCGCATCAATTAGCTGACGACGCCGAACGGGCCATGCAGCAGCTGGGCGTTGAACTTAGCGTACATATAGAGCCACAGCACGCGCATGGCACGCCAACCAACCCTGTAACGGAATATAAAGGAATTTAACATGATCCCACGCATCCAGTCAGAATGGCTCTGCCTGCAACAGAGTTACGACAAAATGGATATGCAGGCGCTGTGGCTAAAACTGCTTAGCCTGCTGGTCTGGTTTTGGCAGTTACATAGCGGCAGTAGTTTACGCGTTCAGCTTTGTGCAATAGCTTTATTCTGGCTGCATGAAGCCTTGTTACGTACAGTACAGCAGCGCACCGCTGAGCGGCTGTTACAGTTAGAACAGGCGCTGGCACAAAACCAGGACATTGGTATGCAATGGCACAGCGCCTGGCAGCAACAACGCGGTGCCATCACCGCTCTGGCTATGTCATACCTGCGCCAGGCGTTAAAACCAACTGTAGCCATCACCTACATTGCCCTTACCGCGCTAAGCGTAATCCGGGGGTATGTTATATTTAGTTAGTGGCATAAACCGGTGGCAATGTTTTACCGCCCCGGCAGATAAGTAAAACAGCAAGCTGCACCCCGCCGCCCGTTTATAGCCCGGCTATACTTCATACCAGCCGCAGGCTGCGGCTAACCCGGTAACACCGGGGTAACGGAGGAGCTTTTACTATGGCCAGAGATATGGTGATGGAACACCTGCATCCGACTTTCCGGCAAAAAGTCGAGTTGCTGTTGCAGGAACTTGCCCGCGCAAACTTACCTTTTAGATTATTTGAGGGCTTTCGCTCACCACAGCGACAACGCGAGCTGTATAGCCAGGGCCGCACGCGCCCCGGCGCCAAAGTAACCAATGCCGATGCCTGGAGTTCGTTGCACCAGTACGGCGTTGCTGCCGATTTTGTACTTTATATTGACGGCAAATGGAGCTGGGATGATAGCGGCGAGCGCAAAACCTGGTGGAAAAAACTGCATAAACTGGCGCAGTTGCAGCAACTGGAACCGTTAAGCTGGGAGTTGCCGCATTTACAAATGCAAGCTATGCAACTGGCACAACTGCGCAGCGGTAGCTACCCGCCGGATGGCGATAGCGATTGGGCAGAAAACCTGCAACAAGCTATTGTTAGCTGGCATAGCACACCGGTGGCCCCGCCGTTACCGGCTGCGCAATCTGGCCGCCCGGCATTACCTGCAAATGCGCCAGAACCTGAGGCAGGCAACATGCTGGCGCAGGCCGGTTTAAAACGCGCTACAGTAATAGCCCGCGATGGCTTGCGCCTGCGGGCGGGCCCAGGCACAAGCTTTGATATTAAAACCACACTGCGTAGCGGCCAGCTGATTACGGTAATGCAAAGCAGCGGCGATTGGAGCCAGATAGATATTCAGGGCGATGGTTTTGCCGACGGTTACTGCCACAGCGGTTATTTGGCACCTGCGTAATAACGCTTTAACAGCACCCTCTTTGGCGGCACTGCGCTGGCATCACAGTGCCGTTTTATTATAACCCCAGATACCAGGTAGCAATAGAAAAATACAGCACCACACCGGCAACGTCGGCAATAGAGGTAATTAACGGGCCGCTGGCGGTGGCTGGGTCAAGCTTGAAGCGGCTGAGTAAAAACGGCAGTGACAAACCAATTAAACTGCCCGCCAGTACTACCAACATCATCGTTAGCGACACAACCACAGCAATATCGTAGCCTCCGCGCCACCAGCCCAACCCTACTACAGCACTCGCCATTGTCAGGCCTAATAAACCGGCTACCAGGCACTCTTTGCCAAGCAAATAGCCCCAGTCGCGCAGTTTAATTTCACCGGTAGCCAATGCACGCACCATTAACGTACCCGATTGCGCCCCGGCATTACCGCTGCTGCCAATTAACAACGGTAAAAAGAATAACAGTGCAATGTGGCTGGCAATAATGCCTTCAAAATGGGCGATGCCAGCGCCGGAGAAGATGTTGCCAAACACTAAAATAACCAGCCAGAACACCCGCTTGCGATACAATAAACCAATACCTGCCTGTTTAACGCTGGTTTCCAGCTTGCCGATAGTCGCGGTTTTGTGAAAGTCTTCTGTTGCTTCGGCTGCAGCAACGTCCATGGCGTCATCGTAGGTTACAATACCGACCATCTGGTGTTCGCTGTTAACAATAGGCAGGGCCAGTAAGTCGTACTTGGCTATCAATGACGCCACTTCTTCCTGAGGCATATCGACACTGGCATAGATAGGATCGTGGTTAATCAGTTCTTCTATCGGCATATGCAGCGGTGCCAGAATAAGATCGCGCAACGACACTACACCGATTAATTTACGGGCTGCATCTACCACATAAGCAGAATAAATGGTTTCTTTGTCCGGTGCTTCACGGCGCAGTGAATCCAGCGCTTGTGCCACTGTCAGCTCGGCGGCAAGAATGGCGTAGTCAGACGTCATAATGGCACCGGCAGTGCCTTCTTCGTGTGATGTCAGGCGCAGTAAGTCTTCACGTTCGGCTTGAGCCAGTGCTGGCAGCAGGGTTTCGCGTTGCTCGTCGCTTAAGCGGTTAAATAAATCGGCACGCTCATCAGAAGACATTTGACGGATAATAGGGGCCAACTTACGGCGGCTGATATTTATGGATAAATTGACCTGTTCTTCTGCCGGTAAATAGCCAAACACTTCCGCTTGCTCAGCCCTGGGCAATACCGTTAACAGCGTCCATAGATCCTGAGCGGCAAACTCAACCAGCGCGCTGGCAAGGTCGGCGGGGTGTACGTCATCCAGCCGCTCCCGCAGCAAATGTACAGTATCTGATTCCAGCGCGGTGCGCAGCGTGCTGATCAGCGCAGGTAATTCCATAGCAACCTCTTACTAAACAAGCTTAGTAAGGGCTGAAAACTACCTCACTAAGCGGCACAATTGGCGAAACAATTGCAGAAAATGGGTGTTTGCAGGCCTGGCCTGCTACTGGGCACGTCCATAAGGGTGATAAATCTCCGGCTAAGTGAATTAACCTGTTGCTGAATAAGCAAAATATGGTGCTATTTTATAAAGCATAGCAGTGAATCTCAACTGAATATTGCCCAAACGCCAATAGGACTTATGCCGTCTTCTTGCTAAGATTGCGGCAGTATCCTGATTGAGCAAATTATATGACAGCGAAAAACTCAGCAGATAATGCCTGGTGGCTGCCGGTTGAACTGGCCACTGACAGTTGCTGGAGCTTTAACATAGGCCCGTTAAGTATTTACGTTAAACGCCAGGCGCAACAGTGGCAGCTGGCATATGAACGCGCCAGCACCATTGGCGAACGCGAATTACTTAGCAGCTCAGCTGCGCTGTGTATGCCGCCACAGCTAAAAGCCGAACGTTATATGTTTCGTCAAAGCCCGGCGGCATTGTGCCTGAAACCCGTGCTGATGGACAGGCCTGTCGTGGTGAAAACACTACAACCTGTGCATGTTCCGCCAGCTGAACAAACTACCTTATATATCAGTTCGCCGGTAAGTGTGCGGGTATCTTTGCAACAGCCGGAATACCTGCTGCAGGAAATTGCCATTGCGCGTTTATCCGACACCTGGTTTGGCCCCTCCACTCAGGTGGGTGAATTATGCTACGCCGACAAAACCCATGCCCGCTACAATAAAAATGAGCTACCTTTGCGGCCACATCGCGCTATTACGCCGGTGGTGGTTCAAAACACCTCAAAACAAATGCTGTCATTGAGTAAAATCAGTATTCCCGTACCTTACCTGGCAGTGTACAGCTCAGCCGATGGCAATTTGTGGACCGACCCGATAACCTTGCAACATGAAGGCGCCAACAGCCTGGCCCGCTTTAAAACCGGCACCTTGTCGGCAGCAGACGCCAGCGGAGCAACGCTGATCAGCCCGGCGCGGGCCGTACCGGAAAAACATAGCCTGATCCGCGCCTTTACCAATATTTTTGCTGAATAACCCAGAGGCAATATGACTGAACAACTACTGCACTGGCTGCAATCGGAACAAGCCAGCCATCTGTTAAAAGCCACGATTTTACTGCTGGCCGGTTTTGTTGTCGCGGGCCTTGCGTCACGTGCTATCGGCCGTATTCTGATCAAAAACTTTTCGCAGCATCATGTAGTGCTGTTTAAACGCCTGGTGTATTGGCTATTGCTGGCTTTGTTTATAGCCTCGGCGCTAAAGCAGTTGGGTTTTTCGCTTAGCGTCTTGCTTGGCGCCGCCGGTGTGTTATCGGTTGCGCTGGGGTTTGCTTCACAAACCTCGGCTTCTAACCTGATTAGCGGCTTATTTTTAATTGGTGAGCAACCCTTCCAACTGGGCGATACCATTAAAGTAGGCAACACCACCGGTGAGGTGTTATCGATAGATTTGCTATCAGTAAAGTTACGTACCTTTGATAATCTTTATGTTCGTATTCCAAATGAAAGCCTGATTAAAAGCGAAATGACCAACCTGACACGCTTTCCGATCCGGCGTTTTGATTTACTGATAGGCGTGGCTTACAAAGAAAATATCTCACAGGTACGCCAGGTAATGCTGAACGTTGCCGACAATAACCCGTTATGTCTGGACGAGCCCGGCCCGATATTTTTATTTCTTGGCTTTGGCGATTCATCGCTGAATATTCAATTTTCAGTATGGGCAAAGCGGGAAAACTTCCGTGATTTACGCAACAGCCTGCAGGAAGAAATTAAGCTGGCGTTTGATAAAGCTGGCATTGAAATTCCGTTTCCGCAGCGCACCGTTTATCTGGCACAACAGGCTACACCAATACAAACGGAGGCGACAGAACCAGTAACACAGAACAACCCGGTATAGGCTTTACTTGCTAAGTGCGCCGAAATAACGTTAACTGGTAACACTATTGCTACAGAACCCCCTTTAACGTCAGCCAGGAGGGCAGGCTTATGTTTCGCAGTCTAAGCTGCTTATTAACCGCTGTTTTTTGCTGTACAAGCTGGGCTGACTGCACTGAAGTCAACCCAAAAAGTAATACCGCGCTACCCAAGGGCGTTAAAGTGGGTAATATCGAGTACCAACGTAATAACGTATTCGACCTGAACGAGAAAGGCACATTCTGGCTGCACCGCTTTGCTAACTACAGCCACATTGTAACCAAAGAACCTACAATACAGGACGATTTGCTGTTTCTGCCCGGTGAGCCACTTAACCTGCATGATCTGGAAGAAACCGAACGCTTACTGCGCAGCCGGGGTTACATCCGTGAAGCCTCCGTCAATGTAATCCGCTACTGCGAAGATACACAAAGCGTCGATATCCTGGTAGAAACCTGGGACACCTGGTCTTTACTGCCCAAAATAGATTTTAGCAGCGAAGGTGGTGAAACCGACTACTCCCTGGGCATTGCCGACGACAACCTGCTGGGTACCGGTAACCAGCTACAACTGGACTACGCTAAAGACAGTGAACGTAGCGGCTATCTGGTGAGCTTCGCCTCGCCGAATATCTTTGGCACACACTGGAATACCCTCACCCGCTATGCCGATAACTCAGACGGCGAAAGCTACCACTTTGCGCTAACCCGGCCTTTTTACCGGCTGTCATCCAACTGGGCATTTAGTTTAGATATAGAACAGAAAAAAGAAGAAATTAAAGATTACCTGCTCGGCGATGAAGTTAATTTATACGACCGGAAACAAAAATGGTTTGAAACCTACGCCGGTTTTAAAATTGCAGAGCAAGGCAACCGTATTCACCGGCTTAACGTGGGTATAACACTGGACGATACCAAGTTTCAGTATAATGAGGAAACCCAATTTTCCGCGCCGGAAGATCGCAATTTGTCTTCTGTCTGGCTGGAGTACCAGCTGCTGCAAACTGACTACAAAAAGCTATTTAATATTAACCAGTTTAACCGGGTAGAAGATATTAACCTTGGCTGGCAGGCGCGGTTACGCATTGGCCGCTTACAGTCGTGGCTTAGTGCAGACAACCCCGGCTGGCAACTGGACACTGAACTGGCCAAGGTATGGCAGCTTAGCAGTGATACCTTTTTACTCGGCAACAGCCGTTATCAGGCGTTATGGCTAAAAGAGGTTAACCAGCATCTGTTTAGTAATCAGTTACAACTGGTACATCAGTTGAATAACCACAGCAGTGCTGTCGGTATTATTAATGCTGAATTTGGCCGTCAGCTGTTCCAGGATAACGCCCTGTATTTAGGCGGTGACACCGGCCTGCGCGCCTTTCCGCTCTATTATCAACGTGGTGACAGCCGTATTGTCGCCACAGCCGAGTACCGCTACTTTACCGACTGGACGATATTACAATTGCTGGACGTAGGCTTTGCCAGCTTTGTTGATGCCGGCCGTAGCTGGGGCGCAGAGCAGGATTTTGACAGTAATATCGATGATGGTGTGTTGTTTGGCGTCGGTGGTGGTATACGCTTGCTGTCGTCTCATTCCAGCCGCGGCACGATGATCCATATTGATTTAACCCATCCTTTTAGCGACAACCCCGAGCTGGACGCCTGGCAATGGCGGGTTACTGCAAAAAAGCGGTTTTAATTCTGACACTTCGAACAAAACACAGTGCTGCGCTGGCCAAGACGAATTTCACTTAATACAGTGCCACAGGTTAAACAAGGCTGACCGCCGCGGCCATATACCTGCAATTGCTGGGCAAAATAGCCAGGCTTACCATCAGCCTGGCTAAAATCTTTTAACGTTGTGCCGCCCTGCTTAATGGCTGCGGCCAGCGTGTCTTTGATCACCGGCAACAGTTTTTCCAATTGCGCAGCTGTTACCGCTTTGGCTGGTTTGGACGGCAAAATACCGGCTTTAAACAAGGCTTCGTTGGCGTAAATGTTACCCACTCCTACCACCACGTGGTTATCCATCAGCACCAGTTTTACGGCACTGCTGCGCTTGGCAAAAGCGGCCGTTAAATGCGCCAGGTTAAAATTATCGCTCAGCGGCTCCGGCCCCAGGCTGGCCAGTAATGGGTGGGTTTCCCCCTTATGCTGCCACAGCACAGCACCAAAACGGCGGGTATCGTTTAGCCGCAGCGCCATACCGCTGGCTAATACCAGATCAATATGATCATGCTTAGTTGCTGGCGTATCTGAGGGTATAACCTTTAAATGGCCTGACATACCCAGGTGCAAAATAATATCGCCCTGCGGCAGCTGAATAAGCAAATACTTGGCGCGGCGTGTTACTGATAAAACAGGCTGGTTCAGCTGAGCCAGCACCTCGTCAGGTACCCACCAGCGCAGCTGGCGCTGGCGTGCTACCACGTTAACGAGCTGCTGGTTTTCAAGATAAGGGCTAATGCCCTGGCGCGACACTTCTACTTCAGGTAATTCCGGCACGGTTACTCCGCCATATCGATTAAAAACAACTGCGCCGCCTGTGCAGCAGTTAACTGGTAAAACTGACTCTGCCCGGCTTGCTGTAATAAGAATTGCCCGCCATCGGTATCAGCAGCCGGATACAGCAACCAAATTAGCGGCGCAGTTTGCCCAACCAGCTGCACACTGGCTTGTGCTACCGGCACACGGCTTTTATCTGCGGGCACTTCAACCGGCGTAAGTAAACTATGCTGCCAGGCCACTGCCAGCTGTGCTGCATCTACCGGTTTCTGCCGCTGGGGTTGCAACTGCCATTGTGGGCCGGCTTTAATAAGCCGCGTATTAGCAAAAGCTACCATCAGTAATTCACTATCAGCGGGGATCAAGCGGTGCTCAGGCGCATTAAACTGCGATAAGCGCTGCGGAATGCCATACAGCGCAAACATCAGCACCAGCACTGCAAAAATCAGTACGTTATTCCAGTTACGGCGGGAGAGTTTTAACATAACCATACCTGTCGGCAAAAGCTTTGCGGCATAGTAACTTAGGTAGGCTTTAAAAAGCAAAAACCCGGCGTTGGCCGGGTTTCTGTGTTCGATTACTTGATTTTCGCTTCTTTGAAAATCACATGCTTGCGCACTTTAGGATCAAACTTTTTGATTTCCATCTTTTCTGGCATGGTGCGCTTGTTCTTCGTAGTTGTATAGAAGAAACCAGTGCCTGCAGAAGAGACTAAACGGATTTTATCGCGCATTTTTTATTTCCTTACACCTTGTGACCGTTAGCACGCACTTCGGCTAATACCGCATCGATACCTTTCTTATCGATGATGCGCATACCACGGGTAGAAGTACGTAATGTAACAAAACGGTTTTCACTTTCAACCCAGAAACGGTGAGTTTGCAGGTTAGGCAGGAAACGGCGCTTAGTAGCATTGTTGGCGTGTGAACGACGGTTACCCACCATCGGACCTTTGCCAGTTACTTGGCACACTCTAGACATGTCAATAGTTCTCCAAAATTACATCAGCTCGAGCTGTCATCACCCTTCTGGCCAAGAAGGTTGCCCCAAAACAAGAGGGCGCAATTTATACACGAATAAGCCG
The DNA here is from genome assembly GCF_900108485.1 of Rheinheimera pacifica. Lineage (GTDB taxonomy): Bacteria > Pseudomonadota > Gammaproteobacteria > Enterobacterales > Alteromonadaceae > Alishewanella > Alishewanella pacifica. Next base: position 248,095 of record NZ_FNXF01000001.1, on the reverse strand, counting down.
CCTTATTCAAGCGAAATCTTTCGCCCGCGCGCAGAGATCCGGCAAGGATCCCAGCGGATCTTCACAGCCAGCCACGCTCTGCAAAGGAGATTACATCAGCATCGCCCACAATAAAGTGATCCAATACCTTGATATCTACCAACATTAACGCCTGAATTAATCGTTCAGTAATCGCTCTGTCCGCCCGGCTTGGTTCAGCCACGCCAGAGGGATGATTGTGCGCCAGAATAACAGCGGCGGCATTATGCGCTAAAGCCTGCTGAACTACAATACGCGGATACACCGGGGACGCATCTATAGTGCCGGCAAATAATGGCTCGGCTTTAATCAGCCGGTGTTGGCTATCTAAATACAGTAAAAGAAAGACTTCGCGCTGCTCACCACTGATAGCATGTTGCAAATAACGCTTCACGGTGGCCGGTTCACTAAACACGGTATCGCGCTGCATCTGCTGCTGTAAATAACGTTTGCTCAGCTCCAGCACAGCCTGCAGCTGTACAAACTTGGCTTCGCCTAAACCTTTGGCCGAGCAAAAATCAGCCTGGCTGGCGCCCAATAAGCGCCTTAGCGAACCAAACTGACTTAACAACTGCCGCGCCAGCGTTACGGCGTCAGTACCGGCAATACCGGTGCGTAGAAAAATAGCCAGTAATTCGGCGTCTGACAGTGCTGTCGCGCCTCTGTCGAGCAGTTTTTCCCGTGGCCGCTCGGTGGCCGGCCAGTGACGAATACTCATGCTATCCCTCCCTGAATTGATGCTGAATTTGTGTTTCCATGCTATCTTATCGCCAGTTTTTTCCGGTTCTGGTGTCTCTGTCATGTTGCAAACCCTTGCCCAAAAACACATTTTGCTTGGTATCAGCGGCGGTATTGCTGCCTATAAAAGTGCAGACTTAGTACGCCGCTTAAAAGAGCGTGGCGCGGATGTGCGGGTTATTTTAACCGACGCCGCCCAGCACTTTATTACTCCGCTGACACTGCAGGCCGTATCAGGTAACCCGGTAAGCACCAGCTTGCTAGACCCTGCTGCAGAAGCCGCCATGGGCCATATCGAGCTGGCAAAATGGGCTGACATAGTGTTAATTGCCCCCGCCAGCGCCGATATTATCGCCCGCATGGCGCACGGCTTAGCCAACGATTTGCTGACTACCTGTGTGCTGGCCACCGCGGCACCTGTTGCTGTAGCGCCTGCAATGAACCAGCAGATGTATAAAAACATAGCTACCCAGCATAATTTAGCCACTTTAAAAGCACATAATTTTTACATTTATGGCCCGGGAGTGGGTGAGCAAGCCTGCGGCGACGTCGGCTCAGGCCGTATGCTCGAGCCTTTAGAGCTGGTCAGCGCATTAGAAAAACATTTTTCAGCTGAACAGCAACTTAATAACATTAAAATCACAATTACCGCGGGGCCAACGCGCGAAGCTATTGATCCGGTGCGTTATATCTCTAACCACAGCTCAGGCAAAATGGGCTTTGCCTTAGCACAAGCCGCCGCGGCTATGGGCGCACAGGTCACGCTGATTAGCGGCCCGGTGCAGTTAGCTACACCTGCGGGGGTAACACGCATTGACGTTACTACCGCAGAGCAAATGCTCGAAGCTGCACTGGCCCAAGCCACACAAAACGATATTTTCATTGGCTGCGCAGCGGTGGCCGATTATCGTGTGGCACAGGTTGCCAGTGAAAAAATGAAGAAAACTGCCAGCGACAGCATTGAGCTAAAGCTGGTAAAAAACCCGGATATTATTGCCGCCGTTGCAGCATTAACCGTACAGCGCCCTTTTACCGTAGGTTTTGCCGCAGAAACACAAAACGTAGTGCAATACGCCAAAGATAAACTGACACGCAAAAAGCTGGATTTAATTTGCGCCAATGATGTATCGGGCACTGAACTGGGTTTTAACAGCGATCATAATGCTGTCACCCTGGTATGGCAGCATGGCGAGCAGGCATTACCGGCTCAGCCCAAAGCTGATTTAGCCAAAGCAATAATGCAGCATATCTATGCTCAGTTTTCCGCCAACTAAATACCATTAGAATACTAATTGTCATTAAAATAAGAGTTAAGCCGTAAATGAAAAAAGCCATTGATTTAAAAATCCTTGACCCGCGTATTGGTACAGAATTTCCGTTACCGGCCTATGCCACACCGGGCTCTGCCGGGTTAGATTTACGCGCCTGTCTGGACAGCCCACTGACACTGGCACCGGGTGAAACTACGTTAATTCCTACCGGTTTATCTATTTTCATTGGTGATGCTAATTTATGCGCCACTATCCTACCCCGCTCTGGCCTGGGCCATAAACACGGTATCGTATTGGGTAACCTTGTTGGTTTAATTGACTCAGATTATCAGGGGCCATTAATGGTATCCATGTGGAACCGCGGTACCGACAGCTTCAGCATTGAGCCGGGTGATCGCATAGCCCAGCTGGTATTTATGCCGGTAGTGCAGGCTGAATTTAATATTGTCGACAGCTTTGAACAAACAGCGCGCGGCGAAGGCGGTTTTGGCTCATCAGGGAAAGCCTAAATGCCGGCACCCCGTCGCAGTAATCGTAAAGAAGACATTTTGCAGGCCCTTGCGGCCATGCTGCAAAGCAATAACGGCCAGCGTATTACCACAGCCGCACTGGCAGAAAAAGTTGGTGTGTCTGAAGCCGCGCTATACCGGCATTTCCCCAGTAAGGCCCGGATGTTTGAAGGCTTAATTGAGTTTATTGAAGATACGCTGCTCTCACGCATCAACGGCATTCTGGACGAGCACAAAGACACCGCCAGCCGCACCGAGTTAATTCTGCAGCTGATATTAGTCTTTGCCGAGCGTAACCCCGGTATCTGCCGTATTTTAACCGGTGATGCCCTGCAAGGCGAGCAGGAACGTCTGCAAGAACGGGTAGCCCAGTTATTTGAAAAACTGGAAACCCAGTTAAAGCAATGCCTGCGCGAGCGTAAGCTGCGTGAAGGTAAGGGCTTTAGTATCGACGAAGGCGAGCTGGCTAACCTGCTACTGGCCTCGGTAGAGGGTAAGTTAAGCCAGTTTGTCCGCTCCGGTTTTACCCGCTTACCAACCCAGCACTGGGCTAATCAGTGGGCACAACTACAAACTGCTCTGTTTAGCTAAATCATAACGTGAGAGCAGCGTGGCTGGTGTGCTTTCGTAGCAGCGGCATGGATGCCGCGCAGGCTGAGAGGGCACAGGGATGTGATCCTTGAAGCCGGCGAAGAAAGCATCTCCAGCCACACTGCTTTACGCCAAGGCAGCAAAGCACACCTAATCCCTTCCTAATTCAACTCCGGTTCAAACAAAGCGCTCGTACAGCGCCGCGCCCCATACCAGCGCCACTATCACTAAGCTGACAAACACCGCCGCCGAGCCCATATCTTTGGCCCGGCCCGACAGTTCATGCCGCTCTAAACTTACGCGATCAGTTAACGATTCAATCGCTGAGTTCAGTAGCTCCACCAACAGCACTAAACACCATACGCTAACCAGCAGCGCAAACTGGCTGACTGACGTGGCCAACCAGGCGGCCAGCGGAATAGAGATAACGGCTAAGATGGTTTCCTGACGAAAGGCAGACTCAAACTTCCAGCTGGCGGCAAAACCCTGCATCGAACATTTTGCTGCCCTGATAATTCGTCCTAAACCAACGCCGTTTGGCTTTAACATCTTTGCTGTCCTTCATTGCTGTTGTGTATCGGGCTAAGGTCGAAGCGTCAGGTACAGGGTCAGGTGTGCTTTCGGAACAGCGGCAAGGATGCCGCGCAGGCTGAGAGGGCACAAGGATGTGATCCTTGAAGCCGGTGCAGAAAGCATTTCCTGACACTGTACCCTACTCTAAAGCCCGATTTTTCTTAAGTGTTAACACCATATTGTGCGCGATAAGCTTTCACCGCATCCAGATGCTGCGCCAGTTCCGGCTTATCGGCCAAATAGCTGATTAAATCCGGCAGGCTGATAATCGAGATGACTTTAGTATTAAAATCACGCTCCACTTCCTGAATCGCCGACAGCTCACCCTGGCCACGCTCTTGCCTGTCCAGTGCAATCAACACACCGGTAAGCTCAGCGCCCTGCGCCTGAATTAACTGCATCGATTCGCGAATCGCGGTACCGGCGGTAATGACATCATCCACCAGCATAATGCGGCCCTTTAGCGGTGAGCCGACTAAGTTACCGCCCTCACCATGGGTTTTCGCTTCTTTGCGGTTAAAGCAGTACGGGACATCGCGGTTATAATGATCCGCCAATGCTACAGCTGTAGTGGTGGCAATAGGAATACCTTTATAAGCTGGGCCAAACAGTACATCGAACGCCAGGCCGCTATCCTGCAACGCCGCCGCATAAAAGCGGCCTAACTTGGCCAGGTCACCGCCGGTGTTAAACAGCCCGGCATTAAAAAAGTACGGGCTGGTACGGCCGGATTTCAGCGTAAAGCTGCCAAACTTTAATACCTGACGCGACAGCGCAAACTCAATAAATTCACGTTGAAACGACTTGATCATGCTGTTGTATCCTTTGCTTGTTATGCCAGAACGCGCTTTTGCTCGTCGATAATTTCACGGATGGCATGCTTGCCTAAATCCATCATCTGCTGCATTTCTTCAAAGCTAAACGGCGCTTCTTCGGCCGTACCCTGAATTTCAATCACTTTGCCGGTTTCGGTCATCACGATATTCATATCAGTTTCCGCGTTTGAGTCTTCAGCGTAATCTAAATCGGCCACCGCAGTGCCTTTATAAATACCTACCGATACCGCAGCTACCATAAAATTCAACGGGTTGGTTTTAATAATACCTTTGGCGCGCATATGGTTTAATGCATCAACTAAGGCCACACAAGCGCCGGTTATAGAGGCAGTGCGGGTGCCGCCATCGGCCTGAATTACATCACAGTCGATAGTAATGGTATTTTCACCCAGCAGTTTTAAATCCACTGCGGTACGCAGCGCACGGCCAATAAGGCGTTGAATTTCCATCGTGCGGCCACCTTGTTTACCGCGTGCCGCTTCGCGGTCATTACGGGTATGGGTAGCGCGTGGCAGCATGCCGTATTCGGCAGTGATCCAGCCCTTGCCCTGGCCTTTCATAAAGCGCGGCACACCTTCAATTACGCTGGCGGTACAAATTACCTTGGTATTACCAAATTCAACCAATACTGAGCCTTCAGCATGAGCGGTAAATTGACGGGTAAAAGTAAGGGGACGGATCTGACTGGCGGTTCTGCCACTTGGACGCATAGCTGCACTCCTGAAATTAACAATGGCGGTTATTATAAGAGGTTATGCTGGTAAGGGCTATCAATTCGCCAAATTCCGTTATCCTGCGGTATACTCGGTGTTTATTTGTCGCCAGAGAGCCTTTTATGATCCACAGCATGACCGCCTTCGCCCGCCATGAAACCAAAGCCAGCTGGGGCACCGCCCAGTGGGAGATCCGCTCGGTAAACCAGCGTTACCTGGAGTCCTACTTTCGCCTGCCGGAGCAGTTTCGCGGCTTAGAAAGCCTGCTGCGCGACAAACTACGTAACAGCCTGCAACGCGGCAAAATAGAAGTTAACCTACGCTATCATGCCAACCAGGCCGCTGGCGAGCTGACGTTAAACGAAGTATTCGCCGAGCAATTGCTGCAAAAAGCCCAGCAATTACTGCAAAAAGCACCGCAAGCGCAACTCAACATTGCCGACATCCTGCGCTGGCCGGGTGTAATGGAAACACCAACAGAAGATTTAGACGCACTGCAAGGCGAGTTGCTGGCCGGTTTCGACGCTGCCTTACAAGACTTCTTAGCCGGCCGTGGCCGCGAAGGTGACGCCATTGAGCAAATGATCCAGCAACGCTTAACCGCCATTGGCGAGCAAGTGGCTTTTGTCCGCACGCACCTGCCACAAGCAATGCAATGGCAGCGCGATCGCATTGTAAACCGCTTAAACGAGATTAAAGCCGATATAGAACAAGGCCGTTTAGAGCAGGAAATGGCGTTTTTAGCGTCAAAATCCGACGTCGCCGAAGAACTGGACCGCCTTGATGCTCACATTAAAGAAACCCGCCATACGCTGAAAAAAGGCGGCGCCTGCGGCCGGCGTCTCGATTTTATGATGCAGGAATTTAACCGCGAAGCGAATACGCTGTCATCTAAGGCTATTAGCACTGAGATTACCAATGCCGCGGTGGAGCTTAAGGTGTTAATTGAGCAGATGCGTGAGCAGATCCAGAATATTGAGTAATTTTCACTTATTGCAAGTAGCAAATAACTGCTATTTCAATGCCAGCTTAAACCAGTCGAGTTGGCTTTCGTTGATGTTACTGGCCTGGCCCAGCATATTCAGTACTGCGATCAAGTCCTGGTTTTCTTCGTTATCGAGTAATTTTTTCACCCCCAGACTCCAGCGGGAAAAGTCCCGCTGTTGTATCGGTTTACGCAGTAATAGCCGCACATTGGTGTGCCTTTTGTCGCGGCAGATACTGGCATAGAGTGCGTCAACTACCGCAGCTTCGCCTTCCAGATATTGCAAAAAATAGCGCTCGGTAAATAATAAAGCGCCGGTAATATTACGCCGCAGGTTATTCGGCTCGGCGCGCAGCTTTATTTTATTAATAGCTACATCATCCGTGCTGGCGCAACGATCACTGATATAAACCAGTTGGATCTCGTTTTGAATTATTGCCTGGCTCGTCACGGTACTTACTCTTTAGCATACCAGCGTCTGTTATAGCGCTGGCGCTGATACAAAGCAATGGCTTCATCAATCGCAATATCTTAACCCGATCCCGATTGTAACAGCGCCCGCTACAGCCCGCCCAAACACAGGTATTTTAAATTGGTGTAATCGTCCAAACCGTATTTAGAGCCTTCGCGGCCATAGCCGGATTGTTTGATGCCACCAAAAGGTGCGGCGGCATTAGATACTATGCCCTCGTTAATACCCACCATGCCAAACTGCAACGCTTGCGCCACACGAAACACCCGGCCGATATCACGGCTGTAAAAATACGCCGCCAAACCATATTCGGTGCTGTTGGCCAGCGCTATTGCTTCGGCTTCAGTATCAAACGCCATTAACGGCGCCACCGGGCCGAAAATTTCTTCATTGCTTATGGCCATATCCGCGCTGACATCGCTAAGCAAGGTCGGCTGGAAAAACTGCTTACCGGCACTGTGGGTTTTACCGCCCAGCAGCACTTTAGCGCCATCGTCCAGCGCGCTTTGCAGCAGTTTTGCTACTTTCTCTACCGCTTTACCATCTATTAACGGCCCTATCTGACTGCCTGCAGCCAGGCCATCAGCAACGTTAAGCTGGGTAACGGCAATGGCTAACTTATCGGCAAAGGCCTGATACACGCCGCGCTGCACCAGAATGCGGTTGGCACAAACGCAGGTTTGGCCGGCGTTACGAAATTTGGCCGCCATCAGGCCCTGTACGGCGGCATCCAGGTCGGCATCATCAAACACGATAAAGGGTGCATTGCCGCCCAGCTCCAGCGTTACGCGCTTTACGCTGTCGGCGCATTGCTTGGCCAACTGCTTACCCACGGCAGTGGAGCCGGTAAAGCTGAACTTGGCGACTTTAGCGTGCCCGGTAAATACTTCGCCAATGGCTTTGGCATCGGTGCCTACCACCACGTTAAACACCCCGGCCGGAATACCAGCCTGGTGGGCTAATTCGGCCAGCGCCAGCGCCGATAACGGCGTTTGCTGCGCCGGTTTCACCACAAAGGTACAGCCGGCTGCCAGTGCTGCTGCGGCTTTACGCGCCAGCATCGCATTAGGGAAGTTCCAGGGTGTTATCGCGGCCACCACGCCGACCGGCTGGCGCTGCACAATAATGCGTTTATCGTTGGAGGGTGCCGGTATGGTATCGCCGTATAAGCGTTTAGCTTCTTCGGCAAACCATTGCAAATATGAGGCGCCATAAGCTATTTCGCCTTTGGCTTCGCTAAGGGGTTTACCTTGTTCCAGCGTCAGTAAGCGGGCTAAATCATCCTGATGCTGCATCACCAGTTGATACCAGCTTTGCAATAACTGTGCGCGCTCTGCTGCCGGTTTGGCGGCCCAGCCGGTAAAGGCGTTGTCTGCCGCCAGTACCGCTTGCTGCGCTTCGTTGGCGCCGGCGATGGCAACCTTAGCAAGTAACTGCTGGTTAGCCGGGTTAATCACGTCAAAGGTATCAGTGTGCTGTAACCAGTTGCCGTTGATATAAGAGCCTTGTTTAAGCAGTTCTTTGCTGATCTGTTGCTGACGTTGTTGCATAGTTCACTCCGCTAAGCTGAGAATGTCAGTGAATGTTAGCATACTGAAGTGAACCGCAAATTAAACCAACGGCGGGCAAAGGCCCGCAGTTTCCAGTTTCAGGCTGGCTTATCAGAAACGATACGCTAAGCCCAAAGAGGCATTGCGGCCATTGATGGTGCGGGCGCGAATAATGCCGTTAGCCGGCACTGAGCCTTCTTCGGCTTCTGTCAGGCCAATTTCATCAAACAGGTTGTTGATGTTCAGCGACACAGTCAGGTTTTCCGCCAGATTGTAGCTGGCAAACGCATTGACCTGAGTGTAGCCGCTGAATTTCAGATCGTTGTTATCCTGAGCATAGGCAGCTGTGGTGCCAATGATGCTGACACCAAACTGAGCTTGCTCAAAGAAGTAACGTGCCAACAGGTTATAAACAAAGTCGGCCTGGCGCCTGGGTGTATTACCCACCACTTCCGGGCTCAGCGCATCTTTGCTGATCTCGGCATCGGTCCAGGTAACGGAGCCGCGCATATCAAAATCGCCGATGCGGTAGCTGCTTTCCAGCTCAATACCGTGCGCTTTGTAAGTACGGTCGAAAAAGCGCTGGCTGGTGGCTTCAAAGTTTTGCTCTTCGGTTTCTGCAAAAAACAAGGTAGCAAACAGGTTTAAATTACCATGCCGGCTTTTACTACCAAGCTCATACTGGGTAACTTCATCTACCGCATCTTCTTTAGCTACGCTGCCATCAGCATTGACTTTGCCAAATAATGAACGGTCAGCATTGGCGCGCCCGCCTTTACTGATACGGCCAAACATTGCCCAGTCTTTATTAAACTGATAGTTAGCCCCTGCCGAGTAGGAATTGTAGCCCCAGCTGTAATTAACGATGCTGGCGTTGGCTAAATCGATACCCGATACGCTTTGCTCTACCTGGCTGATTACACCATCGCCGTTCATATCACGGCTGCTTTGTACCGCACCGGCATAAGTGCCTGAAGCACTGCCGATATCGCGGCGGATACTGGCATCGAGCGATAAATCACCATAGGCCCAGCTTAAACCAGCATAAGGCGCTTTAATGCTGTAGTCGGTATCGTAGTTACGCTGGCAACAGTTGCCGAAAAACGGCACGCCGTAGGCAGTCAGGCCCTGCTCGGAAAACGCCGTACCGTCTGCAGCAGTAACATTTAACAACTCGGCATTGTTGCCCTTTAACGCCATTAAATACGAGTTCCACAACCACGACATGCTGATACTTTGATCGGCGATGTAATAACCAACATTAACATCAACCTCGCCAAAGCGGCGTGACAGCTTTAAGTCGTTCACGATAGAACCAAAATCGTCTATCTCAATATCAAAGGTGTGAATACGCATGGCGTTTTCTGCGCTGTAAGCCTCACCGGCATTGGGCCCTACGGCGTAAGTTAAATTAGCACCGGCGCCGGCGATACTGTCGGCGATGCCTTGCGCATTGCCTACTTCTGCCGGAAACAGCGTATTAAAGTTACCGCTGACATCACTAACGCGAAAACGGTTTTCCAGCGTCCAGCCTTCAGCTAAATCAAACACCGCTTCTACGCCCACGCTGTTTACTTTGGGGTTCATGCCATCGCGCAGGTCACCGCGGGAGATTTGATTATCGCCGTTTAAACGCACGGTTTGGGTTAAATACACCGACTGCAGCGTATCTGAACCGGCGTCATAACCCGGCACTGAGCTGCCATCAGCAAACATTGGCATCGGCATATAGCTGGTGGCTTTGTCGTTTAAATGTTTAAAGTACAGCCGCACATAGCCGGTATCGAATTCTTTGGTCAGGTTACCTTTTAACTGAAAGCCTTTTTCGCCCTGATAACCCGGGTCGCGCACGCCTTCGCCCTGACGCACAAAGCCGCCCAGATGAAAACGCATATCGCTGTTAATATCACCGCCGTAATCAAAGTCGGTGCGGAAGCTGTCGTAATCCAGCCCGGTAGTAAAGGCGATACTGCCGCCGTTTTCTTCACCGGTTTTACTGACAAAATTGATAATACCGCCCGGCGAATTACTGGCGGTAGTGCTGGCCGAGCCGCCGCGGATCACATCCAGCCGCGCTAAAGTAGCATCGGCCCGCAGAAAAATATCGGCATTACCAAAGGCGATATCACCAAACTGCATGACCGGTAAACCATCTTCCTGCAAGGTAAGAAACTTGGCGCCGCCGGATGCTACCGGCAAGCCGCGTACGGCAATATTGGCATTACCTTCACCGCCGCTGGCTTCACTGCGCACGCCAGGCAGCATGCGGAAAATCTCGGCCGTGCTGCGCGGCGTGGCAACGGCGATATCATCCAGTGTCAGGCTGCTGACCGACACGCTGGACTGCATAACCGTTTGATTACGCGATACCGCACCGGTAACCACGATGCGTTCAAAGCCTAAACCAGCGCCGTCTGATTGTGCTGCGGCCGGCTCGTTTGTATTAGTTTCTGCCTGTTGTGCCATCGCTGCGCTGTTGCTTAGCGCCAGCGTGACAGCAAGAGCAAGTGAGCCTGGTGTCAAATTATACTGTTTCATTGTCTATCTCCCGTGTTGAAATCGCGATCTATTCTTTGGATAGTCTGCTTATAACTTAATCGTTTAAGTTTTTACTGCTATAAAAAAGCTAGCCGGAAGACATTTGCTCCAGCTTAGCTTTGGCTGGCTGTTTCAGCCAGTTGTAAACCATGGCAATGGCCAATAACGCCGAAAACAGCGTGGCCAGATAAAAACCGGCGGTTACATCGTTGGCCCAATCACCCAGCACGGCCATTAATGCCGGTGCTACGGCCGCCGCCAGCGCGGTAAACGCCAGTAACAAGCCTGCCACAGCGCCATGCTGTTGCCGGTGGAAGCAACTGATACCTTTGGAATTCAGTGTCGGGTAAATCATCGACATAAACAGCCCGGACAGCGGCATCAGCCATACTGCAACTGCTTTACCACCGAGCATACTGGCGGCAAAACAGACAAAAATACACAGCGTAAACACCGCCATCACGCTACTCCAGCAAAAGCGGTTTAAGATGGCTGTGGCGAGAAAACGCCCCAGCGCACGCAAAATAAAAAATACCGTAATAGCCTGCGCGGCCAGTAAGCTCCAGCGGCCGTCGTAATCGGCTAATAAGGTGGGCAACCAGACAAAAATCGCCACTTCACAGCTAACATACAGCGCTATCACCAGCGAAAAGCCCAGCGCGTAGCGATCTTTTAGCAGCAGCATGGAACGACGCAGCGACACCTGATCTGCAGCGGCCTGATACGGCGGGTAAGGCAGCCGGGCCGACATCACCACCAGCAAGGTACACAGCAAGCCGGCCAGCAAATACAATGAGGTCCAGTGAATAGAAGCGGCAATCATCAGCGCCACCAGTGCCGGGCCGACTATAGCGCCAATAGCAAAGAAGCCCTCTACCGTGTTCATGGTGCGGGTGTGGCTTTGGCTGTCAGGGCTGATATCGCCGATTAACGCCAGCGCGGCGGTTTTAAAAATACCGATGGCCAGGCCGCACAGGCCCATTAGTAAGATAAAAAACAGCGCACTGTTGCCGGCCATAAAGGCATAGCAGGATACGGCGTACAGGCTTAAGCCAACGATAATCAGCTTTTTGCGGCCGAGTTTATCCGCCAGCCGGCCGAGGAATAACCCGGCCAAACCAATCGCCAGCATCGGTACATAATGAAAGGCACTGGCCTGAAACATCGTTAACTGATATTCCGCCATGGCTTCAGGAATGATCACGCCCACCGCATCGGTGGTCATGGCAAAGACAAAAAACATCAGGTAGGTCATCCAGCGCACCTGGCGCTGCAAACCCACGGCGCGATCTAACGTTTCGGCTGCCCCGACAGCCTGACGCTTCGCATCAGTAGTAAGCATAGTGTTTCCCCGTTTGTGGCCTGTTGCCAGCTGGTGTAAGCGCACCGGGCTGAGCAGGCTTATTTGTACGAGCCGCTTTCTCAGGCCGGCTTGGGTTTATTATGCGCCGGGGGTTGACAAAGGAGTCCGTTGGCTTAAAGCTATATCTTAATCGTTTAAGAAGCAAATTTTTTTTTCAGGATATATGCCATGAATCGTCAGAACAACGCCAACCAAATTCAGCTGATCACCTATATTGACCGGCTAAGCGGCGGCAAAATCAAAGACTTACACACGATGCTGCAAGGCCCGCTGGCCGGCTTATTTGATGGTGTACATTTGCTGCCGTTTTACCCGCCGATAGACGGCGAAGATGCCGGCTTTGACCCAACCGACCATACCGCAGTAGACAGCCGGCTGGGCGACTGGAGCGATATCCGTGCTTTAGCGCAGGACTACCCGCTGATGGCTGATATGATTGTGAACCATATGTCGGCGCAGTCGCCGCAATTTGTTGATGTGTTGGAAAAAGGCGAAGCCTCACCCTACTGGCCGCTGTTTTTAACCCGCGACAAAGTGTTTGCTGCAGATGCCGCGGCAGAGCAACTTGCCGCCGTATACCGGCCACGGCCGACACCGTTTTTTACCGATATCGCGCTAAAAGATGGCCGCAAAATTCCGTTTTGGACCACCTTTACCGCCAACCAGATTGATATTGATGTTAACTCAACTGCCGGCAAAGCCTACTTGCAGGCCATTTTAGACCGCTTTACCGAAAACGGCGTGAAATATATTCGTCTGGATGCCGCCGGTTATGCCATTAAAAAAGCCGGCACCCGCTGCTTTATGCTGCCGGAAACCTTTGAATTTATTGCGGCCTTATCTGAACAAGCCAAAGCGCGCGGCATGGTATGTCTGGTAGAAATACACGGCTACCACCAAACCCAGATTGAGATAGCCCGGCGCTGCGATCTGGTATACGACTTCGCCCTGCCGCCACTGGTGCTGCACACCTTGTTCAGCCGCAATGCCGATGCATTGAAGCACTGGCTGGATATAGCACCGCGCAACTGTATAACGGTACTGGATACCCACGATGGCATTGGCATTGTTGATGCAGCCGATTATCAGGGCCAACCCGGCTTGCTGACGGATCCACAACTGGACAGCCTGGTAGAAACCATTCATGCCAACAGCAACGGCAGCTCAAAGCTGGCCACCGGCAATGCCGCTAACAACGTGGATTTGTATCAGGTGAATTGCAGCTTTTATGATGCGCTGGGTCAAAACGACCAGCAGTATCTGCTGGCCCGCGCCATTCAGCTGTTTTGCCCGGGCATCAGCCAAATTTATTACGCCGGTTTGCTGGCGATGGAAAACGACATTGAATTGCTGCAGCAAAGCCGCGTAGGCCGCGATATTGGCCGGCCCTATTTAACTGCCGCCAAAGTAGAGCAAGCGCTGCAAAAACCAGTGGTGCAGGCACTGTGTCAGCTGATTAAACTGCGCCGCAGCATGCCGGCATTTAACGGTGAATTCAGCCAGCAACTGACAGAGCAGGCATATCAGCTGCAATGGCACCATCAGGGCCACAGCGCCGGCTTGCATATTCAGCTTGCCAGTTTAGAGGCCACTATGCACTGGCAAGCGCCTGATGCAGCGGCACAAAGCCTGAGCCTGAATGCCTTGTACCAGAGTGTGCTTTAACTGCTTTCGCCTAAGCGCAGCTGGTAAGGTAATAATTGTGAGCTGTCGTCCGCGCTTAAAAACGCCCGCACGGCCGCTTCACCTTTAGCATCACTGAATTGCCACACCGACGTTAGCGTCGGGTGGTAGCGCAGCGTTTCTGCAATACCATCAAAACCGACAACGCGAATATCCTGCGGAATACGCAAACCCAGTTGCAGTGCTTCGCGCATCGCACTTAAGCCGATAAGGTCGCTCATACACAGCAATACCGTGGGCCTGGGCGTCATTGCCAGCACCGCTTTGGCGGCCTCACGGGCATAGTTTTGGTTGCTCTCGGGAATATGCCATAAATAATCGGCTGCCAGGGTTAAGCCGCGTTGCTGCATCGCCCTCAGATAACCGTCTAAACGGCGGTGTGCTATAGAGCTTTGATTGTCCCACATCGGTTTATCGCCTACCGGCTGGCTGCGGGCAGCATCAATTAAACGCAAGCCCAACACGGCAACGGTATCCTTGTCCCGCAGCACGGCTATGGCGCTGTCAAAAGCGGCCTGCTCGTTATCAATATTCACCGAAGGGCGGCCCGGCAGGTCAAAATCGACCGTTAACACGCGTTTTTTTGACAAACGCAGCTGCTCAATTAAGCCGGTATTACGCGGTGCACCATAGCAGATAAAGCCGTCGACAAAATCGCTGATCGCATCCGGGTTAGTCGCCTGGCCGGAAAACAACAGCAAGTGCAAATGGTGCCGTTCCAACTCACGGCTGACGCCCTGTAAAAACTGGCTGGCCACCGGGTCGCTCACCATATATTCCAGCGAGTCAGACAAAATTACCGCCACTATGCCCGAGCTGCCGGTGCGTAACGACTGCGCCGCCTTATTCGGGCCTAAATAGCCCAGCTCATGGCAGGCGCCGAGAATTTTTTCCCGCAGCGCTACTGACAGCTGATCCGGCCGGTTAAAAGCATTAGAGATGGTCGCCGTAGACACACCTAAGGTTTTGGCGACACTTTTCAGGGTTAATTTCGTTGTCATTATCGTGCTTTTCACTATCATCTTAATGCATTAAGTTATATGATTTTGCTGCTATTGGCGACGCTTTTTAACAGCGGCTGTGTAACACAGCACGCGGCGACCTAACATAACAGGATTACCCTATGCTTGCAGTAATTGGAGAGAATGTAGTCGATATAATGCCGGCTGGGCACGGCCTGTACCAGCCCTGTTTGGGCGGCTCCCCGTTTAACGTGGTGATAGGCGCTGCCCGCCGGGGTATCGATGTCTGTTATTTATCGCCGTTATCGCAAGACCATTTTGGCCAACAGTTTGCCCGCTATCTGGCCGACAACGGCGCCCGCTACGGCTTGCCGTTTTTCAGCCCTGCGCCATCGTCGCTGGCTATGGTTAGTGTGGATGCTCAGCAGCAACCACAGTACAGCTTATACCGCAGCGGCATTGCCGACCGCGCTGTCAGTGCAGAGCAGCAAATTGCCGCACTGGCCAGCGACTGCAAGCTGTTACACCTGGGGTCGTTGGCGCTGGAGCCGGAAGATGCGCCGCGTATCCGCGCAGTATTGCAGGCAGCTGCAGCAAAACAGATCTTAATCAGCGTTGATATTAATGTGCGGTTAAATGCCGTATCAGACGTTAGCACCTACCACAGCTTTTTATCTGAAGTCACCGCGCTAAGCCAGTTTATTAAAGCCAGTGATGAAGACTTACAACTGTTATATCCACAGCTTAGCACCACCGATGCCCTTGCCGCCCTGCGGGCCACTGCGCCAACTGCACTGATAGCGCTAACCGAAGGCGATAAAGGCGCTACCCTGTACTGGCAGCAACACCAAATCAGCCTGGCGGTAATTCCGGCCGCGCCCTTTGTCGATACCGTCGGCGCCGGCGACACCTTTTGGGCAAATTTACTGGCCGCACTGTTACAGCTGGGCTTGCCGACCGCAGCGCAGATCAGCGCCGCACAACTAACACAGTGCCTGCAGCAAGCCATGCTGGCCGCCAGTTTAAATATCGCCCGCCAGGGTTGTAACCCACCCAATAGCGCTGAACTTGCAGCGGCGTTAGTGCAGTTACAAAGCGCTAAAGGTTAAAGCCCGCTGCTACGCGCGACGCGCCTTGCTATGGCTTGCGGTAATAACGCCGGGTTGGCACACAGCAGCGTAAATTGCTGTTTAGCACGGGTAATGCCGGTGTACAGCAGCTCACGGCTTAGCAGCGGGCTGTTATCCGCTGGCAGCACCAGGCAGCAGTGGTTAAATTCCGAGCCCTGCGATTTATGCACCGTAATGGCAAAGGCGGTTTCTACCTCGCTTAGGCGGCTGGGCAATACCCACTTTAAGCTGCCATCGGAGAGTTGAAACACTACCCGTAACTGGCCGCTTTGCGGGTCCACAAGCGTAATGCCGATATCACCGTTCATTAAACCTAAGCTGTAGTTATTGCGCTGCATCATTACCGGCCGGCCGGCGTACCAATGCTGGCGCGCATCAATCAAACCAGCGCTGCTCAGCCACTGGCTGATTTGCCGGTTTAACCCTTCCACGCCCCAGTCACCGCTACGCAGCGCGCACAGCAGCTGAAAGCGGCTGTAGCAGCCCAGCACCGCGCCGGCCCATTGCTCGCGATCTGTTGCCGGCTGTTGCATCAGCTGCAGATACTGGCTGTAGCCGGCCACCACTGGGGCTTTTAAGGCCTCCGGCGTATTACCGGCTAATAGCGTAATATCGTCAAACTGTGTAAATAGCGCCGGGGCCTGAATATCACCGCGGTTTACTGCAGCTGCCAGCTGGCCAATGCCGGATTTGCTATCAAAGCGGTGGCTGTGGCGCAGCATGACCGTGGCCTGATTTAACATGCTGCCTTCGCCTTGCCAATCAGCCAATGGCAATGCAGTAAAGGGTGTAAGCAGCGCCAGGGTATCGCTGCTGTAGCCGCCCAGATCCGCACCACGACATAAATCGCCCAGCACAGAACCGGCTTCTACCGAGGATAACTGATCTTTATCGCCCAGCAGCACCAGTTGCGCCCGCTCCGGCAGCGCGGCCAAAAGCGCCGCCATCATTTCTAAATCGACCATCGAGGCTTCATCGACCACCAGCACATCCAGTTGCAACGGGTTATCGCTGTTATGCTTAAAGCTGCGCCGGTTTGGCAGCGCGCCGAGCAAGCGGTGCAAGGTGGTAACTTCGGTAGGTATTGCCGCTGTCAGCTCTGCCGGTAATCTGCTTAACGCGCCGCTAATCGATTCAGTTAGCCGCACCGCCGCCTTACCGGTTGGCGCCGCCAGTTTAATATTCAGCTCACGCTGTTGATTAAGCGCCGCCCCCTGTTGCAACAGCGCCAGCAGTTTTACTACTGTGGTGGTTTTGCCGGTGCCCGGGCCGCCGGTAATAATGGCAAAGCGCCGCTGCAGCGCCATAGCGCAGGCCAGCTTTTGCCAGTCCGGCTCAGTTGGCGCGGTTGCTGAGGTTAGCGCGGCTGGCGGAAATAACGCCTCCAGTTGCGCTGTAACAGTCGCCGGCAGCGGCAACACTGTGCTGACGCGGCGGTTTATCTGCTGCTTTACCTGCTGTTCGGCCTGATACAGCCGGTTTAAATACAAGCGCTCGTCGGCCAACACCAGCGGCGCGCCGGCCTCCCCTTGCAGCCAGGCGCTTTGCGCCAGTGCCGCGCGATAATCCTGCAGTGTTAAGCCCTGCAACATGGTGGAAGGCCTGTCGCTAAAGCGTTGTAAAAACTGGTTTTGTGGCGGCAGGCTAAGCAAGCCGTCGGGGTCGCTGAGTAAATCCTGCAATAAAATACAGCTGTGGCCGCGGCCATACTGATGACACAGCAAGGCGCTAAGCAGCCAAACCAGTGGGTTGGGCTCGGCAGCCAGCTGATGCAAGGTTTGCGGTAACTGCGCATCTAAAGCACGTAGCCAGCGCCGTTCAGTCCAGCGCTGCAACAGCGCCTGCATCTGGTTTAAATCTGTCAGGGCGTTGTTGGATGTCGTCGGCTGTTGCCCGCTGTTTTGCTGAGCAAATAAATCAAACTGCATAATCAGTCTCCGCCGCTACCGGCTCACCGGCAAATAAGGCATCTAATTGCTGCAGCAGCCTGATATCGGCATTAAGCAGCAATTGGCCCTGCTGTGGCGCGCGGATAAACCAGTATAGCGCGCCGCCGATATAGTTTTGCGGCGCCTGCAGATAGCCGGGCTGGCGCAGCTTTAACAGCCGGTGCAGTGCTAACATATACAGCGCCGCCTGCACATCGTAGCGTTTATCCAACAGCACCTGTTGCATGCTGTCCGGGCTATAGCTGCTGCTCTGTTCGCCCAACCAGTTCGATTTATAATCCAGCACCCAATAGCGGCCATCGCTACCTTGCAGGGTTAAGTCGATAAAGCCTTTTAACATGCCGTTTAGTGTATCGGGCAGCAATGCCGGCCGTGGCAAGCCAGGCAGTATGGCGCGGGTAATCAGCGCATCAAGCTGCAGTACGTTGACGGCACAGCTTTGCAGCCAGAACTCCAACTCGGCTTTTACCTGCGCTAACTGGTTCAGCGCCAGTTGTACACCAGACAATGGCACCTGCAGCAGCTGTGTCAGCCAGCTATGCAACACCGGTTGCCAGCTTAGCCAGTTATGCTGGCTTAAGCTGCGTTGCAGCAACTGTGCAATAAAAGCGTCATCGCATTGGGCAAAGCCCTGTTGCTGCGCATCTTCCAGTAATTGGTGTAAAAAGGTGCCGGGCACAGCACCGCGCGGAAAATCGTGTATCGATACCTGTTGCTCGCTGTAGGCGGCCAGTTCAATGGCTTCTTCCTGCAACAGTGCATCCAGCGCAGTATCGGCTGCCAGCAGCGCTGTCGCCGCCTCAGCTGCCGGTTTATTGCCGCTGCGCAGTGCTGAATAGCTTGCTATCCACCAGTGCTCACGCTTTAACGGCGCGTTAAGCTTAAGCGCCGCCGTAAGCTGGCTAAGCTGAGCATCTGGCATGAACTTACAAAACTGCGGCAGCGGTGTGTGCTGCCACGGCAATGCTGCCAGCGCCTGCTGTAAGTCCGCCGGCGTCGGCTCATCGGCGATGCCAAGCAGATAACCGACAGCACTTTGCGACAGTTTGCTTTTTTTCGCCGCGCCTTCGCTAAACAGCGCTAAGCCCAGCCAGCAGGCATACACCGGCCGCGTTAGCGCCACATACAATAAACGGATATCTTCCAGCAGCCGTTCGCGCTCGGCTTGTGCCAGCGCAGTATCGTCCGGGGTTAAATCCAGCACCATTTGTGTGCCGTTAAAATAGCGCTGTGGCTGGCCTTTTTTGACATTTTTAAAGCCGCAGATAAAGGGCAGAAACACCAGGTTATATTGCAGGCCCTTACTTTTATGGATGGTGACCACCTGCACCAGCTGCTGATCGCTCTCCAGCCGCAGTTGCTGCTCATCGCTGCTGGTCGGGCTCTCCAGCTGCTCGGCCAGCCAGCGCACTAAACCGCTTTCACCGTCGCGTTGCTGGCTTTCGCTTTGCAGCAGTTCAGCTAAATGCAGCACATTGGTTAAGCGCCGCTCGCCCTGCGCTTGCGACAGCCATTTCGCCGGCAGCGCAAAGTAATGCAGCCAGCTGCTTAGCATCGCCAATACGCCTTTAAAGCGCCAGATTTGGCGAAACTCGCGTACTTGTTCGGTCAGTTGCTCCCAGGCTTGTTCGTCATTCAGCCACAGCTGTAACTGGGCATCGCTGTTGCCGGATAACGGCAGCGCCAGTGCCGCGCGCAGCAGGTTTTCATCTTCCGGTTGCTGGCAGGCACGCAGCCAACACAGCACAGCGTTGGCCTCGATAGTTTGGAAAATCGATTCATTATCTGATAAATATACCGAGCGCACATTACGCGCAGTCAGCTCGCGTCTTACCAGCGCCGCTTCATTTCTGTCGCGCACCAAAATAGCAATATCAGCCGGCTGCAGTGCGCTAAAGCTCTGCTCACTGCTAAAGCCATCAGCGCTGCCAAAGCTATCGGCGCGGCTAAAACCTGCCTTACCGGCTTTGGCTTGCTGCAGTAAGTTAGCAATCTCATCAGCACAGGCCTGTGCCATCAGTGCCTGATAAGCGCCTTTTTTCAGCTCCGCAGCATCGGTGTCCGGCAGATAGTAATTCACTGCCGGTAGCGCCCTGTCGGCCAGCACTAACTGCTGCGCTTTACCCTTAGCCTTAACCGGCAAAAACGGCAGCGGCGTAGTCTCGCTGTTGCCAAAACCAAAGGCGCCCTGCTGCTGCTCTGCCTGGGCAAACAGCTGATTTACGCCGTCGACCAGCGCCGTGGTGGAGCGAAAGTTAGTGCCCAGGCTGTAATGGCGGCCGGCGGTTAAACTGCGGGCGCTAAGGTAAGTATGTAAGTCGGCGCCGCGAAAGCTATAGATCGCTTGCTTGGGATCGCCGACCATAATCAGCCCGGTATCGCGGCTTTGCACATCGGGGTAAATGGCGCGAAAAATGGCAAACTGCAGCGGATCGGTATCCTGAAATTCATCGACCATCGCCAGTGGATACTGGGCACGAATGCGGGCAGCCAATACCGCACCACCCTCGCCTTGCAGCGCCTGATGCAGCTGCAGCAATAAATCATTAAAATCCAGCTCAGCGCGCGCGCGTTTCTGTTTGGCGAACTCATCGGCTAACCACAGCGCAGCATGGTGGCGCACCGCCAGTGCCAGCTCCGGCTTGGCCGCCAACAACGCCGTGCTGTGGTTAAATAACTCAAATAACGCATGACTAACCAGCGGCTGGCCTTTCTTTTGTGCCGCTGCCAGTTTGTCGCCACTGAATTTTTGTACCATGGCAGCAAAATCGGTCTCGCGGCTATTCAGCAGCTGCGGCTGGGCTAATATCGCCTGCCACCATTGCCGCTCAGCGCTCCAACTGGCCGCTCGGTATTTAGTGCCGTTTAACCAGCCGTTGGCGTAGGCATCGTCCAGCAACATTAGCGCATCGGCTGTTAACGCCTGTTGCAGCTGCCGGCAGTGGCTATCAAGCTCAGTTTGCCATTGCAGTAAGGGTGCGGCGGCCTCTGCCGGGCTTAATGCGGTTGGCAACGGCAGGCCGGCAGCGTTAAAGCGCAGGTTTACTGCATCGGCCTGCAGCCAGGGCCGCACTTCGCTAAGCAGGGTTTCCGGGGTTTTGGCAATGGCGCCCAGCGCCTGCAGCACATTAGCGTCAGCCAGCGGGTATAAAAAGCGGCGCCAGTAATCACAGGCCAGCATATGTAACAGCTGCTGATTGTCATCGCTCAGCGCCTCGCCAAAGCGCATGCCGGAGTCAAAGGCATGCTCGGCCAGCATACGCTGACACCAGCCATGAATGGTAAAGATTGCCGCTTCGTCCATCCATTCGGCTGCACTGCTTAACTGTGCGGCGCAGGCGGCAAATTGCTCTGCCGGGGTGTCGGCCAGTAAGCGGCGTAAAAATTCATCCTCTGTGCTGGCCAGACGAAAAGCTGTTGCTGCCTCGACCAGCCGGGCACGAATACGGTCGCGCAGCTCGGCCGTGGCAGCGCGGGTAAAGGTCACCACTAAGATTTCCGGTGGTAATAACAGCCGGCTAAAGCCTGTGCCTGCCTCAGCATTAGCGTTATCACTATCTGCCGCACTGCCATGGCCCAGCACCAAACGTAAATACAATGCCGCCAGGGTATAGGTTTTACCGGTACCGGCGCTGGCTTCAATTAAGCGGCTGCCATGCAGCGGAAAGCTCAGCGCATCTAAGGCTTGTACGTCGCTCATGCGTCGGCCTCCTGGTTAGCCTGTTCTGCCAGCGGGGTTTGCAACAACGGGCCATACAGCTTTTGCGCCCAGTCGGCAAAACCGGCCTGCAGTAAACTGGCAAAATCGGGGTAATAACGCTGCAGCTCCGGCGCGCTTTCTACCTCACCGGCAAAGTTATAGCCGCCTTCAAACAGCTCGCGGCATTTGGCTTCATCCTGCGTTTGCACAAAACACAGCGCTGTTTTCGGTAGCAGCGGCAGCGGCTGCGTAAGGCCCTGCTGCCAGTACTGCACTAAGGCGTCCAGCTGTGCAGCTGCGATGCGTTGCTGCTGCGGTAATAACTGCACCGCATCATCCAGGCCATACTGATAGGTGCTGACCGCTTCGCCGCCGGCATTGGCTGCCAGTTGCTGTAGCCAGGCGGTGCGCAGCGTATGCCAGCGCAGCTCGCCTTTATTGCGGATGGCGGTGGGCCTAAGCTGCAACAGTGCCAGCTGGCCGGCCGGGCTTTGGTAAACATTTGTCAGGCTGTCATGCAGCGCTATACCAGCCGGATTCAGCTCCAACCGCAGCGGCGTAGCGCGGCGCTGCCAGTCGATACCCCCGGCGCGGTAACGGGCAAACACTACGTTAGCTTCGCGGCCAATTTGGGCGCCGGTTAAGCTACCAAACAATGCCAGTGGCAATTTGGCTTCACGCGCCAACTGAGCCATAGCCGCATCGACATCCAACTGCGGCTCAGCTAACAGTTGCTCCAGCAACTGCTGCTTTAACTGATACAGTTCAAGCGCATTTAACACAAAGGGTTCAGCATCATCACTTGCCAGTTCGCTTTGGTAAAAACGGGTTTTAAAGCGCTGTTGTAAGTAATGCCGGCACGGGTTGGCGAGAAAATCATCCAACAGGCGTAAGGTCAGCAATGGCAGCTCCGGCTGCACGCTGCTGTTGGCAACTATTGCCGGCATGGCCTCATGCGCAGCCTGCCATTCATGGGCATAGGTGGCGTAGTTGCCGTTAAAATACTGCCGCGAAAACGGCTGCAACGGGTAGCTGTGACACAAGGCCACTGAGGGTTTATCGCCATCAGTATGCTGCCAGCCGCTATCGAGCAGATCCAGCAACTGGCTTAACAGCACGCTTGGCGGCAGCTCGCTGTTATTGCGGATATCGCGGCCAACCCAGCTTAAATACAAAACCTCGCGTGCACTTAGCAGCGCTTCTAAAAACAGGTAACGGTCATCATCACGGCGCGAACGATCGCCCGGCCGATAGTCCCCGGCCATTAGGTCAAAGTCATCGCGCATGCGTGAGCGCGGGTAGTCACCGTCGTTCAGCCCCAGCAGGTAAATACGCTTAAAGGGTATGGCGCGCATTGGCATTAAGGTAGAAAAGGTTAAGCTGCCGGCAAAAAAGCGCTGACTTAAGCCACTGCTGCCGGCTTGCTCCAGCCAGGCATCACGCAGCACTGCCAATTGTACCTTGCCGTTAAAGTCGCCGCTGTGCGCTGCGCTGACCAACTGCGCCAGGCCCTGGCTTAAGCGGGCGTAAATCAGTTGGTCCTGCTCGTCGCTAAAATCAAATAAGCTGTGCAGCAGGCCGTTATCACTTAACAGCAGTTGCTGCCAGTCGGCCAGCTCACGCGCGCTGTGTCCGGTTAACAGCAAATGCCAGCGTTTCAGTTGCTGAATAAACTGCAGCAGCGGGCCAAGCTCAGCGGCGGCCAGACCGGCGACTTCGGCATAGGGCGCGCGGCCCTGCCACAGCGGCACATCGCCGATGGCAAAACCGAGCAACATCCGTTCAATGGCAAACATCCAGCTGTAGCTATCGCCGGGCGCAGCTAAATCGAGGCTGGCGCGCTGCTGTGCATCCAGCCCCCAGCGCACTCCGGCTTCGGTCAGCCACAACCTTAACTGTGGCAACGCCTCGCTGTTAATGGCAAAGCGGCGCTGTATTGCCGGCACATCGAGTAAATCGCACACTTCACTTAGGCTAAAGCGCTGGCTGGGTAAATCCAGCAGGTATTCCAGCGCCAGCATCAGTGGCTGGCTGCCGCGCAGGCTCTGGTCTGCTAAGGTGTAAGGCAAAAAGCGCGCATCGTCCTGCGCCAGCCGGCCAAACACCGCATGCACATGGCTTTGATACAGGCTGATATCCGGCGTCATAATGATCACATCGCGTGGCTTCAGCGTCGGGTCAGCCGCAAAGGCGGCGATCAGGTTATCCTGCAGAATTTCCACTTCACGCTGGCGGCTGTGGGCGATATGAAAGCTGATACTGCTGTCGCCATCGGCCACTTGCCGCGGCGGCTGTGGCGTTGGGTTAAGCTCGAGAATATCTTGCTGCAGCTGGGCTAATAACGGCAGCTGGCTGATATCATCAACCGGATCGGAGAATAAATCGATACGGCCGTTAAACCAGTGCTGATACCGGCTACTTTGATCAAAACCATCCAGCAGGCTGATATAATCACGGCCCTGCTTACCCAAGCTAGCCAGCAACACCGGCGCATGTAAATACAGTGCATCGGTATCCAGCACCGGCGGTAAGCCCGGCTTGCGGCCATGCCGTTGTTGCGCGGCGCGGATCTCATCTTTGGCGTGGGTAATATCGCCCCAGAAATGCCGGCACGGGTTAAGTACCGTCAGCAGCACCTGACGCTGTGCGCCCAGTGCGGCCAGCAGCTCTACCGTTTGCTGCGGCAGTGACGACACGCCAAACACTACTATGCGATCGGGCAGTAGATCCGGTCGTTGCAGCTTACCCTGCTGCAGCGCGGTTAACGCCATGGTATGCACATCGGCACGGCTGGAAAACGCCAGCTCACCCACCACGCTGGCTAACTGGCTTTGCAGTAAACGCCACAGTGCCGGCTGCCACAGTTGGTCGTCTGGTACCTGCTGTTTTTTGCTGTTGGGTAATATGTTGCTGCCACTGCGCCAGCTTTGCAGCCAGTCGGCGCGGTACACCTGATACTGATCGAACAAATCGGCCAGCCGCAGCGCCAGCTGATAGCTTTTACGGCCGTCACTGTCGTCCTGTAAATAGCGTTGTAATGGCTGAAACACCGCATCAGTGAGTTGCGGCAGCAGGCCCAGCAAACGCCAGCTTAAATTGATCTTATCGTACGGCAGGCTGGTTGGAATGCTGTCGCCCAGTACAGCACGGTACAGTTGCCAGACAAACTGGTTTGGCAGCTCCACTTTTAAGCCGGCAGCAATGCCGGGGTGGCCGTTAGCGGTTTCGGCCAGCGCCATCTTCAGCCACTGCGCTATACCGTTACTTTGCACCAGAATTTGCTCCGTGCCCAACACCGGCACCGGCTGTTTGCTAAGCCACTGTACTAACAGCTCGCGCAGCGTTTCCAGCTGATTGGCGTGGATCACAACAAAACCGGGCTCTGGCATGCACTTTCTCTGGTAAAACAACATGCTGGCAGGTTAGCACAGCAGCCGGGGTTTGAGAATGCGGGGTTATCGCGGCAACACCCCACCAGCTGCAATTTTTGCATCCGCCCGCATCTGGCATTAGTATTGGCCGATTATGCCCGCCAAACAGCGTGGCCCCGCGGAGAAAACATGCATTTGACAGCCACATCACGCAAAACCCTGGTTATTATTTTATTACTCGTTTGTGTTGGCTGCGCTGCGCTGGCCAGCCGGCAATTAGATGCACAATACGGCAAGGCCGCAGTAACTAACCGCGCAGCAACTGCCAGCGACGATCTGCTGAGCGATCATTACAACAAGCATATTAAACCGGTTATCGACGCCCGCTGCGTGGTATGTCATGCCTGCTATGACTCGCCCTGCCAGCTGAATATGGCCTCCGCCGATGGCATAGAGCGCGGCGCGCATAAAGAAAAGGTGTACGACGGCGCACGGCTGCTGGCGGCCACTCCCAACCGGCTGTTTACCGACGCATTTGGCACCGCAGCATGGCGTGAGCGCGGCTTTTTTCCGGTATTAAATGAACGCCAACAAAGCCCGCAAGCTAATACGCAGGCTTCGGTACTGGCACGCACTTTGTTATTAAAGCAACAGCACCCGCTGCCACCAGGCGATATTCTGCCTAAACCTTTTGATTTCAGCCTCGATCGCAACCAAAGCTGCCCCACTATTGAAGAATTTGACCACTATGCCCAAAGCCAGCCTTATGCCGGCATGCCCTACGGTTTGCCCGGGTTAAGCAGTGCAGAACACGATGCCTTGCTTGATTGGTTAAAACGCGGTGCCGCTATGCCGCAGGCCAGCGCGCTGCCAGACGCCGAACTGGCCGAAGTAGCCAGGCTGGAGCAATGGCTTAACGCCGATAACCTGAAGATGCAGCTTAGCGCCCGCTATATTTACGAGCATTTATTTACCTCGCAGCTGTACTTCAGCGCGCTGCATGCAAAACATCAACCCCCGCAGTTTTATAATCTGGTACGTTCAAAAACCCCGCCCGGCCAGCCGGTTGAGGTTATCGCCAGCCGCCGGCCGTTTGATGATCCAGGCGTAAGCCGGGTGTATTACCGGCTGCAACCGATACACGCCACCATCGTGAATAAAACCCATCAACCCTATGACATTAACGCTGATTTGCTGGCCAAATGGCAGCAATGGTTTGTTGAGGCCGACTATCAGGTGAGCAAATTGCCGGGTTACCAACCGGAGGTAGCCGCCAACCCGCTTACCGCCTTTGTGCAACTGCCGGTTAATGCGCGCTACCGCTTTATGCTGGAGCGCGCCGAAAACACCATTATGGGTTATATCAAAGGCCCGGTGTGCCGTGGCCAGGTAGCATTAAATGTGATTAACGACCACTTTTGGGTGTATTTTGTTGCGCCAGAGCTGGCAGGCGCGGCTGAAGTAGAAGCGTTTTATTTGTCGCAACAGGATAACTTGCGGCTACCGGCGGAAAAAGAAAGCACTGCCAGGGCATTGAGCTGGGTGGCCTTTGCCAAGCGCCAGGGTAATTATTTACGTGCCCGCAGCGATTTTATGAACAACGCTTTAAAAGATGGCCAGCACCTTACCACCGACGGTATCTGGAATGGCAACGGTAATAACCACAATGCCAGCCTGACAGTATTTCGCCACTTTGATAACGCTACCGTGGTAAAAGGCCTGCAGGGCCAACCACCGAAAACCGCCTGGGTGATAGATTACGCCTTGCTGGAGCGCATTCACTACCTGCTGGTAGCCGGTTTTGATGTGTACGGTAACTATGGCCACCAGTTAATGACACGGCTGTATATGGACTTTTTGCGCATGGAGGGCGAGTCTAACTTTCTCGCCTTGCTGCCGCCGGATGTGCGGCGGCGTGAATTTAACGACTGGTATCAAAAATCCGGCCCTGAGCTGACTAAATTTATCGAAGGCGATATCAACCCCTTTCACCAGCCAAGCGGTATCAGTTATAACACTGACAACCCTAAGGCTGAACTTTATCAGTTATTGCAGCAGCATCTGGCAGACGTACAACCGCAGCGCTATCAGCTGCATAACAGCAAGCTGGCTGCTAACAGCAAAGCACTGCTGGCACAGCTGGGTAAAATCAGCGGCCACGGCGCAGCCATTTTGCCGGAATTAACCATGATAATGCTCGAACCGGAAAATGGTGCCACGCCGGAGCTGTTTACCTTGATCCGCAACAGCGCACATTACAACGTTAACAGCTTGTTTGCGGAAGAACACAACCGCAACCCGGCGCAGGACAATATGACCCTGGTGTACGGCCTGCTGGGCAGTTACCCGAATGCATTCTGGCGGGTAAAAGAAGCTGATTTAGCCAAACTGGTGGCGCAGGCGCAGCAAATAAGCAGCGAGCAAGATTATGCCAGACTGCTGGATAACTTCGGCGTGCGGCGCAGCGCAGCCGATTTTTGGGCCTTTAGTGATAAGGTCAACCAGCAGTTTATGCGCCAACACCCGGTAGACAGCGGCTGGCTGGACTACAACCGGCTGGAAAACAGGTAACCCGCCAGCGCTAAAATGCAGCTAACTTAGCCCAGCATCAGATAACGATGTGCCGCCGCACCGGCTTTAACCCCGGCCGCTGCGGCCAGCATACCGTTATGCATCGGGCTGGCCATATCACCGGCGGCAAACAAACCGCTTACCGAACTTAGCTGCATGGCATCAGTTTTAATGTAAGCGCCCACCGGCCCTTGCTCCAGCTCACAGCCCAGTTGCTGCGCCAACGTATGGCCAAAGGCCGTTTTCGGTGCCACATACACCACTTTTGCCGGCACATGGCGGCCATCTGCCAACAGCATATAGCTGATATCAAAGCCTTCGCCTTCTACCGCCGTTACGGCAGTGTGCTCCAGTGTTACGCCGCGCCGTTGTAACACTGTCAGCTGCTCCGCATCCGGCATAAACTTACCCTGGCTAAAATAGGTTACCGGGCCCCAGTCAGGCAATATCGCCGCCTGATGCACTGACGCCTCGCCGGTGGCAATTACCGCTATAGGTTGCTGACGAAATTCATAACCGTGGCAATACGGGCAATGGATCACCGATTTGCCCCAGCGCGGCGCCAAACCCGGTATATCCGGCAAAGTGTCGGTAAGCCCGGTGGCCAGGATCAGCGCCTTGCTGTGATATAGCTGCTCTGTTTCATCACTGATACAGAAGGTGCCGTCGGCCAGCTTTTGCGCACTGCTAACCCGGCTTTGCCGGAATTGCACTGTTGGGTAGGCCATAAGTTGTTGCCAGGCCCGGCAGCGTAACTCACCGGGTTCAGCACCATCGGCGGCAAAAAAACCATGCGCCTGCGCCGCAAAGCGGTTACGCGGCTCACCGGCATCAATCAGTAACACCTGGCGCTGGCCGCGTGCCAGTTGCATAGCCGCCGAAAGCCCGGCAAAACTGCCACCTATCACTATTGCATCCCATATCATTTGAGTACCTCACTTTTGTATGAAACAGCGGATGTATTAAACAGCTAATGCGTTCAACCGCCGCCTTAAGAAACATCATAAGTTACATAAAATACAAAAACAACTCTTGTAACATAAAAAGTGTCTTAAAACTGCGGTAGAATAGCCGCCACTACAGCGCTTAAAGAGTAACTAATGAGAAAAGACAGCCGTTTATCGCGCATGCTGCATGTACTGGTGCATCTGCATCAGCTGCAACAAGCCGTTACGTCAGACCAGCTGGCGCTAATGCTGCACACCAACCCGGTAGTGGTGCGCCGCACTATGTCTTTGCTGCGCGAGCAGGGCTACGTCAGCGCCGTAAAAGGCCATGGCGGCGGCTGGACGTTAGCCAAACCGCTACACGAGATCACGCTGCTGGATATTCACCGTTCGCTAAGTGAAAGCTCGTTATTTACCATTGGTTTAACCGACGAGCACAATAATTGCCCGATAGAAAAAGCGGTAAACCTGGCAATTGACGATGTATTACAAGAAGCAGAAGCGCTGGTGCTGCAACGCTTTGGCGAGGTAACACTGGATAAACTGGCCACGGGTTATACACCCCGATAATACCCGTGCTGGCGCAGCGCTTTGCATAACTGTTATGCTGCAACCATGTTGTTTAGCTGCACTACTAAAACCTGATAAGAACCTGATGAAAATCATTGTTAAAAGTTTATTTAAAGGCCTGGCAATTGTTCTGCCACTGGTTATCACTATCGAGCTGTTGCGCTGGCTGCTGTTAACGGTTGAAACAGTATTAAACCCGGTGTTGCAAGTGGTATTGCCGGGTGAATGGTACCTGCCGGGTATGGCAATACTGGGGTTTTTACTGGTATGCACTGCCATTGGCTACAGTTCACGCTGGCCAAGCTTTAACTGGCTATGGCAGGTGCCCGGCAAAATTTTAATGAAGCTGCCCGGCACCAAGCAGGTGTATGGCATGCTGCAGGATATTATTGACGTAATGGCCGGCAAAAACTTTACCGATGGCTCGGTGGTGATGGTTAAGCTACCTTCGTCCGAAATTGAGTTAATTGGTATTGTTACCAAGCAAGGCGGCCAGCCGCATGATCGAATGTCGTCGCTGATGCAGGAAGATCAACTGGCGGTATTTATTCCAATGGCTTACAACGTCGGCGGCTATACCATTATCATACCCCGCAGCTGCACGCGAAATATTGACATGAAACCCGCTGAAGCGCTGCAACTTGTACTCAGTGGCGGTTTGGGCAGCGCTAAAGCGCCAGGCACATTAAAGCGCTAACCCAGCAACATCCACAGCGCCACGCCAAACATCAGGCTGGCGCCAATGCGGTTTAAATACTGCACCCGGTTTGCCTTGCCAAAAAACAGCGCCAGTGCTTTACCGCCACTGGCATATAGCAGCATAGATAAAAACTCCAGCAGCACAATAATAGCCACCAGCACTAACAACTGCGGCCAGAATGCCAGTTGAGTATCAATAAACGGCGGCAACAGCGCCATATGAAATGCCCAACCTTTGGGGTTAGACACCGCTGTAATAAAACCCTGGCTAAATAATGTACGCCGCGCCATCAGTGGCGGCAACTCGCCCGGTTTAGGCAACGCCAGCTTGCCCTTAGCGCGCCACATTTGCAGGCCAATATAGCCAAGGTAACAAGCACCAATAACTTTAAACCACTGAAAAACCCCAGGAAACTGCAGCATTACCGCCGCCACACCGCATACGGCCAGCACCGCTACCAGTGCCACACCAAGCATTTCGCCCCACATCATCCAAAAAGTACGCCGCACGCCCTGGCTCATACCCAAGGTCATCGCCAGTGTCATACACATACCCGGTGTTACCGACACAAATAAAAATGTCGGAATAAAAGCCCCCATCAGCGCCAGATTAACCATAACCACCTCAACAGCAAAGTAGCGCTATTCTGGCTGGTTGTATCAGTGCCAGCAATAGGGTTAGGCAGGGTTTTTAGTCAACTTAGCGCAGTTGATCAGGTAGTTCATTGCACATGCTCACAGCGCTGCCAATCTACACACAGCAAACACCAATACAATTTAATAAATTTAAATTAACAAAAATACACGGCAACAGCGCCTCACTTTGGCTGTCACTTGACAACCAAAGTGTACGTAACTAGAATCAACGAGGATTACACGTGCCACGGAAAAAGCATCCTAAAAAAGACATTGAAGACGCTTTGCAATATGCAGAACAGCACGGCTGGTTTATTGATGTAGGGGGCAGCCATGCCTGGGGGCGAATGTATTGCCCTTATAACGACACCAACTGCCGCTGTGGTGAATTTTGTATTGCCAGCATCTGGAGTACACCCAAAAATCCAGCTAACCATGCCAGGCAAGTTAAACGGGTGGTAGATAACTGCACCGCACAACGAACCCAAAACTTTGAAGATTAAGCAGATGACATTATATGAGTTTACCTTAAAGTTTGCATTGCCCGATGCTAATAAGGATCCAGCAAATTACATCGAGCAGTTGGCACAGGCAGGCTGTGACGACGCCCTCATTGGTATCGGCCAGCAAGGCCGTATCGCGCTGCAATTTAGCCGCGAAGCAAGCAGTGCTTTTGCTGCGATAACCTCTGCGATTAAAGACATTAAAACTGCCATTCCAAACGCAGCCATAATTGAAGCCACACCTGATTTAGTTGGCTTAAGCGACATCGCCGATCTACTCGGCTTTAGCCGGCAAAATATGCGTAAACTTATGCTAAATCATACTCAAAGCTTTCCTGCTCCACTGCACAGCGGCAGCAGCAGTATCTGGCATTTGGCCAAGGTGCTTAACTGGTTTGCCAAACAGCAAAATAAAACAGTACCAACAGAAATTGCAGAAGTCGCGCAAGTAACCATGCAGGTGAATATCGCCAGATCACTAAGCGAGCTGCAACCCAACACTCGCCACGAGTTTATGCAAATTCAGGAAGAGCTTGCGCAATATCGTTGAACACAAAAATTGCAGCCCCGCATATAAATGCTGTTTACCAGTTGCTCATACTACCCAAAGTTGCGCATCTACAGGTTATGTTCTAGATTGGGTACTCGATACAACTAAATAAATACAAGAACTTCAATTACTTTTGAAAGAAGCTCTTCATTTGGCAAAACAACAAGAAAAGGAAGTCTTATGAAGCTTAACCATATCCTGTCTGTACTAAACCAAATAGAAAAATCCAAGTTTATTACGTGCCTGGATAAACTATGCTCATCTGCCGCGACCAATGATGAAGTCATTTCAAAAGCGCTGAACAAAGTAAATCGCCAAATTAAAGATGCGTCCGGCAGTGAAATTACGCAGCTATTTAATGCCGTTTCGGCACAATACCAATATTCTATTCGTGAGAAGTTGGCGCTATGTGATGCTTCGATGGCCTTACTGGTAAATATCCTTACCCGTGATGGCAATGGTATTGCGCGTATTTCTTGGATTGAACAACTTTACGCCCGCGAGTGGGAAACATTAGATACGCTGGCACGGCAAATTCAGGTGGATATCGAGAGTAATCTGGCCGAGGACTACGGTCATGCCCATCGATTAAAGATTTTCCGCGATTGCCTGAATATCGCCTATAAAAACGATGAGAAAATTAATCGTCAAGCCAATATCACGGATGATGAGCGCAGTATTCTGAATGTTTTGGCACATCACCTGAAAATCTCCCATGATGAACTGGTTGCTATTGAGCACCTGTCAGAGCCAATCAAAGCTGGCAAGCAGACCGTGGACAACTGCTTACAGGAACTACGTGATATGGGTGTCATATTCATAAATCGCAAAAGCTCGGAAGTCCTTATCCCCGACGAAGTGGTAGCCGTGCTAAATCAAATTCAGGGCAAAGAGCTTGCCGATAAACACTTGCTGCGGATCTTGCGAGTACTGTCTGATGCGGAACTATCTAACATTTTAAAAAGCTACGGCAAACGGATCCGTGGCGTTAGCCGGGGCGAAAAAATCAGTACTATTCTGCATTCCGGCATCGCTGTGAGGGATATGCTATCGCGTGATCTATATGACGACGCTGACAACCAGAATAAACGTAAGGAGCGTTTGAAGCAGTTAATAGCGGATTTAGATATCGACGCAGAAAGAATCGGCTTCACACTGGATGAACGTATCGACGTGATTCTGGCAAGTCTGAATACCGCTGCCGACCGTGAATTTGATGCCATTAGCGCAACCGGTTATAAAGAGATGTTCGACTCTCTTGTGCAGAACTTCCAGGGGCTGGATGCCGCCGGTAACCCGGAAACACTAACTCAGCGTATCAGGCAAGAGTATGAACTGGAGGAAAACGAGGAGATCAATGTCGAGCGGCTAAGGGCTCTTAGTATCACACCACACGATGTGCTGTACCTGCTGACTAATGACGAAGTAAAGGAGTTACGAGACAATCTGAAGTTACCGAAAAAAGGCAATCCGAGGTCCAATATTCTGGAAGCCTTTGCCAACGCCAACGATAAACTGATCGAAAATTATGCCGCGCTGGCTAAGCGCGACCTGCTTACGCTTAAAGCTGTTGGCATTGAAATTAATGAAACTGACGTTGGTGTGAAATTTGAAGAAGCAACGAAAACGATTCTGGAGCAGCTTGATCTGGTCGTTGATGAAGAGCTGCGAAAATCAATTAACACATCGAAAGATAAAGCCGACATTATTATTTCTATTAGCGACGATGACATTATTATCGGCGAAGCAAAAACTTGCAAAAATGGCGACTTCGCCAAATATTCCACAACATCCAGACAAATCAAAGCGTATGTAAATCGCTGTGAAAATCAGGGCAAGCGTGTGGCACAAGTGCTGATCATCGCGCCAAGTTTTTCTCAGGATTTTATCGAGTCAGCAGAGATGGATACCGAAGTGAATATTTCTCTGCTAACAGCAGAGGGCTTAAAGCAAATTTATGATGCTTACAAAGCCAAACGCCGCCCCAACTTCTCAGCCAAGCTGCTAACCAAAGGCGGATTACTCAAGGCCGAGTTGATAGCTAAGAGCATTTAACAAAAATAAACTCAGAACATCACCACTATTCAAGGAATATGGATGGACATCCTAATAAGAAATGAGATTTTGATATCTGAGTCCAAAATTAGAGAAGCTCTCGATAAACAGATAAAATTATCCAAAAAATTAAATTAGCCTATCAGAGTTATTCAAACCAATTCTCTACAATCAGTCCAGAAGCTCGGGAGAATTCACTGGTATTGCGCGTAACAAGTATTGCCCCTGAAGCTTTTGCGCTGGCGGCAATAAGGTTATCCAGCGGGCCTATCATTCGGCCCTGCTGTTCTAAATCGGCGCGCACATCCGCTGCAATACGGGCTGCTTTAGCATCAAAAGGGATAATTTGAATAACTTTTAATAGCTCATTAAGTTGATCACGTCTTTTAGCCGGAGCCTGCGATTTAGCAATACCTGTTTCAAGTTCAAACAATACCACCGCGGGTAATAAAATATCGCTTGGGGCCTTTGCTAACAGTTTTTGCTCAACCTTACCCATTCCTTTAAAAAAGTAAATCAGTGTGTTGGTATCCAGCGCATATTTCATAGAGGCTCTCGCGGAATGTCTTTGCCTTGTTCTGCGCGGGTCTCTTCCTGCTGCGGAAACACCTGCCAGCTGCCTGCCATCTCCCGCACAGATAAGGGCCAGTCAGTATGGCAATGCTGTCGAATGAGATCAGCAATCCATTGGCTTTGCGATACCTTCGCCTCAGCGGCAGATTGTTTCACCTGCTGGATTAACTCGTCATCCAGATAAATAGTAATTTGCGCCATAGCCACCTCCAACCACACATATAAGTACAAGTATAATTTTACTGAGCGGAAATGCAAAATATTGAGACATGAAAAAATCCACTACGCTGTCGAATTCATGCCTGCTGCTTCGACTAAGCTGTGATACGTCAAACTAATGCGTTTAACACAGGGGGTTAATTATGTCAGGCAATACCGTAATACTGCACCGGGTTATAAAAACCACACCAGAGCGGTTGTACCGCGCCTTTTTAGATGCCGATGCGCTGGCAAAATGGTGCCCGCCGCATGGTTTTACCGGCAAGGTGCATAGCATGGATGCGCGGGTGGGCGGCGGTTACAAAATGAGCTTTACTAACTTTAATACCGGCCAGAGCCACAGCTTTGGTGGCACTTATCTTGAGCTAAAACCAAACGAGCTGATCCGCTATAACGACCAGTTTGATGACCCAAGCCTGCCCGGCCAGATGCTGGTTACTATCCGGTTAAAGCCGGTACTGTGCGGCACTGAACTGAATATTGAGCAAAGCGGTATACCCGAGGCAATACCGCTGGAGTTTTGCTATGCCGGCTGGCAGGAGTCATTGCAATTGCTGGCGCTTTTAACTGAGCCGGAAATACCGGATCAAGACTTTAACTAACTGCCACGCCGCACTATTGCTGTTGCAGCCACTCTCTGGGGCTGGCGCCGGTTTTACGCCTGAATGCCCGTGCCAGTGCGGACGGGCTTTCGTAGCCCACTTCATCGGCAATCAGCGCAATGGGCCGGCCTTCGCGCAGGCGCTTTTGTGTCAGGCTAACGCGCCAGCTTAGCAGGTAGTCGGCCGGGGTTTTACCTACCACTTTATGAAACTGCGCCGCAAAGCTGGCGCGCGACATACTGGCCGCACTGGCCAGTTCGCCCACCGACCAGGGCTTGGCCGGCTGGTCGTGCATTAGGGTAACCGCGCGGGCTAAACGTAAATCAGCTAAGCCAGCCATCATACCGGATGACATGCTGCTATTGGCCATAACATGGCGTAGCAACTGGATCATCACCAGTTCAAACAGCCGGTTTAACACCGCATTTTTACCGCAGTTTTGCTCTGCGGCTTCGCTGAATAACCACAATACGCTGTCGCTAAGAATGGGTAACTCACTGACAGGCAGCAACATATAATCGGGTAAGGCCGTGGTTAACGGGTTATCCAGGCCACCATCGAAACTTACCGCCGCACTGACCAGCTGGGTATTGTCTGTCACCGATGCACTTAACTGGTGTTTACAGGGCCGGGGAATAAACAGCAGACTCGGCTGGCTGATAACAATCTCCTGCTTTGCTATATGTAAGCGGGCCTTGCCGGTATTAACCAGATGCAACTTGCCACTACGCTCCTGTGCGTCATAGGCCAGTTCCCCGCTAAAAGTGCCGGCATAAAAGGTTGTGGCGTGCATACCAAATTGCGCCAATAAGGTTGAAAGCCTGTCCATATCACCTCCATTTAGACTATCTGCATCATAATTTAGACAATATGACGCCAAAAGACAAGATTAACCGCCTAATATACTCCCAACGCTTGCAACTGAATTGAAGCTAAGCAGTACGCCACTTTAGGCATGACGTTAACCAACGAAAACACTATTAACTGAAAAGGAATACATTATGACTAAGTTCAAATTTCGCCACATCGCCGCTGCTGTTGCTACTACAGCTTTAACATTAAGCAGTGCCGCCTTTGCCTTTGCCGCAGACAAACCCACTGTCGTGCTGGTACATGGCGCCTTTGCTGAATCGTCCAGCTGGAACGGCGTAGCCGCTAACCTGCTGCAACAAGGCTACCCGGTGGTTGCTGTTGCTAACCCGCTGCGCAGTTTAAGTGGCGATGCAGATTACGTTGCCGACCTGGTAAAACAAACCCGCGGCCCGGTTGTACTGGTTGGCCACTCGTACGGTGGTGCGGTAATCAGCAACGCTGTAAAGGACAACACTAATATTACCGCCCTGGTATATGTTGCTGCCTTTGCCCCGGAGCAAGGCGAAACGGTACTGGAATTGTCTGGCCGTTACCCGGGCAGCACGTTAGGCCCGACACTGGCAGCGCCGGTAGTGCTTAAAGATGGCAATAAAGACTTATACATCCAACAAGACAAATTCGGTAAGCAGTTTGCTGCCGATGTACCGGCGGCCGACGCCGTACTGATGGCCGCTACCCAGCGCCCTATTACTGAATTGGCATTAACAGAGCCCGCCGGCCAACCTGCGTGGCACACAATACCGTCATGGGCTATTTATGGCACTGCCGACAAGAATATTCCGGCGGTTGCAATGAAATTTATGGCACAGCGTGCTAAGGCGAAAAAAATTGTTGAAGTGCCGGATGCGTCTCATGTGGTAATGACATCTCATCCCGATAAAGTCGCCGCGCTGATTATTGAAGCAGCCACGGCCACCACGAAATAACCGCCACTAACTACGGCACACTGAACCGATATTAACGTTAAACGAACTGAATAGATTGAGGACACTACCATGAAAACATTAAATACAGTTATCACAGCCAGCCTGTTAGCCTTAAGTATCGGCAATGCGTTTGCAGCTGGTTCACCGGGTGTTGAAACCCAGACCCAGGGCTTTTTAAATGCGTTAGCCCAGGGCGGCGGTAAGCCACTGGAGCAATTATCCGTAGCCGATGCCCGTGCTGTGCTGGTGGGGGCGCAACAAGGCGCTACTTTGTCGGCAGCCAATGTCAGCGAAAAAACCATTAATGTAGATGGCCAGAGCATAAAACTGGTGATTGTAAAACCACAGGGAGCTAAAGGTACGTTACCGGCCTTTATGTTCTTCCACGGTGGTGGCTGGGTGTTGGGGGATTTTCCTACTCACGAGCGTTTAATCCGTGACTTAGTACAGCGCTCAGGTGCCGTAGCAGTGTATGTTGATTACACGCCATCACCGGAAGCCAAATACCCAACGGCGATTAACCAGGCGTATGCAGCAACCAAATGGGTGGCACAACATGGTAAAGAGATTGGCGTTGATGGCAGCCGTTTAGCGGTAGCCGGTAACAGCGTTGGTGGTAACATGGCCGCAGTAGTGGCGTTAAAAGCTAAAGAAGCCGGCACCCCGGCGCTGAAGTTCCAGTTGCTGCTGTGGCCGGTAACCGATGCCAGCTTTAACAATACCTCGTATCAAACTTATGCTGAGGGCCACTTTTTAACCCGTAATATGATGCAGTGGTTTTGGGATAACTACACCACCAGCCAGGAGCAGCGCAACGACATTTACGCTTCGCCACTGCGTGCTACCCCTGAGCAGTTAAAGGGCTTACCACCGGCGTTAATCCAAACGGCTGAAATGGACGTGCTGCGTGATGAAGGCGAAGCTTATGGCCGCCACCTGAATGCCGCCGGGGTAACCGTAACTACAGTGCGCTACAACGGCATGATCCACGACTTTGGCTTGCTGAATGTGTTAAGCGACGTACCGGCAGTGCAGGACGCCTTAGACCAGGCCGGCCGCGAGCTGAAGGACCATCTGAAATAAGTAAACAGCCCGCAGAAAAGACCCCGCCCGGGGTCTTTTTGCTTTATAGCGTCAGCCCATAAACCGCTATGTTTGCAGCCGCGTAGCGCTAAAGCGGTTGAGTAACTGGTGCATAAGATACACAGCAATTAAGGTACAGATCACTGAAATAGCCACCGAGCTAAAGCGATACAGCGCGCTGTATACCAGATCTTTTTCTGGCGTAAGATACTGGCCAAATAAAATGCCCATTGTGGTCATAGCGCCAAAACCGGCACCGGCCTGGCCGCCTTCAAACATATGATGCCGGGCAAACAGCATGATGCTTAGCCACATTGCCAACGCGACAAACAGCAGCACGCCGGCATGGTTATACAGCAGCAGTTGGATCAACAACCCAACATTACAGCCCACTAAAGTGCCGATTGCCCGGTTCCAGCCGGCTTTACCGGCACCGTGCCAGTTCAGCGGAAACAATACCAGCACCGATGCCACCTGCGCTGACAGTGAATCAACCAGATCAAAGCTTTGAAATACCAAAAACGATAAGGTCGCCACAGTGGTAGCCAGGATCACCTCATGGCGCTGGTTACTTAGCGGTTTAACCGGCAGCTGCCGCCCTTGCCGTGGTGTGGTGTCCGGAAACAGGGTATACATTAAAAAGGTAATAAACAGCGTAACAGCACCGGCCACCAGGTTAGACATCACAATATCGCTGACCTGGGTAACAGGCGCCGGATAACTGGCAAAGTGCAGCTGCATGGATAAGCCCACCATGGTCATGGCGCCAAACAGAAAATTGACGCCACGTGTCATGCAGCGAAATAAAAAGCCAAACTGCAAAATAACCAGCAGTGTCATCGCCAGTGGTTTGTCACCAAACAGGCCCTGCAATATCAAAATGCTGATACTGACAAACAACGTACTGGCAATAAACTGGCGCAGTATATGGGCATTAAGCACCGGTACCAGCCCCAGCAATAACATGGGGTTAACGACAAAAAAAGTACCGTAACTCCAGCCCATTAGCTTGCACAGCACAAAACCCAAAGTACCGGCAAACGCAATACGCAAACACTGGCGCAGATCGTTACTGCTTAACTGTAATTTTTGTGGCGTAATGCTCAGGGGCGAAGACATAGCGCTACCTTAATAGATATAATGCAGCAGGCTGATAAACCGCGCCTGCACCTGCCCCAACCAGCGGGCCGGGCCGCTTACAGGATACAACTGCACCGTGGCACGTGCGCCGCTGGGTAAAGCTGCCAGCACCTGATCATTATCCTTTAATGCCAGATGCAAACGCAGATACTGGGCATCGCGCACCCAGCGATCAGAACTTTCCGGGTTAGCCAGGCTGCCATCGGCCGGCAACTGGCCGTCTTTAACCCCGGCATCAACCGACGCTACCGTGGCCGCAAACACCTGGCCTGGCAAGCTGTCAAACATGACGCTGGCCGTAGTACCAACGCTAACCTTCATCAGCGATTTTTCACGAAAATCGGCAATAATATCGGCTTTCGCTGCCACCAGCGCAGCCAGCGCTTTACCGGCAGTGGCATAGTTGCCGGGTACCAGTTGCAGGTTGCTTATAACGCCATCTACTTTGGCCTGCACAGCGGTGTACTGCAGGTTTAGCCTGGCATTGGCTAAATTATTGCAGGCCTGGCGCAGCAACAGGTTGTCATCACCGCTGGCCCCGCGGCGTACCATCAGCTCGTTTACCTGGGCTTTAGCGGCCTCTACCTGTGCCAAAGCACCGGTGTAATTGGCCCGGGTTTGATCAACTAACTGCTGCGATACGCTTTTGCTGCCAATAAGCTGCCCCAGCCGCTTTACTTCCAACGCCAGTTCATCGGCGCTGGCCTGATACGCCGTTACACTGGCGCGGGCTGCGGCAATAGCGGCCTCCAGTTGGGCGTTTTCCTGCTTTGCCGCTTCCAGCGCCAGTTCGGCTTTGTCTACCGCCAGCACGTAAGCGCGCTGATCCAACGTAAACAACGTATCACCGGCTTTTACCGGCTGGTTGTTTTGCACCAGCACTTGCGTTACCTGGCCGCTCACGTCGGGCGCTATGCCCACCACAGGGTGCATTACCCGTGCCTGGGTGCTTAGCGGCATCCAGATATCTGCACAAATAAAATAGGCAAAGGCCATAACAAATACCGCTAAAGCGCCCTGCACCCAGCGTTTAAAAATCTGATCCGGTGTCATGCTTTATTCTCTGTAGCGGTAGCAAGCAGCAAAGTACGGGCGTTACGCTCCATAATGTCTAACGACTGCATTAACTGCTGTACCGCAGCCGGGGTTAAATCCTGGTACAGCGCCTGGCGGATTTGCATAGTGCGCTCAATCAGCTTCGCCAGCATCTGCTGTCCGGTTGCGGTGAAATACAAACACTGCGCTCTTTTATCGGTAGGGTGTGGCTGGCGCTGCAGCATATCCTGCTCTACCAGCTGGCTAAGGGTACGGCTTAGCGACGGCATTTCGATACCCAGCTCCTGCGCCAGTGCTTGTTGGGTAGCGCCTTCGCCCAACATTTTCAGGTGCAACATCGCTGTCCAGCGCGCTTCGGTCATACCCAGCGATTGCACCGACGCAGTAATAGCACTGCGCCATAAGCGATGCACCCGCCCAATCTGGTTACCCAGCGGCACTTTGAGCATAGCTTTCATCTCGGTTAAGTTGGTTATTTCAGTCATTACATGCCCATAAATTAGTTAGCATGCTAAGTATTATATGGCTGACAATATACTTAGCAAGCTAACTATATTAATACTGCGGTAAACGGCGTTCTGAACAAGTTAAATGCAGCGGTAATGGCCGTTGTGGCAGCATCAATGGTATAGTTGAGCCATGTTTTACGCTGCCGCTGGCGGCC
Organism: Rheinheimera pacifica; assembly: GCF_900108485.1. Lineage (GTDB taxonomy): Bacteria > Pseudomonadota > Gammaproteobacteria > Enterobacterales > Alteromonadaceae > Alishewanella > Alishewanella pacifica. Next base: position 207,476 of record NZ_FNXF01000001.1, on the reverse strand, counting down.
TTTATTACAGGAATACGCATGAACACTATCTACCATATTGGCACTGTCGGTCAGCCCTGGGGCGAAGCAGAAAAAACGCAGTGGCTTAGCGAACAACAGATAAAACGCAGTTTCTTCGACGAGGTATTACCGGCTATAGAAGCACTGCAAACTGAGTTTGATATTGAGCAATACGGCGAGCTGAATTATCAGCAGGTTTGCGGCAAAACCTACCCGCTGTATGCGGTAAAAAGCCGCAACTGGCAAAGCGATAAACCCACTATTTTAGTAAGCGGTGGTGTGCATGGTTATGAAACCAGTGGAGTGCATGGTGCACTGCGGTTTTTACAAACCATGGCCAAAGCATACAGCGACAAAGTAAACGTATTGGTGTTGCCCTGTATCAGCCCCTGGGGTTATGAAACTATCAACCGCTGGAACCCCGAGGCGATAGATCCGAACCGCAGTTTTAGTTCTGATGGCAAGGCAACAGAAGCACAACAGGTAAGGCAGTATCTGGCTGGTCTGAATACCTCGTTTGCGCTGCATATTGACCTCCACGAAACTACAGACTCGGATAACAGCGAGTTTCGCCCTGCCAAAGCGGCACGCGATGGCACGGTGAACAAAAACTGGAATATCCCCGATGGCTATTACACGGTAGATGACACCGAACACCCCTGCCCGGCGTTGCAGAAAGCTATTATCGACAGCGTAGCTAAGGTGACGCATATCGCCGAAGCTGGTGAAAACGGCGAGTTAATTGGCGAGAAAATTGCTCAATTTGGCGTAATTAACTATGCCAAAGCCAGCCTGGGTTTATGTGGCAGCGTAACCGATGCACCGCTGGTTAGCACTACAGAAGTGTACCCGGACAGCCCAAGCACCACGCCGGAGCAATGTATTCAGGCCCAGGTAGCCGCTATTATTGGCGCGCTGGATTATTTACTGCAGCAAAAAAGCTGATTAAACGCGAAGCAACAGACTCTGATGTGCTCGCCATAGCAACTCCCTCAGGCTATCGCCTTCGGTCAGACACTCTATGGCTGCGCTAACAGAGCCTGTTACTTCAGATCAAAGCAGTTCCCAGTCAGGTGGTAAATCTACTTTTCAGGGTTACAACCTTTGGTTTTACTACTGTGAAAAAATACCCATCGCAATAACTTAAATACTATTTACTGGTCAGTGCCGGATATGGCCAGACATCACCGGGTTTCTTATTTAGCATACTGCTGACACATCAGACAGGAGAATCATTATGTCGGCAGCAGTGCAACGTTTTATGCAATTACATCAACAATCACAACCCTTTATTCTGGTCAATGTCTGGGACGCAGCCAGCCTGATGCTGGCGCAGCAACAAGGTGCAGTCGCCGTGGCGACCTCCAGTGCAGCGCTGGCATGGTCGCTGGGCTATGCCGACGGTTCCGCTTTACCGGCTACTGAACTGATAGCAGCAGTACAGCGCTTGCTCCGGGTGAGTACAGTGCCGCTGAGTATTGATATTGAACAAGGCTACAGCGATGATCCTCGGCAGGTAGCACAGTTGGTGAAACAATTGGCGCAAGCCGGTATCGCCGGCATTAACCTGGAAGATGGCCGTGATAAGCCGGAGCAATTAGCTGAAAAAATTACGGCATGCCGTCAGTTACTGGCCGGAATACCGCTGTTTATCAACGCCAGAACCGATGTTTATCTGAGCCAACTGTGCAACGCTGATGCCGCAGTCGATGAGTGCATAACCCGGTTAAAGCGGTATCAGCAAGCCGGAGCCGATGGCGCTTTTATACCGGGGTTAACTGATTTAGCCGCAGTAACACAGCTGCACCGGCAACTGACATTGCCAATTAATCTGATGGGGTGGCCGGCAGACGCAACGCATAACACATTGAATGAAGCCGGAGTAAAACGCATCAGCAGCGGGCCGGCTTTGTTTTTACAATGCTACAACTACTATCAGCAAGCCTGCCGCAGCTTTTTGCAGATTGAACAATTGGAAGAACAAGCGTTAACTTATGCCGGCTTGAATCAGCTATTCAGCCAGCCGCACTAATACTCTGCCGGTGCGGCTTGCAGCAGATATTCAATAAGCAAACGCAGGCGCAGGGGTTGATTATCGCGGTCGCGGTATAACAGATAGGTTTTACGCAACGGCCCCAGCCAGTCTGTGGCCAACGCAACCAGCCTGCCCTGCTGCATATGCTCCTGCACCACCCGGCGCGGCAAATAACCAATACCTACGCCGGCTTCAACCGCCTGCATGGCAATATTCATATCGTCAACAAACAGCCGGACATTGCCCTGCGGGCGAAAGTCAAAGGACTCGCGGCGTTGCTGATGCTCAAAACGCCAGACATTAATCGGGCTGCTGACAACCAGCGGATAGTTTATCAGCTCAGACGGGTGCTGAATGTGATGCCATTGCGTAGCCTGATTGCCGGCACACAGTAACGATTGCACATTGGTTAGTGGCCTGGCGATCCAGCCTTGCAGTGCCGGCTCGCCTACGCGGATCGCCAAATCAATAGCATGTTCACCAACATCAATAACCCAGTTTGACATGCGAATGTCTAAATCAATCTTGGGATAACGTAACTGAAACTGATTCAATGCGCCCGCCAGCCAGCGGTAAGTGGTATTTACCGGTACTGCAATACGCAGCAAACCGGCAGGCTCATGTTTCTCCGCCTGCAAGTCACCGGAAATATCATTCAGCTCGCTAAACAAAGGGCCGCAGCGCTGTAAATATTGCTGGCCGGTGCCGGTCAGGTTAATACGATGCGCATCGCGGTGCAGCAAGCGTAACCCCAGCGCTTGTTCCAGCGCATTAATGCGCCGGCTTAGCGTAGACGGCGGAATACCTACCTGCTCTGCCGCCTGGCGAAAACTTCCGGCTTGTGCCACCAGCCAAAACAGCCGCATATCATCCAAAGAATAGTTAGGTTTCATTTTTGGCACTTAACCTGCTGTTAGTTGATATTTATTTTATTTATGAAACAAATAAACTATACGGCAAGTTAAACTGCCAGAGCAATACCATGAGCCGCCAATCGCCATTCGTTACCATTTTATTATTGTTAATCAGTATCTTTTGCTGGGGCAGCGTGTTTCCTGTGTCAAAGCTGGTGCTGGATCAGATGTCACAAAACTCCCTGGTAGTGTGGCGCTTCAGCATCGCTGCTCTGTGTTTGCTGGGCTACATACTGCTTAAGGGTGAACGTTGGCCAACCCTGGCCTGGCAGCAATATACCTGGTTGATCGCCATCAGCCTGGTGGGTGTCGGCGGCTTTAATTTATTACTGTTTACCGGTGTGAAGCATACTGCCGCCACTAATGGCGCACTGGTGATGGCATTAAGCCCGTTAGTTACCTCATTATTGGTCGCGGCCCTGTCACGCAAGTGGCTTAGCCGCTCACAAAGTGTCAGCCTGGTAATAGGCTTAGCCGGCGTATTGCTGGTTATTACCAAAGGCAGTTGGCAAGCGCTGCTGCAGTTTGAGTTTAACCGCGGCGACATCACCATTATCGCCGCTATGCTGTTATGGTCGGCCTACACCACGGCGTCACAAAAAATGACTACCTGGTTGCCACTGCTGCCTTTTACGTTAATCAGCATGTTAGCAGGCGATGCCTTTATTCTGGGCTTTAACAGTATCCAGGGCGATATTCATCCGATTACGGAACTGTTGCAACTGCCGCTGCAGGGAGTATTGGCGGTGTTTTATATCGGCGTGTTTGGCACTGTAATAGGGTATTTATTTTTCTTAAATGCGGTGCAGCGGCTGGGTTCGGCGCCTGCGGCATTATTTTTCAACTTAATTCCGGTGTGCGCTGCGTTAACAGCATTGCTGATGGGGCAAAAGGTCACATCTATTCAGGTTACCGGTATGGCGGTTGTGTTGCTGGGCCTGATGCTGCCGCAGCTATTAAAACTAATACGCCAGCGTAAAACTGCACAAATACCTGTAAATCAGTAATGATAACGGCAGGAAATAATGGTTAGCTCACTATCATCCACCGCATACACCAGCCGGTTGGTGTCATCAATGCGCCGCGACCAGAAACCGGATAAATTCTCCTTTAACGGCTCGGGTTTACCGATGCCGTCAAAGGGGCTGCGCTTAGTTTCAGTAATCAGTTTATTAATGCGTTTCAGCGTCTTTTTATCCTGGCTTTGCCAGTACAGATAATCGTGCCAGGCTTCATCTGTCCATGACAATAGCCTACTACTCATCCACTAACTCTTTGTTTGTCACCTTGCCCGCTTTGAACTGCGCAATAGAGCGTTGCAAGTGCGCAGCGTTAGCTGGTGAGCGCAGCAAATGCACCGTTTCCATCAGACTGTTGTAGTAATCTAAAGACATAACCACAGCATCGTCAGAGTCACGCCGCGTAATCACGGTGGCATCAGCGTCATTAACCACTGCATCCAGCACGGCTTTTAAGCTATTTCTGGCTTCGGTAAAAGATACAACTTTCATAGGGCCTCAACATGTACATTTAACCGCACAAGTATAGGCTTAACATCAAGACTTGTACAGAAGACAGAACATGTACAAAATAGCAGGCAACGTATTACGCAGAAGGTGAAAAATGTCCGCACTATCGGTAGTTAATGCTCAGCATATAACAGGGCATATTCTGGACATCACGTTTAGTGACGGTCACAACACTGTTGTCGACTTTGCGCCCTTTATATTCTCTGTCGGGCACCCGGATTATGAGCCGTATAAAAAGCAGGATAATTTTCTGGCGTATAAGCTGGAAGACGGCAACCTGAATTGGGATGACTACACGATGATTTTTCCGGTAGAAGACCTTATACCACAATCGCCTGTTTAAGCACCTCTCATAGCGGGTATTTAATATGTCGTGCCCAAAAAATAATAAAATACAATTAGCTCAACCAAGTTTTACTGTACCTAAAACCCTGCTAGAAAATAACTTATCTATTTGATTTATAAAAATTGTTATTCATACTTTTAATATATCATCTCCAGAATTTTGCAAAATCCTCACTAGCTGATCTAAGATTGCCTCTGTCAACACAACGGGAAGAAACATGTGACTGTAAAGTTGGCTAATACTTGGGAATAGTGAAGGTAAAGAGCTCTTTTCTGTAGTAATAAAGTATTGATAGAAAAATAAATTTTACCGTAAAAGTTTGCATAACACGAGCAGTTCTTCTAACGCTGTCACCGTGGTTAGTGATTGCCAACATCAAGAAATGAAGTCTTTTTTTTACGGTTATCGAGCCTTGCAAGTTGTTTAGCTTCGCACTATCTTGTGAGCAGTTTTTAGGTAGTACCTAAAACAAAAGGGGCAGCCCTAGGAAGCCGCCCCTTTATATGGTTCGTGAGATCGCTCTCACTAATTTTGCCCTGACAGTTTCGGATAAGATCCTTACATTGTCAACACAGAGCGGATCTCACGGTGTCTTCTAACCTCAGATCTGGAGTAGAATGCAATGTCATTTTTCCAATCCATCGCAGAAACAGTTATAGCGACATTATTTGTCCAGTGGCTGTCATCGTTGCTTAATAAAAAGCAGTAAACTTGGGGGCTTAGGCCCCCTTTTACTTAGTTTCGAGAATAAGCTTACTTAACTCCGTGCTGGAATACGCTCCAGCACTGCTAACAACAACTCCCAGTATTGGCCTACAGTGGTGATATTAACCATTTCATCCGGGCCGTGCGGGAAGCGGATAGTGGGGCCGATAGATACCATATCCATATCCGGATACGGCTTTTTAAACAGGCCGCATTCTAAACCGGCGTGAATCACCATAATGACCGGATCTTTGTGGTAAATGTCTTTGTAGGTTTGGTTTACTATCGCCATTACCGGTGAATCCGGGTTGGGTTTCCAGCCAGGGTAGGCACCGCTGAATTTCACTTCTGCGCCAGCTAATTGTGCCAGTGAGCCAAGCATGCTTTGCACCTGTTCACGGCCGGAATCGATTAACGAGCGGATTAAACACAGTACCTGCACGCTGTTGTCTTTGGTGGTGATCACGCCCATATTCAGCGAGGTTTCGGTAACGCCCGCCACCTCATCGCTCATGCGCATTACGCCGTTAGGGCACACATTTAACAGGTTGATAAGCGTGCTTTGTGCTGCTGGCGTTAATACCTGCGTCGGTGTAGCCACTTCAGCCAGACTTAGCTTTAACGCCGGCTCTACGGCGGCCAGTTCAAACTGCAACAGCGCTTCAAACTCTGCTACGGCCTGTTGTAACAGCGCCAGCTTTGCCGCTGGTACCGTTAAGGTAACACTGGCTTCGCGCGGGATGGCATTACGCAATGAACCGCCGTTAAACGCCACTACGGCTAATTGCAGCACAGCGGCTTTATCGGCCAAAAAGCGCGCCAACAGCTTATTGGCATTACCACGGCCCAGGTGAATATTCACGCCGGAATGGCCGCCTTTTAAGCCGGTCAGGCTCAAGGTAAACGCCGTTACGCCACCCGCCGGTGCCTGCCACTGCGCTGGTACGGTAAATTCAGCGTCTACGCCACCGGCGCAGCCCATGTAAATTTCACCTTCCTGCTCGGAGTCGGTATTGATCAGAATTTCGGCTTGCAGCATGCCTGGTTCTACACCAAAGGCACCGGTCATACCGGCTTCTTCATCTATTGTCAGCAGCACTTCCAGCGGGCCGTGTTTAATTTCGCTACTGCCTAAAATAGCCAGCGCTGATGCCATGCCAATACCATTGTCGGCGCCTAAGGTAGTGCCGTTGGCTTTTACCCAATCGCCGTCAACATAAGCTTCAATCGGGTCTTTGGTAAAATCATGCACTTTATCAGCGTTTTTCTGCGGCACCATATCCAGGTGCGCCTGAATCACCACAGTTTTGCGGTTTTCAAAGCCGGTTGTTGCTGGCTTTTTAATAATCAGGTTACCGACTTTGTCTTCCAGCACACTTAAGCCTTTGTCGCGTGCCCAGGCCTGGATATGCTGGCTTAACGCGTGCTCGTGCTTGGACGGGTGTGGGATGGCGCATATTTGCGCGAACCATTGCCATAATGGCTGCGGATATAAACTTGATAATGCTGACACTGCAGGCTCCTGTATTACTGGCGCGGCAAAAAGCTTACCGGCGAAAAGGCGGCTATTTTAGCACAGCGGGCTGTTAGCTTCACAGTGTCGGCGCTAACGCGAAAATATCAGCCTGGCTGTGTAGTAAAGTCTTTGTTACTGATGGCGTGCAGTTTACCTTCTGCCAGTAAACTGGTTATTGAGGTGGTATCCGCCAGCGTGTCGGCTGGCAGCGGAGCAACAGCCTGCAGCAACATATAACCATCACGGCCATGCTCTTTTACCCAGTACAGCGCCTGATCAGCCAGGCGCAGGCTATGCTGCCAGTTCCAGTCTGTTAGCTGCGCCACCGCACCAATTGAGCAGGTTAACGGTTGTTGCAGGGCCATATTTTTTTGCCAGGGGTATTGGCGTATAGCATCCTGAATACGCTGTAACACTAACTCGGCATCTTCACTGTGTTCGAGGATCAATAAGAACTCTTCCCCACCCCAGCGAATTGCGTGATCAGAACCCCGGCTGTTCTGGCGCAGAATATCGGCAACTACCATTAAAATATTGTCGCCGGTTTGATGGCCAAGGCTGTCATTGATGCGTTTAAAGTAATCCAGATCGAGCAAAACCCAGATCAGCGGTTCGGCGTGGCGGTTGGCACGCGCTAATATCTGCTGGATATTACTATCCAGATAATGCCTGTTGTGCAAGCCTGTCAGGGCATCCTGCATACTCATGAGTTTTAGTTTTTCATTAGCCTGGTGTAATTCCTGGGTACGAGCGGCCACCAATTTGGCTAGCTGGCGCTGCGAACGGGCCAACGCCAGCAGGCGCCAGCGGTATAGGCCCCACAATAGCAATATAAACAATACGGTTAATACACCGCGTGCCCAGGTGGTTTCATGCCAGTAGGGCGTTAAGCGTATGTCCATGGTTACTGTGTCACTCCAACGGTAATCGGCCGCCACCCGTACCTGTACGTTAAAGCTGTAATGGCCGGGCGGCAGGTTGGTATAAAAGGCCTCGCGCCGGTTGCCTGCATCAATCCACTGGGCGTCGTAACCTTGCAACTGGTAACGAAACTGCACTGATGACGCCTGCACATAGTAAGGTGCGGTAAAACGAAAATGCCAGTCGCGCTGCTCTGGCGGTAATCTGGCTTCGCTGTTGCGGTAGTGTTGATCGTCAGCAGATAAACTTTCCAGTACGGGCAGAGGCAAAGGGCCATGCTGGATTAACTGCTGCAGCGGCAGAGATACCACGCCGTCCAGTGTCGGATACCACACCCTCCCCTGATGCACAGCGCCTTTGCTGCTGCCTGCGCCATTGCAGCAACGATGTGAATCGGTGGCAGCTTCCGGCCTGCGGTCATCCACCAACATATATAACTGCTCTACGCGGCCTTCCAGCAAACTACGGTAATTTACGCGGTAAAATCCCTGAAAATTGCTGATTAACAACTGATTGTCGACCAGTTCAGCATGCAGGGCTCCGCTGCCGGGTAAGCCATTTTGCTGGTTAAACCATTGCCACTGCCCCGGCTGCCCCAGTACAAAACCCTGATCAAGGCCGCCAACTAATATAGTGCCATCAGCAAATTCTTTAATGGTACTAACAAAACTGCCCGACAACGGCATATCGTCAACCCGGTTAAAGCCGTTGGCATCACGTAAGTACAAGCCATTTTCGGTGCCTACCCATAGCCGTTGCCGGCTGTCTGGAAACACTATCCGCACTTTGGCCTGACGCAGTGCTTCTGGCACTTCTTGCTGCTGCAGTTCATCCTGCTGCAAATAAAACAAACCACCGTTGGTACCAACCCAAATGCGCTCATCTTCCTGCGCCAGCGTGGTTACCAGCAAATGGGCTATAGCCGCATAGTTACGCTGCCAGGCCAGTGTTGTGCCATCAAGCTGGCTTAAACCGGCGCGGGTGCCTACCCACAGCCGCTGCTGCGTGTCCAGCAACAGGCTATACACAAAGTTATTTGGCAGGTACTGATTGGCGGTTAATGGCTGAAACTGCCCGTATTGCAGCAAAGCTAAACCATTACTGGTGCCAACCAGCACATGTTGCTGCCAGGGCATCAGAGCCCAGACATAAGGGTCGGGTATACCCTGCGCCCGGCTAAACCGCTGCGTGGATGCGCGGCGTAACCGCTTGAGGCCATGAGAATGGCTGCCCAGCCACAAATTGCCGTGCTTGTCCTGCAACATACTTTCAACCCAGACAAAATTGCCCTGCTTGTCGCTGACAAAATCAGTTTCAACTAAGACACCTTTGTGTATGTTGTAAAGCTTGTCATAGGTGGTTACCCACAGTTGTTGCTGTGGGTCCCGGTAGAGTAACTCTATGCGGGTATCCGTTGGCTGCCCCGGTAAAGCTAACTTTTGCCACTGTTTGTTTTGCCAGCTAAACAACCCCAGGTTTGATCCCAGATATACATCAGTACCCTGTACGGCTATCTCAGAAATTTGCAGGGCCGACACCTGCTCGGGTGCCGGATACCACTGATAACCATCGGCATTAAGTGTGGCAAAGCCGTTTAGTGCGCCAATCCATACCGTGTCATGCTGCTGATACAGCTGAAATACCTGGCCATCGTGTTCCGCTACCGGCTGTAATTGTTTTAATTGCTCATGCCAACGGAATAACCCGGTGGCACCAATCAGCATAGTGCCGTCTGCCAGCTCAGCAAAACTGCTTACTGCCCCCAGAGTATCTTGCTGTTGATCCAAACGGCTGAATTCATGTTGCTGCAACCGTACCAGGCCATTAACAGTGCCAACCCATAGCCGTTGCTGCGCATCTATGTGTAGTGCTGAGATCAGGTTAGAGGGTAACGCCGGAGTATTGGCGGTGTTGTATACCTTAAAGTTCAGGCCATCAAAGCGGGCCAGGCCATTTTGCGTACCCAACCAGATAAAGCCCTCGGCATCCTGTGCTATTGCCGTAACTGAAATTTGTGGCAGCCCGGCCTCTACCGACCAGATACGGTATAAGTAATCATCCTGTGTCAGCACCAAAGCAGTTGCCTTTGGCACACTCAGACAGCTTAGTAAGAGGGAAAAAAGTAACACCAGATGATACCAACGCACGTTATTAATATCCGCTACCTGCAAAAAGTTAATTTTAATTCGACTTTACTATAGCTTGCTTTACCCGGGGCAGTATAAACCTGACGAGTGGTATTTTTTGCAGCATCAACGGTCAGGTTGCAGCAATGGTCATACCAGTGTAAGCTCAAGCCAAATTTCGATACAGGAGCCATGCGATGGCTATTTCCCTGCGCAAAGCCAACTGGGGCTTAAAATTATTCGCCTGGCGCTATATTCCGCTGATTGGCTTTTGTTCACCAAAAATTGTGCGAATGAACAGCAAAACGCTGGAAGTCACCATGCCACACAGCTGGCGTACCAAAAACCATTTAGGCAGTATCTACTTTGGCGCCCTTGCTATAGGTGCTGACTTAGCCGGCGCCTTCTTAGTGTTCAGCAAAGCCAAAGCGCGTGGCGTAAATGCCAATTTTGCCTTTAAAGATGTGCAGGGCCAGTTTTTAAAGCGGCCGGAAGCAACAGTACATTTTACCAGCCACGACGGCGATATTATTGACGCCATGATTGACGAATCGTTAGCCACAGGCGAGCGCATTAACAAACCGGTGTCGGTAGTAATAACCTGCCCAACCTTACATGGCGACGAGCCGATGGCAACCTTTACGCTGACGTTATCGGTTAAAGCTAAAAAGCAGAAGAATTAACCCATCCAGCTCTGGGGCACCCGGAGCCGGTATACCCACATCAACACGCCGTAAACCCATCCCTGGGGGCTCGATTCGGCCATCCTGGCCTGCAACGGTTGATTTAGGGTACACCGACTCCTTGCTAAACAATCTCATCTTATTTGCAGCAACAGCCAACAGCGTCTAAAATCCGCATTCTTTCATTTTCAGGCGTCAACCCCATGCAGGAACTTGCCGGTAATCTGTTTATTATTTCGGCGCCAAGCGGCGCCGGCAAATCCAGCCTGATCCAGGCACTGTTAAAAAATCACAGCGATATGCAGGTTAGCGTATCGCACACCACCCGCGCGCCCAGACCGGGTGAGCAAGATGGCGTGCACTACCATTTTATCAGCGTAGAGCAGTTTAAAGCGCTGATTGCCAGGGATGAGTTTTTAGAGTGGGCTGAAGTGTTCGGCAACTACTATGGCACGTCAAAAAGCACTATTCGCGCCAGCTTAAGCCAGGGTATAGACGTTTTTCTCGATATCGACTGGCAGGGCGCCCGGCAAATTCGCCAACAGGCACCGTCGGCTAAAGGCATTTTTATTCTGCCGCCCAGCCTTGCTGAGCTGGAACAACGGTTAAACCAGCGCGGCCAGGACTCAAGCGAGGTTATTGCTAAACGTATGGCGCAGGCGCACAACGAAATGAGCCATGCTGACGAATACGAGTACCTGATTATTAACGATAACTTTGACACCGCTTTAGCCGAGTTTGAGCGCATTGTACTGGCACAGCGCAACGGCTATGGCAGCCAGGCCAGCAAGCACAACCTGTTGCTTAAGCAACTGTTGGCGAAAACAGCAAATTAGCGTAAACTAGTCTGTCTTGTGATGGCCCGAACACTGGAGTGGTAAATGGCACGCGTAACTGTTCAAGATGCAGTAGATAAAATTGGTAACCGTTTTGACTTAATTCTGGTGGCCGCACGCCGTGCCCGTCAGTTAGCGGTAGAAGGCAAAGAGCCGATGGTAGATGTTGAAAACGACAAGCCTACCGTAGTTGCCCTGCGCGAAATTGAAAAAGGTTTTATTACGAACTCCGTACTGGATGAGCAGGAACGTCGCGACCAGATCCAGCAGGAAGCGTCAGAAATGGCTGCTGTAGCTGCTATTATCGGTTCAGACCACTAAAAACCCCTCCATCTACAGGCCAGCGGCGTTTAGCCGTTGGCAACTGTGATAAATAGACGTATATTCATAATAAATCCCGCGCTTAACGGCGTGTTTTATTTGCTGTCGCAGTTTGGGAGCACAGGTGTATTTATTTGAAGGTCTGAAAAACCAGATTAGTGCCTATTTGCCGCCAGAGCAGGTTGCCTTAGTGCAACAAGCCTATGTAGTGGCAAGGGATGCGCACGCGCCACAAACCCGCTCCAGCGGCGAACCCTACATAACCCACCCTGTTGCCGTAAGCAGTATTCTGGCCGATATGCATATGGACCACGAAACCTTAATGGCTGCCCTGCTGCATGATGTCATTGAAGATACCCCGGTAAGCAAAGAAGACTTAACCCGGCTGTTTGGTAATACCGTTGCAGAGCTGGTGCAGGGAGTAAGTAAGCTTGATAAGGTAAAGTTCAAAGACTATCAGGAATTTGAAGTTACCAACCTGCAAAAAATGTTTATGGCCATGACGCAGGATATCCGCGTTATTTTAATTAAACTGGCCGATCGCACCCACAATATGCGTACTTTAGGTGCCCTGCGGCCAGAAAAGCGCCGCCGCATTGCCAAAGAAACCCTCGAACTGTACGCCCCTATTGCTAACCGCCTTGGTATTCACAATATTAAAAACGAGCTGGAAGACTGGGGCTTTCAGGCGCTGTACCCTATGCGTTACCGTGCGTTATCCACAGCGGTAAAGCAGGCACGCGGCAACCGCCGTGAGCTGCTGGAAAAAATTCAGCATGAAATTTTAGGCCGCTTAGAGCAAGCCGGTATTAATGCCGATGTCAGCGGCCGCGAAAAACACCTGTACAGCATCTACCGTAAAATGAAAAACAAAGAGCTGATGTTCAACGACGTAATGGACATTTATGCCTTTCGCGTAGTGGTAGACAGCGTTGATCACTGCTACCGCACTTTGGGTGTAGTGCATAACTTGTACAAGCCGATTGAAATCCGCTTTAAAGACTATATCGCCATCCCTAAACAAAATGGTTATCAGTCGCTACATACCTCTTTAATTGGCCCGCACGGTATACCGGTAGAAATACAAATGCGTACCCGCGAAATGGACGAAATGGCCGACAAGGGTATTGCTGCGCACTGGATGTATAAAGCTAACGGCCAGCACCAGGACACTACCGCGCAAATTCGTGCCAGAAGGTGGATCCAAAGCCTGCTGGAATTACAGCAAAATGCCGGTAACAGCGCTGAGTTTGTCGAAAATGTAAAATCAGAACTATATCCCGACGAGCTGTATGTGTTCTCCCCCAAAGGTAAAATTGTTGAGCTGCCGATTGGCGCCACCGCAGTAGATTTTGCCTACGCCGTACATACCGACATTGGCAACCGCTGCGTAGGAGCCAAAGTAGACCGGCGCCCCTACCCGCTGAACAAACCACTGGAAACCGGGCAGACAGTAGAAATTGTTACCAGCCCGGGCGGTAAACCCAATGCCAACTGGCTAAACTACGTAGTTACCAGCCGGGCTATTTTGGGCATTCGTAATTACCTGAAAAAACAGCAACAAAATGAATCTATTAGCCTGGGCCGGCGCTTGTTAAGCTCAGCGTTAGGTGAAGTTAAACTGGAAGATATCGCCCCGGAGCGGATAGAACAGGTACTGCAAAACACCAAACAAAAATCATTAGACGAGCTTTGCAGTGAAATTGGCCTGGGTAATCAGCTGGCCATCGCCGTAGCACGGCGCCTGCTGGGCGAGTTTGATTCTGATGAATCCAGCAGTAAAGACAATAACGGCCCGATGCCGAAAAGCAAAGCCTTTATTATTGGCTCTGAAGGTATGTTACTGACATTCGGCAAATGCTGCCGGCCAATACCGGGTGATGATATTATTGCCAACGCTACGCCGGGCAAAGGTCTGAACGTACACCGGGCCGATTGTCGTAATATTAAAGGCTGGGATAAAGAGCCGGGTAAGTTCTTCCCGGTACGCTGGGACAAAACCGGCGATAAACAGTTCCTGTGTGATATCCGCGTGTTTATTGTTAACCGGCAGGGCGTGTTGGCTAAACTTACCACCCTGATTGCCTCGCAAGGGTCTAATATTCAGGACTTAGCCACTGACGATCGCGACACCGGTGAATACGTGATTAAAATTACGCTGTCGGTGCGTGACAGGGTGCATCTGGCCAATGTAATGCGCAAAATCCGCGTGATGCCAGACGTACAAAAAGTTTACAGAAGGAAATAAACAGCATGTCTAAAGTGATTATCCGTACCAGCGATGCCCCGGCCGCCATTGGCACATACAGCCAGGCGGTAAAAATTGGTACCACAGTATATTTGTCCGGCCAGATCCCACTGCTGCCAGCTACTATGCAGTTGATATCAGAAAACTTTGCCGAGCAAACCCATCAGGTATTTAAAAACCTGGCTGCAGTATGTGACGCCGCCGGTGGCAGCCTGAACGACATGGTAAAGGTAAATATATTTCTTACTGATCTTGGCCAGTTTGCCACGGTAAATGAAATTATGAGCCAGTACTTTGCCGAACCTTACCCGGCCCGCGCCGCTGTACAGGTATCGGCCCTGCCGCGCGCCAGCCAGATTGAAATAGATGGCGTGATGGAAGTGCCCTCTACGCATTAGGCCGACAATGACCAAAGCCCGTCTGCTCTGCCTTACTGTTACCGTTATGCTGGCCAGTTGGCTGGCAGCTGCAACAGTGCAGGCAGAAGAGCCGCTGCCGGGCGAAAGCGAGCCGCAGCTGCTTTGGTGTCTGGATCATTTTTCCCGCTTTCATCATTATGAAGATGTCAGCACACCTTACGGCCCGTCGGTTGATTTAATGCAGGAGTTAGCCCGCCGCGCAGGCTTTAAGCTGATTTTTACACCACAAACGCCGGTAGCCCGTTGCTTTCGGTTAATGGCAGAAGGCAAAGTAGATTTAATGTCTAACCTGAAATTCAGTGCCGAGCGTGACGCCATCATGCACCTTTTGCCCTACAATAAAACGGTGCCGGAAAGCCTGTTTGTCCGCCAGGATGACAGGCGCCAGGTAGAAACCGAAGCGCAGTTGCAACAACTAACACTGGTGAGTATCCGCAGCTATGTTTATTCACCGGCGCTAATGGCATTACTAAAGCAAAAACAACGTCAGATTGTTGAAGTAGACTCGATTGAAGCCGGGCTGGAAATGGTCATACGGGGCCGGGTAGATGGTTTAGTCGCACCTACCGTCAGTACATCTGAAGCTATTAACAGTGTCAGCAGTTACCATAATAAATTCCGTAATGCGGGTATCGACTTCAGCCGCGGCCAGTCTGGCTTTATTCATGTTGGTTTGTCACGGCTAAGCCCGTATGCAGCAATGGAACCTATACTGCGCCAACATCTGGCTACAATGTTAAACGACGGCACGGTAGAACGTTTATATGCAGAGCCCATCAGGCCTGCCCCCCAGTTGAATACACAGCCCTGATGACGTTAGCCGATTCTGTTGCCAGACAACCTGTTTCTGCCATTAAAGGTGTAGGCGCCAAAGTGGCCGAGCGGCTGGAAAAACTGGGCATACAAAGCGTACAGGATATTTTATTTCACCTGCCGCTACGTTATGAAGACCGCACCCGCATTTATGCTATCGCTGATTTAATGCCACTGATGCATGGCACTGTGCTGGGCGAGGTTACCAGCAGTGAAATACAAATGGGTAAAAGGCGCAGCTGGCTGGTAAAAATTAAAGATGGTAGCGGTTTTCTTACCCTGCGCTTTTTTCATTTTAGTGCCGCACAGAAAAACGCTGTTACTCCAGGCGTGCTGCTACGCTGCTTTGGTGAAGCCAAGCGCGGCCCGCGCGGGCTGGAAATGCTGCACCCGGAATACCGTGTACACAGCGACGAACTGCTGACCGAAGTAAGTGAAACCTTAACCCCCATTTACCCCACCACAGAAGGCTTACGCCAGGCCACCTGGCGCAGCCTTACCGATGCCGCGCTACTGTATTTACAGCGCAGCCAGCCGGATGAATATTTGCCTGCTGATATGCTGCGCCAGCCGTGGTCGCTTACTGAAGCATTAACTTATATTCACCGGCCGCCACCTGACGCCAGCCTGCAATTACTGGAGCTGGGTAAACACCCGGCGCAGCAACGGCTGATTATTGAAGAGTTAGTGGCGCAGCAACTGAGCATGCACAAACTGCGCAGCCAAAGCCAGCAACAACAGGCTATAGCGCTGCATATTGACAACAGCTTGCAGCAGCGTTTTTTAGCCGCACTGCCGTTTTCGCCTACGAAAGCCCAGCAGCGGGTAACTGACGAAATACGCCACGACTTAAGCCAAACGCTGCCGATGTTACGCTTAGTACAGGGCGATGTTGGTTCAGGTAAAACGCTGGTAGCAGCATTAGCTGCACTTACCGCTATAGGTAATGGTTATCAGGTGGCGTTAATGGCGCCCACTGAATTGCTGGCCGAGCAACACGCGGTTAACTTTGCCCGCTGGTTTGAACCTCTGGCTATCAGCGTGGCCTGGCTGGGCGGCAAAACCAAAGGCAAAGCGCGCCAGACAGCCCTTACAGCCATTGCGGATGGCAGCGCGCAAATGGTGGTAGGTACCCATGCTTTGTTTCAGCAGCAGGTAGAATTTAATGCCTTAACGCTGATCATTATCGACGAGCAACACCGCTTTGGCGTGCATCAGCGCTTAGCGCTGCGTGAAAAAGGCGGTATCGAAGGTAAGTATCCGCATCAGCTGGTGATGACCGCCACGCCGATACCGCGCACGCTGGCGATGACGGCTTATGCTGATCTGGATACCTCTATTATTGACGAACTGCCGCCCGGCCGCACACCGGTAACCACCGTGGCAATACCGGATACGCGGCGCGATGATATTATCGATCGGGTACGTAGCGCCGTGCAAAGCGAGCAGCGCCAGGCGTACTGGGTATGCACCTTAATTGAAGAGTCTGAAACGCTGCAGAGTCAGGCTGCCGAAGATACGCTGGTATTGCTACAACAGGCACTACCCGACTTACGCATTGGCCTGATCCACGGCCGGTTAAAAGCCGCTGAAAAACAAACGGTAATGCAGCAATTCAGCAGTGGCGAACTGGATTTACTGGTCGCAACTACCGTGATTGAAGTTGGCGTAGATGTACCCAATGCCAGTTTAATGATTATTGAAAATCCCGAGCGGCTCGGCCTGGCCCAGTTGCATCAGTTACGCGGCCGCGTTGGCCGTGGCAGCACCGCCTCACACTGTGTATTGCTGTACCATGCGCCGCTGTCCCGCACCGCGCAATCGCGGCTTGGCGTACTGCGCGATTCTAATGACGGCTTTGTTATTGCCCAGCGTGACCTTGAAATACGCGGCCCTGGTGAACTATTGGGCACCCGCCAAACGGGTATTTTGCAGTTTAAAATTGCCGATCTAGCCCGCGACGCCGACTTACTGCCGCAGGCACAACAACTGGCCACACAGCTATGGCAACACAACCGCCCCGCCAGCCTGGCGCTAATCAAACGCTGGCTGGCCAATAAAGAAATTTATGGTAATGCCTGAAGTCTCTGCCACTATAAGCTATTGCTTACATACAATATGCAGCCAGCGGTATGCCAAAGGAGTGCTATGAACCTGGCCGACTTAAATCAGCTACTCGCTTGCGGCGAAGATAGCCGCAACCAGTTTAAGCGCGATGCAACCAACGCTGACAGCCTGAGTGCCGAGCTGGCGGCATTCGCCAATAGCGGCGGTGGCTGCTTGTTTCTCGGTGTGGCTGATGATGGTTCGGTTGTAGGGTTGGATGCTGCAGCGGTTCAACGCTTAAACCAATTGCTTAGCAACGCCGCATCGCACAATGTGCGCCCGCCGGTACACCCGACTACTGAGAATGTACAAACAGATGCCGGTATTGTGATGGTGGTGCGCGTACCCGATGGATTGGCCAAGCCTTATATAGACAATCAGGGCCGTATTTGGGTTAAACAAGGTGCAGACAAACGGCATGTTACTTCCCGCGAGGAAATGCAACGCATGTTTCAGCGCGCAGGTTTAGTGTATGCCGATGTGGTGCCGGTATCAGGCAGCTCGGCGGCGGATATTGATGATAAAGCTTTTAATAACTACTTCAGCCGCCGCTACGGCCAGAACAACGAATTTGCCAGCCAACCGCTGGAACAACTGCTGCGAAACCTGAGCCTGAGTGATGGCCGCGAGCTCAATCTGGCCGGGCTGATGTTGTTTGGCCGTAACCCGCAACGCTACCGCCCCGCCTTTGAGATTAAGGCCGTGGCATTTCCAGGTACAGCGCTTTACGACACCCGCTATCTGGACAGTGAAGACATTCGCGGCAATCTGTTGGAGCAGTTTCGTGGCGCCTTTGCATTTATCAAACGCAATTTGCACCATGTACAACGTGGCCGGGGCTTTAATACGTTGGGCGAGTTAGAGATTCCTGAAACCGCACTGGAGGAACTGCTGGTAAATGCTTTGATTCACCGCGACTATTTTACCAGCGCGTCGATCCGGCTAATGGTTTTTGCAGACCGGTTAGAGATTATCAGCCCCGGCCACCTGCCCGACAGCCTTAGCGTGGAAACCATTCGCCAGGGCAAAACCAATCGCCGTAATCCAACGCTCACAGAACATGCCTCGCAGATATTGCCCTATCGCGGCATAGGCAGCGGTATTCCCCGCGCACTGCAGGAGTGGCCGCGCATCGAGTTGATAGATGACGTAGCGGGCAATCAATTCAGTGCGGTGATCTGGCGGCCAGAGGCGGAATGGGTTGCTAAGCCTTACCTTACCCCCGAAGTCACCCCCGAAGTCACCCCCGAAGTTGCGCGTTTACTCGCAGTAGTCAACGGTGAAATGAGCCGGACAGAAATCATGGCGGCGTTGGGGTTAAAAGACGAAAAACATTTTCGGCAGCATTATCAGCAAACCGCCATTAGCCAAAAACTGATAGAAATGACACAACCCGATAAACCACGCAGCCGCTTACAAAAATATCGCTTAACCCCCGCCGGGATGGCATGGTTACAACAAAAAGCCAGCAAAGATAAATAGATAAAATTCAGGTACTGCGCTTAATCTATAGTAAGCAGCGTAAATAATTTATAAAGTGGAGACCGTTATGTCCTCAATGCTTAGCCCTTACCAGTTACGCCAACAGTGTCGCAGTGGTGCCTTTAGTGGCAATACTTCGGGTTTTGCGCCGGGTTTTGTTCAGGCCAATATGGCAATACTGCCCAGGCAGTACGCCGCCGATTTTCTGCAGTTTTGCCACTTTAACCCCAAGCCCTGCCCGCTTTTAGGCATGGCGGCAACACCTGGCGTTATTGATATGCCCTCTTTGGCCAAAGATCTGGATATCCGCACTGATCTGCCAAAGTACCGCATTTTCCGCAACGGCCAGCTAACAGATGAAGTAACCGATGTGCGTGATGTATGGCGTGATGATTTAGTCACCTTTTTAATTGGCTGCTCGTTCTCGTTTGAAGAGTCGTTATTGGCTGACGGCCTGGAAATCCGTAATATCACAGAGAAAGTAAACGTGCCGATGTACCGCACTAATATCGCCTGCACGCCGGCCGGGGTATTTCATGGTGGTATGGTGGTAAGTATGCGGCCAATGAAACCGGCCGATGCTATCCGGGCAATACAAATTTGTTCGCGCTTTCCGCAGGTACATGGCGCGCCGGTGCATTTTGGCGACCCGGCTGCTATTGGTATTGCTGATATCAGTAAACCGGATTTTGGCGATGCGGTAACCATAAAGCCCGGCGAAGTGCCGGTATTCTGGGCTTGCGGCGTTACCCCCCAGGTAGCCATAGCCAATGCTAAAGTAGATTTTTGCATTACTCACAGCCCCGGTCATATGCTGGTAACTGATTTGGCTAACAGCAAGCTGTCAGTATTCTGACTACGGCAATTTCCCTGAACTGCTGCCGCTGAGCCACGGAAGGCAATATACATTCACTTATTTTATATTCCTTTAAAGAATAAAAACTCAATTTACTATTTCAATTTTAACGTATAAATTTACCTTACCACAGCAGCACTGCCCCCCGTTTACCCCTAGTTAAAAACGACAATTAATTAAACCAAACACAGGATATCTATTATGAAATACGCTATTACAAGCGGTATTGCTGCTGCCGTTATACTGGCGCTCAGTGCCCAGGCACAAGCTGCCGATGTCAGCATTTATGGCCGCGCCCATTTATCACTGGATCAGCTGGATAACGGTGTAGACAGCGGCACCAATGTGTCCAGCAACTCCAGCCGGTTAGGTTTTCGTGCCAGTACCAAGCTGGAAGATGGCCTGGAAGCCTTTGTCCAGTTAGAGCAAACCATTCGGTTTGATGAGGGCAGTGGTCAGTTTGCAGACCGGGATTCTTATGTTGGCCTACGCGGCGAATTCGGTACGCTAAAAGTAGGCCAGTTTGATACGCCGCTAAAAGCCATTCGCAGTAAAGTTGACCAGTTTGGTGACCGCATTGGTGATATCCGCAACCTTACCCGGCTTAATACCGGTAGCAGTAATATTGGTAACGTGTTTGATGAGCGATTTAAAAATGGCGTAGCCTATGAAAGCCCGCAATTTAACAATATCAGTTGGGCCTTTCATTACACACCGCATAATACTACCGGCTCCACCACCGACAATGTACGCGAGTCTTACAGCACCTCTTTAACCTATGAAGTAAAAGGTCTGTATCTGGCAGCCGCTTATGAAAGCTTTGAAGGCATAGAGGGTATTGACCCTAAAGCCATCCGGCTGGGTGCCTATTACGATATTGGCGCTCAGCTACGGGTATCGGCGTTGTATCAAAATGCCAGTGATATTCCCGGCGGCGACCGCGATGTTTATGGTGCGGGTGCCAGCTACAAGCTGAATAAATATGTACTGCGTGCCCAGCTGTATCAGGTAAGTGATAACGACACCCCGGATACTGGCGCCACGTTGGCAGTGGTAGGCGTTGACCGTAACCTGGGTAAAGATCTGACGCTGTATGCCGCTTACGGTATTACCTCAAACGATGAAGCGGCACTTTACAGTATTTCTGGCGGTGGCCGCGGTACAACAGCCCCTGCCATTGCAGGCGAAAACAACACTGGTTTGTCACTGGGTATTATTTACAGCTTCTAAACAGGTATTAGCTGTAACACCGTTTTTATGGATGAATTGCAGCGCCACGGATTGGCAAATGCACCTTCCTCCTCCTGTTGAAATAACCGTTTTGGTTGCCCCGCTTGCGGGGCTTTTTTTTAACGTCAGCATCAGGCGGTTTTATGTTTGCGCTCGTCTTTGTATTCCACATAGCTTTTGATCACTATGGTCACCAGGGCCAGCCCGGTTAACAAGGACGACACCGCAAAGGCGGCGGTAAACATATATTCGTTGTACAGCACTTCAATATGCAATGGCATGGTATTGGTTTCACCACGAATACGGCCCGACACCACCGCTACGGCGCCAAACTCGCCCATGGCGCGGGCATTACACAGCACCACGCCGTAGATCAGGCCCCATTTAATGTTTGGCAAAGTAACGTACCAGAACGTTTTCCAGCCACTGGCACCTAAGGTTAACGACGCTTCTTCTTCATCTTTGCCCTGTTGCTGCATTAGCGGTATCAGCTCACGCGCTACAAACGGCAGAGTACCAAACAGAATAACGATAACAATGCCCGGTACAGCAAAAATAATTTTGATGTCGTGTTGCTGTAGCCAGGGGCCCAACCAGCCATGGCTGCCAAAAAAGATCACGAAAATTAACCCGACCACTACCGGCGATATTGCAAACGGCATATCAATAATGGATACCAGCAAAGTCTTACCGCGAAATTCAAACTTGGCTACGGCCCAGGCTATTGCCACACCAAAAATAGCGTTCAGCGGCACCACAATAACCAGCACAAACAATGTCAGCTTAATTGCTGCCACGGCGTCCGGCTCAGTAACTGCCTGCCACCATACCCTAAGCCCGGCTTCAAAGGCGCCATACAACACAACCGACAACGGCAGCAGTAAAAACAGGCTTAAAAACAGCAGCATTATACTAATTAAGCTATAACGTACCCAGCGCGGCTCAGTAGTCGCCTTTACCAGTGGTTTTGCCGGTATTGCAACGCTAACGTCTGTCATATTGCACCTCCATTGCGTTTATTGGTCCACCACTGCAAGCCGTTGATCAGCAGCAATAGCAAAAATGCCGCGACTAACATCACCACACCAATAGCTGCGGCGCCCTGATAATCATACTGCTCGGCCTTTGCCACAATCAGCAACGGCGTAATTTCAGTGCGGTAAGGCAAATTGCCGGAAATAAAAATGACTGAGCCGTATTCACCCAATGCCCGGGCAAAGGCCAGTGCGTAACCGGTTAACAACGCTGGTAATATGGCAGGTAAAATAACCCGTCTTACCGTAGTCCAGCGGCTGGCACCTAAACTTGCAGAGGCTTCCTCCAGCTCTTTTTCAAAATCGGCCAGTACCGGCTGTACCATGCGTACCACAAAAGGCAAGCCAATATAGGTAAGGGCGATAATCACACCAATTTCAGAGTAAGCGATACGAATATCCCATACCTGCAGATACTGGCCTACCCAGCCGGTAGCGGAATACAGCGTGACCAGCGCGATACCGGCCACAGCGGTAGGCAGCGCAAATGGCAAATCAACCAGTGCATCTACCACCTTTTTGCCCGGGAAACGGTAGCGCACCAGTACCCAGGCGGTAAGGCTGCCAAATATTGCGTTAATTGTCGCGCCGGCTAAAGATGCGCCAAAAGATAACTTATAAGACGCAACCACCTGCGGATGGCTGATAGCACGCCAGAAATCGGCCCAGCTCATTTGCAGGGTAAAGATTAGCAAACCGGCTACCGGCAGTAAAAATAATAAACTCAGATAAAATACTGAAAAACCCAGCGTTAAACCAAAGCCGGGAATAACAGTTCGGGATACTACAGTTGCCATATAAGGCTCCGCGTTGTCGGGTCGCTAAAGGCGCTGCCATAGCAGCGCCTTATTCAGTGAACTAACGGTTTTTATTAATAGATTCCAGTACCTTGTCAAACACACCACCATCGTTAAAGTGGGTTTGTTGTGCCTTGGTCCAGCCGCCAAACACCTCATCAATGGTAAACAGGTTTACCTTAGGAAAGGCGCTTGCATACTGGCTGGCAACGGCCGGATTAGACGGCCGGTAGTAGTGTTTAGCCGCCAGATGCTGGGCATCGTCGCTGTACAAGTGCTGTAAATATGCTTCTGCCACTTTACGGGTGCCTTTGCGGTCAACATTTTTATCCACCACCGTTACCGGCGGTTCAGCCAGGATACTGACACTGGGCACCACTATGTCAAACTGGCCCTTGCCTAACTGCTCTACCGACAAAATGGCTTCGTTTTCCCAGGCAATAAACACATCGCCAATACCACGCTGCACAAAGGTATTGGTCGCACCACGGGCACCGGAATCCAGCACCGGCACGTTTTTAAACAGCTTTTCTATAAATTCGTAGGCTTTTTCTTCCGAGCCATATTCTTTCAGCGCATAACCCCAGGCTGCCAGATAGTTCCAACGCGCACCGCCGGATGTTTTCGGGTTAGGGGTAATCACCTGTACATCCGGGCGGACTAAATCGTCCCAGTTTTTAATATTTTTCGGGTTACCCTTACGCACCAGCAGCACTATGGTAGAGGTATAAGGCGAGCTATTTTTATCTAACCGGCTTTGCCAGTCGGCCGGGATCAAATTGCCATTGTTGTGCAGGGCGTCAATATCATATGCCAATGCCAGGGTAACTACGTCGGCATCCAGGCCGTCGATTACCGAGCGCGCCTGTGAGCCAGAGCCACCGTGCGACTGGCGCACTGTAGGCGCAGTATTGCCCTGTGCCTGCCAGTGTTTGCTGAACAGCTGATTATATTCGCGGTAAAACTCGCGGGTTGGGTCGTACGATACGTTTAGGATAGTAGTGTTAGCAACAGCGATAAAACTGCTGGCAGCCAATATAGTGCCCAGTGTGAGGTGTTTAACTAAAGTGCTGATCTTCATTTCGAAATCCTTTATTAATAATTTTATTATTGGCAAAGGCTTCCGGTGGTCCGGTCAGCGGGCAGTGCTATTTGGGTTGATGTTCCAGCCTTAGCTTTTCGTTCTTTTCCAGTTGCACTAATTTGCCATGGTGGAAAATCAGCTCTACCGAACCAAACTCTATCTGGCCCACCAACCGCTCCAGTAATGCCAACAGTTGCGGCAACGCATCTTTGGCTTCATCAGTTACTGTCATGTTGTGCTCCTTAGCGCAGCGGTTGACGGCTTTATCATAAACACGAATACAAATAACCAATAAATAGCAAATTATGATTATCTATATCAAAAAGAAATAAACAGATATTCTGCAGCAGCAAACGCAGCCTGTCTGCTGTTAAGCCGCGAAACGCAGCTTGGCAGCTACCAGGCTGGTAGCTTGTTGGGTACTGAAACGAATGCGGGCCAGTGCTTGCTGATCGGTAAGCAAGGTGCTGTGTATACCGGGTAGCGTACTAAAAGCTGAATGCGGCAGGTAATTATCTATTGGCATAACAAACAAGCCAAAATGATCCAGCAGCGGCCGTAGCTGTGTATCCAGCAAAGGCGAATATAAACCATTGCCGGTTGCCGCTATCAACGCTACCTTGCCGCGCAGCGCGGTAAGATCAAGCAAGTCAAAAAAGTGTGTAAACAGCCCCGGCAACCCGGCGGCATACTGTGGCACACTAAAAATCAGCAAGTCGGCATCCAGTACGTCCTGATACGCCTGGGCAGCAGTATCAGACAATTGCAGCAAACTTTCAGAACAACCCAAATCTGCCGCTATCTGGTGTAAATGCAACACCTGTACTGTGGCTGTAGGCTGCTCAGTTGCCGCCTGTGCAAACACCTGCGCCAGCGTTACATTAATATGGTGGTAGCGCGGTGCGCCATTAAATACCAGAACCCGCATCCTGGAATCCTTGATTACGATATAAATTCAGCCCCAAATAATCCTGTTTGCCTATCTCTACCCCGTTATGGCGCAAAATGTTGTAGGCAGTAGTAATATGAAAATAGAAATTAGGTAAAGCATAAAACAGCGCATAACCGAGTGAGGTATAGCGTTCATCATGTTGTGGCGGCAAGGTAAAGCTTTGCTCCAGCACACCTTCAAACTGGCGGGGGGCAACGGTAAGCAGGTAACTAATATTGTGGTTCACATAGGCAATATGTTGCTCAATACTGACCACCTCCTCTACAAAGCTGACGCTATTTTTACCGCTATATAACTCAATGGTTTCGCGGGCAATATCAGCTGCGCGTTGTACTTGCAGTGATAACTCATACATATCCGGATATAGGCGGCTTTGCAGCAGCAGTGCTGCCGGGTAGCCTTTTAACGCAGCCTGATAACCTGCCTTGCGCAATAAACTGGCCAGGTTGGTTAAACTGCGGATAAATACCGGAACGGTTACGTCATATAAACTGATCGTCATATTACTTCTCCTGTGCCTGACAAACGTATTTTGCATCCTGCACTGTGAAAAAAACGCGGCAGCCAAAGGATGCCGCGAAAAGACAAGTGAAAAAGCAGGAGTAAGCAACGCTTACACAATCATCTTAATATAACTATTTTAAGATCATATTTATTTATTAATTCCATTTAGGAATATGTAAGTTGTTTTATACCTAATACGTTAACAACCTTATGCCTGCAAAGCTTGCTGCAGGTCGGCAATTAAATCAGCCGGGTCTTCAACACCAATACTCAGGCGGATTAAGTCATCTGTTACCCCTGCAGCTAAACGGCTTGAAGCATCCATAGCAGCATGGGTGGTGCTGGCCGGGTGGCAGGCCAGGCTTTCTAAATCGCCCAGGCTTACCGCCTGGGTAAACAGCTGTAATTGATCCAGAAAACGTGCAGCGCGAGTGAAGCCACCAGCCAGCTCAATACTAACCATACCGCCAAAGGCGCCCACCGTTTCGGCCAGTACCGGGTAACCGGCGTCGCTGGTTAAACCAGGATAAATCACCTTAGCCACCAACGGATGCTGTGCTAAAAACTCTGCTACTTTTGCCGCACCGGCTAAGTGTGCATCCATCCGCAGTGCCAGCGTGCGCAGGCCGCGTTGCAGTAAATACGCTTCTTGCGGGCCTATTGGCGCGCCGATATGTTTCAGCGCTATGGTGCGCACCTGCTGCATCAGCTCGGTGCGGCCTGCTACCACGCCGGCAATAATATCGCCATGGCCACTTAGGTATTTGGTGGCGCTGTGCATCACTAAATCAATGCCATGCTCCAGCGGTTTAAATAAGTACGGCGTTAAAAAGGTATTGTCGCACACGGTAATGGCACCGGTTTTAGCAGCGGCAGCTTTAACTTTGCGATAATCACTGACTTTCAGGTTAGGGTTAGTAATGGGCTCAAACAGCACCAGTTTGGTGCCGGGGTTAATATTAGCCAGTAAGTCATCATCACTGGCATAACGGCTTACGGTAATACCGGCCCGGCTTAGAGTATTAATTAAAAACGCTGCGGTGCCACCGTATACCGGATCAATAAAGGCGACTTCGTCACCGGCACTTACCAGCGCATAAAAAATACTGCTAACGGCCGCCATACCACTGGCTACTACCAGTGCTTCGTCGGCCCCTTCCAGCGCCGACAGTTGTTGTTCCAGCGCCTGCACTGTCGGGTTGCCCATGCGGCTGTATATAAAGCCTGGCTGTTCACCGGCAAAACGGGCTTTGCCGTCTGCCGCCGTGCCGTAGGTAAAGGTGCTGCTTTGGTAAATTGGGGTAGTTAAAGCGCCGGTTTGTGTGTCGGCACCGGCACTACTGTGCAGCAATTGGGTTTTAAATTTCATCAGTTGTGTCCGTTAAACAGCGGTCTTTTTATCTAAGCCGGTAATAGTCGAATAGTGCGCCTGCGCCACATCAGGGTGTGAGCGCAAACGGCCTTTTAATACATTTTGCCCCACCTGATAAAACAGTGGGTTAAGCGGATCACTGGCCGGGCCCTTGGCTTGTAATGCCAACTCCTCCGGCAATGGCAGCAACGGTACTGTAGCATCCAACTGCGCGGCCATAAAAAAGGCGCATGACAGGCGTTCAACACCGGCAGGCGGGCTAACCACACGGTGGTAAGTTGCGCGCAAATAGCCATTTGACGCCAGCTCCAGCAGCTCACCAATATTCACCACAAAGGCGCCCGGCAAAGGCACTGCGCTTAGCCAACCTTTTTCGGTTAACACTTCAAGGCCGCTCTGGCCGTCCTGTAATACCAGGGTTAAATAACCCGGGTCTTTGTGCGCGCCTACGCCTTGCTCCTGCTCAGGTGCACTGCGCCCAGGATAACGGATCAGTTTCATATGGCGGTATGGGCCATCTTTAATGGTGCTGTCAAAGGCGTCTTCGCTTTGCTGCAGTACCAGCGCAAAGGCGCGTAGCAGCGTTACGGTAAGATTGGTTAACTGATCCTGCCATTGCAGCAACGCCGGTTGCATGGCCGGTAATGCCGCAGGCCACAGGTTCGGGCCATATAAACGCCACCAGGCCGGTTCATCTTTTTGCAGTACCGGCGCGCTGTGCTCGGCCATAATGTCAAACTGCTCGCGCTGATCAGCCTTACCCAGCGTTAACTCGCCACCTAAGCGGGTATAACCGCGAAAATGCGGCGAATTTACCATTTGCACGGCAGTTTTCTCAGCCTGAGGCAAAGCAAAAAACTCTGCAGCCAGTTGTAAAATTGCCTGCTGCTGCGTTTGTGCGATGCCGTGGCCGGTCAGATAAAAAAAGCCGACATCGCGTGCAGCCTCGCCCAGCTGTGCCAGAAACTGGCGGCGTAGCTCACCGCCAGCACGCCATAAAGCTAAATCCAGCACCGGAAGTTGTAATGTCATATTGCGCTCACATTGCGGGTTGTTCAATGTGCGCATTCTATGCCTGTAATAACAGGCGCCGAAGGATTTGATAACTATTAGTTATATAAAACAGAAATAACCGGCCGCTTGGATATATAGCTAGCCGGAAGCTCAGATGGCTGGATGACAGTTTTTACACCGTTACAGGTTCAGGACTACCGTTGCCCGCACTAGATCTTTTTGTTCTAAGTTAAAACAAAACAGCCGTTCAGACGGCTAAAATAACAACAAGAATTGCAATTAATATATTGATATTAAACAAATTAAAACAAAAACAACGCGGCCAGATACCGATATTTCAGCGGTTGACGACATAGCTTCATCCAGTGATATCATTATTCCATAAAATTAAATAATATTTATTTTATATACCAAAAAAGAATATATGGAGTCCCACAATGTCCGTGCCAACCAAAGCTATCCCCGTATTACTTACCCCCCTGGCCTTACTGATCAGCCAGCAAGCCTATGCCGATGACACTGTGCCTCCGGAACGGGTAGAACGAATTGCGATTACCGGCTCACACATTAAGCGTGTTAACACAGAAAACGCGACACCGGTTTATCAGTTAAGCGCTGAAGATATTGCTGTCAGTGGTAAGATTTCCCTAACAGAGGTACTGCGCGATCTCACCATTAATGCCGGTAACAGCTATGACGAACAATATACCAGTAGTTTTTCTGCGGGTTCTGCGTCTATTGCCCTGCGTGGCTTAAGCCCGAAAAACACCCTGTTGCTGGTAAACGGCCAGCGTGTGTCTAACAATGGTTTCGCATTGAATACTCAGGATACTTTTGTTGATTTAAATGCCCTGCCACTAAGTGCGGTAGAACGGATTGAAATTCTTAAAGATGGTGCCTCAGCAGTATATGGCTCTGATGCCATTGCCGGGGTAGTAAACATTATTCTGCGTAAAAACTATCAGGATACCGAACTTAAATTGTCCGGAGGTAATGCCACTGAAGGCGACCTGGAACAATATGCCGCTGGCCTGGTAACAGGTATCGGCGACCTGCAGCAGGATGGTTACAACCTCACAGCCAGTTTCGACTTTTTAAAACGTGAACGCCTGGATGCCAGCGACCGCAAACTTACGCGTTCCGGCGATTTCCGCCATTTACCGGGGGGCAAACTGGCAGGCTGGAGCAGCCAGGGCGGTGGTTATGTGTATTCAGCCCAGAACCGGGTTGCGTTTGATAACTGCCCGCTAGGTTCCGATAAACGGCCATGGGCTGATTTTGACAGCCCATTGGCAGGCGATACCTGTGCTTTTAATGCCCAGCCATTTAACACACTGCAGCCTGAGATCACGCGGCGGCAGTTTTCCTTGCTGGGTACTGTACAGTTAAACGACAATCTGCAGGGCCATGCCGAAGTACTGTATAGCAATAATGACTCTGCGCAGATCTTTGGTGCCCCACTTAGTATTGGTGCCGGTTTGCGTGCTTATGATCAGGCCAGCGGCACTCTGATTGATATTCCGGTAGTGTTACCGGTTGACCATCCGGATAACCCCACCTCTTCTCCTCTGGCATTTGAATATACCTTTTTTGATCTAGGCCCACGCCTGAAAAACAACCAACAACAGTTCAGCCGTATACTGGCGGGCTTAAACTATGGCGGTGAACACTGGGACTGGCAATTTACAGCCCTGACATCAGAAAGCCGCCAGCGTGAATATGTGGACAATTTTGTTAACCGCTATGCCTTTGAACAGGCACTGGCCGATGGCAGCTACCGTTTTACTGAAGGCGGCAACAGTGCCGACGTGATAGACGCACTGCGCCTGCAAACCCGCCGCCCCGGTGATTACCGCATTGATTCGCTGAATTTCAGCGCCAGCCGCATACTGGCAGAGTTGCCCGCCGGGCCACTGGCATTCGCTGCCGGGGTAGATTTACGCCGTGAAAAAATGCAGGCAGGCACCTCATATGAGGTACTTTCCGGCACTGAGTTGCGCCCGGCGATTAATCTGGTAGATGGCAAGCGCGAAGTCATAGCCGCTTTTACCGAGTTTACTATTCCTCTGCTGACCGATTTAACATTAAGTGCCGCTGGCCGGGCCGATCACTATGACGATTTTGGCAGCGCATTTTCACCCAAAATTGGCGCACACTATGTTCTGAATGATGACTGGCTTCTGAGGGCATCATGGTCACGCGGTTTTAGGGCCCCGTCATTGCCGGAAATATCTGACAGTAATACCGTAAGCTATAGCTCAGTCATAGACCCTTATGACCCGATAACACCGGGCAGCAGCCGCGGCTTCAGCCAGTTCCGGGCCGGTAATCCGGATTTAAAAGCAGAGCGTTCTACCAATATTAATGCCGGGGTTATCTGGTCTGTTGGCCGTCATTCCAGTATTGGCATTGATGCCTTTCGTATTGAGCAACAAGATGTTATCGCCTCAGACAACGCGCAGTTTATTATTAATAACCCACAGCTATATCCCGACCGCATTCGCCGTGACGAACAAGGCAGGCTGCAAATTATTACTAACCAGTACCGCAACCAGGGGGTACGTGAAGTCTCAGGTTTTGATCTGGATTTCAACCACCGCTGGCAACTGGGTGAAGGCCAGCAGTTAAGTCTGAATAGTGTCTGGTCTCGTCTTATCAGCTATAAGCAGTCTCTGGTAGCCGGGCAACCCAGTATAAATGGTGCCGGTAGTAATCAGTTTGGCGCCCTGCCACAATGGCAAAGCAATACCAGCCTGAACTGGCAGTACAGCGACTGGCAGGCTACGCTCGGTGCTGAATATACCAGCAGCTATGAACAAAAAGTGGCAACAGCAGCTAGCAACCCCGGCCTCAACAGCAAAGTAGATAGCCATCTGCAGTTTAATACCCAGCTCAGCTACGGTGGTTTTGCTAATACTGTGCTGGCTTTGTCAGTAAATAACCTGACCGACCGGGACCCACCCTTCGACCCTGCTGCCGGTTCATACTATTACGATATGACCCAATATAATGTGCGGGGCCGGGTATTAAACCTCTCTGTTAGCTACAAGCTGTAACACTGAGCAAACATCAGCACGCCTCAGGCACCGGCTACCGGCCGGTGTCTGGTTAAACATATCACCGCTGCCTTAACCACCAACCGGCATATAAACCTGCACTGCAACACAGCAAAAATATCCAGCCAGACAGCGCCGATGCCATAATACCGGATAACAGCACGCCGACAGTGCAACCCAATGCCAGCATTGCGCCAAAGCCCATTAAAATGCCTCCACCAATTAACCTTGGTAAATCCCGCAACCTTGGCAAGCTTGGTTTAAAATCGCCAGCCGGTAAGGCAGCAGCAAAAGCACCAGCAATTAATGCCAGAATAAAAACCCCGTTATTACTCAGCAGGGTTTCTTTTACCACAGTGGCGCAGCCCCGCATGGTATCCAAACCTTCGAACCGGGTTGGAAAACTGCTCAGCTGACTGCCCAGGCTGCGGCTGATACTACCAAGCTCTGCAGTTACACCAAGAGGAGCCACCCGCAGGTAAGCCAGAGTAGCAATAACAGCCACCAGGATCCCGCCCACAAAGGCAGGCCAGCGGGTGACAAATATAGCCTGATACGTTGTGGCAGCAGCAGGGGCTTTATCACGGCCAAACCTAAACAGTAAGGCAGCTAAAAGCGCAAGCACAGTCAGTTGAACCAGCAGCGAGCCGGCATAACCCAGCTCGGCGGGCAGCCAGATAGCCGGGCTTTGCTGCATAAACTGCAAATACACACTGTTCCAGCAATAAAAACCCAGTAAAAAGCCCAGTAATACCGACGGCAGTACCACCAAACCACTAAAAGCGCCTTCACCAAGGCGGTATAGCACCGCACTGATACAGGAGCCTGCCAGTGCCATACCCAGACCAAATGCGGTTGCGCCAAACACCAGGGCCCAGCTAATGGCGCCAATATGGGCGCCGGGAGGCAGGCGGCCAACACTGGCATCAGGTACAAAAATACCAAAAACCGCATGATAACCAACCAGCCCCAATGCCAGCGCCGTTAGCAACCCCAGCAAGCCACGGGTTTCGCGCCGTTCGATAAAATCACGGCTGATACAATAAAAACAAAAACGCGAGCGCTGAATAACATAGCCAAAGGCTGCACCGCTGAGTAATGAAAAACTCAACTGAGCTTCGTACTGCAAATACCAGGCGGCGAGGCCAAGCACTGCTGCCAACACCAAGGTAACACTCCAGCGTATACGGCTATTAAAAGATAAAAATAAGGCAGGTGAGCTCACAACAACTCCCGTACAAATGGGGACATGCTGGTTTTAGCATGGCAAAGAGGGCCAAACGGCCCTCACAAAATGGATAAATCAGCAGTTGGCTTACTTGCCACCCCATACTGTACCGGCAACATTGGTAATGGGCACACCAACACTATTACCATATTCAGTCCAGGAGCCATCATAGTTGCGTACGTCGTAACCCAAAATTTTCTTTAGCGCAAACCAGGTATGGCTGGAGCGTTCACCAATGCGGCAATACACCACTACCGGCTTACTACCATCTATACCGACTGCAGCATATAACTGTTTTAACTCTTCTTTTGATTTAAAACTACCATCCGCTGCCACTGCAGAACCCCAGGGTACATTAACTGCGCCCGGCACATGGCCGGCACGTACCGCCAGTTCCTGCACACCGGCAGGCGCAAATATTTTGCCTTCATATTCATCTTTAGAGCGGATATCTACCAGGCCATAATCGCTGCGTTTTTCAGCAATTTCCAACACATCCTTTAAACCGGCACGCAGGCTGTAGTCAGGTTCTCCCAGTGTAATATTGCCCGGCTTAGCTGCTTTTTGCGCTATCGTCAGAGGCCGTTTTTCAGCTTCCCACTTACTACGGCCACCATCGAGTAGTTTTACATTCGGAACCTGATAAATATCAAATATCCAGGCCCCCCAGGCAGCAAACCAGTTATTGGTGTCTCCATACAGCACTACAGTGCTGTCAGACGATACCCCGGCTTTGCGCAGTAGCTGCTGGAACTGCTCTTTGCCAACAATATCGCGCTTTACCGTATCAACCAGATCAGTATGCCATACCAGGTTAGTCGCACCGGCAATATGGCCACGTTCATACACTCCCGGATTAACGCTGACTTCGATCAGCCGCACTTTCGGGTCTTGCAGGTTTTTCTCCAGCCAGTCGGTACTCACCAAAAAATCGCTGGCGATGCTACTCCAGCTGCTGACAGCAACCAGCACTAAAATACCGGCGCGGCTAAACAATGTTTTCACTGACATAACAGGCTCCATTTATTGTTATATAAAAGTTTGGGGGCATATCGCCTGTGGTGATTTCAGTCTAGAGGGGAACAATCTATAACAACAAAGAATAATTATTCATAAAACTATATCAAAAAAACATATGAAAGTTGGCAGTATACCCACGACGGTACTTAACACCTTACCCAATCATAACCATGAAGCTCTAAGCTGCCGGCAGCGTTAAGCTGGTATCCTGAATCTCGGCAGGATAGATAACCAGCAAGTTGGTTGCCGGAAACTGGCTGGCCAGCTGGTTTTGCAGATCCGGCAGCGCCGGTGTCCAGGCCAGGCCCCCCTTACGCACGCCGTATAACACCAGTAAATCACCCGCCGGGGTTTGTTGTTGCAATTGCTCTGGCAGTTGCAGCCAGTCTGCAGCAAGCTGCCATTCGGGTTCGGGCAGTGTTTTAAAACGCGGTTTTAGCCGCGCCTGTTGCTCCTGCTGACAATACACCTGCAGCGTTAGCCCCAGTTGCTGACACAAGCGCTTTATTAACACTATAGCTTCGGCAAAACCGGCTTCCAGCTCGGCGTTGGGTGGCAACAACCAACACAGCTTTCTGCCATGTTGTAATGGTGCAACCTGTCTTTTAACCAGCAAGGTATAACTGCGATCCGCCAGCAACCGGCTGAGCATTGAACCAAACAGCAGCTCAGACGCGCTGCTATGCTCGCTCCAGCCGACAATAACCTCGGTAGCCCGCAGTTCACGCCGGGCTCGCAAAATACCATCGCTGATATTCAGATCTATACGGGTTTTCGCCTGTGCCGGAATATCTGCTGCGGCCAGATAATTTACCGCAGCAGCCAATAACTGCTCAGCCGACTTCAGCTTAACTTCCTGACTATTGCGCTCTTCAACAATCGTCATCGGGTAAACCGGTTGCAATGAGCCGGGCTGGCGCAGCCATTTGGCTAATTGTAAAAAAGACTCGGCCGCTTGCTCTGGCGATAGGGCCACCATAATGCGCTGCTCTGTACTGCTTTCTTCCGGCTGTTGCTGCTGAGTAAGCGCAATTTTCCGGCCATAGCGATCCACCAGCCAGGGCGCCAGAAAACACGTCACCAGAATCATTAAAATGGCGCCATTAACCACGGCCTCATCAAATAAGCCTATTTCATAACCCACCATGGTGGCGGCCAGTGTGGCAGCGGCCTGGGCCACACTCAGGCCAAACAATACCCGGGCTTGAGGCCGGCTGTAACCCAGCAGCAGCCGGCACAGCTCTGCTGCGGCCCACTTCGTCAGAATAACAGTGCCCACCATTGCCAGTGCCACTACCCAGGCGCGCGGGCTGGCAAGGAAAATACTGACATCCAGTAACATACCAACCGACAATAAAAAGAACGGGATAAAAATCGCTTCACCGGTAAACTGCAAGCGGTTCATTAATGTGCTGTGGTGCGGGATAATGCGGTTCAGCGCTAAGCCGGCTAAAAAGGCGCCGATAATAGGCTCAGCCCCAGCCAGATGGGAAAAGCTGGCACAGATAAACACCATCGCCAGTACAAACACAAATTCCGCCACCCCATCACCGCCAACACTGCGAAAGAACCAGCGCGCCAGTTTGGGCAGTAACAGTAGGATAACCAGAATATACAGGCTAAGGCTAACACCCAGTTGTAGCCAATAGTGCTCGCTCAACTCGCCCTTGGCCATAGTGGCAATTACCGCCAGCACCAGCAAGGCCAGTGTATCGGTAATAATGGTACCACCTACCGCTGTGGTAACCGCCGGGTTACGGCTAATGCCAAGCCGGCTGGTAATAGGGTAGGCCAGCAAAGTGTGTGAGGCAAACATACTGGCTAATAAAATAGCCGCCAGCCAGTCAAACCCCAGCAGTAAGGCTATTGCTGTACCGGTGGCCTGCGGGATAGCAAACGTTAATAAACCAAATAGCAGCGTATGAGACTTAGAGCGTTTTAGCTGCTGCATATCTATCTCAAGCGCAGCGATAAACATAATGTACAACAAGCCCACAGTACCAAACAGAATAAAGGACTGATCACGCGCCAGCACATGCAGTGCGTTAGGGCCCAGCAAGGCACCGGCAAACAACAACCCCAGCATACCGGGTAACCGGTAGCGTGCTAACAGTAACGGGCAAAGCAAAATAAGACTGGCCACTAAAGCAAAAACGATAACCGGGTTAGTTATCGGAAAAAATTCTGTCATAAATTAACCAGTTACAGCAGCCGCAAAATGGCTGAAAGTGTACCCGAAGGCCCGAGTAATAAAAAGTAGCACCGTGCTGTTAACTGCCAACAACATCTGCTGTATGCAGCAACCTTAAAAGGCTGTTGTTACCATGCCCAATAACGCTGCCACCGTCAGCACCCGCATTATGCCCTGGTTATAGCGAAATAACGCCACACCAGCGGCGATACCCAGCAGTAATGCAAACCAATCGAAATTGCCGCTTAACCCCTGCGGCCATAACACATGATAGCCAAAAAACAGCGCCAGATTAGCAATAACACCCACCACCGCCGCCGTAATAGCGGTAAGGGGGGCGGTAAAGGCGGCTTGCTTACGGCTGCTTTCTACCAGCGGTGCGCCGACTAAAATAAACAGGAATGACGGCAAAAAGGTAAAGAAGGTCACAATAGCAGCCGCCAGCATACCAGCCAGTGGCAGCATGTTTGGCCCAAATAACTGCTCAGTCCAGCCGGCAATAAAACCGACAAAGGCCACCACCATAATCAAAGGGCCGGGGGTGCTTTCACCCAGCGCCAGCGCGTCTATCATTTGCAAGGCGGTTAACCAGCCATACTGTTCAACAGCGCCCTGGTACACATAAGGCAATACCGCATAAGCACCGCCAAAGGTTAGCAGTGCTGCCTTGGTAAAAAACCAGCCCAGTTGCACTTGCGGGCTATGCCAGCCATACAACATTACCAACACACCAAGCGATGCTGCCCAGATCGCTATGCCCAGCGCTATACCGAATATAAACTTGCGCCAGCTAAATAACTGCCACTTTGGTAATGCAGTGTTATCGTTTACTACCGCAGCATCTGCCGTAGCACCGGCTTTGGCACTACCATGCGATGCTGGCGCCACTTTAAGTTGCGCTGGCCACCAACGCATCAGCACTAAGCCAATAAGCGCCGCCGCGATAACAATATACGGAAATGGCATTTTAAATACCGCTATGGCAATAAGCGCGGCCAACGCCAGCAGTTTAAGCACGGCGGTATGTAAGGTTTTTTTACCGATACGCCAGGCGGCAAACAGCACTATGGCGGTAACTGCCGGTTTTACGCCATACAACAGGCCTTGTAACAGCGGCACGTCGCCATGCGCCAGGTACAACCAGGCCAGCAGGCTTAAGATAAAAAACGACGGCAGGATAAACAGCAAACCGGCAATTAAGGCACCTTTAGCGCCGTGCAATAACCAGCCAATATAGGTAGCCAACTGCTGGGCTTCCGGCCCGGGCAGCAACATGCAGTAGTTCAGCGCATGTAAAAAGCGTTGCTCCGAAATCCAGCGCCGTTTTTCTACCAGTTCCTGATGCATCATCCCCAGCTGCCCCGCCGGGCCGCCAAAGCTGATAAAGCCCAGTTTCAGCCAGTAGCGGAACGCCTCACGCAGGCTAACGGCTGTAGCAGCAGAAGATAAGGGCTGTGACATAATCTAAGTTATCCTGTTTTAGCGCACACTGTTTAACGTATTCAGTGTTGACGTGTGTTGTGTTGAATCAGTCTAACGCAGTATGCCCAAATAGTATGACAGCAGCAGTATTTAATCCGGCTTTATTGCGCCGGGTATAACGGAAACAACAGCGGCACCAGCAGCACGCTTACCACTAACACCAACAAGGTAAAGGGCAGCCCAATCCGCACAAAGTCACTGAATTTATACTGCCCCGGCCCCAATACCAGCGTATTTACCGGCGACGACACCGGCGTCATAAAAGCTGCCGAAGCGGCCAGCGCCACCATCATAGCAAACGGATAAGGTGATGCCCCCAGCGTTGTGGCCAGCGTAACGGCTACCGGGGCTAATAACACGGCAGTGGCAGTATTGGAAATAAAAGCACCGGTTAGGGCTGTTAACACAAATAGTGCCGCCAGCAGGGCGTAATCACCGCTGTCACCGAGCACATACAACAGACTACTGACTGCCAGCTCGATACCGCCGGTTTTTTGCAATGCCAATGCAAAGGGCAGCATACCAATAATCAGTACCAGGCTGGGCCAGTGAATAGCTTTATAAGCGCTATTTAAATCAATACACCGCAATGCGCCTAACAGCAGGCAGGTGATCAGCGCTGCTATTACGTTGGGTACTATGCCAGTTACCATTAGCAGCACCATCAACGCCAGACAACCTAGCGCATGCGGCGCTTTGCGGGCAGCGGGTGTCACTTCATCTACTTCAGCCGGCAGGCTAAGTACCAGAAAATCGCGACCCTGGCGCTGCAGGTTGTGAATATCCTTCCAGTTACCGGCTACCAGCAAAGTATCGGCCTGTTGCAGTTGTTCATCTACCAGTACACCTTGCAGCGCCTCGCCGCGGCGGCGCAGCCCTACCACATTCAGCTTATGCCGGCTGCGAAACGACAGTTGCTGAATCGTTTTACCCGGCAAAGCGGACTCCGGCGGAAACGCCACCTCAGCCAGGCCAAGCTCATGGGCGTACAGCGAATAGTAAGAACTGGTTAAAGGCTGCGCTTCCAGCCCCAGTTGGCGGCAAATTTGCAGTAAGTCCTGCGCCGGGTACATCAAATCAACCAGCAGCACATCACCGGCCTGCACTACCGTATTACCGGTAGCATTAAGTAATAAGGTACGGAATTTTTGCAGCCGCTCTACCGCTACTACATTAATGCCATAGCCTTTGCGCAGCGCCAGTTCATTTAATTGCTGGTTTAGTAACAGCGATCCCGGCAATACCTTTAGCCGGTGTTCGCGCTCGTTTAGGCGGTAACTTTGCGCCAGCGCGCTTAACGTCAGGCGCGGTGCTCCGCTCTGGCCCGGTGCTAACTGGGGTTTAAGCCAGCGCCGCGCCAGCAGCATATACCCAATACCCAGTACCAGCACCACTAAGCCAATAGGCGTAAAACTGAAAAAGTTAAAACCTTCCAGGCCATTTCGCTGCAATTCGCTGTGCACTACCATATTTGGCGGGGTAGCCACCAGCGTTTGCATGCCGCTGATCAGCGCAGCAAAAGCCAGCGGCATCATCAAGCGCCCCGGCGCAATATTCATCCGGGCGCAAATACTTAACACCACGGGGATAAAAATAGCTACCACACCGGTAGAGCTCATTACCGAGCCTAATAGCGCCACCGCTAACATCAGCAGCACCAGCAGCCGGGTTTCACTGTTTGCCGACACCCGCACCAAAGCATCGCCCAGCCGGTATACAATGCCGGTGCGTACCAGGCCGTCACCAATAACAAATAAGGCAGCAATAAGAATAACAGCAGGATCGCTAAATCCGGCCAGCGTTTGCTGTAAATCCAGCACACCGGTTAGCGGGAATAGCACCAGCATCAGCAGCGCCACAACATCGGCGCGGGGTTTATTCGCGGCAAAACAGCCAATACAAAACAGCAGCATAGCCAGCACGCACAGGAGTTCAGTGTTCATTGGCTACGGGCTCCGCTTAGCGTTAAAGGCGTGATAGTAAGATAAACAGAGTAAGCTTTCTTAGCGGCAGATCAACAATAGTAATTTGCCATGACCCCTTTTACCCCCCCTTTTTCACCTCGCGGCAATGCTTAGCAGCATAGCAACTCAGGACCAGGGCCTGGCCTCTATACGCAATGAACCCCGCAGGCCAGGGCGGGTTTTCTGCTCAATCGGAATATTAAACACAAAACCCTGGCTCGCATCGCCCGTGCTTAACAACTGCACCTGTGCATCTACGCCGGGTTTACCGGGGTTGATATCCTGATAACCATATTTAACACGCCAGCCCCCCAGTGCGTTTTCATCAGGAAAAGCTTCCACCAGAATTAACTCACGGAAGATAAAACCGCCCTCATAATGCCGCTTGATAAACAGCACACCATTCACCTCGTAATCGGGAACCAGCACCTTTACGTCAAAGGCAAAACTGACAGATTTCGACGTTTTCACACTCTTTCTGGGATCGAGAAATACGGAAAAAAGGTGCGGGCTCATCGCACGGTCCGGCACACGTTCGGTGCCGTCCTTACCGGGAAAAAGCTGACCATAGCTGCGAAAGATAGCAGAGTTTTCGCGAACCTCGCGCCGGGTCATCTGCCACTGGCAACCCCGCACACTGGCGGCAATTTCAAACTGGTATGACGCCCGCACCTTTTTGCCATCTTTGAAGGCTTTTTGCACTTCCATCGGCAGAGTAATATCGTCCACATTCAGGATGCCATCAACACGCAGCGTACCAAACAGGAAACGGGTGAGGTTCTGATACCCCTCTTCAGAATTCACAATGCCATAGTGCCCGGAGTGGCTGCGGTGCACAAAAGCGCGTGGTGAGGTGACATCTTTGCCATCCGCGCCCGGCCCGTGGGTAATGGCATTTTCAATACGCACCAGGCCGTCGCTGGCGTCACCGGCCGCCCAGGCCGAAATACCACCCGCTACGTTGTAGTCACGCGGGTTGGTGCCAACAAGGTTGAAGATCCGCTCAGGTGGAAAGTTTTTTACAAGACTTACGTCGTCGCCTCTGGGTACATCGAGGTATGCCGCCATCTTCTCGCGGTTGAAGTTGTTAACGTCACCAAATGAAAGCCAGCCCGGTATGTTGCGTACAATACGCATATCAATACCATTATGCGGCGTGGCATAGGTAAAAACCTTATCTACCGCCGCACGCGCGGCTGCCGAACCCAGCTTGGTATTTTGCAAAAAAGCACGACAAACCAATCCGCCCATAGAATGGGCCACCAGATGTACGCGAAAGTCTGCCGGTGTCATATTGTTTGCCTTATTGGCACACACTTTATCCCGCAAGCGCAGGATAAGTTGATCCAGCCCTTTGGCAAAATGCTCAATTGGTGGCGTTTCGCCGGTGCCAAAATCTTTAGAGGCTTCGTCGTAGTAGCGGTAAATAATGATACTGCGATACGGCACCGGGTGATTATTGCGCTCGGCTGCGACCAGATCATCACCGTCGACAAAAACATCCTCGTACTTGTGATCACTCATCAGGCGTACCAGTGGCGACTCGAAGTAAAAGCGTTTGACGTCACCGGTCCAGGCTACACGAGACTTAGTTGAACCAACATTAAACCCCATGTAAGGGTCGGCGACCGTTTCCTCAATCTCGCCCTGAGTGGCAGCAAAGCCGCGGACATAAATAATCGGATGATAAGGATGTTGTGAATTCGTGGCCATAGCAGAGGCTCCGTGTTGAAGTAAATTGGGTCAGGGTTTGTAATCACAATCAATGACACCCGAGCTAACACTGCTGAGCTGTTAAAGTGCGCTGATGTACAGCATTTATTAATCAAAAACTTTAGTTTAAAAATTGATAAAACGTGAGGCGTTGTACGTATGATTAAAAATGGTATATTTCTATGTATAAATGAATAATTCTCATATATGGCAGCACGGAAACGGCATGATTGAAAAAATTCACTTAAGTATTTTGCGCGAAATCGCCCGCGGTGGCTCATTAACGGCAGCCGCGGGCAGCTTAAACCTGACGCAGTCAGCACTTAGCCATACCATGAAAAAGCTTGAGCGCCAGTGCAATATCAATTTGTGGCTTAAAGATGGCCGTAATATCCGTTTAACCGAAGCCGGCAGCTACCTGTTAGAACAAGCTAACCGCTTGTTGCCGCAGTTTGAACGCATAGACGATACGCTGCGCCAGTTTGCCGACAACGAAAAAGGCAGCCTGGGCGTGGGCATGGAGTGCCACCCATGCTACCAGTGGTTACTCAAAGTAGTACAGCCGTTTTTGGCGCAATCGCCGGGGGTAGATATCGACGTAAAACAACGCTTTCAGTTTGGGGGCATGGCCGCGCTGTTTAACTACGATATAGATTTGCTGATAACACCCGACCCAATCAACAAAGAAAGCATAGTGTTTGAGCCGGTGTTTCCGTACGAGCTGGTATTGGTGGTTAGCCAGCACAGCAAACTAAATGGCTTAAGCCAGATAACCCCGGCACAGCTAAGCGACCAGGTGCTACTAACCTATCCGGTAGAAACGGCACGGCTGGATATTTTTCAGCAGTTTTTACTACCGGCGCAATGTATGCCCAAACTGCATAAAACACTGGAAGCCACCGACATTATTCTGCAAATGGTGGCGGCCAATCGCGGCGTGGCCGCTATGCCAAAATGGCTGGCACTGGAGTACGCCAACAGCCTGCCCATTCATCTGATCCGCTTAGGTGACAGCGGTATTCATAAACATATTTATGTCGGTTACCGTAAGCAGGAAAAGCTGAATAAACATATCCAGACTTTTATTACCCTGGCCAAAAGCAGCGGTGCAGCATTATCGGCAGAAGTGTAAACAGCACTCAGGTAAATGGCAGCTTAGTGCTGCCGGGCCAGTTTCCACTGTAAAAACGCTTTTACCACTAAGGTGGCAATAGCAATAAGTGTTAGCAAGGCGGCGGCAATAAAGGCCCCGGCAGTGTTGTAGTCTTGCTGCAGCAGTTCAATATGCAGTGGCAGTGTATTGGTTTGGCCGCGAATAGTGCCCGATACCACAGACACCGCACCAAACTCGCCCACCGCACGGGCGTTGGTTAAAATAACGCCGTACAGCAGCGCCCAGCGGATATTGGGCAAAGTAATATGCCAGAACACCTGCCAGCCACTCGCGCCCAGCAACACGGCGGCTTCTTCCTGCTCGGTGCCCAGTGTCGACATCAGCGGCACCAGTTCGCGTACCACAAAGGGGCAAGACACAAATACCGTAACCATAACCAGGCCGGGCCAGGCAAACATCAGCTGTATATCATGCTGATCCAGTAGGTTGGCAAAAGGCCCGTTGCTGCCGTACAACAGCAAATACAGCAAACCGGCCACCACCGGGGATACGGCAAACGGAATATCAATCAGCGTTAGCAGTAAACGCCGGCCGGGAAAACTAAAGCGGGTAACACACCAGGCGATCAGGGTGCCGAAAATCAGATTGATCGGCACCGTTAAGCCCGCCACCAGCAGCGTTAAACCAATGGCATGCAGCATGTCGGGATCGGTCAGGTTTTGCCACAGGCCGCCAACACCGGCAGAAAACGCCGCGACAAAAATAAACACCAGCGGCACCACTAACAGCAACAGCGTTAACACCACACCAACACTGATTAATAACGGCCGGATCCAGCGGCGTGAGCTGTTAAGCGCGGTTTGGCTCATTTAACACCCCCGGTAATATGCTGATAGCGCTGCTGAATGCCATTAATAATAAACAGCAGTATTAA
This sequence comes from Rheinheimera pacifica, assembly GCF_900108485.1. Taxonomy (GTDB): domain Bacteria; phylum Pseudomonadota; class Gammaproteobacteria; order Enterobacterales; family Alteromonadaceae; genus Alishewanella; species Alishewanella pacifica. Next base: position 164,931 of record NZ_FNXF01000001.1, on the reverse strand, counting down.
CGACGCCAGCAGTACCACGCTGGCAATAGCGCTGGCACCGGCGTAGTCGAATTCCTGCAGCCGGACAAAAATCATCAGCGAGGTCACTTCGGTTTGCCATGGCAAATTACCGGCAATAAAAATAACCGCACCAAATTCGCCCAGGCTGCGGGTAAACGACAGTGCCGTGCCGGTAAGCAGTGCCGGTTTTATTTCCGGCAAAATAATACGCAAAAAGGTCTGCCACGGGCTCGCGCCCAAAGTAGCAGAAGCTTCTTCGTATTCCGGGCCAAATTCTTCCAGCACCGGCTGCACCGAGCGCACCACAAAAGGCACACTGGTAAAAATCATTGCCAGCACTATACCCAGCCAGGTGTAAGACACTTTTATATCCCACAATGCCAGATACTGGCCAAACCAACCCTGGGTAGAAAACACTGCCGCCAGCGTTAAGCCTGCTACCGCAGTGGGTAAGGCGAAAGGTAAATCCATCAGGCCGTCGAGCAAAATGCGGCCGGGGAAACGGTAACGGGTTAAGATCCAGGCCATTAACAGGCCAAAAAATAAGTTAAACACACTGGCAACCAGCGCCGCCGACACAGTGACTTTGTAGGTGGCCACTACCCGCGGATCAGAAATAATAGCCCAGTACTGCGGCCAGCTTAGTTCTGCCGTTTGCACTATCAGCCCGGTAATGGGCAGCAAAATAACCAGGCTGATAAAAAACAAACTGCTGCCAAGGCTGATACCAAAGCCCGGCAGCACACGTTTACTGGTAAAACTGCGATAAAACGTCACGGTTAGCGTTTACCCTCGGCCAGCAATTGGTCCAGTACACCACCGCTGGCAAAATGGTTACTTTGCACGGCATCCCAGCTACTGAACAGCTCTTCTACTTTAAACAGTTTAGTTGCCGGAAACTGCGCCGCAGTAGCAGCAACCACGTCGGCATCTTGCACCCGGTAAAAGTGGCGCGCCAATACCTGCTGCGCAGCATTGCTGTATAAAAACTCCAGGTACGCTTTAGCTTGTTTTTCGGTGCCGTTGCGTTGGATATTGCGATCAATCCAGGCGACCGGGAATTCAGCCAATACATTGGTTGGCGGCACTATCCGTTCAAACTGCTGATCCGGGTATTGTTTCATAATGCCATTTACTTCAGATTCAAAGGTGATCAATACATCACCCAGTTGGCGGTCAACAAAAGAGGTAGTAGCGCCACGCCCCCCGGTGTCAAATACCACTACGTTGGCTAAAAACGTTTTTACCCAGTTACGGGCTTTGGCATCGTCATTGTCAAAACGCTGCAGTGCATCACCGTAAGCGCCTAAATAAGTGTAACGCGCGTTGCCCGAGGTTTTCGGGTTAGGAAATACCAGGCCAACACCGGGTTTAGCCAGATCCTGCCAGCTGTTAATCTGCTTTGGGTTACCTTTGCGCACCAGAAATGCCATGGTGGAGTAATACGGCGAGGCATTATTGGCTAAGCGCTCACGCCAGTTTGCCGGCAGCAAATTACCGCGCTGGTGCAATACATCAATGTCGGTGCTTTGGTTAAAGGTTACTACGTCGGCACGCAGCCCCTGCAAAATAGCCTGCGCCTGGCGCGACGAGCCGCCGTGCGACTGGTTAATGGTTAAGGTTTCACCGCTTTGCTGCTGCCAGTGCGCAACAAACAACGGGTTAATTTCAGCAAATAATTCACGGGCAATATCATAGCTGCTGTTTAGCAGCTCTTTTGCTGCCAGCGGTGTGCTCAGCAAAGCGGCAAACAGCAGCAACGCCAGTTTTTTTGAAGTGTGCATAGGTATAGTCCTGTAAATTAAATGCCTTCGCCAAGGAAGACTTTGCTGTAACGGGGCTGGATCCAGGCAATATCGCCCTGCGCCAGCGCCAGCTGTTTAAATTGCTCTTTCGGTAATTCAATATGAATAAGCTGTTGCTCAGTATCAGTTAATACTTCCAGCCGCGCCACCGGCCCGACAATAGTTACCAAATCCAGTTTTACTTTTAGCCCGTCGCTTACCGGCGCTTTAAATACCTCTATTTCGTGCGGCCGCACATAGGCAAAGCCGTCCTGCTCGTCACCATTGGTATGCTCCGGCGAGGCCAGCTGCACATTGCCAATAGTGGTTTGGCCCTGCTTTACCCTGGCATGGAATAAATTTACATTGCCAAGAAATTCATACACAAAAGGGTTGGCCGGGTGGTCGTAAACCTGCTCTGGCGTACCGTCCTGCTCAATAGCACCTTTGTTCATTACTACTATGCGGTCGGCTACTTCCAGTGCTTCTTCCTGATCGTGGGTGACAAACACACTGGTTACATGAATTTCATCGTGTAAGCGGCGTAACCAGCGGCGCAGTTCGGCCCGCACTTTGGCATCCAGCGCACCGAAAGGCTCGTCCAGCAGCAGCACTTTGGGCTCTACCGCCAGTGCCCTGGCCAGTGCAATACGCTGGCGCTGGCCACCGGATAACTGCGCCGGGTAGCGATCTGCGGTCCAGTCCAGCTGCACCAGTTGCAGTAATTTATTCACTTTTTTCGCAATTTCAGCCTTGCTGGGGCGAAATTTTTTCGGTTTTACTGTTAAACCATAAGCGACATTTTCAAATACTGTCATATGTTTAAACAGCGCATAATGCTGAAACACAAAACCCACACCGCGCTCAGACACATGCTGGCCGGTAATGTCTTCATTATTAAACTGAATACGGCCGCTGTCGGCTTGCTCCAGCCCGGCAATAATGCGCAGCAAAGTGGTTTTGCCCGAGCCAGACGGCCCCAGCAGAGCCGTTAATTCGCCGGTATTAATATTCAGGTTAACGTTGTCTACTGCCACAAAATCGCCAAAGCGTTTATTTACCTGCTCAATGCTGATACTCATAACCTGTTAGTCCTGTTCTGTTGTTACAGTGCCTGGCCGCTCAGGTTGTGGTGTGTTCCCAGGCGTAGCAATCGACAACGCTATCTTACGCCTGGCAGTTAATAACTTTAAAATAGCAAATAAGAATCTTCTATATCTTTTTGAAATATAAGCAGCCCAAAGCCTCACCGCGAAACAGTAAAACACAGCTCCGCCACAGCGTTTTTACTTTGCATTTGCAGCACATAATAAAAAAAGCAAGAAGGTAACGCATTTTGACAACTTCCCCGAAGTGACAAGATTACTACAATGATTGTCGGGGGTTGGCTATTCGGCATGGATGTGCAGGAAGCCGCTAGGTCAGCACCTGCACAAACGAACATGTTGGCAGCTCCTAATATCTGTAGTAAATAACAGCGCTGCTGCCCGATTGTTTGATTTGAATGACTTATAACAAATCACGAGGGGATGTAGATAAAATGGAAAACAGGAAAAAATTTAGCCGGACAGCACTGGCCAAAGCCGTGTCATTGCTGCTTGGCAGCACCGCGGGCATGCCGTTGTACGCGCAGCAAGCCCCACAGACCGAAGCTGTAACACCGGCAGACGTTGAAATAATACAAGTGCGTGGCGTACGCTCAAGTATGCAGGAAGCCGCTGATATAAAACGTAATTCAATGGGTGTGGTAGATGCCATCTCTGCTGAGGATATCGGTAAATTTCCAGACACCAACCTGGCAGAATCACTGCAGCGCATTACCGGTGTGTCTATCAGCCGCACCAATGGTGAAGGCTCGGAAGTAACAGTGCGCGGCTTTGGCGGCGACAATAATATGGTTACCCTGAATGGCCGCACCATGCCATCGGCCACCACTTATGGTGCAGGTTCAGGTGCTGACGGCACCACCCGTGGCGGCAGCGCCCGAGCTTTTGACTTCTCTAATCTGGCGTCAGAAAGTATCCGCGCGGTTGAGGTGTATAAAACCGGTAAAGCCAATATTGCCACCGGTGGTATTGGCGCCACACTTAACGTTAAAACAGCACGCCCGCTGGACACAGAAGAAACCGTGGCCAGTGTTGGCTTAAAAGCGGTGCATGACACCACTAACCGCACCGGCAATGATGTTACACCGGAAATATCCGGCATCTTCAGCCATGCGCTGGATAACGGCAAATTTGGTGTGAGTTTATCGGCCAGCCATCAACGGCGCGACTCCGGTTACACCGGCGCCACCGTAAACGACTGGCAGGTAGATTACTGGGACGATATCGCCGATGCCGACCGCAGTTGGAATAACGCTGATACTGAAGTGATTAATGCGCCACAGCAAGGCCAGCTATATGCCCGGCCAAATGATATCCGCTATGCCTTTTCCAATACCCGGCGCGAGCGCGACAATGCCCAACTTACGTTACAGTTCAGGCCGGTCGACAACTTTACCGCAACGGCAGATTACACCTTTGCCGAAAACAACCTGGTTGAGCACCGTGGTGAAGTAGGTAACTGGATGCAAACCGGTAGCAATACTAAGGTGGTAGAGTTTGACAATAATTTAGTGAAAACACCGTCTTATATTCAGGAAACCTATGCCAGCGCCGTAGACGAAGGCTATGAGCAACAATGGCGTGAACAAACCAATACACTGAAATCTGCCGGTTTAAACCTGGAATATCTGGTTAATGATGCGCTAACCCTGATGCTGGATGCGCACAGTTCTGAAATGTTCAGCCGCGGTACCGGGCCTCGCGGCTCTGGCGAACTGGCAGTGGGTTTAGGCGCACCTATTGTTACCTCGCGTGAATGGTTCTTCGGTGCCAATTTACCCACTTATCAAAACGTGTATGACGACACCATCCCGGAGAAAGGCGCCAATGCGAATGGCATGGTAGATGCCGGTGATGTCGGCTCATCCATTGCCCGTATTCGTAACGCCAGCCAGGAAAGCAAAATTAAACAGCTTAAACTGGACGGTATGTACGAGCTGGGCGATGGCCGCTTTGATTTTGGCGTAGAAATGCGCAAAATGGAGTCGCGCTCTATCCAGACAGCCGGTAACAATATCGCACTGGGTAACTGGAACGTAGGCAACCCAGGCGAATTTGGTGATTTAATTCAACCATTTGACTTACCCGGCGAGTTTGACGATTACAGCGCCCGACCCGGCGGCTACGGCTTTATTGCCGACCCGCGTGCGTTATACACCGCAGCGTTAGATTTATATCCCGGTATCCCTACCGGCGTCGAAAGCTCATTGTCGTATGACAATATCGTTGAAGAAGACACCAAAGCTGTGTACTTTCAGGTGGCATTAGGTGGTGAACTCGGCGGTATGCCGTTTGATGTGCTAACCGGCCTGCGTTATGAAAAAACCAAATCAAAATCCAGTTCACTGGTCAGCCAGGTGTATTTTAGCTGGGAAGATAATAACGACATTATTGCCTATGTCGATTCCACTGTACCACCAGAGCCGGCGAATGCAGAGAATGATTACGACTACCTGCTGCCCAGCCTGGATGTTACCCTGCACCTGAGCGATGACCTTGTCAGCCGCTTCTCGTACAGCAAAACCATAGCCCGTGCCGGTTTGGGCAGCCTTGGTGTGTCGGCATCTAACTTTGGTGGCGGCGGTGGCTCTACGCTGTTAGGTGCTCAGCCTACTGCCGATGCCTCTAACCCAGGCTTATTGCCGCTGGAATCAAGCAACTTTGATTTGTCGCTGGAATGGTACTACAACCCCTTTAGTTATATGTCGGCCGGGGTGTTTCAGAAAAACGTGATTAACTTTATCGGCAGCCGCCAGGTAGATCAGCCACTGCTGGGTATTCGTGACGTTACCGGCGGGCCACGGGCAATAGCGGCAGCCCAGGCTGTGCGCGATGCCGGCTTCCCGTTGGACGATACCTATTTGTTCGCCATGATGGCATTTAATGAGTTCCGTAACCATCCGGATATGATTGCCAGGTATGGCGCTAACCCGCAATTTACCGGTACGCAAGAACAAATCGACTTTTTGGCCAGTAACCCGGGCTTTGATTTACGCGCCACAGATGCCGATCCGGAAATGGTATTCCGCACCAGCACGCCGGACAACAACCGCGAAGCGAAAATATACGGTGCTGAATTTGCTATCCAGCATTTCTTTGGTGAAAGCGGTTTTGGTGTGCAGGCTAACTACACCATAGTGCGCGGCGATGTTGGCTTTAATAACAACGCTGATCCTGGCGAGTCACAGTTTGCGCTGATTGGCCTCAGTGATACCGCCAACCTGATTGGTATTTACGAAAAAGACAGCTGGCAAGCCAGGGTAGCCTGGAACTGGCGTGACAAGTATCTGGCCGAAGTAAACAAAGGTGGCTCAAATAACCCCAGATATGAAGAAGCCTACTGGCAAATAGATGTGAATGTCAGCTATGACATCAACCCGCAGTTAACAGTATTTGCCGAAGTGCTGAACCTGACAGGCGAAAACAGCCGCTCTCATGCCCGCAATGAAGCCATGTTGTGGTATCTGACGGATCTGGGGCCTCGCTATCAGATTGGTGTCCGCTACGACTTCTAACAACGGAGCCCGCCAGTCCGACTGGCGGGAATGTTGTATCAGTTGTACATTAAAAGCCAGGCCGCTATTACAGCGGCTTTTCCTGACCGAAGGGAGTTATTGCTACACAGCAGACACAGGATGTAAAAATGCCCCGACATGCACTATTAAACAATATCGACCACCAGCATACCCGTGTGCTACACCGGTTTGGCGCAGAATACGGCGACAATATCGCCAGCACGCTGGTGTTTCCTACCGAATTTACCGAACTACAAAAAGAGTACCCTATTCTGCTGCGCCGTGACGCTGATGATAATCAGTATCAGGCCATCGCTTTATTAGGCTTTGCCGCGGATGAAAATTTATACCTGAATAACCAGCAGCCGTCTGGCTGGGACGCGCGCTATATTCCGGCCAGCATTGAAAAAGGCCCGTTTCTGATTGGCTTTCAGCGCCAGAGCAGTGATCTGAACGACGAACCAGAGCCGGTAGTACATATAGATATCGACCACCCCAAAATCAGTGAACAATATGGCCAGCAATTGTTTTTACCCCAAGGTGGCAACAGCCCTTATCTGGAGCATATTTCGGCCCGCCTGCAGGCGATTCATCAGGGGCTGGCTATAGCGCCGGCGATGTTTGCTGCCTTTACCGAACTGGAGCTGATAGAGCCTGTCAATATAGAGTTCAGCCTCGACAACGGCGAAAAATACCGCCTGACCGGCAATTATTGTATTAATGCTGCCCGTTTGGCGGCACTGCGCGGCACCGGGTTAGAGCAACTGCATCAGGCCGGTTTTTTGCAACTGGCGTATGCCATTGTTAACTCGATGAGCAATATCCGCAGCCTAATTGAGCGCAAAAATCAGCTTAACCGGCAACAGGCTGTTGCTGTAAGTGACAAACCGTTATGAGCAAAGCGTTATGCTGAATATTAGCCGCCGTTGCCCTATTGTTGATACCTGCCAACCCGGCGTTTTACCGGCAGAAATCGTCAACGCCAAACAACCGGTAGTGCTAAAAGGCCTGGTAAACCACTGGCCCATGGTACAACTGGGGCAGCAAAATCCGGCCTTAGTGGCCGATTACCTTAACAGCCACTATAACGGCCAGCCCACTCAGGTGTATTACGGCGAACCCGGCCTGAACGGCCGCTATTTTTATAATGACGACGCCACTAAGCTGAATTTTACCGTGAGTTTAGGCAAGGTTGATCAGGTACTACGCGATATATTGGCCTGGCAGCAGCAAGCACAACCGCCTTCGGTTTACATTGCATCTAACCTGCTGCAGAGCCATTTTCCTACCCTGCCCGATCAGCACAATATGCAGTTACCCAAACCTGAACCGGGCTATGCCACTGAACCAGACCGCGTCAGCATCTGGCTGGGCAACCGCTCGTTGGCCGCCTGCCACTATGATACCTCAGAAAACCTGGCCTGCTGCGTACTGGGTAAACGCCGTTTTACGCTGTTTCCACCAGAGCAAGTCAGCAATTTGTACCCTGGGCCACTGGAACCGACACCAGGCGGCCAGGCCATCAGTATGGTCGATTTTAGCCAACCGGATTTACAGCGTTTTCCTAATTTCCGCCATGCCGTGGCGGCAGGCCAGATAGCCGAGTTAGAACCGGGCGATGCCCTGTATTTACCCAGCATGTGGTGGCATCAGGTAGAAGCGCCGGGCAGCTTTAATATTTTGATCAATTACTGGTGGAGCACAGCCCCGCGCTACACCGGCTCGGGTATGAACCTGTTGTACCACGCCCTGTTATGCCTGCGCGATAAGCCCGAGCATGAACGCCGCGCCTGGCAGGCGCTGTTAAATTACTATGTGTTTGATGACCCCAAACAAGCCGGACAACATTTGCCTGAAGCTGCCCGTGGTGTATTGGGCGGGCTGGATGAGATGCAGGCGCGCCAACTCAGAGCGATGCTGCTAAACCGGTTAAATCGCTGAAAAATATTATAAAAATCACAGGGAGCAGACAATGCAACACCATACAGTTAAAAAAGTAGTGATCGCCGGTGGTGGCACCGCCGGTTGGGTAGCTGCGGCCGCGCTGTCAAAACGGCTAAAAGGCTTAATTGATGTCGTGCTGATAGAGTCAGAAGAAATAGGCACGGTCGGCGTGGGCGAATCTACCGTGCCACCGGTGCAGCTGTTTCATAATTTGCTCGGTATCAACGAGCAAGAGTTTATGCAGGCTACCGATGCCACCTTTAAACTGGCCATTTCGTTTGAAAACTGGGGCCAACAGGGCGACCATTATTTCCACCCCTTTGGTGTCACCGGCAAAGGCAGCTTTCTGAGTGATTTTCAGCACTACTATTTACACGGCTTAAGCCAGGGTATAGCCGCACCTTTTGGCGACTATTGTTACGAGTTACAGGCGGCCAAACAGCATAAGTTTGCTAAAACTGAGCAATCTACCATTAACTACGCCTACCATTTGGATGCCGGCCGTTATGCCCGTTTTTTACGCCGCTTTAGCGAAGACTTATGTGCGGTGCGCATTGAGGGAAAAATTGCCCAGGTGCAGCAGCATGTTAACGGCGATATCCGCGCTTTGGTGCTGGAGTCTGGCCAGGAAATAACCGGCGATTTGTTTATAGACTGCACCGGCTTTCGCGCCTTGTTAATCGAGCAAACATTAAAAACCGGTTACGAGCGCTGGGATCACTGGCTACCGTGCAATAAAGCGGTAGTAGTACAAACCGAGCCCGGCCCTACTGTACCACCTTACACCCGGGCTATTGCGCATGACAGCGGCTGGCAGTGGAAAATTCCGCTGCAACACCGGGTTGGCAATGGTTTGGTGTATGCCAGCGATTATTTGTCCGACGACAAAGCCAGACAGCGTTTACTGGATGGCCTGGAAGCACCGGCCATTATGGAGCCCCGCGTACTTAGCTATCAAACCGGCCGGCGTAAAAAGCTGTGGCATAAAAACTGTGTTGCTATTGGTTTATCCAGTGGTTTTATTGAACCGCTGGAATCGACCAGTATTTTTCTGTTTATGAGCGGCATTATCCGCTTACTGCGGCTGTTTCCTTTTAACGGCGTTACACCAGCTCTAACCGACGAATATAACCAGCAATCTATTACTGAAGTAGAAAAAATCCGCGATTTTATTATTCTGCATTATCACCAGACCGAACGTAACGACAGCCCGTTTTGGGACTATTGCCGCACCATGACAATCCCGGATTCGCTGGCACACCGCATAGCGTTATTCCGCGAAAGCGCCCACGCCTTTCAAACCGGCGATGAGATGTTCCGGCTCGAATCCTGGAGCCATGTCATGCTGGGGCAGCGGCTGCAACCGCAAAGTTATCATCAGTTGGTGGCAGGCTTGGGCAGCGGCGAGTTAAGCCGCCACTTACAGCAGATCCGCGAAACGATTAACAGCGCCGTACACCGGCTGCCATCGCACCGTGACTTTCTGCGCCAATACTGCCCGTCTAACCTGACATAGCACCTGACCGAGCATAAACGCAGATGCAGATCACCCGGCTGACGACAGGCAAAGAGCACTCACCGCTGTTGGTGGTAGATAATTTTATACCGCAGCCTGAAGCGTTAGTTGAGTACGCCTGTGGCCAGCAATTTTTGGCCAATTCACCTTATTATCCGGGCGTGCGCTCTGCAGCACCTGAAAGCTATCGCCAGTTTATGCTGCAAAGCCTGCAGGCCACGTTAATAGATTACTTTGCATTACCGACAACGGCGCTGGGCTTTTCGGTGTGTCATTTTTCGCTGGTTACTACACCACCGGCACAACTCAAATTGCTGCAACGCATTCCGCATTTTGACACGACAGAAAAACACGCGCTGGCGGCGGTGCATTACTTATTTCAGGGCGATCAAGGCGGTACTGCCTTTTACCGCCACCGTAAAACCGGCTTTGAAATTATTGATGACAGCCGCACTATGGTCTATTACCGCGCACTGGAAGCCGAAAACGATGGCCCCAACCTGCCTAAAGCCAGCGATGGTTATATTGGCGGCGATACCGCACTATTTGAGCAAATTGGCGCGCAGCAAGGCATCTTTAACCGCCTGATTATCTACCGCCGCCATGCGTTGCACAGCGGCATTATTACCCAAAACACCAGCTTATCCGCCAACCCGCGTTTAGGCCGGCTAACCATTAGCAGCTTTATCGATATGCAGCCAAAGCATGGCTAAACACTACCAATACTTTGTTAGGCAATCCCACACACGCCTGTCATAACTCAAATTTTCGAATTTGCGTTTTAATAATAAAAAGCTTACTCTAAAAATCAAATAAGCAAGTCAATTAGAGATGCGTTATGGCTAAGTCAAGAGTTGAAAAACCACCAGTGCTCAGTATTCCTGAAGATTTTGAGGTTGTTATTCCTCTTTTGGAAAAATGTGATGTAACAGATTCTGATGGCCGTTATCTGCATTGGAGCCAATTCAAATGGAGAGTTCCAAAGGAAAATGCAGAAAATTTATGGAAAGCTGTCAAATTTAAACGTATGTCCCAATACAAGCCTATCGGATTATTTGATGAAAACGGGGCTCCATTTGTTTATTGCACTCCTCACTCTATGGAAGCGATCTTGTATCAACTGGTTAAAGTGACCGGTGGAAACGTGGGCGCAGTAGCTGATTCAGCTGCAAGTGATAGCCTGCAGAGTAGATTCTTGGTTTCTTCATTAATAATGGAGGAAGCTATTACCAGTGCTCAGTTGGAAGGTGCATCGACAACCCGGGAAGTTGCAAAAAAAATGCTGGAGGAAGGAAGAGAGCCGGTTGATGAAGATGAACGGATGATTCTCAATAACTATCTGTTACTAAAATACGCCGAGCAAAATAGCAAAAACACATTAACATTAGATATGATTCTTGAGTTTCATCGGATAGCAACAGCAGGAACTAGCGGAAACAATGTTATCCCTGGTCAGTTTAGGCAGCACAACGATATATATATAGAAGATGGTGATGGCAATATTGCACACCAACCACCGGATTTTTCTACGATAGAAAACCGGTTGCTGAAGCTGTGTGAATTTGCCAATAAAAACCACACCGGCATAGAGGGAAGTGACTTTATACATCCAATGATTAAGGCAATAACGTTGCACTTTATGATTGGATATGAGCATCCCTTCAGAGATGGAAACGGTAGGACAGCCAGAGCCCTGTTTTATTGGTTCATGTTGAAAAGTGATTACATTCTGTTCAAATACATCTCCATCAGTAAGCTTTTAAGAGAGAAACCAAGAGAGTACGGTTTGTCTTATTTGTACACTGAAAAAGATAGCAACGATCTTACTTATTTTATCTACTTTCAGTTAGATACAATACACAAAGCCTTCGACGAGCTGAAAAAATACCTGAATCAAAAGGCGACTGAGTTTCAAAAAATATCTGAAGTACTAGAAAGAACGTCCTGGGGTTCAAAACTTAACTTTATTCAAAAGGATTTAATTAAAAAAGCGGTTAAAGAGCCCGGTAGAGTTTTTAGCGCAAAAGAAGTTTCCAGCTCTTACTCAGTTTCAGAAAATACAGCACGAAGCTATCTGACAAAGCTGGTTGAAATGAAGCTGTTTTTCAGTACCAAAGATGGAAGAACGATAATCTACATCGCACCATCTGAGCTGCTATCCAAACTAAATGGAAAAAAAGCATAATAATTCGCACGCGCTATTAGAGATCAGCAATAAACGGGTTCAGACAGCTTAACCCGTACTTGCGCCACCAGCACAACTATCAGCTGTACCGATAAGTTATTGTAAGTTTTAAACAAGCGGTGTAGTGTTCTGTACATTTACAAAGGCAGGTTAAACCGTGTTTAAGTACGGATCAACCCGCCGAATAAACGTTATATTGCGCTTTAGTATTGATGCCCTTTCACTTTTGGAGAGTAAATGCAAAAAGGATTTGTGGGAATATTTGAAGCTGAGTCAGTAATAAAGACTTTATTACTTTGCATACTGACTGTTGGGGCCTATCTAATATATAAGCTCTATAATTTCTCAAACCTGATTAGTCAAAAAACTGAATATAAAATATCTAAATTATTTATTGTAACAACTATTTTATTATTCACCATGCACCTGGGCAGCTTGATTTATGCTTTAGCCAACCTGCATGATCCAGCTATTTTAATAGGCTCAATCAGCATTCATATCGTTTCAAGTATTTTTGACGTAACTTGGATAATTATGGTGCGAAATCGGATTAATTTAATTGCAGGTTCTAAGAGAGGTGACAAGCTTTGGTTAAAGCCATTAATCACGTCAGTTTTCCATGTAATCTATATGCAACATAAAATAAATCAGGGGTTGGCGATGGCCCAAGATAACAAACGAATATTATCGCCAGCAAAAAGCGCTGGCTGCGACGTTAACCCGCTGCACGGCTTTCCGCGCTAATTTGGGCGTTAGTTTACAATCAAATATAGGCGTATAGAGGCACTATGGATAGAGTTAAAGTCGTAGCTATTAGCGGTGCATCTGGGTGCGGTAAAACATCAACTGTTAGGCAGTTATCCAGTGATTTCGGTTGCCCTTTTTTGCATTTTGATGATTACGTTCATCAATTTAGCTATCCAAAAGACATGAAAAAGTGGAAAGAAAATGGGGCCGACGTATCCGAAATTTATACGCCTGATATGATCAATAATCTTCGACAATTAATTGAAAGCAGTCACTCGTATGTTTTTGTTGAAGAGCCATTTGGTAGAGAACGCAGCTGTATTTCTTCGTTTATAGACTATGTAGTCTTACTTGATCAACCTATGGATATTTGTCTTTCTCGGGTTATTAGGAGAAATATTGAACGCCACTCAAATGATTCACATAGTTCAGTTCTTAAATATCTGAGTAATTACGAAGATCACTTTAGAGATATTTATATTAAAACAGTAAATAAAGTTCGTAAAAACTGCGACCTAATAATTCAGGAAATTTGCCCTGTTTCAGTAACCGCAGATATTGTTAGCAAATGGCTAAAAAGCAAAGCAAACTAACAAGCGGCTGGTATCGCATCTTCGGGGCTTGGACGGCTTAAGCTACTCGACCGGCGCCCCAAAGCTCTACGTTATGTGATTTTTGGTGTAACTAGAAAATTTCGCTGTGAGAGCCAATTCGGGCAAGTTGCAGGGTGTTATTAGCAATTCTGTAAATTAGAACGAAGTCTGGCTTGATGTGGCAATCTCTAAAGCCGAGCCAATTTCCACTCAGAGGATGATCAACATTTTTTGCGGCGAGTGCTTCGCCACGCTGCAGCTGAGAGATGATATTCCCAACTTCCAGAATGTCGGGAATAGGCATCTTAGCAATTTTTTTGAAATCTTTTTTAAACTGAGTTGAATATTCAAGGGTGAGCACTTTGTACTTTGCCTTCGGTTAACTCGTTTAACATGGCATCAAGAGACTTACTTTGCTGGCCCTTACCTGCTGCCAGTTCTTGCATTGCAGCTACTGTAGTTTCATTTGGTTGGCGTGCTTTAATCTCAAAAGGTATACCGCCATGATTGATAACAGCACGCGCAAATAGCTTGAGTGCCTGAGATGGGCTTAGCCCGACATCATCACAAATGCTGGTAAATGCGACTTTTGTGTCATGATCTATGCGTGTGCTAAGCATTTCGCTTTTCAAGATAACTACTCCAAAGTGTGTTGCAATGTCAGACATTGTAGCACATGGTTGGACGATCAGATAACAAACGGCCGTTTGTGGCCTTTAGCCGCTGCGACGCTCACGCGCGGGGCGTTAGCAATTCAACACATAGAGGAAAAACAATGCCGCATTTTATAGTCGACTGCTCGGTTGAGGTGCTGGAAAGTCACCCTGAGGAATATATTGCAGAGCAAATTCATCTGGTTGCTGTTGCCTCTGATTTGTTTGATATCGGTGATATTAAAGTCCGGGTGAATCCTTACAGTAAGTATGTAGTTGGGGGAAAACGTGAGCTTTTCATTCACGTGTTTTCAAGCATTATGCAAGGTCGCACCACTGAGCAGCGGGCAAAGTTGTCACAATCGGTTGTTGAGAAGTTAGTGGCTATGTTTCCGCATGTTCCGAATATTGCGATGAATGTCAGTGAGTTTGAAAAGGCAACTTACTGCAATCGGAATATGCTTTGAGCGATACACCTGAATAAAATCGGGGCTTATAGAAACCCCGATAAGTAAATTTGCCACCAAGGGCAATGGCTGGATTTAGCAATTACTTTGGCTGAGCAATCTGAGCAGTAAAGGGTGACGCCGGTAGGCCTGCGCTGTTGTACAGCACCGCATCCGGGTTATCGGCCCAGGCGTAACGGACTTGCACCGGCGCTTTGATATCAGCATGCGACAGCACTAATTGCTTACCCCGCAGCTGTACCTGCGCCCAGCGATATTCGCCGTCGCTGCCAGCGATGGCAAAGCTCTGGCCGGGTTTTAGTACCAGTTGCTGATCAAAGCTAAGCAGTAATTGATTCCCCTGCGCTTGTACCGACAACAACTGCGGCCCCTGATACGGCACATCTTCGCCAAGCGCCACCGCTCGTGCCGCTAAAGCCAGGCGCTCTGCTAAGGTTTTTTTATCTACCGGATGAATATCGTTCCATTCGCCAACATCAATAGCCACCACCATAGCAGTATTGGCTTCTGTTAAGCTCTGGCGCTGCGCTTCGCGTAACCCGGCCCAGTGGCTGTCGGTGGGTTCTGGTGTTTTTTCCAGGTAATTAGCCAGCTGGACAAATAAAAACGGTAACGGCTGTTGCTGGCCGCTGTTTTGTGCCCATTTTGCCCGCCAATCGCGGATCATCGCGGTAAAACGCGGCTGATACTGCGCATACTGGCCAACATTAGATTCACCCTGATACCAGATCACGCCTTTAACCGGCAGATAAGTTAACGGCGCGGTTAAACCATTAAATAAGCCCAGCGGTTTCCAGCGGATAAAGGTATCACCGGGCAAAAGCTCTGCCTTAGCTGAGCTGTGCATTTTCCACGGCCCGCTTAAATCCAGTTTGTTGTGATCTGTGCCGAGCCAATAAGGTTTATCCGGCATTAAGCCGGTTTTGCCATTGGTGGCGGTAATACGCACTGCCAGCAGGTTGTTACCGGCTTTAAGCAGGTTTTCAGGTACGGCATAACGGCGCGGCGGGTATTGATAGGTGGTATTGCCCACCAAGGTGCCATTGATATACACCTCGTCGGCATCGACGATAGAACCCAGGCGTAAGGTATTGGCCTCTGCCGCTTGTTTGGCAGTGAGCTGCACCGTTTTACGCAACCACCAGACACCGGTAAAAGGTTCAGGCCGAAAACCCGGCACGCTAAAGCTTGCCCAGTTGCTGTCGTCCAACGCGCTGCTATACCAGGGCGTTTTGCCGTTTAAACCCGCATCACGCTGTTGTAAATCGCCATACCACTTAGCATTTTTTGCCTTGTCGGCTTCAGTCACCTCCTGGATCAGCTTATCATCGCGAAAACGGATAGCTTCGGCCAGCGCATCAGGAAATGGCTGCAGCGCCTGCTCGCTCATCCAGGCTTCAACCGGTGAGCCACCCAGCGCATTATTTAAAATGCCGATGGCGACACCGTCATCTGCAGCAGAATGCTCAAACAGTTCGCGGGCAAAATAAAATGCCAGTGCAGAAAATTCTGCAATAGTGTCCGGGCTGGCGGCAACCCAGTGGCTGCTGCTGAAATCCTGCTGTGGCGTTTTAAAGTTGTAATGTTGCGGTACTTTAAACTGGCGGATTAACGGATAGCTGGCACCGGATAGATCCTGCGGATAGGCCTCGGCCAGGCGTGCCATCTCCATTTCCATATTAGACTGGCCCGATGCCACCCAGACATCACCAAAATAAATATCCTGCAGCGTGATCTGGTTATGGCCGTGAAAGCTCAGCTGATAAGGCCCACCGGCAGCTTGTGCTGGCAGCTTAAGCTGCCAGCGGCCATTGGCAGGCTTAGCCTGCCCCACGGCTTTGCCGTTAAAGCGCACCTCAACCGTTTCGTCAGCAGCGGCCCAGCCCCACAGCGTAATAGCCGTATCACGCTGCAGCACCATACCATCGCTAATCAGTTTTGGCAGGCTGATATCGGCAATTGCCAGCGGGCTAAGCAGTAATGCCATACATAAGCCGGCTTGCCTGAGCCCTGCCATACTGTTGCCGGGCTTTAGTTGCCACATGTGGCGTTACCTTCGTTTTGCGCCAGCCGCACATTGGCCAGTTGCAACACCAGGCCGGCGCTACCTTGCAGCACCATCGGCCGGGTAACTTTGCTGATATCAAAAGTGCTGTCGGCTTCACTAAAACAGCGCAACGCAATTTTCATACTCTGCCAGCCCTTACCCTGCATTTGCGCCAACTGGCCGCTGATATCAATATTGGCACTGCAGTTATCGCCGCATTGCATGCCAAGCGTAGTGGTACTGTTGCTAAGTGCCAGCACCTGGTATTCCAGCTCCAGCGCCATATCGCCGTTAGACTGACGGGCTAAATCCAGCACCACACCATCGGCATGGGTTAACAGCACTGTACCGGGTTGTGCAAAGCTGAGCGTAACCGAGTCTTCCTGCTGCAACCGATCTGTGGCAGTGGCTGTTAATGCGCCACGGGCTGAGGTATGCAGTGCGTCTGTTACCCGCGTGATCTGGCCTTGATCAAGCAGTTGCAACTGCCAGGGTGTTACGGCTTTGCCGGCATGCAGATAACGGCTGGCATTGAGCATTTGATCAGCGCTGATACCCGCGTTTTCATGTAGCTGGCCAACTGTTGTGTTGTCGCTGTAACGCAAGCCATAACCGTAGGCAAACAGCGGCTTGTAGCCTGCATCGCCGACATTAAGCGGCTCGCCTTTGGCGTTATCCGGCCAGGAGAACGAAAGCTTGCCCTGAAAATCATGCCGTACCGCACCGCTTGGCGAGCGGAACAGCACATCGGCCACCGCCCCACCTTCGCTGCCGGGTAAAAACGCTGCGACAAAAGCATCAGACTGATTCAGCTCAGGGTTTACCCACAACGGCCGGCCGGATAAAAACACCGCCACGGTGGGAATACCCTGGCTTTTTAGTTGGGTAAGAATTTGCAGCCCGCGGTTGTCGTCAAACGCCAGATGGCTGCGATCGCCAATAAACTCGGCATAAGGCTCTTCACCAAATACTACTATGGCAACATCAGGCCGCTGGCTGTAACGGCCGTTTTCGCTAAGCTCAACACTGCCACCGCCGGCGGTAACCGTTTGCAGGATACCGGCATAAATAGAGTCGCCATTAGGAAAATCGCTGTTGGCATTACCCGAGCCCTGCCAGCTTAGTGTCCAGCCGCCGCTTTGCTTACCGATATTATCGGCACCATCGCCCGCCACCAGCACCCGGCCAGTAGTGTTTAACGGTAACAACTGTTGATTATTTTTCAGCAGTACCAGTGATTTACGCGCTGCCTCACGCGCCAGAGCCCGGTGCTGTGCATTGCCCAGCAGTTCATAACGCCCGGCCAGTGGCCGCTCGGACGGTTTTACCTGCTCAAATAAACCCATTTCTGCCTTAATACGCAGTATGCGCAGTACAGCCTCGTCCAGCCGGGCCATCGGCAGGCGGCCGTCTTTTACCTGCGCCAGCGTATTGGCATACAAAGCCTGCCAGCTGTCCGGCGCCATATACATATCCAGCCCGGCAATAACCGAGGCCGCACAATCTGTTGGTGTACAACCGCTTATCTGGCCGTGGCCGTTCCAGTCGCCTACCACAAAGCCATCAAAGCCCATCCGGTGTACCAGCACGTCGGTCAGCATAGGGGCAAAACCGTGCATTTTATCGCCATGCCAGCTGTTGTAAGACGCCATTACCACGCGCGCACCGGCCTTAATGGCACTGTAGTAAGGGGGCGCATGTATGTCGCGCAGGCCGGCTTCAGTATCAATATTATCGCCCTGATCTTTGCCGCCTACGGTACCGCCATCACCCAAAAAGTGTTTAACCGTGGCCAGCATATGCTCACCGCGCAAAAAGTCTGCGGCGCCCGGCATACCCTGAATACCCTGCAAAATATGCGGGGCATAGCTGGCGACCAACGCCGGGTCTTCACTGTATGATTCATAAGTGCGGCCCCAGCGGTCGTCACGCGCTACCGCGATAGTTGGCGCAAAGGTCCAGTCCAGCCCGGTTACCTGCATTTCAATGGCGGTAGCACGGCCAATAGCATGCAGTAGCTGGGGTTCGCGCATAGCACCCAGGCCAATATTATGCGGAAAAATCGTCGCACCTTTGACATTGCTGTGGCCGTGCACGGCATCGGTACCCCAAATCACCGGAATATAAGGCCTGCCATCGCTGGTGTCGGTGCTGGCCTGCCAGAAGGCATCGGCCAGCTGCAACCAGGCCGCCGCACCAACACGGTTATCGCGCCCCGGTGCCGAGTTGCCGCCGTTTAGTACCGAGCCCAGATAATAATCGCGCACCTGCTGGGGTGTAACCGAGGCAATATCAGCCTGAATAATCTGGCCGACTTTCTGCTCTGGCGTCATTTGGCTGAGCAAAGCGTTAATTTTGTCTTCTATCTGCTGGTTACGCGCAATCGGCGCGCTTTGCAGTGGCCAGTTTTGTGGCTGGATCAGCGGTTTTTCTGCACCCTGGCTGCTGCCATCAGGCGCCTGCCCGGCACAACCAACCAGCGCCAAACTGCAGGCTAATGCCAGTGTCAGCATGGCCGATAGCTGGCCACTGCCGTGATATTGCTTGCTTTGTTGCATAATTCCTCCCGCCAGTGCGGTTAGTTATGTTGTGATATGCCCACCGCGGTTATTTATTGCTGATCACGGCCTGGCTCAGATACGCCTTGTTGTTAGCTACCTCAGTCACGTCACCTTTGATAACAAAACTGCCTTTTAAGCGGATGTCTGCCGATGAGCTGCCCAGCATCAGGCGGATTTCGCCCGGTTCCACTACCCAGCGCATATGCTGATCAAAAAACGCCAGCAGGTTAACCGGCACGGTAAACCGCAGTGTGGCCTGCTCGCCAGGCTTTAGCGGCACCCGCTTAAAGCCGGTTAACTGCTGCACCGGCCGGGTGACACTAGCCAGCGGATCATTAATATACAACTGCACCACTTCAGTACCCTGGCGCTGGCCGCTGTTTTGCACTGTCAGGCTTATTTGCACTTCACCATTGGCGCGGGCGTTGCTGGCGTCAATTTGCAAATCGCTGTAGGTAAAACTGGTATAGCTTAAGCCATGGCCAAACGGGTATAACGGGCTCATGTCGTCAAATAAATAGCCGCGCTTGGCAGAGGCTTTATGGTTGTAATAGCTGGGAATATGGCCGGCACTGCGCGGGAATGTCAGCGGTAACTTGCCAGACGGGTTAACATCGCCAAATAGCACATTGGCTACAGCAGCACCGGTTTCCTGCCCCAGATACCAGGCTTCAATAATGGCCGGTGCTGTTTCGGCCAACTCGCCCAGCGCCAGCGGCCGGCCGTTAGTCAGCAGCAGTACTACCGGTTTGCCGGTGGCCAGAACCGCCTGCGCCAGTTGCAGCTGGTTACCTACCAGCTCTAAACTGGTGCGGTCGCCCAAATGGCTTTCGGCCCAGGCTTCGCGCGATAAACCTTCGTTTTCACCTAACACCAGCACCACCGCATCGGCGGTTTTTGCCACCGCAACAGCTTCGTCCAGCAAGCTTTTACGGTCGTTGTCGGTAGCCAGTGCTATAGGATCGTAGTTCCAGCGCTGCATAGAAAACGTACCTGCCGCCTGGCTGCGCTGGCGTATATCTGAGGTAATAAAGGCCTGATTCTCTTCCTGCGCTTTAGTCGCTGTTAAGACTTTGGTTAACAGCGTACCCCGGGCAAACTGCACTTGCGCTTTGCCCTGCAGTTTTTGTTTCAAGCCCTGATAAATGCTGATAGTCTGGCGCGGAATGCTGCTGTAACCGCCCAGCAATACTTCATCGGCATGCGGGCCAATCACCGCCAGCTTGCTAATTTTTGCTGCATTTAGCGGCAAGATGCCGTTATTTTTTAGCAACACCATCGACTTTTCGGCTACCAGCCGGGCAAAGTCGCGATCTTTAGCGCCCCCTACCAGCGCATTGGCCTGGCTGGCATCAACATAGGGGTTGTCAAATAAACCCAGGCGGAATTTCAGCGCCAGTACGCGACGCACTGCGGTGTCTATCGCGCTTTCGTCTAACTGACCACTTTGCACCAGTGCCGTTAAATGCGGGAAGGTTTTCGGATCCGGCGTTTCCATATCCACTCCGGCCAGCAAAGCGGCTTTGGCGGCTGCAGCCTCGGTATCAAACAAATTATGGCGGCTGTTCAGCTCTTCAATAGCAAAATAATCGCTGACAATAACGCCGTTAAAACCCCATTCTTTGCGCACTATGTCTTGCAATAAGGCGCGGTTAACATGCGACGGAATACCATCAATTTCATTGTACGACGCCATAATACTGGCGGCATGTGCCAGCTTTACTGCTGCTTCAAACGGCGGTAAAAACACCTCGTGCAGCTCACGCGGGGCTATATGTGCCGGGGCTATATTTAACCCGGCCTGCGGCTGACCATGGCCGGTAAGATGCTTTAATGTGGCGACGACTTTATCTGGCGCAAACTGGCCGGTTTTACCGGTTTTGCCCTGAAAGCCTTGTACTGCTGCTACCCCCATGGCCGACATCAGGTATGGATCTTCGCCCATGGTTTCTTCAATCCGGCCCCAGCGCGGGTCGCGGGCAATATCCAGAATGGGCGTTAAGGCCCAGTGAGCCCCGGTAGCGCGCATCTCGCGGGCAGCCAGTGCATACACATCGTGCATATCGTCTGGCGACCAGCTGCTGGCCAGCGCTATTGCCTGCGGAAAGCTGGTGGCATCAAAGGCGGCATAGCCATGCAGTGCTTCTTCGTGCATCAGCGCCGGAATACCCAGCCGGGTATTTTCTTTTAGCCAGCGCTGCAGTGCGTTGTTAAATTCTGCCGTTTGTTGTGGTGTTTTAAATTCGCTCGGCCGGCCAATATGGCCAATGCCAAGCGGGATAATTTGTGCCGCTTTGTCGGCTAAAAACTGCTGTTGCAGGTTTTCCATACCCCGGCGCTGTTGCCACACCGTTTGCAGCTGGGCGACTTTTTCTTCCAGCGTCATACGCGCCAGTAAATCGTCTACCCGTTGCTCGGTGCTCAGGCTGGCGTTCTGATAAGGCTGTTGCGCTAACACAGTAAATACTGCGCTAACCCCTAATAGTGCTACAAACAGTTGCCTGGCCATGCGGTGCCTCCTGTTTAGTCGCGGTACGGTGTTAAGGTACAGATCCGGCCCTGGGCGTCATGCTGCAGTTCAGCCATTTTTACCGAGCGCAAATGGGTTACCCCTTCAGACAGCACCGAGTCGTGGTAAAACAGATACCATTTACCGTTAAATTCACAGATAGAATGATGGGTAGTCCAGCCGATAACCGGCTCCAGAATGCGGCCCTGATAAGTAAAGGGGCCATAGGGGCTGTCGCCGGTGGCGTAGCAAAGAAAATGCGTATCGCCGGTAGAATAAGAAAAGTAGTATTTACCGTTATATTTATGCAGCCAGGACGCTTCAAAAAAGCGCCGCTCAGTATCACCGCCCAGTAATGGCTGGCCGTGTTCGTCCAGAATGATAATTTCGCGCGGTGCTTCGGCAAATTCCAGCATATTGTCGGTCAGCCGGGCCACTTTTGGCCCCAGTGCTGGCTCATCGGCAGCCGGTTCGGCATATTGTGCATCATAGCGGTTATTGCGGTACTGCTGTAACTGGCCGCCCCAGATGCCGCCAAAGTATAGATAATAGCTGCCGTCATCGTCGGCAAATACGGCCGGGTCTATCGAGTAACTGCCTTGTATCGGTTGTGGCTGTGCCGTAAAAGGCCCGGCTGGGCTATCACCGATTGCTACACCCAGCTGAAAGCGGCCATCGGCTTTTTTCGCCGGAAAATAAAAATAATATTTATCGCCTTTTTTTGCCGCATCCGGTGCCCACATTTGCCGCTCGGCCCAGGGTACGTCGTTAATATGCAGTGCTACGCCGTGGTCCACGGCTTTGGCATCCGGGCCGTCCAGCGACAGCACGTGGTAATCCTGCATGGCAAAATGATCGCCGTTGTCGTTAAACGGGATGCCAGCGTCAATATCATGCGACGGGTAAATATAAATACGGCCGTCAAATACATGCGCTGACGGGTCGGCAGTATAAATATGCTCTACCAGTGGCTGCGAAATTGCTTTGGCTTTTAATGCTTTATAATCGGTGTCTGACATTAGCGTTATTCCCCCTGCAGCAAACCGGCCGCGGCGCGCCGCTGGCTTAGCTCTTGTTCAATCTGAATTTCTTTATGTTTATTAATTTCATACACAAACATGCAGGCCACGCCTATTAAAAATGGCAGCGCCGCATATAAACTGACCGACAGTTTAATGCCGTTGATGGTGTCTTCTGCCTGGGTGGCTAACAGGGCGTCATAACCGTAATGCGCCAGAATACCGGCCACCAGAGCGCCGCCAATGCTTAGCCCCAGTTTGAGGCCAAAAATCATTGCCGAAAAAATAATGGCAGTGGCACGGCGATGGTTTTTCCATTCCGAATAGTCGGCCACGTCGGCAATCATGGCCCACAGCAGCGGAATAGTAATACCGTAAAAAAAGCCGTGCAGCAGCTGCGATAAAAACACCAGGCCAATAGCATCGGGCGGCAGCAGATAAAACAGCAGAATAAACAGCGTAGAAATAAACAGCGCCACAGCAAACACATCACGCTTGCCAAACCTATCGGCCAGTGGCTTGGCAAAGCTAATGCCGATAATCATGCAGATAATGCCACCGGCATTAAACAGGCTAAAACCGGAGGTAGGCGCATCTTTCGGCCAGAGAAACTCGTTTAAGCCCATACCGGTAAGCATGGCATTAAGCCCGGCAATAAAGCGGTTAAAGCCGATGTCGTGCAGAAAACCGGCGATATGGGTTTCACTAAGATAATGTTCAAAATAAAAAATATACATGCCGCCTTTTAACGCCAGCGTAATAAACACCAGCACTGTTAACAGCAGCAGAATAAACCAGGGTTTATTGCGTACCAGATCGCCTAAGTCCTGGCGGATACTGGAGGCACCGCTGCTAATGGTAAGCACCCGCTCTTTGGTGGTAATAAAGGTGATCAGAAAAAAAGCGATACCCACACAGGCAAACAGCGTCATGGTGTTTTCAAAGCCGACCGCTTTATCACCATCACCGAGGATCAGCACCAGCGGCAGTAACAAGGCCTGAATAATAAACTGCGCCACCATTACCGCCACGAAGCGGTAAGCCGACAAGCTGTTACGTTCGGCCATATTGCCGGTAAGTACGCCACTTAATGCCGAATACGGCAGGTTATTGGCCGAATACACCAGCACCAGCAGCACATAAGTAGTAAAAGCATAAATAATTTTACCCTGCGGGCTGAAATCGGGCGTACTGAACGCCAGCAAGGCAATAACGCCAAAGGGCACTGCTGTCCACAAGATCCAGGGCCTGAACTTGCCCCAGCGGGTTTGCGTGCGATCGGCAATCAGGCCCATCACAGGGTTAAAAAAGGCACCAATGACACCGCCGAAAAAGATAATCGCCGCCGCCGAGCCGGCCGGGATCTGATAAACGTCGGTATAAAAGAAAGCCAGAAAGGTCATCAGTGTCTGAAAGATCAGATTAGCCGCCAGATCGCCGAGGCTATAGCCGATTTTTTCTGTCACACTGAGTTTTTCTGTCGTGCTAAGTTTTGCTGTGACACCTGGGCTAGCTGTTTGCATCTTTGTCTGCCTGTTGATTATCGTTGTTTTTATTCTGTTTTATCTGTTTGTTGTGCGGGCAACCAGGCCTGAAACTGCCCACTTACATGCAACAATGCCATCATATACAACATACCATCATAATAACGGTAGTGGCCTTCTGGTACTGGCAGCTGCCACAGGGCCTGCACAAATTTACCGGCGTCCGGCCCTGTAGCTGCCAGGCTGGCCACGGCGTTCATTGCCACTAAGCCACTTTGCTGGGCGTTATCCAGCTTTTTGCCGTCCAGGCTGTACTGGCTGCTGTAATTACTTAACCCTTCACTGACAAAAAACGCCTGCAGCCGGTTGCTTAGCTCTATCGCTCTGGCATCCATGCGCCACCAGCTCCAGTCAAACGACCAGTTCATTGCAGTGCGCCAGGCATCAAAGCGAAAATCGGCCGACTCGGGCCGCCAGGGCGCCGCCCAGGGGCTGCCATCAAAGTTGCCGTAATCCGGTGTCAGGCCGGTTTTAGGGTGGGCTGCCTTGCTGAAATAATCGCGGCTAACCTGCGCGGCCTTTTGCCAGAATGCCCGGTCGGCTTCTGGCCCCATTCTGGCCCATACTTCATAAAAAGCCGGTAAATGGTATGAGGCATCGGTATGATCGGCGTTGGTTAAATCGGGTGTAAAGCGCACCATGGCGTGCTCGGGATGAAACAGGTTAGTGGCGGTCTGGCTACCGCGCTGCGTCTGGCCGGTAATAATGTTGCGATGGCGCATATGCTGCAGCAATTCATCGGCCCTGGCCTTGTACTGGTATATGCCGGCCCCGTCGCCCCAGCGCACAGAGGCAAAATATAACGCCGTGGCAAAGTATTCTTCGCCATCGGGCGCAGGCATTTCATCCAGCGCCACACCGTCGGTACCTACAGACCATGCAAAGTAGCCATAAGCCGGATGCGCCGGGTCGCTATGGTACATATGGCTGACAGCCCAGTTCCACAGTGCATCAAATTCGGTCTGTTTATTCATTTGTACGGCGATCATCATGCCGTATGACATGCCCTCAGAGCGCACATCATTATTATTAATATCCGCAATATACGCCTTGGTACCCTGGGCATTACTGCCATCAGCAAAGTACAGCGCCTGGGTATCTGGCGCGCCATAAAACAGTTGGTTAAAAGCCTGGTTAATTTTGTCGTCAATGGCCTGCTGGCTATGGCCCTGCTGAGCAAATAAGTTAGCGTAACGGCCACTAACTGCACTGCCCTGCTCTGCCTCACCATTCAGTGCCTGCCGGTTAGCGGTACAACCCGGTAACACCGATAACACCGACAACAAAAAAAGGCTGCAGGCCAGCACCAGTGGCTTAGTTAACGGCAGTATTTTTGCTTTAGGCATCATGGATATTGCTACTTTTATAATGACAATCTGACCGTACCATACAATGCCAGGCCACTTAGCGGATTAACGAAATGTACTGAAAGAATTATGTTTTTTAACAAGCACACTGCTTAAGTGCAGATTAAACTTTATGCTGCTTGCAGATAACTACAATAACAGGAGTCACTATTTTGCAGCCTAACTCAGTAACCGCAGCACTCACTGCGGCAGAAGCCGATAACCGCGGCTTTATTTTATTTATTACCATAGTCGCCACCTTAGGTGGCTTTTTGTTTGGCTACGACAGCGGGGTAATTAACGGTACCGTAGATGGCCTGCAGCAGGCGTTTAACTCGCAAAGTGCCGGTACCGGCTTTAATGTCGCCAGTATGCTGCTGGGCTGCGCCGTCGGCGCCTTTTTTGCCGGCCGGCTGGCCGACATCAGCGGCCGGCGTACCTTACTGCAGGTAGCGGCAGTATTTTTTGTTATCAGCGCCTGGGGTTCGGGCGTGGCTGACAGTTCAGTGGAGTTTGTGTTTTACCGTATTCTCGGCGGTTTGGCCGTGGGTGCAGCATCGGTGATGGCACCGGCCTATATATCCGAAGTAGCGCCGGCACGTTATCGCGGCATGCTAACCACAGTGCAGCAAATTGCCATTATCTTTGGCTTGTTTATGGCCTTTATCAGCAACTATCTACTGGCAAAATTCGCCGGCGCCTCTACCGCTGTGCTATGGCTCGATTTCTCAGCCTGGCGCTGGATGTTCTGGATGGAGCTTATTCCGGCGGTGCTGTTTTTACTGATGCTGTTGTTTATACCCGAAAGCCCGCGTTTTCTGGTACTAAAAGGCAAAACGGTGCTGGCGAAAACGGTGTTAACCCGGCTTTATGGCGACACGGCAGCAACGCGCAAATTAACCGAGATCCAGCAGTCGCTGGAAGGCAATCATCAACCACAGCTGCGCGATTTAGTGGACAAGCAAAGCGGCAAATTACGCCGTATTGTCTGGGTTGGCATTGGCCTGGCGACCTTCCAGCAGTTAGTTGGTATTAATGTGGTGTTTTATTACGGCGCTGTATTGTGGCAGGCGGTGGGCTTTTCCGAATCAGACGCGCTGTTAATTAATGTTATCAGCGGCGCACTAAGCATTGCCGCCTGCGTTATTACGCTGTTGGTTATTGATAAAATTGGCCGCAAGCCGCTGCTGAAATGGGGCTCTGTTGGCATGGCCATTACGTTGGCTATGATGGTGCTGGCGTTTGCCAATGCCGATCAGGACGCCAACGGCCGGCTGTTACTCGGCGACTGGGGTATGGTGGCGCTGATTAGTGCCAATGCTTATGTGTTTTTCTTTAATATGTCCTGGGGCCCGGTAATGTGGGTGATGCTGGGCGAGATGTTCCCCAACCAGATCCGCGGCTCAGGCCTGGCGGTAAGCGGTTTGGCGCAGTGGAGCAGTAACTTCCTTATTACCATGACCTTTCCGCTGTTATTAAGCGGCATAGGCTTAGCCGGTGCTTACGGTTTATATACGCTGGGCGCATTCTGTTCGATATTCTTTGTCGCCAAAATGGTGCATGAGACCAAAGGCACCGAGCTGGAAGATATGCAGGGTTAAAGCATCAGAAAATTAGATAATAGAGTTTTTTAAAAAACTTAAGTGGCAGCCGTATCAATCAGACACGGCTGCCACCAGCTTTTATTCAGCGCTTTCCTGATAAACCGATAAAATATAACCGTCTGGGTCAAGGAAATCTGCTGACAGCCCACCCGGTGCATGGCTAACGGGCGTTACGATAGTTACTCCTGCTTCGGCCAGATTACTGACCACCTGCTCAATATCTTCAGCCAGCTCAAACACAATAATTGGCGAAGATCCAATTTTCACTTCACCTTTAAAAAAGACCAAATCAACATTTCCCGGAATAGAAGCATGCAACCAGGGCTCGCCCTTGTCGTCGGCTTCCATTCGCTCTATCTCCAGCCCCATAGTGTCGCAGTAAAAAGCTTCTGTACGCTCAATGTCAGACACATAATAAACGATGGTACCTATGCGTAATGTTTTCATTTGTTTTTTCCTTAAGTATAAAGGCGAACTGCCCGACACTAAGTTGCCACCACACTACTTTTTGTGAGGTGTGAAATAATAAATAAATGCCCATCCGGGTCATGGCTGCCCAGTTTTCCGTTCTGCGCCAGCAGGGGTAAGAGTCGCTGGCGGATCTGCCCGTACGGCAAAGGTAACTTCAGCATACAAAACTCATGCGGATTATGCTGCCGGTATTGCAGTTGCTTGCGTATAGCACTAAGCCGTTGCCTTAGCGCCACATCAGATACCCCGAGAAGGTAACAGATTTCCTGCCGGTTATGCCCAGCCATAATTAAACGCGCCACCAACCGCTGCCCTGCGGGCAGATGCTGTAACCAACGGGTATCCGGCGGGAGCGGTTGTGCCACTTGCTGCGGCATCAACTGGTAATAACCGGTATCACGCAGGCGGCTGCGCACGGCACTACGGGCCCGCTCCAGTGCCAAGTGGCGAATAACACCCCGCAGCCAGCGCAGATTAGCCGCTAAGCTCAGCTCTGTTCGGCCTTGCCTGACAGCTTCAAGCAGCGCATCCTGCAATAAGTCTTCAGCTTCATGCTGCGCCCGACTGCAATAAATTGCATAACGCTGTAGTTTTTTCATCAACTGCAACGGGCCGCTCTGTGTATTTCTTACTCTCGTATTTACCTTCAAAATTTAATCAACCACGCAGAAAACAACACAGAAGCATCAGTATTTATTAGCAATCACACCATGATTACGGCTTTTCCAAGCTGCTATGGTGCTTGCTTATTAAGCTATATGGAGCCCTGACTTCCTGCAAGCAAAAAGTATTGTAAGCAGGGGTGGCTTTGCGTGAGCCATTAAGGGGCTAATTATTTTCAACATCCAGCTTTAATTGACGTTCCTCGTTTTCTCTCGGCACTTTATCCGGGTGCCTGACATAACGACAGATGATTTCTTCATTCGCTCCCACTGAATCCACGGTGTAATGGGTTACGTGGGCAACGAGGCATCAGGGTGCTAGTTCAAGTCGAGACCTTCCTCAAGTATAGACTTCTGCACGGCTTCACGGCTCTTGACGCGCTCATACCAGGCCTGGAGGTGCTGAAGATTGTCTCACGCACCGTGCATCCGACCATTCCGGTCAAAGTTGAATATGCTCTCACGCAGGATGGTCAGCGGCTGAACAAGGTCGTGACTGTCGTTGAGGAATTTGGCAAGTGGCTCAAGGCCAGGGATGCCACTTGATAAGCGGGTTCGCACTGAGGTATGCACGGCTATGATGCCTGCCCCTATCGTTCACGAAAACAAAAACATATTCCGGTAGTAATGTATAAGCAAAAAAAAGCCCGGCAAGCCGGGCAACAACAACGGGGTAGCACAACCTTAGCGGTACAGCACCAGATTAACCTGATTCTCCAACCTTTCCTGCTGGCCGCTTACGGCTTGCGGGTTCAGCTGTTCGCGCGCAACCATATCAGCCAGTGATTGCAGGCTGTGTTCGCCGCCCTGAATAGCTTTACCCAGCGTATTACTCCAGCCAGCGTAGCGTTTGGCTACAGCGGCGCTGAGGAAGTCTTTTTCCAGCAAGGTGGCAGCGCGTTTTAATGCCATGGCCAGATGGTCCATGCCGCCGATATGGCCATAAAACAGATCATAACGATCCAGACTTTGGCGGCGCAGCTTGGCGTCGAAATTAAAGCCGCCGGTAGATAAACCGCCCGATTTTAAAATTTCGTACATCACCAGGCTTAGCTCTTCCACGTTGATCGGAAACTGATCGGTATCCCAGCCGTTTTGCGCATCACCGCGGTTGGCGTCGATGCTGCCAAAAATGCCCAGCGAAATAGCGGTTGCCACTTCATGGTGGAACGAATGGCCGGCCAGGGTGGCATGGTTGGCTTCGATATTGACCTTGAACTCTTTTTCCAGGCCATACTGCTTTAAAAAGCCGTACACTGTTGCTGAGTCATAGTCGTACTGGTGTTTAGTTGGCTCTTGCGGTTTAGGCTCAATCAGTAAGGTGCCTTTAAAACCAATTTTATGCTTATGCTCTACCACCATTTGCATAAAACGGCCCAGCTGGGCGCGTTCCTGCCGCAGGTCGGTGTTAAGCAGGGTTTCGTAGCCTTCACGCCCGCCCCACAGTACATAGTTGTCACCGCCCAGGCGTTTGGTGGCGTTCATGGCGTGAAATACCTGCGTAGCGCCGTAACTGAATACTTCAGGATCGGGGTTAGACGCGGCACCGGCGGCATAGCGCGGGTTGCTGAATAAATTTGCGGTGCCCCACAACAGCTTAACGCCGGTTTGCGCTTGCTTTTGCTCCAGCACATCTACCATGGCCGCAAAATTATTAACGTACTCTTTAATACTGTTGCCTTCGGGCGCTACGTCGATGTCATGAAAACAATAATACGGAATGCCTAACTTTTGGAAAAATTCAAAGGCGACGTCGGCTTTGTGTTTTGCCTGTTGCATAGCATCACCGGCTGCCAGCCAGGGACGGTTAAATGTGGGCTGGCCAAACACATCCTGACCGTTCCAGCAGAAGTTATGCCAGTAACAGGCCGCCATACGCAGATGTTCTGCCATGGTTTTACCGAGGATTTTTTCACTGGCGTTGTAATGTTTAAATGCGAGGGGATTGGTGCTGTCGGCACCTTCATAGGTGATTTTATCTACTTGATCGAAATACTGAGCCACGCTGCTCTCCTTGGTTTTGCACATATGCTGCAGGTGTAATGTTGGGCAATGATGCGGCTTATCACAATTATGTTTTTTGAAAGCCATCTTGTTCTTTTCAACATATTGCCGTCGTCATTGCAGCTGTAGCGTTGTTGGCTGCGTGTCTTCGCCCCAATCACATAGTTTACTATGCTCATGGGGCTCATCAACTTGCCGCCTAGCTACAACAGCAATGACTTAGGCAATATTAGCTCTGGCTCTGAAGCTGTAGCTTAAAAATGTCCGGCCAGGCTCTGGTACAGTGCCTTGAATTTGGTGTAGCGCGGCAATAGCGCAGCATGGCGCTGGCTGTCGGGCAGATGCCGGCTTACCAGTTCAGGTTGCGGGCAAATATCGGCCATTGGCATGTGCGGTTCCATTGCCAGCCGTGCCAGCCGGGCTGCGCCCAGGGCAGGCCCCACTTCACCGCTTTGGCGAAAGCTAAGTGGCAGATTTAATATGTCTGCCAGTAGCTGGCGCCAATAAGCACTGCGGGCGCCACCGCCAATAAGGTTAATTTCTGTCGGCTGCAGGCCGCTGGCATGTAAGGCATCGGCGCCCTGCGCCAACGCAAAACTCACGCCCTCTAATACCGAGTAGGTAAGCGCTTTGCGATCTGTGCCGTGGCTTAAACCAAACCAGACGCCTTTGGCATTAGGATTATTGTGCGGTGTGCGCTCGCCAGACAAATAAGGTAAAAACAGCGGTAATTCTGTTATATCCGCACTTATATCCGCACCGCTCTGCTCCAGCTCAGCTAACAGTTCGGCCACCGGGGCGTGCGCCACCTGATCGGCGTACCATTGCAGGCAACTGGCGGCACTTAAGGTTACCGACATTAAATGCCAGCTGTCAGGCAACGCATGGCAGAAACTATGCACCGCCGACTGCGGGTTAGCCATAAACCCATCGCTGACCGCGAAATACACACCCGAGGTGCCAAGCGACAACATTGCCTGGCCAGCACTGACAATACCGGCGCCAACAGCACCGGCGGCGTTGTCTCCGCCACCGGCAACCAGTGGCACCTCGGCCATACCCCAGCGCTGCGCCAGTTCTGGCAGTAAAGTACCGGTGATCTGGTTGCCCTCATACAATTGCGGCATTTGGCGGCGGTGCAAACCACAGGCCTGCAGCAGGGCATCACTCCAGTCCCGCTTGGCCATATCCAGCCATAAAGTGCCGGCCGAATCTGACATATCTGAGGCAAAATCTCCGCTTAAGCAAAAGCGCAGGTAATCTTTTGGCAATAACACTTTTGCGACACGGGCGAACTGCTCTGGCTCATTTTGATGCAGCCATAACAATTTTGGTGCAGTAAAACCGGGCATGGCCAGGTTACCGGTAAGCTGTTGCAATTGCGGCACCTGTTGCTCCAGTTGCCGGCACTGCGCAAAAGCGCGGCCATCGTTCCACAGTATCGCCGGGCGGATCACCTGGTTGCTGCTGTCCAGCAAGGTGGCGCCATGCATTTGCCCCGCCAGCCCGATGGCTTTTACGCCGGCTAACGACTGGCGCTGGCTTAGCTGTGTCATGCATTGCTGCAGGCCAGCCCACCAGTGCTGTGGGTCTTGCTCTGACCATAACGGATACGGCCGGCTTACTGAAAGTTCGCTACTGCTGCTATCGATAACGCTGCCGGTGCTACTAAGTAAAATAACCTTTATCCCGGATGTGCCTAAGTCTATACCTATATACATTTGCAATAATTATCCGAATGTTAGCGCTGATAAACGCATCTTTGATGAGCCGGCTACCAGCAGCAATTACGAAAATTCATAATTAGTGGCTGAATTATGTTTTCTCATTTGCCAGCAGCGCTGGCTGGTCTAATATTGAACACGCTTGCACTATTTTAGTTAAAAATAAAAAACAAAAATAATAATCAGATAAACCAGACGGGGCGGGGATATGTTTAAAGCAAAACACAGCATTACGTTGTTGTTTAATGCGAACAAAGTTTACGATCGACAGGTTATTGAGGGTATAGGGCACTATTTACAGTCATCTAAAGTGGATTGGGATCTGTATCTGGAAGAGGATTTTCTCTGCCGGCTGGAGCATATCCACGAATGGAGCGGCGACGGCATTATTGCCGATTTTGATGATATGAATATTCAGCGCGCACTGGCAGGTTCAGTGAAACCGGTGGTCGGCGTGGGTGGTTCATACAGCAACGCAGCCGATTATCCGGCAGTACCCTATGTGGCTACTGACAACTATGCCGTAGTACAAAGCGCCTATGAGCATTTAAAACGCAAAGGGCTGGACCGTTTTGCGTTTTACAGCGTGCCTGCCGATGAACAACACCGCTGGGCAAAAGAGCGCGAAAATGCCGTGCGTGCACTTACCGCACAAGATGGCTACGACTGCCAGGTGTATCAGGGCCACTGCACGCGGCCAGAAACCTGGCAATATGCCATGAACCGCCTGACCGACTGGATCCAGAGCCTGCCTAAACCTATAGGTATTATTGCCGTAACCGACTCCCGCGCCCGCCATTTGCTGCAGGCCTGCGAGCATGTCGGTATTATTGTGCCGGATAATATTGCCATTATCGGCATCGATGATGATGACATAGCCCGTTACCTCAGCCGTATTTGTTTAAGTTCGGTAACCCAGGGCTGTTTTGAAATGGGTTACAAAGCCGCCAAGCTGCTGCATATGCAGCTGAACAATATTGACGTGGGTAATAAGCGGATTCTGGTGCCACCGGTGGGCGTGGCGGCGCGCCAGTCTACCGACTTTAAAGCACTGCGCGATCCTTATGTGATTCAGGCCATGCATTACATTCGCCGCAATGCTACCCGTGGTGCCAAGGTTGAGCAGGTGACTGACTTTGTTGGTATTTCGCGCTCTAATCTGGAACAACGCTTTCGCTCAGAGCGTGGCCATTCAATTCACACAGAATTGCATAACCAGAAACTGAGCAAAGCCTGCAAAATGCTGAAAGAAACCCAGGTTAACCCCACTGAAATTGCCAAAATGTGCGGTTATCCGTCGTTGCAGTATATGTATGCTGTATTTCAGCGTCATTTCAGCCAGACACCAAAAGAGTATCGTACTGAGCGCAATGACACCTTTAATGGCATGGCGGTAAATGACTAATCCTTACAGCGGCTGCCACCTGCCCCGCCGGCGCTTTACGTAAAAAAACGCACAGCGCAGACGTATTTTCATAACACTAAGGCCATTGATGAATATGGCCTTTTTCCTTTTAATAACACTACCTTTTATGTTACGGGGCCAGCGCACAGGCTGGCACGGCATTAACAGCGGGAGTGTTATAAATGACAAACAACTATCGGGCGGTGTTACGACAATCGGTGCTGGGGCTGATATTTTGCTTAAGCGCCTGCCAACCCGCTGTTGATACAGCGGCAAACAACACCACTGCAACTGTACCTGGACCTGCAGCCGCACACATTAACTGGTTTGAATATCAGGGGCTTGACCCGCTGTTTGCTGAGCCATTACCGCAGGGCACCTATCAGAACCCGGTGCTGGCGGGGTTTTTCCCCGACCCCAGCATTACCCGCAACGGCGATGACTATTATATGACGGTGTCGTCTTTTACCTACACGCCCGGGCTACCCATTTTACATAGCCGCGATCTGGTAAACTGGCAGCTTATTGGCTATGCGCTAACGCGCCAGTCGCAGATGGAAATGGACGGCTTGCAGGTATCGCGCGGTATTTTCGCCCCTACGCTGCGCTACCATGACGGCACTTACTATATTATCACCACCGTAGTAGACAGAGGCGGTAACTTTATTCTTACAGCCACCGATCCGGCTGGCCCCTGGTCTGACCCTATCTGGTTACCAGAAGTAGAAGGCATTGATCCGGATATCTTTTTTGATGACGATGGCAAGGTGTATATTGCCCATAATGGCGACCCTGTCGAATCACTGTACGAAGGCCATAAAGCCATTTGGTTATGGCAGTACGACCCACAAAGCCAAAAAATTGTAGCGGATTCACAACGGCTGTTGGTTAATGGCGGTGTTGACTTAAGCACTAAGCCTATCTGGATTGAAGCGCCGCACCTGTATAAACATGATGGCTGGTATTATTTATTGTGTGCTGAAGGCGGCACGGCAGATCAGCATTCGGCGGTAATTTTTCGCAGCCGCAGCCTGGCAGAGCCCTTTGTACCTTATAGCGGCAACCCAATTCTGACCCAGCGCGATCTGGCGCCTGAGCGGCCAGATCCTATTACTACCGCCGGCCATGCCGACTTTGTGCAACTGCCCGATGGCAGCTGGTGGGCGGTATTTCTGGCCAGCCGCGCCTATCAGCAGCGCTATTTTAATACCGGCCGCGAAACCTTCTTATTGCCGGTTAGCTGGCAGGATGGCTGGCCGCATATTTTACCTGCCGGCGAAACCATTCCTTACCGCCTGGCTGCACCAACCAGCTTAGCCACTGTGCCGGTAGCACAGCCGTTAACCGGCAATTTTACCTGGCGTGACGACTTTAGCGCTAACACACTGGATTTAAACTGGAATACCCTACGTAAATATGACCAGAGCTGGCTTAGCCTGAACAACCAGCAACTTAGGCTGCAAGCTGGTGCCAGCGGGCTGGATTCGTCAGAACAACCGGCGTTTATCGGCCGGCGCCAGCAACATACCCATTTTGATGCCAGCACCAGCTTAGCGCTGCCCGGCGGGCAACCCTCTACTGACACATTTTCTGCCGGAATAGTCGCGTTTCAGAACGAGCAATATCACTACTATCTGGGTATTAAAAACCAGGGTGAGCAGGTGATCATTTTTCTGGAACAGGCCAACGGCGGCGCACCACAGCAAATAGCCAGCCAGCCGCTAACCAAAGCCACTGACCAAATCTGCCTGAAAATAAGCGGCCGTGCCGGCAGCATCAGCTTTT
The DNA here is from genome assembly GCF_900108485.1 of Rheinheimera pacifica. Taxonomy (GTDB): domain Bacteria; phylum Pseudomonadota; class Gammaproteobacteria; order Enterobacterales; family Alteromonadaceae; genus Alishewanella; species Alishewanella pacifica. The sequence continues at coordinate 129,740 of NZ_FNXF01000001.1, read as the reverse complement.
ACTACGCACCGGGCAACGATGACTGGCAACCACTGGCAGGCACCCAGGACGCCACACTGCTAAGCACGCAGGTAGCCGGTGGTTTTGTTGGCACCATGCTGGGTTTACATAGCCGACAGGAAACCGGGGGCAACTGATGAAACCGTGTTTACTACTGCACTTTGTATTACTGCACTGTTTACTGCTGTGTTGTGTGCTGTTTAGCCTGAGTACTTACGCCTTACCGGGTAATTATCTGGCACTGACACCCGGTAAAGCTGACTTTGCACTGGTAGGCAAAAACAGCCAGGCCACTATTGTGGTTGCAGAGCAGGATCATAAAGGCTTATTGCGGGCTGTTAACAGCCTGCAACAAGATATCGCCAAAGTCAGTGGTAAACAGCTGAACATCAGCCACAGCGCCAAAAATGAGCCAACCGGGCAAGTGCTGATTATCGGCACCCTGGGTAATAACCCGCTGCTGGATCAGCTGGCAGCCGCGGGCAAGCTGGATACCAGCACTATTGCCGGCAAGTGGGAAGCCTATCTTATTCAAGTAGTAGAGCAACCGATGCCGGGCATAGCGCAAGCTCTGGTTATTGCCGGCAGTGACAAACGCGGCGCGATTTACGGCGTGTTTGATCTGGCCGAAACCCTTGGTGTTTCACCGTGGCACTGGTGGGCTGATGTGCCGGTAATTAAGCGCGATCAGCTGTATATTAAAGCGGGCACCACCATCAGTGACGCACCAAAGGTAAAATATCGCGGCATTTTTCTGAACGACGAACACCCGGCATTAACAAACTGGGTACACGAAAAATTCGGCGACTATAACAGCCAGTTTTATATCCATGTATTTGAGCTGTTACAAAGGCTTAAAGCCAACTTTTTATGGCCGGCGATGTGGAACAATGCCTTTGCCGATGATGATCCGCAAAATGCTATTCTGGCCGATGAAATGGGCATAGTGATGAGCAACAGCCATCACGAGCCGATGATGCGCGCCGACAAAGAGTGGAACCGTTACGGCGAAGGGCCGTGGGAGTACTCTACCAACCGCGACAATATCTATAAGTTCTGGCAGCACGGCGCACAGCGGCATAAAAACCTGGAAAGTATTTTTACACTGGGTATGCGCGGCCAGGAGGATGAACCGATGAGCGAAGGTGACAATATTGAGTTACTGCAACAGATAGTGGCCGATCAGCGCACTATTTTGCGGGAAACCTTTACCGACCGTCCGGTTGAAACTGTGCCGCAGGTATGGGCGCTGTATAAAGAAGTACAGGGCTTTTACGAACGCGGCATGCGGGTACCGGACGATGTTACCCTGCTGTGGGCCGATGATAACTTTGGCAATATCCGCCGTTTGCCTACCGCCAGTGAGCGCAACCGGGCAGGTGGCGCTGGTGTTTATTATCATTTTGATTATGTAGGCCACCCCCGCTCTTATCGCTGGATTAATACCGTACCCCTGGCAAAAATCTGGGAGCAGATGAACCTGGCCTGGCAATTTCAGGCTGACCGTATCTGGATAGTGAATGTTGGCGATCTTAAGCCGATGGAATTTCCTATCGACTTTTTCTTACGTATGGCCTGGAACCCGGACGCCTTTAACGCTAACAATTTGCAGCAATTTGCCACTGACTGGGCAACTCAACAATTTGGCACAGCGCATGCTGCAACTATCGCTGAATTAATTCAGGGCTATACCCGGCATAATGGCCGGCGTAAGCCTGAAGCGGTAGAACCCGGTACTTATAGTATTTTTCACTACAGTGAAGCGCAGCGTATCAGTGACGAACTGGCGCAACTGGTGGCGACATCAGATCAGGTGCAACAGCAATTAGCCCCCGCTATGCAGGATGCTTACATTCAGTTGGTTGCCCACCCGCTAAAAGCCAGCCAGGCGGTGTTTGAGCTAAACCGCGCGGTGGCCATAAACCAGCTGCATGGCGCGCAGGGCCGGGTAAGCACCAACTACTGGGCGCAGCAGGTACGGTTTTGGTTTAACCGCGACGCCGAACTGACAGCGCAATACCATAGCCTGGGCAATGGCCGCTGGAACCACATGATGTCGCAGCCGCATATCGGTTTTACTTACTGGCGTAACCCACCGGCTAACCTGATGCCGGTTGTCTCGGTAGCTGAACCTATGGCGGTGGCTGATATGGGCGTAGCCGCCGAAGGTTCGCCACTGTCGTGGCCAATAAGCGAGTATCAGGGCCAGCAACTGGCAATGGAGCCTTTTTACCCGCATGGCCAGCAGCAACGTATGATTGAAGTGTTTAATAAAGGCACAGTGCCGTTTGAGTTTAGCGCTAAAGCCTCAGCAGATTGGGTAACACTGAGCCACAGCAGCGGCAAAATCGGCGTTGAGCAGCAAATTGCCGTATCCGTTGACTGGAGCAAAGCCCAAACCGGGCTGAATAACGCCGAAGTGCATATTCAGGGTACCGGCTGGGGCGGTGCCAAAATACAGCTGGCCGCAGTAAAACCCGCTACAACAGCCACACAGGGTTTTGTTGAAGCTGATGGCTATATTGCTATCGAAGCCGCCAGTGGCAAAACGGTTGCCAATAACAAGCAAGCCTGGTGGCAGGAAATTCCCGGCCATGGCCGTACGCATTCTTCAATGTCGGCTATGACAGTGCCGGATTATCAAGCCGGCCCAGTAAAACAGGCGCCTTACTTGGAGTATCCGCTGTTTTTTCACAGCACCGGTAGTTTTACCCTGCACAGCATAGTGGCACCCACGCTGGACTTAGTGCCGGGGCGCGGCCTGCGTTTTGCCGTGGCACTAAATAACAACCCGCCGCAACTGGTTGATACTCTGGCCGATAACAGCCAGCAGGTGTGGGAGAAGTCGGTACTGGATGGTGTGCGTATTATCAGCAGCCCGCTGCAGGTAACTAAGCCCGGAGCCCATACACTGCGTATTTATCTGGTAGACCCGGCGCTGGTGCTGCAAAAACTGCTGATAGACACCGGCGGCCTTCAACCCAGTTATCTTGGCCCACAAGAAAGCAAACGGCTGCGCTAGCAGCTGTTTGCTGCCAGGTTACACCAGCTTTGCCCACCTATTTATTGTGCTGGGGCGAAAGCAGCAAACATCTCGTCGCAGGTCATAGTAGGTGTGTGTTCGGCAAAGTTGTAATAGCCCGGTTTGCTGTCGATACACACCTGATGATCGAGCACTAAATCATCGCTGTTATCAAATAACCCTGCCGGCATAATATATTGGCCATTCTGGCTTAAGCGGTAAAACAAATGTGTACCACATTCGGCGCAAAAACCCCGCTCGGCCCAGTCGGATGAACGAAAAGCCCGGATATATTGCTCACCGCTAAACTTAACGTCTGTACCACAATCAATCGCCAGCAGTGGCCCGCCACCCCAGCGCCTGCACATATCACAGTGGCAGGCGCCTATCTTACCTTCTGCTTTTGCCGCACTGATAATAACTTTGCCACACAGGCAACTGCCTTTACGTTGAATTGACATGTTATGCTCCCTTCTGGTTAATGCTACAAACTTTAGCACAGCACTATTTTTATTCGCGTCCGGCTCTGAACATTGCGACAATAATTGTGTGCCCGGTTACACCTGACAACCGCTTAAGAGAGGCTGTTATTCCAGTTACCATTTACCAACAACAGGTTGCCACAGCAGCGCTAAGCTACGACGAAAACCAGTATCAGTTGCTGCAACGCTTATCGCTGCTGGCACAAAAGCTAAGTACCGGCCGTAGCACCGGTGATCAGTCTGTGCTGCGCGGTTTATATATCCAGGGGCCGGTTGGCCGTGGCAAAACCCTGCTGATGGATCTGTTTTACCAACAGTTGCAAACACCGCAGAAAATCCGGCTGCATTTTCATCATTTTATGGCACGTATCCACCAGGAGCTGCACCAGCTAAGCGGCCAGCCAGATCCGCTGCAGCATATTGCCGCTCAGTGGGCAGCGCAGTACCGGGTATTGTGTTTTGATGAGTTTTTTGTCAACGATATCGGCGATGCCATGTTACTCGGTACGCTGTGGCGCCATTTGTTTAATGCTGGCGTGGTATTGGTTACCACCTCAAATGCTTTACCAGAGCAACTATACGCCAACGGCCTGCAACGGCAGCGTTTTTTACCCACTATCGCCTTACTACAGCAACACTGCGAAGTGGTGACTCTGGACAGTGGCGAAGATTACCGCCTGCGCCAGCAACAAAGCTGGCCATATTATCTGCAGGGCGCCAGCCTGACAACCTTGCAGCAAAAAGCAGAACAGCTCAGTGGCCCCCTGACAGCTTTGCCGGCTATTAACTTGCTAAGCCGCACTGTACCGGCACTGTGGCATAACCAACGCCTTATTGGTTTTAACTTTAACGCCCTTTGCGCCGGGCCGCGCAGCCAGCTGGATTATATGGCGCTGTGTGGCCAATACGCTGCCATTGCCGTGCATGGCGTGCCGCAATTTAGCTACCTGGCCGATAAGCCGATAGTGCACGGCGTTGAAGACTGTTATCAGCGTGAGCACAAAGAATACTACGTAAGCAAACTGGACAACGAAGCGCGCCGCTTTATCGCCCTGGTAGATGAATGCTACGACAGAGGCACCTTGCTACTACTTAGCGCCCAGGTGCCGGTTAACGAACTATATCAGGCCAGACAACTGGCATTCTCCTTCGCCCGTTGCAGCTCGCGGCTGCATGAAATGCAAAACCGGGTGTTAAAACACAACACCGCCATCACATAAAGCAGTTTTTGCCAACAACAGGGCATACTTGCTACCCTGCTTATAGACTTATGCGACCAGCAGACAGCAGCAACTGGTCGCATCCGACTAGACTATTACTAAAATTGAACGCAATATGAATAAATTATTTTTCCATTGCGGAGGGAAGATGAAACTGAACTGTGATCTCGGTGAAAGCTTTGGCAGCTGGCAAATGGGGCTGGACAGCGATGTGATGCCACATATTGATATGGCCAATATTGCCTGTGGTTTTCATGCCGGTGATGCGGATGTAATGGCAAAAACCTTACAACTGGCAAAACAGCACAGTGTTATTGTAGGTGCACACCCTTCTTACCCCGATTTGCAAGGCTTTGGCCGGCGCAGTATGGCCTTGTCGCACAGCGAAATAGTGAACTGTCTGCATTATCAGATTGCTGCACTGGATGGTATGGCACAAAGCGCGGGGTTAAGCCTTAGCTATGTCAAACCACATGGTGCTTTATACAACGATATGATGGGCAAACCAGCTGTATTTGACGCGGTACTGGACGCCGTGGCCCGCTACTATAAACCGCTTAAATTGATGATTTTGGCCACAGCAGAGCAGCAACAATACCGCGATTTAGCTGCCGCCAAAGGCGTTACTCTGTTATTTGAAGCCTTCGCCGACCGGCGTTACACCGACGATGGCAAACTCACCCCGCGCAGCCAGCCGGGCGCCGTATTACATGCTGATGAGATGCTGACACAGGTTGCCCAGCTGGTTAAACACGGCACAGTAACCACCGCAACCGGCAAACAACTGCCGCTTAACGCCGATACACTGTGTGTACATGGTGATAACCAGGCCGCTATTGCCCAGGTGCAGCAAATAAGGGCCCTGTTAAAATGAGTATGGGCATAAGTAAGCCGCAGTATCAGCTGACTGTCGCCGGTGAAAATGCTTTGATGCTGTATTTTGACCAGCGCATTGACCCGGCCATATCTGCCTTAGTGCAGCAGGCTTGCGTGCTGATCCGTGCTGAACTGGCAGCAGATCTTATCGACGTACTGCCCTCTTATGCCTCGGTGCTGGTGATGTTTAATCCGCTTTGCACTGATCACTTTCGCGTACAGGCGCAGTTACAGCACTGCCTGGCGCAATTACAAAACAGCGAAAGCCACAGCTGTAAACGGGTAGAGCTGCCGGTGTATTACAGCGAAGAGAGCGGGCCGGATTTAGCTCTTATCGCCCAGACAAAAAATATCAGCATTGATGACGTTATTCAGCGTCATCAGGCTGTCAGTTACCGTGTTTACGCCATTGGGTTTGCACCCGGTTTTGCTTATTTAGGTGAGGTAGACCCACTCTTACAAATGCCACGTTTAGCCACACCACGCGCAAAAGTGCCACGCGGTGCCGTCGCCATTGCCGACCGGCAAACTGCAGTATATCCGGCAGCTTCACCGGGCGGCTGGAATTTAATTGGCCTGTGTCCAACGCGGATGTTTAACCCCCAGCAAACGCCGGCGATGCCTGTATCGGTAGGCGATGAAGTACGCTTTGTCGCGATAGATAAAGCAGAATTTTTACGCCTGGGCGGTGAACTACAAGGTGCTGAACTATGAGCAGCTTTGAAGTAATAGCTGCCGGTGTATTAAGCCTGTTGCAGGATAACGGCCGTTTTGGCCAGAGTACGCTGGGCCTGACCACCGGCGGCGCCATGGATGCCCCTTCTGCCCGTTGGGCTAACCGGTTACTGGGCAATCACAGTAACGCCACCCTGATAGAGTGCAGTGTTGGCGGCCTGCAACTGCGCGCTGACTGCAGTAGTTATATTGCCATTACCGGTGCAGAACTGCCACTTAGCATTAACGGCAACGCGGCTGAGCTTTGGGCAGTGCATAAAATACAGCCAGGCGATGTCATCGAACTGGGCATGGTAAACAAAGGCCTGCGGGCTTATCTGGCGGTGGCCGGTGGTTTTAATATAACGGCCCAGTTTGGCAGCGTATCTACCGTGCTACGCGAAGGTATTGGCGGCTTAAATGGCAATAAACTGCAAACCGGCGATTTGCTTGCAGCACAGGAGGTCAAGCAGCTACCAAGGCTAAGCCTGCCGCAGGCCTACCGGCCACAGTTTAACCGCGTCCTGACACTACGTTTGATTGAAGGTTATCAGGCAGAAAGTTTTTCTGTTGCAGAGCGCCAGCGTTTTTACCTTAACAGCTATACAGTGACGCCGCAGGCCGATCGCATGGGTTACAAACTCAAAGGCGCAGCCATCAGTTGTCAGCAAAGCCAGTTGTTATCAGAAGGCATCTGCTACGGCGCAGTGCAGATACCGCCCGATGGCCAACCGATAGTGCTGTTAAATGACCGCCAGACGCTGGGTGGCTATCCGAAAATTGGCTCAGTACTCTCACTCGATTGTGCACTGCTGGCACAGGCTGTGGCGGGTACAGAACTCTACTTTACCCCAATCAGCCCTGAACAGGCGCATAATGCACTCTGTTTAGCCAAAGTACGTACTGATGCAATAACAAGCCAACTGGTGAGCCTGAAATGACAGCACTGATCCCCGATTATCTGGCGTTAAGCCAACAGATAGAACAGCTATTAGTGCGGCAAAACCTGCGCGGTATGGCGGCACTAAAACCGCATTTGCGCGCCGGTTATATTCTGCGCGCGGCGCGGTTGATTAACCAATGCCGTGGTACTGTGCTGATCGGCACCGGTTTTCCGGTGCTGGATACCTTTGAAACCGACGGCCCGGTCGGCGCTATTGCTTTATATCAGTTGCTAACTCAGTTGGGGGCAAAGCCGGTTATCGTCTGTGGCGATCCGCTATACAGCGCATTAAAAGCTGATTACCAGTGCTACCAAATTACGGTAAATCAGTATGAAGCGTTGCCAGCCATCGCCAGTGCTGCGCTGGCAGAATTACAGCCGCAGTTGGTGATATCCATCGAGCGGCCCGGTTTTAATGCACAGCAGCGCTACGCCAATATGCGTGGTGAAGATATCAGCGCCCGCTGCGCCAGCTTTGATTATTTTTTAACCCAGGCGCCCTGCCCGACTATTGGCATTGGCGATGGCGGCAATGAAATTGGCATGGGTAATTTATTGCAGGCTGTTAGCGCACTAAACATTACTCCGGCGGTAACCGAATGCGATGAGCTGATTGTGGCCGATGTATCAAACTGGGCAGCCTGGGGCCTGGCGGCAATGGTGTCCTTGCTGCGCAATGAAAACCTGCTAAGTGATGCCGATCCGCTGGCGATTTTGCAGTATTTATCGGCCAAAGGCAGTGTGGATGGCGTTACCCGGTTAAATACCCTGACCGAAGATGGCCTGCCGCATACTGAAGGCCTGCAACTGATTGATGATTTATGTAGCTTATTAAGAGAACCGCAATGACAACAGTATATTTAAACGGCGCTTTCGTACCGGCCAGTGAGGCTAAAATATCGCCGATGGACCGCGGCTTTTTATTTGGCGACGGCATCTACGAAGTGATCCCAAGTTATGGTGGCCGCTTTGTTGGTTTTGGCCCACATATTGACCGCATGCACAGCGGCCTGGCACAACTGTCGATTGACCCCAAGCTAAGCCTGGCTGACTGGCAACATATAGCTGATAAACTACTGGCAGATAACCGTGCAGAACTGGGCGATAACCTCGGCGTGTATTTTCAGGTTAGCCGCGGCACCGATACCAAGCGCGGTCATGCCTTTCCTGCCAATATAGCGCCAACGGTGTTTGGCTTTGCCTTTGCCATTCCGTCCGAGCCGGTGGCCGATAAAGCCAAAGCCACCACCTATGCCGTGGTTACCGGCCAGGATTTACGCTGGCAGCGCTGCCATATTAAATCGACATCATTATTGGGTAATGTGCTGCATTACCAACAAAGCTACAGTCAGGGCGCGCAGGAAATACTGTTGTTTGATAAAGACGGTAACTTAACCGAAGGCGCAGCAGTAAATGTGTTTATCGTAAAAGATGGTGTTATTGCCACGCCGCCATTAAGCCATAAATTACTGCCTGGTATTACCCGGCAACTATTGCTGGCGATTTTAGCCAAACACAGCAGCATCAAAGTAGAAGAGCGCGATATCAGCGAAGCCGAAGTACTGGCCGCCGATGAAATATGGCTTACCAGTTCCAGCAAAGAAATTGCGCCAGTGCTATATGTTAACGACAAGCCAGTAGCTGACGGTAAAGTAGGCGATGTCTGGCTTACAGTACAACAGCTTTTCAGCGCACATAAGTTCGATTATTAACCTAATGCTGCGATAGCATCATTTGCCATACCGTGGCTGGCTGTTCAGTTTGCTGCAAATAACGGATAACCGCCTGCTGCTCTGCAGGCGTTTTGTTTTGCGATAACTTAAAACGGCCCGTTACACTGCTCAGGTTAATCTCAACACCGACTATGGCATTAACTAATTTTTTTTGGTAGTCAGAGGCTTGTGCCATATCCGGTGCGCTGTGCGCTTCCTGTTTTCTGACCAATGCCAGCGTTTGCTCTGCATCTAGCAACCGTGCTGTGCCTTTTAGTTCAACCAGGGCGTAATTCCAGGTGGATACCGCCGGTTGCTGCTGGTAACAACTGGCGGCAATAAAAGCATGCGGCCCCTGAATAATAATAGTAACCGGCGCGCCGTCTAACTGGCTTAGCTGCGGGTTATTACGCGCTAAATGGCAATACGCTTTATCACCCGTGCTGTGCCAGTCAAATAAAAACGGAAGTGGTGTGTAGCTCAAACTGGTGTTACTACTAAGCAGTAAACCAAAATAATGTTGCTGCAAAAACGTCTGCAGTTGTATGCGGTCATCGCTGTAATAAAAAGCTGGTGGATACACGGCTGGCTCCCGGTTAGTACTGGCGCTGAATATGAAAGGCATTATCTATCGCGGTAAAACCCACCTGCGGGTAATACTGCATGGCAGAAGGCGCGCTGCGCAGTAATTGTTGCACCTGCGGCCCGGTGGCCTGTTGTACCGCAGCCAGCAGCGCTTTACCTATCCCCTGCTGCTGGTAAGCTTGATCTACCAGCAGATCACAGATATACACCACATAAGCTTTATCGGTTAAACAGCGCGCCAGCCCCAGTAGCTGGCCATTTTGCCTGGCGGTGAGCAGCAAATTGCTACTTGCCAGCATAATGGCCATTCTTGCACTATTGTCTGTTGGCCGGTTAATGCCTGATGCGCGGTATAGCGCCAGCATTTCGTCCAGATTAAAACTGCTTTCCTGTTGGTATACGATGGTCATTGGCTATCTCCTTCTTGTGCTGCCATTAGCATAACGACTAAACTGGTATCGTAAAAAGTACCGGTTTTAACAAAGTGAGAGATCCAGTTGCGCCTACTAACCGACAACCTGCAGCTTAGCGGCCAGGGTAGCCTGCAACTGCAGCTATACCAGTTGTTACAACACCAAATGCTGCAGGGGCTCTGGCCCAATGGCGCCTTACTGCCCTTCAGCCGTCAGTTGGCCGCAGACTTAAAACTAAGCCGCAACACGGTAAATCAGGTGCTACAGCAATTGGTAGCAGAGGGCTATATCGAAGGTCAGCCAGGCCGCGGCTATCAGATTATTGCTGTGCCAGAGCAGTATTTTCAGCCGGATCCTGCCCGGGCTTTACCACTTAACCAGCTAACACTAAACCACTATGATTTACCGCAAAAACAGGGAGCGGCAACTGGCTTGCTGCAGCCCGGTGTACCGGCTTTGCAGCAGTTTCCTTATGCGTTATGGCAACGTCTGCTGTCGCGCCATAGCAGCCGAGAGCAGTTAAGCGGCTTTGCTGAGCCTCTGGGTTACCTGCCGTTGCGTCAGGCACTGGCTGTTTATCTGCGTCAGTCGCGCCAGGTGGTATGTGACGAGCACAGCATACTGATCACCGCCGGAGCACAGCAGGCACTGTTTATTGCAGCCAAACTGGTGGCAAAGGCAGGCCAGCAGGTATTGATGGAAACTCCCGGCTACCCGCGCCTGAAGCAGGCGTTACAGCTGTGCGAGTTGCAGGTGCAGCATCTGGATGCTAGCTCTGCTAGTGGTCTTGATATCAAAACACTGCCCGACAAAACTGAGGCAAAAGCATTGTTTTTAACACCTGGGCATCAGTATCCGCTGGGAGGTATTATGCCACTGGCAAACCGGCTGGCCGTGTTGCAATGGGCGCGCCAACATAATTGTTGGCTGGTAGAAGATGATTACGACAGCGAGTTTCAGTATCAGCACCGGCCTGTTGCCAGCTTACAGGGGCTGGCAGGGGGTGAAGGTGTGTTATTTGCCGGTTCGTGCAGCAAAACCTTATTTCCGGCGCTGCGCCTCGGTTATCTGGTTGCACCCAAAGCGGTTATCGCTCAGGCCGCCAGCATTTTACAGGCTTTGCATGGCGATGTACCACTACTGCCGCAAGCCGCATTGGCCGACTTTATCAGTGAAGGCCATTTTGGCCGCCACCTGCGCAAAATGCGCCGCTATTATCAGCAGCAAAAGCAGTTTGCAGCACAGCTGCTGCAACAAGGGTTGCCGCAGTGCCGCTTATATGCGCTGGACGCTGGCTTACATTTAGTGCTGGAATTTCCTGAACGGCTTGATGATATTTGCTTACAGCAACAACTAACAGCGCTAGGTATTAAAACCCAACCACTTAGCCGCTACCTGTTTAATGCTGAGCCACGCAGTGGCCTGGTGCTGGGCATTGGCCATAACACAGTGGCGCAGTTAACCAACGCTTTGGCTGCGTTAATAGCTCTCTGCCGTAATGCATTACAACGTAATACAGGTTAGTTTTGCATTTCATGCCGCTGGCGGTAGCGGGTAACAAAACTGGTTTGCGGCATCGGCTCACCAAAAAAATACCCCTGAAACTGCTGGCAGCCCAGGTGCAGTAACTTACTGTATTGCGCTTCGGTTTCTACTCCTTCGGCAATAACGGCCAGCTCCAGGCTTTGCCCCAGCGCCAGTATGGTTTTAATAATGGCTTTGTCGTTAGGATCGGTAAGTAAATCGCGTACGAAAGAGCGGTCAATTTTTAGCTGTTTTAATGGCAATAGTTTCAGATAACTGAGCGATGAGTAGCCGGTGCCAAAATCATCCAGTGAAAAGCGTACCCCCAGAGTATTAAGTTGCTGCATCTTATCAATAATGGTGTCGATATCCTGCAGTAACTGGCTTTCTGTCAGCTCCAGTACCAGTTTTTCCGGCGCCGCTCCGCTTTGCTCCAGAGCGCTTACCACCTCCTGCACAAACGCCGAAGAATGTAACTGCCGGGCACTGATATTCACCGCCAGATACCAGTGGGCCGTGTCGGTGTGTCTGGCCCATTCAGCCAACTGCAGGCAACTTTTTTCCAGCACCCAGCGGCCTATTTGCAGGATCTGGCCACTGCTTTCGGCCACAGGTATAAAGCTGGCTGGCACTATCATGCCGTGCTGCGGATGTTGCCAGCGTAGTAATACTTCTGCACCTACTACACCAAGGTTTCGCTCCAGCTGTGGCTGAAAATACAAGACAAATTCATCCTGTAACAGTGCCTGGCGTAAACCGGTGGCAATATCCGAGCGGGCACTGACATCTGCCTGCATCTGCTGGTTAAAAAACCGCACGCTATTACGGCCGCGCTCTTTGGCATCGTACATTGCCAGATCAGCATGCTGCAGTAATTCGTCACTGTTGCAGCCGTCCGAAAACATCGCCACACCCACACTGGCAGAAATAGAGTATGGCCGTTGCTGCAACATAAATGGCTCAGATAACAGCTGCACCACTTTTTCAGCAATCAGCCCGGCTTTCTGGCTCGACAGCTCAGGATCTGGATGCAAATCGGTCAGCAGCACCACAAACTCATCGCCTCCCAGCCGTGCCAGTGTATCGACCTTTCTCAGGCTTGCCTGCAACCGCTGGGCAACTTGTTGCAGTAGCTGATCGCCCATGGCATGGCCTAAGGTATCGTTCAGATCTTTAAAGTGATCCAGGTCGATAAACAGCAATGCACCTTGTGCAGTATTGTTGTGCCGCAAGCCTAATTGCACAGCCTGTTGCAGCCGGTCAAGCAGCATACGGCGGTTGGGTAAACCGGTTAGCGCATCATAAAATGCCAGCTGATGAATTTCCTGCTGGTGCTGTTTATGCTCGGTAATATCAGTGGAGATACCACATAACGCATAAATATTGCCATTGCTATCGCGTAAAGGTAACTTCACTGACAGGTAGGTACGTGTTTGCTGGCTGTCCAGTGAGCTGTTGGTTTCTTCCTCTACCAGCCGTATGCCTTGTTGCAGCACTTTTAAGTCATTCTGTTGTAAATTAGCGCTGGTTGACTGGTCAAAAAAAGCGTCATCACGCCGCCCTATTGCCTTGCACGGTTCACAACCAAACAACTCTGCGGTTTTACGGTTAATATACTGATAGCGCAGTTTATTATCTTTAATATAAATATGCGCATCTACGCTGTTTAAGATCGTACTGAGCCGCTCTTCACTGGCACGCAAATGGCGGGTTTTATCGGCAACTTGTCGTTTCAGCCACCAGGCACCGCATAGCGCCAGTAACAGCAAGCTGCTTAGCATCGCCAACAACAACCAGACTTTTTCCGGTAATTTGGGCTCAGGTACCTCAGTACCCCAACGCTGCAGAATTTGGTAATAAGGTGAGCTGATATTGGTTTGCCACTGCGCCAGGTGGGTTTCGATAACCGTCAGCAAATCCTGATTGTGCTGCTTTTTGGTGGCATAAAAAAACTGCAGCGGCTGAAAGATGACATTACTTTGTTCCAACTGATACTTTGCCAGCTGGAAATGGCCGGAATAATGATTCGCCGCTACCGCGTCAGCCTGACCGGCTGATGCCATCGCAAAAGCCTCGGCCATTGAACGGGCACGCAATAACACCACATCCATACCCGACTGCGTAATCATATTTTGCAGATATTGCTGCTGCACAGATTCCTGCAATACTATGACCCGCTTGCCATCCAGTGCAGCCAATGACTGCAGCTGCACACCTTGCGCGGTATATAGCTGTGACCAGCTGTAAAGCGCCGGAGTCTGGTGAAAATCCAGTTGTAAACTACGCAGTTCAGTAAAGGCAACATCGGGCAACAGATCAATTTCGCCCGACTGCAGCATTTGCAGGCAATACGCCCAATCACACTGCACTGCTTTAATCCGCCAGTTTTGCTCTGCTGCTATTACTTGCAGTAAATCACCGAAAATACCTGATGGGCTGCCATCTGCGGCAGCCACAATTTTCGGAGTATTCTGATACACACCCACAACAACTTCACGGCCTTGCGCTGCAGCAAGCTCGCCGCATATCAAAGCGGCAAGTAGCGCTGCGTAACATCTAATCATCTAATCTCCGGCAAACTTTGCCTTAGCATTCTCTCATCAGCTTAAGCCAGCGTCTGTTAAATGCCAAGGTTGATGCCGAATTAGATAAAGCTGCGGTGTTCAGCCCGTTAGCAATGCCGTTGCGGCATATAGCTTACTTTCGCCCTGGTGCTGCACGGCATAATTAAAACCCGGCTGCAGGCAATAGCTGCCATATTCACCGTTTTTATTCAGCGCAATAAAACCTATTTGGGTGTCGGCAATATTGCCTTTGCGCAGTTGCAGCTTGTGATAAATCCGCTGTACCGCCTGCTCACACGCCTGCTGCGGGCTGTAGCCCTGACGCATCAGCTCTACCACCAGAAAAGAGCCCGTTACCCGGATCACCTCTTCACCATGGCCGGTGGCGGTAGCGGCCCCCACTTCGTTATCGACATAGAGCCCGGCACCGATAATCGGCGAATCACCGACCCGGCCGTGCAGTTTAAACGCCATGCCACTGGTGGTACAGGCACCGGCTAAATTGCCGTGGCTGTCCAGCGCAAGCATGCCTATGGTGTCATGATTTTCAATATTAACGATTGGCCGGTAGTTGGCATCTTCTAGCCACTGCAGCCATTCCTGCTCTGACTCTGCGGTGAGTAAATTCTCAGCGACAAAGCCCTGCGCCAGCGCAAAATCGAGCGCGCCCTGGCCTACCAGCATCACATGCGGTGTCTGCTCCATCACCGCCCGCGCCACCGCTACCGGGTGTTTAATCTGCTGCAATGCAGCAACCGCACCAATATTGGCAAATTCGTCCATAATGCAGGCATCAAGTGTGACCTTGCCATCCCTATCCGGCCGGCCGCCATAGCCCACACTGCGCTCGGTCGGGTCGGCTTCGGTCACCATTACGCCTTGTTGCACCGCATCGACGGCGCGCTGCCCCTGCTGCAATAAATTAAATGCCACCTGATTCGCCTGCAGGCCAAAATCCCAGGTGCTGATCACCACAGGTTTACGCACCGGCGCTACCACTGCCGCACAACCGGGCAGTAAAGCGGATGCTGTAGCACCGGCGCCCAACATAGCGCTTAGTTTTAAAAAGTAGCGGCGTTTAAGCATGTGGCTCTCCTTGTTGCCGGTTTGGCTTAGCCCGTTTAGTTAGGCAATGTTGTAGTTGCTCAAGCTTAGCGGCATCTACCTTATCTTCTGTCAGCACCGCCGAATGCAAATGCCAGCACAGCTGCGCATTGTCGTGAAGCGTTTGCTGCAACTGCGGCAAGTTGGCTAACGTAACGCCGCCACCGGCCACCAGCACCAGCCGCCCGGCAATATACTGCTGCAAGGTTGCTAACTGGCGTACGCCCTGCGTTATGCTTTGCTGTTGCTGCCAGGGTGTGCCGTTGCTTAATAGCCGCTGTACGCCTAATGCCAGTAGTTGCTCTATCGCTTCTGCCGGGCTGGTGCAGGCGTCAAAAGCACGGTGAAAAGTGCAAGCCAGGCCCCGTTGGCGGCACTGTTGCAATAAGCCGGTTAAAAACGGCAGATCCGGCTGCGCATCTGTTGTTAATGCACCCACCACTATGCCATCAGCACCCAGTTTTGCTGCCTGCAGTAACTGCGCCTGTATTTGCTGCTGCTCTGGTACCGAGTAAACAAAATTGCCGGCTCTGGGCCTGAGCATAACCCGCAGCTGCGTATGCGAATTACAGGCCGCACGCGCCTGACGCAAAGCGTCCGCACTGACAGATAAGCCCTGCTGCGCCATTTGGCTACACAACTCAATGCTGTCAATACCGGCGGCGCAAACGGTGCGGATATTCTGCGTAAGGTAACGGCTGTCGCTATCAAGACAAATTTCAATTTGCGCCATCTTGTGCAGCCTCCTGCGCAGCAACTGCCAGTTGGCGGCGGGCATAATAAATAGCCCCTACCGTTGCCGGGGCCAGCGGCGCACTAAAGCGGCTACGCTGGGTTTGCGGCAGGTAAGTTAGTAAGCGCTGCCCCACGCCGCCCAGCAGGCAACAACGGCCTGGCGGCAGTTGCTGGTTAAGCCTGCTGATAAAATTGAATGCCTGTTGCAGCATAGCCAGCGCAACCGCATCACCGCTATCCGCCGCCTGAAACACCAGCGGCGCCAGCTCAGCATATTGCTGCGGTGTAGCCTGCAGCAGTTGCTCTGCCATCAATGCTGCACCACCGTTAAAGTGTCGCTGTAGTAAGACAGTCAGCACCGTGGCAGGCGCCAGAGCATCCAGTGCCAGCAATACTGCCTGCACCGCTTGTAAACCCAAACCGGCACCACTGCAAACCGCATTAATGGGAAAGCCGTAGCCACCGAGCAGGGTTTCGCCATGTTCAGTCAGCCCGATCGCACTAAAGCCGGTGCCAAGAATAATCACACTGCCAGCCTCGCCGCCATGGGCGCCGTAACAGGCAGCATGTAAGTCGGTGGTAACATGCCAGCTGGCAAAAGGGTGCTGCCACTGCAGCGCTGTAGCTTTTAACCCGGCCAGATGGGCACCGGCAAAACCGGCTCCAACATGCAAACGGGCATAAGCACTGCTGTTCAGGCCCGCTTGCTGTAAAGCAGCATTAAGCGCCTGGCAGATATTGGCTTCAACCTGTGGCCAACCCAGCCCCAGATTGGCAGCGCCCGAGCGCCCTTCACCCAACAAAGTGCCGGTTTCATCTTCCAGCCGCACCCGGCAATGGCTGCCGCCGGCATCGATACCGGCAAACAGTGCAGAGCTTACAGTTAACATCGATCAGATTACCTTTATGATAAAAGGCGCAGCCTTAGCCGCGCCTTTTGTATGCCAACAATATTGCAGCTTAAAGCACTGGGCCGATCAGCTCAAATTCCGCTACCTGCATTAAATTGGTATCACCTTTGTTTTTTGTGCTCTCAATGCGGTAGTGGCTGAAACTGCGGCCATTTAACAGGCTGAAACTGCGCCGCTCTGCACGTGCTGCGAAACTCTCACCCGCCCAGTTACCCAATGGCTGCCAGTTTGTGCCATCATTTGAGCCAAGCAGACGGAAATTCTCCGGATCGCGGTCCGGTGCATCGTTAGCACTGGTAATAGCAAAGGTATTCACGATCACCGGTTCTGGCAAGCTGACTTCCAGCCAGGATGGTGCTTCAACCGACGGTACGCCACCGTTGTCCAGCCACTTGGTTGCCGGGTTATTATCAAACGCCATAGTGCCCGCTTCGCCATCACTGATAGCCGCACGTGCGCTGATTTGTGCAGCAGCATTATCACTGTGATCCTGCGCTTGTACCTGCGGGCCAATCAGCTCAATTTCTGCCACCTGCATTAAGGCGCTGTCACCTTTGTTTTTGCTGATATTCAGCCGGTAATGGTTGTAGCCCAGTGCATTGGCGACAGCAAACGTTTGCCGCTCGGCGCGCTCGCTAAAACTGATACCGGCCCATTGGCCCAGATTAACCCAATATTCGCCATCATTAGATGCCAGCAGGCTGAAGTTTTCCGGATCACGGTCCGGCGCATCATTGGCACTCACCAGCGCCAGCATATTCACTGCTTGTGGCTCAGCCAAAGCCACACTGGCCCAGGCTGGCGCTGCTACCGTTGGCACCGCAGTGTTATCCAGCCATTTGGTTTGGCTGTTGCCATCAAAGGCATAGGCGGCCGCTTCGGCATCACTGATAGCACCACTGGAGGTTACCGCTGTTGCTGCCAAAGCATGATTCAGTGCAGGTACTGCCGGCCCGATAAGCTCAATTTCAGCAATTTGCATTAAGCTGGTATCACCTTTGTTTTTGGTGATATTCAAGCGGTAATACGGATAAGCCAGGCTATTGTTAACGCTGAATAAGCGGCGCAGGCCACGGCTGTCGAAACTCTCACCGGCCCACTCACCCACTGTCAGCCAGTTGCTGCCATCGGTTGAGGCTTGCAGGTTAAAGTTTTCCGGATCACGTTCAGGCGCATCGTTAGCGCTGCTGATAGCAAGGCTGCTAACAGCTTTTGCTTCGCTAAACTGCATCTGCACCCAGGCTGGCTGCTCTGCCGTGGGTACCGCAGTGTTATCCAGCCATTTTGTTGTTAACAGGCCATCAAATGCCATCTCGGCACGCTCTGCATCGCCAATGGCGCCGCGAGCGCTGATGCTGCCACCTTGCTGGATCTGATCAGGATAAACCGGGCCAAACAGCTGCACTTCAGCCAGCTGCATTAAGTTGGTATCGCCTTTATTTTTTGTGATGTTCAGCCGGTAATAGCGGTACGGCAGGCTGTTATTAAAAGCAAAATCCTGTGCGCTTAAGCGCTGCTCAAAACTGATACCGGCCCATTGCCCCAGCGTAAACCAGCTTTCACCATCGTTGGAAGCCTGCAGGTTAAAGTTTTCCGGGTCGCGATCCGGCGCATCGTTGGCGCTGGTAATAGACAACACACTGATAGCCTGCGCTTGCGCAAATTGCAACGTTAGCCAGGCAGGTGCTGCTGCGCTTGGCACAGCGGTATTGTCCAACCATTTGCTGGTAACACTGCCATCGAAGGCTTGCTCACCACTTTCACTATCGCTGATAGCGCCGCGGTAGCTAATTTGCGCGCCGGCTAAATAGGCCGCAGTGGTGTATTCGCGAATTGGCCCGCTGCTGTTATCTGCCAGTACTAACGGCAGCTCAATATCAATAATGCTGTCCGGGGTTAAACCCAGCTCTGCCAGTACCGGATGGCCCTGCAACGCATCGAGTAACTGTTGGCGCAGTGCTGTGGCAGCCGCCTCATCACCCTGTGCTGCCAGAGCAACCTGTGCTGCTGCGGCGGCAAAGGTGTCGGCCAGGGTTGCCTCTGGGCTAATGTGGGCAAAAGCAGCGTTAACAAAAGACAATCGAATAAGCTGGTTACTGCTTTGAGCAAAGTTTTCCGCGCTATCGGCACTTTGCAGCGCTTGCTGCATCAGGTTTATTGCCGGCATATCTACGCCCAGAATGCGTAGTAGCTGCGCTGAGTATTCCAGCTGCGCCGGCTCCAGCGTAGCAAGTGCCGACACATTGCGCCCGCCAGCTATCGCCGCCTCCAGTAACTGGCTGGCAAAGGTAGTGAGCGCATTAACCTGCACCGTGGCATCAGCGGTACCATCGGCAGTAGCACCAAGCGGCGCTTTTAACCAGAACAGGTTACTTAGCGTCACCGTTCCCAGTGCGTCTGCGCCGACTGCGGCCCCTAATGTGGCTTCGCCGCACAGGCTAAGGTCGCACAGCATACTGCTAGCAGCCGTAGTGGTAACAGCCAGCTTGTGTACTGCGCTAAAGGCATAACCGGGGGCCGACGTTAGCGTGGTAGCGGCCATACCGCTGCTATCGGTCTGTACGGCTGTACTGGTTACCGTAGTGCCGTTTAATGCACTGATACTGACAGCGGCGCCCGTTAAAATACCTTTTACTGCGCTCGCACTTACCTCAGCTGAGGTTGATACCGGTGTTGGTGCATTGTTCACATCCGGGTCTTCGCCGCTGCCACAGCCGGTTATTGTACCTAATGCCACTGCCATGGCACACAGTAGCTGACATTGTTGTATTGTTTTCATTATATATTCTGCCTCTTTGTGTGCATGCTTCAGAAATTAAACGTGATACCGGCGTAATAACGCCGGCCAGCGTAGCTATTGCTTAAAAAACGGGCATCGGTGTCATTGCCTAATCTGGACGTGGATTCAGATTCGGTCAGATTGATTACCGATGCACTTAGCAGCCAGCGCTCTGTCAGGGCATAGGTGGCATTGACATCCACTTGATCGTAAGGGTCCTGATACACGTTTAAACCACTGTTAATGCCCAGTACCGTTTCACCGCGCTTGTTGTAAGACGCACGGATACTGTAATTGTCGGTTTCGTAAAACGCCGACAGGTTGTACTGGTACTTGGCACTGCCCACTAAAGGCGATTCGCCAAATTTTTCACCATCGATATTAACGTCAGCCTGATTGGTTTTGTTGTAGGTATAGTTGGCATTAAGACCAAAGCCGTTGGCAAAAGCATGCTGAATAAACAGCTCTACGCCCTGTGACTTCGCATTAGTACCATTACCTACCGTGCTGTAAGGGCTGATGGTGATCTGGCCCGGTTCCACCACACCCGGCTCGCCGGCAAAATCGCGTACCGAATCAATGATCAGCGGCACCACGAAGTTATCAACGTCTTTATAAAACAGCGCCATCCCCACCGCCGAACCGGTGCCGTAGTAATACTCTATTGATAGATCGGCCTGCATCGATTCAAACGGCTTCAGGTTTTTATTACCACCACTACCGCTAAAACCAGGCTGGGTGTTAAAGGCCTCACGGTCTTTAGCCCACTCATCTGAAACAAAGCTGATACGCTCCTGGCTGCCCAAATCACTGTAGCCCGGCGGCGACATCACTTTTGCCAGCGCGCCACGCACGACCAGATTATCGCCAGCGTCCCACACCAGATTCAGGCTGGGTAACACATAGGTTTCTTCCGTGGTTTGCGATATCAGCTGCCAGTTTTCAACAAAGCGAGCGTCGCCGGTCACAGGTAAACCGGTTACATCGTCGGTATGATCAAGGAAGTAGGTGTATAGATCGGTCGATTCGCCGGTAGTTTTGGTTTTTACTACCCGTACACCGGTGTTACCGCGGAAATCCCCAAAGCTGAAATCGCCCTGCAGATAAAAGGCTTCACCTTGCTCACGGATGTTGTAGACAAAGTTATCTTCAATCCGGGTATAGGGTTTGTAGTTGCTTAAAATAATGTCGCGGTATTTGTCCCAGTCGATCACTGGCATCAGGTTAATATTAAAACCACCGGCAATATTACCTTCACCATTTGTTTTTAGTACGTCTTTTGCCAGTGGCATGCCACCGTTCCATTGGTAGCTGTCGAACTGATCAATACCGCGGCCGCTGGCCAGCGCGCCTTCAATATCAAAATCCGGCGCCAGAAAGAAGTTGTTCCCGGTTTCGCGGTGCAATTTGGCATCACGGAATTTTAATCCGGTACGAACCAGCGTGAAAATGCCCCAGTCGACATCAAAATCAAGATCCAGCTGATAGTAACGCTCTTCCAGCGTGCTGCGTACAAAACTGGAGTTAGAAGAGCCAGGGTCACGGCCGCCACCGACACCACTTAGCAGATTGGTGAGGGTGTTAGGGTCGATATACATTGACATACGGTCACCCGTTGACCAGCCAGCGTACTGTGCAGCATTTTCAATAAAGGGCTGGTTTTCACCCCAGTTTGAACTTTTATACGCCACATCCCAGCTTTCTGTTGGCCCGCCTTTAGCTTTGGTATTACCGGCAACCAGTTTCAACCGGTAGCTGTCACCCTCGTAACTGAAGTTAAAATCGAAAGTATCTGAGGTAGACTCTTCCCTGACATAACTGCCATTCATCCAGGGAAACTGCAAATCATTCTCGGCCCCACCGGCGCCGACGGTATAATCCATGCCGGTAATAATGGTGCCGGAAGCATCCAGCGTTACGCCGGTAAGAAAATTAGGGTTTAATGACCACTCCGGCATAGACACCACCGAGCGGGTTCTGTCCTGGCCTAATGTAAAACCAAAATAGTTAAACCCCAGCTCCAGCCGGTCGGTAGGCCGCCATTGCCCGGTAAGCTGCACGCCTTCGCGATCGCGCTCTTCTTTGGTTACACCAACCCGGGCTACCTGCGGAAACCAGACCCCGTTATAAACATTGCCCTGTGCATCCGTCAGTGCAGCCCAGTTGTTGTTGTTATCAACGGGATTGCCATTAACATCTACCGCTGTATCAGCCACGCCGCTCCAGCGCCAGACACTGGAATCGGTGCCTCCCGACAGCACCCGGCTGGTACGGTTTTGCCGGGTATAACCCACCAGCAGGCCCAGGCTCTCAGCATCGTTTTTCCACGAATACACTCCGGTGAACTGTGGCTCGTGTTTATCGGTAACATCAGCATAGGTCGACTCAATATTTAACACGCCGGAATTAGCTTCCATATCAAACGGCTTACGGGTATGCAGCAACACTGTGCCGCCCACACCGCCGGCATCCAGCCGGGCTTCCGGCGATTTAAATACCTCTACAGTCTGGATCATCGCCGATGGCAGTAAGGTGTAATCAAATGAACGTGACGGTTCGCCGGGGGATGACGCAATAAAGTTGCCGTTTAGCTGGGTAAAGGTCAGATCGGACGATAAACCACGGATACTCACGGTTGAGCCCTCGCCGCCGTCACGCTGGATCACTACGCCAGGCACACGTTGTAAGGAGTCAGCAACGTTTTTATCCGGAAACTTACCGATATCCTCGGCGGTAATGGCATCCACCACGGCACTGGATAAGCGTTTGATTGCCATGTTCTCCGCCATACTGGCCCGGATACCGCGTACCTGTACTACTTCCACTTCAGCTTCGGCTTTGGTTTCTGCCGCCGGCTCAGTTTGCTGCGCCAGTGCTGTATTGCAGGTGGCCGTTAATATCAGGCTAAGACTTACTGCCTGCGCCAGCCGGTGTTTACGCAGACTTACAGGCTGCGTGGTATTCCCCGTTTTGTTGTACCTGTTTTTACTGTACATAGTGTGTTGCTCTCATTTTTTTAGTTTTAACTATTGTTCTGAGCAATGAGTTTCTCTTACCGCCTAAACGCAGTCAGAACCCTGTTTTTTCACTTGTGTCATGCTCGAGCGGCCCCACTTAATAAAGGGCTTTGGTTTAACTTTTTAGTTTTAGTTTGCGCAGCACCTCATCTGACGGGCCGTCAAAATTGGCCATAGGTTTGTTGCCGATATAGCCGATGTCGGCCATACCGGGTTCAGTGGTGTAAAAGGCTGTGGCAGTTAAATCGCGCACTTTGGCAAAGAAGCGGGCACCGTGCTTTAAGTTGGCAGCGGCTTTGGGCTCGTAACAGATATCGTCACAAATTTGCCGTTGCTCAGCAGTGCTGAGTTTGGCGAACGCTTTACCAAAACGTTTTTTGGCTTCGCCGTTTAACCAAACCAAGCCGCCACGTACCAGTACAAGATCGGCTTTTTGTTGCGGATAAGGCGCACTAACCCATTCATTAATAAAGTGTTGGGCTCCCAGGCTCGCAGCCGAAGGCGACTGCGCGTCGGCGGGGATAATAATGTCAGCCAGTACCGCCAGATCATCCAGCTCAGCCTGCGTCAGCGTCAGCGTCATTGACCAGGGTACTACCGGTTTAAGCATATCCGGATCGGTTGGCCGGTAAATTAGCTCGGCGCCCTTGGTTTTCGCCGTTACCGCCGCGGCATGTCCGGCCATACCCAGTACCGGTATCGATACGGCCGCCGTGGCCAGCAGTTTTAATGCATCGCGACGTTTTAAGTTGGTGTTGCTGCTGTTGTAGTTATCGTCTGCCATATCAGATATTCCTTTGCTTGAACTGCTCAACAATGTAATCACTGGTGCGCCAGGCCAGCGCCAGAATAGTCAGAGTGGGGTTTTTATCGGCGTTGGACGCAAAAGGCGCGCCATCAGCGACAAACAGATTGGGTACATCCCAGGCCTGACAATGCTGATTTAACACCGATTTTTTGCGATCAGCGCCCATAATGGTGCCGCCGACTTCGTGAATAATGGCACCGCCGTTCATGATGGCTTTGCGGCCGTCAGTTTCTATGTTGCTGGTGACCTTGCCGCCCATACCGGTAATAATGTCGGCGAAGGTTTTCTGCATATGCGCCGCCTGATTTATCTCATGCTCGGACCACTGCCAGTGAAACTTCAGCACTGGTATTCCCCACTGATCCACCACTGTCGGGTCCAGTTCGGCATAGCTGTTTTCGTTCGGGATCATCTCGCCACGGCCATCAAAGTGCACAAAGGTGCCGTAATAGCGCCGGCACGCCTGTTTAAAATCGGCACCGTAAGCTCCTTCGGTAAAACTTTGCAGGCCGCCAAAAGCACCGGCCCCCGGCATGCCACGACCACCGCTCATTTCAATGTGATAACCACGGGCAAAATTCAGCTTGCCGGCCTTTTGCTGCTTGTACAGCCACCATGGTTGATACAGGTGCATACCGGACGAGCCGTCTTCATTCATTGGCGGCAGGTTTTCCAGCGCCGGAATTTGCCCGCCGACGCCGGCACCGACAGTATCCATCAGGTATTTACCCACCAGGCCGGAACTGTTGGCAATGCCGTCCGGAAACAGTGGGCTACGCGAGTTAAGGAAAATGCGCGCCGTTTCTGCTGCACTGGCTGCTACCACAACTGCGCGGCCTTTTACTTTCACTTCTTGGCGACTGTTTTTATCAATGTAAATCACGCCGTCTGCTTTACCGGCCTTATTCAGCGTCACTTCGCGCACCATAGCATCGGTAATAATGGTCAGATTGCCAGTGGCCAGTGCAGGTGGAATTAACACCGTAGTTGACTGAAAATTGGCTTTAATCGAACAGCCACGGCCACAAGGTGTAGCCCAGAAGCAGGCAGCGCGGGATTGCATAGAATTGGCCACCACTTTTTGCCCCAGTTCACTGTTAGGGAACAACTTCGCCGGCAGCCGGGTATGATCCTGACGCTGGCTTAAAATGGCCAGATGTGCCGGGATCACCGGAATATTCAGTTCGTCACAGGATTTTTTTGCCAGCAGCTCATAAGCGCGCGGCTTAGGAGCCGGTTGTAAAATGCCTTCAGGCGAATCCGGCGTGTTTTCCAGGCCATGGCCGGTTTCACCGTACACGCCAATTAACATTTCGGTTTTATCGTAGTAAGGGGCTAAATCGGCATAGTTTATTGGCCAGTCAAAGCCCAGGCCATCGCGGCTGTAGGGTTTAAAGTCGTATTCGCCGTTACGCAGTGAAATACGGCCCCAGTGGTTGGTACGCCCGCCGAGCATGCGCGCACGCCACCAGTCAAAACGTTGTTGTGGTTCACGGCTGGCCTGGGTATAAGGCTCCCCTGGTACCTGCCAGCCACCATCGATGGTAGCATCATAAAAACCAAAAGGTTTGTCCGGTGTGCTGGCTCCGCGTAGCGGCGCCTCTTTGGGCAGATTAAACATCGGCGTTTCTGTTACCGGGTCATAATGCCGCCCTGCTTCAAGCATTAATACCTTTAACCCGGCGATGCTTAATATTAATGCTGACATACCGCCGCCGGCGCCAGAGCCAACTACGATTACATCATATTCCTGTTGTCCGGATGCTCCTGACATCTTGCACTCTCCTCGTCTGCACACTTTATAACGGTGCGCTTTGTTATAATAATTGTGCCGGCCTGGCTGCTAATGGCCTGCTGGCTTGGAACTATTCACTTAAACACCACTTTGTAACCGGTTACACTATCAGGCAAAAAAACCGGGCATTAAATTTAACCTCAACGCCCGGTGTAATTGGCCACTGCCAGCAGTAAATCGCGTGTTGCAAGGATACCGGCATCTTCGTCAGCACTTTCACCTTCATACTCAATACCGATATAGCCCTGATAGCCCGAGCTTTGGATCAATTGCCACATGCGCTGATAATCGATACTGCTCTCAGCGCCGTTTTCATCAAAGGTATAGCTTTTAGCGCTGATGCCTTTGGCAAACGGCAGCAGTAATTGTGTACCTTGGTATTTGTCACCGCTAAAGTTACCGAAATCGGGCAGGCTGCCAACATTACCGGCCTGCTGCAATACCGTGGCCAGCCAGTTGGCGTCCATAGAGTGGCCCATATGGTTTTCGACAATAATGCTGATACCAAAAGGTGCAGCAAAAGCAGCCAATTGTTGCAGGCCCAGTACTGCCGCCTGTTGCATCTCTAAAGCGTCGGTTTCGGCGTTGTCAGCAATACTGACACGGATAGCATGGCAGCCTAAAAACGCTGCGGCTTCAACCCACTTATAATGATTTTCTACTGCCTGCTGGCGCTGCTTTGCCTCCACTGCCGCCAGGTCACCTTCAGCGTCGACCATAATCAGTAAGCTGCTGACACCGCTGTCATCGGCGCGCTGTTTTAACTGGCGTAAAAAAGCTTGATCCTGCGCCTTGTCAGCAAAGAACTGATTTACATATTCCACCGCTCCCAGTTGAAAATCGCGCCGGGTTTTTACAGCAAAATCCAGTACCTTTAACTGGCCGGAGCGCAGCTGGCGGTGCAATGACCACTGTGCCAGCGAAATTTTTGGCTGCACCGGGCTGGCCGCGAGCACCGACCAGCTTAGCGGTAACTGGCTGGCCAGGCCTGCAATAGCAGCACCAGCAAAGGTACGGCGCAAAAAATGGCGGCGGTTAATCCCACTGAATTTCATAGCATGCTCCTGTTATAACGCGCGGACCCGGATCTGACGAAAAGCTATTTTGTCGTTATGGTCTTGCAGCATAATATGCCCGGGTTCAGCTGTAGCAATATCATGCTTAGGGGCAAATTTGCTGTTGGCAGCGCGCTGCTGCCAGTCGGCGGAGCCCAACTCAAACTGCAGTACCAGTTTGCCATTGAGCCAGTGCTCAACCTGTGGGTGGCGTACTATAATGCGGGTATGGTTCCAGCTACCGGCAGGTAAATGGGCATCAACCTGCGGTGCGTATATATCAAATAATGAAGCGGTAAAATGGATCGGATTGTCATGGCCGGGATAATTATCATCATCGAGTAGCTGGTACTCTAAACCACCGGACCAGCCCTCACTGCTAACCTTGTAGAAGATACCACTGTTGCCGGATGCGGCAATTTGCCACTCCAGCTCCAGTTCAAAATCGGTAAAGCTTTGTTTGCTGACAATATCACTGCCACCAGCGGCGGTAAGCACCAGAGCGTTGTCGATAATTTGCCACTGCTCGCCAATCGGCTTGCCGCTTTTGTTAGTCCAGGCTTCGACAGACTCACCATTAAACAGCCATTGCCAGTCAGCGGATACTTCTGCTGTGGTTTTATCAGGTTTAGCAGCACCAGAGATGCCTTCGGAGGTAGTTGGTGCAGGTTTACAGCCGGTAACAGCCGCCAGTAACAGCAGGCTGATCGCTGCTGTACGACAAAACGCACCCGAGTTAACTCTGATCACGTTGACGCTCCCCTTGTTGTAGCCAGCGCTGTTGCTGGCCGGTACCGCTCGTTATAATTATTTTGTTGGCGTGATTCTTTGAACACTGCCAATGAAACCGGTTACATCATTTAACTTAAATCCAGCTCAGAATTTTGTCAAGCAGATTGGTTATTTTTTGTCTGTTATTGCAGCGGTGCTATCACGCACCGCCAGCACGGGTATAAATTATCAGCCCTTAGTTGCTTAAACCAAGAATACGCCGGTTGCGGCCGGCGTCGGTGGCACCACCGGCAAAATCATCAAAGGGCCGCTCAGCCACACAAATCAGCTGTTTGGCAATAAAAGGCGCGCCTTCTGCTGCCCCCTGTTGTGGGTGTTTTAAACAGCATTCCCACTCCAGCACTGCCCAGCCGGTGTAACCGTATTGTGTTAGCTTGCTGAAAATAGCATTAAAATCTATCTGGCCATCACCAAGCGAACGAAACCGGCCCGGCCGTTCCAGCCAACTGCTGTAGCCGCCATACACACCGGCTTTACCGGAAGGGCGAAACTCGGCATCTTTAACATGAAATGCACGAATGCGCTGATGATAAAAATCAATAAATTGCAGGTAATCCATCTGCTGTAGCAGAAAGTGGCTTGGATCATACAAAATACAAGCGCGCGGATGCTGCCCGGTGGCGTTAAGAAAACGTTCAAATGATAAACCATCGTGCAAATCTTCACCTGGATGCAGCTCAAAGCACACATCAATGCCTGCTGCATCAAAGGCATCCAGCACCGGTAACCAGCGCCGCGCCAATTCGGCAAAACCCTGCTCTACCAGGCCGGCCGGGCGCTGTGGCCACGGATAAAAGGTATGCCACAGCAAAGCACCGGAAAAAGTAACGTGACAGCTGAGGCCGAGGCGTTTTGACGCCTGCGCAGCCAGTAATAGCTGTTCAGTGGCCCACTGTTGTTTCTGCGCTTCGGTTTGCACCTGCGCCGGGGCAAAGCCCTGATACAGCTCATTATATGCCGGATGCACTGCCATTAACTGGCCCTGCAAATGGGTCGACAGTTCGGTAATGTGCAACTGATAACGCTGACACAATGCCAGCAGCTGGTCGCAATATTGCTGGCTCTGGGCGGCCTGTTCTAAATCAAAAATGCGCTTATCCCAGGTTGGCAACTGCACGCCTTTGTATCCCAGTTCTGCCGCCCAGCGTAATAAAGACTCTAATGTACATGCTTCACCGGCCGGTGGCAGATACTGCGCCAGAAATATCGCTGGCCCTTTAATTTTGCTTGTCAGCATAAATTCATTATCCTGTAAAAGTGTATTGCCCGGCTAGGCTTACCCAGGCCGCATTTTGCCTGCTGCTTACCACTGCCGCCTGTACAAAGGCCATGCCGCGCACTGCCTGCTCAATACCTGCAGCGAGGTTGCTGGCTGTGGGTTGGCGTAATGCCAGTGCAAAGTCACGATAAATATTAGCAAAGGCCTCCAGATAGCCTTCGGGATGCCCCGCCGGAGTGCGGCACCAGGCCCGCACTTGCGGTGCCAGATAACTATTGTCAGTGCCGGCCTGCCAGGTTTGTTGCGGCTGCCCACGCATTTGCACTAACAGTTGATTCGGTTGCTCTTGCAGCCAACTGAGTGAACCCAGCTCGCCATACACACTAATTTGTAAACCATTACCCATACCAGCACACACCTGGCTGGCCAGCAGCGTGCCCCGGGCACCATTATTAAAGCGCAGCAGGGCGCTGCCATCATCGTCCAGTTGCCGGCCATCTATCACTGTGGCCAGATCTGCGCACAACTCTGTTACCTGAAGCGCACTGATAAACTCCGCCAGCTGAAAAGCGTGGGTGCCAATATCAGCAAAGCAACCACTGACGCCGGAGCGGGCCGGATCTAAGCGCCACTGCGCCTGAGCACTACTATCGCTGTCGGCTTTGTCTGCCAGCCAGCCCTGCGGATAGCTGACGGCAACACGACGCACCGCACCTAAATGGCCCTGCTGCACCAGTAATCTGGCTTGTTGTGCCATAGGGTAAGCGGCATAAGTGTGCGTTAAGCCATAGCGCAACCCCGTTTGCTGCACCAGCGCCTGTAATTGCAGCGCTTCGTCTAATGACAAGGTTGCAGGTTTATCTGACAACACATGAAAACCGGCCAGCAAGGCGGCTTTAGCCACCGGAAAATGCAGATGATTCGGCGTCACTATAGTAACAAACTCTATCCGTTGCTCTGGCGGCAGTTGGGCTTCTGCAGCAAACAACTGCTGATAGGAATCGTAGCAACGCGCTGTGCTGATACCTAACTGTGCCGCCATAGCGGCGCTGCGCTCAGCCTGACTGCTAAAGCAGCCCGCTACCAGCTCGATCTGATTGTCCAGCCGGGCAGCGATGCGGTGTATAGCACCGATAAAAGCGCCTTCTCCGCCACCTACCATCGCCATTCTGACTTTTGTTTGTGCCATTACCACCCCTTGAAACCGGTTACAACACCGAAAATATGTTACCTTGTTTTACTGTAGCCGCACCGCTGCGGTTAAACCGGTAACCGGCGCTGCTTTGGAAAGCTTAATACAAATACCACTAATACCAGCGCCGCAATGCCAGCCGGAATTAACCAGATTTGCCACCACTGGTAACCGCTGTCCAGGTGATGTAAATCGGTGATATAACCGGCCAGGCGGAACCCCAGCAACATACCTACGCCATAGGTTGCCAGTGTGATCAGGCCCTGTGCCGCTGCTTTTATCTCACGGCCGGCTTTTTGCTCGGTGTAAATCTGGCCGCTGACAAAGAAAAAGTCATAACAAATACCGTGCAGCAAAATACCAAAAAACAGCATCCACACCTGCTCGCCGCTGTTGCCATAGGCAAACAGCACATAACGTAGCACCCAGGCCAGCATACCTACCAGCAAGGTGGCTTTAATGCCGTAACGGCGCAAAAATAACGGTAGCAATAACATAAAAGCAATTTCAGACATCTGCCCCAGTGACATTTTTGCCGCTGCGCCGCTGATGCCCAAATCGTTCAGATACAAATTGGCATTCTGATAATAAAATGCCAGCGGAATACAGATCAGTACCGATGCCAGAAAAAACACCAGGTAAGCACGGTCTTTCAGCAAGGCCAGTGCATCCAGCCCTAATAGCTGCCGTATGGTAGGCCGCTGCTGCGTGGCCTGCGGCGGTGTGTCAGGCAAAGTCAGGCTAAACACGCCAAGGGCTAACGACGCACCGGCCGCCAGCATAAAGGTAAACTGTAAGTTTTGGCTGCCTTCCCAGCCAAACCAGCCAATCAACAAACCGGCGGTGATCCAGCCGACAGTACCTAACACACGGATATGGGCAAACTGCGCGGTTTTTTCTGCCAACTGGCGAAAACTAATGGCATTAACCAGCGCCAGCGTGGGCATATACACCACCATATACAACAAAATGTAAGGGTAAAAGCTGCTAAAACTGCCACTGTAGGCCGCACTAAACAACAATGCAGCGCCAACCAGATGCAACAGCGCTAGAATTTTTTGCGCGGCAAAATAGCGGTCAGCAATCAGGCCGATAATAAAAGGCGCGATAATGGCGCCGATAGACTGCGTTTCATACGCCATGCCCATTTGTGCACCGGAGGCAGAAAAACGCTGTGACAGATAGGTACCCATGGTAACAAACCAGGCGCCCCAGATAAAAAACTGCAGAAACATCATTAGCGACAATTTAAGTCGGATGCTAATAGGCATGGCGGTGTTTTTCCTGTTGATTTTATTGTCATTAGTGGCTGCTAACTCTGCTGGCCAGCATACTTTTTATCCACAACAGAAATAACTGTAACCGGTTACACAAAAAATTACAAGCTGGCACCCGGCAGAAAAAATCACCGCAACCTACTTAAACTTTAAAGATATAACCGCGTTTATAACACCAGTGCATTAACAGGTAGGAAAGCAACAAAAAGCTCAGCGCAAAGGCCAGTGAGCCGTTGTAATCGCCAAACAGTGGTTGATACACAGTGCTGAATAACCAGCCATGTAAGGAGGTATCGCCGACAGATATCATCATCAGTATGCGCGCCGCCACTCCGGCAAACATAAAAAACAAAATGGCATTGGCACCAAACACCACAAAAGGTGCGCTCCACAGCCGCCAGCGCTTAACATCACATAACCACAGGCAGACCGCCAGAGCGATAGCGCAGTAACCACTGCTTAGCAGCACAAAACTGGGGGTCCACAGGCTTTTATTAATCGGCAGGCCCATATGCCACAGTTCAGCCAGCCATACTGCCACCACACCAAATAACAATAAGCCGCGAATTTTTTGCACCAGCGTGCGCTCGCTTTGCAGATACTGCGCCATTAACACTCCGGCTAAACAACTGCTGATCGCCGGTAAGGTAGACCAGAGCCCTTCCGGATCAAAGGCAAACGGCGTAGCACTGCGATAATACACATGGCTGGCACCCAGCACGACATGATCCAGCCAGGCGGCAAAACTGTTGCCAAATTCCAGCAAACCACGGAACTGATTACCCTGCGCATCCTGATACGGCAAATACAACATGCCCGCCAGATATAAAGCACAAAGTCCGATTAGCCAGCCGATACGGCCACGGGTACCACAATACAGCACAATCAGCACGGTAAAAAAGTATACCAGGCCAATACGTTGTAATACCCCCAGCCAGCGCAGCGTAAGCAGTTTCTGCTCAATATAGTTGTACGCCGGGTCGCGAAAATTGTAATAAAACAACGCTAAAAACAGCCCCAGAGCAAACAGCTTTATGCTGCGCACTGCGGCATATTTTATCACCGCAATATTGCCGCTGTTGTTTTGCCGCTGCAGGCTTAGCTGCAGCGACATACCGACAATTACAATAAAAAACGGGAAGATCAGATCAGTTACTGTCCAGCCATGCCACTGCGCATGCAGTAACGGGCTGTAAACATGGCTCCAGCTGCCGGGGTTATTAACCAGTATCATGGCGGTAATCGTTAGCCCGCGCAGCGCATCCAGCGCCAACAGGCGCTTAGCCGGTAACACAGAAAGTATTGCTTCGGCGTAACGCTGATACCAGTTAAACATAATGTTAATACCCGCTAACAGTAACTGGCAGCTTACCGGTTAAACGGTATTGGCCAAGTAAAGCCTGCGCAAGCGCTTCATATACCGCATTACCGGCGCCCATAGCGGTTGGCTGCTCTGAGGTGTTATAGGCATAGCTTGCCAGCACTACGTCGGCATACTGGCCATAACGGCTGATATCATAAGGCGCACGCAAACTTAAAAACACATGTGGTTTTTTCTTCGCTTTAATCTGCGGCAGTAAAGTCTCAAATTGCAGGCTTTGGCGCTCATAAGCGGCGGCAATATTGGCAATACCGGTTAAATCGTCCATACCGCCAATATCGGCCAGGCTTTGCATAGGGGCAATAAAACCGCTGATCACCAGATCAGCCGCACCAATTTGTGCGCTGGCTCTGGCTAAATCGGTTTGTTGCAGGCTAATGCTGTCGATAACAAAATGATCTTTGCTGTAATGCTGCAGCGCGGCGGCTAAGGCTCGGGCTTTGGTTTGGTCTGGCATGATCAGTAACAGTTTTTTTGTATCACTGAGTTTAAATGGCCAGTAAGACGAAGCCGGTTTTACCTGAGTTATCGCGGCCTTGGCTAATGCCAGCTCGCTTTGCCGGTGCGCGGCACTGCCAAGCAGTTTGCCGGCCAGTTTGGTTTGTTCTGCAGCCGATTTCACTGCCGGTAATAGAGGATACTGCTGTTTTAACGCCACTATGCGCTGATAAGATTCGGCCAGCTCCGTTTTGGCAATATCGCCTTTGTTTACTGCCGCTTCGAGCGCATTAAGCAGTGCCGCCAGCGATTTTAGCTCACCGGGGTGTTGCAGTTTTACCGGCATCAGGGCGATATCAGCACCGGCGGCAAAGGTTTGCACTACCGCTTCAGTGTGGGTAAAAAACTTGCTGATACCGGCCATATCCAGCGCATCAGTGACGATCACGCCTTTGTAGCCCATTTCCTGGCGCAGTACGTCATGCAAAATGGTGCGCGACAGCGTAGCCGGTTTCAGCATTTCTTCGCCGTTTTTGGAGACAAAGGTGCTGCTGTCCAACGCCGGAAACTGAATATGCGCTGTCATGATCATACCGGGCATTTGCTGCTTAATAATGTGCGCAAACGGATATAAATCTACCTGCCGGATTTGCTCACGGCTGTGCTCTACCCGCGGCAGGCCTAAATGGCTGTCTACTTCGGTATCACCATGGCCGGGAAAATGCTTCAGTGCTGCTATCATACCGCGCTGCTGCATGGCGCTGGTCATGGCATTACCCAGCTCAGCAACTTGCTGCGGGTTTTCGCCAAAAGCCCGCACGTTAATCACCGGGTTTTGCGGATTAACGTTAACATCTATTGTCGGCGCAAAGTTAACATTAATGCCCAGTGCCAGTAATTCATCTGCCAGCACTTTGCCTACTTCTGTGGCAAACTTAGTGCCGTGCTCCGCATAAGTTGCACCTATAGCCATATTACCGGCAAACGAGGTGGCTAGACTGCGTGGCAGGCGGGCTACCCGGCCACCTTCCTGATCAATACTGATAAACAGCGGCAATTTAAGCTTTGATGCCGCCGCAGCGCTTTGTAAATCGCGGTTCAGTTGCACGGTTTGGGCAACGTCAGCCAGGTTTTCTGCAAACAGAATAACACCGCCAATATCGTAATCACGTACCAACGTGGCCAGCTCGGGCGGCAGTTTTGTCATTGGTGTGCGACACTGGCCATTTACTGGCTGCTGCTCGCAGTAGTAGCGCAGGTCCAGCATCAGTTTTTGCCCCAGCATTTGTTTTACACTGGCGCTGGGCACAGCAGATTTAACCGGCATAGCAGCGGCCGACAGAGTGAAGCTGCAGGCACTGAGCAGCAGTAACGAAGCGCGGGTCAAACATGACATAGAGTTCCAAGCAGATAAAACAACCACGGCGGTATCCTGTTATTTTGGCAAAAGCTGCAGGCAGTACAACAAAAATAAATTATTCATTCAAGTAAAATTTAAATGAATACTTTACCCACCCACTATACATTATGGTATGGTTAAGCACTTTTTCACTGTTAAGAGCCGCGCATGCAACTGACATTACTGGACTGGACGGTATTTTTTAGTTACTTCGCCATACTGGCATTGACGGGCTGGTATGTAAACCGCCGCAAGGCCGGTAACAGTAATGATTATTTTTTGGCGGCTAACAGTATGCCGGTATGGGTGGTGGCGGTGTCGGTGCTGGCTACTTCGCAATCAGCAGCCACCTTTCTTGGCGGCCCGGATATGGGCTTTCGCGGTAACTTAAGTTATATCGCTACCAATATCGGCGCCCTTATTGCTACCTTTATCGTGATTAAATTTTTACTGCCGCGCTATTACCAGCTTAAGGTCACCACGGTATATGAACTGCTGGAACAACGCTTTGGTGCCAGTGCCAAAGATCATGCCGGTAAAATGTATTTATTTGGCCGGGTGTTCGCCAGCGGTGCACGGCTTTATATGGCAGCTATAGCGGTGGCCATGCTGTTGTTTAACGATATTCAGGCCAGCAGCGTGCTGGCGGCTGTGGTGTTGCTGGCCATAATTGGCCTGGCCTGTACTGTTGCCGGTGGTATCCGCTCTGTTATTTATACCGATGCACTGCAATGCGGCGTTTATGTGCTGGCAGCGTTGCTGGTGCTGGGTTACCTGTATCACAGCATAGGGCTGGATTTACCCACACTGCTACAGGCGCTTAGTTCGCCGGCAGAGGGCGGCCCGTCTAAATTATTACTGTTCGACTGGCGGTTTGATGTCAGCTCTAACGGAGTATTTAATATGTGGTCAGCATTAACCGGTTTTATTTTGCTGAATATTGCCGCTTTTGGTTTAGATCAGGACATGACACAACGTGTGCTCACCTGCAAAGACAGCAAAGCCGGTGCCAGAGCACTACTAAGCTCAGCGTTAATGGTGATCCCCGTTATGCTGGTATTTATTCTGATTGGCTTTTTGTTGTATATCTTTTATCAACGGCCAGATTTATACCAGCCAGCACAGAGCTTTGCCGACAGTTTCGGCGGTGAAAAAGTCACGGTATTTATGTATTACGTATTAAATGAAATGCCGTCCGGCCTGCGCGGCCTGGTGGTGGTTGGCGTAATAGCAGCAGCGTTATCCACTATTACCTCGGGGCTAAATTCTATGTCATCTGTGCTGGTGGCCGATATGTATAAACCCTGGCGGTTAAAGCGTCAGCCCGTTACCGAAGATCGGCATTTTGTCCGTGCTGGCCAGCTGGGTATGCTGTTTACCGCTATCACCCTGTCGGCCATGGCTATTCTGTGTTTTTACTGGCAGCAGTATTCTGATATGCCTTTGCTGGCGTTTGCACTTAGCGTAATGGTGTTTTCTTACAGCGGCTTGCTGGGGGTGTTTTTTACGGCCTTGTTTAGCCAACGCGGCAACCGCTACTCTGTTACTGCGGCGCTGCTAAGCGGATTTTGCGTGACCCTGCTGCTGCAACCTTATATTCTGCACCAACTTAGCCCGCAACTGGCCGCGCTCGATTTAGGTTTTACCTGGCAGCTGTGTATCGGCACCCTGGTGGCAACACTGGTGTGTATGGCCGGTAAGCCGGTGGCGCAGCACAGTGCCATGGAAGGAGTTAACTAATGTGGATTTTGGCGGTTGATGGTGGTGGCAGTAAAACGCTGGCCCGCCTGACCAATACCAGCACCGGCCAGCACTGGCAGCAACAAGCTGGCCCGGCCTCACTGACGAATGATTTTTCGCTGGCACTGAGTAATATTAATTTACTCAGTGCCAGCCTGTGCCAGCAAGCCGGTATCGACAGCCGGCAAGTGGTAGCGGTAATGGGGCTGGCCGGCGCCGGTAACCCGCAGCAACATCAGCAGGCTTGCCAGCAGCTGGCCCGGCATTATGCGCGTTTTTTACTCACCACCGACGCTAAAACCTCACTGTATGGCGCTAATCTGGGCCAGCCGGTGTTGGTAGTTGCGCTGGGCACCGGTTCGGTTGCTATGCGCCTGTTGGCCGACGGCGCTGAGCAGCAAGTCGGCGGCTGGGGCTTTAATATTGGCGATGAAGGCGGTGGCGCCTGGTTAGGTAAGCAGGCAGTACGCGAACTGCTATGGCAGGTAGACAGCCTGGCCGGTATTAAAAGCCCGTTATTGCAGGCCGTGGCACAACAAATTGGCGATGATGCCACTGTGTTACTGCCCTGGTTGAAAACCGCCAGCCCGAACGATTACGCCACTTTGGCGCCGTTAGTGTTTAACTATGCCGGGCGCTGCGAAGTTGCCGACAAGCTATTACTGCGCCACAGCGCAGCGGTGCACCAACTGCTATACAGCGCCCGTGAGCAATTTGAGCTGCCGGTAGTCTTGTTAGGCGGCCTGGCCGACACCACCGCCCCGCTGCTAAATACCGAATGCCACACTTTGCTGCAACCGCCACGCGGTAGCGCACTCGATGGTGCTTTTATTCTTGCAACACAACTGACAAACTCTTTACCCCTTTCAGGAAACGGCGATGACAAATAACCAACAGGACTCTTTACTACAACAACTGGATGCCATGAGCTCTGAAGCACGCAATCCCGACAGTTGGGATATCGATTTGTTGTCTAGCCTGGAGATCGTAAAACGTATTAACGCTGAAGATCAAACCGTGGCGCAAAGCATTACCAGTTGCCTGGAGCAGGTTGCAGCAGTGGCAGATCGCATTGTCGAAGCCTTTGATGCCGGCGGCCGCCTGGTGTATCTGGGCGCTGGCACCAGTGGCCGGCTGGGTATTCTTGATGCAGTAGAATGCCCGCCAACCTACAGCGTGCCATCATCACAAGTAGTGGCGTTAATTGCCGGTGGTAATGGCGCCGTATACAAAGCGGTAGAAGGTGCCGAAGATAACCCGCAACTGGCTGTGGAAGATTTACAAGGCATAAAGTTGCAGCCCAACGATATTCTGGTTGGCATTGCCGCCAGCGGCCGTACGCCTTATGTACTGGGCGGCCTGGCCTATGCCCGCAGTATCGGCTGTTTTACCGCTGCCATCAGCTGTAACGCCAATGCGCCGGTGCTAAGCGCGGCGGATATCGGCATTGGTGCTGTGGTAGGGCCGGAGGTGGTGACCGGTTCTACCCGGATGAAAGCCGGTACAGCACAAAAACTGATTTTAAATATGCTAACCACCACGGCGATGATCCGCAGCGGCAAGGTGTATCAGAACCTGATGGTCGATTTACACGCCAGCAACGAAAAGCTGGTAGCGCGTGCGGTGCGTATAGTCATGCAGGCCACTGACTGCACACCGGAAACCGCGCGCCAGGCGTTAAAAGCCGCCGACATGAGCGCCAAACTGGCTATTTTGCATATTCTCAGTGGCCAGAACATTGAAGACTGCCGCCAGCAATTGCAGCAACAGCATGGCTTTATCCGTAAAGTATTGCAGCAAGGTACAGCACAATGAAACCGTTACTGTTACTGCTGCTAAGCTGCTGTCTGCTGGCCTGCCAGCCAGATGCAGAACGCCCTGGCACGCAGCAGGCCGAAGCTGAGCTGCAAACCGGTGCTGAGCAGCTACAACAGTATCTGCCGCTGCTGCAGGGTAAACGTGTCGGCGTGCTGGTAAATCAAACTTCGCTGGTTGGCGGGCAACATCTGGTTGACGTACTGCTGGCACATAAGGTGAATATTGTCAGTATTTTTGCGCCTGAGCATGGCTTTCGTGGCGATTATGACGCCGGCGCCAGTGTAAAAAACAGCACCGACAGCAAAACCGGCTTACCGCTGCTGTCGTTATACGGCGCCAGCAAAAAGCCGTCAGCCCGGCAGATGCAGGAGCTGGATATCGTTATTTTTGATATTCAGGATGTCGGTGTGCGTTACTACACCTATATCAGTTCTATGCACTATATGATGGAGGCCGCAGCTGAACATAACGTTGCCATGCTGGTGCTGGACCGGCCCAACCCGAACGGCGCCTATGTAGACGGCCCGGTGCTGGACAGCGCATTCCAGTCTTTTGTTGGTATGCACCCTATCCCGCTGCTGCACGGTATGACAGTGGCCGAGCTGGCACAGATGATTAAAGGCGAGCACTGGATTGCCAACGCCGATAAACTGCAACTGCATGTGGTGCCGCTAAGCGGTTACCAGCGCAGCCAGCCTTATTCGTTGCCGGTAAAACCCAGCCCGAATTTACCCAATGATCAGGCTATAGCACTGTATCCGTCACTGGGCTTTTTTGAAGCCACGCCACTGAGTATCGGCCGGGGCACTGAGTTTCCGTTTCAGGTAATTGGTTATAACAAATTTGGCCCGTCCGGCTTTCAGTTTATGCCGGTATCTACCCCGGGGGCTGCGTTAACACCACCGTTGATGGATAAAGTGCTGTTAGGCGAAGATTTACGTCAGGCCAAAGCGCAGGGGCTGAATTTACAATACTTGTTACGCTGGTATGCGTTATTTAAGCAGCACGACGAGGTGTTTTTTACCTCAGCTGCCTTTATGGACAAACTGGCCGGCACCGATCAGCTACGCCAGCAAATTGAACAGGGACAAACCGAACAGCAAATCCGCGCCAGCTGGCAAAGCGCCCTGCAGCAGTTTAAACAGCAACGCCAGCCTTACCTGCTGTATCCGTAAACTTAGTGAAGATGGCGCAATATCGCTTGTTGCACCGCGCCACTTTGCTGTTGCTGCAAAATAAACTGGTTAAGTGCCGGTAATAACGCCCGCCATTTAGGGTGCAGGCTCAAACTGATACTGGCTTTGGCAACAGCCTGCTCTAACGGGTATAGTGTGGCTTGCTGCAATTGCTGCTGCATTAGCCAGCGCGCAATAATGTCGTTCATATAGGCTAAGTCACAACGTTCATTCAGCAACATCTTTAGCTGCGCTTCCTGGCTGGAGGCATCTACCCTGATAAAACCCTGCTGGCTGAAATACGGCTCAAGCTCAGGGTATATATAATGCTCGCGGGTACAGATCCGCAGTTGACGCGCCGTGGTTAAATCCATTACCGCATCTTCAGGGTTTAAGCTAAACAGGTAATCGTCGTAACTGAGTACCGCATCTGAAAATACCAAAGCGTCTGGCTGGCTTAGCCAGGCCGGGTTAACAAACATGGCGTCAATGTCGCCCTGATATAGCGCCTGCTCGGCGCGGAGCGGGTTATTAAATACGTAGCGGCTGCTGATTTTCTGCTGGCGGAAGAACGGCTCGAACAATTCAGGCAAAATACCGCTTACCTGATCTGAGCGCCCGTTCAGATAAATAAAAGGTGGAAACTGAGGATGATGAATAATCAGTTTTCCTGTCTTCGGCTGTGCTATTGCCACTTCAATACTTAATACTGCCAACAGTAATAACAGCCCAAACTTCATTCTTTACTCCGTTAATTTCTGCAGGCGATAGCGTGCAGCTAAATCACCCTCAATGCGCTTTCCTTGCTTATCAAGCATAAACAACTGATTTTCCGCTACAAAAAACTGTACCGGCTGCTCAGCCTCCAACAAAACAGTGCTACCGATGTCGCTCCAGTTAAATATCCCCTGTTCGGTAAATACCTGAGCCGATTTACCTACATACACCCGCTCCAACTGATAGCTGCCATCGGTATTTAACGTTACCTTGGTATTAATGGCTTCGCAGTCGGCACAGGGCAACATGCCCTGGTAAGTACCCGCCCAATCCAGGCTGGTACGCGCATTGTGTGTAGCATCTGCCAGTTGTGTGACATTTTGCGAAGGTTCGCTATTATCGGTCTGCTTAGCGGCTTTATCACAACCCGCAACCAGCAGTATTGCGGCCATTACCGCCAAACCTTTAGCTAAATTTTTCGTCAAACTCTGCTTTAACATTATATTTTCCTAATGTGTCAGGCAATGTTGACCGCCAGCATATAACTTAGCTAATCAACAGCGCTTTACCAGTGCAAAAACCTGATATTGCACTGCTCAGGCTTTATAGCGGCTGAATAATCAACACAAAAGGGATATGCATCATCATGTTATTGTTAGCGGCTAACAACAAAAATAAATGGCTTGCTCACTGCGTAATAAACAATAAGCAAGCCAGGCTGGTGGTTAAATAACTAACGGTTTAAGGCAGGTCGAAAATCAGCGCCTTGGCGGCGGTGTTAGCAGTAAGTTGCAGGGCAGTTTGCTCACTGATCTTTATACCGTCACCGCTTTGCAGTGTATGCCCGGCAATATCCAGTTCACCGCTTATCAGGTGAATATACACTTTACGCCCAGGCGCAATATCCAGCTGTTGTTGTGCCGCTGTTGGCAAAATCAGCTGA
Organism: Rheinheimera pacifica; assembly: GCF_900108485.1. Taxonomy (GTDB): domain Bacteria; phylum Pseudomonadota; class Gammaproteobacteria; order Enterobacterales; family Alteromonadaceae; genus Alishewanella; species Alishewanella pacifica. Next base: position 89,390 of record NZ_FNXF01000001.1, on the reverse strand, counting down.
TACAACAGTGCATCCTGTAACAGGGTTAAACTGCCTTCACGGCCATCCGGTGACAATATCAGCGTTAGGCCCGGCTTTTGGCCAAAGTCTTTTTGCTGATAACCCGGCTCGCCGCCAAACTGGTTTGGCTGCAACCATATTTGCAAAAAGGTCAGCTCGTCGTGCTTACTGGCATTAAACTCGCTATGGTAAATACCTTTACCGGCGCTCATCAGCTGAAACTCGCCGGCAGGTAATACTTCGGTATTACCTGCCGAATCTTTATGCGCAATCCGGCCTGTCAGCACCAGGCTGAGAATTTCCATATCTTTATGGCCGTGGGTATCAAACCCTGCACCGGGCGCCACCCGGTCGTCATTAATTACCCTTAGCGCCGAAAAACCCATCTGCGCCGGATCATAGTAACTGCCAAACGAAAATGTATGCTGGCTTTGTAACCAGCCAAAGTCGGCTTTACCGCGCTCTGCTGCGTAACGTATGTCAAACATTATCTTTCTCCCGCTTAGGTCTTTAGTTAGGTGTAGCTTATAGCGGGTACCCATGCGACAAAAGCGGAATAATTTGGACTCAATGTTCAGTTTTTTTGAACTAAAGCCCGGCAATGCCACCATAAGCTACACTAATGTTGAGCACCACCACTACAACACTTACTTACGGAGCTGATTATGAGTATTAATGTGCTGGCCATTTGCGGCAGTTTACGGGCAAAATCCACTAACCGCGGGCTACTGCGTTATGCCCAGGCGCACGCGCCGGATGGCATGAAAATTCATCTGGCCGATCTGCAGGACGTGCCGTTTTACAATGCTGATCTGGCCGAAAAACCCGCTGCAGTAAAACAGCTGTTAAAGCAAATTGGCGAAGCCGATGCCCTGCTGTTTGGCTGCCCCGAATACAACTACTCACTGGCCCCGGCGCTGAAAAACGCCATTGACTGGGCTTCGCGTGAGCCAGACAACCAGCTGTTAACTGGCAAACCTGTGGCCATTATGGGCGCCGGCGGCGGCATGGGCACCAGCCGGGCGCAATACCATCTGCGTCAGGTATGTGTGTATGTGAATTTGTACCCGTTAAACCAACCCGAGGTATTTGCCAATGCCTTTACCGGCAGCTTTGACAACGATGGCAATCTGACCGATGAAAAAATACAGGGCATGGTGCGCAAACAACTGGATGCACTGGCCAAATGGCAGCAACAACTGGCGCGTTAACCTGCTAAGGCCTGGCCAACCACCAGGCCGGTTTTCTTACCGGCTTTATCTTCAGCAGTAGGTTGTTTGGTGGCTTTGAGCTAAAATAAGGCACCTTTAACACTGCCCGCTTTGCCGCTATGAAACTTCTTGCGCTGTTATTATTTATTTTAAGTTGCTCTGTCTTTGCCAAACTGCCCAAAGTCAGCTCTGGCAGTATTGAGCGGCTGCAAAATTTTCACTCTGAGTTTGTACCGCCACGGCACATTGATATCTGGCTGCCTGAAGGCTACAACGGCAAGAAAAAGCACGCCGTAGTGTATATGCACGACGGCCAGATGCTGTTTGACGGCAGCACCAGCTGGAACCAACAGGAATGGAGGGTAGACGAAGTTGCTGCCAGGCTGATAGCTGCAGGCAAAACCCGGCCTTTTATTGTGGTCGGTATTTTTAACGCCGGCCCGCACCGCCACAGTGAATATTTTCCGCAGCAGCCGTTTATGGCTTTAACTGCAGAGCAACAGCAGGCGTTGTATCAAAACAACCCGGCGCAGCAAGCCTCGCTGTTTAGCCAGCCGGTGTACTCAGACAACTACCTTAAGTTTTTGGTGCAGGAGCTAAAACCCTATATCGACAGCCGTTATGCCGTGCATACCGATGCTGCCAGTACGGTGGTTATTGGCTCCAGTATGGGCGGGTTAATTTCGTTGTATGCCATTAGCGAATACCCACAGGTGTTCGGCGCAGCAGCCTGTTTATCTACCCATTGGCCCGGCAGCTTTGAGCAACAGGACAACCCGGTACCGGCACAGTTTTTTGCCTATATGCGCAACAAATTACCCGAGGCCGGTAAGCACAAACTGTATTTTGACTACGGCACCGCCACGCTGGATGCATGGTACCCGCCGCTGCAGGCTCAGGCCGATGCCATTATTGCCAGCAAAGGCTACAACAATACCAACTGGCAAACCCTGCGTTTTGACGGCGCAGAACACAGTGAAAACGCCTGGGCAGAGCGTTTACACCTGCCACTGACCTTTTTGCTGGGTAGCACTACTGCTGCTAAATAACCCTGCAGGGTTTAGCCGCGAAAGCTGCCTAAGGCCCTGCCGTGTGCAACTGAATAAACACCGGATTACTGTAAAACCATAAGTCGTGCCAGGGGTTTTCGCCTTTGGTATCGGCTTGAGGCTCAAGTTCATCTTTGTTATTGCTGCCGCGCAGGCGCAGGTAACCGCTTTGGCTGACTTTACCCAGCGCCAGCTCAAATTCGCTGTAGCCGTGTTTAGTTTGCCAGTCGCCGGCGTAAAAACGTTTTGTTACTTTGGTATCGGGTGCTTCATCGCTACTGCGGTTTTGCACCGCCCCGCTAATTACACCTTGTATGATATCTACCCGCTGCACCTGCGGCTTAAAACCGCCGCCATTAGGGCCATCAGGATCGCTGAATCGTACACGCAGTACTAACTCATCTTCAGCCGACACAAGCAGAGTCTCGCCTAAGGTGGCCGTTTTATCTGTATTTTTTACCAGCACGTCAACATAGAGGGCATCAATTAAATCGCCGGTGGTGACAAATATATTGCCGGCTTTTAGCGCAGCAAAAATGCTGTCGTAGTCTTTTTCAGCATAAACATAGGTTTTGGCATACTGGCCAGGCCAGAAATCGGCCCAGCCATCGGTGTAATGGCCATGGCTGTCTGACACTCCGGTTACCCACCAACGCCGGCCTTCGCTAAGCAGGCTGTCCCACACGCCGCCTAAGCGCGCGGTCATTTGATCATAGCCGCCCATAGTCGGGTAATGTGGGTACTCTGCGCGAATAGCATTGGGTTTAATGCTGCCATCGGCGTTTAAGGTCGCGGCCTGGTGGCCTTCAGCGCCGGTCATACCAATCACCACATCCGGTGCGGCATCTTGCCAGTCGCGCAATTGTTGCGGGGTAATTTTATGATACTGGCGAAAACCGGTGGCTAAACGCGAAGGATGATTTGCCAGCAGTAAAGGTTTATCCGGCAGCGCATCCATCGCTTTAAGCGCCAGCAGCATAAAAGCATCTTCAGCTTTTTCCGGCCCCGGCGGCACCCCTTGCCGGCCGTTATAGCGGTGTTCTATCTGGTACAGCTGCTGCGCTTCAGTTGCGCTGTACGGCATAATAAAACTGGCATGGCGGCCACCGGGGCTGTTGCCCGGTACATCAAACTCCATGCCGTAAAATTGCAAAATGTGCGGCAAGGCTTTGCGCGAAGCCAGCAACTCCGGATACGCTTGTTCCAGCGCTAATTTGGCGCGGTTGGGGCCGCCATGGTCTGTTACCACCATCCAGCTTAAGCCATAATGCGCAGCCATCTGGGCATTTAATGCGGTAGAGTATTTCGCATCACCGCCAATAATCGGCGCCGGCGGAAATACCGAGCTATCCCACTTTACGCTGTAATGGGTGTGCACATGGTGATCACCGGCCAGCCAGCTTTTGCTTTGCTCTGTATTCAGGTCTGTTTGCACTTGCTGGCAGGATGCGACCAGCAAGGTCACAATAGCAGCTACGCCCAACTGCTTTTTATTCACTACAAAAGTCATCGATCAATACGCCCTACTAAAACAGCCCTGATTCAAATGATTCAGGGCTTTTTCCTAATAACACAGTGTACCTATACCCAAAGTAATTGGTGCTGCAGCGAGGCGGCAAGTGCTTGAGGCCCCGGGAGCATAGTTAACCTATGTGACCGGGGCGAGAGTGCGCAGCCAACAAAGCTGCAGCTTCAAGTACGAGGGTATAAGCTTAAAACTGAACGGTGATGCCAGCCATATAGGTACGGCCACTGTAAGTGGTGTTGTACGCTCTGTTGCTGGAGTCGCTGTACAACTCATCCCGTACATTGGTCAGGTTTATCGCTTCCAGGTTTAGCTTTACGTTGTCAGTTAAGCGATAAAAGGCTGAGAAATCGACGTTGGTAGTGGCATGGTAGCCACGCTCGTCATCGTCAATAGAGCCACTTTCCACACCGGTGATGTATTTGCTGCGATAAGCAGCAGCAACACGGGCGCCCCATTGCTCCGTTTCGTAATACAGCGTCAGGTTGTAGCTTTGTTTTGATAACCCCGGGAAGGCTTTAAATTGATCTTCGCCTGAGTTTTCTACGTTACGATAAAGTGTTTTACCATCTGCCCAGGTGTAGTTTGCTATAACGCCGAGGTTATTAAACGGTGCCGGCAAAAAGTCGAGATCACGCTGTACGGCCAGCTCAAAGCCCTTAATAGTTGAGGAGTCTGAGTTTTGCGGCGACGACACATTAAAAATATCATCTACCGTTTTACCCACCGGCAATAGCGCAGCCGGTAAGCCTAATTCGCTGTAGACAATTTGCTGGGTTTCAGTAACGATAAAGTTGTCGATATCTTTGTAAAATAACGCTACCGACGCCAGACCCACATCTTCAAAGTACCATTCCAGCGCAGTATCAAAGTTAACTGATTCAAAAGGTTGCAGGTTTGGGTTACCAACAGAAATCTGGCCGATATCGTTTTCGCCCAGTGACGTCTGGCTAACATTGGCCGAAAACGCCATAGCGCCTAATGACGGCCGGGTCATATTTTTGCTGATACCGGTACGCCAGATCACATCGTCGATAAACTCATAGGCAATATTCAGGCTGGGCAGATAATCTGAGTAATCCCGCACCATCTGCGTGGGTACGCCTTTCGATAAGCCTGCTGAGGTGATCTCAGTGTTAAAATAACGCACGCCTACATTCAACCGCAGTGGCGCACCGGCCACGTCATACTCAGTGTCGTACACCAAATAAGCCGCCCGGGTTTCTTCGGTTAAATCATAAGCCGAGCTTTCTACCGTGTACTCGTCGGTTAAAGCAAAATCTGTCAGGCCGTAAAATGCCTGCAACGCTGCCATATCCCCCTCTAACCAGCTTCTATCCGGGTGGCCGCTAAATAACTGCACTTGCCCGGCTGTCAGTGTGAACACGCCCTGATTTTGTGGTGTGGCGGGGTTAGTCGGAAAGTTTTGCGCTACCCGTTCAAAGCCGGTGTTGCTGAACTTTTTATAGTTAGCGCCAAATTTTAAACTGGAGCTGTCTGTCAGGTAGTAGTCAAAATCCAGCCTGGCGTTATCAAAGTCGGAGTAGATAAAATTCGACTGAAAGTACAAATCTTTTACCGTGTAACCTTCCAGCGTACTAACATCAAAATCCGGTGAATAGCTGTGGCCGTAGAACGCATCCTGGCTAAAGTCGGTAATAATATTGACGCTTTTTTTCGCTTCAATATTCAGCTTATTTACCCGTGGCTGCTCATAATCTGATGAGCTGTGCCCCAGCATGGCGCGCATTTTCAGCGTATCGCTCAGAGTCCAGTCGGCTGTCAGGCTGATTTGGTTAAACACCGATTCGTTATAATCCTGGCGGTTTTCATTGCGCCAGGTGGCGTTTTTATAATCGGCGTAAATCACTTCTTTATCGCCGTTATTATCGCGCCACACTAATTCATTCACCACGTTATTATCTTTTACCGCGTGATGATGCTCAGACAGGGTGTTTTCCAGCTTGCCATGCATCAAATCCAGCACCAGGCTGAAATCCTGGCTGGGTTTATATTGCAGCGCCGCCGTAACACCTAGCCGCTTTTGCTCATTTTCCCACATTGAATAGCGATGGCCGCGCGGGAACCATAATTCCCCGGAATCCAGTTCAGCTTGTAATGCGGTATTGCTGGCATCGGCGGCAGTTTTGCCACCTTCACGCCGCCAGCGCGTGGTATTGCTGCCATATTCCATCGTGTCTCTGTCGCTGTACGCAACAGATACCAGGGCGCCAAAGTCAGACCAGGTGTTTGACAATAACGCCGCAATCCGCGGATCGGTGCTGTCGGTGTTACTGTTGGTACCCAACTGGCCAGACACAGCGGCCTGAGCGCCGTCATAGTCAAAAGGTTTGGCGGTACGTAAGTTTACGGTACCGGCAATGCCGCCTTCTTCCTGATCGGCCGAGTAAGATTTTTTCACATCAATCTGGTTAAACAGCTCAGAGGCGAAAATATTAAAATCAAAGGCCCGGCTACGTGACACCCCGCCTCGCGCATCCATTGGCGATGACGACGTACCCAGCGCTTCCATACCGTTTACCTGTACGCGGGTAAAATCCGGGCCCAGGCCGCGCAAAGAAATCTGCCGGCCTTCGCCGCCTTCACGGGTAATGGTTACGCCAGGCACCCGTTGCAGTGAGTCGGCCAGGTTTAGATCCGGGAAGTCGGCAATGTCTTCAGCCACTATCGAATCCTGCGCTATCATCGCTTCGCGTTTTAAGTCTTTTGCTTTGATAATGGCGCTGCGAAAGCCCTTTACTTCAATCACTTCGGTTTCTGTTGTCACTTCTGCCGGGGCAGATTGGGCCAGCACGGGGGCGCTGCATAAAGCCGGAATTGCAGCCAGTACCGCCAGGGCCAGATGGCTCTTGCAAAGATTCGTCTTCATAATGTGTCCGTTAATCCTGATTAGTTAAGCTAATTGGTGGAGTAAATCTGCCGGCGTAATTGCGCAGCAGTCCCCCTAAAGAGCAACAACCAGTTATTTTTGGACAAAAAAAAATATTAAGCTTTTTTGACAGTAGGTTTTTTAACGTAAAATTGAGGGCAAATACAAAACGCCAAACGAGCGTCCGTCAAAAGCGGCAGGTTAAGATCAGGCTTAATCACTTTGCTACTTGGTTCGATAATTTAAGCCATTCTGTTCAATAAAATGCATTTTATTTATCCTGTGCTTTTAAACACACTAAATACTACTTTTGTGTAAAAGGACACCCTGTGCTTAGAAACTCCGCCTCCCACTATGGTTATGTCGCCCGAACACTGCACTGGCTAACTGCCCTGCTGTTTTTACTGGCTTATATCAGTGTTTACTACCGGCAATGGTTTACCGAAGCGCGCACGCCGGAAAACTGGACAGCACTGCAACTGCATCTGTCTTTTGGCGTAACTATTGCGGTGTTAGTGGCATTAAGGGTGTATTGGCGCTTAACTAACCCGCAACCTCAGCCAGAACCAGGCTCGGCCTTAATGCATAAAGCTGCGCACCTGGGGCATATTGCTTTATATGGCGTGTTAATTGTTATGCCGCTAACCGGTTATCTGGGTACCGGCGTGGCCACTGAATATTTTTTCCTGTTCGACATACCCAAATTTGAAGACACCTGGTTATTTCAGACTGTGGTAGCCAGTAGTATGGGCCTGAGCTTTGAGCAGTTTGAAGCGCCGATGGATTTTATTCATAAACAAGGCGGAGCCTATGTGGTATGGCTATTAATACTCGGCCATGCAGGTGCTGCGTTTTATCATCACCTAAAACTAAAAGATCGCACCTTACTAAAAATGTTAGGCCCTAAAAAAACAGCCAACTAGTTGCTGGCTGTTTAAGGGTATAAGTTTTATCAGCCCGGAATCCGGGCTATCACCTTAATCTCAAAATCAAAGCCCGATAACCAGGTGACTCCCACTGCTGTCCAGTTTGGATAAGGCGGTGCGCCAAAGATCTTTTGTTTCACTTTCATAATGGTGCCGAATTGATGTTGTGGATCGGTATGAAAGGTGGTGACATCGACGATATCGTCAAAGCCGCAACCTGCTGCAGCTAAAGTGGCTTTGAGATTCTCAAAAGCTAACTCAACCTGAAGCTCGAAATCTGCTTCAGGGCTACCGTCTGCCCGACTGCCAACCTGGCCGGAAACAAACAGCAAATCGCCTGAGCGGATTGCTGCAGAATAACCATGCTCTTCATAAAGTACATGTCTGTTGGCTGGGAAAATGGCTTCTCTTTTCGTCATGGTATGGCTCTCTTTGTGAGGGTTCGATTGCCAGCGCTGCTGATATCAGCAGCGCTGCACAATTTGGATAGTTTTATTGCTCCTGCATGTTGAGTTGGTTTAACATACGAGTCGTATATAGAATATATAACATACGCCTCGTATGTCAAGTGGCATACATATCGTATGTGACAGGAGTATCGAATGAGTACCCGATTAACAAAGATGGCAGAAAACCGTGAGAAACTGATTGCCTCTGCAAGGCGCGCCTTTGCTCAGCAGGGTTATGCTGCCGCCTCTATGGACAGTTTAACTGCGGAAGCCGGGCTAACCCGGGGCGCGCTGTATCATAACTTTGGCGATAAACGGGGTTTGTTAGCTGCTGTTGTCGATCAGATAGATTCTGAAATGGCGGCATATGCCAAGTCTGTCGGAGCCAGAGCCGGCGATACCTGGCTAGGTTTACTGGCTGAAGGTGCTGCCTATATAGAAAAGGCACTAGACCCGGAAGTGCGGCGCATTGTGTTGCTGGATGGCCCTTCAGTACTGGGTGACCCGTCGCAATGGCCAAGCCAGAATAAATGCCTGCAATCAACCAGAAACACTATTGAACAATTGATTAAAGATGGCACTTTAAAGCCGGTAGATCCTGAAGCAGCCGCAATGCTGTTAAATGGCGCAGCGTTAAATGCCGCCCTCTGGATAGCGTCCAGCGCTAATCCTCAGGCTATGCTGCCAAAAACGCTGGAGGCATTTAATTTGCTCGCTTCAGGGTTTCTTGTGAAGGGCTGATGTGAAGGCTTGATGAGTGAGAGCTGCGCCTTGGGGGCCATGAATTAGGCCCGCCCCCGAGGCTTGCTTCTTTATTGGATCTCAAATAATTCCACATCAAAAATCAGTACAGAACCTGCCGGAATTTTGCCGGTGCTGCGGTCGCCGTAGCCCAGACCTGATGGAATAAAAAAGCGAAATTTATCGCCAACTTTCATCAGCTGTAAACCTTCGGTCCAGCCGGGAATAACACGGTTTAGCGGGAAAGAAATAGTTTCGTCGCGCTCAACTGAAGAATCGAATACTGTGCCGTCAATCAGAGTACCGTGGTAATGCACCCGCACTGTGCTGCTGGCCGTTGGCTGGCTTTCGCCGTCGCCACTTTGTAATACTTCATATTGCAGGCCTGAAGCAGTAGTTTTTATGCCCTCTTTTTTACTGTTTTCAGCTAAAAATGCACTGCCTTTTTCATGGTTCAGCGCGGCGGCTTTTTGGTTGTTGGCGTTGTTGTAGAAGTAATAAGCAATGCAAGCAAGAACAATGATAATCAAAGCAATTTTCATAGTGAACTCTGTTAGTTGAGTTAGGTAACGGCTATCTTATGGTGCATAGTGGTTTTGGTCAAAGGTTGGTAGCAGACACAAGACTACCAGCCCCATTTTCTTTGTTTTTTACCGCCGCACTTGAGCAGCCTGCCTGCTTTGCCTACAGAGCACACAGGGTCAGGCCTTGACCCTACAGGCCACTAAGAGCTTTTCCTTCGTGTGCTACGTTGGAACCAAGCTTGGCTGAAAGGCATACATGTTGTACCTGCACTTTCCGAATATTTGTCTCCCCTGTCAGTGATAATCTCACACTCACAGGTACATGGCTCGCCGTAGGTGCCCCACTTGTGTAGTTCAGTTACATAGGCGACATTAAAGACGGAATGAATAACTACTGATTGAACCCAGGAGACTGGAATTGACCGCGATTCGAGCATATTTAACAGTTTGTTTCTCCACATAAGCACCAACGGTTCAAATGCTTCTGAGGAAGGATTAATACCCGGCAGCATTAAGTCTATGGTTACTTTTACCCTACCATTTTTGTTGGCCAGGTCATACAGCTTAGCCAGTTCCCAGTAACCATCGTAGTCATTGTTTCTGCTGACAAAAGAGCAAACAATTCCCTGTGCGATATTTTTCAGTTCTTTACGACGCGCCATGTTTTGCGTTTACCTTCATACTCAGGCTCCGGGAGTTTTACGAAGTATGCTACCTGGTTTCAATTTTCCAAAACGACTGGCTGGATAATATCCATAGAGCCTTGATTAGCAATAATATGGTTGCTGATAAATGCTATATAGTTTATGTAGTCTTTATTTTGATAATATAAATCAGCAACCAAATCGAATGTATTCCAGTGCGATTCATATTCCAGCTCATTGCTATCAAGGGCCTTTCTGCCATATTCAGCGGCCAGTTCCAGGTCTCCTTTGCCAGATCTCCGTATCAGTAACAAACTCACGCCTCTGTGTACAAACGCAGTTTCATGTGGATTCAATTTAGGATTGTTTTTCAGATAGTTTAGCAATATATCGACGCCTTCTGAAAACTCCCCCGCATCATGCGATTTAAATGCGGCGGTAAGTGCTGCACCTGTACTTTTCGTCATGCTCCCAAAACCTAAACCACTTGTTTCAGCCAGTTTTAGCTTATGGTTTCTGTATATTTTTCTAAGTGCGGCAGCTGTCTCAGAAGCATTTTCAAGATTATAACTACCGGAGCTTAATGCCGCGTATCCCTCACTTATACAGTTTTCTTTTACATTACCCACCTTACAAAGCAGTTCTTGATACTTAGCTGTAGCCATCAGCCGCGAGCTGCTATTACGTACAGAATATTTTGTCAAACAACGATTTAAATAGCTTAGTAAGAGATAGGTTTTAGGGCTACGCTCAAGACTCGACACATGTTGGTCTATCAACTGCTCGCAAAGGTGATAAGTGCTGTCATAGATAATCTTTACCTCATTAAAGTACTCAGATGATATATGCATCAAATCATCTTGATCGCTCTTGTAACTTGAAAAATGCTCCGGATCTTTAACTTTTATGTCTGCTTGATACTTTTCAAATGATGCATCTGAAACATAACCGAGATCTCCCATAAACTCTAAACCCGTCAATACGGTAATACTCTCCATATGGCCCTTGTCTGCAAGCTCTTTCAGCAAAGGTATTGCAAGCTTTCTTCTTCTTTGATAGAAGCTGAAAGAGTACAACAACGCCAGTTCATATTTCTTATCATCATGCCATGAATACATTTCTGCCTTTAGGGCATTTGCTCTTTCATGAATTTCCTGTTCATAGCTTTGTTTCTTTACAATCCCCCTGGGACTCGCACTTTGACAAGCTGTCACCATAGAACTAAAAAATAGTACAAAAACCACTAATTTCATATCATATCCATTTTCGTTACTTGAAAAAACCAGCAATCAGGCATTACGATAAAAACACTCCGGAACGTTGACATTTACTTGCAAGACTGACGCCCCTAAGGCGTGCGGTATTGCTATAAATTCTTGCCATTAATATTCCTGGATTGTTTTAAAAAAACAAGAAACTTAAGCCTATGACTGCATTTTTCACACACATAATCCGTTTCAATTTCTGGCTTATGGATTTTATCAGAATATGAAGCGCTCATATGATTCTCAACAGAACCGTGTTTCAGGCCAAAATAGTCAGGGTTGTAGGAGCCAAAATCTGAGTCACAAAAATCGCATAGCTGAATTTCCAAGCCGAATACTTTCACAAGATAATATTCATGCTCGTTATTCTTGAAATGATCAATTTCAACTAACTCATGGCCACAGTCAAAGCATGGAGCACATTCTCTAAGAACCATACCGCCGGAGCATATTGGACATTTTTGATGCTTCATTGTACACAACGCTTTGGACAGTGGGGAAGGCGAGCACCGCGATTGCCTTTTCGCAAATCTGACTTGTTAGTTTTACCGGCACTCTTTGACCGCATGTTCAAGCTCTTCATCATACATCTCGGTGTCATCAGTATACCCGATAGCAATTCTCCTATTAGCTTCAGGAACACAGATTGTTAATCCGAATCTTTGCCGAACAAAGGTTGCCAAAGCATAATTACTAAGCTCTGAAACAGGGACATGCCAATTTTCCTTACAACGTAGAATTAAACCTGAGCTAAATGGCTGCTCAACCCAAGGCCCTTCAATATCCGCAATTGATCGAGTTTCCATAACGCTAATTCGATGGCTTAAAGCGCCTAGGTATATGTAGTTAAGTTCACCTTACCTTGCTTCTTATCTGCTTACAATAACTTACAGGTGCTTGTAGTTTTGCCTTGAGCACAATGCCTGCTTTGCCTACAATGGCGCATATTTTATTTACCATAGGCCTAAGCCATGAACGACACTGTAAAAAACGATACTGCACGTCCGGATTTACCGGATCGCCTTTCTGTTAACCCGCGCAGCAAGCATTATGTGGCAGCAATTTTCGAGCATGACATTGGTATTAAACTAAACGGCAAAGAACGTTTTGATGTGGAAGAATATTGCATCAGCGAAGGTTGGGTAAAAGCGGCCGCGCCTAAAGCGCTGGACCGCCGTGGCCAGCCGTTGTTAATGACACTAAAAGGCACTGTTGAAGCGTTTTATCGTTAAGCCATAGCGATAAACCCGCCCCAACAGCCTACTTGCCGCTTTGCTTAACTACCTGCGAAGCGGCTTTCTCTGCTAACACTAGCTTAGCCAACACTGGCGTAGCCAGCCGCTAAAACTCTGCTGTAACCCCCAACATATAAGTGCGGCCGCTATAGGTGCTGTTATAGGCTCTGTCGCTGGAATCGCTATACAACTCTTCGCGCAGATTAGTCAGGTTAAGCGCTTCAATATTCAGCTTTATATAGTCGTTTAAGCGGTAAAACGCTGAGAAATCGACATTAGTGCTGGCGTGATAACCGCGCTCGTCATCATCAATAGAACCACTTTCTACCGCAGCGATATAACGGCTGCGATAGACGGTCGTTAACCGTGCGCCCCAGCGCGGGGTGTCGTAGTACAGCGCCAGGTTGTAGCTGTGTCTGGATAAACCGGTAAAGGCTTTATGCTGATCTTCGCCGGAATTTTGCACATTGCGATACAGCGTATTACCGTCGGCCCAGGTGTAGTTTGCTGCTATGCCAAACTGGTTAAACGGCGCCGGCAGAAAATCCAGCTTACGTTGCAGTGCCAGTTCAACGCCTTTAATTGACGAGGGACCGCCGTTTTGCGGTGAAGATAAATTAAACACATCATCTACCGTTTTGCCCTCTGGCAACAAGCTGGCAGGCAAACCCAGCTCGCGGTAGATAACCGGCTGGGTTTCGATGGCAATAAAGTGCTTAATATCTTTATAAAACAGCGCAGCAGAAAATAGCCCGCCATCGGCAAAATACCATTCCAGCGCGGTATCCAGGTTGTTTGCGCTAAACGGCTTTAGCTGCGGGTTGCCGGTGTTGATTTGGCCAATATCGGTTTCACCAAGCGAAGTTTTGGTGACATTGGTAAACAGCGCTAAATCACTTAACGATGGCCGGGTGATATTTTTACTCAGACCTAAGCGCCATAGCATGTCGTCGGCAAATTCATAGGATATATCCAGCCCCGGCAGGTAACCACTGTAATAGCGCGTTACGTTGGTTGGCTCGTTGCTGGCCGGGCCGCTGTTAGCCAAAACCTGCGGCGGCGTTTGGCTGGCAAGCTGGGTATGAAAATAGCGCAGGCCCAGGCTGGCCCGCAGCGGCGCACCGGCCACAGCAAATTCTTGCTGATATTGCAGGTAGCCGGCATTGGTTTGCTCGGTTAACCGGTACACCGAACTGGCAATAGTATCGGCATTGGCTAAAGCAAAACCGTTCAGGCCATAAAACGCCTGCAGCGCAGCAATATTACCCTGTAACCAGCTTTGGTCCGGGTGGCCGCTATACAACTGCACCTGATCGGCCTTCAGGCTAACCATGCCCTGATTTAGCGGCGTAGCACTACTGTGCGGAAAGCCGCTGGCCTCTTGCTGAAAACCGGAATTGTTAAAGGTTTTATGGTGCAAACCAAAGCTTAATGCGCGGTTGTTGCTAAGCTGCCAGGTAAAATCCAGCCTGGCGTTGTCAAAGTCGGAATAGGTAAAGTTAGACTGAAAAAACAGATCCCTTACGCTATAGCCAGGTAACGCCGTAACATCAAAGTTGCTGGAATAGCTGCGGCCATAAAAGGCATCCCGGGTAAAGTCGGTAACGATATCGGCTTGTTGTTTTGCTTCAATATTCAGCTTACTTAGCAGTGGCTGACGGTAGTCGGATGAACTGTGGCCCAGCATAGCGCGCAGCTGCAGATTGTGGCTAAGCGCCCAGTCGGCGCTCAGGCTGATTTGGCTAAACACCGACTCGTTATAGTCTTGCCGGTTTTCATTGCGCCAGCTGGCATTTTTATAGCGGGCATACAGCACTTCTTTATCGCCCGTGCCATCACCGTTGCTGTCGCGCCAGATGAGATCCTGCACCAGATTATTATCTTTTACTGCATGGTGATGCTCAGACAGCTGGTTTTCCAGCTTGCCGTGCATTACATCCAATAATAGATTTAACTGCGCCACGGGCTGATATTGTAACGCTGCCGTTATGCCGAAGCGCTGTTGCTGATTTTCCCACACCGACAAGCGCTGACCGCGCGGGAACCATAAGTCGCCGGAATCTAACAGGCTTTGCAAGGCTCTATTGTTCGGGTCTGCCGCCTGTTTGCCGCTTTCCCGCCGCCAGCGCGTGGTGTTGCTGCCGTATTCGTTAGTGGCACGGCTGCTGTAAGTGAGCGAAATAAGGGCGCCAAGATCAGACCAGCGCTTTGATACCAGCGCAGAAAAGCGCGGATCAGCACTGCTTAAATTGCTATTGGCGTTGCTGTTGCTGCCAAGCTGGGCAGAGATACTGGCTTTGTCGGCGGCATAGTCAAAGGGTTTGGCGGTGCGCAAATTCACCGTACCGGCAATGCCGCCTTCTTCCTGCTCAGCAGAGTAGGATTTTTTTACATCAATCTGGTTAAACAGCTCGGCAGCAAAAATGTTGAAGTCAAAGGCGCGGCTACGCGACAGAGCGCCGCGCGCATCCATCGGTGACGATGAGGTGCCCAGTGTTTCCATACCGTTTACCTGCACCCGGGTAAAATCAGGGCCTAAACCGCGCAGCGAAATCTGCCGGCCTTCGCCCCACTCGCGGGTAATACTAATGCCCGGCACCCGCGATATCGCATTGGCAACATTTAGTGCCGGGAAGTCGGTAATATCTTCTGCCACCAGCGAGTCTTGCGCAATCATCGCCTGACGCTTTAGGGTTTCAGCTGTGGGCAATAGCGTGGTAGCGCTGTTATGCCGGTGCACGCCGCCATTAGCCCGCACGGCGATAACTTCCATCGCCGGTGCGCTAGCTGTGGGTTTAGCTGCCGGTTTGGCCGCAGGGGCAGCAGGGTTTGCAGCTGGCACTTTAGCTTCAGCTTTAATTAACCAGCCTGATGCATGGGGTATGGCCTCCAGCGGCTGTTGTGCCAGCAGTTGCTGTAATACTTCGTCAGCGGTAAAGTCCCCCGCCACGGCAGGTGCCTGTAAGCCGGCAAGTTGGGCAGGGTTGAACAGCAAGGGTTTATTTATCTGGCGGGCAAATTGTAATAATGCTGCTGCCAATGGTTGCGCCGGCAGAGCATAACGCTGGCGGTCAGCCGCCTTATGCTGCGGTTCAGGATTATGCTGCGCTGCGGGCCACACAGCAGGGCTAAATAACAGTAACAACACCAGATAAAACACAGGCTGCACTGGCACAAGCCCGGCCATACTATTGCTGTAGCGGGTACGGCGACCGGCTAAGCCGGATACCGCCGCTGTGTTGTTGCAACGTCAGGCCATAGGCTTCTGTTAATGCCTGTAACGTCTGCTGCGTATTGGCCAGCTCAAAGCGGCCGGCCACTCTTAAGCCCGCGACTTCAGCACTGGCACTCACAGGTACATCAGTTGAACGGTTTAACCGGTGCAGCAAATAGGCTAAGGGTTCGTTTTCAATTTCAATCCAGCCCGAGCGCCAGTCAACCAATTGCTGCAGGTCGACTTTTTCTACCTTTGATAACTTATTCTGCCTGATGCGCACCCGCTCACCGGCTTTAAGCAGCTGCCGTGGGCCGGTGGCGGTGGCCTGCACCTGCACTGCCCCTTCGTACACCGTGATATCTATCAGATCCGGGTCGCGGTCGATATTAAATTCAGTGCCTACCGCTACCACTGTAGCTTGATCCAGCCGCACTTCAAACGGCCGTTGTTTATCTTTGGCTACGGCAAAATAGGCTGCACCCAGCCCCTGCACTACCTGACGTTTATCTGCGCTAAACAATACCGTTAGCTGGCTGGCGGCGGCCATATCTACCACCGAGCCATCGCCCAGCGTCTGGTACATGGTGCTGGCTTGCGCTGTTTTTAATTCATAAGGCGCAGCAGTACGGGACAAGCTGCCGTAGCCCAGATACAGCGCCACTGCCAGCACAGTGCTGCATGCAACTGCAGTTAAAGACCCCGCCCGGGGAAATATAGCTGCGCCGGCTAAATGAGAGCGTGATAATGAAAACTGCCAGCGTTTTAACGGATGTGGCTGATAGGCAGCCAATGCTTTGGTTAACGCCGGATCCTGCCAGGTTTGCAGCATCGACAATAACAGCTCGCGGTGGCGCGGATCGGCATCCAGCCAATGGCTGAACCGCCTTTTGCTCAGGCTGTCCAGCTCACCGGCGGCGAGCTTTTCTACCCAGGCTGCGGCCTGTAAATACCGATCCTGTTCTGGTTGTTCTGCTGTACTCAAGGTGCTGTACTCAAAA
The DNA here is from genome assembly GCF_900108485.1 of Rheinheimera pacifica. Taxonomy (GTDB): domain Bacteria; phylum Pseudomonadota; class Gammaproteobacteria; order Enterobacterales; family Alteromonadaceae; genus Alishewanella; species Alishewanella pacifica. The sequence goes on along the minus strand of NZ_FNXF01000001.1, from coordinate 72,716 downwards.
TGCTGTAATCAATGTCCACTGTAATAAAATGTACTTTAATAAAAGATGGTATTCACTTAACGGGTTTTATTTACTCAGCGCTGAGATTGTTACACCGTATGTTGCCGGTCGATTTGACGCTGAATATCTGCCAGGGCGCGGCTGACATGCTTAGCTACCGCTTCTTCACTGATTTGCAGTAAAGCAGCAATACAGCTGCGGCTTTTGCCTTCCATGCGGTACAACACAAATACCTGACGCCGTAACGCAGGCATAACTTCCAACGCCTGACTAAACAGAGCAACCGTTTGCTGCATGCTGGCCATTTCTTCCGGGTTGGCGCTTTGACAGGCCAGCTCGTCTGGTTGATCTGCCGGTAGCGGTTTTAGCCGCATCAGCATATGGCGGGCCACGGTAAAGGCATAAGCCAGCGGATTAAGCACAGGTTTTTGCCTGGCCTGCTCCAGCACTCTGGCGATAGACTCCTGAAAAATATCAGCCGCATCGGCACTACTGGCATTTTTTTCCAGGTAACGTGCCAGTGGTGCGGCATTTTTCAGCGCCTGATGCAGCTCTGGCTCTGACTGATTTACGCTAGACACTGATCGACTAAACATAATGCCCTGCCCTGTTATTGTCCTATCGCACAATAACGCACAATAACGCACAGATATGACACTATGTTGACAACGATGTCAGCGGGGCAAGGCTACAGCGGGCCGGCCAGTTTGCGCCAGCCGGCTTAGCACTATTTGTTAAGATCCAGCAGTGTAGCGTTGTTAAGATCCAGCAACTGGCCGTTTAACAGCGCCAGCTGCACGCCTTTATCATTGCGCAGTAAAAAAGTGGCCAAACGGTGGCGCTGTGGCGTTGTTGTCGCCAAACCTTTGGGGTTTATTACCACCGGGAAATCTGAATTATTGCTTAGCAGTTTGGCATCACCGCTAAAGTGGCTGTAGCCCTGGCGCAGCAGCGCGATATAGCCGGCGTTATCCAGTGTTAAAGCTTTACTAAGCACATAGGCTTTGGGCGCCTGATACTGCAAGCCGCTGGCGTCAAACTGCTGGTAGGCGCCATAAATAGATAAATCACCGATATCTCGCACCCGGCCCTGACCGCCTGCAATGGTATCTAGCTCTAACGCCAGATCGACCTGAGCGTTATTGCCATTAACACTGATACCCAGATTATTAATCAGCACATCTTTAATGCCGCCATCGCGGTTAAACGGAATAGCCTGATACGCACTTAGCGGCTGTTGCTGATAAGCGCCGCTGCCGATACTTTCAACGCTCATTACCAGCAACTGGGTATTAAGTTTACGTGCTACCTGGCGGTTGTCGTCGCGCGGGTGGCCGCCCGATTCAATCAGCACAGTGCTGATGCCCATACCGGCAAAGGTGTCACCAAAAGAACGCCAGGAAAAAGTGTCGTTGTATTTGGCCAGATAACCCGGCAGCTCGGTTTCCAGCAGATCGCGCATGTCGCCAATCAGCTGCATGGCTCTTTTACGGGCCTCGTCTATGTCTTTTGCTTCATTAAATGCCGGCGCCAGCAAGGAGATAGTCGCTTGTTTATTGCTGTCGCCTACGGCATAAAAGCGGTTCTGGTCATGCAGGTTAAGGCCAAAATCCGGTTTAAATTCTTTGGCAGCCTGCATTAGCAAACGGCCTTCCGGGCTTTGTAACGCTTTAGCATCGCGGTTAATGTCGATGCCCATGCTGTTAAAGCGTGAACCGGCAGCGGCACCGTCTGGGTTTACCATCGGTATTAAGCGGATACTGACTTTACTCAGCCAGTTGTCACGCCAGCTTTTTTGCCGCTCTGCAGCAATAAAATTCAGTAAATCCATCAGCGCCGCCGTAGCGGTAGACTCGTTGCCGTGCATTTGTGACCAGGCCAGCATTTTTACCGGGCCAGTGCCAATGTCTATTTGCCAGATTGGCGTACCCAGCGCCGATTGCCCCAATTGCGTAAAACGGAATAGCGGGTTTTGCTGATGCTGCAACAGCAGCGGTGCAATGTCGTCATAGTCCAGTTGCGGCTTATCCAGATCGCTTTGTTTAATGTCGTTATACTGCGTTGGGGATAAACTATTCATTGTCATTGCCTGTACCGCCATGGTTAAACTGAATACGCCGGCCAGAAGCCCTGTTGCCAAAAATCTACTAACAGCACCTTGCATGTTACACCTCTGCTTAACTGCCTGAGCTTGCTAGCATGGCGCACTTTTGTTAACAAATGCAAGTTAATCGCGAACCAGCAAACCGCTGAATAGCCCCTACTGTCGCAATCGGCTACCATGGCCGCTTTATCGCAAAAGCCACAGCAAAGCTTGCGACACTGTGACACAACCGGTATAAATTATTCAGCAGCAAAACAAAATACAATAATAATAACAGGAGGCCATTTTGGCTGATTGGTTAACCTTAGTTCCGGCGCTGGTCGCCATTGTCATTGTACTGTGGCGTAAAGAAGTGATACTGGCCCTGCTGCTATCGTTATGCAGCGCTGAGTTACTGATTTTTCTGCAAGCCGGCCAGGGCGCCGGGCCAGGCCTGTTGCTGGATGGCGGTATTCAAACGCTGGAGCGCATTGTTGCGGTAACCAAAGACAGCGATAACGCCCGTATTTTGATGTTTTCTTTGCTGGTAGGCGGCCTGCTGGCCTATATGCGTGATTCTGGCGGTGTGTCGGCCACGGTAAAAATGCTGGTCGAAAAAGGCGTGGCGAAAACCCCGCGGCAGGCTGGCCTGCTGACCTTTTTTATCAGCTCGGTTACGTTTATTGAATCTAACCTTAGCTCACTTACCGCCGGTATCAGCTCACGCGGCTTATTCGACAAGTTTAAAATGAGCCGTGCCCGGCTGGCCTATATTATCGACAGTACCAGCGCACCCATTTGCATTATTATTCTGCTTAATGGCTGGGGCGCTTATATTCTGGGCCTGCTTAGCAACTATTCTTTGGGCGATAACGCGGTAAGTGTGCTGATTGGCACTATACCGCTGAATTTTTATGCGCTGTTTACATTAACGGTAGTGCTGTACACCATTATTACCGGCAAGGTTTATGGCCCGATGCGCAAGTCAGAACAAGAACTGCATACACTGTCGGCCCATACCGAAATTGATGTAAAACCCAGCCACCCATCTTTTATGCTGGTGCCGTTACTGACGCTGGTGGCCTCAATGCTGGGCTTTATGCTGATGACCGGCAATGGCAGATTGGTGGGAGGCTCGGGCTCGCAATCGGTATTATATGCCACCACACTGGCGTGTTTAGTCGCGTATTGCATGATGTTATTCAGCAAACGCTTTAAACATCAGCAACTGGTGGATATCGGCTTTAAAGGCATGAGTGAACTGCTGCCGCTGGTAACGATAGTGCTGCTATCGCTGGCACTGGGCAGCAGTTTAAAACTGCTGGGCACCGGTACTTTTATTGCCTCTATCGTTAATGACAGCCTGCCGCTGGTGCTGATCCCATGCCTGCTATTTCTGGCCGGCGGGTTAATTTCGTTTACCACCGGCACCAGTTGGGGCACTTTTGCCATTTTGATCCCCATCGGCATGCCGATGGTAGAATTGCTCGGCCTGCCGCCGTCGCTGGTGCTGGCAGCAATACTCAGCGGTGGTGTGTTTGGCGATCACTGCTCGCCGATATCCGACAGCACAGCGGTAAGTTCGGTGGCTTCGGGTTGTGATTTACTCGAACACGTTAAAACCCAGCTGCCCTATGCGCTGTTCTGCGGTGTGCTGGCGCTGCTGGCGTTCTTACTGGCCGGAGTGATGATGATATGAAACCACTGACACTAACGGCATTGCTGTTAACCGGTTGCGCGGCGGTAGAGCCACAAACCGGTGTACCGGCTGACTTTATTGATATTGCCACTTTAGTACCACAGGCGCAGGTGCATATGGCCTACCTTGGTACAGAGAATTTTGTTGGCAGTAAAGTAGACGGTTACCAGGCTAACAAATGCTATTTGCAACAAAATGCGGCTCGGGCACTGGTGCAGGTGCAGCAAGCCGCTGCAGCCCATGGCTATACGCTGTGGATATTTGATTGCTACCGGCCACAACGGGCGGTAAACCATTTTATGCGCTGGGCCAGCGATTTAAGCGATACCCGCACCAAAGCGCAGTACTATCCGAATCTGGGCAAAGATAAACTGGTGGGCGAATATATTGCCGAAAAGTCCGGCCACAGCCGCGGCAGTACAATAGATTTAACGCTGGCGGCGAAAGATAGCAGCGGCAACTGGCGGCCCATTGATATGGGCTCACCCTTTGATATGTTTGACCCTATATCCAATGTGGGTGCACCCGGCATTACAGCCGCACAACAAGCCAACCGGCAGTTGCTGGAAAACCTGATGCACAACGCCGGTTTTAAGGTATACAGCATGGAATGGTGGCACTTTACCCACCAGCCACCGGTATATACCGAGCAGTACTTTGATTTTGTAGTGAAGTAACGGCCTTAACCTAAGACGCGCTGGCGCTGATACATTTGCATTGCCAGTTCGTCCTGCTGCTTTTGCTCGCGCCGTTGTTGTTGCAGTATCTGGCGCTGGCGGCGTTTTTCCAGTACCTGCTCTATGGCCAGGTTGTAGGCCGCCTGCTTACTGCAGGCCTGTTGCTGCATAGCCGCTTCCTGCTGCGCCAGTAAGCTACGGTGTTGTTGTTGCTGCGCCATATCATGCATGATCACCTTTAAGCCCGACAGATTTTGCAGGCTAAGGCTGCATACCATCTGCCGGCTGGTTTCCATACTATTGATATGCTGCGTCAGCAGGCTGCTACGCTGCTGCTCATGCTCGGCCTGACGTTGCAGCTGGCTGTGCCGGCTGCGCATGATATCGAAGTTGTCCTGTTGCGTTTGCAGATATTTTTTAAGCATGCTGCGCCACCAAAGTTGCCAGTTGTTGTTCGGTTTGGCTGAAATCAACCTGTTCATTTAAACCCTGACAGAGGAACTGCTCTATCTTCGGATACAACGCCACGGCGCGATCCAGCTCGCTGTCTTTACCGGCCTGATAAGCGCCAAGCGGGATCAGCTCCTGTACCTGCTGATAACGGCTGTATAAACGTTTTAAGCTGTAACAGCTTTTCAGCTGCTGCTCAGAAACAATATTCGGCATAACCCGGCTGATGGAAGCGCCAATATCTATTGCCGGATAATGGCCGCGCTCGGCCAGTTCGCGGCTTAGTACCACGTGGCCATCCAGAATAGCGCGGGCGGCGTCGGCTATCGGGTCTTGCTGATCGTCGCCTTCGGCCAGTACGGTGTAAATAGCTGTCATACTACCGCTACTGTCACTGCTGTTACCGGCGCGCTCTACTAACTGGGTAAGCTTGCTAAATACCGACGGCGGATAACCGCGGGTAGCAGGCGGCTCACCAACAGACAGCGCAATTTCGCGCTGTGCCTGAGCATAGCGGGTTAACGAATCAACCAGCAGTAACACATGCAGGCCCTGATCGCGAAACCAGGCTGCCAAACGGTGCGCCAGCTCGGCACTGCGCATCCGCAGCAACGGTGACTGATCGGCCGGTGCGGCCACAACGATGGCTTTTTTCATACCATCAGGGCCAAGGCTATGTTCAATAAAGTCTTTTACTTCCCAGCCACGCTCGCCCACTAAACCGACGATCACGACATCAGCACTGGTAAAGCGTGTCATCATGCCAAGCAATTTACTTTTACCCACGCCAGAGCCGGCAAATAAGCCCAGCCGCTGGCCCTGCCCCACAGTAAATAAACCATTAATCGCTTTTATACCGACATCCAGCGGCGTGGTTACACCCTTTTTCTGCATCGGATTTACCGCAACCAACTGGCTGCTGATATGCTCACCTTTGGTTAAAGCCGGGCCACCGTCCAGTGGCTGCATCAGGCCATCCACCACCCGCCCCAGTAACGCCCGGCTTACTGTTAATGCCGTTGCGTTCAACTGTGGCTTCACTCTGGCACCTGTTGTCAGCGCGCTGGCGTTGGTAAGCGGCATTAAAAAGGCCTGTTCACGGTCAAAGCCTACTACTTCAGCTTCAACCCACTGGCCGTCCTGCATTTCTACCTGATAGCGTTGCCCCAGCGTATACTGGCCACCGGCTACGGTAAGCACCATGCCGTTTACCCGCACCAGAGTGCCAAAGCTCTGATATAAGGCACCCGCATCTAACTGGCCGCCAGCCTGTTGCACGCGGTTAAGCAGGCTCATGGCTGCTCTCAAGCTGCTGTTTTAGCTGCGGTAGCATCTGGGTTAAACGCTGGCGAAAATCGAGTAAATGTAACTGAGATAAACCGACAAATTCAGCACTGCCCGCTGCCAGCCGGGCGTCGGGTTGCAGGTTAATATTATCAAGGGCGGCAATATCCAGTTGCTGCCACAGCGCAAAGTCTGTTGGGGCCAGCCGGATAGTATGGATCTGTTCGTTTACCTGTAATAAGGCCAATACGTTAGCGATAGCTTGCTGCAAATGCGCCGGTTGCAGGCTAAGTTCAGCCTCCAGCGTCAGTGTGGCCAGCTGGCTAACCAGTTCAAATATGGCCTGTGCCAGTTGTTTTTCCTGTTGCTGCTGTTGTTGCTGCAATTGCTGTTGTAGCTGCTGCAATTGTTGCTCAAACTGCTGGCGCAGCTGCTGTATCGCTTGTTGCTGGCGGGCATCAGCCTGTTGCAGCGCCTGTTGCTCGGCCTGCTGTTGTGCCTGCAGCCGCCCTTGCTCTGCGCCCTGCAGCCGGCCTTCCTGCAGGCCGCGTTCATAAGCTTGCTGCAGTTGCTGCTCCGGGCTTTGTTTGCTCAGATCACGCTGTACACCGGGAAAACGATACAGATCTGCCATAGTTATCCCAGTGTCGCTTCTTCGTACAAACGGTAATCCACTTCGCCTTTGGCCATCATCTGGCGGATCATGCGCATTATTTCGGCCCGGGCCGCTTCTACTTTGGTAACAGTTTGCGCTTTGGTGCCTTCAATTTGCTGGCGGTAAACCTGTGCCAGCCGTTTTGGCAGGGCCGACATAATGCTGTCCAGCATCGCCGGTTCACAACCTTTTAGTGCCACTACCCATAGCTCATCCGGTATTTCGTTCAGCAGATGAGCCAGCACATCTTCGCTTTGGCGCGCCAGTGAGCCAAAGTCATACATTTTATCCTGCACAGCTTCGGCGGTTTCGGCGTTATGTTGTTTTAGCAGCTCCATTACCTCGGCTTTATTGCCATTGTAACGGTTCATTATTTCTGCCACTTTTTCCACGCCGTTAACGCGGGCACCAACCTGTTCGCCAACATATTCAATACAGGCTTCCAGTGTATGGCGTAAATCATCCATTACGTGTTCGCTGACTTCACGCAGGCTGGCAATACGAAACAGGATGTCGTCATGCTTTTGCTTAGGAAACAGCGCTATAACTGCTGAGGCTTGCTCGGGCGGTAAAAATGCCAGCAACAGTGCCTGCATTTGCACGTGCTCCTGCTCTAAAAAACGTGCCAGCAACTCAGGGGGTACCCACTCCAGGCGGCGTAAATCATCCGCCAGTGCGCCGCCGTAGATATCATCCAGCATGCCGCGCGCCAGCTTACGGCCAACGGCTTTATCCAGCGCCCGTTCCAGATACAACCTTGAAGCACCGCTGACACCGCTTTCACTGCGGTAACAGTCAAAAAAGTCGTTTAAAATTAATGCTACATCGTCCTGCGTTACGTTGGTGATCTTCGCCATACGTTCTGACAAGGCTTTAACCTCATGCCGGCTCAGCTTTTTAATAATACCGGCGGCATTTTCTTCGCCCATGCTTAGCAGCAAAATTGCCGCCCGATCTAAATCGGTAATAGTGCGGCTATGTTCAGACCTTAGTTGATTCAATGCTGACTCCTCGCTCTACCCAATATTTAATCACTGCGGTTACCCTGTCAGATTCTTTACTGGCCAAAAGCTGCATATGGCTGATTTGCTCAGCAAATTCAGAACCAATTTTCGGCAGGTTAAGCGCATTAAAGCCAGGTTGTGGTATATCGCCCTGAGCTGCATCGGCGCTGCTGTCTGCGGCATTTTTTGCATTTGACTGCGCATTCAGTGCTGGCAGGGGTTCATCCGACAATGCGGCGTAAGCATGGTCTGTTTCCGGCTCGCGTTGCTTTTTGCCGGTGATCAGGTGGTTAACCAAAGGTCGTACACCAAACAGGATCAATGCCAGTGCTATTAAGCTGCCAAAGACATAGCGGGCATATTCTTTCACTTCAGGTAGCTGCCACCAGGGTAAACCTGCCTGCGGTTCGCTTGACAGCTCTGCGGCAACAAAGCCAAAACTGGTGATATTAAACTGATCGCCACGGTCGGCCTGAAAACCAGTTGCCGTTTTAACCATTTCGCCCAGTTGCTGTAGTTGCGCCTGAGTCCAGCCGGCATCGCCTGCAGCGGCTTCATTTACCAGTACTGACACGCTCATCGACTTTAACCTGCCCACTTCAAAACGGGTGTGAGTTACCGCCCGGCCATTGTCAAACTGGCGGCTGCTTTCGTTGCGCTCTGAGGTACGCTGGTTATTGTCTTCGGCCTGCTGATTAGCCGGTAAGGGTGGTTGATTGGCCAGCGAGCCGGGAATGCCCATTGCCAGTTGATCAAGCATAGTATCGGTTTTTATTGATTCAGACCGCATTACCGAGGCAGGATCAACCACTTCGCGGGTTTCTTCTACCACACTAAAATCGACATCCGACGATATCTGAATGCGGTAGTTGCCATCGCCCAGAATAGGCAACAACATAATGGCGGCACGTTGTTCAATATTGCGTTCGAGCTTCTGAATAAAGGCCAGCTTTTTGTCAGTTTCCTTGCCAATCGGAGCGTCGTCATACAACTCGCCGGTCAGCAGCTTACCGCGCTGATCTACCACCGATACGTTGCGTGGATCCAGCCCCGGTACACTGCCGCTGATCAGGCTGACAATAGCTTCAACCTGGCTGGGTTTCAGCTCGTAACCCGGCGCTAAATCAACCATTACTGAAGCGGCAGATTTTTCTTCCTGGCGGCCAACAAATAAATTACGTTTTGGCACGGCCAGATGCACCCGGCTGTTGCGCACGCCGTCCATCGTTATAATGGTGCGCGCCAGTTCACCTTCCAGCGCATGCTGGTATTGCATAGACTCCATAAACTGGCTGGTACCCATAGTCACTTTCTCGCCTATGGTAGACAGCCCCTCTGGCATGGCAGCTTTAATACCGCGTGCGGCCAGCGTTATACGGGCGTCGGCCAGACGATCCTGCGGTACCATAATATTGCCGGTGTCGGTATCAATCCGAAAGGCGACTTTTTCTTTGTCGAGCACTTCCAGGATGCCGGCTTTGTCGTAATGCTCCTGATTACCATACAAGGGCACATAGTTTTTTGCCGAAGTCCATAAAATCAGCACTATCGTCGCCGCCACCAGCGTAGCCAGTAAGGCGATAGACGCTATGCTGCGGTCGCCACCCGGTAACCAGTTAAACCTGTTGGACAAGTTAATGACTTTCTCGCGAAAGTTACCCTCGATATGCGCCGCGGGCATTTGTTTTATCACTTCGCCTTTCATTACATTGTCCTTACAGTGACATCCGCATTACATCATCAATGCCGCTCAGTACCTTATTACGCGCCTGCAGCAGCATAGAGAAACTTAAACTGGCTTTCTGGCTGGCTATCATAGCGCCCACCACATCGTCAGACTGGCCGGTGTCTACCGCCGTCATCATGTCAGCAGCGATATTCTGTTGCTGATTGATTGAGCGGATCACCTGCGAAAAATCAGCGCCGATGCCGCTGTCGTTATTAGCCGGTGCCACGCGCTCATTGCTGGCAACCTGCTGCAACGCTGTCATCATATCCAGCATCTGGCTCTGGCTGTTTATTGGTGAAATCATCATAAATTCCTTAAGAAGCTAATGCGTCTATGTCAACACCATGCTCACGCATGGCGGCTAATTTGTAGCGCAGGGCGCGGGTGCTTACACCCAGTGCCTGTGCCGTGCGGGTGCGGTGGCCGTTACATTTGTTCAGTACATCGAGAATGTAATCAAACTCGGCATTTTTCTTACTTTGCTTGAGTAAACCGGCACAAATAGCGGCGGCCTGCGGGTGGCATTGCGGTAAATTCAAATCAGCTACCTGCAATTCGATGCCACGCGCCATAACCAAAGCCCGCTGCATCACGTTTTCCAGTTCACGCACGTTGCCCGGCCAGTTGTATTGCAACATCACATCGGCCGCGCCGCGGCTTAAACGGTATTTGCCGTTGCCATACTTGTTAATAAAGAACTCTGCCAGTGGCAAAATATCATCACGGCGCTCGCGCAGCGCCGGCCAGCTTAGTGGCAAAACATCCAGCCGGTAGAATAAGTCTTCGCGAAACAGCCCCTGCTCTACCTGAGTACGCAGATTTTTGTTGCTGGCAGCAATAACGCGGATATCCAGCTTAATGCGGTTGTTACTGCCAAGGCGTTCCAATTCCCGCTCTTGCAGCACCCGCAATAGTTTGGCTTGTAAGGCCAGTGGTAACTCAGAAATTTCATCCAGTAAAATACTGCCGCCATTGGCCGCTTCAAATTTACCAATTTGCTGGCTGACCGCGCCGGTAAAAGCGCCCTTGTTGTAGCCAAATAGCATGGCCTCAAGCATATGCTCCGGAATAGCTGCGCAATTAACGGCAACAAAAGGTTTATCAGCACGATCTGAAGCCTGATGAATAAACTGCGCCAAGCGTTCTTTACCGGTACCGGACTCGCCCAGTATCAATACACTGGCTTCAGTTTGCGCGGCCCGGTTAGCCAGTTGCAGGATCTGACGGCTGGCATGCGACACGGCCACTAAATCTTTTAGCCCCTTGCTCATGGCCGTAGCATTACGGATTGAGGTTTTTAACTGCGAGGCAAAAAAAGGTTTAAGTAAATAATCAATAGCGCCGCTTTGTAAGGTATCGGACGCTAATTCGCTTTGGTCGTTATTTACCATGCTGATAATTTGCGCAGCAGGCAGCTTGCGGTACACCAGCGTGACCAGATCCGGTAACGTCATTTGCGGCATACCACTGTCAATAAATACCAGTGCTGGCTGGTAGTCATGGCACAGGCTGATGATCTCAGTCACGGTATGAGTGTGTAATAAACTGTACCCCTCAGCACTGATACATTGCTGTACCTCGGCACTGGGTTTTTGTTGGTCTATCCATAACACGTAGGGTGAATTCATGGTTAGTCAGATCCTGCTCAGGAAGTGGTTCGGATTAACCGGATGGACACCCGGCGATTAGATTGTTCAGCCTTACCCTGGCTGTGCAGCAATGGATAACGATTACCATGGGCGCGTACTTCCAGCATGCTGGCCTTTACACCCAATTCGATCAGTCGTGCTGCCACTTCATCGGCTCTTTCTTTTGATAGCTGCCGGTTAGCCAATACCGTACCAACATCGTCGGTATGGCCATCGATAAGAATTTTTTTAACAGAGGGGTCAAGTTGCAGATAGCGCGCCAGTTTTTGCAATACCGGCAATTGTGTGCGATCAACCAGGCGCTGGCCTGAGGCAAAAACAATGTCGGTATCACGCGCCTGCTGCCAGGACAGCGGCGACATTTTCGCCACGCAGCCTCGAAACTGTTCTACCGCTTCATGGCCACGCACGCTGGTAAGTAATAACTGTTGCTGCTGCCGGCCATTGTCCAGTTCAAACTGCAGCCAGGCCCCGGCCTGCACCTGCTGAAATAACGGCAACGCCGCCTGCAAGAAACTTATCTGGCTGTCATGATATAGCTCGGCCATATAAGGCAGGCTTTCAGGCTGGATAGTATCCGGTTGCCAATCGGCACTGCGGGCGGCAACAGTGGCTTGCTCTAAAGTGGGATAAGGCTGTGCCAGTTCAAGATCGAGCTGCAGCGGCTGGCCGGGTTCCAGAGCAAAGCTCACCTGGCCCAACCCGCTAACCCGCTGCTGTAAACGGCAATGAAAGGCGCTGCTGTCAAGCTGCCACTGCGCCTGCTCGGCTGGCTGGATCAGCACAGTGCCCGCAATGGCAGTGCCGATTGCAGAAGTACTAAACCACAAGCTAAGAGAAAACAAAGACACATTGATACCCTTTTATTTAACCGCAACCTGTATCGCAACGCGATACGCCACTGGCTTAAGAAAATAAAAGGAAAACTGCATAGAAAGCGCTCAGCACTAACACGGGCAGCCGTGCAGGCAGAGACACATCACGAGGATGTTGCCAAGCTAATGCAACCCCGCTATCGTAACGTTTTATTAAAACGTCGTAGACCGGTGGCTTTGCGTCCTGCCCTTTCGGTGCAGTTTGCCTTTTAATTGTCTTAACTGGCTCACAAATCTTAAAATGATTTATGAACCTAAACTGAATAATATAAAAGATATCTAAATTACCACTCTCTGGCAAGTCAAACTTTAAAAAGATCTTTCATGATCTTAAAGATCATAGAGTTAAAACCGCTTATTGTTACATATTTGGTCACATTTCAGCGCTAACTAATCAGACCAGATCTTGCTTAAAAGCTGACTAACTATTTACACAGCCTGCACAACTATCTAAATACATCGTTTAGCATAACGCAGCGCTGTGACAACACTATGACAACCCCGGCCAGCAGCCACTTACTTTTAGCCCAGGGCCCCTATTACATTTACCCGTAAGGTTTCCGGGATCTCGTTATACGACAGCACCGCCAGTGAGTTTTGCGTAAAAGTGCGGGCATAGCGCGCCAGCAACGGCCGCAATTGCGGCACGACCACTAATGCCGGGGTGTAGCCTTGCTGCTGCATCTGGCTGCAGATCAGCGGCATATTGCGCTGAAACTGGCTGAGCAGGTTAGGCGCTACCGGAAAGCTGTCTAACGCAACTTTGCCTGCCTGCATTGCCTGATTCAGCGCACTTTGTAAGGTTTGCTCCAGCTTTTCATCCAGTGTAAAAGCGGCCAGCTCTTCTTTATCGCCGCTTATTTGCCGCACCAGCGCCCGCTGCAATGCACAGCGCACGTCTGAGGTAAGTAAAATAGGATCTTTGGTTACTTCGCTGCTGTCCAGTAAGGTGCTGGCAATAGTCAGAATATCGCCCAGGCTCACCTGTTCCCGCAGCATCAGCCGGTACACTTTTAACTGTACAGTAGCACTGAGTGCTTTATCCAACGCTTCTGCCAGCACCGGCGCTACTGCCGCCAGCCGTTTATTCAGCTGCTTTACGTCTTCATAAACAAACAGCTCAGACAGATTTTCTTTAATAACCTTGCCGGCGTGGGTAGCAATAATGGTCGCCAGATCAACCACTGAATAACCCAGGTTCAGTGCCTTGGCGCGGGTATTGTTGTCAACCCATACTGCTTCGAGGCCATAAGCCGGATCACGGGTAATTTCACCGTCAAGCTGGCCATAAATTTCACCGGTGTTAAGCGCCAGCAACTGCTGCGGGTTTAACCGGCCGCTGGCCAGCGGCACCCCGGCCAGTTTAATACGGTATTCCTGCGGGTTTAGCTGCAGATTGTCGCGTACCCGTACTTCAGGTAATAAAAAGCCACTTTGCTCTGACAGCGTTTTGCGGATACCGCGTAAGGTTTGTACCAGTTCTTCGCCTTTATCTTTGTCGGCCAGATACACCAGACGAAAGCCCAGCTCTATTGATAAACGGTCAATATGTGGAATATCGTCCCAGCCCAGTGCTTTTGGCGTTTGCGCTATGCTTTCGGTTAACAGCTCTGCCTGAACCAGCTCGCCTTTATCTACCCGCTGCTGTAAACGCCAGGCCACGTATACCAGTGGCAGGCCAAAGCTGATAAAAGCCAGTGCCGGCATACCCGGCACCAGCCCCAGGATCAACATAATACCGCCGGTAGTCAGCAACACTCTGGGAGAGGCCAGCAGCTGTTTGCCTACCTCATCAGACATTTCGCCTTCGTCATTCATCCGGGTGACGATAATTGCTGCCGCAACGGCCAGCAGTAGCGATGGGATCTGAGCTACCAGGCCATCACCTATGGTGAGTAACGCAAAGCGTTGAAACGCCTCACCCATGCTCAGGCCGTGCTGGAATACCCCGATGCTGATACCACCAAGCAGGTTAATGACCAGAATAACTAAACCGGCAATGGCATCACCACGGACAAACTTGGACGCACCATCCATTGAACCGTAAAAATCTGCTTCGCGGGCAACTTCACTACGCCGCTCTTTGGCTTGTTCCGGGCCAATCAGGCCGGCGTTCATATCCGCATCTATGGCCATTTGTTTGCCGGGTAAAGCATCCAGCGTAAAACGGGCAGCCACTTCGGAAATACGCTCGCCGCCTTTGGTGATCACCACAAAGTTAATCACCATCAGAATAATAAATACCACCATACCGACAACATAGTTGCCGCCAATCACCACTTCACCAAAGGCCTGGATCACCCGGCCCGCAACATCTGAACCCTCATGGCCATGCAACAATACTACACGGGTAGAGGCGATATTCAGCGTTAACCGCATCAGCGTTGCCACCAGCAATACTGTAGGAAATACTGAGAAGTCCAGCGGCTTTTTACTTGATACTGCCACCAGCAGCACAATCACTGACAGCACTATATTGAAGGTAAACAGCGCATCCAGCATCCAGGCCGGCAGCGGTAATACCACCATCGCCAGAATAGCCAGTAACAATACGGGAATAGCAGTATAAGGTTGGGTAAGAGTACGCCAGTTCACTGTTTAACTACCTCTGACATTAGCTTTGTCTAACAACGATTTCGGAATATCCAGCGCCGGCAAAGGTGCAGGCTGCTGGCCACGACCATGTTTGTAGGCTTTTAACTGCATCACGTAGGTCAGCACATAGGCTATTGCCGTATACAACCCTTTAGGCACTTCCTGATCAACCCGGGTGGAATAATACATGGCCCGCGCCAGTACAGGTACTTCTAACACTTCTATCTGATGACGCTGGCCTACAGCTTTGATGCGTAGCGCCATTTCATCTATGCCTTTGGCTACCACATAGGGTGCTCTGGCATCTTTTTCGCTATAACGGATGGCCACTGCATAGTGCGTTGGGTTCATCACGATAACATCCGCTTTGGGCACCCGCTCTTCAATTTTGCGGTTCGCCATCTGAAACTGGATCTGGCGGATACGGCCTTTGATCTCCGGGCTGCCGTCAGAGGATTTACGCTCTTCTTTTACTTCCTGCTTGGTCATCTTGATCTTGGAGGAAATAGTGTACTGCTGATAGGGTACATCTATCGCCGCAACCAGCAGCAACAAAGTGACCGTAATCATCAGGCTCAGTGATAACAGGCCAAACCCTTCCTGCAATGCGGTTGTCAGATCCAGCCGCTGTAAAAACAGCAGACGGGTCCATAATTGGCTGAGAAAGCCATATAGACAACCGCCCAACAACAGTACTTTAATGATTGATTTGGCCAGCTCTACCAACGCGTTCATGCTGAACATCCGCGCCAAGCCGGTTAGCGGATTTAACTTATTAAACTTAGGCCCAAGCAGGCTGCCGGAAAAGATAAAGCCACCGGGCATGGCCCCAATAATCCACATCGCCAGAAACAACAACAATAAGAACGGCATCAGGGCACCAAGCATATCTAAAAACGCCTGGCCTATTGCCAAAGGCATCAACTTATTATTTGCCAGCATTTCCTTATTCAGCTGCATGCTGTTGTGCATTAGCTGCATAAACAATGTAAACAATAACTGAGCAAACCACAGTAAACCCGCTACCCCCAACATCAACAGCACAGCAGTGTTCAACTCTTTTGAGCGAGCAACCTGGCCATCTTTACGGGCTTTTTTCAGCCGTTTCTCGGTGGGTTGTTCGGTTTTTTCCTGGGCGCTGTTTTGTTCACTCATGGCTTACTCCATCAGTAAACGCATGCTGTCCAGCACATGGCTGGTCAGCGCAGAAAACTGCACACCGGTTTGGCTTAAAGTTAAAAATACACAAACAAACCCCAGCAGCAGCGTCATCGGAAAGCCCAGTACAAACAGATTTAATGATGGCGCAGAGCGCGTAGCCACACCAAAGGTCAGGTTAACCAGCAGCATGGCAATTACCGCCGGTAAGGCTACCAGCAAAGCCGCACCGAACATCCAACCAAACAACTGCAGCAACACGGTAATATTCAGCTGATACAGGCCGCTGCCCACCGGCCACAGGGTAAAACTGTCAATCAGTACTGCCAGCGTCAGTAAATGGCCATTTAAAGAGAAGAACAACAGGGCTGACATCACCCAGAACAAATGCCCCAGCAAAGAGGTAGAGTCACCGCTGCCGGGGTCCATCATCATCGCCATCGACAAACCCATCTGCATCGACAGCATCAGCCCGGTCAGGGCCAGCACTTCAAACAAAATACGCACGGCCAGCCCCATCATAATGCCAAAGCCAATTTGCTCGAAGGTGATAACAATCGCATCCAGCGAAAAGGGGTCAACCTGCGGCATGGCTGGCAATGTGGGGCCAACCAGAAAGCTTAAAAACATCGCCAGCAAAATACGCGCCCGCGGCGTAACAGCGGGGTTGTCAAATACCGGCATCGCCCACAAGAGTGCTGACAAGCGGACAAAAGGCCACCAAACGGTGCCAATCCAGCTCATCAGTTCGCCACTTGTCAGCGAAATTAACGAATTCACCCAAATACTCCGGGGATAATCTGTGCCAGATTAGCAAACCACGCCAGCAGGGTTTTAATCAGCCAGTGGCCGGCAAATACCACCATTAACAGCGTGAGTAGCATACGCGGTAAAAACGTCAGTGTTTGCTCCTGAATAGACGTCGCCGCCTGAAACACCGCTACAACAATACCCAGAATAAGCCCCGGCACAATCAGCACCAGCAGCATCTGAATAATGGTATACACTGCCTGAGCAATAAGCTCAGTAGCCTGTTCCGGACTCATAGCCTGGCTCCCGTCATGGCGCCGCTCCGAACGTGGCAGCTAAAGTACCGGCCACCATAGACCAGCCATCTGCCAGCACAAAAATCATTAACTTAAACGGCAGGCTGATAATAAGCGGTGACAGCATCATCATACCCATCGACATCAGCACACTGGCCACCACCAGGTCGATAATCAGAAACGGAATAAACAGCATAAAACCTATCTGAAACGCTGTGGTCAGTTCACTGAGCACAAAGGCTGGCATTAATACTTCCAGCGGCACATCTGCCGCAGCCATAGTGGTGGGTTCTTTGGCAATTAACAGCACCTGATGCAACTCGTTTTCACGTGTTTGCGCCAGCATAAACTGCCGTAGTGGTTGCTCTGCACGCGCCAGCGCCTGCTCCAGCGTCATTTCTTCTGCCTGATAGGGTTTAAAGGCATTTTGATACACGTCTTGCCACACCGGGCGCATAATCAGCAGTGTCAGCATCAAAGAAATACCAATCAGCACACGGTTAGGCGGGCTTTGCTGTAAACCCAGCGCCTGGCGTAATATGGCCAGCACAATCACAATACGGGTAAATGAAGTGAGTACCATCAGCATGCCGGGGATCAGGCTTAATGCGGTCATCAGCAGCATAATCTGCAGTTTTACGCTGTAATCCTGACCGCCATCGGTGTCGCGTACCGATAAAAGTGTTAAATCATTTGCCATTGCCGTACCGCTTAGCAGCATAGCTGCCAGCAGTATTAACAAGGTCAGCAGTGGCTTACTCATGATGCTCAGGTGCCGCCTTGCGGTTAACAAACTTAAGGCCATATTTGCCATCAACCATCACTACCTCGGCTTTGGCAAACAACACACCGTTTACTTTTACATCCAGCGCTTCGCCTACGGCTTTGTCCAGCGGCAGCACATCGCCGACACTGGCCCGGCTAAGCTCACCGAGTGTAACTTCGGCACTGGCAACTTCTAAAGTGACAGTCAGCGGCACATCACGGAACATCGACAAACCATCAGCCGGCACACTGGCACCGTCAGTACCCTGCTCGAAGATATCGTCCATTTCCATCATATCCAGCCCGGCCAAAGCCGCATCCAGACCTTTGCTGTTATTCAGGTTTTCGTTCATGCTTGTTTCTCTTTATTAACGATATCAGTAATCTGGAATACCAGGCTGTTGGCTTCTTCTGCCACTTTGCCCAGAAATAATGCTGTCTGGTTAAGCTGTAATGTCATAGCACTGCCAAATTCGATCGGCAGTACGGCACCATCCAGACAGGCCTGCAACTGGCGCAGGCTAACTTTCTTACGCACCATCTCAACCCGGCACTGCACCGGAACCTGTGGCCAGTGTGTTATATCTACCGCACTGGCACTGATAGCACTGTGGTATTGCGGGGCGATAAAGAACTCCAGCGGCAACCATAAGAACCAGCTAATCACATCGCTGCCAAGCAACAAGCGCACCTTTAGCGGCAGGTACTGAAACCGGGCCGGTTCCATTTGCTGTTTTACGGCACTGGCCGGTAATGCTGATTGCTCTTTGAACAATAACTGCTGCATAGCCTGTAACTGACGCTGGGCAATACGGCTGCAAATGCGCAGCTCTGAGGCGCTTAATTCGGTTTTTTCTTCTCCGGGCAGCACTTTGCTAAGCTGGCCGCCAAGCGATAAATCAGCCAGATGGTGTACGCTGATATAATCCAGCGCCAGATAACAATTGGTATCAGTTGGCACCAACACCGGACACTGTAATAACAGCCGCCCCGGCTCTGCCAGCCAGCTGTCAAGCGCACTACCCTGGCATAAAGTCAGTTCAATATTAAATTCGACATCGGTCAGCAATTTGCTCAGTTCTGTCTCTACCGCCTGCGCTAAATCAGGTAAGCGTTGTTTAGCCTGTTTGCTGGCTGCGCTGAAACGGCGTTGGTCCAGTGTCAGCGCAAATGGCTGGCACCGGGCGGCCTGGTCAGCCTGGACCAGCAAAGTGGGAGTTTTCATCTTATTCATCTGCAGTTACGTTATCCGTCGCACCGGCATCGCGTGATGCCCGGTAGGCTTTTTTACTTAAGCGGCGCAGTAAATTCAGCCGCTGTTCGCGCTTGGCGTCCAGCCAGCTGATACCAAGAAACACTAATTTGTCGCTGACCTGACGGCGGTATACCACCTCAGCTTTAATCTTAAACTGGTTGTCATATTCAACCATGACGATATCCGGTACCGTTTTTGCCAGCGGCGCCAGTAAACCGGCGCCCCCCAGACTCATGTCCTTTACCACTGCCTGACAGATCTGGCTGCCAAATAAGCCGCTCTGCCACAGCTTTACCGCTATACCTTTGGATTGAATAGCCACAGGCTGACTCTGGGCGCTAAAGTACCAGCGTAAATATTTGCGCGAAGCCTCAGGTTTAGTTGCTACCATCGGTTATCCTTATTCCTGAACGGCCAACGGGTTGATTGCGCTGTGCTTCTTGTGCTGCCTGTTGTACGGCGTTGTTCTGGTTATCGGGGGAGAACAACTGGTTTAATTCCGCTTCGGCGGCACTGGTTAAGATCAGCAATTCAATGCGCCGGTTAGCGCTGTCGCCCTGATCTTGCTCGTTTAGCGGCCGGGTAGCCGAAAATGCGGCCACCTGAGCTACCCGTTCAACCGGCATGCCACCGGCGGCCAACACCTGGCGGGCCTGCAAAGCACGGTCACCCGACAATTCCCAGTTACTGTACTGGCTGCCGCTAAAGGCGGTGTTGTCGGTATGGCCGGAAATAATCAGCTTGTTTTGTACTTTTTTAAACACCGGGCCCAGGCTGAGCAGCAAGTCTTCAAAAAACGGTGTCATACGCATCTGGCCGCGGATAAACATCTGCTGCTTTTTGTTATCGCGAATAATAACCCGCAAGCCCGACGGCACGATGTCCAGTTGGATATGCTCCTGCGCCATCAGCTCGGCTGCGACCTGTTCAAAGGCTTGCAGTAACAGGCTCAGTTCTGCCGGGCTGTCGAACTGGCCATCAATCAGTGAATTTAGCTTATCGCCCTTACCTGCCAGTGGCCTGTCGTCACCTGAGGGCACCTGCAGATACTCTGACATGCCAGGCAACGGGTTATCCGGCGGCAAAGTGTTGGCAGAATTCTGATCTACCACTGAGGGTGTGCCGCCTAAATCGACCGGAAACGGGCTATTACCCGGTTCAAACGGCGCCGGGCTGCCTTCGAAAATAGAATGGGTGCGCATATAGTTGGCAATTTCGGCGCGCTCTTTCATATTGGAGACTTCTAAAATCCACAACACCATAAAGAATGCCATCATCGCCAGCGTAAAATCGGCAAAGGCGACTTTCCAGGCACCGCCAGATTTGCTTTTAGCGGCGCTGCGCTGACTGCGCTTAATAATAACCGGCGAGCTGGAGCTGTTCATCAGGCGGCCTTATCGTTAATCCACTGTTCCATCGTGGTAAACGATGGCTTCTGCTCTTCGTTAATCATGCGGCGGCCAGAATCGGTTGCCACTATCGCCACATGGCCTTTGGCATGAGCCACCAAAATAGCGCGCACACACTCAAGCAGTGCAACCTGCTTTTTCACGTATTGCTCCATAGCAGAACTTAGCGGGGCCATCAGACAGTAGCAGCCAAAAATACCAATAAAGGTACCCACCAGTGCAGCCGCAACGTGATAACCAATGTTGCTAAGCGGGCCATCCAGATGCTGCATGGTAATAATAATACCGCCCACCGCGGCCAGAATACCAAAGCCCGGCATTGCTTCAGCAATAGTGGCCATCGCGGCCGAAGGCTTTAATTTTTGCTGTTCAATGGTATAAATTTCCTGCTCCAGCAGGCTGTCAAAGTCATGCGCGTTTAGTTTGCCCATGCTCATCAGACGCAGGTTGTCGCAGACAAACACCACCAGTGCTTCATGTTCCAGCACCAGTGGATAGGCAAGAAAAACCGAACTGGTCTGCGGGTTTTCGACATGCTCGTCCAGCTCACGTAAACCTTTACTTTTGGCCAGATCCAACAACGAATACATTAATAACAACAGCTCACGGTACAGCGCACTGCTGTCTTTGTGCTTTATAAACTGCGACTTTAACTGCGACCACATTTCTTTTAACACATAGCCGGAATTACCCACTACCAGAGCACCGAAACCGGCACCAAAAATAATAAGAAATTCAGCGGGTTGCCACAATGTTGCCACATTACCACCGGCGAACATATAACCACCGACAACGGCTCCCAGTACGATAATAAAACCTACTATTTTTTGCATTGTTCTGCTTCCTGTACCTTTACCATTGCGCCAGCTTTTTGCTGAGCATTTCCACCGATTGTTTATGTAACTGGCAAACCCTGGACTCGGTTAACTCCAATACCAGTGCAATCTCTTTCATATTCAACTCATGGCTGTAATACAGCTGTAGCAACAATTTATTGCGCTCAGGCAGCGATGCCATGGCCTTTGTCAGTGACAGCTTAAGCTCGAACTGGCTTAAACTGCTGCTGCCAAGCTGAGCCTCAGCCTGTTGCTCCAGCAATAAATCCAGGCTTTCCATCGCTTCGGCCTGGCCAACATATTGCAGTTCAAGCAAGGTTTTTTGATCAATATCCAGCGCCTGACACAGCTCCTCATCAGTGGGAACCCGCCCCAGTTGCCGGGTAAGTTCACGGTTTTTATCCCGCAACTGATGCGACTGCTGACGCAACTGACGCGGCCGCCAGTCGGTACGGCGAAACTCATCCAGCATGGCGCCCCGCACACGTTTGAAGGCGTAAGACTCAAACTGTTCGTCAACATCACGGCCATAACGGCGCAGTGCACTTAGCAGGCCCATCAGACCAATTTGCTGTAAGTCGTCTTTATCTACCATACTGCCAACCAGGCTGCGTAAATGCGCCGCTGCCCGTTTTACCAGATAGCCGTAACGGTTTAGCAAGGCACTTTCCTGCGCCGGGCTGAACTTAAAACTGCTCGGTTGTTCCGGATCAGACCATTGGGTTGTTGCCAGCATAAAACGGCCTTACTGAATAAACACGTTAGTAACCAGTACCTGTTCAATCTGATAACTGAACTTGTTCTGGCGCAGGGTCTGGTTAAATTTATCCAACAGCGTAGCTTGCACCTGTGGAATATCTTTAAAAGCGTCTTTCACGTCGGCATGGCTGATATTGCTAAAATGTGCCACCAGCGTATTACGTAGTAACGGCGAAGCATCAGACAACTGGGTCATTACCTGGCTGTCATGGCTAAGCAATGTCAGTTCAAGCACCAGATAACGCGAATGCTGTGCATTGTCGACACTGATAACAAAGCGGTCCAGCGGGTAAAACAGTGGCTTGCTCTGCTCTGCAATCTGGCTTTGCTGTTGCCCAGACCAAAAGTAAGCTGCACCACCACCAACGGCCAGCAGTAACACCGCTGCAATCACTAACACTAAAGCTTTCATGTCTTACTATTCTCCTATACCAGTCGGTTAAGCCAGCCAGTGGTTAGCTGCGCAGACGTTGAGCTGCTTAACTCTGTAACGTCGTCGGCAAAATGGGCAGCAATTTGCTCAGGCGCAGCATCTTGCTGGCCGCTCTGCTGTTGTGATTGTTGGCGTACATCGATATCAAGCAGTTGTTCGCTGCCCAGCCGCTGAGCCAGTTGCTGACGCAATTGATCTAAATTTTGCTGCATGGCTTCACGCATCTGATTATTGCTTGCATACAACTGCACTGTAGTGCGGTCGCCATCAACACTGACACTCAGCTCAATTAACCCCAGCTGCGGCGGATCCAACCGGATCTGTGCGCGCTGTATTTGCTGGCCCAGCTGTAAATTGATTTTGTCGGACAATAAATACACCAGCTTCTGGCCCCACTGGCTGCTTTGTAAGCCCAGTTGGTCAGCCTTCCACTGAAACGCCGGTTCTGCTGATGCTGTGCTGGCAGGGGGCTGCGCGGCCGCTATACCGCTAACTGCAGCAGCATCACTGTTATGCGGGCGTACCAGCTCAGTTGCCTGGCGGATAAAGTGCTGCAAAGACATTGGCGTAATGGGTAAGGCCGTATCTGCGCCTGGCAGCGACGCGCTTTTTATGTTGCTATAGGCACTGCTGCTATTTAGCACGGCAGCCTTATAGTCTGTGTCAGTGAAGCCTGCCAACCCCACAACAGTTTGCTGCATCGCTTCTGTGCGCAGTGAGTTTAGTACCGGCAGCGGCAAAAAATTAAGTGCAGATAATAGCGATGGGTTCAGCACTATATCGGCAGTATCTTCAGTCAGCACTGGCGTGTCAGCTATGATGTTTGCGTCTGTCTCAGCCACATTAGCTTGCAAGGTATCTGTTGGCGCACTGATGTCAGCCGCAGGGCTGGTTGTTGCCACAGCTGCCGCGATTATTTGCGACAGTATGCTGGCATCAATTTGCATTTCAACTGGCACCAGCGGCCTATCCGCAGTGTTCGTTCCTGTGGTATCTGTGCTGCCAGCCTGCGGTAGCTGTGCCATCAGCTCGGTATAGCCGTTTAGAGATGGCGCTGTGTCTGGCTGATTTAACATAAACACTGAGCTATCAGCCCCCTGCTCAGCGCTTTCACCAAGGCTGTGATTCGGTAACACCCCGGCAGCTGTGCCGCTGGCGTTAGCGCCTGGCTGGCCTACCTGTAACTGGCTCATAACCCTTCACCTTCGATGGTTTGTTTATATGCCAGCACACCCGGCCGGTTTTGATTAAATTGTTTCATCTGTGTCTCAGTGCGGTGCAGTTCTTCTTTAGCCAGCGTTAACACCTGCTGATAACTCTGCTGCAATACGCCAAGCTGGGTTGAAAATTGCTCGCGCGCTCCGGCAAGGTCTAACTGCTGGATCAACGCCATTAACTGGCGATCCAGATTGCGCAATAGCGGCCAATTTTGCGCCTTTGCTGCCAGCAGTAAATTCTGCTGCAGCTTTAATAGCTGTTTTGCCACATCAACTGCATGTAAATGGTTTAACGGCACATTCAGCCCCTGTTCAACTTTGCTAAGCAGAATGATTTAGCAACTGTCAGGCCACAATTCAAATTAATGATTTATAAGTGTTTTTAAGAAGGCGCTGATAAAAAGCGGAAGTAATACTTCCGCAGATCGGAAGCAAGCCACTACCGCTTGCCGCCAGCTTCCGGTAAAAGCGGGGCGAAAAAAAACCGCAGCCAAAGCAGCGGTTTTTCGATAACTCAAAGAGTGCAGCAGCGCCACAATACGCTATACATCTGTCAGGCAGCGCTTTGCGACAGGCCTTGCCAGCCTTCTTGCAGGTTGGTCATGATCACCCGCACGGTATCCAGTGAGGTTAAATCGTTTTTCAGGCTGGCATTAAGCAGTGCCTGGCCGCAGTGCTGATATAGCTTTTGCATATTAGCTGCCACTTCACCACCGTTTTGCTGGTCCAGCGATGCATCCAGCCCGCCAAGAATTTTTAGCATGCGCTCAATACCGGCGGCTTTTTTATCAAAACGTTTTGCCTGAATATGGCCTTCGGTGCGCGATAGTTCGTCAAGAAAACCATCAAATAACATCAGCACCAGCTTGTGAATATCAGCCCCGGCAGCTTTGCCCTCTACTGCCGTACTTTTATAAGCCTGATAACCATTGCCAAAATCTAACATAAGCTGTCTCTCACTAGTTAAAACTGCCCCATAGAGCTTTCAAGTTGCGCTATGGTAATTTGCATCTGGGTAAACTGACTCAGATAGCGCTTGAAGGTTAATTCCATGGAATAATCATGCCGCTTTTGTTTTTCGGTGATTAAATCCAGGCTGGCCTGCAGCGTTTTTTGCTTACCACCCAGTAAACCACCATAACTTTTGCTGTAGGGTTCTACCGTTTTTTCCAGCTTTGCCAGTACACCGGTATCTGAGGTTAGCATGGCTTCCAGTGCTGCCGGATCATCTGCCAGTGCTTTTTCAAACCGGTCGCTGTTAATACTCAACTTACCGTTGCGGTCAAATTCCAGGCCCACGCTGTACAGTGTTTTACCGCCAATTTCGCCCTGAAACGCCGCGCGAAGCTGGCTTTGTACACTGCGCGCCATACTGTCATTTTTCAGGTTGGTGTCGCCGGTAATACTGCTGACAATACCATTGTAGCCATCAATAAACTTTTGCAGGTTATCTTTAATCGCCTGCTGATCCTGGCCGATTTTGATATTTACCGGGCTATCACCGGCCGCTTGTGCTTTAACCAGATCAATAGTTACACCTTCAATCACATCGGTTAGGCTGTTGCTGGCGCTGGTCACGCTAATAGCAGTATCGCTACCTAAACGCACTATGGCGTCCTGAGCTTTTTTTAATTCCTGCTTTGCCGCCAGGGCCGCAGTAATATCAGCTCCTGCAGCATCTAACCCAGCGGTAAAGCCCAGCGTCAGCTCATTGGCTGCACCGCTTTCATCGCTGGAGATCACTAAAAAGGTTTCATTGCCGCTGCGCATTAACGTAGCGCTGACGCCGGGGTTATCGGCATGGCTGTTAATTGCCTTGGCCAGATCAGCCAGTTTGGCATTGGCAGGTAACCCAGCCATGTCGACAGAAAAACTGCTACCACCCAAATCAATATTAAACTCACCGTCTGTCGCCAGCGCGGCTGTAGGGTCAAATGACATGGCCAGTTGGTGGTTTTGCGCCAGTTGCTGAACAAAAATATCGTAACTGCCTGCCACGGCTTTACCACTGGCTTTAACGGCTAAAGTCGACTCGCTGCTGCTACTGGCAGTGTTGGCCAGCAGGCTGCTGTCAGCTTTGCGAAAATCTTTCAGCTGGGTTAAAAAGCTACCCATAGAGGTTTGTAATTTTTTAATGGCATTAAGCTGGGCGGTAAACTGTTTTGACTTAGCCGACAGTAAATTATCTTTACCGGCGCGGTCAATTTGCGTGTACTGGCGGGCCAGAGTCTGGGGATCAATACTTAAATAAGACGCCATAGTGTATACCTTCTGCCACCAACTAATGCCTGAAAAATACCCCGCCAGCTAAAGCCGGCAGGGTTATACCGCTATTGTTACACTGGCAGCGTATTAACGCAGCAGTGAACCAATCATTTGTGTTGTGCTGTTAGAGGCACTCAGTACAGAAATACCTGAGTTCATCAGTAACTGCTGTTTAGTCATATTTGAGGTTTCTTTGGCGAAATCTGCATCCATCAGCTGAGAAGCAGAAGCCGACGTGTTTTCAACCATATTGGTTAAGTTGTTGATAGTATGATCCAGACGATTCATAGTCGCACCCAGGCTAGCACGGGCTGCACCGACAGTGTCAATTATTGTATCAATTTCAGCCATAGTAGTTACTGAAGAAGCCTGATCCGCTAAACCGGTAAGTGCACCGATTGCAGTATCAACATCACCAATTTCAGCAGAAATATCAACGTTCATTACTTCCGCAGCTGAAGAACCGATTTGTAAGTCGATTGCTGCAGCAAACTTACCGCCGGTTAACAGCGTTGTACCTGAACCGTAAGAAGTATTGGTCATGATATTGGTTAACTCTTCTGACAGTGCATCAAACTCTGCGCTCATTGCAGTGTATTCAGAAGTGTTGTTCGTGCCGTTGGCGCCTTGCGTTGCCAGTTCTTTCATACGGTAAGCAATGTTGGTCATCTCTTCAAACGCGCCTTCAGCGGTTTGCAGCATAGAGTTAGCATTGTTAGCGTTATAAATAGCCGCTTCCTGGCCACGTACCTGGGCATTTAAGCGGTTAGCAATTTGTAAACCTGCTGCGTCATCTTTAGCAGAGTTAATGCGAAAGCCAGAACCTAAACGCTCTAACGCTACTGATAAATCGTTATTGGTCCGACTCAGTTGGTTTTGGATCGATTTTGACGCTGCATTGGATTGAATTGATAAAGCCATCGTGAAATCTCCTGTGATTGATGCTCAGAGAGTTAAAGCGACAGCGGTACAACGGAACTAAAATTTTTTTAAAAGAATTTTTGGTGCGCCGGTAAAACTAAAATGCCAGGCCGACAAAAGCGCCACGGTTGCGCTTAGCTACCGCCTGCATAAAAGCGGCAAATTGTGCGGCATCGCCACCAGCTGGCCGGTAAAAACCGATACCATGAATACGAAAACGCGGATTACCGGCCGGGTCGGCATTTTTGCTGGTAATAGTGCCAACAATAGCATCCAGGCTGGATGAGCGGTAATCATCACCAAATACATACAGGCTAACTTTGCCCTTTGTTTTGCTGTACAAGTCCAGCGCACGTAAAATACCCACTTCCGGCGCACTGCCACCGCCGGTAAAGCGTTTCATCCGATCCATGGCGCGCTGGCGCATGCTGGTTGAATCACTCAGCCATTGCCCTTCCTGGCCGGGATACAAAAAGGTGCCGTCGGCCGCGATCACCTGAAAACCTTTCATTTGCGGGTGATTAACTAAAATATCATTCACGACATTAATCACCTGCTGCCATTTATTGCCTGCCACCATAGAACCAGAGTTATCGATAACAAAGACTACATAATCGGCATCGGTCGGAATACCGCCCACTTCGTCTGACGGTTTATCGGTGGATTTAGGCACATTGAGCATCGCTGTGGCCTGGCGCAGTTCATTACGCAATGAGCTGGCCTGATCCTGCAATTGTTGTAATGTCTGCTGCGCACGGGGAATGGAAGACTCCAGCGATTTCAGCTGTTCAGTTACAGAGGCTGAACGGGCCTGAGCGGCAGCAAGTTGCTGCTGTTTGTCTGACACCGCGCCTTTTAGCAGCTCAACGTTAAGCTGGGCCGCTAATACCTGTTCGACCATAGTGCTTAAATTGTCAGGCCCAAGTTCAGTATCGCTTTCGCCGTTTTTAGCCAGCAATACCAGTAGCACCACTGCGCCAAAAGCACAGGAGATAATATCAAGAAACGACAGGGTAAAAATTTCCACCGGAGGCCGTTTGATCCTGCGCTTGCTCTGCCGCATTAAGGCCACTCCTTTGCCGGGGCTAAAAAGGTACCCTGTGTTACCTGAGACCAGCTCCAGTACATAGCCGACGCATAAGGATCACCTTCAATCGGCAGCAAAATCACATTCATCCGCAGCCCCTGGCCAGCGCGTTTAACGGTTTCAACCAACAGCTCCTGCCGGCATTGTGACGAAATTGACTTTTTACTGGTTAGCAAACCGCGGCAACGCACGCCAAGGCCGTCACCCAGTGTTGGTAAGCCATCGGTTATTAAATACACATCGGTGACCCCCGGATGTAACTCGCGCAGCTTTTGCAGGCCAATTTGCAAATTGGTACCGCCG
This sequence comes from Rheinheimera pacifica, assembly GCF_900108485.1. Lineage (GTDB taxonomy): Bacteria > Pseudomonadota > Gammaproteobacteria > Enterobacterales > Alteromonadaceae > Alishewanella > Alishewanella pacifica. Next base: position 44,562 of record NZ_FNXF01000001.1, on the reverse strand, counting down.
CTGGGCACCAGTTTGCCAATATCGCGCACTATGGCGTTCATTGAGTCGGATACCTGAGCAGAGCTGGCCGGGCGTTGACCTAACATAATGGCGTCTTCAGAAAAAGCCACTACGGTTACTTTTGCGTTCTTTGGCAAACGGGCCAGCAGCCACTGCGCTGCGCGCCGGCTACGTTGCCATTTGGGTAGTGCCAGCTTCTGGTTGTCCGGTAATGCCATATAGCGCAGCACTTCAAGCAGGTTTTCACCCATCATCGACGCTGACTTATCCAGCAAAATGCCAATTTCCTGGCCTTCTACCTTCAGGCCGGTAATATAATTTTGCTGGCCGCTGCCGCTTAGCTGCACATTGGCATCAGGTACCGGTAACCGGGCTATGGCGGCCAGTTGTTTTTCCAGATCGGCTACTACCGCCAGCTCGGTGGAAATTTGTTGTAGTAGTTTGCTTTGGTCGCTGCTGGTATCGCTTTGCGACAGCTTAACATCCTGCTGGCTGGATGATTCCAGTGCAATTTTGTTGCTCAGCTCATCAATCGACTTCTGCAGTTGTTCGCGTTGCTGTTGGGCGGCGTTTAACTCCTGCTGCAGCTTATTAGTTTCGTCGGTAGGCTCCGGCACAAAGGCGTTAAAATCGACCAGAATTAAAATCAGAATAACAGCGCCCAGCCCGCATGCCATCACATCCAGAAATGACATATTAAAACCATCTTCAGCGCGCCGCTTTAGTTTCATAGCGTACTAATCAGTTATGCAAATGCGCTAACAGGTGTTTCTCACAGGACTGTTGTGTATTTAACACCATCGTATCCTGCCTGCCATTAAGGATGTGCATAAAATACATTAAAATCAGTGAAATAAATAACGCCACCAGCGTTGAGTTAAAGGCAACCCCCAGCGATGCTGTCATACCGGCGATGTCGCCGGCCAGCGCTTTATCTGCCTGCGCCAGTGCCTGGCCAATACCACGCACAGTACCGACAAAGCCGATACTGGGAATGGCCCAGATAATATAGCGCACCATACTGTTACCGCTTTCCAGCTGTGCAGCCAGGCTTTCTACTGAGGATTCAATAGCGTCGGCAGCGTGCTGCACATTGCGGGTATTTTTAAAACGCCGGATACAGTTGATCCAGGTCGCCATGGCCGGGTTATCTTTGTACGACGAGGCTTCCAGCTCTGACAGCGCCAGCTCGACATCCAGCGGCAGGCTTTTATCATAGTCACGCAGAAAGTCGCGGGTATACAGGGTTTCTTCATCTAACAGACGCCACAACTTGTATCCCATCAGAAACAAGCAAAACAGCAACAACGAAAAACACACCTGCTGCTCCATATCTTTTACAATAACCCAGACAGAAAACAAGCCGCTGCTGCCCTCGGCAGCCAGAATAGCCGCCGCAGTGGGCCGCACTATACCTTCATAAAACAAATGCACCAGAGTGAAGCACCCCGCCAGCACCAACACACTGGTAAGGATGCCGGGGTTCATGGCGGCAGAATCTTTGTTACGCATAAATGTGCAGCTCCGCTCGTCAGATATTAATAGGGAAATCCTGTGGCGCATCCAGTGACACAAAATAAGCCGCCGCGGATCCTGCCACTGCCAGTAGCACTAAGGCCAGTATGATGCGCTTTTTCATAGTTAACTCCTGCTATTGATACTATTAATACTATTGATAGCGGGCAATACGAAAACCAACATCGTCTTGCGGCCTGTTGCCTTCGTTACGGATACTGGCTCTGAGCTCCTTCAGGCGACCAGACTTATACGACGCCCCTTTTATCACATGCCCCTGGCCACTGGCAGCGCCGCGATAATCAGTATACTGCCTGGTAGTATCGGGTGCGGTTACCGCGTAAGCATCATGCACCCATTCGCGTACATTGCCGTCCAGATCATAAAAACCAGCCCGATCAGCGCGGAAGCTGCCTACCGGCGCTTTACCGGCAAAGCCATCGTTATAATCGCGGAAAAAGAAAGTTTGCTGGCCCTGTACCGACTTATCGGCAAAGTTACCCTGCTTATCGCGCAACCTATCTTCGCTGCCCCACACATAAGTCGTTCTGGCGGCGCGCCGGTTGTGCTTGGCAATAAACTCCCATTCGGCTTCGGTTAACAGCCGGTAGCCTGGGCTATCGGCGTTAATGCCCACCACCCTGTCGCCTTGCAGGTTATAAAACGCTGCCAGCCCTTCCTGCACGCTTAACCAGTTGCTGAATTTAACGGCGTCCAACCAGGATACCTGGGTTACTGGCAGGGCTGAGCCGCCGGTTTGCCCTTTAAAAGCACCATACTGTGCTTCTGTGATCTCATGGGCCGACACCCAGATATTACGGCTGAAATTAACATTAAGCGGGTGCTCATTGCGGCCCCGATCTGCCTCGTTGGCCGGTGAGCCCATGGTAAAAGCTTTAAGTTGTACTTCAATAAGATTAATGCCCAGTGTTTGGGCAAATAATGGTTTACCTTCACGGCGGCGGGCGTCGAATTCTGTCAGCATGTCGGCTTGTACGGTTTGCGTTTGCCGCTGGCTGGGCGTAACAGTTCGGCTGACGGTACGGTAACCGGTTTTACGAAATTCAACATTCTGCGCTAATGCCTGCAACGACAAGGTTAGCGGAGTTTGCCCTACCATCTTGCCATTAATCAGTACATCGGCCGTATGATTAGCACTAAAACGCACCTGGCCCATTTCTGCTTTCAGCTCAAAATTCAGTGTACGTTGCTCAGCCGGTTTTAGCGTAACGTTTTGCGATTGCGCCAGGTAACCGGCTTTTTCATAGCGCACGGTATAAGCTTTACCGGCATCAATACTGGCCGGGCTACTGGCCGGTTTACCATTTAAAAGCAGTACGCCGTCTTGTGGCGTAGTGGCTATGGTGAGTACAGCTTGCAGTGGCTGTAAAAAATAATCCCGTGCCGCTTTGGGCTGACGATAGCTTATGTCGATAGTATCCTGCACCGGCTCGTAGCCCTCCAGGTTAACCTGCACCTGATAGCTGCCACCGTTTTGCGGTAAAATTAACGGTGTTTTACCGACAACCTGACCATTTACCGTAACGCTTGCCCCTGCCGGGCGCGACGCCAGTGTCAGTTCCCCCTGCACCGGCGTTAATGTCAGCGTTTGGGCAATATCATCGGCAATAGCGGCTGTCAGTGTCAGGCTTTGCGGCTGAAAATACGGCTGTTCTGCACTAATTTGATACTCACCCGGCGCAAAACGGCCTGTAAGCATAGGGCCCTGGCTGTACAACTGGCCATTGACTGTCCAGCTGATATCCGCCACTGCTGGCACGGTGTCCAGCTTAATACTGGCAGGCATTGGCTGTAGCGTAACACTGAGGTTGCTTTGCTCACTGCTTAACACCAGCCGTTGCAACGGCTCAAATTTATCGGCACTGATCACAATTTCAGCGCGCGGGCCCAACATATAGAGTTTATTTTCAATAAAAAAGCCGCTGCCCGACGCTACCGCAAAACGCTGGGTTTGCGCGGCCTCTGCCGGGTGCACCGTTACGGTAAAACCTTTTAATAAAAACAGCCAGGCCAGATAGCTGGCCATAACCAGAGCCAACAGCACAATACTACTGAGCACGATCCATTTGCGCTTGCGTTTATCTGATGCGATAGACGTATCAATCCGACTCACTGCTTATTCCTCTCAGATCCGGGTTTTGCATTGTAGCTGTACAGCAGGCATAGCCGGGCTAACTTCAACGCTGATAATTTCAGTACGATAGCCTTTACAGCTGCCTTCAAACTGATAAGTGCCTGGTAGCAGGTTAATGGTTTTTTCTTTTACTTCACCGACATGGCCCACACCAAGCACCCGGATACTGGTGCGGCCATCGCTTTTTACCAGCACAGCCACCGGTTGCGCCTGGGCCTGCAGCAAGCTTTGTAACTGGTTAAGCTGCTGTGCCAGCTTGTCGCTTTGCGTTATTAACGGCTGGGCTGCCGCTATTGCTTCATTGGCGCGCTGGCGGATATTGGCATCAGTAAGGCGTTGTGGACTGGCTAAAAATGACTGCAACCGCTGCCCGGCCTGAATAATCTGATTAGCGTTTTGCAACGCCTGCTGCAACACCGGGTTATCGGCGTTTAACTTCAGGCCATTTTCTGCCAGCATTTTTACTGTCGGCCATTCATCAACCTCAATAAATACCTGAATTTGCTGCTCTGCCTGCGCGGCAGCACCGGCTTTTTCGGCGCTATCGAGCCGGCGCTGCAAATTCACTAATTCTGAGCGGCTGCTATCAATGCTGCGCGCCCGGGCTAATGCCTGGCGGGCAGTGGCGTAATCGGCCTGATCCAATGCGGCAACGGCCTGCGCCACAACATCAGCAAATGATTGTTGCTGCGCTTGCTGGTTTAACGCAGCCAAACGTTGCTGCGCCTGTTGCTCTGCCGGATCTAACCGGCGAATGCTCTCCAGCAATGTTTTTTGCTTACTGACATTGTTTTCCAGCTGCGCTACCCGTACCTGTTGCCACAGTTCCTGCACTTGCGTTGCCACATCCAGCCGCTGCTGCAACTGTAATGCCGGCGCATATAACGGGTTTACTGCCAGTGCCCGGCTGTTATTAAGTTGGGCCACTGGCAGATCGGTATTGGCAAAAGCGGCACTGGCCGTTTGATAAGCTGTTTCATAAGCCTGGGTATAGTTTTGTTGCAACGCGCTGCTTTGCTGCTGAATATCGCGCAGCAAGGTGCCGGTTTCGCTGTAAAGCTGCTGGCCATACAAGCGGTAAGCTTGCTGCATGTTTTGCACTAAGGTATTTACCGCAGCGCTTTGCCAGGCAACAAGATACGGATCAGCTGCCAGCTGATTAACCTGATTATTGGTGTCTGACAGCAGCTGCTGTAACGCTTTGCGGGCTTGTTCATCCGGTATGCCTGACGCAGCAGGCCCGGACGTTGCAGATAACGGAGCGCCCGGTGCAGCACCAGCGACCGGAGCCGAAGCCGAAGCGGCAAACCAGTTTAACGCCAGCCACACTACAACCAATAGCAATAACACGGCAAAAAAGCCGGTTATTACTTTGATATAAAACGCCTTTTGTGACTGTTTATCGTGGTTTATTACATCATCTAACGCTGCCACATCCGGTTCCTTGCCTGAAGCTTAAGACATCTTTACAGCTGCTGATTTGGTGTTGCTTCTATCTGATAAATCTCTAACAGCTTTTGTCTTAACTGGGTGTATTGCTCAGTAGCCGTACCTTTAAGCTCAATACTCTGCTCGTTCAGTTCCACCACCTGGGGTGTTACCTTAATATCCAGGCTTTGCCCCATTTCACTGAGCACATCGCGCTGTGCACTCAGCTCGCGGTTTGTTTGTATTGCCTGGCTAAGGCTGTAAATTGCTGCTGCCCCCGCAGCAATAGCACCTACTTCACCGATAGCAGAATTAGAGTTCTTCACCAGCATAATGCCCAGCACGGCACTGCCGGCAGCTACCAGTTGCTGGGTAGCGCGTTCGGCTTTTTTCTTCCTGATATCAGCAGCAATCGGCAGGGTTTCGCGCTGATATTTGCGATAGGCTTCGTCTGATTCGGCATAAAAGGCTTCATAGCTGTCTTGCAGTTGGTCAATAAACTGCTCATCTTTTGCCTGCAGTAGGTTTACCCGTTGCAGCATAGGATCGTTTGCGGCTGGTACGCCGTTCAGATCATATACGGTTTGCCGGGAGGTAAAGCCTTTTCTTTTGCTGACAATATAAGGTGCAAAGGCTTCCTGACTGTACATAGCGGCATAGCGCAAGTCAGACACCTGCTGAATTTTCTTTTTGTCTGCCTCTGATTTTTTAATCAGCAAGTCGTAAACGTAAGCGGCAATATCGTTAAATACCGGCGAGTAAGGGTTTTGATCTTTACGCAGCGCATCGCGGTAAAAGGCTTCACCTACCTGATGCTCAAAGGTCTTTTCTCCCCAGATATCGTTAGTAGCATCCATCACCCGTACGCTGATGCGCACCGTTTCGGTATCAGAATAATTTATTTTGCCAAGTACATACACATCGGCAGAAACTGACGCATCCGGCGTAACATTGATCGAACCAAATACTTTGGTCGCTGCCAGTGCTTTTTTGGTGTCAATGGCAAAGCGGTTTGCTTCCAGCCGCCGTACCTGTGGCCAGATATCTTCTTCAGCCACTTTTTTGTCATTAATATTGCCTTTGGCATCCAGCGGAATGCCCGGGTCAAATACCGGCACGGCCACATTCAGATAAATAGCCGACTGATACTTAAACTCACGCTCTGTCTTACCCAGCTCCGCTGTTTTTGGCTGGCCGCCAATAGCAGGGCCTACGCTGCTAACATTAGTCTGGGTAGACTGACAACCACTAATTGCCAGAGCCAGCAGGGCGCAGGCAGCCGCCAGCCAGTGTTTATGGTGTTGCAAAAGAGAACGAGGTTGCATTGCCAGCTCCATTTCTAAATTATTCACAGCCATATTGTGTCATCAAAGCGCTGAAATGTTTTTTCTCAGTGTCAGTCGTCGCGCCCGCCAGGCCTTGTTTCACCGTGTCACACACTGCAGAGTTACCTTGCTGGGCTTTGCCTTTTTGTGTTGCTTTTGACGGTGAGCTTTCAGACTCTTTAGCACTATCAGCATTTTGTGTCTGTTCAGTACCGTCTGACTGCGCGGCCTGTTCATTAGTGCCAGCGGCGGCATCAGCCACGCTGCCAGCTCCGGCGCCTGCGGCACTGATCCGCCCGGCACCGCTGTTTATTGCCTCAGCCATACATTTTTCACTTTGATTCAGATTGGCGGCAAAATCGGCGTCCATGCGCTCCAGTAGCTCGGCTTTGGTCAGCTCGCTGCCATCAATATCTTTAAAATTAATCATTGAGCAATCGCCATATGATGTTACAGCTCCGGCTGAAGGTGCTGGCGGCTGAGTTTGCTGGGCACAGGCTGGAAGTGTCAATGACATTAACGAGAAGCTGAACAACCATAATGGGCCGCGGAAAATAGTTTCGCTGGGCATCCTTTACTCCTTACCGGCAAGGCTGAATGTATCACATTGTCGGTTGCATCTCAGGCTGGCAGACAACAATACAAGACAGCAGGTTAGCTCTGTATTATTACCCTATATTAGGGTTAATTTTACTTGTTGACCAGCGAAATCAGGCTGAGGAGCCTGCCAGCAGTTCCTGCAGCTCGTACTCAAGATAATCTGCCAGACCTGACCAGTCGCGGTTTTGCTGGCACTGCAGCACTGCCGTTAACAATTGCTGTAACTGAGCGATCTGTTGTGGTGTGGCGCTGGCAAACAACGTAATAAGTTGCCCGGCAAGGTCTGCCAGTTCAAGTGCCGGTTGCGTGGTTATACCAAGCCGGAACTGCAGCGCCAGCGTTTTGGCGTGCTGCCCGCATTGAGCAACAGTGGGCATTAGGTTGTAAGCTCCGTATGGTATTGCGTGCCGGCAATTACCGCACCGGCTTTCGAGGTGTTAAAAAACCTGACTGCAGATTGTTTGCTGATATAACGCTCTAAGCCGGTCAGGTAAGTAAGCAAATTGCGTAAGGTGGGTACTTTTTCGCCAAAACCATTAATAACCTGTTCGGTTGCAGCCTGATACCCGGGCCCTAAAGCACCGTTTTGCCAGCTGGCATGAGTTTTATTATGGCTAAAGGCAAAGTCAGCACCAAACAACAGCACACGCTTTGCGCCCATTTTTACAGCCAAATCTACCGCGGGGTGTATTACACTGCCATGGCTGAATAACGCTGCGGCAGCTAATTGTTTGCGTACCGGGTCGAAAACCGCACCGTCGCTCAAGGCTACGTAACGTTTGCCTGGGAAATGTTGTAACAATTCGGGGTTCGCCAGCGGGAAATACACCAAACTACTGGCCGGTGTTAAGCTGCTGCAGGGCAAATGCTGTAATGTGATTTTATGGTCGCGGCTGACAATAATATCCGGCCGGATATCCTGCGACAGCAAAGCTGCTACTGCAGTATCTACGCAAATAAGCACAGGTGCATTATGCTGTTGCTGCGCTTGCTTGATAAAGCCGTAATGTTGCTCCAGCGAAGGGCCGGCACCGATCACATAAACGTCTTTCTCTGGCGCTAATGAGTTAAACAATGCCTGCACCGGCAGGTCGTGTTGCCAGAATGGCTGGTTTTGCTGCAAACGCGGCAAAAAAGCACTGATGTCCTGCTTTAAGCGCTGCGCGGCGTAACCGGCTTCCAGCTCGCTGTACAAGCGATCACGAATTTTCATACTGCCATCACTGGCCAATACTAACTCAGAGGGCAACACGGCAAATGGCAGCTGAATATCGCTCTGGCTGGCCGCCAGCTGTAACGTTACCCGGCTGTCACTGAGCCAGTGCCGCTGATCAAGTAATTGCAGCACCAGCGCAAAAATATATTCATTTAAGATACACACATTCAGCTGTTGCAGCCGTTCGCGGCTAAGCAACTGTTGCTGCATATCGCCAAGGCCGGTACCGTACAGGGTAATATGCGGATAATGTCGCGGCAATTTACTGATTTGTTGTAAGGCTTCCTGCTGCCGGTTATGACGGCTGGTTAGCTGAATACCGTTAATCAGCAGGGTATTATCCTGCCCTTCTATCAGTTGTACTGCCGGGCGGTGTTGTTCAGCGGCAGCCTGTTGTAAAACATCTGCCAGTGTGGGCCAGCGGCTGGCAATTACGCGCATATTTTGCGCAAAACAGTCGTTAATCATTACTCTGTCAACCCAAACCAAACTCAACCAGGCTACGGGTAATATTGGCTTGTGACATCACTACCGACACCGCACTTTTACTGCCACCTTGCATTGCAATACGCAGTTGCTGGCTTAGCGCATTCAGTTCAGTGTTATCATTCTGGCTTTGCGAAATAGCCACCAGTTGCGCCTGCAACGCGGCACGCTGTGCCTGTACCTTACCCAGCGCATCTTTTAATTGTTGCTGCGCCAGCTGAATTTGCTGGCTATAGGCCTGTACATTGTCGGCTGTTGTCGCCGCTTTACCCAACTGAGCCAGTGTGCTGTCGGCAGCCTGCAGTTTTACACTTACCGGATTACCTGCGGCAACACGCACGCCCTGGCCACTAATTAGCCAGGGCTCCTGCAATTTACGGGCATCGCGCGCTTCGGCAGAGAAATACAGCTGTTGCAGATTATCACTACCAACGCTGATTTGCTGACGGGCAAAGGCTTGCTGCACTGTGTGCAGATTTTGCTCTGCGCTTTGCCCAGCCGGTAAGCTGATACTGACAGCACTGCCGCTGCGGCCCAGCAAAATACTAACCTGCTCGTTTTGGCGCCGCTCTGACAGTAAATCTATGCTGTGGCTCAGGCTGGCTTTTACCGGTGCAGGTTGAGCACTGGCCGGGGTTAAATCGGCATTAAGGCCTGAACTACTGTGCGAGAGTTTTTGTTCCAGCTGGGCTAACTGCTGTTGTGCCTGCTGCTGTTGTTGCGCTGATAACTTGCTGTTACCCGGTGCATTCAGCTGCCGGCGCAGGTTTTCCAGCGACTGATATGCCTGGCGGATATTGCGCTCGGTTTGATCAGTCTGGCTAAGCTGTTTACTGACATCTGCTGCCAGCGCCCATTTGCTTAAAACCTGTATCTGCCGCGATTGCCGCGATGCCGGAACCGTGCGGCCAGCATCGTCAGCACTAACAGCCTTGATCACAGCAGCGCGATCAGCCGCATTTAACGGCGTTAGCGCACTGTTACTGACCTTATCAACCGCACCGGATAGCTGCATAGCTGCGCCTTACTTAAACATAGGAAAACAAGGTAAGCCTGGAGACGCTGGAATATACTTTCAGCGACGACTCATAAGACGCCATCGCCTGATTCATTTTGACGTAGGCTTCCGGGTAGTCTACTTCTTTAATGTCATCACGCAGTGTCTCGGTAAATAGTGCTATATCATCATTACCCAGTGCCATTTCGTCCAGCGAGGCTAAAGTCCCACCAATGCGGGTGATCTCACCGCTTACCGTAGCCAGAAAGCTACTGATATGGCCCAGCATATCGCGGGACTCGTCACCCACACCGCCAGCCGGCGCCGTGCTGATTAAATCCAGATAAGTTTGCATTTGATTTAAGAAATTTACGCCTGGGTCCAACGCGCTGCCAACAATATTGCCCGGCACACTGGAGTTATCTGACACCGCAATCTGACGCACGCGGTTGTCGCCGTTGTACTGATATACGCCCAGTGCATCGCGCTCAAACGGTTTAACGTCAGTTAAACTGCCTGAAAAGTAATAATTGCCGTTGCCATCTTTGGCATTAAGTAAATCGACAATAGCCGGCATTAACACCGCCAATTCCTGGCTAAAGGCTTCCAGCTCGGCCTGACCCATAGAACCGTCTGCCGCAGTGGTGACGATTTCCTGCACTGAAGACAGCGTATTTACAATGCTGCTTAACTGAGTTTCCTGCTGGCCCAGATTAAAATGCACAGCATTCATATTCGATTTGTACTGATCCAGTTTCGTCAGCTCGCTGTTTAATGTTAACAGCATCACCGAACCTAAGGGGTCATCTGACGGCTTTTGTATCCGCTGATTGGTGGCCAGCTGGGTAGATAACTTACTGTACTCGGCAGTAGACTGCTGAATATTGCGAATCGTGGTTAAATGATACTGATTGCTGCTAACGCGCATAGCCACTGCCTCAGAAGATATTAATCAGGGTTTTAAATAATTGATCAGCAGTGCTGATCACCCGGGCATTAGCGTCATATAGCTGCTGGTAATACATCAGGTTAGCGGCTTCTTCGTCCAGGTTTACGCCACTCACGCTGTCACGTGCAGCCACGGCGTTATTGTTCAGCACCTGGGCCGTTTTCACGCTGCTTTGCACCTGCTTGCTTTGAATAGCCAGATCACCGATTAACGTATCGTAACCTGCTGTGCCACCATTTAGTGACGCCACCAGATTAGCAATGTTGCCGTTGTCGCCACGGCCACCGGCCGGGTTGCCCAAACCGTCGTTACCGATAAAGGCCAGGCCATCCGGTTGCAAATCAGGGTTTACACTAATCGTGCCCAGTACATCAGCCGGGTTGTACAAAAACAACGGTTCACCCGGCTGGCCGTTTAAATCGAAGCCTTCTGACAGTGCCGTGTTCACGGAGTCGGCAATGTTCGTAACAATTTGTTCCAGTTGTAGTTTGCTCGGTTGCAGCACATTGACATCTACATTCAGTAAACCGCCGATGCGGCCACCGACAAACTCATTCAGGCCAAAGTTCTGGCCGTTAAAGCTAACATTAACCGCAGTGCCATTTACGCTGACCAGCGAAGATTTAGAGCCCACCACCAGCGGCGCACCGTTTTTACTGCTGATATTAATATTGCCATCGCCCGGATCGACAATATCTACGCCCATATAACCTGATAATTCGGTTACTAACACTTCACGGGCATCAGCCAGTTCAGCGGTAGGTTGCCCCAGCGCCTGCGCTTTGCTGATTTTGCTATTTAGTTCAGCAACTTGTTGTAATAACGAGCTGCTGTTGTCTGCCAGGTTGCTTAATTCTTTGCTGAGTTTGTCTTGCTGATCCGATAAGGCACCGTTAATTTGCGACAGGTCTTGTACCAGAGCCTGGGATGATGACAACACCTGCTGACGGTAAGCGTTAGAATCAGGCGCAGACATTGCCGCGTTAAAAGCAGCACTGATACCGGCAACGGCATCATTGAGGTTAAGCGATTCGGTGCCGAGAATTTGTTCCAGATACCCCAGATAGCTTTGAAAACCTTCGTAATAGCTTAAATCTGAACTGGTGCGCCAAATATCGTCATTAAGAAAATCATTGACGATGCGATCTACCTTAGTAACCTTAACGCCGTTTAAACCGCCGGCGGCAGTTTCCAGATACACCGTTTGCCGGCTATATCCTTTTACGGCAGCATTAGCCACGTTCTGGCCTACCACGTTTAGTGCATTGTTAGCCGCATTAAGGCCAGACACACCGTTTAAAAGCATACTCATAAGCTGGGTTTCCCGCCGCTGTCAGCCTGCCATAATGGCTGGCTAAATCCGCTGTTACTGTATTCCGGCGCAACCAGACTCAGCGCCGCCTTATCAGGTAAAGCGACGGCTTCGGCCAGTTGCTTAAATTTATTTTCGGTTTGCGCCAGGCCATCTCCCAACTGCCGCACTATGGCTTCAGCCAGACCAAGCTGCTGCTTGGCGGCCAGGTTCTGTGCCAGCTGGGCATCGTGCATATCGCGAAACGTTTGTGCCTCACTGCTGCCAAACAGGCCGTTGTCACCGGCAATAGCGTCGGTGCCGGCATGCATGTTTTTCAGCACCAGCTGTAAAAATATCGCTTCAAACTGCTCTGCCGCTTTACTCAGCCGGGCAGCCGGGTCCTGATTGCTATCTATGCCTGCGGCAGCGCGCGGATCTATCGCCAGACCCTGGCCAGTTAAGGAGGTTATATTCATTCAGATCACCAGCAAATCAGCGTCCAGTGCACCGGCATTATCCAGTGCAATCAGGATCGACATCAGTTCTGCCGGAGTTGCCCCCAGCGCGTTAATTGCCTGCACTATAGCGTCCAGCGAGCTACCTTCCGGCCACAGCATCATATTGGCAGTGCGCTCCTGCACATTCACTTCACTGTTTTGTACCGGCGTTGTCGTGCCACCACTAAAAGGTAATGGCTGGCTTACGCCCTGTTGCTCGCTGATAGTAATAGTTAAACTGCCATGGCTGACTGCCGCGCGTTTTACCCGCACGATATCGTTCATTACCACAGTGCCGGTGCGGCTGTTAAACACCACGCGTGGCCGCTGGCTGCCTTCTTCTACATCGATGTCCTGCAACATCGACATAAAGGTAATGCGGCTGTTGGCGTCTACCGGCGCGCTGACCACCAGCTTGCCTTTGTGCTCTGCTCTGGCCACGTCGGGCCCAAACACCTGATTAATGGCCGTAACAACATTGCGCGCGGTCTGATAATTGGGTTGCTTCAGGTTAAGCACGACCTGGGCGGCAGGGTCATATAATTGCTGCACGCTGCGCTCAACAATGGCGCCGGACGGAATAATACCGGCGGTGGGCACATTAACAGTAACCGACGAGCCATTCTGGCCGGTGGCATTTAAGCCACCCACCACCAGATTACCCTGCGCCAGTGCATATACTTTGCCATCAACCCCACGCAGCGGTGTCAGCATTAAGCTGCCACCATGCAGGCTTTTGGCATCACCCAGCGACATAATAGTTACGTCCATGGTTTGCCCGGGGCTGGCATTGGCGGGCAACGTAGCGGTAACAGCAACCGCCGCCACGTTTTTTGACTTCGGTAAGCTGCTTTCATCCAGCTGCACACCAAATTGTTTCAGCATATTATTTAATGACTGGGCGGCAAACCTGACTTGCGCCTTGTCACCTGAGCCCGGCAAACCTACCACCAGACCATAGCCCACCAGCTGGTTATCGCGCACGCCCTGAATATCGACCAGATCCAGCAGTGGCCTGGCTTGTAACAACAGGGGCCACAACAGCAACAGCACGGCACTTATACAATGTTTCATAACACCTCAGTTAAAACGGGTTAAGAAAGCGGTTAAACAAACGGGTAAACCAACCGGCCTGGCTGGCACTGGCTAAATCCCCTTTGCCGGAATAACTGATGCGGGCATCAGCAATACGCTGCGACGATATGCGGTTGGTAACATCAATATCTTCCGGCCGCACCAGCCCCTGCAGGCGGATATATTCATCGCCCTGGTTCAGCTTGATCCATTTTTCGCCACGGATTGCCAGAGCGCCGTTGGGCAATACATCGGTTACCCGCACAGTAATAGAGCCGCGCAGGAAGTTTTGCTGGCTGGCTGCACTTTCACCATCAAACTGTGAACGTGAATTCAGCTGCATCGCCAGCTCTGAGGTATTTAAGTTACCTATCAGCGGCACACCAACATTAATACCGGTGCTTTTATCTATACTGGCATCGGCACTTTTGCTCGACTGAGTACGCTCATTCAGCTCCACGGTCAGAATATCGCCTACCCTGTAGGCGCGTTTATCTTCGTACAGAGTGAACATATAGCGGTCGCTGTACAGGCTGCCATGTTGCTGGCCTGGCAGCGGTTCATCACCACTACGCTGTGCCACCACCTGTTCCCAGTCGGCTTCATGTACCAGCGGCGGCTGGCTGGCGCAGGCGCTTAGCAATAAGATGATGATTAAGGCGCTGCAGGTTTTCATAGGCTTACAGGCTCTGGTTAATAAAGCGCAGCATTTCATCGGCCGCCGACACTACTTTGGCGTTCATTTCATAGGCGCGCTGCACTGCTATCATGCTGACCATTTCATCAACCACGCTAACGTTAGAGCCTTCAATGGTGTGTTGTTGCAAAGCACCCAGTGCGTCTTCTCCCGGCACGCCTTCTACTGCTTCACCAGAGGCCGCAGTGGCGCGGAATAAATTGCCACCCAGCGCTTCCAAACCAGCGGGGTTAACAAAGTTAACCGTTAAAATCTGGCCCAGATCTACCGGATCAGCCTGGCCGGCAACTACAGCCGTAACAGTACCGTCGCGGCCTATGGTTACGCTGGTGGAGTTCTCTGGTATAGCAATATTTTGCAGCAGTGGCAGGCCGTTGGCGTTTACGATCAATGAATCGGCGTTCAGCTGAAACTGGCCGCTGCGGCTATACAGTATTTCACCGTCCGGGTTTTCAATCTGGAAAAAGCCCTGCCCGGCAATAGCGATATCCAGCGGGTTGTCGCTTTTCTCGAAGCTGCCTTCGGTAAAAATTTTCTGCGTGCCGTTAATACGCACACCGGTACCCACCTGAATACCTGACGGCACCTGGTTTAGCTCATCAGCCTGAGTGCCCGGCTGGCGTTGTACCTGGTAAAATAAATCTTCAAACACTACGCGGTCTTTCTTAAAGCCAGCGGTACTGACGTTAGCCAGGTTGTTGGAGATGGTTGTCATGCGCATATCCTGCGCGGCTAAACCGGTTTTACTAACCCATAAGGCAGAATTCATGTGCTGCTCCTGTTAACTGTTGCCACTAACCAGCTTGTTACCGGCCACTGCCAGTTCATCAGCGGTTTTCATCATGCGGATATTCATTTCAAACTGGCGGCTGATATTCATGGTGTTTACCATCTCTTCCACCGCATTAACATTGGCGCCTTCCAGCACGCCGGTACGCAGGGTAATAGCTAAATCTGCCGGCAGTTGTTCCTGCTGCTGCGGCCGCAACAGACCGTCCAGACCTTTTACCAGGGTGTCATCACCGACACTGACCATTTTTAACCGGCCTTCCTGCGCAATAACACCACCGCCTATTGGCAGCAGATTAATGGTGCCGTCTGCACTAATGTCGATATCACCAAACTCCGGCAGCACTATGTCGCCCTGCTCACCCTGCACGGCATAGCCGTTTAGCATTAAGCGGCCGTCGGCATCTACCTGCAGGTTACCGGCACGGGTATAGGCTTCGTTGCCGTTGGCATCGGCTATGGCCAAAAAGCCGCCATCGCTCAGTACAATATCCAGATCACGGCCGGTTTGTTGTACCGGGCCGTTGGCCAGGTTGGTAAACACCGGCAGTAACTGCGCCTGATAACGGGTGCGAAAACCGTCACCGGCAATCATCATTGCCTGCGCCTGCTCAATATCTGCTTTAAAACCCGGCGTATTAACATTGGCCAGATTGTTGGCACTAACGCGCAGGGCTGTCTGGTTAAGTTCGGCACCCGATACAGCGGTATAAATTAAGCGTTCCATAACGGCTTACCTTTAGGTGGCGTTAAACAGCACTTGCATCATCTGATCGGCAGTGCTGATGGTTTTGGCATTAGCCTGGTAGTTTTGCTGAAACGCCATTAAATCAACCAACTGCTCGCTGATATCGACGTTAGAGCCAACATAGGCACCCGATAACAAAGCACCAAAACTGCCGGCATCCGGTGTGCCATACAGGGCTGCGCCAGATTCATTAGTGGCATACCAAACGGTTTTATTACCGGTTTCCAAACCGTTAATATTGGCAAAGTTAGCCAACACTACCTGGCCTTGCAGCTTGGTTTCACCATTGGTAAAAGTGGCAAATACTTCGCCGGTTTCGGCTATTGCTACTCCGGCAAATTCACCGGCGGTAAAACCGTTAGCGTCGTTTTTATAAATATTAAAGCCGCTGCCAAATTGGGTGCTTTTGGCCAGATCAACAGTAAGAGCCATTGGGTCTGCGCCGGTAGGTGTGAAGTTAATCACTATCTCTCTTAAGTTGTATGGGTCCTGCACATTGTTATCAGGTTGTGCAGGTGGTGGCGGCACAGGGAAATTGGTTAAAGGCGCTAACTGGCCATCAGTACCAAAACTCATGTTTACTACAGCAATATCGTTAATAACATTGTTATCTTTATCTAAACCATTAATACCAACCGCAATATCAAGAGCGCCGTTATTTGCGCCTAACTGAGCAGCAGTTAGAGGATTACCGTCAACGTAATATGTCACCTGCCAATCATTGCCGCCAAGATGGTTAAAATATTGCGTGAGAGTATGGCTATTCCCCAACGAGTCAAAAAGCTCTGTTGATTGCGAGTAATTGTATGCGCCGCCGGCTGTAGGGTCGAATACACCACCGATAGGGATTATGTCACTTGCGCCACTCAGGTTCAGTGAAAAATCAACTCTGTCAGAAGCCTCGGCCGGAATATTCGCCGCTTCAATTTTTAAATCGGTTAGCACACCGGGTACCAGGTTGCCATTGGCATCGATACCATAGCCCTGCAACCGGTTGCCGCTGGTGTTAACAATATTCTGATCTTTATCCAGATCAAAGCGGCCGGCCTGGGTGTAAGCCATACGGCCGTTTTCAGCAACCACAAAAAAACCTTTACCGGTAATGGCTAAATCCAGCGCTGAACCGGTGTTTACCACCCCGCCTTCACGGGTAAAGTTTTCTTTAATATCACTAACATCTACCCCGCCACGCTGGCCGCCGTTATACACTGAGGCAAATTCAGCACTGCCACTTTTAAAACCGGCAGTACCAGAGTTGGCAATGTTATGGCTGGTAATTTCCAGCGCTTTTTGCGTGGTTTTTAACCCACTTAAACCGATATTAAACATAGACATAATACTGATTCCTTAACTGTTGCTGCCAAAGGCCAGCTGATTGGTATCTAACAGAGCGTGGTTACCCAGGCCGTTGACTTGCAAAATAATGTCGTCTTTATTGCTACCGACAGACACCCGCTCAACCTCGCCACTTAACAAAGTAGTCAGCGGTTTTGGCTGTCCGTTAATATAGGCATCGGCCTGCACGTAGTAACCACCGGCGGCCTGTTCATCAAAGGCAAACCGCAAGGTACCAATGCCACTGTACGGCAGCGTTTGCTGTTGCATTAATTTACCTTCAGCGTTATACAGCCGAAGCTCGATGCTGTCGGCTTCAACACCCAGATTAAGCGCACCTTTTACCTGGCCCGCCTGCTCCAGCACTATGGTTTCAGCAGCAACATCAACCTGAGTGCCGATTAATGCTGTTGCCTGTAATGCCTGCTGGCTGCTTTGCAGTGCCAAGTTTTTACCGGAATCTATTTTCAGGCTTTGCAGGCTTTCAACATTGGCAAACTCAGCCAGCTGGCTGACATATTGCGTGCCGTCCATCGGATCCAACGGGTTCTGGTGGCTGATTTGCGCTACCAGCAACTCCAGAAACATGGTGGATAACCCCTCTGCGCCGGTAGTACCGTTTTTTGCTATCGTACTGTCATTAGTGGTATTAGTACCGGCACCCAGGCCGCTGATTGCACTCACGCTATTACTCCTTTACTGGCCAAGGCGCAGCACACTTTGCTGCATACTGGATACCCGGCCCATAACTTCTACCGAGGTTTGATAACTACGCGATGCAGACATCATGTCAGCCATTTCTTCCAGCACATTAACGTTGGAATAAAACACATAGCCGTCCTGATTCGCCAACGGGTTATTCGGCTCATAGCGCTGCTCTACCGGCCGGCTGGACGTGGTAACCCCCAACATTTGTACTTCGGCAGACAAACTCTGGCTGTCAGCAGTTTGTTTATATAAGGCAGCAAATACCGGTTTTAACGCCCTGAATGCGCCGGCTTCAGTGGCAGAAGCGGTATCGGCATTGGCTAAATTTGAGGCAATGGTATCCAGGCGCATTACCTGAGCCCGCATTGCACTGCCACTGACGTCATAAATGCTGTTAAATGACATGCTTACTCTCCTTTAATCGCTTTTTGCAGGCCACTGATTTTCATATTCATAAAGGTGAGGCTGGTTTGAAAATCCATACTGTTGGCGGCGAAATTAGCCTGCTCAATATTCAGCTCGGCCGTGTTGCCATCAGCAGACGCCTGATACGGCGTGCGGTACAGTAACTGATGGCCGCTCTGTGCTACCTGATACGGCTTGTTCATGCCGTTGCTCATGTTGTAAGCCACATCCTGCATAATTTGCTTGTAGTTGATATCCCGTGCTTTAAAACCGGGCGTATCGACATTGGCCAGATTGCCTGCAATAATTTCAGCTCTGTCCAGGCGTAGTTGTAATGAAAACGGGTGTACACCAAGCGCTTTATCAAACATATTCAGGTTGCTCTCTTTACACAGGTTACCTTTGCTTACCCTGGGTTTTACAAGCTCTGTGCCACAATTAAAAAGCGATATGTATCAATGAATTGCTATATGAATACGCCAGAATCAGCGCCAAAAGCGGAAGTAACACTTCCGCAGCGGAAGCGGGTGGTTTTTCCTGCAGCCTGCGGCATAATGGCGCTGTTACTGCTAATTGTCTGGCCTGCGCAGGCCTTGCCTGGGCCTACGCCCGAGCAACAGCTTAAACAGCATATTCAGCAAGAGCTGCAACAGTACTTACGCCAGTTGGGGGTAAAAGCCCGCCAGCAGGATATTCAGCTTAATTTGCCCTCGGCGCTAAGTGACAGCCGCTGCGACAACCTTGATATCAGCCGCCGTCAGCAAACCGAGCCGCCGCTGGGCCGGGTGAGTTACAGCTTAAGTTGCACCTCGCCGCAGCGCTGGCAAAGCCGGGCTGTAGCGCAGGTAAAACTGTTTTTACCGCTGGTGGTGGCCAGCCGCACACTGGAGCGTGATGAAGTACTAACAGCTGATATGCTTAGCCTGCAGGAGTTGGATATCAGTAGCCTACGCCATGGCCTGGAGTTTGACCCCGGCACACTGCTGGGCATGACAGTAAAGCGTCGTATCAGTGCGGGCAGCCCGGTTAGCCGCCATTTATTACAGGCGGCTTATCTGGTGCAAAAAGGCGCGCAGATCACCGTGCAGTACCGCGGCGATGGCTTCGCTGTCGCCATCACCGCTATCGCGCTTAGTGATGGCCAGCTGGGCGAGCGGATCAGCGTGCAAAATGTCAGTTCCGGTAAAGTGATCGACGCTATCGTAACCGGAGAAAATAATGCTGAAACCACGCAGAAATAAATTAAAGTTTCGCTATTATCACGCCGCTTTATCTAATCAGAGCCAAATTGTGGAACTTACAGTATGCAAATAGATCCGAAAAACCCGCTGCAGATAAACCCGGTAAACCGGCTGGGGCAGGAAAAACACAGCACAGAGCAGGCAAAAACCCCGGTGGCAGGTAAAACTGAAGCTGGCGTCAGTCAGGTGAGCGCCTTCAGCCGTTCACTGGAACAAACGTTTCAGGGCCTGGCAGATAAAGACAGTGTAGATATGGCCAAAGTGCAGCAACTTAAACAGGCTATTGCCAACGGCGAGTTGCAACTGGATGAAGACACACTGGTTAGCGCTATGCTGGAAATGCACAAACGATGAGCGCCCAGCTGCTGAAACAATTTATCAGCAGCCTGCAACAGGATGTGCAGCGGCTGGATCAGCTGAATCAGTTGCTGGAACAACAGTATGAACTGATGAGCCAACGCGAAAGTGCCCAACTGCAGCAGTTGAACCAGCAGTCACTGCAACTGATGACAGCGCTCGAGCTTAGCCACAATGAACGCGATACTCTGCTACAACAGTTTGGTTTACAAAATAACCGCGACGGCATGCGCCAGTTGGTTAGCCGGTTACCGGCACCGGTGCAACACGGCACCCGCCAGTTACTGCAGGAACTGACGTTAAAAGCCCGCTTATGCCACGCCCAGAATGAAAAAAGCGGTAAATTACTGGCCAGCCAGCGCCAGCTAATGCAAAAACTCACCGGGATGCACAATCGCACCAGCTATCCCGCCATGCCGCTGTAACCGCAGCCAGCACTTGCTACAGGAAGCCAAGATTATGTTTTCAGCTAAAACTCCGCAAGACAAAGCCGTTACTAAACATGCCACCTTGCTTTCTCAGGGTTGTGAATTACAAGGTGATCTGGTGCTGGACTGCAATATGCAGATCGACGGCCAGTTGCTGGGTAATATCCGCAGTAGTCATGCAGTAACCATTAGCCAGCCAGGCCGGGTGCAAGGCAAAATCTACGCCAGTCACCTTATTATTAAAGGCCGTGCTGAGGGCGAGTTTTACGCCGAACAGGTAGAAATTCTGCAATCTGGCGTACTAAGTGGTACCATTTACAGCGATAATCTGAGCATTGAAACAGGTGGCCGTTTTGTTGGCGAAGTGCAGGCGGCAGACGCCGGCAAAAAAACCGGCAGCAATAAGTCGGTATTGCCGCTGCGCGATGCAAGAGGCAAAGTAATGGGTATGGCCACTGCTCAGCATGGCACCAATTAACGCCGCTTATTAATGCTGGCGATTAACTATCACTGAGGTTTTAGGTGCATTTGTTTGTTCTGTTACCGCTGCTGCTGATCCTGTTACTGCAATGGCAGTTTGCGCCGCTGGCCTCAGCCATTAGCGCCCAGTTTCCTCACATTGTTGCTGCCATGATATTGCTAACCGCCACGCTGGCCAGCCTGATGCGGCAATGGCACTGGTTATACAGCCTCAGCTTGCTTGGCAGCCATTATTATGTGGTGCAGCAAGCACTACAACGCCCGTTAACCGACCCTGCTACTGCGGCCCTTAGTTTTACCCTGCCGCTGTTGTTCACCGTACTGATGCTGTTACTGCAACTGCAGCAAAAACCACAATTACTTACCCCACGCGGAGTATTACTACTACTGCTGATGCTACTGGTACCACCGCTACTGCTATTGTTACCACTGGCCGATTGGCTGGCGTTGTTACCCCTGCCGGCAGCCTTTTTTCAGCCGGTATCAGCACAATTTTTGCTTAGTTGGGGCCAGTTATGGTGGGTGGCGGTTATCGCTGCCTGTTGGTTAGGGTTACTCAATTTTTACGCTGCCAACAGCCAGCGCTGGGGCCAGTTTGCTGCCTGGCTGGCAGTGATGCTGTTTTATCTGTTGATCCAGCAACCACAGATGTCGGGCTGGATGACACTGGCAGCCAGTTTAAGTTTGCTGCTTAGCCTGGCCAGCCAGATGCTGCAACTGGCCTATATTGACGAGCTAACCCAGTTACCGCAGCGGCGCGCCCTGCTAAACCATTTAAGCCGCCTTGGCCGGCGCAGCGCTGTTACTATGCTGGATGTTGATCACTTTAAAAAATTTAACGACACCTACGGCCACGATGTTGGCGATCAGGTATTAAAACTACTGGGTTCCTTACTTGGTAGCGAACGCGGCCTTAGTGCTTACCGCTACGGCGGCGAAGAGTTTACGCTGGTATTCCGTCACAATAATAAAGATACCCTGGCAGAAAAGCTGGAACAGGTACGCGCTAAAGTCGCAGAGTACCCACTGGTGATACGCCAGCAAACCCGGCCGCAAGACAGTAAGCAAGGCAAACAACAGCGCGGCAATACGCCGGGCAGTAAAACCGTACATGTCACCATCAGCTTAGGCTGCGCTATCCGCAACCCCGGCGAAACCACAGAACAACTGCTAAAACGCGCCGACGAAGCACTATACAGCGCCAAAAAAGCCGGCCGTAATAGAGTGGCGTTTGCACGCTAAGATCCGAAAGCCCTGTTACCACATTAGGTTAG
This sequence comes from Rheinheimera pacifica, assembly GCF_900108485.1. Classification (GTDB taxonomy): domain Bacteria; phylum Pseudomonadota; class Gammaproteobacteria; order Enterobacterales; family Alteromonadaceae; genus Alishewanella; species Alishewanella pacifica. The sequence goes on along the minus strand of NZ_FNXF01000001.1, from coordinate 22,564 downwards.
GCCTTAACCGGCAAAATATGGTAAAATTGCAGCTGTATTAAGCAGATAACAGGGTTAAAAGACAACAAATGGCAAGACGTACCAAGGCCGAAGCCGAAAGCACCCGGGCAGCTATTTTAGATGCTGCAGAAGTGTTATTTTTTCAGCACGGTGTATCGCGTACAACGTTAGAGAAAATCGCCGTAGCCGCCAATGTAACCCGTGGCGCAATTTACTGGCATTTTCAGAACAAAGCCGATTTATTCAATGCCATGCTGGAACGGGTACGTTTACCGTTTCAAACTCTGCTAACAGAAATAGATAACAATCCTGGTGATAATCCTTTCAATCAAATCCGTGATTTAATGATTAACGGCCTGAAGCTTATTGCCTCAAGTGATCAACACCACCGGGTGCTGACAATTGTGTTTCACCGCTGTGAATACATTGATGAATTAAACCCGGCGGTAAATAAGCAGGACGAGCTGGATGAACAAGCCGTTGCTGTAATGCAGCGGGCTTTTGAACGCGCCGCTCAGGCAGATTTACTACGTGATGGTATCTGCCCCTATCTGGCGGCAACAGCTTTGCATATGTATATGGGCGGCATTATCAGTAACTTCTTACTGCGGCCGCAACAATGCGACTTACATCAACATGCCGGCGCACTGGTAGATGCCATGCTGCAGGGCCTGAAAAAACCTTGATTATTGATTAATTAAGTATTTTGACCTCTATTTACTTCATATTATCCGGTTGATAAGATTCTGTAGGTTTTGTGTCCACAGAACTAAACAAAGGATTGTCCTCCCGAATAAATTACGGCAACAGCGTTTTGCTGTGACTATCCCATTATTATTCCCTTTTCAGGAAGCACTATTAATGCATAAAACTTTTTGGGCCAGCTTACTGCTGGCTGTGCTGTCTGTGCAGGCAGATCAAGTTGTAACACCGCAGTATGTCAGCAGCAATTATCTGCCGTCAGAAGAATATCTAAGCCAGCCGATTAGCCTGCAAATTGATACTCAGTTGAAAGAGGGCATTTTGGCCTATGCAGATAAGATTGCACAGGGTGATAAAGTGACTGTAGTCAGCAGTGCGCTGGGTATTGCCATATATACAGTGAACAATGGCCAGTATCAGTTGGTGCACGAAGTATCTAATACTGAACTTGGTTTGGAGGCGGGTTTTTATATCAATGAGTTACAGGTATCCCCCACAGACAATTGGGTGTTAGGCAGGGCCTACGGTATTGCGATCTCGTTACCGTTAAATGAAGAATATCAGCCTGTTGTTACAGCTATTAGCAGAATTAATATTGACTACGGTAGTAGTATTATACTGCGTAACGGCTTGGCGGTAGTAAATAACGGTTACGAAGTTAACACTTACAGCGTCGCAGCAGACAATGGCCGCCTGACTCCTTTGACTACGTTGCAACTGCCGCAATATGCCGATCATATTGCGCTTAGTGGTAACACCCTGCTGGTTGCCAGTTCAAGTTGGCAAAACGCACATGAGAATCTGGCAGTTTATCGGTTGCAAAATGGTCAATGGCAATATGTCAGCGGGCATAACATGTCACACAATATCAATAGCGATCAATATGTTGGATACTTAACTGTAAACCCGAGCGGCCAAAGTATTGTCTATGGCGGTAACAACTTTAGTTATGTATTAAGCTATGACCCGGTAAATCTGCAACTGAGCGAGGTATTAAGTGGTAATAATCTGTTTAACAACTTTTTTTCTGAACTGAACTTTGTTGGCGATAACAATATATTGTTGAGGAATAACAACACTCTTGGGTTGTATAAAGCCAATAACTTACAGCAAGTAGCCAGCGTGAACTTAAACAACCTCACCACCGGGGTAAGAGCGGTTTTAGGCCGCGAGCAAACCGTTACGGTGTTAAATGACACCGGCTTACTACAGCTTAATACAAATACTTTGACAGTTTCTGCCAGCGTACGGCCAGGCGAACAGGATGTAGTGCTGGGATTCAGTGACCCTGCCAGTTTACTGGTACTGAATGATGACTACCTGCTAAAGCACGATAATCGGATGCTCAGACTGTACAAACTTAATGAGCAAGGTATGCCTGAACTAATGCAATCCAGCACTCAGTTGGAATTGCTTGGGCATGATAGTTACTATTATAGTAACAGCGCACACAATCTGGGTGATGGATTATTTGCGATATTCCAAAGTAACTACTACTCATTGCTAAAACTTGACTCTCAAAACCACAAATTGCAGTTGCTAAGCAGTGGCGTCCTGGCCGACCGTAACGGTTACCCGTTTTATATTAATTCACACAACTTGGTCAACGTGGGCCTATATCTGACTATCGCAAGAAACGACACACTGAGCCTGCTGCGACTTGAGCAAAATAACCAGTTCAGAATCGTCCACACTGTAGCCAACGGCGTATCAGGTGTGTCGGGTATTGCAGACATCCAGATGCTGATGGTGGTAGGAGATAATATTTATACTGTCGATCAGCAACAACAGATTATCAGCCATTTTGTTATTGCAAATAACACCTTACAACAAAAGCAACTTTTTACAGGTTTCTCTCTCCCTGCCCTGGACAGCTATTACGCTCGTAATAATCTGCTGACATTACAAAGCAATAATTATCTACAAAACTATCGCGTAGGTAATACCGGAGAGCTGACATTACTATCGAATCAATATCTGCAAGCAAACTTCCAGCGCTGGGTGCCAGTCGGTGATCGCTTTGTCGCGGCATCTAACTGGAATGGGTTCCAAATTCTTGAACAAGACAACACCAGCGGACTATGGAACAGCAGCCTGAGCCTGAGCCGCTGGCAACTACAGCAGGATTATCAGATTGGCTACTCAGCTTTGGTGCCATTAGCGGGCAATGTGGGTATCTATGACGTTGAGCAACGTCGTTTGAGCCGCTTTGCTCACAATAGCGCACCTTTTGTAAAGACTCCGGAACAACTGCAGCTGTCGCTTAACCAGGGTAAAAACTACCAGATAGCACTTAGCTCTGTGATCAGCGATGAAGAAGATACTGCGCTTACCTTCAGCCTGCAAAATGCTGCTGCAGCGTTCAGTCTGAGTGCCGATGGCAGCCTGAGCTTTAATGGGCAGGCTAACGAGTCCGGTAATTTCGACGTATTGGCGGCAGATGCTGCGGGGCTGGTATCACGTGTTAACTTCCAGTATCAGCTAAACCTGGCTCCGGTGGTAAAAGCCTCCTTACCTGTTTTCCCGGCAGTAGAAGGATCAGATATCCAGATTGAGCTGGCACAATATTTTACTGATCCTGAAGGGCTTGCTCTGCAGTTTGCTTTCGCCTCCCCCCAAACGGGACTTACCTTATCCAGTACCGGGCTGCTAACGGGTAAGCTTAACAGCGCAGCTGAGTTCAGTTTAAGCTTCACAGTTACCGACTCTGCTGGAGCAGTTGCCAACCACACGGCGAAGATTGTAGTCGCCGCGAAACCACAGGAAAGTTCAGGTGGCAGTTTACATTGGCTGCTGATAAGCCTGTTAGCATGTACTGCATGGTGTCGGATTAACCGCCGTCGTTAAACCAGGCTGGTAACAATAAAAAAACCGGCAGTTCAGCGTGGGACCGAAAAGCCGGTAAAGGTACAAACCTAACAGGGCAGCTTTGCTGCCCTGTGTTCATTTAAGACTGCTTCACAACCTCAGAATTGCCGTGCTCGGCATCATCCTGCTGCGTGGTTTTAGCCTTTGCTGCAAACACCCGCATTATCACCAGATAAAACACCGGCACCAGAAACACGGCCAGTACTGTTGCTGAGATCATGCCGCCCAGTACACCGGTACCAATGGCATTACGGCTGGCAGAGCCAGCACCACTGCTGATCACCAACGGTAGTACACCTAATGAAAACGCCATTGACGTCATAATAATGGGCCGTAAACGTAAACGCACTGCCTCTAATATGGCGTCTACCAGCGCTTTACCCTGCTGTTGCAGTTCGCGGGCAAACTCGACAATTAAAATGGCGTTTTTCGACGCCAGCCCCATGGTGGTCAGTAAGCCCACCTGGAAGTACACGTCGTTACCCAGGCCGCGCATATAAGCGGCGGTCAGTGCGCCAACAATACCCAGCGGCACTACCAGTATTACTGCAAAAGGTACGCTCCAGCTTTCATACAATGCCGCCAGACACAAAAACACCACCAGAATAGATAAGGCGTACAATGCCGGTGCCTGTGAGCCAGACAGTTTTTCCTGATACGAGGTTGCCGTCCATTCAAAACCAATACCATCTGGTAACTGGCCAATTAAGCGCTTCATGGTAGCCATCGCATCACCCGAACTGGAGCCTGGTGCCGGTTCACCCTGAATTTCCATTGCCGATACACCGTTATAGCGCTCTAAGCGCTGCGGGCCGTATACCCAGTCGCTGCTGGCAAAAGAAGCAAAGCTCACCATTTCGCCGTTGCTGTTACGCACATGCCAGCGTTTGATATCTTCCGGTGTCATACGAAACTCAGGCTCAGCCTGCACATACACTTTTTTCACCCGGCCACGGTCAACAAAATCATTAACATAGGTAGAACCCCAGCCAATTGACAGCGTTTGGTTGATATCGCTAAGCGATACACCCAGCGCCTGTGCTTTTAGCTGATCCACGTTAATTTGTAACTGCGGGGCATCTTCCATACCGTTTGGCCGCACACCTACCAGGCCTTGCTCTTGCGCTGCCATACCCAGTAACTGATTACGCGCATTCAATAATGCCTGGTGCCCTACGCCACCACGGTCTTGCAAAAACAGCGAGAAACCCGTTGCCCGGCCCAGCTCTGCAATAGGTGGCAGGTTAAAGGCAAATATCTGTGCCTCTTTCACTGTACCAAAAAAGCCCCAGGCACGGCCGATAACCGCCTGCACGCTATCTTGCGGGCCACGATCACCCCAGTCAGCCAACCGCACAAACGCCAGGCCCATATTCTGGCCCCGGCCGGCAAAGCTAAAACCCGATACCGTAAACACCGATTGCACCGCAGCTTCAGAGCCATAGTGCTCGGCCACTTTATCCATAATGGCTTCAGTACGCTCCTGGCTGGCACCGGTAGGTAATTGGATCATGGTTAAAAATACGCCCTGATCTTCTTCCGGCAAAAATGAGGTGGGCAAGCGCATAAACATCAGCGCCATAACAGCCACAATAGCGCCATACACCAGCATCGACCGCTTAGGCCGTGCCAGCATGCCGGCAACACCACGCTGATAATTACGGTTGGTGCTGTCAAAACCACGGTTAAACCAGCCAAAGAAACCGCCCTTGGCCTGATGATCGCCCTTAATGGGCTTTAACATGGTGGCACACAGTGCCGGAGTAAAAATTAATGCCACCAGCACCGACAACGCCATGGCTGTTACAATGGTAATAGAAAACTGCTGATAAATAGCCCCGGTAGCACCGCCAAAGAACGCCATAGGCACAAATACCGCCGATAGCACCAGGCCTATCCCCACCAAAGCACCGGTGATCTGGCCCATTGATTTACGCGTGGCTTCTACCGGGCCCAGGCCTTCTTCGCTCATTACCCGTTCAACGTTTTCCACCACCACGATGGCATCATCTACCAGCAGACCGATGGCCAGTACCATACCGAACATGGTTAAGGTATTAATGGTAAAGCCAAAAGCTGACATCACACCAAAGGTACCCAGCAACACTACCGGTACTGCCAGCGTAGGAATTAACGTAGCGCGGAAGTTCTGTAAAAACAGATACATCACCAAAAACACCAGAATAATAGCTTCAATCAGTGTTTGCACAACCGAGCTGATAGATACTTCAACAAAAGGCGTAGTGTCATAGGGGATCACGGTGGATAAACCGGCCGGGAAGTAAGGCTCCAGCTCAGCCAGCTTGGCTTTTACAGCACTGGCGGTATCCAGAGCGTTGGCACCGGTGGCCAGTTCAATCGCTAAACCGGTAGCCATTTTGCCGTTATAACGGGCAATAACAGAGTAATCTTCACCACCCAGCTCAATACGGGCCACATCCGACAGTTTTACCATTGAACCATCAGCATTAACCCGTAGTAAAATCTGGCCGAATTCTTCAGCCGACGTCAGCCGGGTTTGCGCCAGAATAGCGGCATTAAACTGCTGGCCCGGTAACGCTGGTGCGCCGCCTAACTGGCCGGCTGTTACCTGGTTATTTTGCACCTGAATAGCTGAGGTGACATCGGCCGGTGTCAGCTGATACTGGTTTAGCTTGTCAGCATCCAACCATACCCGCATGGCATACTGGCTACCAAACACCTGTACGTTACCTACGCCCAGGGTACGGCTTAGCGGGTCTCTTACGTTGGCTACCACAAAGTCGGATATATCATCACGCGCCATGCTGCCATCTTCAGAGATAAAGCCCACTACCATCAAAAAGCCGCCGTTAGACTTGGCTACGCGCACGCCGTTTTGCTGCACTTCCTGCGGTAATAATGGTAACGCCTGCTGCAGTTTGTTTTGCACCTGCACCTGGGCAATATCCGGATCGGTACCGGTTTCAAAGGTCAGCGTCAGGCTGACATTACCGGATGAGTCGGTATTGGCTGACATATACATCAGGTTGTCCAGGCCGTTCATCGCCTGCTCAATAACCTGGGTTACCGCATCTTCTGCCGTTTGCGCCGCAGCGCCACGGTATGAAGCACTGATGCTGATTGCCGGGGGGGCTACGCGTGGGTATTGCTCTACCGGCAGTTGTTTAATCGACAACATCCCGGCCAACATAATTACTATTGCAATTACCCAGGCAAAAATAGGCCTGTTAATAAAGAAATTTGCCATCTGCTACTCCTGAATTTACTGCGCAGCAGTATTAGCGGCGTCGTTTTTAGTAGCAGCTTGCGCTGTAACCACTTTAACCGTGGCACCCGGCTGCACTTTTTGCAGGCCTGCCACAATCACTTTTTCACCGGCTTTAAGGCCCGACAGCACCTGCCAGCTTTGCTCAACAGTACGGCCGGTTTCAATCACCCGGGCTTCTACTTTGTTTTCACTGTTTACCAGCATTACCGACGCCTGGCCTTTTGGCGTGCGGCTAACCGCCGCTTGCGGCACTAACAACGCATTGTCGTCATTACCATGGTGCAGGCGCGCCCGCACAAACATGCCTGGCAGTAAATCGCCGCTTTCATTCGGAAACACCGCCCGCAGCGTTACCATACCGGTGCTGGGGTCTACATTCACTTCAGAAAACTGCAGGCTGCCTTTGTGCGCATATTCACTGCCATCATCCAGTAATAAATCTACGCTGACTTTTTCGCTATTGTCGCCGCTGTGTTGGCGTTTTAACCGCAACAACTCACTGCTCGATTGGGTTAAATCAACATAAATCGGGTCTAACTGGCGAATGGTAGCCATTACCTGAGTTTGGTTTGCTGTTAACAGCGCGCCTTCAGTAACAGCAGAGCGGCCAATCTGGCCGGCAATCGGCGCGGTGATTTCGGTGTAATTCAGGTTAATCTGCGCAGTTTGCAGCGCTGCTTCACTGCTGGCTACTGCGGCATCAGCCTGCATCAATGTGGCCTGGGCATCATCAAAATCCTGCTGGCTTACTGCTTTGCCACCGAGCAAACCTTTAAAACGGTCGGCTTTAAGCTTGGCATTGTGCTGCACGGCTTTGCTGCTGGTAAGGTTGGCTTTGGCATTGGCCAGTGCTGCCTGGTAAGGCGCGGCATCAATTTTATAAAGTACCTGGCCCGCTTCAACCAGCTGGCCTTCAGTAAATAAACGCTGTTTTAAAATCCCGTTTACCTGCGGGCGGATCTCAGCCTGACGATAATCCGTAGTGCGGCCCGGTAATTCAGTAGTTAACGCCACAGACGACTGGCTTATTGTGACCACCTCAACCTCGGGCGTGGCTGCCCCCTGTGCTCCGGCTTGCTCCGGTTCGCTACAGGCTACCAATAACACGGCCAGCACTGATGCACTTAACAGCTTCATATTTACACGCATACAAACTCCTGTGAGACACTGCCCCAATACGCTGTGCACAGCATAGGCAGAATAAGACTGGCAATATACATACAGGCCTGTATGTAATCAAGCGTGAACTAATCGCTGCGCGACCAACGGTGCAAAAACGCTGACCAACAGCAAAAATGTTCAGGATAGTAATGTCCAGTATAGTCTCGTCAGAGCAAAGCAGCAGTGGCGCCGGGCTGGCCTAGCGCCGGCTGCTGTAGTGCCTGTTTTATAGTACTTATTACTGTGTAAGCGGCTCAGCGTCTTCCGGGGAGGGTGCTACAGCCGGCTTACTGTCCGATGGCTGGGTGTCTGATACCCAGTTGGCCAACCAGGGCTGAATAGTGGCATTTGCTAATACGGCTGTGGTTTCAGAATATGCCGGCCGCGGGTAAGATTTCTGGTCCAGTGCCTGCACCATATAAGATGACGCAAAAAATACACAAGCGCCCAGACCAACTGCAGCTAAGGCATTTTTATAATCATCGTTGTCGCGGGTAATAAAGAACAACATCAACATGGCACAACAGGCCGCCATGTAAACTGCGACATAATTAAAAACATTATTACCGACAACAACACCAACGGTATAAATGCTCAGATACACCAGCACCGGTGCAGCCAACATAAATGTAGATTTCATATACCTGTACATGGTGCAAGCTCCTGTCGTTAAGGGTTAGTTGATATCTGCAACCTTATTCAACTTTATGCCAGCAAAAAACAAACCAACCATACAATATTGTTTTTATTAAAGTATTTAAAAAGCTCCTTATTTTGCTTCTGTAGTTTTTACACAAATAGTGGATTTTTTTCCTGCCATGCAGCGTTGCTACTGGTAAAAAAACAGCACGGAGGGACCGGCCGCCTTAAACCCCCAAAACTATTAAAAAGTTAAGCTACACGCCAAAGCCGTGGGGTTAGTTTGTTTATATGTGGCAAAACTCAAATGACGGCTGATAGCGGTGCCAACCTAATGTTCTTTCATACTAACCGTGGCGTACACCCCCGCGACGATCACCACCGCAGCTGCCAGGCCAAAATACAGCGTTTCCAGCGTCGCCCCAACTTCCACAGCCTGCTCTAAAAACAACACTACCAGAATCACCATCGCCACCTGTATTAAGGTGACTTTTAAATCATGAAAATTATTAATTTGTAGTGACGTTAAAAAGCTATTCGGCAGCAGCGGCTGATTGGCGATAAACAAGCGGTACAGCGCCACAGCAATAATCTGAAAGGTAACCGCAATCAGCAGCGTATCTAGTATTTTTAACAGTTTTACTGCCAGGCGTTTACCACCATCGGCAGATTGCGGCATGCTACTAACGGTATCCAGCACCACATGAAACACAATATTGACACTGGCAGCGTATAACAACACAGCAGCAACAGCACACACCAGCACCGTAACCAATACCAAAAAGCGGCTGCTTTTAAAAATATGTTCTACCATCAAGGTACACCTGCAAAACCCGTTTTAGCTTGCTTGTAGATTACACTACGCAGCGTCAGGATCTAGTCCTTTAAAACAGGAAAAAACGCATGTACTATCAAAGCGTTTATCAAAAAATAATAGCCGGGCAAATGTCATCTGAAACAATAGATTATTACAACCAGAATGCAGCTGACTTTGTTTTAGCAACTGATCAGATTGATATGACTGCGCTGTATGGCTTTGATGAGTTGCGCTTAACCTATATGCTCTCTCAACTGCCTGAACTGTGTGCACTTAAAAGCTGGAGAAGCTGTGATCAACGACCGGATCGGACGAATGTTAAAGCCTCATTAAACTCAATGCGATTCTCGCCAATCACACCACATTCAATCAAATCCATCACCGCCAACAACATACACACTTTATGCGGTTTATTATGCCCTTGCAGGTGCATGGTATTTAATTCACGGAATTTACGCAGATAAGTTTCCAACGCCATCCGTAACCGCCTAGTTTGCCTTACTTTTCTAACTACCAGTGTGCCAGGGAGCGCGGGTGCAACCAAGCAGTTCTTTAAACCTGGACGTGAATATTAACAACCAAACCAGCGCCTCCTTATGCTATCTTGCTGCCAGCTGATATCTAGCGCACAGCGGTTGTGCTTATAATTTTCGAACTTCAGAGGACGCGATGGCCGCAGCTACGGATTACCATTTGCTGGTACCCACCCGTAGCAACCACTTTAATACCTGCTTTTATTGCGGCTGTATTGCCGCTAAGCACGACTATGCGCCGCCGCAACAGTATCTGGAGTTTTACCTGGCCACGCGCGAGGCCAGTGAGTTTTTAAAAATTCCGGTTTGTAATGAATGCCATGAGCTGGTTAAACCCTGCAAAGCCGGCACTTTGGATGAGCGGCACAAATTTGCCAAAACCAAACTGGCTAAAAAGTATGCCAAGGCGCTGAGCATTTATGACATGTGGACAGTGGATGAGTTAGCGGCGTTAGATTTTAGCCTGCGTCACAGTATTGAAGCGGGGTTAAAACTGGGCGCGGAAACCACCGAGCGGCTTAACTTTTTTGGTTTTGACTATGAAGCCGGTGGTATTAGCCAGCAGGTGCACGATAGCACCCCGTTGCAGTTTGACGTGTTTGGCGAGTGCTTTGATAGCTTTCGTGAAGCACTGGATTTTGCCAGTAAAGCTTACCGCATCCCGAAAAACGCCTTAAAAGAAGCTTTTGCCGATAACGGCAACAGCTTTGAGCAGGCGATCCAGGCCATTCATCAGCAAGTGGCAGAAAAAGAATTTAACCAGCAGCTAAAACAGCAATGCGCCGCCTTTGCCAAACAGCATAAACAAGCGGTGATTTTTGTGCATAAACAAGTCGAGCGTTACCTGAGTGAAAACGCCGATATGACGATAACCGAAGCGCTGCAGCACTTATATGACACCAGAGTAAAGCCGGCAGCAGCCAGGCGTTAAATTTAACTTAAGCCATAGTTGTGCCTGGTTGGCCTAAGACTGATGAGCAAACTTGACAAAGTTTGCCATAACAGCACAATTAGCTTAACGGCAGTAACTGAGACAAGCCAATGGCAACCATGAACGTATCACTACCCGATGGCATGAAGCATTGGGTAGAACAACAAGCACAAACCGGACGTTACAGCAATGCCAGCGACTACGTGCGGGACCTTATTCGGCGAGATCAGGAACGGACAGCCAAAGCCGCCCACCTGCAGCAGTTAGTTGATGAAGGCATTAACAGTGGCCGGGGACACCGCACTATGGCGCAGCTGGAAGCAGCGGCCATGGCGAAACTGGCGCAATAACGCATGGCTTATATTCTTAGCAACAAAGCTGAAGAAGATATAATTGCTATTTTTGTTGCCGGTGCAGAACAGTTTGGCCTGGCTCAGGCGCAGCGTTACCACCAGCAATTAACCACTACTTTTGAGTTTTTGTCTGACAACCCGCAAGCCGCGCCTGTGCGTGAAGAACTTATCCCACCTGTGCGGCTGCATCCTGTCGGTTCACACCTGGTTATTTACCAACTTGAAGATGACAACAGTATTTTTATTGTTCGCGTGCGCCACGCGCATGAAGATTGGTTAAACAATAGCTAGTGGCTTTACCACAAAAGCTCTGGCGCCTAAATCAAGCGCCAGCGCGCGCAATTCGCTTTGTTGTGCTACCGGCGCATAGGCAAAGCAGCTAACCTGTAACCCCGCCTCACTGGCGGTGTGAATAAACTGGCACACTTCGCTAAAACCCAATTGTGTTGGTTTAACCGCTTGCTGATAGGCCGGCGGATTAGTGGCCGGCAGGTAAACTTCCAACTTTTCTACTTCCAGCTCAATTAACTGCTGGCATAACGCCGCGGCCTCGCTTGGTGCCACCAGACCATAAGTAATTAACGTAACCGGCACGCCATGGCGCTGCCGTTTAAAGGCTGGTAATACCTGCGACAACAGTTCCATGTGCAACAGCGGATCGCCAATACCGGCAAAAACCAGCCCCTGTAATTCAAATTCGGTAGAGGCCTGCTGCTCGTAACCGGCCTGATAAGCTTGCTCTGTGGCATCCAGTAATTGCTGCGCGCCAGGCTCTGCTGCCAGTTGCGCCAGCAGCTGGGTATTACCCGCCAGTTGCAGCAAGGATTGCGCCGCCGGCAAGCTATTGCCGCTTTGCAGCGTTAAACGCTGATGATCAAAATAATGGTAAGGGGATGATGACATTGCGATGCTCCACAAAAAGCCTGAGCAGAAAGTAACATAAGCCGGTTTGGCTGTCTTGTTGTAGCCGTAATGATTCTTTTGCAAATACTTGACGTAAAAACGGCGCCCGCAGGCGCCGTGATATTAAGCCTTAGCGGGCGCCGGGTTCGGCGAACTTGGTCATCCAGTCTTTTACCTGGTTATACCAATAAATGGAGTTATTCGGTTTTAAGATCCAGTGGTTTTCGTCGGGGAAGTAAATCATCCGCGATTCTACGCCACGGCTTTGCAACGTACGGAACAACTCAAACCCCTGGCCTACCGGTACACGGTAATCCAGCTGGCCGTGGATCACTAAGGTTGGCGTGTTAAATTTGTCGGCATGGTAGTGCGGCGATATGTTTTTGTAGATGTCAGGGTTTTCCCAGTAGCCGCCAAAACGGGTGGAATGCACGGCAAAATCGGCCGCCATTTGCGAGTACATATTGTATACCGCAGCATGAATAAGCAGCGCTTTAAACGGGTGCTCGGTACCCAGCAGTACTGAGGTTAAGTAACCGCCGTAGCTGGCACCACCGGCTACCATGCGATCGGTATCAATCCAGCTTTGGTTTTCAAACCATTTGGTTGCTGCCTGAATATCGGCTAACGGTTTGGTGCGCCAGTCGGGGTTTATCGCATCGGCAAAGTCTTGGCCAAAACCGCTTGAACCATGAAAATTCGGCCAGGCAGTAACATAACCCCAGGAGGCAAAGGTCTGGGCATTCCAGCGGTAGCTGAAGTTGTCGCCGGTAGCGTTGTGCGGCCCGCCATGGATCAGTAAAAACAGCGGGTATTTTTTGCTTTTATCAAAGCCAGCCGGGTAATGCACCCACATTTGAATGTCTTTACCTTCAGCACCTTTATAGGTTACCGACTCATAACTACCCAGTTCGGTGTTACGCAGAATATCGTCGTTAAAGCTATCCAGCCGGGTGGTTTTGCCGTTACGGGTATCTACCGTTACCAGCCGCGCCGGGTACATAAAGCTGTCGTTGGTAGCAACCAGAGTATTGCCGCCCGCTAAAACCGGTTGGCCAAAGCTGGTGGCCTGGGTAATAGCACGGGTTTTACCGCTTTTAGCATCTATATGGTACAGGCGCTGGGTGGCCGCATCATCAATACTGCTATAAAAACCGCGGCTGTCGGCTGTCCAGACAAAATTACTGACTGAACGGTCCCAGTTGCCGGCTAACTCACGGCTGGTTTTCCTGGCCAGATCATAAATAGTTAATTTAGCGGTATCGGCATAAAAACCGTGAATACGCTGGCGGGTAAAGGCCAGGCTTTTGCCGTCCGGGCTGAAACTGGGGTTAGCATCCGGCGCCTGGTTGTCGGTAGTCAAATTTTCAGCGCTGTCGCCACCAATGCGGGCCAGAAAAATATCAATTTTGGCATCTACCTGGTTATCCCAACCGTTGGCAGTAAAAGCAATATACTGCTCTTTGCTGTCAATATCGTAGCTGGACGCACTTTGGCTGGCGCGCGGTAATTCATAACCCAGTGGCTGGGTAACGGGCTGCACCTCACCGCCGCTGGCCGCTATACGAAATACATGTGCCTGGCGGTTTTCGTCTATCCAGTGGTCAAACTGCGAGTAAGGCAGCGCATTCCACTGCCGGGCCGACACTTTTTTATCTTTGTCGGCTTTTAGCTGTTCGCTCATGTCGTCCCAGCTTTTACCCGGCCAGACACGGCTGATAAAATACAGGTGTTTACCCACCCATTTAATACCATGCACACCCGTTGGCACTTGCGTTAAGCGCTGCGCTTCGCCGGGCTTACCCATTGGCAGCAGATAAATTTGCCCGGCGTCGTCTTTGTCACGCTGGCTGATAAAGGCTAAGGTTTTGCCGTCAGGCGAAAAAGTGGCTTCGCTGGCACGCAGGCCTTCGGCGCTAAGTGGTGTTTGCTGTTTGCCATCGGCACTAAACAGCCACAACTGGGTATGCGCCTTGTCGGCTTTAACGTCATATTTGGTAACCGGTGCAACAATATAAGTGCCATCGTTTGATGCCACGGGCGAGCCTATGCGCTGCAGTTGCCACAAGCGCTCTACGCTCAGGCTGTTGTCGTCCTGTGCCAACGCCATAAGTGGCAGCAGGCACAGCACCAGCATAAGGTGCAGTTTTCTCATCGGTGAAACTCCCTGGTTGTTATTAGTATGATACCGGGGACGATACTAGCATAAGGCAGCAGCCTGTCAGCTAAGCGTAAGACAAACGGCGGCTTTAAAGCTGTTAGTGGTGTGAGTGCACCCGCCGCGATTACTCGGGCTATCCTGCCCTCGCCCTTCGGGCCAGCAGAGCTGTTCAAAAACGCTCCTGACGTTATTACTCGTATCATCCTGATACTCGCCCCGATGGGGCCAGCTAAAGCTGTTCCAATATGCTCCAGGCACATTGGTGGTCGAACGACGCGTTCTCATCGGGCAAGGTGTCAAATGTCGTTTTAAGCATAAAGTGAACTTTTAGGTTTATTAAATATCAATCACTTATTTGTTTTTTAACCATAAAATGAACTCTTGTTTTTTAATCATAAAATGAACTTTCTGAATTGCATAAAGACCTCGAAAGTAATTTTATGATCATTTCTGTCATTAGATTACAGAAATCCTCTTTATGCTTAAACTATTGAGGAGCTTACTGCTCTGAGTTATCGCTCGTTAATGAGAACCAATTTTTGATGATGACTGCCAGTTTTCAGTTAGATAGACAGTTAATTGTTTTATGCTGAGAGTAATGCTGAGCGCAATCTCCCAGCCCTATTAGGAGCATCAGGGCCAAAACCTTGGCTCAACAGTGTCATTGATTGATGTCAGCCAACCCAGCGGTTTGTTTTTGAGATAATGGCAAGCTATCCATCGTTCGCTCAGGAAGTGTCAATAATGGCAATAAGTCCATGACATCGCAAAACAACGCCCGGTTCTTCCAGTCGTTTCTATCACCAATCACATAGAAGCGTCGCTTGGCACGCGTTACAGCCACGTTCAGGAGATTCGGTTCTGATACCGCCCAGTCACGCGCTCCTGAGCCCTCAGTATTACCACCCAATACCATGATGACAACAGATGCCTCTTTGCCTTGCATGGTATGGATTGTGCCTGATACCATCTTGCTGCCCAGCATCCGCTTAAGGTTCTGCTGAACTGCTCTGAAGGGCGTAATGACAGAAATATCGGCAGCCTGCACACCATCTTCATGTAACAAAGCAAGCAGCGTCTGAAGGGCTTTGCCTTCAACTGGCACCCAGTTACCTTCAGATCTCCCACTGGCCTGCACCCATCCAGATTGAAGACTAGCAGGTGTCTCTTTATCAGGTCGCGGTGCAATAGTTCCATACACCATCGCTCCATCGTAAGCGATGCGATTGGCAAGTGCATACATAGGTTTGTCACAGCGGCGGTGTACGACGAGTGGTAAACCTACCCAACTCTTATCTTCAGCAGGTCCTGCCATTCGTCCCCAACGGGTTGCCTCATCAGCTAACGTTTGCGCAGATTGCCGATTGGGTAGCCAATGGGTATCTACCTGATAACGTGTACGCATATGTTCGAGTACTGCATCGGAGACCGTGACAATAGGCTTGAGTTGTAGGGGGTCACCCACCAGCAGAGCCCGTTGGGACCTCCATAATGCGCCAACCGCTGCTTGGGGTGGAGCTTGTCCTGCTTCATCAACCAGCAACCAGCCTATCTCGCTGGCCCCTAATGAGCCGAATGAACGAGCAAACGACGCGAAGGTAGTACTCAACACTGGCACTACCATGAACAGCGATGCCCAAGCCGAACGAATGGCATCGTGCGAAATACCCTGATAGCGGGTTCCAGTCAAGATCCCATTGATAAGAAACAGGTTGGAGCGTATTCGGTGTGCTTCCAATTCAAAGAATGTCCGATGGAGCTTGAGAGCCTCTATAAATACTCGCGCGCGCGCCTGGCGCCAACCTTCGATATGCCATGGCTCGGCCAGTTCGATGGCATCGCCTCGGCCAATGACTCCCTCGTGTAACCAAGCCAGGAGATGTTCGGCTTTGCCGTAACCCGCCACGTTGATAGCATCGTTAGTGAGGGCTTGGCATTGGATATTTAGGCGTTGAAGCTCATATTCCGTATCGGCAGTTTTTTTTTCCAGACTATCCTTAGATACCCCCAGTTGGTTGACGAGGCGTGCGATCCTGCTGAATTCAGATTTTGCTATGTTATGTAAGTCTTCGAGTCGTTCCCGCTTAGCATCCCAGTCTCTTTGTATTGCCCAGAAACTGAATACTTTCGCCCAAAATCCTGGTTTCCAGGCTTGATGCATTTCAAGAGCATCCAAACTTTGTTTGAGTGCCATATTTGCGGGGCGGCTTTCCTCGAAATCCAAGCGATAAAGCTGAGCGTTCACGTCGGTAAGCTCTGTTTTGAGTACTCCGAGGGCCTTTGATTGCTCTGTTACCATCTTTTTAGTCTTGCTGATGGCTTGGACTAGTTTACGGATGCGACTGGCTGCCTCACTCGTTTTGTGTACCTCAGCTTTAGCGGCCTCGTAATCAGCAATCGCTTGCTTCCACATCGCTTGGCGTTGTTCCGGGGACCGATCTTTGTTTACCTCAGCACATGCATTCAGAAATCCGAAAAAGCCTTTCTGCTCTTCTTCCTTGCCTGCCGACCTCTTAGTCTGGTCCTCGTGTGCTACAGGATTATTCTCTGCCATGGCAGACGCTGAAAACGATGAGTCCACAATATCTCCAAACTCATCGTCTTCTTCGGCTTCCAGGTTTACCTGATCATCGTTAGTGGAAGGACTCTGTCCAAAGAAATAGCGCTGCACAAATTTGGTTCGCCGCGCCTTACTACCCAACGCTCCTGAAATTAACCCCCACGCAGGTTTCCCACTAACCAGTTCACCGAGATCAGAGAAATACTCCGACTCAGGCAGCCAGCTCTCATCGATCTTGTCGCGCTGGGGTAATTCGAGTGTAACATTTTCCACTGCGCCGTTATTGGACGAAGCCACGACGATCTCAAAACCATACAGGTCGGGATTGAGTTTAAAGCAGACCTGCTGCTTACCGTTGTCGTTAGCCGTTTCTAGCCCATTAAAGACGAATGCATCAGAAGCACGACGCAACTTGGAAAGCACATCGGCCCGACTGGTCACAATAGCGGCAATCAAGTCGCGCAGCAGTGTCGTCTTACCAGTACCTGGAGGGCCGTTAATGCCTATTAGCCCTTGGGATTTCCCAATGGTGGCCAGAATTGTATTTACTGCTAGTTGCTGGGAATGCACAAGCCCCATATGGCCATCAGAGGGCCAACAACCCATGGCATAGGCATCGGGCATCAAGTGGTCGATCAGTGATAACGATACATTGTCATCGTCTACGTGCAGACGTTGCAGCATATCGTGTTTGCGCAGATATTGATCTAGCGGTACGCTTTGCACGTTATTACCGAGACTGTCGGCAACAGCGGCAAGATCGTCTAGCAGGAAGCTATTGAGTGGATCGTCTTCCGATTCTGGTTTACTGGGATTGAGTGGTTGGGAGCGAAAACGAAACACTTTATCATTCATTTCACCAAAGAAACCCTCAAGACCCAGGTATTGCAGGATCCATGCTGTTAGCTCATGCAGCGCCTCACCGGACACTTGCCCCTCAAACAGCACTTTCGCTTTTTCGCCAGCGGCCCTTTGATCATCCTCGAAACCTCGGGTCCAATCCTTCCTCGCCAGTACACGCCCCAGAAACCATGATTCGCTGGAGAGAACGAAACTATCATCAACAAAATGACCTGCCATGTCGAATTTTGCTGCAAATAGCGCCGATTCTCTGAACTGGGGTTCTCGATAGCCTTGGTCAGCACCATAAACCTCGTTGAGATGTTCAGCAACACGTCGGCTGTCATAAATATGGGCGAAGAGCGTGTGGCTCCAGACTCGACCCTCGGGTAGGTGTTGCTTTGAAACAATACTTGCGGTTGACCACGGAGGGACGGGATGCCCAATTCGCGTGTCATGAATGTATGCATCGTAAAGTTTTCTTCGCTTCTTCAACTTAGGGGCTGATTGCGGCTGCAGCAACTCTATAGTGTGCCAATAGCGGACAATTTTCTCTTGCTCAGTCAAAGCTCTTCCTTGCGATAAATAATTTTCAAACAGGACAAAGATTATTAGGGCACTGATCTAAAGTGTAGTGACTCAGAATTAGTTTAGGAAATGTCTCTGTTCATCTTGTAACTCCTAGCCGGGTGCCAGATTTAAATACGCTTTGACAATATCTCCACGTTGAAACACTCTCATAGGATTTCTTCCCCTATTGATTGCGCCTCAGGTTCTGCTCCTGCACTGTTTTTTATATCTGGAGTTCGACCAAAATACTTAGCCTTTGACTGTCGATCTCGGTAACGTTCAGCTTCTACTTATTTTTTTCTGACCAAGGAGGTTGCCAATTTGGTTCGGCAAGTAATTCGTCATTGTCCAATGAGCCATATTGTTAAATGCTTGATACGGCTCCAGAGTTATATTCGCACATCGTCAGATAGATATCAGTAATTCCGAATTAAATCTTTCATTAAGATGGTGAATGTATCCCCTGGGATTGCATTGCACGTTACATGGTCCAATGTTGTAATTAGCGCTCTCATGAACATGGCCATGAAACCAAAAGTCTGGCTGGTGGTTGTGAATGAAGGCCTCCAAGTCAGATGCGTATGCGGGCGCAATTTTATCCTCCCGATCACGCTCTGGGATTGAGTGTATGCTGGGCGCATGGTGAGTGACAACGACATTGGTTTTACAATCGGACGATTTCAAACTTTCTTCAAGCCAACGTCTCGATTGAAGGTGAATGATGGACACATCAACAGCGCGTAATTTGCTGTAACTGGGTTCCCGTCGTATCTTGCGATAGTCATTCATCATCTGCTGGCAAGCATAGCCAGACAGCTCTGGGGTGCCAAACAAGTTGAAGTCTGTCCACATCGTTGCCCCGTGAAAACGTACACCATCAAGGGCAATACTGTCTTTTTCCAGTACGAAGATGTTGGTATTCTGGGCTTTAAGCTTCATCTTAGCGACGAGCCCCGGATACTTATGTGAGTAGTACTCATGGTTGCCAAGAACGTAAATCACCGGGCAATCAAACGCCTGGGCATTGATCCAGTCAATCCCTTTGGTTCCGACATAAATATCCCCAGCGAGGATGACAACGTCAGCACCTGCTGCTGATGCTTTAAAATCGGCAAACTCGATATGTATATCGCTGAGTAGCCGGATATGCATGGGGAGGCCTTTGGAGATGAACACTAAGAAGTCATTCTGTAGGAATGGGGAGAATAAGTCTACCGCATCCAATGATTAGGTGATTAGTGCTGCTTTACTGATGGCAGAGCTCTATGAGGGCTTGAAATCTATCGTCCTGATAGGTAATGAGAAAACCTTTGAATCATTTCTCAACAGGCATGCTCCATCTCTGGCAAAGGTTATTAGGAAGCTGGTCTAAAGGCTACTGGATATATTGCTAAAAGCTCATATGTTGAGCATCTAGAGCAGAAACCATTTACGGCTTTTATCAAAAGACCACTCTAAAGTGGAGTCCTTTACTGCGTTGATCGTAAAGCTTAATTTCCCCTTTTCCTTTCCATCCAGAAGGCAAAATAAAGCCATTGAATAGCGATGAACTACCGCATGCATTGGTGGTGCAACAACCATGTTTCCTAATACATTTGTCGCATTTTCACTAGGTCCCTCTTCACATCTGAGCCACCCTTCACCAGCTCTTTCCCAGTAGTCAATGGAGGTTTCCATGCCTTCGTCTAAATCACCCTCGCAAAACTGATTGCCTTCATTAACAGGAAACGAACCTCCTTTGAGAATGCTGTAATAGCGTTTTATTTGTTCATATTCTCTATCGCTCACTGCGTATTCCTTAAAAATCAAAGATTCAGGGAAATTTTCCGCAATGGCTCTGCAATAGTCGATAATGCTGATGCTCTCCAGAAATCCGTTTTTAAAACCCGTATGGTTATACTTGATTGAGTCAAAGATAATCGGCTGACCTTGATGATGAAACTCAATGACAAGCCTTGCATCGGGGTGCTTCTCTAGAAAAGTTTTTGCTTTTAGTAATTTGGGGAAATAAGCGAGCTTGTCTAACCTTTTTCCTAGCCATGGTTCAATAGAATATTTGGCGTTAAGACGAGTCCCTTCATCCTGCGTTGCAGTGGCTTTCAGCGTAAATAATCCAGATAATCCACTTCCGTTAATTGAAACTCCTTTCGAACCAGATGTCATATTTGAATGAAAATAAGCTAGTTCACAGTCGTCGCCAGACCTATCGGATCTAAATAGAATATATGTTTCTATTTTTTCAGGCTTTCCTCTAAAAAACAAAGAGCCTCTGCCAGGAGGTAAAATGTCAAAAAGCTTTGAGCCTTCAAACTTAAAACTATCGCCATCTAGTTGTACTGATTCTCCAAACTCTTGGAATCTCCTGAGGCTGTCCAAGGAATCAGTATTTCGAACCAGCAGATTAATCGTTGGACGATAACCCGGTTTAGCTTCTATACGATGAATGGTATGAGAGGCTGAAGCTTTATCAACAGTGATCAGAAATCGTTCATCCAGTTCTGATAAGTTCTTTTCATATCCCTCAATAACCTTGGATATCGAATCTCCAGCAATAACAGAACCTTTGGCTTGCTCTAAAACTCCCTGCCCATAGGCTGCTCTAACCTCTTTGTCTCGTTCATGTTCTGTGATCGATTTCTGCCCAACGCGCTTTAACGAATACTCTTCAGCTTCCCGCTTCCAAGTTTGCAGTAATTCAACAGAAAAACGCCTTTCATCCACGTCAATTAAACGCGAGCAAGTTTGACATAACCAAATACCATTATCGTAAGATGTTCTCTGCTCTTCAGACATATTTGGATTATATCTGGGACCACCAGGAGAAGCAGCACATATGTGAGCAGCAACACCAATGCTCACAGTCTTTTCCTTAAGTGAACTAGAACCTGCAGTATGCACGTGACAATCAGGTTTACAGCAAACATCTCCAGCTCTATTTTTAAGCAGGAGTATTGTTTTTCTTGGAAAGTCATGGCGCTTTAAAGATTTTGACAACCTATTAGTCTCCTTCTATTCACTGTAACGGCTTAAAATATCCATTGGTCGTGTTACAGATAACGTTTAAAGGGCATTGAGGCAACTGGCTAGAATCACCTCTTGAGTTTGCGTACCAGTGCCCACTAATGTTACAGCGAATTCGGCTATTCTGGCATAATTTCAACTCTGAGTAATCGGAACAACAATCGTAAGGCCGAGCTTGACACCGTTTGGCTCCCGGCTAACCTGAGTAGTAAAAGTGAGTGATTATAAAGAAGGTGTGCTTTTGAAAACGGCTAAGCTATTTACTTACGGTGGAAGCCAGGCAGTATGCATTCCCCAAGAGTATGAGTTTACGGATGTAACTGAGGTTCATATTTTTCGTGAAGGTGATGCGCTGTATATAAAGCCAGCTAAAAAGACTTGGTCGAGCTTAGCTGAGTTTGACGCCGCCGATGCAGACTTTTTGCTTGATCGTGTTGATGTGGTTGATGATTTGCGCGGGCTACAGTAAAACCGTCAATTACTTGCAATAGAGGCAAGGTAAGTTTCGCTTTTAGCCAAAGGTACACTAGATGAAAAAATGCTTGTTAGTCGTTGATCTTGAGGCTACATGCTGGGATGGAAACGTAGAAGGGTTAGATCGTAAACAAACAGTGGATGATATGGAAATTATCGAATTTGGCTGTGTTATCGCAGCATATGACGGCACAGTCATCGATTCACACTCTTTTATGGTACGTCCACAGGTTCATCCAAAATTAAGTAGGTTCTGCAGCCAGCTGACAAGTATCACGCAACAAGCTGTAGATTCGGCACCTGTATATACGGAAGTCGTTGAGTTAATTAATGCATGGAGCTCAAAATTTGAATTAGCCGCTTGGGGCTCATGGGGGGATTATGATCGGAATCAAATCCAGGCCGAGCGACATCGTTATCAGATAACGCCAGACTTTTTTGAGCTTGTGCATATCAACTTGAAACAGAGGTGGCGCGAGGGTAAGGTCTCAAATCGCCGCTCAGGCCTTTCGAACGCTCTGAAACACCACGGGTTGTGTTTCGAAGGCACTCACCACAGAGGGATTGATGATGCCCGGAACATTGCCCGGTTATTACCTTTTACCAAGTTCGATACTTAAAAGACTGAGAAAAGCTGGAGTTCTGTAGTGGTCAACTAATTTTGGCCACATCTTTATAGCCAAGCCAATATCTGCGCTCGGTTTCGTTTGGGGCCAAACCACCGTTATAGTGATGTGGCCTGAGCTGGCTGTAATAGCCCAGCATATACTCCAGTATTTCA
>NZ_FNXF01000009.1 GCF_900108485.1 Rheinheimera pacifica | reverse complement strand
TATCTGCCGTGGGCGTTGGATGATTGAGTGGAGTTGCTCCTAGTACGAGAGGACCGGAGTGAACGAACCGCTGGTGTTCGGGTTGTCATGCCAATGGCATTGCCCGGTAGCTACGTTCGGAACGGATAACCGCTGAAAGCATCTAAGCGGGAAGCCGGCCACAAGATGAGTCATCCCTTGGACTTTGAGTCTACTAAAGGGTCGTTGGAGACCACAACGTTGATAGGTGAGGTGTGGAAGCGTGGTGACACGTTAAGCTAACTCATACTAATTGCCCGAGAGGCTTAACCATACAACGCCCAAGATGTTTTAGAGATACAGTGTGTTTACTAATCAGATTGCCAAATATCGGAACACAGTTTTTATCAAATCCATCCATGGATTTGACCCTAACGGGCCGCACTAAAGTGCGTTAAAACTTGTTCCCTACAAGTTTTTGCCTGGTGGCAATAGCGCTGTGGAACCACCTGATCCCATTCCGAACTCAGAAGTGAAACGCAGCTGCGACGATGGTAGTGTAGCATTCGCTATGCGAGAGTAGTTCACCGCCAGGCTCCCAATTAAGTAAACAAGCCTCACGCGTAAGCGTGGGGCTTTTTGCTTTGTGTCGCCCTGGTGGTAAACTGCCCGAGCAAGCGAAAAGCTATGCGACAAAAATGTCCGGAACATTTTTGGACAGCTTCAGCTGGCCGCGAAGCGGCGAACCCCATGGAGGGGGGGGAGCAATGTAGTTCACCGCCATTCGACAGAGTTGGCTTGTTGCTTTTTATCTGCTTACCTTTATCGACCTAAAAAGCTGTCCCAATCTTTCCACACTGGCTGTAAGCCTTGTTGTATCAACGCCTTGGCAACCTGTTTAGGTGAACGAGTGTCGTCTATGCTGAACTGCTCGAGGTTTTCCGGTTCAACACTGTAACCGCCGGGTTGGGTTTTTGAACCGGCGCTGACACTGGTGATAGCCAGTGGTATCACGTGTTGACGGAACACGGCAGACTCGCGGGTAGACAAACTGATTTCCAGCTCAGGTGCAAATAAGCGAAAGGCGCAAATAAGCTGGATCAGTTCTTTGTCACTGATTGGATTTATTACCTCGTTACCACCACTGCAAGGGCGTATTCTGGGCACGGATAAGCTAAAGCGGCATTGCCAGTACTGTTTTTGTAAATATTGCAGATGCTGCGCCAGCAAGATGGCATCGGTACGCCAATCGCTAAGGCCAAGTAAAATACCCAGACCGATTTTATCGATACCAGACTGGCCAACTCTGTCTGGCGCATCCAGCCGCCAGTGGATATCGCTTTTCTTGCCTTTCAGATGATATTGCTGATACGCCGCCGCATTATAGGTTTCCTGATACAGCATTACCGCATCTACGCCAAGGCTTTTCAGCCTGGCATATTCATCAGTACTTAGTGGTTGCACTTCTAGTTGCACATTGCTGAAGTAACGCCGGATCAATGGCAGCACATCGCAAAAGTAGTCTATACCCACTTTACGCTCATGCTCACCGGTGACAATAAGCACCTGATCTATACCCAGGGCTTTAATCGCCCGGCATTCCTGTTCTATTTCGGCAGAGTTTAAGGTGCGCCGTTTTACTTTTTGGCTCAGGGAAAAACCGCAGTAAGTGCATTCATTAGCGCAAAGGTTAGACAGATACAAAGGCGCATAAAATTGTACGCTGTGGCCAAATCTTTGCCGGGTAAGCTGCTGGGCTTTGGCTGCCAGCACCGGCAATAAAGGCAAAGCGGCCGGAGACAGCAGTGCTTGTAAGTCACTCAGTGTTAAGCGTGGTTTATGCAGTGCCGTTTGCACCTGAGCTGTTGAAAAATTACGGCTTTGCAACTGCAATGCTTGCCAGCTTTGTTGCTGCCAATAGGCACTAAAGCTCATAGTGCCGCCAGAAAATCAGTGAGCGGGCTAGAAGATGCTGCGTGTGACTGTGTTTCCGCTAAACCTGCGTTATAAGCCATACGCCCGGCGTTTACTGCTTGTGCAAAGGCGCCGGCCATAGCAACAGGATCCTGACTTGCGGCAATGGCGGTATTAACCAGCACCGCCGATGCGCCCAGCTCCATGGCCGCGGCTGCATGCGATGGTGCACCAAGGCCGGCGTCGATAATTACCGGCACTTTGGCCTGTTCAATAATAATCTCTAGCATAGCGCGGGTTTGCAAGCCCTGATTAGAGCCAATGGCGGCACCCAGCGGCATTACCGCGGCGCAGCCGGCTTGCTCCAGCCGTTTACATAAAACAGGGTCGGCGCTGCAATAGGGCAGTACGACAAAACCCAATTTAACCAGTTGCTCAGCTGCCAATAAGGTTTCGATAGGGTCCGGCATTAAATAACGCGGATCAGGGTGGATCTCCAATTTCAGCCAGTTGGTCTGCAGCGCTTCACGTGCCAGCTCTGCAGCAAAAATAGCTTCTTTAGCTGTTTTAGCACCAGAGGTATTAGGCAGCAATTGAATATTCATTTCACGCAGTGGGCTGAGTAAATCATCCTGTGGCTGATCCAACTGCAGGCGCTTAAGTGCCAGGGTAACTAACTGACAACCGCTGGCCTGTATTGCTTGCTGCGTAAGGCTGGGGTTGGCAAATTTCCCACTGCCCAGCAGTAAGCGGCTACTAAAGCTTTTGTTAGCTATGTGAAGCATGGTTAACCTCCGGTCACTATCTGAAACAGTTGCACTTGGGCATTATTTTGCAACTGATGTTTGCTCCAGTATTGTTTAGCGATAACGACATTATTTATTGCCACTGCCAGGCCTTCAGTTTTTAGCTGTTGCTGCTGCACAAGCTCCGCTACGGTACAATTTGTGGCAAGCTGAATAGGGGTGTCGTTAAGCAGGATGCGCATAATAGTGCTCCACTCGATGTTTAAGCAGTAAAAATGCCTGCTCCGGTTCAGCTTGTGCCGTGATGGCAGAGACAACGGCAACACCGGAGACACCACATTGCATTACAGCCTCAAGTCGTTGTGTATTAATACCGCCAATTGCAACAGTCGGAATATCGTCGCAAAGCGCAGCATAGTATTTCAGGCGGGTTAAACCTTGCGGCTGCGATGGCATCTGTTTGGTTTGTGTAGCAAAGATATGCCCCAGCGCAATGTAAGAGGGGCGCAATTGATATGCCCGCAGCAGTTCTTTATAACTATGGGTAGAGATACCAAGACGTAAACCCGCTGCTGCTATTGCATTAAGATCAGCCTGTGCTAAATCTTCCTGCCCAAGGTGGACACCATAAGCACCGTATTTAATGGCCAGTTGCCAGTGATCATTAATAAATAGCCGTAGTTTATAATCACGGCTAAGCAATACCGCTTCTGCTATCTGCAGTTCAATCTCGTCTGGTGAACCTTGTTTGAGGCGTAACTGAATAACATCGGGTTCAAGCGGCAGCAAACGCTTTAACCACTGCACGCTGTTAATCACCGGATAAAAGCCGATAGGTGTACTGATGCCGGCAAAGCTCAGCGCACCGTATTGTGTATCCTGCGGTAGTTTTAACTGCGGAAAATAGCACCGCTTTGTTGGCCAGCTATGGTGTTGCAGGCAACCCGCACCTTTGCCCGTGGCATAACTATGGTTTAAAGCCTGTTGCAAATAAGCACGGGCAACGATGATGCTATCAGCAAGTTCATAGCCAAAAGCGTATGCAGCAGCGATAGCGCTGGACAAAACACAGCCGGTGCCATGGTTATGCAGTGTATTAAGCCGAGGCTGTTGCAAGCTAAAGTGCTGCTCTGGGCTGAAGTAATTGTCGGTTACCGTGTCTGTCTCTGCAGAGTGACCGCCTTTAACCAATACGGCTTTTACACCCCACTGCAACAGTTGATTTGCCTGTTCATTGCTGCTTGCGAGGGGCATGTCACTGAGTAATGTCAGCTCTGGCAGATTTGGCGTGATAAGGTCAAGCAGCGGCAGTAGTTGCTGCCGCCAGATGCTCAGTATGCTTTGGCTGATAAAGTTATAACCGCTACTGCTACTTAACACCGGATCGGCTATCAGCAGAAATTCATGCTCAGCTTTGTGCTGCATCAGCCAGATTGCTAATTGTTCCAGTAAGCCTGCATCTGGAATAAGGCCGATTTTAATCACTTTGGGCGACATATCCTGCAACAGGCAATTTAGCTGAGTGACAAACAGCGTTGGGCTGACGGTTTCATAGCCGACGACTTCAGTGCTGTTTTGTGCTGTTACGGCGGCAATAACACTGCAGCCATGACAACCCAGTGCAGCAAAGGTATGCAAATCAGCCTGTATACCGGCACCGCCGCCACTGTCTGAGCTGGCAATAGTCCAGACGATGGGTTTTGGGAGTGGCTCATGCATCAGTTGCTGCCTCTTCCTGTTGAATTTGCTGGTTAAGCCGCATTGAGCAAAACTTGGGGCCGCACATGGAGCAGAACGGCTCGGCATCGGCGCCTTCATGGCTTAGCGTTTCATCGTGATAAGCTTTGGCGGTGAATGGGTCTAGTGCCAGGTTGTACTGATCCTGCCAGCGAAACTCGTAGCGGGCTTTAGACAACGCATTGTCTCTTTGTTGCGCTGCCGGATGGCCCTTGGCCAGATCTGCGGCATGGGCAGCAATTTTGTATGCAATAAGGCCTTGTTTTACATCTTCTTTATTTGGCAGGCCTAAATGCTCTTTCGGCGTGACATAGCACAACATGGCACAGCCAAACCAACCAATCATCGCAGCACCGATGCCGGAGGTAATATGATCATACCCCGGTGCAATATCGGTGGTGAGGGGGCCTAAGGTATAAAACGGTGCTTCATGGCAATGTTTTAGCTGCTCAGTCATATTTTCCTGAATCAGCTGCATTGGTACATGGCCCGGGCCTTCAATCATTACCTGTACATCATAACGCCAGGCAATTTTAGTCAGCTCACCTAAGGTACGCAGCTCGGCAAATTGCGCCTCATCATTCGCATCGGCAATGCTGCCGGGGCGCAAGCCGTCACCCAGGGAAAGTGAAATATCGTAGGCAGCACATAGCTGACAAATTTGTTCAAAGTGCTGATATAAAAAGCTTTCCTGATTATATAGCCTGGTCCACTGCGCCATAATAGCACCGCCACGTGAGACGATACCGGTAACACGGTTGGCCGTTAAGGCGACATAGTCTTTTAACACGCCGGCATGGATAGTAAAGTAATCGACACCTTGTTCGGCTTGCTCTACCAGGGTGTCGTAAAACACTTGCCAGTTCAGTTGGCTAACATCGCCTTTCACTTTTTCCAGCGCCTGATAAATCGGTACTGTACCAATCGGCACCGGGCTGTTGCGTAAGATCCAATCGCGTGTTTGATGAATACGCCGGCCGGTGGATAAATCCATCACGGTGTCGGCGCCCCAACGGGTGGCCCAGACCAGCTTTTCCACTTCTTCTTCAATACTGGAGCTGACCGAAGAGTTGCCGATATTGGCATTTACTTTTACTTTAAAATTACGGCCGATAATCATTGGCTCCGCTTCCGAGTGATTAATATTGGCCGGAATAATAGCGCGGCCGGCCGCGACTTCCTGGCGCACAAACTCCGCGGTGATTTGTTTGGGTATAGCAGCACCAAAGCTTTCACCCTGATGGCTTCTGACGCCATCATCTGTAGCCGCCATATTTTCCCGCAGCGCAATAAAATGCATCTCAGGCGTAATAATGCCGGCGCGGGCGTAATGCAGCTGAGTTACGGTTTTACCGGCTTTGGCCCGTAGCGGCTGATGCTCAAACTCGGTGATTTGCTCATCCAGTGCAATATCAGCAAAGGGCGGTAACTGTGAGGGGGCAACATCAGCGCGTGCGGTAATCCAGTTAAGGCGTAATTTAGGCAGGCCTTTGAGCACATCTAATTGCTGCGCCGGATCACCATAAGGGCCTGAGGTGTCATACACCGGTAGGCTGCGGTTAGCCTGCTCGCTGCCATCGGCTAAGCGACTGGGGCTAAGATGAATATCCCGCACCGGTACCTGCACGCCGCTGTGTTCGCACAACAGATAACGGCGGCTGGAACCAGGGAAAGTTTCACCCTGCAGCGCCTGAATATAAGCGCGGGCATGGGCACGTAAATCACGGTTAGATAATGTTGGTACAGACATAGCAAACTCCGGTTAACAAGTTGAGGTTGCTTGTCCGGAGTGGGGGCAGGTGATAACAGGTGGCAAAACCGCCAGGCGGATTACTACTGTGTTATATGCTGTATTTCCCCTTGTTTCCCTTCGCAGGTATTAGCCTGATCAGGTTCAACGGATCCCGTTTTCACGGTCTCAGCCCGCTGTAAACAGCTGGGCACTCCGACAAGATGATGCTAAGTATTCATGTATTCCTGACGGAATTCAAGACTTAGATGTTAAACATGAACGAGGTTGGAACCCCATTAGCACAGCCACAGAGTGTCTGAGCCCTGCCGTAGGCATTAGGGCGAGTTGCTGTGGCGAGCACAATGGGTGTTGCAACCGGTGTTTTATAAACTCTGAACATACAAATAAAGCGACTTTAGAATTTTCATCTTCTGCTCATCACTGGCATGCTCATGTGCGAGATTTTCCAATACCAGACTAAAATCTTCCATCGTCAGGTTGGGGTTATCCACACCATGCATCAATTTATCAGTGCGGTAGCGCTGCCATTTTTGCTGCTCGCTGTCGGTCAGGCTGGCCGGATAATTACGGGCGCGGTATAAAAACAGCAGGCTGTTTAGGCGCTCATCACTAAACACCGGTGCGCTAACGGCTAATTGCTCCGGTGGTAACTGATGCAGTTGCTGCATTTTTTGCTTATCGCCATCGCTGATAAAACCGCTGTATAGCTGATAATCCGGGTTGGTTTCGGCCGGAAACTCATTTAACTGCTGATACAGCTCTATCGCTTTAGCCTGGGTGGCGCGATGTTGGCGCAAAAAGTCTAAATGTTTAAGACACTCTGCACGGTCGATGCCGAACTCTGCTGCACGCTCTTCAGTCAGTGTTTTCGCCGGTGCTAATACAGGGCATTTATTCAGATGAATAAGTTTTAAACCCAGCCGCTGTTCGCCGTCAGCCAGATCTGCCGTTTTGGTGTACAGCTTTTGCTGTAAGGTGGCAATATCGTCTTCAAGTAACGGTGTTGGATCAGCTTGCAGGTTATAGCAAATCACAGCATTTTTATTGGTCGGGTGAAACGCCAGCGGCACTATCCAACTGACACAGCCCTGAGTGGCGGGAAACTTAGACGACACATGCACCAGCGGCGTAATGCCTGCGACATCAATTAATTCAGTCACTTTAGCTTTTTTGCGCAGCTCAAATAAATAACCAAACAGCTTGGGTTGCTTTTCTTTTATCAGTTTTGCCATAGCAATGGTGGCGTACACGTCGGATAACGCATCGTGGGCATTTTCATGTGCCAGGCCGTTGGCCTTAGTTAGCTCTTCCAGTTTAAAGCTTGGGCTGCCATCTTCGCGCTCAGGCCAGTTAATACCTTCCGGGCGTAAGGCGTAACAGGCGCGCACCATATCGATAAGGTCCCAGCGGCTGTTACCATGTTGCCATTCGCGGCCATAGGGTTCATAAAAATTGCGGTACAGGCTGTAGCGGGTGACTTCATCGTCAAAACGCAGGTTGTTATAGCCCAGCACACAGGTATTGGGCGTGCTGAAACGCTGCAGAATTTGCTGCATAAACTCAGTTTCGGCCAGGCCTTTTTTATTACACAGTTGCGGTGTCAGGCCGGTAATTAATGCCGATTGCGGGTGTGGCAGATAATCGTTTGCCAGTTGGCAATACCAGACATCCGGTTCGCCAATAATATTCAGCTCAAGATCAGTGCGAATACCGGCAAACTGAGCCGGGCGGTCACGTTTGGGATCAGCCCCCCAGGTTTCGTAGTCGTGGAAATAGAACGTAGGCTGTTGGTTCAATTTTTATGTCCTGCGTTGTAATGTGTAATATTCATTCGGGCCAAAGACAAAACCATGCCTTTAGCCATAGTGTACCAGCTGGGGGTAATGTCGTCGATGCAGTCAATATACAGCATAAAAAGCACTTTAACGTACGAAAGTTTGTACCATTTCCTTGCGTTTGCGTACTAAAGTTTGTACGATGTTTTCTGAGATAGTATCCTTTGCGGTTTGAAGGATATCGGAGTTGAGAAACTCTTTTGGAATTTGCTTATTTGGCGGGAGCGTAGGCATGAACATTCTTACAGTTAGTGAAGCTCGAGCTAACTTTAAGGCCGTTATCGATACCGTACTGGATACTCATGAGCCTACGCTTGTGACTAACCAGCGTTCAGGCAATGTTGTAATGATTTCGCAAGAGGATTACAACGCCATGCAGGAAACGCTGTACTTATTAAGTACACCGAACAATGCGAACCGTTTACGGGAATCGGTAGCACGCATTAAAGCTGGCTCCTTCGAGTTGAAGGAACACTTTTTGGATGAACAAGAAAAAGGTTAAACCCGGCGTAGCATTTGATGCCAGTGCATGGGATGACTATCAATATTTTAAGCAGTACGACAAAAAGCTAAGTGCACGTATTGATGACTTGATAAAAGAAGCAATGCGTTCACCGTTAGAAGGTAAAGGTAAACCAGAGCGTTTAGTCGGGGATTTCGCCGGCTTTTATTCACGCCGGATAGACCGTGAACACCGCTTGGTTTACACCTACACAGATGGCTACCTGATAATAGCGCAGTGTCGGTTTCACTATTAAGAAAGGGGCACTAAGCCCCTTTGTCATTTCTCTCATATCCATTTGAACGCCTTACTTATCATCATCCATTAAACTTTCCAGGGCAGAGCCCGGATCTTCTTCACCACAAACAGAGCCGTCATCAGGGCAGGCTGCTTCTGCATCCCGGTGTGATAAGGGCTTGCGTCGTTTGGGCTGATCAACAGGTGGGCGGTTCTGGGGTTCAGTATCGGCAGGAAGCGTCATACGGTTAATTTACCTTAGCTAAAAGTGCTTTAAGTATAGGCAACAGCCTCAGCTATGCAATGCTGACTCATGCTGCCGTTACCGGTTTGATGGCTTTGGCAGATAGCGCCGGCGTAATATCCTGGGCTGGGCGGGGC
The DNA here is from genome assembly GCF_900108485.1 of Rheinheimera pacifica. Classification (GTDB taxonomy): domain Bacteria; phylum Pseudomonadota; class Gammaproteobacteria; order Enterobacterales; family Alteromonadaceae; genus Alishewanella; species Alishewanella pacifica. The sequence goes on along the minus strand of NZ_FNXF01000009.1, from coordinate 159,695 downwards.
GCTGACACCAGATAGCCCTGGCCTTTATCACAGCCTGCCTGCAGCAGAAAATCCAGCTGTTGCTGATGCTCAATGCCCTCAGCAATAACATCGAGCCCGAGCGCTTTGCCCATAGCAATAATGGCGCTGACAATTTGGCAGGCGCTGATATTGCCCGGCAGATCCTGCACAAAGCTCTGATCAATTTTTAACGTATCTAATGGCAGGCGGCGCAGGTATGACAGTGAGGAATAACCTGTGCCAAAGTCGTCGATAGATAATTTAAACCCCAAGGCTTTAAGTTGAGTCAGTTGATGCAGCGTTTGCTCTGCCTGCTCCGGGATCAGGCAGCTCTCGGTCAGTTCAAGTTCAATCAGCTGTGGCGCTATATCTGCCAATTGCACTATCCGGTGCAGCCGGGTAACAAACTCAGTATCTGCCAGTTGTAGCGCCGAGATATTCACCGACACTGGAATCGCGAAGTGTTGCCATTGTTGCAGTTGCAGGCATACCCGTTGTAATACCTGCTCGCCCAGAGCGGTAATTAAGCCAAGCTTTTCTGCCAGCGGAATAAACAACACCGGCGATACCGTGCCAAGCTCGCTGTGTTGCCAACGTACTAAGGCTTCAAACCCTACCAGTTGTTTGGTTGCCAGTGCAAATTTGGGCTGATAATGCACATCTAGTTGCTGCAACCGCAGGGCCTCGCGCAGTGCCTGTTCCAGCTTTAATTCATCAGCATTTTGCTGCCCGGCGCTGGCCTGATAAAAACAATACTGATTACGGCCGGCACTTTTGGCCTGATACATAGCAACGTCGGCATGTTTTACCAGTTGCTCTGCTGTACTGCCATCTTGTGGATACACTGCAATACCAATACTGGTGGTAAGAAAAAACTCTTGTCCCAGTAAGCGCACCGGTTTTTCGATTTGTGAAATCATGCGTTTAGCCAGGTACTCTACTGCAGAACCATCTGTTATCTCGGGCAGTAAAATAGTAAATTCATCGCCGCCAAGCCTGGCAACCGATTCGCCTTCGCGCACGGTAGCACTGATCCGGCTGGCCACTTCTTTTAATGCCTGATCGCCCGCCTGATGGCCCAAAGTGTCATTAATACGTTTGAATAAATCCAGATCCAGAAACAGTACGGCGAGCTTATGCTTATGCCGGTGCGCATTAGCTAAACTCAACTGCAGCCGGTCAAGAAACATGCGCCGGTTAGCCAGGCCGGTTAGCTCATCAATATAAGCCAACTGGTGGATTTTCTGCTCTTGCTGTTTGCGCTCGGTAATATCGCTGAAAATAGCGGCAAACTGGCTTATTTGCTGCTCTTCATTACGAATGGCAGTGATCGTAAGCCACTGCGGATATTGCTCACCGTTTTTACGTTTGTTCCAAATCTCGCCTTGCCAGCGTCCTTGTTGTAGCAGTACCTGCCACATACTGCGATAAAAGTCAGGCTGGTGCCTGCCAGAGCTTAATAAGCGCGGGCTGTTGCCAATAACATCCTGCATGCTATAGCCGGTGATATGACAAAAACTGGGATTTACTGACTGAATAATACCGTCTTTGTCGGTGATCATAATGCCATCTAACGAGGCATCAATAACCTTATGCGCCAGTCGCAAATAATCGGCAGAGGTACGCAGCGCCACATCGCGCGCCAGCAGCGCGGTTCTGAGCTGGTCAACATAGGCGTATTCAACGTTACGCAAAATGTCATTAAAAGATAATAAGCCAATCAGCAGGCTATCGTTGTGCACTGCAATATGCCGCAGTTGATTGTCTGTCAGCAGTTTTACGGCCTGCAGTAGTGTGGCCGTAGAGGCTATGCTCAGCAGCGGTGTTGTTGCCAGCTCTCCCACTGTCAGGCAATTGCTGTGCTGTGCCAGAAAATGGATCAGATCCTGTTCAGTAACAATGCCATTGCGGCCGTCATTAAACTGCACAATAGCGGCTTCAGTATTAAGCTGCTGCATTTGTTTTACTGCTTGTGCCAGCGGCATGGACGCATTTAATTGCAAGGGCGCTGCAGTAATACAGGAGCTGACATCACGAAATTGCAGATAAAACTCAATTTTTTGCTGCCGGACAATATCACTTTGGGTTAGCAGGCCAACCGCGTCGCCGTGTTTATTCACCACCAATAAGCGGCGGATACCATGCTGCAGCATAGTGCTGGCAGCACTACTAAGCCTGCTGCTATCAGTAATACTGCGCACCGGCGAGCTCATCATTTGCGTCAGTGGCGTATCTGCTGCTTCCGGGCGGCTGAAATCCAGTTTCCGGGCATCGGCTGCAGTCCAGATGCCACACACTTTACCGTTGTGCGCTGCGGTGATCAAAATACAGCTGATAGCATGCTGGCGCATCAGCTTGGCTGCTTCACGCACCGTTTGCGTACTGTTACAGCAAACAGGCTGTTTTAGCAGGACAGAAGCAATTACCGGATCGTTATCCTGCTCTTTGGCGTGTGGCACAACAGACATAGAACAACCTGCGAAGTATGACGGACAAAGCCGGTACTCTATCGTGATTGCCGTTAAGCGGTATTGCGTCAGATCAAGCGGGGGATGTTTAAATATCTATTTAAGGTACTGGCTGGCATAGTTGGCGTAACACGGTCAGTGACGCAGACGTTTGATTTTTTCTGTAGGCCAGCCCCAGTTGGCGTTCCAATTTAAGTTGGACGATAGGGCGCAGCACTATGTCCTGGCGTTGTAGCAAGGTGTCGAAGTTTGGCACCAGAGCGCAGCCGACACCGGCTGAAACCAGGCCCAGCGCATACTCAATAGTTTGAATATCGGCACGTACATCGGCTTTTATGCCGCGTCGCACCAGCTCGGGGTACAGTGTATTCCAGGCATCGCACGGGGTACGTTTTATCAGCGGCAGTTGTTCAAAGTCAGCTAAATGCACTTCGGCCTGTAAGCTAAGCGGTGTACCGGGAGGCATCGCCAGTAAATAGCTGTCATGCCAGAACGGCTGAAATGCCTCACCGGCTTTTAGCAATTGCGGAGTGATGATTCGGGCATCACAATGCTCATCAGGTTCTACCAAATGCAGTTCCAGCCCCTGCACATTGTTGCTGAATTCACGCAATAGCTGGCTCATCCGCTCTACGCCTAAGGCACGAATTAAACCAAGGCGGAATTTTACCCGTGCCACCGGTTGGCTGAATGATGCTTTAAGTGACTGCAACTGGCTTAGCAGGCGTCCGGCATGGCCATACAGTTTTTCGCCATCCTCCGTTGGAGTTACCCCTTTAGGTAAACGGGCAAACAGTGTAACCCCCAGCTCTTGCTCTAACTGGCGTAAGGCGGCAGAAAGCGATGGCTGAGCCACGCAGCACAGCCGGGCTGCAGCGCTGACACTGCCTTGTTCGTACACGGCAACAAAGTAGCTGAGTTGGCGAATATCCATAGTTTTAAACTATACCTGATACAGAATTATTATATTTTAACTCTATATCAAAGCAGGCTAATCTGGCCATAACAAAAATTATTTCGCTGGTTTTATTGAGGAATTTGCTATGACACGTGCACATTTTGACTGGCAGGACCCGTTTGCTCTCTCTGCCATGCTAACCGAAGAAGAACGGATGATCCGCGACAGTGCGCAGCAGTATTGTCAGGATAAACTGCTGCCGCGGGTATTGATGGCCAACCGCGAGGAGCATTTTCATCGCGAAATTATGACTGAGCTGGGGGAGTTGGGTTTGCTTGGCGCTACCTTGCCGGAAAAATACGGCTGCTCGGCCGTCAATTATGTCTGTTATGGCCTGGTGGCGCGTGAAGTTGAGCGGGTAGACAGTGGTTATCGCAGTGCAATGAGTGTGCAATCCTCGTTAGTGATGCACCCCATTCACGAGTATGGCAGCGAAGCGCAGCGGCAAAAATACCTGCCTAAATTAGCCAGTGGTGAGTGGGTAGGTTGCTTTGGTTTAACTGAACCGGATGCAGGTTCCGACCCGGCTGGTATGCGTACTACGGCGAAAAAGACCGCAGGCGGTTATGTATTAAACGGCAGCAAGATGTGGATCACCAACTCGCCGATTGCCGATGTATTTGTGGTGTGGGCCAAACTGGATGGTGATATTCGTGGCTTTGTGCTGGAAAAAGGCATGAAAGGTTTAACAGCACCGAAAATTGAAGGCAAGTTTTCACTGCGCGCCTCTGTTACCGGCGAAATTGTGATGGATAACGTTGAGGTGCCTGAAGATGCGCTGCTGCCTAATGTCAGCGGTTTAAAAGGGCCCTTTGGCTGCTTAAACAAAGCCCGCTATGGTATTGCCTGGGGGGCGTTGGGCGCGGCAGAGTTTTGCTGGCATGCGGCGAGGCAATATACGCTGGACCGGCATCAGTTTGGCCGGCCGCTGGCCGCTAATCAGCTTATTCAGAAAAAACTGGCTGATATGCAAACTGAAATCAGCATTGGCTTACTGGCCTGCTTACAGGCCGGCCGTCTGATGGATCAGAATTTACTGGCACCGGAGACAATCTCGCTGATTAAACGTAACTCGTGTGGCAAGGCGCTGGATATTGCCCGGATAGCGCGTGATATGCACGGCGGTAACGGTATTGCCGATGAATACCATGTTATTCGTCATGTGATGAACCTGGAGGCGGTAAATACCTACGAAGGCACCCATGATGTGCATGCACTGATTTTAGGCCGTGCGCAAACCGGCTTACAGGCATTTAGCGGCTAACAAGCCTGACATTTTACTTAAGTGGAGTAAGCCTTATGTCAGAAGCCGTGCATCCCTGGGTTAATGAATACCGTCAAAGGTTAAGTAGTGGCAAATTGCCGGTACACAGCAGCCGCCACAGTATTGAATTTGCAACCCTGTATCAGCTGTGGCACAGCCAGCTTTGCAGCCGGTTGTTGGACTTACAATCACGCTTGTTACAAACCAAAGGCCAGAGTTTTTATACCATTGGCAGTGCCGGCCACGAGGGTAACGGTGCGGTGGCGGCAGCGTTACGTGTTACCGATCCGGCTTTTTTGCACTACCGTAGCGGTGCCTTTTTTATCGAACGCAGTAAGCAATTGCCGGGCAGTACGCCACTGTACGATATGCTGCTGTCATTTTGCGCCAGCAGTGAAGACCCGATCTCCGGCGGGCGGCACAAGGTACTGGGCAGCCTGGCGCTGAATATTCCACCGCAAACCAGCACCATAGCATCGCAATTACCCAAAGCGGTTGGGGCGGCGTTTGCTATCGACTTAAGTAAGCGCCTCGGCATTGTTGGCCAGTGGCCTGTTGATGCCATCGCGTTGTGCAGCTTTGGCGATGCTTCGGCAAATCATTCCACGGCGCAGGGCGCAATTAATTCAGCCTGCTGGGCCGCTTATCAGCAAGTGCCGTTGCCGGTACTGTTTTTGTGTGAAGATAACGGCCTGGGTATTTCTACGCCAACCCCCAGTGGCTGGATAGAGCAGGATTTAGCCGACAGGCCTGCGCTGAAGTACTTTGCCGCCGATAGCCGCGATTTAGCTCAAGTTTACGCCGTTGCTAAACGGGCAGCCGACTATGTCCGCAGTAAACGTAAACCGGCCGTGCTGCACTTGTCTACCGTGCGACTGTTTGGCCATGCCGGAGCTGATGCTGAAGCGGCATACAGAAGCAAAGCACAAATTGATGCCGAGCTGGAACTGGACCCTTTACTAAGCAGTACCGCCGCGCTGCTTGCCAGCGGCGACATCAGCACTGAACAATTATTAATACAGCTGGACAGGTTGGTGGCGCAAATTGCCCGCGTCGCTACAATTGCCAGCGGCCGGCCTAAACTGATCAGTGCCGCACAGGTGATGGCATCCATTGCGCCGGCGCGGCAGGCTCTGCCTGTACCGCCATTACCAGCAGCTGAAGCACGCCAGCAATTATTCGCCTTTGACCAGCATAACAGCGGTAAAAAGCAGCATCTGGCCAAACTTTTAAACTGGGCGCTGCATGATGTGCTGGCGCAGTACACTAATACCGTAGTGTTTGGCGAAGATGTCGGTAAAAAGGGCGGAGTTTACGGCGTAACCCAGCATTTAGTCCATGCCTTTGGCAGTAACCGCGTCATTAATACGCTACTGGATGAGCAAAGTATTCTCGGGTTGGCCATTGGTCTGGCGCAACAGGGCTTTATCGCTATTCCGGAAATTCAGTTTTTGGCTTATGTGCACAATGCGGAAGATCAAATCCGCGGCGAAGCGGCCACCTTGCCATTTTTCTCTAATGGCCAGTACCACAATGCAATGGTAATACGCATTGCCGGCCTGGCTTATCAGCGTGGTTTTGGCGGTCATTTTCATAACGACAACTCCTTTGCTGTATTTCGTGATATTCCCGGCGTTATTTTATTGTGTCCGTCTAACGGCCATGATGCGGCCTTGTTGCTACGTCAGGCGGTGCAGCTGGCGCATCAGCAAAAGCGTTTGGTCATCTTCCTTGAACCTATTGCGCTTTATATGACGCGTGATTTAACCGCCACCGGTGATGGCTTATGGCTGTGTGATTATCCTGCAGCAGATACGCCTTTACCCGAATTGGGTGAACCGGCAGTATTTGGTGATGGCGAACAGCTGGCTATTATCAGCTATGGCAATGGCTATTATTTAAGCCGCCAGGCAGAGCAGGCATTAAATGCCAGCGGCATTCGGTTACGCGTACTGGATTTGCGCACCCTGGTGCCATTGCATATTGATTTAATTATCAAAGCTTTAGCCGGTTGCACTAAGGTGTTGATTGTAGATGAATGTCGCCGGCGTGGCTCACTCAGTGAAGAGCTGTTTACCGCACTGCATGAATCAAAACCGGGTTATTTTCATCTTAGCCGCTTGTGTGCGCAAGACAGCTTTATCCCACTGGGCGCAGCAGCTTATACAGTGTTGCCATCGGCGCAGCAAATTATTGACCAGGCACTTCAGTTACTGGGCGCCACCACGATGGAGGTCGTGCAATGAAAAAAACAGCCTTAGTGGTATGCCCGGGCCGCGGCAGTTATAACAAAGCTGAGCTGGGGTATATCAGCAACAACTTTAGTGATAAGGCATTGCAGGCACAGTTTGATGCGGTGCGAGCCGCTGCCGGTTTAGCTACAGTAAGTGAGTTAGATCAACAGGCGGTATTTAGCCGCAGCATACATTTAAAAGCGGATAATGCCGCTGCGTTAATTTTTGCGGCAGGGGTGGGTGATTACCACAATATTAACAGTAATCATTTTGATGTAGTGGCTGTTACTGGTAATTCTATGGGCTGGTATACGGCGCTGGGCTGTGCCGGTGTACTGACACCTGCAAGCGGTATGCAAATGGTAACTGATATGGCGTTATTAACAGCAGATGGTGCCGGCGCGCAATTTATTTACCCGGTTATTGATGACAACTGGCAACCAGATAATAACCGCATTGCGTTGGTGCAGCAGCAACTGGCCATTCACAGCAGTGAGTTGTTTATGTCAATTGTGTATGGCGGCTATGCGGTAATAGCGGGCAGCGAGCAGGCAGTAAAAGCGGCAATGGCAGCATTACCGCCTTGTGATGAGCGTTTTCCAATGTTACTGGCGGGCCATGCCGCTTTTCATACCGGCTTTATGCAGGCGGCATCGGACAAAGCTTTGTCGTTATGGCCAGCAGCACGGTTTAATCAGCCACAACTACCGTTGATCGATGGCCGCGGCCAGATATGGCCCAATTTCGGTAGCGATTTAGCGGCACTGCAACGTTATACACTGCAACATCAGGTTTGCCAGCCATATAATTTCAGTAAGGCGCTGCAGGTAGCAGTAAAAGAGTTTGCACCACAGCATATTATTTTATTGGGGCCCGGCGCCAGCTTAGGTGGTGCCGTAGCACAAAGCCTGATTGAGATTAACTGGCAGGGGCTTAGCTCAAAGCAGGATTTTATCGCAGCTCAGCAAAGTGAACGCCCTTACGTATTAAGTATGGGCATAGCTGAACAGCGCTTATTGCTTGGCTAAGTTTGCTAATAAGCGCTGCTAAGCTGATTTAACACCGCCAGTTTATGCCGGTAGCGCTGTTGATCATAACCCGAAGGGGCATTGCGTGTTGCTTTTAGCATATAACTGGCTGCCTGCTGGTTATTTTGCATGGCGTAGTAACTTCTGGCCAAACCAAAGTAGGCTTCATGGTTTTTATTATCCAGCGCTACGGCTTTTTCATAGTGGGCAATGGCAGTGTCGTAACTTTGCCCTTTGTATGCTTCGTTTCCCAGCATCAGGTGGTAATAAGGGTTGGTGCGTCGTTTAAGCATCACGCGTCTTTCCAGCGGTTCAGCTTTGGCTGTTTCACCACGTTGGCGGTACAAATAGGCCAGGTTAGCCAGCGTATTGGTAGAGCCTGGATCCAGCGTTAAGCTTTGCTGATAACTGCGCTCGGCCAGATCGTGCATATCGTTGGTACGATACAACACGCCAAGGTTTGACCAGCTTGGCGCATAATAGGCATCCGCTTCAATCGCCGCCTGATAGTAACGATAGGCCTGAGCATTATTACCGCTGGCAAAAGCCACGGCTGCTTTATTGTTGTAAAACATAGCAACTATGCGATTTACACTAATCGCGTGCTCCGGAAATTGTTGCTTCAGACTGTACGGATCAAAATCGACCACAATATCTTTTGCCAGTAACACAAAGCCCGGTGCTCCTCTTAAGGCTCTGCCGTGTTGCAGGCGCAGGTTAACATGGCCATTAAGCCAGGTTTGGCTGAGCTCACTGGTCCAGTATTCGGGGATCTGCACATCCTGAAACACTGCCGTCATGCCTAGCTCTTTTGCCATGCTGTAGGCCAGTATCGACAAACTCAGACAGTTAGCACGCCCGGCGGCAATTGTTTCACTTGCGGTTTTGGTGGCGGCATTGTCATAAAGTAAGCCGTCCTGAGCATAGGATAAAATTAACTTCAACACGCTGGTAGTGCGCTCTTCCATTGATTGAGTGGAGATAATCAGCCGTGACAGTTCAAAGCGGGTGTGTTGTGGCAGGGTGAATATTTGCTCTGCTGTTTCCGGCTCAGTAACTTCACCTTTCAGTTGCGGCGCCACCAGCAGTTGCTCTGGTGGGAACAGCATAGCCGGCGCAGTTGACTGGCAACCACTTAGCAGCACTATTATTGCGATTGGATATATCAACACCGGTAACTTCATAAACCACCCAGCCAGGTTGCCTCCTGGTAAATATAGTTCAGGCCGGTAAAAATACCGCAGTGGCTTTGTAACAAAGCACGACAACAACAGGCATGAAAGCTTTACATATAGTTGCTCCGCTGGACGATATAAAGTACAAAGGTGCGATAACACACTGTGCGGGGAGTTAGAACAATGAAACAACTGCTGCTTATTATACTCATGCTAAGTTCCGCCGGAGCCATGGCATCAAAAGCGCCGATAGGCATAGTGATCCACGGTGGAGCCGGTACCATAAACCGCGACAGTATGACGCCAGCACAGGAGCAAGCCTACCATGCCATGTTAACCCACGCGGTAAACCAGGGGTATGCCGTACTTGAGCGCGGCGGTTCCAGTTTAGATGCGGTAACGGCAGCAGTAATGGTACTGGAAGATTCGCCACTGTTTAATGCCGGTAAAGGTGCGGTTTACACCTTTGATGAAAGCCACGAACTGGATGCTTCTATTATGAATGGCCGGGATCGCAGCGCAGGGGCTGTTGCCGGTGTCACCAATGTAAAAAACCCGATATTGCTGGCGCGGGCAGTAATGGAAAAATCAAACCACGTCATGTTGTCTGGCAAAGGTGCCGAGCAATTTGCCAAACAGCAGAAACTGGAGTTAGTCGATAACAGCTATTTTAATACAGAGTTTCGCTACGAGGCGTTAAAACGGGCAAAACAAGCGATAGCGCCGCAGCCGCATCAGGCGGCAGTACCTTATGATCCGGCCTGGAAAATGGGCACAGTGGGGGCTGTTGCAATAGATCGCAAAGGCAATTTAGCAGCAGCCACCTCAACCGGCGGTATGACTGCCAAACGTTACGGCCGTATTGGTGATGCGCCCGTTATTGGTGCCGGTAACTTTGCCGATAATAAAAGCTGTGCTGTATCAGCCACCGGCCATGGCGAGTTTTTTATCCGCTATCAGGTAGCCAGTGATATTTGTGCCAGAGTGAAATACCAGAAAAAAACGGCCGCCGTGGCAGCAAAAGAAGTTATGGCCGAACTGAAAGCTGTTGGCGGTGATGGCGGCGTTATCGTGGTCGATAGCAAAGGGCAGTTAAGCTGGACCTTTAACACTGAAGGTATGTACCGCGCACTTAAAGCCGAAGGCGGCCAGGTTATCAGCGAAATCTTTGCTGCTAAAAGCTGATTTTGCAGCAAAGCGGCTAAATTCGGCTAATCTTAACAAGAGCCTGATGCTCAGCAATACAGTGCAGGGGGAAGCATGGATTTACTAAAAGTGGCAGATTATATGAACCGGTATCCGGTTACGTTTACTGCTGATATGCCGGTAGAAATGGCAGTAGCCCGCCTGATTAAAGGGCGGCAAACCGGTGGGCCTGTTATTGATGAACAGCGTAAAATAGTCGGTTTTATCTCAGAGCAGGATTGCCTGCAACGCATGCTGATGTCTACTTATCATGATCAGCAGGCGTCAAGAGTGGCTGACGTGATGAACCCGGCTGTGTTAACGGTAAAAGGCTATGATGGCATTATTGATTTAGCGCAAATTATGCTCAAAGCTAAACCTAAGTTGTACCCGGTGGTGGATGATGATGGCTATTTACTTGGCATTATTACCCGCTCAGATGTACTTGGAGCCATAGATAAAGAGCTACATTCGCATTATGGCAAGGTAGGTTAGTGTTTAAGCGCTGGATTTTTACCTGCTGCTCTTGGTAGCATGGCGCCCTCTGTTAACGAGGGCGTTGTTTTGTCTGAAGCTGTTATCTCTGTATCCGAACTTATTTCCCGTATTCCTGCTTGTCTGCTAAAAGACCAGTTTCGCCTGCGCCGCCGGTTACATAACTGCAAAAATCTGGCAGATGACGCAAAAAGCACACAATTAACGCGTATAGCTGCCGATATCGCCCGCTCTGAGGCACAGCGCACGGCCAGGCTGGCTGCGCTGCCCAAGGTAAGCTATCCGCCACAACTGCCGGTATCGGAAAAAAAAGACGACATTAAAGCCGCCATTGCCGCCAATCAGGTGGTGATTATTGCCGGTGAAACCGGCTCGGGTAAAACCACGCAAATTCCGAAAATCTGCCTCGAGTTAGGTCGTGGTGTTGCCGGTATGATTGGCCACACCCAGCCACGGCGTTTAGCTGCGCGCAGTGTCTGTGATCGTATTGCCGAAGAGCTGCAGTGTCAGGTGGGTAACCAGGTAGGCTATAAAATCCGATTTGGCGATCACACCAGCGACAATACTTTCGTTAAACTGATGACCGACGGTATTTTGCTGGCCGAAATTCAGCAAGACCGCTTTTTAAACCAGTACGACACCTTAATTATTGACGAAGCGCACGAGCGCAGCCTGAATATCGATTTTTTACTCGGTTACTTAAAGCAGCTGCTGCCCAAACGGCCGGATCTCAAGCTGATTATTACCTCAGCAACCATTGACCCACAGCGTTTCTCGAAGCACTTTTTTAATGCGCCGGTAATTGAAGTCTCCGGCCGCACTTTTCCGGTAGAAACCCGGTACCGGCCGGTAAGCGAGCAAGACGACAAAGACGCCGATCAACTGCAGGGCATTTTTGATGCGGTAGACGAGTTATACCGCGAGCCGCCGGGCGATATTCTGGTTTTCTTAAACGGTGAGCGTGAAATCCGCGATACTGCCGATGCGCTGGAAAAACTCAAACTGCCGCATACCGAAGTGTTACCACTGTATGCCAGATTAAGCGCGGCCGAGCAAAACCGCATTTTCCAAAGTCACGCCGGCCGGCGTATCGTGTTGGCTACTAATGTCGCCGAAACCTCACTGACAGTGCCCGGTATTCGTTATGTAATAGACCCCGGTACTGCGCGTTTATCGCGCTACAGCTATCGCTCTAAAGTACAACAACTGCCGATAGAGGCCATCAGCCAGGCCAGTGCTAACCAGCGTAAAGGCCGCTGTGGCCGCGTAGCCGCCGGTATTTGTATCCGGCTTTATAGCGAAGAGGATTTTAACGGTCGGCCAGAGTTTACTGACCCGGAAATACTGCGCACTAATCTGGCGTCCGTTATTATGCAAATGCTGGCACTGGGGCTGGGTGATATTGAAGCTTTTCCGTTTTTACAAAAGCCGGACAGCCGCTTTGTAAACGATGGTGTAAAGCTGCTTGAAGAGCTGGGTGCTATCCCGTTAAATCGTAATAAGCAGGGCCTGCAACTTACTGAACTGGGTAAAAAGCTGGCGCGCTTACCGATAGATCCGCGCCTGGCGCGTATGGTGCTGTTTGGTGCCGACAACGGCGCATTAACTGAATTGTTGGTGCTTTCAGCTGCATTGTCCATTCAGGACCCGCGTGAGCGGCCGTTAGATAAACAGCAAAAAGCCGATCAGAGCCATGCCCGTTTTGCTGATCCAGATTCTGACTTCGCTGCCTGGCTGAAGTTGTGGCAATACCTGCAGGAGCAACAAGAGCAGTTAAGTAACAACCAGTTTCGCCGTCTGTGCCGCCAGGAGTTTTTAAATTACCTGCGGGTACGCGAATGGCAAGACCTTACCGGCCAGCTTACCCAACTTATGCAGGAGCAGGGTTATCAGCTAAACCAGCAAACAGCCGGTTATCAGGCTATTCACCAGGCGGTGCTAAGTGGCTTGCTCGGCCAGGTGGGTTTTAAAGACTCAGAAGCCGATTACTTAGGCCCGCGGCAAACGCGGTTTTATGTGTTTCCGGGTAGCCATTTATTTAAACGTAAACCCAAATGGGTGGCGGCAGCTGAATGGGTAGAAACCAGCAAGCTGTATGCCCGCACGCTGGCCAAAATTGAACCGGAGTGGATAGAACCACTGGCCGAGCATTTGGTAACTCGCAGTTACAGCGAGCCGCACTGGGAGAAAAAGCGCGGTGCGGTAATTGCGTACGAGCAAGTCAGTTTGTACGGCTTGGTTATTGTGCCCAAGCGCGCTGTGCTGTATAGCAAAATTGACCCAGCAGTGTGTCATACGCTGTTTGTGCGCGAAGCGCTGGTGAATCAGGAGCTGGGTACCAATGATAGTTTTTTACAGCATAACCAGCGTTTAATTGACGATGTTACCGCGTTGGAAGAAAAATCACGCCGGCGCGATATTCTGGTAGATGAAGACACCCTGGCAGCGTTTTATCTTCAGCGTGTACCACAGTGGGCGAATAACCGTATCGATTTTGCCAAATGGTGGAAGAAAAAACGCAGTGAAGATGCGTCCTTTCTTAACTTTGATCCCGATAGCCTGCTTAACCGCGACGCCAGTGATATTACTGCCGATAAATTCCCTGAAACCTGGCGTCAGGGCAATTTAACCCTGCCGCTGGAATACCATTTTGCCCCGGGTGAACCGGACGACGGCGTCAGCGTGATTATTCCGCTGGCGCTGTTAAACCAATTGGACGATAACGGCTTTGACTGGCTGATCCCGGCGCTGCGTCACGAGTTGCTGGTGGCATTAATTAAATCACTGCCCAAACAATACCGGCGTAATTTTGTGCCGGCACCCAACTATGCTGATGCATTAATGCAAACGCTGAACCCGGATGAAGGCAAGTTACTTGACGTTATCACCCTGCGTTTAAAGCGGATGTCCGGCGTAACGATTCCGGAAGATGCCTGGGATTTAACCAGCCTGCCGCTGCATTTAAAAATGAATTTTAAAGTGGTAGATGACAAAGGCACTACTTTGCAGCAGGGCCGCTCGCTGAATTTGCTAAAGCAGGGCTTACAGGGCGAAGTGCAACAAAGCTTAAGCCAGGTAGCCGAGCAGGGCATAGAGCAGGATCAGTTAACCCAGTGGAGCTTTGGCCAGCTGCCGCGTGAGTACGTGAAATTACAAGCCGGCTATGAAATTAAAGCCTTCCCGGCGTTAGTGGACGAGCGTGACTCGGTAGCGATAAAGCTGCTGGATAACCCGCAACAAGCGCTGGCAGCAACCAAACAGGGGCTGCGCCGTTTATTGCTGCTCAATATTCCGTCACCGGTAAAATACCTGCAGGAATCGTTACCAAATAAAGCCAAGCTGGGTTTGTACTTTAACCCTTTTGGCCGCGTGCTGGAGCTGATAGACGATTGCATCGCAGCCGGTGTTGACGCTTTAATAGCGCAAGGCGAGTTGCCACAGAATGAGCAGGATTTTACTGCGCTCAGAGAGAAAGTACGCGCAGAGCTGGGAGACAGCGTGCTGGCAATAGCGCTTAAAGTGGAACAAATTTTAACCCTGTACCACGACATCCAAAAGCGCTTAAAAGGCAAAGTCGATTTAGCTCATGTACAGTCGCAGGGTGATATTAAGCAGCAGCTAAACGAGCTTATTTTTAAAGGCTTTGTCAGTGGCCATGGTGCCGCGCGGCTGGACGATATATTGCGTTACTTACAAGCTATGCAAAAACGGCTGGAAAAACTGCCGGTGGATCCGCAGCGCGATCGCTTATTGATGCACGAGTATCAAAAAGCCTTTGATAGTTATAATAGCCTGTTAGGTAAATTTGCCGGCAGTAAAGTATTACCTGAGCCGGTGCAGGCAATTTACTGGATGCTGCAAGAGTTGAAAGTGTCTTTACATGCGCAGCAGTTGGGTACGCCATATCCGGTATCGGTGAAAAGAGTGCTGCATGCAGTGAATGAAGCTAAGGTGTAATGGCGGCGATATGTTAACGCCTACTTTACACCAGCGATGGAAAGTTCTATAACTAACCCTGACGTAGTTAGGGGAGGTATTATGCTGACAAAAGGCGACAACCGGCATTATTTCAGGATGATGGTCAATGCTGACGTAAAACTGATGATTAATGATCCTGAAACCGGACGGGTGATAGACGGCATTTGCCGTGATTTAAGTGCATCAGGTATGTCAATTGAAGTGGATGAGCCGCTGGAAATGGGTACCTTGATCCGGGTGCGGCTTGATTCTGCCAATGCCAGCATACCGCCGCTGGATGCAAGTGCAAAAGTGATGCGCTGTAGCCAGGAAAGTGAAGATATTTATCAGTTGGGTTTAGCTTTTATGGAGCTAAATTAAACTTAGCCAATAAAAAAGCAGCCGAAGCTGCTTTTTTTGCCTTAGGGCTTAGCCAAACTGAGCTTTTACTGTTGGTTAAAGCGCACAGTAAAGCTTACCGGTACTAAGGCGTCAATACTGTTCAGCCCGGCCAGCTCCTGCAATTTGGCTACGCCGTCAGTGAGTTTAAAGCTGCTGGTGTTTAGCATCAGCGGCGCTTCTGTTACCGCTTGCAGTGTATTGGCACTTAGTTTGGTAATACGCAGCTTGGCATTTAGCACCACTGTTTCTGTGGCTATCGTAACGTGCAAAGGCAACTCTAGCAGCATGCTGTCGCGAACTGCCAGTTTTGCTACCGCATCTTGCTTAAGCTCAGCAGATACCGTAATGGCCGCAAATTGCTCGGCTTGCAGCACATATTGCCATATCCGCTCATTACGAATAGGGATCAGCGTGTCCAGGCTGCTCACCGGAATACTGATGTTAACCATGCTGCCATCCCAGTTGCCGCTTAACTGTTTAAACTGATGCGTTTCAGCAACTACTTCATTTTTTACTGATACAAAATGTAGGCTAGACTGGCTGTTGTCTAACTGCCAGCTGGCAGCAGAAACCAGGCTGCTGCTCAGGGCAAGGGCAAGGGCGAATAGTTTCACGTTGTTTCTCCAATGATGACAATTTTATGTCAGCATACCGCAAAGCTATGCTAATACCCAAGTGCTAATGTCAGTAGATTTTACACACTAAGCCTTTGAGATAACTGCCTTCCGGGTAAAAGCTGGCTACCGGGTGATCACTATCCTGGCTCAGTTTTTCAATAAACAGACAGTCACGTTTGGCATCAAGTGCGGCATCGGCCACGATTTTCTGAAACAGGCTGTCTTCCATCAGGCCAGAACAGGAGAAGGTCAGCAATAAACCGCCCGGTTTTACAATTTGCATCGCAACCATATTAATGTCTTTATAACCGCGGCAGGCGCCCATTAACTGTGCTTTGCTTTCGGCAAATTTTGGCGGGTCAAGGATCACCATATCAAACTGCTTACCTTGTTCACGGTACTGGCGTAGCAGTTTAAACACGTCAAATTTAACGTTATCAATTTTTGACAGATCAAGCTGATTAAGTTCAGCGTTTTTCAGCGCAGTACTAAGCGCCAGATCAGACAAATCAGCATTGGTTACTGCCTGCGCACCACCTTGCAGTGCTGCTACGCCAAAAGTGCCGGTATAGCTAAAGCAATTCAGTACCGTTTTACCTTTAGCATAACGTTTGGCTGCCGCACGGCTGGCACGCTGATCCAGATAAAAGCCGGTTTTATGGCCTTGCATTACATCAACCAGCAACGACATACCGTGTTCTTTAATCACGACTTCGCCGTTATCACGCGGTAAATGCAACCAGCCGGTAACCGGTTTTAAGCCTTCTTTTTTGCGCACATCAACATCTGAACGTTCATAAATACTGTGCTCAGGAAACAGTGCTATCAGCGCCTGCACTATGGCATCACGCCAGACATCGGCACCGGCAGATAACAGCTGGCACACCAGTATGGTGTCGTATTTATCGATGGTCACACCGGGTAAACCGTCAGATTCTGCCGCTACCACCCTTAAACCCGTGGTGTGGCTAAGATCAAACAGCTCTGTGCGTAACTGCCAGGCCCGGGCAATACGGCGCTGAAAAAATGCGGCATCGATTTGTTCTTGCGGGTTAAAGCTCCAGATCCGCGCCCGTATTTGTGACTCGGCAGAGTAAGCACCATAGCCCAGCCATTCACCTTTGCTGCTGACAACCTCAACCGTCTGGCCATTGGCCGGATTACCACTGACACTTTTTACTGCTTTGGAGAAAATCCACGGGTGTAGCCGTTTTAACGACTTCTCCCGGGTTTCCTGCAGGGTTAACCGGGGTAATACAGATGAGACTGAAGGCTTATTCATGGGCATTTACACACTGTGCTAGACTAAAGGCCGCATTGTAGAGAAGCGCTGCCCAAAGCTAAAGCACAATTTAAGCTAAGCAGCCAATTTGCTAAGGAGTTAGTTTTGGTCAGCATTCCAGCCACTATGCAGGTTATTGCCGTAGAAAACGCAGGTAAAGACAGCACATTGCGTATCGAACAACGTGCAGTGCCACAACCGTCAGCAGAGCAACTGCTGGTTAAGGTCGCCGCTGCAGGTATTAACCGCGCAGATTTAATGCAGCGCCGTGGCTTGTATCCGCCACCAGAGGGCGAAAGCGACATTCTGGGGCTGGAAGTAGCGGGTGTGGTAGTTGCTGCCGGGCCACTGCATAAAAGCTGGTTAGGTAAAGCGGTGTTTGGTTTGGTGCCAGGTGGGGGTTATGCAGAGTATGCACTGCTGCATGCCGGCCATGCCATGGCGGTGCCGGCAGGCTACAGCATGGCAGAAGCTGCCGCAACGGCAGAGGTCTTCTTAACTGCTTATCAGTTATTGTGCAGTATTGGTAACCTGCAAACTAATCAGCGGGTGCTTATTCACGCTGGCGCCAGTGGGGTGGGTACGGCAGCCATACAACTGGCAAAAGCCATTGGCGCAAAAGTGGCGGTTACGGCCAGCAGTGCCGAAAAGTTGGCCATATGCACTGCGCTGGGCGCTGAGCTGGCGATAAACTATAAAACAACTGCTTTTGAGCAGGAATTGGCCAGCCACTGGCCGCAAGGCGTGGATCTGGTGCTGGACCCGGTAGCCGGCGAGTACATCAGCCGTGAGATGCGGTTACTGGCAATGGATGGCAAAATAGTGCTGTATGCCATGATGGGTGGGCACGACATACCACAGCTGAATTTAGCACCTTTATTTAAACGCCGCGGCCAGCTGATATGTTCTACCTTGCGTAATCGCAGTAACCGGTATAAAACTAATCTTACTCAGGCGTTTAGTCAGGCTTTTGCTACCATGCTGGCGCAGCGCCAAATACAGCCGGTGCTGCAACAACAATTTGACTGGCGCCAGGCACAAATTGCACATCAGCTAATGGCCAGTAATGCCACCATTGGCAAGCTTGTGTTAACATTCTGATTTGCCGAAAACGTTTACATGCCCGCACATAGTTTTTCTGCTAGCGGGGCAGCGCGCATATTGTAACAAGGACGCCTTACCAGAATGACTTTAGGTACCATCGGAAAATCAACTTACAGCAAGTTGGTGTCAACACTGATTAACCGTATTTGTGATACTACTGCAGTAGCCGACTCATTGTACGAGCAGGCGGTGCAGTATTTTCAGCAGGCGGTAGCGCAACAGGCAGAAAAAACTGAACTGGAACAACAGGTATTTTTATTTGAAAACCGGCAGAAACAGGTAAATAAGCGCGATCTGGCTTTGGTCGAACGCAATTTGCAGCAAGCGCAAAATGAAAGGCAAACCTTTCAGCAGGCCCGCAATGAAGAAGCCAGTACACGGATGGCGGCACTGAAAAAGATATGCCTGGATATTCTGGAGTTATGTCAGGGCGAATCACAGGAAGACACTCATATGAATAGTGCCAAATTACTCGGTACTATTCAGCTGCTATCACCGACCGAAGGCAAGCATGTTGCCGCCAGTAATCAGAAAAGTAAGCACCTGTATAAAGCTATTTTGTCCCTGCGGTTGCTGGACAAACTACTGGCCGATGGTGAGCTGAATAATGCCTATGTACAGCAGCGGTATCAGGCCAGCAAAGGCTTAAAAGCGGGCAAAGACGAGTATAACCCGTTTCGGGACGATGTGCAGATCCCGTTGTTAATGGCCGCACTGTTGCAGGACATTGGTAATTGCCACCCTGAAGCACTGTTGATATTAAAAGGTGCCGATGGCAAAGCTGACGAGTTTCGCGTGCTTGAGAATGACGAGCGGCTGGCGTTACTACAAATTAGTTATCGCGAAAGCCTGAAATATATTACTCAGGGGTTAGGGCTGGATAAATACAGCGGTAATTCCAAAGAAGAGCGTGACCAGTTTATTAAGCTCGAAGGCGAACGGCAGAATTTTGTTCTCACCTTGCTGAAAAATGCCATTAAGCCCGAGCACGGTATTGGTAATTTGCTTAAAATTCCACAAATTTATACCTCGGTGGTGTTGTCGACTAAAAGCAGCTTTGCCTATGAAACCTTACCTAAAGTAGCACTGGTGCTGGAAAAAGGCGTCGAGAAGGGCGTATACAGTAAGGTCGCAGTAGATGCACTGCTAAGTATTACCGGTATTTTCCCGCAGGGCTTTGGCATAACCTACATTCCGAAAGACTCAGATCGGCAAGATCTGGATCGTTACGAATATGCCATCGTTACCGGGCTTTATCCGGCCGATATTCGCCAACCGGTTTGCCGAATGGTAACCCGTAACCTCACGTATAACGTGTCTGCCCAGGGTTGTATCGTCAGTGTAGAAAACAACCTGTACTACCCGCAAGCGCGCAAAAAGCTGGAGCGGATCAGCGAAGAGCGCTTACTGGAAATTTTGAGCAAACTGGTATCAAACTTTGAAGAGCGCAAAAACATGCCGTTGCTGCCTAAATTCTGGCGGCCGGATGAATATTTCTCTTATGTGAAAAACCAGAACCTGTGGAACAAAGTAGTTATGCACAGTAACTAACGCAGTTAATTGCACAATAACCAGCACAGCAACAAAACCGTCTTCAGACGGTTTTGTTTTGCTCAGTATTGCGCGGGTAGTTGTCAGCTGGCTCGCCAGGCTCAAAATGATCTTCCGCTTGCTGCTCTTGTTCAATATCTTCGTCATAGCCGGCAGGTACCTGCTGATAAGCGGCAATAAAGTCTTCGTCGCGCATTTGTGCCACAACCACTTCTTCGTCAACACGCGGATCAAGCGCGGCCGCCAGTGGTGATGATACCAAATCACCCGAGCCCATTTTAAACTGGGCATTTTGCTGTTCGTCCATCATCCGCTTAACCATTTTTTGCGTGTAATTTACCCGGATCAGCCGCAAAAACAGTGTTAGGGCACAGCAGCTGATAAAGGCATACAGCATAGCAGGGCCAACTAACTGCATCAGTGCCGACGCCAGCAGCGGGCCAAAACAGGCGCCCAGGCCAAAGGTCAGCAATACTGTGGCAGATAAGGCCACCCGATCGTTTTGCTCTACGTTTTGGTTGGCAAAAGCCGAGGCGATAGGATAAAGCGTAAACGCCAGCACGCCGTAGCAAAAGGTGGCAATTAGTAAGGCAAAGCCGGTTAATGGCAATAAAGCCATTGATAGCGTAAGAATGCTAAGTATGGCTGCATTAAAGCGCAAAATACGGCTGCGCGGAATGCGGTCAGAAATTTTGCCCATTGGCCACTGTGCCAGCAGACCGGCCAGTATAGTAACAGACATAAACAGGGTTACCTGTTCAGTATTCATGCCCTTGCTGGCAGCATAAGCTGGGGCCAGGCCATAAAAAGCGCCTGCCATCATGCCGGCTACCGTCACCGCAGTTAGCGACTGAGGCACCAGTTTCCAGAACGCCAGAATTTTCAGCGGCGCCGGTTGCAGTGGTGCCGGGTGAATACGTTTAGTTAGCGCTATCGGTACTATACACAGCGAGTAACACATGCTGATAATCAGCAGTGGTGCTATGCCAAGCTCAGGGAACTGGCTAAGCATCAACTGGCCACCAATCATGCCAAGGTAAGAGGTAATCATATAAAAGGCGAACACGGTGCCACGCTGCGAGCTTTCGGTTTGCTCGTTCAGCCAGCTTTCCAGCACCATATACTGGCACATCATGCCCATACCGACGATAACGCGCATTACCAGCCAGATCTCCAGTTGGTTTATCAGCACATGGCTCATCGCACAGGCACTGACAATAGCTGCGCTGGCGACAAAAGCCCGGATATGGCCAACCTGAGCAATAACTTTGTGGCCAAGCTTAGATCCCAGCACCAGGCCAAGGTAATAGCAGGACATTAACGCGCCAATCCAGATAGAATCGACATTTTGCTGTGCCAGCGATAAGCCAAGGTAAGTTGATAACGAACCCTGGGCCACCAACATTAGCAAGGTGGTAAGAAATAAAGCACTAAAGCTGCGATAAGGGCTTTTACTGGTCATCCTCTGCCTTAAAAAATACAGGCAGCCAAGAGCTGCCTGAAACTGTTACTTCACGCGCATACCGGGCTGGGCACCGTCATCCGGTGACAGAATAAACAAGTCGCTGCCGCCAGGGCCTGCGGCTAGCACCATACCCTCGGATAAACCAAAGCGCATTTTGCGTGGTGCAAGGTTTGCCACCATCACGGTTAAGCGGCCTTCAAGTTGCTCCGGGCTGTAGGCCGATTTAATACCGGCAAACACCTGGCGTACTTCGCCACCGCCAATATCCAGTTGCAGTTGCACCAGTTTGTCGGCACCTTCTACCGCGCTGGCTTTAATGATTTTGGCCACCCGCAAATCAATTTTGGCAAAATCATCAATGCTGATGGTATCGCTGATTGGTTCGCGCTCTGCCACCGGCGCTTTTTCAGTTTTAACGGCCGTTTTAACCGGTGCCGCCGTTTGTGGTTGCAGGTTTTCTTTCGAGGCATCCAGCATAGCGGTGACTTTTACCGGGTCAACCCGCTGCATCAGCGCTTTAAACGGGTTGATTGCATGGTTGGTTAACGGCAGCTGATAATTTTGCCAGTTCAGTTCGCTGTTTAAAAAGGCTTCTGTTTCTGCGGCCATTAACGGCAACACCGGTTTTAAATAATGCATTAATACGCGAAACAGGTTAATGCCCATTGAGCATACGTCATGCGCTTCTTGCTGTTTGCTATCATCTTTTACCAGTACCCAGGGCGCTTTGGCATCAATGTATTGGTTAGCCTTATCGGCCAGCGCCATAATGTCGCGGATAGCCCGGGCAAACTCACGTTTTTCAAAGCTGTCGGCGATGCTTTCGCCCATAGCGGTAAATTCTGCCAGCAGGGCAGGTTCAGCCACGGTAGCCGATAACTTGCCATCATAGCGCTTAGTAATAAAGCTGGCACAGCGGCTGGCGATATTGACCACTTTACCGACTAAATCGGCATTGACCTTCTGGCTGAAATCATCCAGGTTCAAATCCAGATCAATAATGCTGCTGCTAAGCTTCGAGGCAAAGTAATAGCGCAGGTATTCCGGGTTTAAATGATCCAGATAAGTGCGTGCTTTAATAAAAGTACCGCGCGACTTGGACATTTTGGCACCGTTTACGGTAACAAAACCGTGGGCGAAAATGGCGTTGGGTTTGCGCATACCTGCGCCATGCAGCATGGCTGGCCAAAACAGGCTGTGAAAATAAATAATGTCTTTGCCGATAAAGTGGTATATCTCGGCGTCAGAATCTAACCGCCAGAAGCTGTCAAAGTCGATACCGGTTTTATCGCACAGGTTTTTAAAGCTGGCCAGATAACCAATAGGTGCATCTAACCAGACATAAAAGAATTTGCCCGGTGCATTGGGTATTTCAAAGCCAAAGTAGGGTGCATCACGGCTGATATCCCACATTTGCAGGCCGTCTTTAAACCATTCCTGCAGTTTATTGGCCATTTCATCCTGCAAGCTGCCGCTGCGTGTCCAGTCTTGTAACATCTGGCTAAAAGCCGGTAAATCAAAGAAATAATGCTCAGAGTCTTTTAATACCGGTGTGGCGCCGGATACCACGGAGCGGGCATTTTTTACTTCGGTTGGGCTGTAGGTGGCACCGCAGACATCGCAGCTGTCGCCGTTTTGATCCAGGGCGCCACATTTGGGGCAATCACCTTTAACAAAACGGTCGGGCAAAAACATTTGCTTTTCCGGGTCGAATAACTGGCTGATGGTTTTACGCTTAATGTAACCGCCATCATTAAGTTTATTGTAAATCTGGCTGGCAAATTCGCGGTTCTCTTCGCTGTGGGTCGAGTGATAATTGTCAAAGCCAATGCCGAAACCGGCAAAGTCAGCCTGGTGTTCAATATTGGTTTTTGCAATCATTTGCTCGGGTGTAATGCCCTGTTCCTGCGCTTTGAGCATAATAGGCGTGCCGTGCGCATCATCGGCGCAAACGTAATAGCATTCATGGCCGCGGGCTTTTTGAAACCGGGCCCAGATATCGGTTTGAATGTATTCCAGTAAGTGGCCTAAATGGATAGGGCCGTTGGCATAGGGTAAAGCGCTGGTAACGAGTATTTTGCGTGTCGACATTAAGCGGTGCTCTTTTGCATAAATAACTGAAAAAATTTCACTAAATGATACACTAGCCGCCATCGATCCGCACCCGCCAAGGTGCGGATCTGCTAAAAAAACGTGTTAACGCCTGAATTTGGAACTTGCTGATGTTTAACTGGTTTAAATCCGCCAAAACCGACACTTTACCAGAGGCTGCCCAGCAGTTGCTGCAACACTGGCAATTGCCTGACAGCGGTGCGCCGCTGGCGTTATTACTCGAGAGCGTAAGTCTGCAGAAAAACAATCTGCGTATCAGCCTGAAGCTGCCGTTGTTATCCATAGCGCAGCCGCTGCAACAGGCGTTGCTTGATGCCGGCTTTAGTTATCAGTTAACGCTTGATTACCAACTGACAACAGCGCCGGTATTTAAAGATATTAAGCAGATTATTCTTGTTGCGTCGGGCAAGGGCGGGGTGGGTAAATCCACCACTGCCGTTAATCTGGCGGCAGCACTGGCGCTGGAAGGCGCCAAAGTTGGCTTGCTGGATGCTGATATTTATGGTCCGTCTATTCCTGTGATGCTGGGGCTGAGCGGCGAGAAGATCAGCTCGCCGGATAATAAACTGATGCAGCCCAAGTTTGCCCATGGCGTGTATTTGCAGTCTATCGGCTTTCTGGTTGACCCACAGCAAGCCTCGGTATGGCGCGGCCCTATGGCCAGCCAGGCTTTGTTGCAACTGTTGAACGAAACACTGTGGCCAGAGCTGGATTATTTAATTGTCGATATGCCACCGGGCACCGGTGATATCCAGCTGACTATGGCGCAAAAGCTGCCGGTAACCGGTGCTGTGGTGGTAACCACGCCGCAGGATGTGGCGCTGTCGGATGCAGAAAAAGCCATCAGCATGTTTCGCCAGGTGAATATTCCGCTGTTGGGCCTGATTGAAAATATGAGTTTTTACCAGTGCAGCCACTGCGGCACACGGGATGATATTTTTGGTACTGAAGGTGGCATCTTATTAGCAGAGCGTTATCAGGTGCCGGTGCTGGGCCAGTTACCGCTGCAAAAACAGATCCGCGAGCAGGCCGATGCAGGGGTACCGATAGTGCTAAAACAGCAGCCAGTGGCGCAAATTTACCGTACAATCGGCCGGCAATTAATGCTGGCATTGCATTGGCATGCTGCTGCGCAAGCGGTCGGCCAACCTGAAATAATAATAACGGACGATTAAAATGAGACTGTGTGACCGCGATATAGAGCGCTATTTAGCCGAAGGCAAAATCACTATTACCCCGCAGCCAGATGCCGACATGATAAGCGGCGTGAGTGTTGATATTCGTTTGGGCAATAAATTTCGCGTCTTTGTTGCGCATACGGCAGCTTATATTGATTTAAGCGGCCCGCGCGGCGAAGTGGATAAAGCCTTAAACAGCGTAATGAGCGACGAAATTTATATCGCTGATGGCGATAAATTTATTTTACACCCCGGAGAGCTGGCACTGGCGATGACGCTGGAATCGGTCACTTTGCCGGATGATATCGTGGGCTGGTTAGACGGGCGCTCTTCATTAGCGCGTTTGGGCTTGATGGTGCATGTTACTGCACATCGGATTGATCCGGGTTGGTCTGGCAATATCGTGCTGGAGTTTTACAACAGCGGTAAGCTGCCATTGGCGCTTCGGCCACAGATGAAAATTGGTGCGCTAAATTTTGAGCTGATGACAGGCCCGGCAGAGCGGCCTTATAACAAGCGGCTGGATGCCAAGTATCAGCAGCAAACCGGCGCTGTAGCCAGCCGTATTGGCCATGACGATAAAAGCTGACTATTGGCTGCTACAAAGTAAAAAGCCCACGCAAAGCGTGGGCCAAAAGCTATAAAGCAAAAATGAAGCCGGATGATTATGCAGTAAAGCTGCATAGCTTGGCAATATCGGCGGGTTAAAATTCCGCTTTAGGCTATTTAGGCAGCCAATGT
This sequence comes from Rheinheimera pacifica, assembly GCF_900108485.1. Taxonomy (GTDB): domain Bacteria; phylum Pseudomonadota; class Gammaproteobacteria; order Enterobacterales; family Alteromonadaceae; genus Alishewanella; species Alishewanella pacifica. The sequence goes on along the minus strand of NZ_FNXF01000009.1, from coordinate 134,479 downwards.
AAGCCGTCAGTAAATTCGCTAAACGATAAATTCTATAGCCGGTAACACATTCAGTATTTGGTAAATAGTGCAGCGCTGCAGTATGCTAAATTGATTTTTTCGTCTCAGGGAGTGACGGCCGTGACTAACAATATTACACCACATAAATGGCGTTTTTTCCGCTCTGGCGGCTTTGATCAGGTTGCGCTGGAAACTGCAGCCGACTTACAACACCTGAGCGAGCTTGATCCTAAACTCTGGACAGTGCTGAGCTGCCCAACCTCTGGCCTGGAAATTGACAGCCGTACTCTGGCGTTGCTCGATCTCGACGGCGACGGCCAGATACGGGTGCCGGAAATACAGGCTGCAGTAAGCTGGAGTTGTCAGCGCCTTACTGATGCGCAGCTGATGTTTCAGCCGCCAGGCGTGCCATTACATGCAATTTCTGACGCTGATGAAATAGGCGCTGCCATTAAACTGGCTGCTTTGCGGGTGCTGGAATATACCGGTAAAACGGCCGACGACAGTTTGCAAGTTGACGATTTTGCCGATAAATCCCGTTTATTTTCGCCGGATCATTGCAATGGTGACGGCGTTGTTATGGCCCAGCTTACTGCTGACGAAGATGTAAAACAGCTGATCACCGATATTGTTAGTGTATTAGGTGGCGTGGCGGATCGCAGTGGCGGCATGGGCACTGACACCGAGATGTTAAGCAGTTTTGTGGCTCAGGCGCAGGCCATAGTAGACTGGCATAAAGCCGGAGCGGCAGAGTCGGACGATTTGCATCCGCTGGGTAGCGATACCGCCGCGGCCGTTGCGGTATTTGATAGCGTGCAGGCAAAAGTAGATGACTTTTTTGTCCGTTGCCAGTTAGCCGCGTTTGACAGCCGTGCAGCCCAGGCATTAAACCCTGAAGCCACAGTGTACGCCGTGCTGGCAAACCGGGCTATAGGCCAGGGCGAAGATGACATCACTGCTTTACCGCTGGCTGAGGTAGGCGCTGGTCTGGTATTGCCATTAGGGCAGGGTGTTAACCCGGCCTGGGCGGAGAAAATTCAGCAGTTAGGCCAGGTAGTTGTTAAGCCTTTACTGGGTAACATGCCGGAGAGCTTAAGTTTCGCCGATTGGTCGGCTATTTCTGCCAAACTGGCAACATGGCGTGCCTGGCAGGCCGCCAAGCCAGACTCAGCATTACATCAGCTTACGCTTGAACGTTTAACGGCCATAGTTACCAGCGATGCCACAGCGCGGCTTGAGCAGCTGATCGCGCTTGATTTGGCTGAAAAAACCTTTGCTGATAATGTCGATGCAGTTGAACGTTTGGTGCACTATCAGCGTAATCTGGTTACCTTATTGCGAAACTATGTATCGTTAAGTGACTTTTATCAGGGCGAAAATAAAGCCATTTTCCAGGCCGGAACCCTGTATCTGGATCAACGCAGTTGCGAGCTGGTGTTGTATGTGGCTGATATGGCCCGCCATGCCAGTATGTCGCCGTTTAGTGGCTGTTATCTGGTGTATTGTACCTGTACCCGCCAGGGTGAGGCTGCAGTGAATATTGTTGCTGCGCTTACTGGTGGTGATGTCGATGAGCTTATGGTGCCTGGCCGCAATGGTATATTTTACGACCGTAACGGCCGTGATTGGAAAGCCAGCGTAATAAAAGTTGTGGCGCAACCGGTTAGTATCCGCCAGGCTTTCTGGTCACCCTATAAGCGGGTAGCCGCTTTTATTGAAGGGCAATTGCAAAAGTTTGCCGCTTCGCGCGATAAAGATATTGAAACTCAAACTACCAGTGGCGTTGCTGATGCCGCCGCAGCGCCGGCAGCGACAACATCTGGCTTTGATATCGCTAAATTTGCCGGTATTTTTGCGGCTATTGGCTTGGCATTGGGCGCTTTGGGTACCATGCTCGCGGCCGTGGTTGCCGGTTTGTTTTCGCTGCAGTGGTGGCAGGTGCCATTAGTGCTGCTTGGCGTTATGCTGCTAATTTCATGCCCTTCTATGTTAATGGCTTTTATGACACTGCGCCGGCGTAATCTGGGGCCTTTACTGGATGCCAATGGTTGGGCGGTTAATACCCGGGCAAAAATTAATGTGCCCTTTGGTGCTGCGTTAACCGGTTTGGCTAAGTTGCCGCAAGGCGCCAAGCGCTCATTAAAAGACCCCTATGCTGAGAAAAAACAACCCTGGGGTTTAATACTGCTGGTGCTGCTGTTAATCGCCGCGACTGTTGGGTATTGGTTGTACTGGTAACTGCGGTAGCAGGTAATTAAACATACACAGCAGTAATAACTGACAAACAGGACAGTGACGGTGAATTCAGGCAGTATTATTCGTTTATTTTCGCTGGCCGCCATTTGGGGCGCGTCTTTCCTGTTTATGCGTATTGCGGTGCCGGAACTTGGCCCGGCCTGGCTGATGTTTGGCCGGGTGCTGCTGGCAGCGCTATTTCTGGCCTTGGTTGCCGTAGCGTTTAAACGCAGTTTGCCAATACGCGGCTATGCCGGCCATTTTATGATACTGAGTTTTTTTAATACGGCCTTACCGTTTCTGCTGTTTGCCTATGCGGCACAAACACTAACTGCATCTTTACTGGCGGTGCTTAATGCTACGGCGCCGTTGTGGGGCGCTTTGATTGGCTGGCTGTTTTTCCGCCAGAGTATGTCATTAAAAATTGCTGGCGGCTTGCTATTGGGGATCTGTGGTGTGGCCATACTGGTAGGTTTTGATGCTACAGCAAGTGGTAATGCTTTACCGGCTATTGCTGCGGCAGCAGGTGCGGCCTGTTGTTATGGTATCGCCACCTGGTATACCCGGCTGGCTAAACCGGTACCGGCTTTTACCAATGCACATGGCAATATGTGGGGGGCCTGCCTGTGGTTATTGCCACTACTATGGTTTATACCTTTGCCGGTAGCTGAACCTGCCAGCCAGAGCCTGTATGCTGTGCTGGCGCTGGGGATAGTTTGTACCGGTGTGGCCTATATGCTGTATTTTCGTCTGGTGCAGGATTTGGGCGCTACACCCACGCTAACGGTTACCTTTTTAATTCCGGTATTTGGTGTGCTGTGGGGCCACCTGTTTTTAGATGAAACTGTCGGCTGGCATACCCTGGCCGGTGCTGCCATTGTTATTACCGGCACCATGCTGGTAACCGGTTTTAGCCTGAATTCATTACGCGCTGCAACAGCGCCTGTTAAGGAGTAAATATGAAACTATATGGTTCACAAACTTCACCTTATGTGCGGCGCATTCGCTTATTGCTGGCCACTACTGCGCATGAATTTATTAACCTGAATATTTTTGCCGGTGAAGGGCGCCAAACACTGGCAGCAATTAACCCGGCACTGCGAATCCCTATGCTGGACGATGCTGGCCAGGTTATTTTTGATTCTGGCGTGATCTACCGCTACCTGGCACCCAAGCTGGGTATAGCGCCGCTTAGCTGGTATCAGGAAAACCAGCTAACTGTGATTAATGCGGTAAGTGATTCATTGGTTATGCTGCTGCAATGCAGCCGCAGCGGTTTTGACACCAATGAAGATAAGCTGTTTTTTAATTTACAGCGTGAGCGGATAGCTACCTCTTTGTATGTGTTGGAACAACAGGCAGCAAATAACGAGTTTGCCAATTGGGATTACGTTGCCATGGCGCTATACAGCCTGGTGGACTGGGCCTTGTTCCGTGAACTGCTAGAATTTGATGATTATCCGGCGCTACTGGCATTTGTTGCGCAAAACAACGCGCAACCGATGATTAAAGACAGCGATCCACGCCTGGGCTAAGCAGGCTCAAGCCGGTATTACTGTGCTGCTTTTAGCAGCACAGGTTCAATTAACACACTTTGCTCTGCATCTGACAGCCAGATGTGGCCTTCGCTGATATTGCACTGCAGGTTCATATTGCGGCTTACCAGTTTTGCCATGGCTTTTACCGATTCTTCGTTAATTTCCAGCACGGCCAGATTCTGGTAACGCTCCAGTGCCTGCTGAATGTTTTTCCACCACACTGGCACACTGCGCCCGCCATAGCAAAACAATTGCACCTGTTTTGCCCGTCCGGCGGCTTTACGCAGCCATTTTTCATCGCTTTGGCCAAACTCTACCCACAGGTTAATCTCACCACTGAGGGTTTTATCCCACAGCTCAGGTTCATCGTCTTCTGCACTTAAGCCTTTGGTAAAGGCCAGAGTCTCGCTGGCATTGATGGCAAAGGCTAACAGGCGCACCATCATGCGTTCGTCATTTTCTGACGGGTGCTGCGCCAGTGTCAGGCTGTGATCCTGATAATAATGCCGGTCCATATCTGCAATTTGCAGCTGAACCTTAAACACGGTGGCTTTTAGTGCCATAAGCAAACTCACTAACAATATAAAGGCGGCGAGTGTAACGCGAACCATTGTTTTGCTCAATTTAACTGTTTGCTGCGGTTGCATCTGCCGCGGCCGGAGAAACTGCGCTATGCTGTTGCGAATAACCGCTAACCAACTGAGTTAAATCGAAAGTGTCTGAATTTGATATTGATATGGTACAAAACTTTTTAATTGCTTTGTTGTTGGGGGCTTTGGTTGGCATTGAGCGGGAAAAACACCGCCGTGACGAGCACCCTGGCAGTTTTGGTGGTTTACGCACTTATATTTTATTTGCCCAGGCAGGTGCCGTATCGGCCTGGTTATCGCTGCATCTGCAATCGCCCTGGTTATTTGTTATTACGGTACTGGTGGTGGCACTGGCAGTACTCACGGCTTATATACTGGAAAACCGCCATACTCCATCAGAGCTTGGGTTAACCAGTGAAATCAGTGCTATTACCGTGTGTTTACTCGGTGGTGCGGTGATGTTTGGCTATGCCGAGCTTGCCGTTATGCTGGGTATACTGACATCGGCCATTCTTACCTTTAAACGGCCGCTGCATATTATGGTCAGTAAAATCGACAATGAAGATTTATACGCCGGAGTAAAGCTGCTGATTGCCAGTTTTATAGTACTGCCATTGCTACCCAACGAGCCGATTGATCCCTGGCAGGCCCTTAACCCTTACCGGCTCTGGTTACTGGTGATCCTGATTTCCTCTATGTCGCTGTTGGGGTATGTTGCCGTGCGCTGGCTTGGTGCTGCTCATGGCGCCGTGGTTACCGGGATCAGTGGTGGCCTGGCGTCATCTACGGCGGTTACCTTAAGTTTTGCCCGTAGCAGTAAATTTGAGCCTGATCCGTTAGCTGCCGATACTCAGGCCTGCGGGGTATTACTAGCCTGGCTGGTGATGTTTATCCGTGTGATGGTAACGGTAAGTATTGTGCATAAGCCTTTGCTGGCGCATTTGTGGCTGCCGTTTTGTGTCATGGCGGCTGCTACCGGCATTATGGCGGCCATTTACTACCAGCTTGGCCGCAGGCGTTATCAGGCACCACAACAAAGTAGCGTTAAGGTTAGCAATCCGTTTAGCCTGATTGCAGCAATGAAGTTTGGTGCACTGTTTGCGGTTATTTTGCTGCTGGTAAAGCTCACCGAGCAATATGCTGCCAGCGAGGGTATGTATTTGCTGGCCGCCGTAGCCGGTTTAACTGATGTGGATGCTATAACTTTGTCAATGGCAGACTACGCCCGGCGTATACCAGACGGCATAGCACTGGCTGCAGGTGCCGTTACCGTAGCGGCACTGAGTAATACCGTTGTTAAATGCGCCCTGGTATTTATATTGGGCGGCAGGGCACTGGCGAATAAGTTGTTAGCTGCCACGCTGGTAATACTGGCTTTGGGGCTGGCAGTGCTGTTTTTTGTTTAAGCAGTGTGGCGCAAGCCTTCAGGCTGGATTAAGCCTGGGCCTGTTCAGATGGCACAATAAAATACATTCCGGAGATAATATGATTAAGCGAAATAGCATTGCCGGCCTGGCACTGCTTAGTGTGTTTGCTGCGCCTACAATGGCGGCAACGGTGCTGACAGATGCTAACCTGGACCAGTTTGAAGCCATGTTACCCAAGTTGCAGCAGTTAGAGCAAAGGCCGCAGAACAAGCAGTTTAATTTGCAGCGACACTGTGATTGGCCGCGCCACTACCGCGAAATTAGCGCACAGGAAAAAGACTCAGCTTACCAGGCTGAAATTGAGCAACTGGCAAAAGAGCATGGTTTTACGCCGGTGCAATTTGTTGAGTTAAGCGCCAAAGTAACCTGGCCGGTGTTGGACAGTGTGCAACCTATGCTGGAGGTATCACGTCAGGCATTGATGTTTTTACCGGCAGCGCAGCGGCAAAAAACGGAAAAAACCATTCAACAGGGCCAGCAGTACTACCAAACGCTAACCGGCTGTTTAACCGCAGATGATAAAACCGCACTGGCCAAACACCATGACCGCATTATGCAAATAGCCAAACGCCTTGGCGGCGTTGAGCAAATATTGCCACCAGGCATGGCGGTAGAAAATAAACTATAGCGCTGGTTGATCTATACGTATTTAGGTACAGTAATCCTGTTATCAGCACAATAAGTGTTATATCTGTGGGTATTTTGCCACTCAGTCGCTATTTAGTCGCAACCTAAGGTTTTCAGATGAAATTGAGTCGTTATGTTTTAGCCAGTGTTATCAGTACCAGCATGATAAGTGGTGCAGCATTAGCCCAAAGTGCAGCATCACAAGGTTTTTCCTATGGTGTGGGTGTCGGGGTTAATCAAGAAATATATCAGGGCTACAGCAACCGTACAATTCCGTTACCGATCATTGGTTATCAGGGCGACAGGCTGACGGTATACGGGCCTTTTGTCAGCTATAAACTGCTGGATCTGGGTAATATTAGTTTTAGCGCCAAGCTGGCCCCAAGGTTTGCCGGTTTTGATGAATCTGACAGCGCAGTGTTTAGCGGTATGGCCAAACGTAAAGATTCAATTGACGGCGGTATTGGCATGCAGTTGCGCCAGGATAACTGGAAGTTTACAACCCAAACCGTATTTGATTTGTTAGGTAACTCTAACGGCCAGGAATCAAAGGTATCAGTGGGTTATAGCTACCGGGCGGGGCCCGTCATCATTGAGCCGGCATTTGGCGTCAGCTATTCCGACAGCAAACTGGTAGATTACTACTACGGTGTACGGCCGGATGAAGCCACAGCGCAGCGCCCGGCTTATAAAGCCAGTGGTGCCGTTAATTATAATGCCGGTGTTTCTGTCACTACGGCGCTGTTTTTTGGTGGTATGACAAGGCTTGGTGTAGAACATCACTGGTATGGCAGCAGCATCAGTGACAGCCCGTTAACAGATCGTGATACCGGGCTGTCGGCGTTTTTATCCTGGTCGCGGCTGTTTTAACTTAATCTGTTAAGGCCTGCACTAACTGGTGTATGGCCTTAAGTTGCATCCCTTCTTTGGTAGCATACTCTGCTCCGGTATAACCCCACCAATCCCAACAAGCGTTAGGGTTAAACGGGTTTATGCTGCTGGCAGTAGTTTGCGGGTATAACACCACGATATTATTGCTATCAGCATAATTATTCAGCCCGCTGCCGCTTACATAGGCCTGGTCTACGCTGGCAGCATTTTGCTTGCAGCCATGAAAACTAACATGTAACCGGCAACTTTCACCGCTGGCGCAGCTTTGTGGTACGTACAAATAACCCGTTTCAGCTAAGGTGCCTTTGGCGGCAGCGGCCAGCTGGTGCTGGTTAAATGGTATTAACTGGCCATTGCCAGTGGCTGTTTTAGCGTTAATACTGCCCAGTAAGTGCTTAAGCAGCTCGCCTGCGGCATCATAATTACAGCTGGCCAGAAAGGGCGCCTCAGATACATCGCAACTACCCAAAGCGGTATTGTCTGTTGGAAAGGTATGGCCAAACGCTTTATCCGTTATCAGCGCAATATTGCCGGCATCCACCCATTGCTGGTACTGCTGGTTAAGCACTGCGGCCAGGCCTGGGTATACTGTGGTGTCTTTATTGCCGTGAAAAATCCATACTTTGTCATTTTTAAGTGCTGTAACCGGCGCCAGCTTGCCAGCGGTGCGCTGTGCGGTTAAATATTGGTTTATTGCACTCATGTCTGGCGAGCTGCTGGCTTTATTAAAGCAATGTTCCAGTGCCAGGCCTAAACTGTTTTGCGCACAATACACCGGGCCACCGGCCAGCATGGCCACACCGCTAACCTGTTCGGCAAACGCCAGGTGGTACTGGCCAGCCATGTAAGCACCGCTGGATAAACCCGACAAGGTGATCTGCTCTGCCAGCTGCAGTTTGGGCAATGCCTGCTGTGCTGCCAGTGGTAAGGTAACAGCAGATAACAGAGTAAAACTAAATAGCTTAAATTTGCGCATACAGGCTCCGGCAATGGCGGGGTAATTTATTACTGAATTTTGCATAAAAGCACCCGGGCAACAATAAGGCTTTAGTACAGCACTAAAGCCAAAGTAATGCTAAAGCCTTATTACCAAACCGTGGTGTTAATGCAGGTTAATTACCTTAGCTACGCCACGCGAACGAGGATCGGCAGCAGCGGTGACTTTGCCGTCAAGCACCTGAATTGCCTGAATATCGCCCAGGTTCCAGCCCTGGGTAACCAGCTGATAGCCTTTGGCTTTTAGCTCGTCCTGCACGGCTGCTTTAAGGGGCGCATAAGGTTCCATGGTGATCTGATCTTTGGGCAGCAACTGATGATGAAAACGTGGCGCGGCCACAGCTTCACTCAGTGGTAGCTGATAGTCATATAAATTAGTCATTACCTGAAAAATTGAGGTGAAAATGGTTGAGCCGCCCGGCGTGCCGATCACCAGCTCTATTTTGCTATCTTTTAACAGCAGGCTGGGTGTCATGGACGACAGCATACGCTTACCCGGTGCTATGGCATTGGCGTCACTGCCTACTACGCCAAAAGCATTCGGTACCCCGGCTTTGGCGGAAAAGTCGTCCATTTCGTTATTCAGTAAAAAACCGGCACCTTCTACTACCACGCCGCTGCCAAAATCCAGGTTCAGGGTATAGGTGTTAGACACCGCATTACCGTCTTTATCCAGCACAGAAAAGTGCGTGGTATGGTAGCCTTCCAGCCCCGGCTTTACCGCCGCTGTGGCAGATATCGCTGCAGGGTTTATTTCAGCGGCGCGTTTATCTAAATAAGCACTGTCGAGTAACTGTTGCTGCGGTACTGCAGTAAAGTCTGGGTCGCCCAGATAATCGGCGCGATCAGCAAATACCCGTTTTTCTATTTCAGCAATTAAATGCACATACTGGCTGCTGTTAAGTGCAACATTATTAAAGTCTGCACTGCGCCGTTGCTTTAACGCCAGTAACTGGCTAAGCGCAATACCGCCAGAGCTTGGTGGTGCAGCAGTTACCAGCTGGTAATCGCGCCAGGGGGTAATAACCGGCTCGCGCCAGCCGGCTTTATATGCAGCTAAGTCATCAAGAGTGATCAGGCCGTCACCGCGTTGCATTTGCGCTACCAGTAATTTGGCTGTTTCACCCTGATAAAAGTCGGCCGGGCCATGTTCAGCAATGCGTTTAAGTGTGCTGGCAAGCTCGTTCTGGATAAAGTTTTCGTTGGGCTGCATAGCGGCAAAATAGCGGCCAAAATTGGTTTTGCCTTCCAGTTGGCTAAGTAAATCGGCACGGTACTGGTACTGGTTTTCTGCTACGGTAAAACCGTTTTGGGCATAGGAAATAGCCGGTTGTACCAACTCTGCCCAGGACAGGCTGCCAAAGCGTTGGTGGGCTTGCCATAAGCCCATCACAGTGCCCGGTACGCCACTGGCTTTATGGCCAATTAAACTTAAGTTTTCAATAACCTGTTTTTCTTCATCCAGATACATATCGCGATGTGCCGCAGCAGGGGCTGTTTCACGGTAATCGAGAAAGTAAGCTTTACCGTCAAACCACAACGTCATAAAACCACCGCCGCCAATATTGCCAGCCTCAGGGTAAGTTACTGCCAGTGTAAAGGCGGTAGCTACTGCAGCATCAACCGCATTGCCACCTTTTTTTAATATTTGTTCTGCTACCAACGCGCCATATTGATCCGGCGAAGCAACAGCAGCCTGGCCTTTAAGGCAAGCCTGTGCCGCGGGTGAAAGTACAGCCAGGCTGAACAACAAGTAAAAGCTAACGCGATACAAAAACTGCATAACAAACCACTCCGGTGATAACCAGTTATCAGTTCTAACGTGGTTGTTTGTTAAATACAAGATGTGACAGCTTATAAAGCGCCAGCTATGCTGATAAAGTAAAAAAAGCTTTGACTCTGGTAGCGAATTTAGCTGCTAAATCAGGAACATCGAAGTAGATAAAAAAGGATACATCATGGGATTTTGGAAAACCGTAGGCGGGCGTTTGTTAAGCATTCCTTTGTTGGCATTGCTTGGTTTTGTGGTACTTGGTGCAGTGGCATTAAATGCATTGCAGCACAGCCTGATAGAGGGCAGAGAAAATAGAGTAGTAGCTGTAATTGACAGTGCCCTTAGCCTGGTAAAGCATTATCAGGCACTGGAGCAAAGTGGCAGCCTGAGTAAAGAGCAGGCACAGCAACAAGCCATGGCCGCCATTAAAGCCATACGTTACGATGGTACCGAATATATCTGGATTAACGACACCGGCCGGCCCATTCCCAAAATGATTATGCACCCGACAGTGCCAACGTTAGATGGCACTGTACTGGACAGGCCAAATTTTAACCATGCCACCTTAATGCGCAACCGCGATGGCAGCCAGCAGCAAACCTTAAATAATGCCAATTTGTTTGTCAGCTTCGTTGACGTAATAGGGCGCTATGGCAATGGTTTTGTCGAGTATCAGTGGCCTAAACCAATCAAAGGTGGCGGGGTAACCGAAGAGCGCTATACCAAGCTGTCTTATGTGGCCAAAGACGATAACTGGGGTTGGGTGCTGGGCTCAGGTATTTATATTGATGATGTAAAAGCGGCATTCTGGGCTGTTGCGCTGCAAATCGGCGTAGTAGTGCTTATTGTTATTCTATTAACGGCGGGCGTATCGTTGTTTATCCGCAGTTGGTTACTGCGCTCACTCGGCGGCGAAGTTGCTGACACTAAGCTTCTGGTACAGCAGGTTGCAGCAGGTGATTTCTCGGTACAGTTTGCCCTGCGAAGTGGTGACAACGATAGTCTGCTGGCCGCCCTTAGCATTTAGGTTAATCAGCTGCGCAGTATTATCAGCCAGCAAATATCGATGGCCGAACAACTGGCCATGCAATCTGAAGCGTTAGACGACAGCAGCCAGCAAACGCAGCAGATTTTGCAAAATGTGATGGATCAAACTGCACAGGTTGCTACCGCTGTAAATGAAATGACTGCCACCTGTGAAGATATGGCCCGCAGCGCCACTACTGCCGCCAAAGCCGCCCGTGATGCTGATACCGAAACGCAAAACGGGGTAACTTCGGTAGGCCAAACCATTACTGCTATTGATGCGTTAAAGCTGAAGTTAGAGCAGGTATCTGAGGTTATTGCGCAGTTATCCAAACGCGGCGAAGAGGTTGGGGCAGTAACCGATGTTATCGGCGCCATAGCTGAGCAAACCAACCTGCTGGCACTAAACGCCGCAATTGAAGCTGCCCGCGCCGGTGAAATGGGCCGCGGTTTTGCCGTGGTAGCTGACGAAGTACGCACTTTGGCCAGCCGTTCGCAGGCCTCTACGCAAGATATCAATAAACGTATTCAGGGTATTCAGCAGGACTCTGCCAACGCCGTGCAATCTATGGCGCAAAGCAAAGCTGAAACTGAGCAAACCATAGTGTGCTCGCAGCAGGCCAATGAGGCGCTAAAACGCATTAATACGGCAGTATCCAGCATTACCGACGTTAACGACCAATTGGCCAGCGCCACCGAAGAGCTGGCAGTGGTGTCGGGCACCATCAATGAAAATATGGAGAATATCGCCACTGCAGTAGAAAGCACCACGGCAAAATCGACCGAGCTATCTGTAGCCAGCCAGCAACTGCGAAAAATGGCCAGTGATATGAAAAAGTCGCTGAGTGGTTTTAAACTCTAAACCAATATAGGTAAGTGCAGAAAAAACAAAGCCCCGCGAAAGCGGGGCTTTGTTTTGAGGAATTTAATGGTCGGTACGAGAGGATTCGAACCTCCGACCCCTTCACCCCCAGCGAAGTGCGCTACCAAGCTGCGCTACGTACCGACGTAGCGCGTATCATAATGATTCCCCGCCAGAATGCAATGCTGTATCGCCTGACTGCAGCAATTTTCGCCAGTTTAACAATAGCCTGCTGAACAATTAAGTAACCATTCAGTCTTTACTGCTATTAGTTAGGTTGCACTAACGGAGGACAAATTAATGAAACAGACAATACTGACAAGTGCCGTACTGGCGTCGTTGTCGTTACTGGCTGCGTGCGGCAGCGACTCTGACGATGATTTACAACCGCAGATGACCCGCTTTAGTTTGGCAGTAAGCGATGCACCGGTAAATGGCGCGAAAGTCGTTATGCTGTGTTTTAGCGAAATTGAGTTAACCGGCAACGGCGTGGGCAATCAGAGTTTTACGGTAGGGGATGATGATGCGGCGGCAGAGGCGAATGATGAATGCCGTGACGCCCAGGGCACTATTATTCCCAATACCCGTGGCATAGATTTACTGTTGCTCGATGGTGCTAAATCTGAAGCGCTGCTAACCGATGCAGATATTGAGGCTGGCAATTATGGCCAACTGCGGCTGGAAATTGCACCTGGCAGTTATGTAGAGCTGGAAGATGGCATGCGTGAGCCGTTACAGGTGCCGTCAAATGAATTAAAGCTGGGCAGTTTAACGCTGGTTGAAGGCGGGAATGCTAATTACACACTGGAGTTTGATTTACGCAAGGCGCTGATTAACCCGCCGGGGCAAAATGCTTACTTAATGAAACCAACCGGCTTGCGCCTAGTTAATAACACTGAGGTTGGCCATTTAACCGGCCAGGTAGCAGAGGGGTTGCTAATCAATAATAATTGCGCTGTGGCTCCCTCAGATGCCTCTGTGCCGGTAGCGGCGGTGTATTTGTATCAGGGCGCAGATCGGCCGCTGAATGAGTTATCGGATAATGGCGGCAATAAAACCTATCAGCCTTATGCCAGTACCAACGTGTACTTTGACGGTGTAAGTGCATACCACTACAGTATTGGTTTTATTAAGGCCGATAATTACACCGTAGCGCTAAGCTGTGACGTAGATGACAACCCTGAAGCGGCCGACGATATCAGCTTTTTGCAGGCGAAAAATGTGGTGGTAAGCCCTACAGCAACACCGGTTGAAGTGGACTTTATGGACTAAAGAGCCCATCAGCTTATTGAATGGCCGCTATTACTGCGGCCAGCTATCAACTTTTACGCTTTCTTGTTAGCATAGCCGTCTTTACGTCTTCGGGTGTGTCGCAGTGCTGTGGATCCCTTTTACCTTGCTGGCTGCATTTATGCAGGCCTGGCGCAATGCGTTTCAAAAACAACTAAGTAAAGACGTTAGCGTAGCCGGTGTTACGCTGGCGCGTTTTATCTGGGCTTCGCCTTTAGCGGCGCTTTATTTATACCTGTTATATCAGTGGCAGCCGGTGGCTATGCCGGTATTTAGCGGCCATTTTGCCGGTTTTATTGTTGCTGCCTCTTTGGCACAAATACTGGCTACAGCCCTGATGGTAAAACTGTTTAAGTTAAGAAACTACGCCATAGGTGCCGGCCTGGCAAAAAGTGAAGCCGTGTTGGCTGCGGTGCTGGGCGTGGTGTTTTTTAGTGAGTCGTTAACCGCTCTGGGCTGGTTTGGCGTTGCTTTAGGCGGTTGTGCGGTATTTTTACTCAGTGGTGCCAGTTTACGCCAGTTGTCCGTGCCGGTGTTGTTGCTGGGCCTTGGCAGCGGTTTAGCGTTTGCGCTGACATCCTTGTGGGTGCGCCAGGCCAGTTTGGTACTGGGCTTGCCTTTTCCCTATGGTGCAGCCTGGGTATTGCTGCTGGTTATTATGCTGCAAACGCTGTTATTGCTGCTGTGGTTAACGTTAAAAGACCGGCCCACGCTAACGGCTTTATGGCAGCGGCCTAAACTTACCTTACTGATCAGCCTATGCAGTTGCGTCGGCTCTATAGGTTGGTTTACCGCCATGAGCCTGGAATCGGTGGCACTGGTAAAAACCCTGGGGCAGGTTGAAGTGCTGTTTATGCTGCTGATTTCTGCTTTTGTATTTAAAGAAAAACTGCAAAAAGCCGACCACTGGGGCCTGGCATTGATTGTACTGGCCGCTATTGCGGTAATGTGGGCCTGAGGCAAACAGCCTCAGGCTATTGCTTTTATTAAGGCTGGGTTAGCGCCCATTGCGTTAGCAGTTGTACGCCATAGCCGGTTGCCCCTTCAGGAGTAATACCGCTGCTACTGTTGGCCAGGGCATTACCGGCAATATCAATATGTGCAAAGGGCGTGCTGCCGACAAACTGCTGTAAAAACAGCGCTGCGGTTGACGCACCGGCACTGCGGCCGCCATTACGCAGATCGGCAATACGGCTTTTCAGCTCTGGCAGCATGTCGTCGCTAAGCGGCAGGCGCCATAGTTTCTCGTTTACCTGCTCGCCGGCCTGCTGTAATTGCGCCACCAGATTATCATTTTTGCTAAATACACCGGCATAGTAGGCGCCAAGCGCTGTTACTTTAGCGCCGGTCAGGGTGGCAATATCTACCATAGCGCGTGGCTTGTAGTGTTTTTCGGCGTACCAGAGCGCATCGGCCATTACCATGCGGCCTTCAGCATCGGTATTAATCACTTCAACGCTAATGCCGGCGGCGGTATTCACCACATCACCGGGCAGGTAGGCGCGGTCAGAAATCATATTTTCTGCCAGTGCCATAACGACCACCACATTTACCGCTGCTTTTTGCTCGGCTAAAGCGGCAATAGTACCCAGTGCTGCAGCGGCACCAGCCATATCGCTGGTCATACGGATAATAGAATCTGCCTGGGTTTTCAGGTTATAGCCGCCGGTGTCAAAGGTAATACCTTTACCGATAATTGCCAGCGGTGCCTGCTGGCTGCCTTGCCAGTGGGCAATAACCAAACGCGGAGGGCGGGCACTGCCACGGCCAACGGCTAAAATGGCGCCCATATTATTTTTTTGCAGCGCGTTTTCATCGAAAATAGTAACTTTTACCCCCAGTTTTTTCAGCTCATTGGCTTTGTCGGCAAAATTAGCCGGTGACAGCCCCATAGCTGGCTCATTGGTGAGATCCCGCGCCAGAGTGACACCATTAGCAATGGCACTTAATTGGGCGTGGCGACGCTGTGCTTCGCTGGCATTGGCAACCACAAAATTCAGTTGTTGGCTTTGGGTATCCGCTTTGCCATCAGCAGCTTTAGCTTTGTAGCGCGTAAAGGTATAAGCGCTTAGGGTAGCGCCGAACGCCAGCTGTGCTGCCAGCTCAGTGTCGGCCAGGCTGCTGTTAATCTGGCTGGCATCAATAACGATATTTTTTCCGGCTGATTTAGTCAGCAAGCGGGCAAGATCAGCGCCGGCGTTGGCCGCGTTACTTGTAGTGTGCTCTGCAACGTTACCAACACCGAACACTACGACACGTTTGTAGGTGTTATAGGGGGCGGCCGGGCTTAGCCACTGCAGGCTCTGGCCGGATTTACCGCTAAAATTTTCGCTGCTGGCCAGTTGCTTCAGAGCATCCTGTTGTAAGGGGGTATTACTGGCGCCAAGTACTATTAATGTATCGGCATCGGTATTGGCCTGCTCAGTAAAGCGGATATCAAAGGCGGTAGCGCAAGTGGTAAAGCTTAGCAGTATCAGGGCTGCGGTAATTATTCTGTGCATGTGTTAAGTCCTTGTGTGGTTTCTTGTATTGTCTGCAGCAAATTCAGCTGATGCAACTCCAATGCGATAAGCCGTTCGCAGCATGTTATAAAACAATTGGTTGTCGGTACTGGTGAATTTTGATTAACTCAGTAAAATAGTTCGCTCTTTGAGCCTCATACGTAGTGATCCCTGTGCCAGACCAAGATTTATATGCCGATATCCGGCCGTACAATGATGATGAAGTCGCGCCGGCAATAGCCCGTTTAATTGCCGATGACGAGTTTATTCAGGCTATTTTGCATTACCGTTTTCCGCATTTATCCGGCCCGTTCGGCTGGTTGCTGTCGCCTATGGTGAAATTTGCCTTAAAACGGCGCTGGGCCAAATTAAACAGTGTGCATGCGGTGCAAAAGCAGGTTGCCAGTTTTATGGACCGGATGATAGACAACACCACCAATAAAATTACTGTGTCGGGCCTGGAAAACCTGACACCCAGCCAGGCTTACCTGTTTGTGTCTAATCATCGGGATATTGCCATGGATCCGGCATTGGTAAACTGGTGTTTGCATCATAACGGTTTTGATACAGTGCGCATTGCTATTGGTGACAATCTGCTGCGCAAAGCCTGTGCTACCGAGCTGATGAAGCTAAATAAAAGTTTTATTGTTAAGCGCGGTGCCAAAGGTCCACGCGAAATGCTGAAAAACTTCTCGCAGTTATCGGCCTATATTAAGCATTCGCTGCAACAGCAGCAGTCGGTATGGATTGCACAAAAAGAAGGCCGCGCCAAAGACGGTAATGATGAAACCGATCCGGCTATTCTGAAAATGTTTTATATGGAAGGCAAAAAACGCGGCGAAGATTTTGCCACTTATATGGCCGGTTTAAACATTGTGCCGGTGTGTTTGTCGTACGAATATGACCCCTGTGATATCAATAAAATTAACGAGTTGTGGCAAAAGCACACCGAGGGCTCGTATCAAAAAGGCGAGTTTGAAGATATCGACAGCATTATTAAAGGCATAGTTGGTTATAAAGGCCGGGTGCATGTGGCTTTTGGCAAACCCTTAACTACTGTGCCAGCAGAGCCGGAGCAACTGGCTGCTGTAATTGACCAGCAGATCTGGCAACAGTACCGGTTGTTTCCGGTAAATTATCTGGCAGCAGGCCAGCAACACGTTTCTGTAGATGAGGCTGTTGTAGAGCTGTGGCAACAGCGTTTACAAACCTTGCCCACAGGCGCTGCCCCTATGCTAAGTGCACTTTATGCCGCGCCGCTGATTAAGCAACAACTACAACAGCAGACGGAACACAGCACTTGAGCTATCTGGTTGGCGTAACCCTGTTATGGGCGTTTTCTTTTAGCCTGATCGGGGTATATCTGGCCGGTCAGGTAGATGCTTACTTTGCTGTTTTGCTGCGGGTGGTACTGGCTTTGCTGGTATTTATACCCTTTATGCGCCGGTTACCCTGGCAACTGGCCTGCAGATTATCAGCCCTGGGGGCTGTGCAGCTTGGGCTGATGTATTTGTTTTATTATCAGTCATTTATATTGCTAACGGTGCCGGAAGTATTAATTTTCACCATTTTTACACCGGTATACATCACCTTACTTTACGATGCGCTGCAGCGCCGGTTTCAGTATCGCTTTTTACTGGCGGCGTTACTGGCTGTTATTGCAGCAGCGCTAATGCGCTATAAAGGCTTAACTGAAGATTACTGGCTGGGTTTTGCCGTAGTGCAGGGCGCCAACCTGTGTTTTGCCATTGGCCAGGTAGGTTATAAAGTGCTGCTGGCCAAGCAGCCGGTTAAGTTAGTACAGCATCAGGTCTTTGGCTGGTTTTATCTGGGGGCGCTTGCGGTAGTGCTGCCGGCCTGGTTGTTACTGGGCTCGGCGCAGTACCCGCAGCACAGCAGCCAATGGGCAGTGTTGCTATGGCTTGGTTTGGTGGCATCCGGTGGTGGTTACTACTGGTGGAATAAAGGCGCTACCCTGGTCAGCAGCGGCATGTTGGCAGTAATGAACAATATGCTGATCCCGGCCGGTTTACTGGTGAATATTCTGCTGTGGAACCGTAATGAGAATTTACTGACTCTGGCAACAGGCTCGGTGTTATTAGTACTATCCTGTATGTTGTGTAAGCCTTTACGCAGCGCAGTTAAACCCGGAGGGGCAAATGGCCAGACAAATTAGCTATACCTTTAACAAGCAGCGCAAAGTGATTAATTTCAGTTATGACAAACACCATGATATGTACGAAGCCGTCGCTGCCGCTGAGGGCATAGATTTAACCCGCTTTCTGGCGATGGAGCAGCAAGTGGCAATGACCGCCAAGCGAGGCGCAGCAGTGAAAAACTACCGCCAACAAGAATTTGCCCGTATGGGGTTTGCTGATATCGCTTTTGTCAGAGAAGAGCAGTAGGGTATTTGCCCTGCAGGTAGTATGAATAGGGCGCCTGTATCTGGCGCTTATTTTTTATATCAAATTACAGGCAATAAAAAAGGACACCGCGGTGTCCTTTTTTTAGCAAGTGCTTAAATTACAGAACTGTAACGTTAGCAGCTTGTGGGCCTTTTTGGCCTTGTTCGATTTCGAAAGCTACGCGTTGGCCTTCGTTTAAGGTTTTGTAACCTTCAGTTTGGATAGCACGGAAGTGAACGAATGCGTCAGCGCCGCCGTTATCCTGAGTAATGAAACCGAAACCTTTATCAGCGTTGAACCACTTTACTACACCAGTTACTTTAGCCATGAATGACTCCTAAAAATTTTAATAAAACTAATTGACGCTTAATTGCGCTTTTAGCCTGACTGTTACCTTACTTATGCGGCCAAACGTGCGTGAATCTTCAGGACATGACTTACAATGAAGCTGTGTAGCGAAGTTTTCATAAACATTTTGTTACATAGGTCTGCTTTACAGGCCGGGAATCACTATAACAGGTCTGGAACGAATGTATATAGCAAAATGCAAATAAACCGTTGTCTGGTAATAAAAAAGCGTAAAAAAATAAAAAAGGCCGCAAAAGCGGCCTTAATCGAAGTTGGTTATTTATTGAGCATTAAGCATTTAATGCAATTTTAGGCTCAACAAAAGCAAAACCCAGTGCCTCGGCAACGCTTTGGTTAGTTACATGGCCATTCATCACGTTTAAGCCATTCATTAAATGCTGATCATCCAGCAGCGCCTGCTTGTAGCCTTTATTAGCTAAACGCAGAATAAACGGCAGGGTGGCATTGTTCAGTGCAAAGGTAGAGGTGCGTGGCACAGCACCCGGCATGTTAGCTACACAGTAGTGCACAACGTCGTCCACTATATAGGTAGGTTCAGCATGGGTAGTTGGCTTAGAGGTTTCCACACAGCCGCCCTGGTCGATAGCAACATCAACAATAGCTGAGCCGGGTTTCATCCGCTTGATGTGGTCTTTGGTAACCAGTTTAGGAGCCGCAGCGCCTGGTACCAGCACACCACCGATCACTAAGTCAGCCGCCAGTACTTCCTGCTCCAGTGCATCAGCGGTAGAGTAAATAGCTTTTACTGCACCGTTAAACTGGGCATTAATACGGCGCAGTACATCAACACTGCGGTCCAGCACGGTAACGTCAGCACCTAAACCCAGTGCCATTTGCGCAGCGTTAGTACCAACCATACCACCACCGATCACGACAACTTTAGCCGGAGCCACGCCCGGTACACCACCTAATAACATACCGCGGCCACCACAGGATTTCTCCAGCGCGCGGGCGCCGGCCTGAATTGACATCCGGCCGGCCACTTCAGACATTGGCGCTAACAGCGGTAAGCCGCCACGGTTGTCTGTTACAGTTTCATAGGCAATACAAATTGCTTTTGATTTGATCAGATCCTGCGTTTGCGGTAAATCAGGTGCCAGGTGCAGGTAGGTAAACAGGATTTGGCCTTCACGCAGCATAGCGCGCTCAACTGCCTGAGGTTCTTTTACTTTAACAATCATGTCAGCTTTGGCAAAAATTTCAGCAGCAGTGGCCAGAACAGTAGCACCGGCAGCAGTGTAATCTTCGTCAGTAAAGCCGATGCCCATGCCTGCATGGGTTTCAATCAGTACGCTGTGTTTGTTATTTACCAGTTCACGCACGCTTGCCGGCGTCATGCCTACGCGGTATTCATGGTTTTTAATTTCTTTTGGTACGCCAATGATCATAATGTTATGCCCTTTTCTGAGGTAAATGTTGGCTTGGGTAAAATTTGTGCGCAGTATACTGCTAATTTTGTAGAATTAATGCTTGTTTTATGGCTCTGCAGTAGTGCAAAATTCTGTTTAAATTTAAAAAGCGAATTTTTTAGCTGCTATGTACTCTTTAAGTAAAAGTATCAAGAAGTTAGACAGGATAGATCGCAAAATACTGCTGGAGTTACAACGCGACGGCCGTTTAGCCAACGTAGAACTGGCGCGCAGGGTAGGGCTTAGCCCGACTCCCTGCCTCGAGCGGGTGCGTAAGCTTGAAGCTGAGGGCGTGATTTTAGGCTACAGTGCACAAATTGACCCACATAAAGTGGGCGCCGCGTTACTGGTGTTTGTCGAAATTACCTTAAGTAAAACCTCGCCGGAAGATTTTGACGAATTCAGCAAAGCCGTGCAAAAACTGGAAGAAATTCAGGAGTGCCATCTGGTATCCGGCAGCTTCGATTTTTTGCTGAAAACCAGGGTGGCCAATATGGCAGCCTACCGGGAACTGTTGGGGGAAACTCTGCTCAGATTACCCAGTGTGCGCGAAAGCCGCACTTATGTGGTGATGGAAGAGGTGAAGCAAACCACCTTTGTTGCGATAAATGTGGCGCCAAGCAGCTAATTAGCGGTTCAGCCGTGCTTCACGGATGCACTTTTACAGTGTCTCTGGTATCTTAGCCTGCAGTACTACACTCTGGTGCGCTTGAACAAAAAACGATGATAAAAAAGGTAGGGTCTTTCATTTGCAAAACCGAGCTTATTTTCCGCTAAACGGTGTACAGCGCTTGCTGGAAGTCGGATTAATTGTGTTTTCCGGCTTTGCCTTATTTCTGTTATTGGCATTGTTATCTTTTGATCCCGCCGATCCCAGCTGGTCGCAAACCGGTTACCAAACCAGCATTCATAATTACGCCGGGCCAATAGGTGCCTGGCTGGCCGATTTATTATTATTCAGTTTTGGCTGGATTGCCTACCTGATTCCATTTTTGGTGGCATTGGCCGGTTATCTGCTGTTTAAACGTTTTCACGATTTAATGAGCCTGGATTATTTGATCCTGGGCCTCCGCCTGATTGGCCTGGTACTAACACTGTTAACGGCAACAGCAATAAGCAGTATGAATTTTAATGATATTTTTTATTTTTCATCCGGCGGAGTTATAGGTGATGTCGTTAGTGGCGCCTTGCTGCCGTACTTTAATTTTATTGGTACTGTTTTACTGTTGTTGTGTGGTTTTGCTACCGGCTTAACGTTAATGACAGGTATTTCCTGGCTAACGGTAGCTGATGCGCTGGGCGCGGCCTGTTACAGCGCAGTGCAGTTTGCTATGTCTGTGCCACAACGCTTACGTGAACGTAGTAAAGACGACTATGACCCTTTTGCTGCTGAACCGGAGCAAGATGAATTTGACGATGAGCCTGTAGTTATAGCCGAGAAGCCACGTAAAACACCGCAGCTGAGTAAGCCGGTGGCTGATACTTTGCCGATCACGCCGTTAAATGCCAAAACTGAAGCTAAGGCGTTTTACAGTGTGGATACGCTGGCTGATGAAGAGTTGTCGTTCAGTGCTATTGATGAACCGGACGCTGCACGCTGGAGTGATACTCTGCAACAATTGGATTTACCGCCAGATTCTGAAATTGAAACCATTCTGACTGAAATTGCAGATGAAGAAGATGACAGCGAAGAAGTATCGCATTTGATGGAGGAGCTGCCATCACTGGCGTTGCTGGACCGGCCTGATAAAGCTGTAAACCCGATAGATCCGGCTGATTTAGAGCGGGTGTCACGTTTGGTAGAGGCAAAGCTGCTTGATTTTAATGTTGACGCTAAAGTCGTCGGTGTACACCCGGGCCCTGTGGTAACCCGCTTTGAGCTGGATTTAGCGCCTGGTGTTAAAGTCAGTAAAATTACCGGCCTGGCCAAAGATTTGGCGCGCTCGTTATCTGCTATCAGTGTGCGGGTAGTGGAAGTTATTCCGGGTAAGTCTTTTATCGGTTTAGAGCTGCCAAACCAGCACCGCGAAATTGTGCGTTTATCTGAAGTGATTGGTGATGAGATATTTGAAAGCTCTAAGTCACCACTGACAATGGTATTGGGTAAAGATATTGCCGGTAAGTCGGTAGTGGCTGATCTGGCCAAAATGCCGCATTTGCTAGTGGCAGGTACGACAGGCTCTGGTAAGTCGGTTGGCGTAAACGTAATGATTTGCAGCCTGTTGTATAAATCGACGCCGGATGATGTGCGCTTTTTAATGATCGACCCGAAAATGCTTGAGCTGTCTATTTATGAAGGTATTCCGCACCTGCTGACCGAAGTGGTTACCGACATGAAGGACGCCGCCAATGGTTTACGCTGGTGTGTCGGCGAGATGGAGCGGCGCTATAAACTGATGTCTGCGCTGGGTGTACGTAATCTCAAAGGCTATAACGCCAAAGTTAAAGAAGCGATTGCAGACGGCGCTCCGTTAAAAGATCCGCTGTGGCGCCCGTCAGATAATATGCGTACTGAAGCCCCGTTATTAGAGAAATTACCGTCTATTGTTGTGGTTATCGACGAATTTGCCGACATGATGATGATTGTTGGTAAAAAAGTAGAAGAGTTGATTGCCCGTATTGCGCAAAAAGCGCGGGCGGCAGGTATTCACCTGATCTTAGCTACCCAGCGGCCGTCGGTAGATGTGATTACCGGTTTAATTAAAGCCAATATCCCTACCCGGATAGCATTTCAGGTGTCATCGAAAATTGACTCCCGTACTATTTTGGATCAACAAGGCGCTGAAAGCTTACTGGGACAGGGCGATATGCTGTATCTGCCACCAGGCTCAGGTGTACCAAACCGGGTGCATGGTGCCTTTGTGGACGACCATGAAGTGCATGCTGTGGTTGCCGACTGGAAAAAACGCGGTAAGCCAAACTATATTGCTGAAATTTTAAGCGGCGAAACCACCGAAGAAAATCTGCTGCCGGGTGAAACCCTCGAAGGTGAAGATGGTGAAGCCGATCCGCTGTATGATCAGGCCGTGGCCTTTGTTACCGAAAGCCGCCGAGCTTCGGTGTCCGGTGTACAGCGCAAGTTTCGTATAGGGTATAACCGTGCCGCCCGTTTGGTAGAACAAATGGAACACAGCGGTATTGTCAGTGGCCCCGGCCACAATGGTAATCGTGAAGTGATGGCTCCACCGCCACCAAAAGGATATTAAATGCTACGTAGTTTGCTAGCGGTTGTTGTGTTGTGTAGTTCTGTTTCTGCTGTGGCGCAAAATGCTGAGCAGACGCTACAACGTAAACTGGCCAGTATTAAAAGTTTTTCTGCCAGTTTTGAGCAGCAGGTGTTTGATGCCCAAAAGCAGTTGCTGCAACAGGGTAAAGGCGAGCTGATGATCAAGCAGCCGGCACTGTTCCGCTTTGAAACCACGGAGCCCGAGCCAAACCTGTTTATTGGCGATGGCCAAAGCCTGTGGTTTTATAATGAAGCGCTGGAACAGTTAACCATTTATGATGCTGCCAGTGAAGTAAACCGCACTCCCTTTGTGTTACTCACATCAACGAAGCCTGAGCTTTGGGCCCAGTATAATGTAGAGCAACAAGGCGAGCTGTTTGTGATCCGCTCCAAAGACGCCGATAGCCCGGTAAAACAGCTAACATTGAGCTTCGCCGGCGCGGCGTTATCTAAAATGCAGGTACTGGATATGAACCAGCAAACCAGCGAGTTTAATTTCACTTTAATGCAGCTGAATATTGAGCTGGACAAAGGCTTGTTCCGGTTTAATCCGCCAGAGCATACTGATATTGACGATCAGCGCCAGCGGTAACACTGTGAACTCATTGCCACTTGATTTTGCTGATGACTTTCGCCCGCTGGCTGCCAGAATGCGGCCGCAAACACTGGCCGAATATGCAGGGCAGCAACATTTAATCGGCGAAGGCACCGCACTTAAAAAAGCAATTGAAGCCGGGCGGGTGTTTTCGCTTATTTTATGGGGCCCGCCGGGCACCGGTAAAACCACTCTGGCAGAAGTTATAGCCCGGCATGCTGATGCAGCTATCAGCAAATTGTCTGCAGTAACCTGCGGTATTAAAGAAATTCGCGAAGCCATTGCACAGGCGCAGCAACGCCAGCAGCAGTATCAGCAGCGTACCTTGCTGTTTGTCGATGAGGTACACCGTTTTAATAAAAGCCAGCAAGATGCCTTTTTACCTTTTATTGAGGATGGCACCATTATTTTTATTGGTGCCACCACTGAAAACCCATCTTTTGCCCTGAACAACGCCATTTTATCCCGTGCCCGGGTGTGTGTACTCAAACCGCTGACTAATACCGATTTACAGCAGGTATTGGCACAGGCTCTGACAGATAAAGAGCGTGGCTTGGGCCTTGAGGCTGTGCGCCTGGCAGCCGATGCTGAGCAATTGCTGTTACAACTGGCCGACGGTGACGCGCGTAAGTTACTCAACCTGCTGGAACAAGCGGCAGAGCTTACCGAGGCTGATAGCGACGGCAAAGTGATAAGCTTTGATACGCTGAAAAATCTGGTGCCAAAGCAGTTACCGGGCTTTGATAACCAGGGTGATATGTTTTATGACCTGATTTCAGCCTTTCATAAATCAGTACGCGGCTCAGATCCTGACGCAGCCTTGTATTGGTATTGCCGTATTCTGGCCGGTGGCGGCGATCCGCTGTATGTTGCCAGGCGGCTGCTGGCCATTGCCAGTGAAGATATTGGTAACGCCGATCCGCGCGCACTGACACTGGCACTAAACGCCTGGGATACTTTTGAACGGGTAGGGCCGGCCGAAGGTGAGCGGGCTATTGCCCAGGCTGCAGTGTATCTGGCGCTGGCACCGAAAAGTAATGCCGTGTATAGCGCCTTTAATCAGCTTAAACAGCTGGTAGCAGAACAACCCGCTTTTGAGGTGCCGCTGCATTTGCGCAATGCACCAACTAAGTTAATGAAGCAGCTGGGTTTTGGCGAAGGGTATCGTTATGCGCATGACGAAGCCGGTGCTTATGCCGCCGGCGAGCGTTATTTACCGGCAGAGCTTGCCGGACAGCAATTTTATCAGCCGGTAGAGCGCGGCATGGAAAAGCAACTGGCAGAGAAGCTGCGTTACCTGAAGCAGCTTGATGCCGACAGCCCACGCAAGAGAGATAAATAATGCTGACTTATCTGGCTGTAGCTATCGGCGGTGCAGTAGGAGCATGCTTGCGCTATGGCGTTAACGAGCTGGCAATGAATGTTTTAGGTAAGTCATTCCCTTTTGGTACTTTGCTGGTTAATATTCTGGGTTCTTTTGTGCTGGGTTGGTTGTATGCGCTGTTCAGCAGTGGTGTGCTGGCGGTATCACCCTGGCGGGCACTGATAGCTATTGGCCTTATCGGTGCCTTTACCACGTTTTCAACCTTTTCGCTGGATTCCGTCTTGTTAATACAGCAAGGCGACTGGCTAAAAGCAATCGCCAACGTATTATTAAATGTGTTGTTGTGTTTAACGCTTGCCTGGTTAGGGCTTAAACTGGGTTCAATGAAGTAATTACTATGCTAGATGCGAAATTTTTACGTACCGAATTAACTGAAACCGCCAACCGTCTGGCCCAGCGTGGCTTTGTACTGGATGTGGCGCGTTTAACAGCGCTCGAAGAGCAGCGCCGCACTTTACAGATAGACACGCAGGAGCTGCAAAACCTGCGTAATACCAAATCCAAAGCCATTGGTCAGGCTAAAGGCCGCGGTGAAGATATTACGCCACTGCTGGCAGAAGTTGATGGCCTGGGGGCTCAGCTTGATGCTGCCAAGCAGCAACTGGATGCAGTACTGTCAGAAGTAGAGCAAATTGCTCTGACTATTCCTAACTTACCGGATGCGTCAGTGCCAGCCGGCAAGGACGAAACACAAAACGTAGAAGTACGTCGTTTTGGTCAGCCACGCGGGTTTGAGTTTACTATTCAGGATCATGTCGCTTTGGGCGAAGCGCTGGATAAAGGGCTGGATTTTGAAAGTGCAGTAAAAGTTGCCGGTTCACGTTTTGTTGTAATGCGTGGCCAGGTAGCCAGGCTGCACCGTGCGTTAACCCAGTTTATGCTGGATTTACACACCACCGAGCATGGTTACACTGAACTTTATGTCCCTTATCTGGTAAATCATGCCAGCTTATATGGCACCGGCCAGTTGCCAAAATTCGGCGCTGATTTATTCCATACCCAGCCCGCTACCGAAGAGGGGCAGGGCATGGCGCTTATTCCAACTGCGGAAGTGCCGGTAACTAACTTAGCCCGTGACACCATTTTTGACGCTACCGAATTACCGGTTAAATATACTGCCCATACACCATGTTTCAGAAGTGAGGCTGGCTCTTACGGCCGTGATACCCGTGGTTTAATCCGCCAGCATCAGTTTGACAAAGTAGAACTGGTGCAACTGGTGCAACCTGAGCACTCTATGCAGGCACTGGAAGAGTTAACCGGCCATGCTGAAAAAGTGTTGCAGTTGTTAGGCCTGCCATACCGTGTCATGCTGTTATGTACCGGTGATATGGGCTTTGGCTCCAGCAAAACTTATGATCTGGAAGTATGGCTGCCAGCACAAAATACTTACCGCGAAATTTCATCCTGCAGCAATATGGGTGATTTCCAGGCCCGGCGTATGCAGGCGCGTTATCGCAGCGCTGAGATGAAAAAGCCAGAACTGATCCATACCTTAAATGGCTCTGCTTTGGCAGTAGGGCGTACTCTGGTGGCTATTCTGGAAAACTATCAACAGGCAGACGGTACTATCACCGTGCCTGAAGTACTGCGCCCTTACATGGGTGGCTTACAACAGCTAGGCTGATAAGCTGCTGGTCGTCGTTAGCTCCACGTCAGCTATACTGGGTGGAGCTTTATAAGGATAGCTAAATGGCGCCAAAACCGCGTAAAAGTATTAAACAAAGCAATCCGGCTCTGATGCGGGCTATTTACTGGGCTATTATCATCGGTATTGTTGCAGTGTTTGCCCTTATTACCCTGGAGGCTATTGTGGGTATTATCGGAGACGCGGCCTAAGGGTTACAGGCATTTTGCCGGTTTAGGTAACCCCGCTATGCGGGTTGCCTGCTTGGCTGGCCCCTGTGGGAACAACATAAACAAGTATTTACTGTTGCCTTTATCCGGGCCTAGCTGCTGCGCCATGGCTTTTACCAGAATGCGGATAGCAGGGGAAGTATTAAATTCCAGATAAAACTGCCGCACAAAATGCACCACTTCCCAATGTGCATCAGTCAGGTTAATGTTTTCCAGCCGGGCAAACTCTTCTGCCACTTGCATATTCCACTGTTGCATATCTGCCAGATAGCCATGTTTATCCAGCGCCAGCGGCGCATCATTTAATATCAATTCTGCCATAACACATTCTGCTCTGCGCTAATACTCAGCTCAACCCAACGCTGGGCGCTGATAACGGTTACTGCTGCCAGCGGTTTGATTTGCCTTACCTGTATATCCACATCCAGCGCGTAAAGCTGGCTAGGCCAGCTAAGATCAGTGCGTAAGCACAGATAGACTGCATCCTGGCGTAGCAAAATAATATCCTGAGGCTGGCATATCAGGCTTAGCTCACTCAGGCTCACTGACGGATTAATAACGCTGATTAATTTCATTAGCTGCTGATAACCTGATGTTGGCGGGCAAACAGTTCTGCTATAGCCTGAGTATCGAGTTCTGTAACGTCAATACTTAAATCTGAAGCATGAATACCGCGCTGCTTAAGTGACTGCTGGCAAACATATACCTGCTCAATATCATACAGCGCAAACAGCTTAAAACTGCGCGGATACGCTTTAAGCTTAAAATCTGGCTGGTCTTGCGTTGGCAGTAGCTGATACACCGCATCAGCACTGAATAGCACGCTGACAGTATGCTCTACCGCCGCCAGCGCCAGGGCTATATCCAGTGCCTCACGCCCTTTACTGTTGTTAAAGGGGCTGCTGCGCTGCAATAACAGAATATTACGCATTAAAATTGCACCAGTTTATCAATGTTTGCCTGGCGCATAGCAAATTCTGCCAGGCCGGCAGCAATATAGCCGGGGCGTGCACTCAGGTTGCTTCCGGTTACACCCCGTTTTTCGGCTGCAGTGACACAAAACAGTAAAGGAATATTCTGCTGCTGACAAAACTGTGCCAGTTCAGCGCTTAGATCGGGTTCATCAGCGGGCAAATCGATATGGTTTGCTGCGCTATAGACGGCATCCTGATATAAAAATATATGGTCAATACTGTGGCCGTGATTAACCGCTGTTTTAGCAAACAACAGTGCACTGGCCAGGCTTTGGCTGGCAAAGCTATCGCTGGTAAGCAGCAATCCAAAGCATGTCATAGCGGATCCTAAAAACAAAAATGCCCCGACTGGCGGGGCATTTTAGCGAATAACCTGATTAAGGCAAAGCGCTGAGCTTAATCATCACCACCAAAAATACCCAGCAGCTGCAGCAGGTGGACGAAAATGTTAAATACATTCA
This sequence comes from Rheinheimera pacifica, assembly GCF_900108485.1. GTDB lineage: Bacteria > Pseudomonadota > Gammaproteobacteria > Enterobacterales > Alteromonadaceae > Alishewanella > Alishewanella pacifica. Next base: position 106,042 of record NZ_FNXF01000009.1, on the reverse strand, counting down.
GGTACAAACTTACTGTAGCGCGGATATAGTTGGTTTCACCGCCATTAATAATACGGCTGGTATCAAACAGGATAAGTGCTGACATAATCAGGATAATAGCGGCGCTGATTGTCAGGCTTAATGCCGGAATGGCCAGGAAAATATTTGCCAGTGCGGCTACCAGCACCACGATAAGACCTACCATTAAAAAACCACCCATAAAAGAGAAGTCTTTACGTGTGGTAAGGGCATAAGCTGACAGACTGAAGAAAATCAGCGCAGTACCGCCCAGTGCCTGCATAATTAATGCAGTACCATTTGGCAAGCCGGCATAATGATTAAGCATTGGGCCTAACGACGCACCCATCGCTGCGGTAAAAGCAAACACCCAGAAAATACCACTGGCAGAATCTGCCTTTTTATTCACCACAAACAGCATGATAAAACCAGCAACAAAACACACCAGAGACATCATAGGTGACATGTTCAGCGCCATGGCGACGCCTGCCGCTGCCGCACTAAATGCTAACGTCATTGCCAGCAAAAAGTAGGTGTTGCGCAGTACTTTATTAATCTCAACACTACGTCCGGCAGTACTGAGAGTAGAGGTTTCTCTGTATGACATAATTATGTTCTCCTGATACAAAGGTTTATTAACGCATTTGATGCCATCATACCCAGTTAGTTCCCGCCAGACCAGTGCCTGAGGATACAAATTGATAATAGCGTTAATTTTTTTGCATTTAGTGCTTTCTTTTGCCGTTCTAACTGATTAATATACGCGTCGCCGGAGGGATGGCAGAGCGGTTTAATGCACCGGTCTTGAAAACCGGCGTGGGTTAATAGCCCACCGAGAGTTCGAATCTCTCTCCCTCCGCCACTAAAACCACCTTTACCGGTGGTTTTTTTGTTTTGGTACAATTAAGTTGGAGCTGGCAGGGCGTTTTGCGCAGATTAATTGTCTGATAAATGGCTTTGTTGATGATTTACTAAGCAAACGGCTGAAAATAGCAAAAAAGCGCTTTACAAAGCCGCAGCCAGTTTCTAATATGCGCCCTGTAACGCGGAGGGATGGCAGAGCGGTTTAATGCACCGGTCTTGAAAACCGGCGTGGGTTAATAGCCCACCGAGAGTTCGAATCTCTCTCCCTCCGCCACTTTCCTGTTTTTATCTGTTATCAATTACCTCCACGCAAATCATCTCAAATCATATAGATTTGTTTCATATGGTTAACCTTTCTGGCACACTAAGCTGCAACAGTGCAAAACAACGTTTATTGATTTAATTTGTTTAGCAAAATGGCTGATGCTCGGCTATGCTAGACAGCTAGAATAATTCTAATATCCAGTAATCCGGAGAGCGAAATTGATTAACGTTCTGTTAGTTGATGATCATGAGCTTGTTCGTACTGGGATCAGTCGCATACTAATGGATGAGCGCGGTATCAAGGTGATTGGCGAGGCTGGCTCTGGCGAAGAAGCATTACAATTTTGCCGTCAACACGAGCCCGATGTGGTGTTGATGGATATGAATATGCCCGGTATGGGCGGTATGACGGCAACAAAGCGTATTTTACATTATTGTCCGGACATTAAAGTGCTGGCGTTGTCGGTATCCTGCGAAGAGCCGGTGCCGACTAAAGTCATGCAATTAGGGGCGGCAGGATTTATTTCAAAAAATTCACCGCCGCGGGAAATGGTGGCTGCAATACGTAAAGTGTATTCTGGTGCCCGGCATATTTCTGATGAAGTGGCGCAGAAAATGGCCATGAGTAAAGTGAATAACCAAAGCCAGAACCCATTTGATGATTTATCCGACCGCGAACTGCAAATCATGATGATGATTACGCAGGGACAAAAAGTAAATGATATTGCCGATCAGCTGAATGTCAGTGCTAAAACGGTGAACTCATATCGTTACCGGATGTTTGAAAAGCTGGCAATCAGTGGCGATGTAGAGCTGACTCATATGGCATTGCGCCATGGCATGATTGACATCGCTAAAGCCTGATGTTTGACGCTAAAACCTTTTTAAAGCAGGTTCCTCACCAGCCCGGCGTTTATCGTATGCTAAACGCCGCGGATCAGGTTATTTATGTTGGTAAAGCTAAAGATCTGCGCGCCAGGCTCAGTAGCTATTTTCGCACTAATGTTGACAGTATAAAAACCCGTTCTCTGGTTAGCCAGATAGTGCAGGTTGAATACACTCTGACACATAGCGAAACCGAAGCACTGATCCTGGAAAACAACCTTATTAAGCAGTTTTTGCCGCGTTACAACGTATTGCTGCGGGATGACAAATCTTACCCTTATATTTTAATCAGCGATCATAAGCATCCGCGTATCAGTTCGCACCGCGGGCCCCGTAAAAGTGCCGGGCAGTATTTTGGCCCTTACCCCAATGCAGGGGCGGTGTGGCAAAGCCTGAAAAGCCTGCAGAAAATTTTTCCCATCCGCCAGTGTGAAGATGGCTTTTATCGTGCCAGAACCCGGCCATGCTTGCAGTACCAGCTAAAACTTTGCTCAGCACCCTGTGTCGGGAAAATTTCTGATGAGGAATACCAGCAGCAGGTGCGGCTGGCCAGTTTATTTCTGCAGGGCAAAGATCAGCAGGTTATTGATAACTTGGTGCAACGCATGACACAGGCCAGTGAGACGCTGCAGTTTGAACAGGCGGCCCAGCTACGCGATAAAATTATTGCGCTGCGAAAAGTGCAGGAACAGCAAAGCGTCAGTGGCGAGCACGACGAAATGGATATTATTGGTTTTGCTTATTCGCACGGGGTGGCCGCAGTACATGTACTTTTTGTTCGTCAGCAAAAGGTGCTGGGCAGCAAAGCTTACTTTCCTAAAGTGCCGGCAGATACTGAAGAGAGCGAAATTCTCAGCGCTTTTTTGCTGCAGTTTTATCTTGATGGTTATGGCACCCAGCAAATGCCGCGGGAGATTGTGATTGCCAAGCCACTGCCGGAAATGGACGCGGTAGCAGCCGCAATCAGTGAAATTGCCGGTCGCAAAGTGCGCATTACTTATGCCCAGCGTGGCGAGAAAGCGCAATATCTTAGCCTGGCGCAAAAAAATGCCCAGCTGTCTTGTGACAACAAGCAATCGCTTAGCCAGAAAATGGCATTACGCTATCAGCAGTTGCAACAGTTATTGCAGTTAGAACAGCCGATAACACGGATGGAGTGTTTTGATATCAGCCATACCATGGGGCAGGCAACGATAGCATCCTGTGTGGTGTTTGATGATCAGGGGCCATATAAAGCAGAGTACCGCCGTTATAATGTCACCGGTATCACCGGTGGCGATGACTACGCAGCCATGCAGTTTGCGCTGGACAAGCGTTACACTAAGCTGCAGGATGAAGAAAAAATACCGGATATTATTTTTATTGACGGTGGTCAGGGCCAGCTGAATATTGCCATAACACAATTTGCTAACTGGCCACATGCCAAAATGCCATTGCTGGTAGGAGTGGCTAAAGGTACCAGCCGTAAGCCTGGCCTTGAAACCCTTATTCTGGCACAAAGCGGACGCAGCATTAATTTGCCGGCTGATGCACCGGCATTGCACCTTATTCAGCAAATTCGCGATGAGGCGCATCGTTTTGCTATTACCGGGCATCGTAATAAACGTGGCAAAGCGCTGATTAAAAGCCCGCTGGAGCAAGTAAAAGGTATCGGTGAAAAACGGCGTCAGGCTCTGTTGCAGTATCTTGGCGGCTTACAGGGCGTAATGCGCGCTTCCGTTACCGAGCTTAGCTCAGTGCCGGGAATATCAAAAGCACAGGCAGAAAAGATTTACCATGCCTGTCATAACAAGTAGCATAGCGGCATACATGCCGTAGAGAATATTAAGATGTGGAATATTCCCAATCTGTTAACCCTGTTCCGACTGTTTCTGATCCCGGTTTTTATCTTATGTTTTTATTCAGGTATGGAGAATGCCCGGTTCTGGGCGTCATTTGTATTTTGCCTGGCGGCTATTACCGATGCACTGGATGGTTATCTGGCGCGTAAGTTAGAGCAGTCTACGCCGTTTGGCGCTTTTCTTGACCCGGTAGCTGATAAGGTGATGGTTGCCGTGGCGCTGGTGCTGATAGCGGTAGACAGTGTATCGCTTTGGGTGACTATACCGGCCATTATTATGATAGGCCGCGAAATTGTCATTTCTGCCTTACGCGAGTGGATGGCAGAGCTGGGTAAGCGGGCTAATGTGGCGGTATCTAATTTAGGCAAGTATAAAACTATTGCCCAGATGCTGGCATTAATTGGCCTGATCTGGCGGCCGGAGTTCTGGCTGGTAAGCTGGTTTACGCCGGTAGGTATGCTGTTACTGTATATCGCCACGGTGCTGACAATATGGTCTATGTACAGTTACCTCAAAGCAGCGTGGCGGGATTTGATACATTAATAACTGTTTTTGTTGCTTATTAGCGCAACTCAGTCAAATTTTAATCAGTCAGTCATAAAAGCAAAAATTTATTATTGACTGGCTGAATTAAAACAGTAGAATGCGTCTCGTGTTAAGGCACATGGCCATAACAACGCGAGTATAGCTCAGCTGGTAGAGCGCGACCTTGCCAAGGTCGAGGTCACGAGTTCGAACCTCGTTACTCGCTCCAACTCTTTCAAAGAGTGAAAATTGTTTGAATGGCGGGTTGGCAGAATGGCCATGCAGCGGATTGCAAATCCGTCCATCTCGGTTCGACTCCGGGACCCGCCTCCATCACACAGTTTTATCTGGTAAAACCAGAAAAGTAACACAGTAAAATTGACACAGTAAAGTTGTCTGCCCGGGTGGTGAAATCGGTAGACACAAGGGATTTAAAATCCCTCGCTCGAAAGGGCGTGCCGGTTCAAGTCCGGCCCCGGGCACCATTACTCACTAAGAGTAAATAACCAGATTTTCGCGAGTATAGCTCAGCTGGTAGAGCGCGACCTTGCCAAGGTCGAGGTCACGAGTTCGAACCTCGTTACTCGCTCCAAACATAAAAAACGCAGCCCATTGGCTGCGTTTTTTATTATCTGCATTTTTTATTGCCTGCATTCTTTATTGTCGACATATTGCCCACCCGTCGGCCGGGTGGGGGGCAAGCTTAAAAATCAAATATATAACGCGCCAGGAATAACACCGCTAGTGTAATCAGCACTATGGCCGCCAGGTTCAGCGCCAGGCCGGCTTTTACCATATCAATAATTTTCAGCTTGCCGGATGCAAACACTATGGCATTTGGCGGGGTGGCTACCGGCATCATAAAGGCACAACTGGCTGCCACTGCTGCCGGGATCACCAGCATGGCGGCTGAGGTGTCCAGCGATACGGCCACCGGCCCCAATAGTGGCAGAAATGCCGCTGCGGTGGCGGTATTGCTGGTGATCTCGGTGAGAAAAATAATTACCGTGGTAACCAGAACAATCAGCAAAACCAGATTAATGCTGCCAAGCTGGCCAATTTGTGTGGCGATATAAGCCGATAAGCCTGAGTTATCGATTTGGGTTGCCAGCGTTAAACCACCGCCAAATAACAGCAATACGCCCCAGGGTAACTTTTGGCAATCTTCCCAGTTCAGAATGCGTTGGCCGGTTTTTAATGACACCGGTAAGATAAACAGCAAACTGGCCGCAAAGATAGCAATTAACGTATCGTCCAGTTTAATGCCGCTGATATTGCTAAGGGGCCCACGAAATACCCAGAAAAAAGCTGCCAGTGAAAACACTATCAGCACTAACTTTTCAGCATTATGCATAACACCCAATGCTGATAGCTTTTGCCGGTATAACGCGCGGCTATCTACTGATGGCATCTTGTCCAGGCGGAAATGCACCTGTGTCAGCCAGAACCAGCATACCAGTAACAAACTAACTGCCAGCGGCACACCAAACAGCATCCAGTCACTAAAGCTTAGTTGTAACTGATAACTGCGTTCCAGATAGGCAGCAAGCAGGGCATTAGGCGGTGTGCCAATTAAGGTGGCTATACCACCAATGCTGGCGGCATAGGCAATGGATAACAAAATGGCTTTGGCAAAATTATCGTTACTGACACCTTGCTCTTGCTGCATAGCAATAACAGACAAACCAATCGGTAACATCATTACGGCGGTTGCTGTATTAGACATCCACATAGATAAAAAAGCTGTTACCAGCATAATACCGGCAATTTGCTGGCTGGGTTTGGTACCTACCAACAGCATGGTTAATAGCGCAATGCGTTTGTGCAGGTTCCAGCGTTCCATGGCAATTGACAACATAAAGCCGCCAAGAAACAAGAAAATTAACGGATGAGCGTAGGGCGCTGTCACATTGCCTATAGTATCAAGGCTAATAAGTGGCACTATAACAATCGGCAGCATGGCCGTAACCGGTATCGGCACCGGCTCTGTTATCCACCACAAGGCCATCCAGCAGGTGAGGCCGGTAATCAGCCAGGCATTTACTGACATATCGCTAAACACCGGTTCTGAGACTAATGTCAGTAAAAACAGTAAAGGCCCAAGCAGCAACGTAATATAAAACGGTAATTTAAACTGCATATGCATAACGACCCCTGGTTGCGTTAATTATCCAAGTGGCTTTAATCATCAAAGCTATCGTTGCCTAAACTGCTGTCGGCGGTTTTACTGGAGCTTAGCAGTTGTGCTTCAAGCATTTTTATTTCAATGTCATCGAGTAAACGCCATTGCCCGGGTTTTAAGCCCGCGCCACGAATATGCATAATGCGGGTACGTTTTAAGGTTTGTACTTCGTAACCCAGATACTCACACATGCGGCGTATCTGCCGGTTTAGTCCCTGCGTTAAAATAATAGAAAAACTCTGTTTTGAGCGTTGCTGCACGGTACAGGGCAGGGTTACGGTATCGAGGATGGGCACACCTTTACCCATCTGCTGAATAAAGCGCTCTGTAATGGGCTTATTAACAGTAACCACATATTCTTTTTCATGCGCATTACCGGCGCGCAGAATTTTGTTGACGATATCGCCGTCATTGGTAAGAAAAATAAGCCCTTCAGAGGGTTTATCCAGCCGGCCTATCGGAAATATGCGCTCCGGGTAACGTACGGCATCAATGATATTGCCGTGAATATGCGGCTCTGTGGTGCAGGTAATGCCGACCGGTTTGTTATAAGCCAGATAAACCCGTTTTGGCTTGGCTTTTAACGGTTTACCGTCAATCAGTACCTGATCATTTTCAGTGACTTTAAGGCCAACAGGCGCCACGGCGCCATTTACCGTAACCTGACCATTTTCAATAAATTTATCGGCTTCGCGACGCGAGCAAAAACCCGTATCACTGATAAATTTGTTTAACCTGTATAACGTGGCATCAGACATAACGCAGAAGTATTCCGGCAGCATTTAATAATGGCGATAGTGTAGGGGTTCAGGCTGTTTTTCGCTACACTATCGCGGTATTTCATTGTCAGGAGTTTTTATGATCCCTTTATCCCGGCATCTGCCTGGTATCAGTTCACTGGCGTTTGGTTGTATGGGTTTGGGTGGCAGCTGGGACAGCAATACCACTACCGCCGAGCAGCATCGCCATGCGTTTTCTGCTATTGATGCAGCGCTGGCCAACGGTATTAATTTTTTTGATCACGCCGATATCTATACCCGTGGTAAAGCCGAGCAGGTGTTTGGCCAATATCTGGCGGCTGCGCCGGCAAAACGCGCTGAGCTGTTTATCCAAACTAAATGTGCTATCCGCTTTGCCGACGAGCAAGGGCCGGGCCGCTATGATTTTTCTAAAGACTATATTATCCGCTCTGTGGAGCAGAGCTTAACGCGGTTAAACACTGATTATCTGGATCTGTTGCTATTACACCGGCCTGATCCACTGATGCAGCCAGAGCAGGTAGCGCAAGCGTTTGATCAGTTAGTACAGCAAGGTAAAGTACGCCATTTTGGCGTGTCGAATATGGGCTGGGCACAAATGCAGTGGTTACAGTCGGCATTGTCGCAGCCGTTGCTGGTGAATCAGCTGCAAATGAGCCTGGCCGACATCGACTGGCTGGAAGAAAGTGTGCTAACGGGCCTGCCGCAGGGTAGTAACAAGCATTTTAGTTATGGCACTGTGGAATATTGTCAGCAACAGGGCGTGCAGCTGCAAAGCTGGGGCAGCCTGGCAAAAGGCGCTTTTAGCGGGGCACAAACACAAACCGACACCGAGCGTGCCACTGCAGCTTTGGTGGCTCAGTTAGCCGAGCAATATCAGTGCAGCCGTGAAGCCATTGTACTGGCCTGGCTTATGCGGCATCCGGCTGCTATTCAACCGGTGATTGGCACAGCTAACCCGCAACGCATTGCGGCCTGCGCCGGGGCAAGCCAGGTGCATTTAAGCCGTGAGCACTGGTATCAGTTATATATCAGTAGCCGTGGCGCGCCGTTACCCTGACAGATAAAAACCTTAACGGCAGATACAAAAAAGGCCTGGCGTTAAAATGTCAGGCCTTTTTAGCTCAGCCGCCAGGTTATTCTGCAGCGGCTTTTTTATTAGTTTGCGGGTTAAGTGAAATAACCTTGGTTTTACTGATCTTATGCCGGTATATCTCACGCAGGTATTTAATGGCTTTTTTCACGCTGTCGCGGCTTAGGCGAATATCATTTATTGAGACAAATTTGTCTTTGTTATGAATAAGTTCGCGGTATTTTTTCTCGTACATTGGCTTAATGGCATACCAATTGGTGTCGAGTATTTTGGCCGGGTTTTCAAACTCGTGCAGCATTTTATCCAGTGCGTCTTCATCGAAGAGTTCGGCACGGATAAACTCCAGCATCGCCTGATCTAACTGCTCGTCAAAACGATAGTTGTCTTTGGCAAAACAGCGTTTAATAAAGGCGACAATCAGCGTTAAAAAGTCGTCGCTTAAGCAGGGGCTTTTCACAATCAGCGTTGTCAGTGAAATGTTGGCAGAAGCACCAATTACCAGCGCATAGCGTTTTAGTGTGGTGTTAGGAAACAACGCATTTAAATGCGACTTCAGCCGGTTTAAATCCATGTAAGACAGTTTGTAGTCTTTTGGCAGTGACACTATAGACACCACTGACGAGCAATTTTTAAAGAAATGCAGATCTTTTAGCTCGGCGGCGTTATAGCCGTTCTTTACATAGCTGGCCAATGTTTCGCGGTAGCGGCCGGATTCAATCGGCAACAGGCTGATACCCTCAATGGCCTGAGTCACTTTGTTAAAGTGTGGCAGGTCGATAGAGCGGAAGAACAAGTCATCAATATTTAAACCGGTGCCGGTTTTTTCAAACAGCTTAAGTTTCTCTGCGTTGCTGCTATCACCTGGTATTACAGATTCGGCATAAGCCACCGCAACGGGGCCGGCCAGGCTCATAAACAGGTCATTGGCGTCAAGGCGGATAGTTTCACCGATATCGATACCGGCACGGCGGAAATAGTTTTCGTCGTAATCTGTGGTCACGGCCTGCGCGGTCAGAATATTAAAAATCTGTTGTGAGATGTACTGATTAGCATATTTTTCCATCGCATTAACATCGATATGCTGAATGCCACCGTCATCGGTTTCTTCGGCGTAACGCATAATGTCATTGGAGATCAGCATCATGGCATTCCAGGGCCGGATGCGGTGCATTACACTGGATTCGCTGCTGTCTTCGTTATCAAAGTTGTAAGAGAAATCCCATTCTTCAGCCAGGTATTTACACAATAAGCGCCCGGCGTTGATATGCAGCGCTTCAGACATCTCTACGCCATGATCAGAAATGTTCGGCAAAATACAAATACCGCTGGTAAAGATTGGTTCAAACACAAAGGAGTGGCCGCGGTTTTCTTCGTCTTCACCCATCATCCGGGTGTCGAAAGTTTTGCTCATATAGGCATACTGCTGAGCTAAACCGAATTCAGATGCCATGCCAGAGCCTGTGCCACCGCCGGCACTGAAGATATAAAAATACAGCCTGGACTGATTAGCTTTAATGCCACAGGAATCAATCAGGTAAGAATGGATATACTTCCATTCAGCATTGGCAAAGCGCTGGGTGTCTTTGTTGAGGATAATTTTTGCCAGATACTGGCCAAGAATAGGTGCATTACCGGCGCCACCGGCATGCACTTCAGACAAGTCCATAATTTTCATCTTGGTGTAGTCATGCAAAAAGCCGCTTTTTTCACCCTTGTGGGAGAAACGGATGCGGCCTTCGATGTCTTTATCCAAATCGCCGAGCATCACCAGCGGTTCAATTAAAAATACCGGTTTAACCGCCTGTGTGTCTGATAAATTCAGGCTGCGCTTAATCCAGCGCATTGGCCGGTATTCTTGTTCGCGGGTTTGTTTTTCTTCGTTGTTAAATTCGTTCAGGTAAAAGTTGCGGGCGTTATACACTAATGAAGCCACATCAAGCGCAATATTAGAGCCACACCGGCCGAGGCCAATCAGGCATACTGAAGGAAAGTTTTGCTGTTTACGGCTTTCTATTTCGTTGTCAGGGTTAACCAGCGGAAAAACGCTGCTGCGCAGTGCATCCAGGTTCGTCAGAATTTTATTCAGATCACGCTCAGTAAAATACATATACCGATCGCTGGCGAAAGAGGGGGGCAGAATTTGAGGTGAATTTTTTTTCGGCGCGTTTTTTACAATTACTACATCATCTTGTACGGTCCGTTCCGTATTTATTTTATTTGTCATCACACTACTTCCTGTCTCTGGCGAAGCCTTTCAGCTTGTTAATTTAAACAATACCCATAACCAAAGGTAGTTGTTGTTTAAAATTAATACAATGAAAAGCTTAAAAACACCAGCATATAAACAGTAAATATCAGTAAATTAAAATGTAGTAAGTAAAACAGCGCCTTAACGCCATATTCTCGCAAACACAGGCGCAGGCGCTGTCGGTTTATTGTTACATATTCGGGTAGTTAGGCCCGCCAGCCCCTTCCGGGGTTACCCAGGTAATATTTTGCGACGGATCTTTAATATCGCAGGTTTTACAATGAATGCAGTTTTGGGCATTTATCTGAAACTGCGGCTCATTATTTTCGTTTTGTACGATTTCGTACACTCCGGCCGGACAATAACGCTGCGCCGGTTCATTATATTTGGGCAGGTTAACGCTAACCGGGATCTGGCTATTGGCCAGTTTAAGGTGGCAGGGTTGTTCTTCTTCGTGGTTGGTGTTGGATAAATACACCGAAGATAAGCGGTCAAAGTTCAGCACATTATCTGGTTTAGGGTAGTTGATAACCGGGGCTTCGCTGGCGAGCTTCAGCTGAGCGTAGTCATGGCTGTTATCTTTTAATGTAAACGGAAGTTTACCGCCAAACCAGTTTTGTTCCAGCGTATTAAAGGCGCCGCCCCAGAAAGTGCCAAACTTATGCATTGCCGCGCTAAAATTGCGGGAGCGGTATAGCTCGTCATACAGCCAGCTATTTTTTATCGCATCGGCAAAAGCGGTCAGATCTTGTCCACCTTCGTCAGCATTACTGATGGTATTAAACAGCGTTTCCGCGGCCAGCATGCCGGATTTCATCGCAGTGTGGTTGCCTTTAATTTTAGCGCCGTTAAGGGTGCCGGCGTCACAACCAATCAGCAGGCCGCCGTTAAAGCTCATTTTCGGCAGGCTGTTCAGGCCACCTTTGGCAATAGCACGGGCACCATAACTAACGCGTTTGCCGTTGCTAAGGTACTGGCTGATCACCGGGTGCTGTTTATAGCGCTGAAACTCTTCAAACGGGTTTAAATGCGGGTTGCTGTAGCTAAGATCAATAATTAAGCCAACCACAATTTGCTGGTTCTCGGCGTGGTATAAGTAGCCACCGCCGGCGGTATCACTGGCTAACGGCCAACCGGCTGAATGCACCACCAAGCCAGCATGATGTTTGGCCGCCGGCACATCCCAGATCTCTTTAAAACCAATGGCATAATGCTGCGGTGATTTACCTTCATCCAGTTTAAAGTGCTTTATCAGCTGCTTACCCAAATGACCGCGACAGCCTTCTGCAAATACGGTGTACTTTGCCCTAAGCTCCATACCCGGCACATAACTGTCTTTAGGCTGGCCGTGTTTATCCAGCCCCATATCACCAATAACAATGCCTTTTACCACATTGTTTTCAATCAGAACTTCACTGGCAGCAAAACCGGGGAAAATTTCTACCCCAAGTTGCTCGGCCTGCTGTGCCAGCCAGCGACACAGGTTAGCCACCGATACAATATAGTTGCCACTGTTATGCATGGTTTTCGGTACGGCAAAGCCTGGCAGTTTTGTTGCGCTTTGGCCATTTTTCAGCAGATAAATATCATCATGAGTAACCGGCACTGTTACCGGTGCACCTTGCTGTTGCCAGTCGGGTATTAATTCATTTAACGCCCGGGGTTCGAACACCGCGCCTGATAAGATATGCGCGCCAACTTCAGAGCCTTTTTCAACTAAACAAACACTGAGTTCTTTTGCTGCTGCTTTGGCTTGCTGCATCAAACGGATAGCAGCCGACAACCCCGCCGGGCCACCACCTACTATAACTACATCGAATTCCATTGATTCTCTTTCCACAGCCCTGGCCTCTTGGAGTTTATTATTTACAGCTTACACTGCTTTTATCATGCTGTTTAGGGTATTGCAGGTTGACGTTAACGTCAACAGTAAGTAGATTGTGGCAAACCAAAGCGTACTAGCTTTACCTTAACGTAAACCTGTAGCAAAACTGTTGCCTGTTACAGGAAAAGAATGAGGAATTTATGAAAATACTGGTGCCGGTGAAACGGGTAATAGATTACAACGTAAAAGTGCGGGTAAAGGCTGACCAATCAGGTGTTGATCTGGCTAACGTGAAAATGGCGTTAAACCCATTTTGTGAAATCGCAGTAGAAGAAGCCGTACGGTTAAAAGAAGCCGGTAGCGCGACAGAAATCGTCGTTGTGTCCATCGGCACCACTGCTGTGCAAGAGCAACTGCGTACCGCTTTAGCGTTGGGCGCAGATCGCGCACTGCATATAGAAACAGATCAAAACCTGGACTCATTACAGGTGGCAAAACTGCTGGCCAAAGTGGTAGCAGAGGAACAGCCCGGCCTGGTTATTTTAGGCAAGCAGGCGATCGACTCTGACAACAACCAAACCGGCCAGATGCTGGCAGCGTTAACCGGTATGGGGCAGGGTACTTTTGCGTCTAAAGTACAACTGGCTGATGGCAAGGTGCAGGTTACCCGTGAAATTGACGGTGGCTTACAAACAGTAGAACTGCCACTGCCAGCGATAGTGTCAACCGACTTGCGCTTAAACGAGCCGCGCTATGCTTCACTGCCCAATATTATGAAGGCAAAGAAAAAGCCGCTGGATGTTAAAGCTGCCGACAGCTTTGGTGTCAGTTTAAGCTCTAACGTTACGGTGCTAAAAGTGGTGCCTCCGGCAACCCGTCAGGGTGGTATTAAGGTGGAATCAGTGGCAGAGCTGGTAGATAAGTTAAAGCATGAAGCGAAGGTGATCTGATGGCCATTTTAATTATTGCAGAGCATAACAACCAAAGCCTGAAGAGCGAAACACTTAAAGTGGTACAGGCTGCCACCGCTATTGGTGGTGATATTACCGTGCTGGTAGCCGGTTTTAACAGTGCAGCAACGGCAACCGAAGCCGCGGCGATAGCTGGCGTAACAAGAGTACTGCATGCTGACAATGCCGCTTACGAGCATCAGCTGGCAGAAAATATTGCTGCTTTGGTCACCGAGCTGGGTAAAGATTACAGCCATATTCTGGCAGCGGCGACCACCACCGGCAAAAACTTCCTGCCACGGGTAGCGGCCATGCTGGATGTGGCGCAAATTTCTGATGTTATCGCCATTGAAAGTGCTGATACCTTTGTCAGGCCAATTTATGCCGGTAATGCCATTGCAACGGTAAAATCTGCTGATGCCATTAAAGTGCTTACCGTGCGCCCGGCTGCATTTCGCGAAGCGCAAACCGGTAATAACGCCCCGGTTGAAGCTTTAACGGCGGTGCATGACGCCGGTATATCGCGTTTTGTAACCCAGGAGCTGACAAAGTCTGAGCGGCCTGAATTAACAGCAGCCCGGGTGGTGATCTCTGGTGGCCGTGGTATGCAAAATGGTGAAAACTTTGCGCTACTAAATGGCATTGCCGATAAGTTAGGTGCCGCCATTGGTGCCTCGCGCGCAGCGGTAGATGCGGGCTTTGTACCAAACGATATGCAGGTTGGCCAAACCGGTAAAATTGTGGCACCAGAGCTGTATATAGCCGTGGGTATTTCCGGTGCTATTCAACACCTTGCGGGTATGAAAGACTCTAAAGTGATAGTAGCAATTAACAAAGATGCCGAAGCGCCGATTTTCCAGATCGCCGATTACGGCCTGGTAGCCGACTTATTTACCGTGCTGCCAGAGCTCGAACAGCAACTCTGAAGCTAGCAAGTGTGCGATAAAGCCAGCATCTTGCTGGCTTTTTGCATTTTAGCCCTTGTTGATTGCAACTAAACCCCCTTAAGATAATTGCCTGTATATTGTGAAGGACGCCATTATGCCCGCTGTGATCCGTCATGCTGAACCTGCTGACATTGACGCTATTAAAGCTATTTATGATCAACCTACTGTGTACGCCAATACGCTGCAGTTGCCTTATCAGCCGGTGGCAAACTGGCAAAGGCTGTATACCGCTGGTGCCGGTTTTTATAACTTGGTGGCCGAGGTAGAAGGTAAAGTAATAGGTCAGCTCGGGTTACAGGTATGCCAAAACCCACGGCGCCGCCATGTGGCCGAGCTTGGCATGGGCGTGTCGGAGGATTATCAGGGCCAGGGTATCGGTTCGGCACTGCTGCGCTCCGCGTTAGAAATGGCCGACAACTGGTTGAATATCCGCCGTATGGAGCTTACCGTTTACACCAGCAACGAAGCAGCAATAGCCTTATATGAGCGCTTTGGTTTTGAAGTAGAAGCAGAGCTAACCGATTTTGCCTTTCAATACGGTAACTATGTCAACGCCTTATGTATGGCACGTATCAATACCGGTTCTGTTTGAATATAAAAAAGCGGAATAAACTACCGCTAAGTAGATTTAAACCAAACTAACCGCCGGGCGTTATTCACAGCACCCGGCTTTTTATTGCCTGCCATAACGTGTGCCTCAATACACAACTACAGAGTTATCTTTATCAATACCGGCAAAGTAGCGGATATATTTTATTTACATAGGCATATATATGTTGCGGATACAAAATACTTTAGCTAAGTTAAAGGCTTACTGCAGATGAGCGCAGAAATATAATGAATGCTCAAAAATAAAATGTTAGGACTTTATGGCCAAGATATTTATTTCTTATGCTAGAGAAGACAGCCAAATCGCACAAAGATTGACCACAGAACTCCATCAGCGGAAGCATGATGTGTTCTTGGACCAACAATCGATTCGAATTGGTGCTCACTGGCAAGAGGACATTAAGCGCCACCTAAAAGATGCAGATGTTTTTCTAGCGCTAGTCACCAACCATAGTGACAAATCCTATTATTTCAATATAGAAGTCACCTCAGCCGTTTCCTATGTAGCTCACAGCAATAGGGATAAATTGATATTGCCAGTGGTGCTAGATCAGGCATCACTGAACGATAGCGATCTTGGTGCATTTCAGGCTCTATTTGGGCGCACTGAGGACTTCGATTTTCTCGTTGGGGAAATTGAAAACGCCATAAGTCGTTTCGAAGGGTTCCGGATTGCTCAAGAAGAGATAAAGGATCTTCAAGGGAAAATTCTTGAAGAAAATTCAGCCGACTACATAAAAGAAACCATTGAAGATCTCACTGCGCGGGAAAAAACTGGGCGAAAACTTGCTTCAAGATGGCACTTGGCAGGTTATGCCACACTTGTCGCATCGGTCATTTTCGTCTTTACACTTTGGTGGATGGCTGAACGCACACTTGCTCAAGCCACTCTTGAGACCAATCGTTTGCTGTTTGATACCGTAAAAGGGGTCACAATTGTTGCTTTGCTTCTGGGGCTTGCTAGATATGCATTTTTGTTGGCAAAAGCACATCAGCTTGAGGCGCTAAAGAATGCTGATCGCTTACATGCTATTTCGTTCGGTAAATTCTATATGCGTGTTTTTTCTACACAAATTACACCGGCAGAAATTAAAGAGGTGTTTCAGCATTGGAACACATCTGGTTCCTCAGACCTATCGCACCTCGACGTTGAGAAAGTAGATTCACGATTTGCAGAGCTAATTAGCAAGGTGGCGGACAAATTTGATGGGAAGCCAAAGTCCTAACCTGGCACTCAACTTTGCTCACTTCGCTGGGCTCGCCAAAGCTGAGATTTGGCGTCGGTTAGATCTACGTTAAGCACATAAGCAGGTATCGATACAAAAGGATAAATGAAAGTAATAAACAGGGGCAGATAAAAACTAAAAGGCTGAAAAAAATCATGTTTAATTTTTATCTGACCCTAATTATTTCTAATAACTTATGGTCATTCTCAGAATTTGCGACCACGCGTATTACTAATATAAATCATCTTAGTGTCGATCAACTTCCTGCGGCACGACGATTCAGCGATGTCGGGGCGGAGTTTTAAATGATGAAGAGAATACATTAAAGATGAGGAGTTATAAATGAACGAGGTAATAGTGAGCGAAATTGTCGAGGCCGACCCACTAAGTCCTTTGGAGCGTGCACGCTCTGATTTCGTGCGTGATATGGTACAGCGGCGTGAACCAACTTCGCTCGGCTCTGCGACGTGGTCCGCTGCCCCCACCCCCAAACGTATTGTACAGTTCTGGGACGACTTACAGCGATTGCCGCAAGATGTCAAAGCCTGCATGAGTTCATGGAAGCAGTTGGAGCGAAGTGGATTTACGTTAGAAGTGTTCGACAAAAGATCGGCCAGTGCTTTCATTCGAAACCGCTTAGGGGCTCGCTATGAAGACGCATTTAATAGGTGCTACCACCCCTCAATGATGTCGGACTACTTCCGTTACTCTTATGTGTTTGTGGAGGGAGGATTCTACATCGATGCCGACGATGTTTACCACGGAACCCCCGTTGAGCAACTCTTCGTCGATGGAAGGTTGAAGCTTCAACCATTCTGTTACGACATTGCAACGTCTCGAATGGTAGAGCCGTCAATATTTACCAAGCCTGGGGCCAATCAGCCTGGATGGATTTTCTACTTCAATACCACCCCGCTTATTGCGTCCGCCCGTCACCCCATAGTTGAAAGAGCGCTGATGAATGCCACGGTATCTCTCGAAGCAGACAGTACAAGCGGGTTGCCTGAAGTTCAGGCTACGACGGGACCAGGCAATCTCACTAGGTCGGTCTTCGAAATACTTGGCGAAGGCTGCTCCCATGACGCAATGATGGTCGCGCACGATTGGGAATTGATATCCTCCAGCCAGTGGCCATTGAGCTATCGCGACGATTCAAGGAACTGGAGACTGTCTAATCAGCAGGCGTATTGTGCTCCTTCACTTCTGGACGTGCGATGAATCCGGCACGCCCATACCTTGCCGTTCTTCGTTGGGCATTTCGTCTAGGGCACGGCCTTCGCAGGCTCCTTCCTATGCAGACGTCCATCGCATTTGGGGCTCAGCAGATCCCGGCGGCGCGGACAATTGAAAAGATATACGTGATCAATCTCGATCGTGAGCCAGGTCGGTGGTCTCGCGTGAAGCAGGAGCTAGGATGCATAAGGGATAGATTTGGTAATGATCTTCTCAGCCTCACAGAACGTCACGTTGCTGTGGATGCGAGATGTTTTTTGCAGGACCCATCCAAAGACTCAGAGGTAGATCCTTACTACACATTGGCGGATCAACTATTTGTTGAGCCTCAGCCTCGGACTCTTCCGACGAGTTATGAGCTTGACGCACCAATCCGAATGAGTAGGGCGGAGGTGGCTGTTGCCAAATCGCATATTGAGGTCTGGAAACGAGTTGCGCAGGGGGCGCAAGAGTATGCCCTTATTTTAGAGGATGACGTCTGGTTTCATCCCCGTTTCGCACGCCATCTAGACCAGGCTTGGAAGAACTTCAAGGCCGATGATCAACAAAGCAGCTTCGACGTTCTTTACGTTTCTTATTTGGAGGTGAAACATGGCGCTCCAAAGTTGCAGGTGTCGAACTATGTTTTCCGGCCGGAGCGTGGACTGTGGTTTTTGTCTGGATACATCCTTTCCAAAAAGGGAGCCGAGAAACTTCTTAGCATGTTGCCGTGTCGCGGCCCGGTTGATCTTTGGATAAACCATCAGTTCCGCGCTCTAGACGTGTACGCAACTAAGCGTAGCATAGTCCTTCAAAGGACAGACACAACCTCAACAAATTCGTACTCGATTCTTCCGGCCCTATCTACGATTGGCGCGATCAACAGCGAAGGGGCAGCATTGTTCAACTCTCGTCCGACGCAGTTCCCTGTCTTTGCGTTTGGCCCGTCCAACTCGGGACAGTCATCCATCGGGATGGCACTGTTGATGCTTGGTTACCGATGCTGCAGCGATTTAAAGGATTTGCCGAGCGAAGAGTTGAAAAGGCTTCGCGAGGGTAATGTTGATAGGGTGTTCAATGCGTATGTCAATATTGGATGCATCGAGTTGATGATAGGGGATCTTCGACATAGTTACCCCCATGCCAAGTTCATCTTAACAACCGACGCTGCCGGGCAAACTGCTCGCGGCGTTCTAGATGACCTCGAGGGGGCGGACGTCATCGTGCTTGATTGCGACGATGTCAATGTCTGGCGGACTCTCTGTGAGCATCTCCGGTGCGCGCCACCTTTGTGCTCATTCCCCAAACTGGACGATCTGGGCCAACGACATATCGGGGAAACGCCTAGCCAATCTGCCTTCACCCAGAAAAGTGTGATAGCCAAGCGGGATCGATCTCCTTGGGTTGTTGAGTCAAGTCACCGCGCGTGGTCAGGTATTCGAGTTGTACCGCACCCGCTGGTGGGCGAGGACGATTGGGTAGATGCCTCTGGGAGGCTCGACCCGCTGTATTGGTTTGCTCGGTCAGACACATTCACCGGTAATTTAGCGTTGTTCCGCCCCCAGAACATTGAATTTGACGAAGATGGAGGAGCGACTATTCACGTCCGACGGGAAGAGTTGGGCGCTCGACAATACAGTGCAGGCGCGCTAACTAGCCATGCCGACTACCTGTTTGGGAGGTTCGAATCAACCTTCCAAGCGTCCAACGTACCAGGTATCGTCACTGGATTCTTTCTTCACCGTAACTCTCCGCATCAGGAGATTGACATCGAGATTGCCGGTAACTTGCCAAATCGCCTTCTTGTAAATGTCTTCTACAACCCAGGCGGGGAAGGCGCAAAGTTCGACTACGGCTATCGGGGCGCTCCTAGCTACATAGAATTGGGCTTCGACGCTTCGAAAGGTATGCATCGGTATGCTATTGAATGGACACCGTGGGAGATTCGATGGTTTGTGGATGATCTCCTGGTCCATCGACGTGTGCTTTGGGATCCAACCCCGATTCCCCATTTGCCGATGAAACTGCACTTCAACACGTGGCCTACTCGATCCTCTCAACTCGCAGGGCGCCTCAATACCCGTCGGCTACCGACAGTGGCAAATGTACAGTCGATTCGCGCGCTTGCGCACAGAGCATCAGTACACCAACAGAAATCCAGGGGGCTCTATAACTTGGACGGGCCAGTTATCAACGGAGTTCAAGATGAAGATACTCTCATACAACCCAGGCCATGATGGCGCATTTGCATATATTGAGAACGGGCGTTTGGTGTTCTCTATCGAGGCCGAGAAGAGTTCGAAATACCGACATTCTTCACTATCTATTCCGGATACATTCGACGCCCTTGCCGAGCTTCATGACATTCCCGACGTGCTCTGTAAAGGAGGATGGTGGCCTGGTGACTCTCCGCAAGGAGGGGAAAAGGTGGCGGAATATCGCGGCAGCGATCACGGCCAGATGATTGTCAGCAAGAAGCAGTTATTGGGAAAGACCATTGACTTCTTCTCATCATCCCACGAGCGCTCGCACCTTCTATGTGCGTTTGGGATGTCTAGTCTAGCGAAGGGCACCCCATGTTATGCGTTGCTCTGGGAGGGCGTTATTGGAGCGTTCTACGAGATCGATCCGGAATTGAATGTGACGAAGGTGGCCGATGTGATGCCGGAGCCTGGCCATCGCTATGCCATGCTCTACGCACTAGCAGATCCTACCTTCGACAAAAGTACCGCTGAATTCTCCAGGTTGTCTGACGCCGGGAAGCTTATGGCGCTGGCTTCTTTCTCGAAAAGAAGCCAGCCAACGGCTGAGGAAGAGGCAATCATGTCTTTCTTGTTGCAAGATTGCGAGCATCTTAAGCCCCGCGACTGTGAAGCCTTTAAAGGGTCTCGGCATTACAATGTGGGAGTGGAGGATCCGGAGTTCTGCAACTTTGCTGGCATCTTCAGCAATCGCCTGTTCGACCGTTTCCACCGGTTTGCTGAGATGAGTCTGAAACGGGGTATGCCATTATTAATAGTGGGGGGATGCGGGCTTAATTGCGATTGGAACACTAAATGGAAAGATTCTGGATTATTCAGCGATGTGTTCGTCCCCCCAGTCGCTAACGATTCAGGTTCAGCGATTGGTACAGCCATCGACGCGCAGTTTCATTTTACCGGCGACCCAAAGATAAAGTGGGATGTCTACTCTGGTTTGCAATTTATCTTTGACGAACCCGTCGATAGCTCCCTATTCGATGAGTGGGAAGCGAGTAATGCCACTGTAGCCGCAATGCTTGCCGGCGACTTGATCTTAGGGTGGGTAAGCGGCCGCTACGAGATCGGGCCACGCGCGCTCGGTAATCGTTCCATCTTGGCTGCGCCTTTTAACGCCAGCACCAGAGAGCGGCTGAACATCATCAAGCAGCGGGAACAGTTTCGTCCAATCGCTCCCGTTTGCTTGGAGGAGGAGGCAAAAAAATGGTTTGGATGCAGCCAACCTAGCCCATTCATGCTTTACACCTATCAGGCCACCACTGACGTACTTGCAGCGGTGACCCATGTTAACGGGACTGCGCGTATTCAAACAGTGTCCACAGTGAGCAATCTTACTTTGTTTGAGTTACTGACTGCCTTCAAAGAGCAAACAGGTTATGGAGTACTGTGCAATACGTCTCTGAACTTCAAAAGTAAGGGCTTCATAAACAAGATGTCCGATATGTCGGCTTACACGTTGCAACATGAACTTGACGGATTTGTAGTCGAGGGACGTGTCTACATGCTGAAATCGTCAGTGGCTTATCAGAACTACTCGCGCAGCCACAGGTGAACTCCCGCTCTTGAATAAATGGGATCATAATGAAAAGAAATAAAAGGGTCAGATAAAGATTAAAAGGGCGAAAAATATCATGTTTAATTTTTATCTGACACGGTAATACATTTTGTAATGAACAGCAGGATTATGCTTAAACTAAAATTTATTGCTGCAGCAATCAGCATTTTGGGCTTACTGGTTTTCGGCTTCTACGCAAACGAAGCGCGAAAAGAAATTTATTATCTTTGCGGCAATGTTAGTAAAGGAACCGCTTACTCAAGTGTAATACGGCAATTAAACACGGTTAATTTGTCGGAATACAAAGTGGAAAACCTGCCGCAGGGTAAACGCGTTAGTCACAGTAGCGTGCTGCATTTTCACTTGCTTAGCTGCGATATAGAATTTAACCCGCAAGAAAAGGTAGTTTCTGTTTTGTATGGTTAAACAAAAGTAGCTAACTGAATAACCTTTGCTTTGGGCAATAAAAAAGGCGCTGTTTAAAGCGCCTTTTGTGTATTGTGGGAGTTATTAAAACTCAGCGTTGCCCGGTGTACGCGGGAAGGCGATAACGTCGCGCACGTTACCTACACCGGTAACGTATGACACTAAACGCTCAAAGCCTAAACCAAAGCCGGCGTGTGGCACTGTGCCGTAGCGGCGCAGGTCGCGATACCAGCTGTAGTCTTCTTTATCCAGACCCATTTCAGCTAAACGCTTATCAAACTCTTCCAGGCGTTCTTCACGCTGGCTGCCACCGATAATTTCACCAATACCGGGGGCCAGTACGTCCATCGCCGCTACGGTTTTGCCGTCGTCATTTAAGCGCATATAAAAGGCTTTAATGTCTTTCGGGTAGTTTTGCATAATGATCGGCGCGCCGATGTGCTCTTCAGCCAGGTAGCGCTCGTGTTCAGATTGCAAATCGACACCCCATTCCACAGGGTATTCGAATTTCTTACCGCAGGTTTTTAAAATTTCGATAGCATCGGTGTAATCCATCCGCACAAAAGACGAATCAACCAGCTGCTGTAAACGGGTTACTGCTGTCGGGTCGATACGCTCGGCAAAAAATGCCATATCATCGGCGCGCTCGGTCAGTACGGCTTTACAGACGTACTTCAGCATATCTTCTGCCAGCTGGGCGATGTCTTTTAACTCAGCAAAGGCGACCTCTGGCTCAATCATCCAGAATTCCGCTAAGTGGCGGCTGGTGTTGGAGTTCTCGGCACGGAAGGTTGGGCCAAAGGTGTAAATTTTTGACATGGCGCAGGCATAGGTTTCGCCGTTTAACTGGCCGGATACGGTTAAGAAGGTTTCTTTACCGAAGAAATCTTTGCTGTAATCAATATTGCCTTTGTCTGTACGCGGCAGGTTTTCCAGGTCCAGCGTACTGATACGGAACATTTCACCGGCGCCTTCAGCGTCTGAGCCGGTAATAATTGGCGTGCTGATCCAGTAATAACCCTGCTCATGGAAAAAGCGGTGTACCGCCTGGGCTAAACAATGCCGCACACGGGTAACGGCACCCATAATGTTGGTGCGTGCGCGCAGGTGGGCGTGTTCACGCAGGTATTCCATGCTGTGGCGCTTGGGTGCCATCGGGTAGGTGTCCGGGTTTTCTACCCAGCCTAATACCTCAACCGCAGCTGCTTGCAGTTCAAATGCCTGGCCCTGGCCTTCAGAACGTGCCACAGTACCAGTAACGGCTACAGAGCATGACGTTGTCAGGCGCTTTACTTCAGCTTCGTAATTAGGTAAATCTGAAGGGGCTACGGCCTGCACCGCATCAAAGCAGCTGCCATCATGAATAGCTAAAAAGGAAATACCTGCTTTTGAATCGCGGCGTGTGCGGATCCAGCCTTTAACGGTGATAGACTCACCAACGGCATAGCGACCAGCTAAAACATCTTTAATAACGGCATGCGTCATGCAACAAACTCCAGAGGGTGTAAACTTAGCAAACTGCGTAAAGCCTGTAATGATACTGAGCCAAACGCACAACACAAGTAAAAGTTATCAGGACTTTAAAATTGATTACAGAGCAGGAAAAGTCAGAAAAATATGAGCGCCGCCAGGGGCCGGATATACTGTGCCGGGCTTTTGGCTGGCTGGCAGTATTGGGCTGGATACTATTTATTGCCGGCATGGTGGTAGCGCATTATGCCAGCCCGGAGCTGGATACCGGGCTGGTGCGTTACTGGGGTATAGAAATTCGCAGTGACTGGCACCCGCAGTTAACCGTTTATCTGCAATACCTGCTGTGGGCGGTGGCATTGGTCAGTGGTTTGAGTTTACTGCTAAACCGGTTGCGTTTGCGCCGTCGTGGCGATCACCTGCATTTTAATATTGTTATATTGCTGCTTAGCAGCATTGGTTTGCTGCTGTACCTGTATCGGCAGGTCTAAGCTTTGAGTTTTAAGTTGTGAGTTTTTAGTTGTAAGTATTGACTGCTCTATACTCCGGTTACCTTGCGCATGGCTGAGGTAAGTTTGCCCAGTTGCTCGCTGCTAATAATAAACGGTGGCATCACGTAAATCAGGTTGTTAAACGGCCGGATCCATACTCCCAGCTCAACAAATTGCTGCTGCAGGGCGCCGACATCTACCTTGTTGTGCATTTCCAGCACACCTATAGCGCCTAATACCCGCACATCTTTTACTGAGAGCGAGCGGCGGCAAGGGGCCAGTTCCTGCTGTAATTGTGCTTCAATCGCTGCTACCTGCGCCTGCCAATTACCCTTTGCAATCAGCGTTAAACTGGCATGGGCTACGGCACAGGCCAGAGGGTTGGCCATAAAAGTAGGGCCGTGCATTAAACCGCCGGCCTGGCTTACGCTGATACCGCGCGCCACTTCATCAGTGCACAGTGTGGCCGCCAGCGTAATATAACCACCGCTGAGTGCCTTACCCACGCACATAATATCCGGAGCTATGCCGGCATGCTCACAGGCAAACAACTTGCCGCTGCGGCCAAAGCCGGTAGCAATTTCATCGGCAATCAGCAGCACTTTATATTCGTCACACAAGGTTCTGGCGCGGCGTAAAAACTCCGGGTGATAAAAGCGCATACCGCCGTAACCCTGCACTATAGGCTCTAAAATTAGCGCGGCAATTTCAGTGTGTTTTTCTGCCAGCAGTTGCTGCAGCGGGGTAATATCGCTTTGTAAAAAGTCGCCGTCAAACCGGCTTTGCGGTGCCGGTAAAAAGTAATGCTGTGGCAGTAAGGCGGCGAACATATCGTGCATGCCATCGACCGGATCGCACACCGCCATAGCGGCAAAGGTGTCGCCATGATAACCCTTACGCAGGCTAATCAGCTTTTGTTTTTGCGGTGTCTCACTGGCCAGCCAGTACTGCAGTGCCATTTTAATCGCCACTTCTACCGCGATAGAGCCGCTGTCGGCCAAAAACACCTTGGTTAAATTTTGCGGCACCATACTCAGCAGCTGTTTACACAGCTCAACTGCTGGCTGATGGGTAATACCGCCAAACATCACATGCGCCATTTTGCCCAGTTGCGCTGTTACTGCAGCGTTAAGGGCGGGGTGGTTATAACCATGCACGGCTGACCACCAGGATGCTGTGCCATCAATTAAGCGCTGACCATTTTCCAGCACCAGCTCACAGCCTTCAGCGGCCACTACCGGATACACCGGCAAAGGGTTTTGCATGGAGGTATAAGGGTGCCAGATATGCGTGCGATCAAAAGCCAAATCAATGCTCATTATTTAACCTGCAGTAAAGTTTTAATTCTGGTCAGCGTTGACAACGCGAAGGTGGCGGTTAGACTAGCCGAAAACACCTTTAACCTCAATTTAAACAGGGATTTTTATGCAGGCTGTTGTCCGCCACGACTGGACCCTCGCGCAAGTCAATGCACTTTATGCGCTGCCGTTTAACGATTTATTGTTTCAGGCGCAAACGGTGCACCGCCAGCACTTTAAACCAAACGAAGTACAGGTAAGTACCTTGTTGTCGATTAAAACCGGTGCCTGCGCAGAAGACTGCAAATACTGCCCGCAAAGCGGCCACTACAATACCGGGCTGGAGCGTGAACGCCTGCTGGAAGTGGAAAAGGTATTAACCCAGGCCAAAGCGGCGAAAGACAAAGGCGCCAGCCGATTTTGTATGGGCGCCGCCTGGACCAACCCGAAGCAGCGCGATATGCCGTACATTATTGAAATGGTGCAGGGCGTAAAGGCCATGGGCCTGGAAACCTGTATGACACTGGGCATGTTAACCGGTGAACAGGCGCAAACCCTTGCCGGTGCCGGGCTGGATTACTACAACCACAACCTGGATACCTCACCGGAGTTTTACGGTGAAATTATTACCACCCGTACCTATCAGGACCGGTTAGATACGCTAAGCCATGTGCGCGATGCCGGTATGAAAGTATGCTGTGGCGGTATTTTGGGTATGGGCGAGAGCGCTAACGATCGCTCGGCGCTGTTAATGCAACTGGCTAATTTGCCTGAGCACCCTGAGAGTGTGCCGATTAATATGCTGGTAAAAGTGGCCGGTACGCCGCTGGAAAATGTTGACGATTTAGACGCCTTTGAGTTTATCCGCACTATTGCGGTGGCGCGCATTATATTGCCGCAAAGCCATGTGCGTTTATCGGCCGGCCGCTCACGTATGAACGAGCAAATGCAGGCGCTGTGTTTCTTTGCCGGTGCTAACTCTATTTTCTACGGCGATAAACTGCTGACTACCGATAACCCGGAAGCCGATGCCGACATGCAGCTGTTTGCCAAGCTGGGTATTAAGCCGGAGCAGCGCCATGATGTGTCTGACGAAGCGCACGAGCTGGCATTGGCCGATGCAATCAAAGATCAAGTTAACCCGCCGCTGTTTCACGCGGCGCAGTAAACATGCCACAGGCTAAGCTGGCGCAGTTAAGCCAGGCGCTTGAACTGCGCAGAGCACAACAGCTGCTGCGCACTCCGGTAACGCTGGAACGTTACAACGGCAGGTTAGTAGTTGTTGCCGGCACAAGTTACCTCAACTTTTGCGGTAACGATTATCTGAGCCTGGCAACAGCACCGCCGGTGTTGCAGGCTTATGCTGATGGTGCTGCACAGTTTGGCGCTGGTAGCAGCGGCTCGCCATTGGTTACTGGCCAGCATGCGGTGCATCAGCAGCTTAGCGACAGCTTAGCCGACTGGCTGGGAGTAGAGCGGGTATTGCTGTTCTCCTCCGGCTTTGCCGCCAATCAGGCCATGCTGCTGACATTAAGCAGTAAAAACGACACCCTGGTACTGGATAAGCTTAGCCACGCCTCAATAATTGATGCTGCACTGCACAGTGAAGCCAGCTTAAAGCGCTTTGCCCACAATGATGTTGCGGCCTTGCAAAACCTGCTTAGCCAGGTAAGCCAGCCGATGGTGGTGACAGAAGGTGTGTTCAGTATGGATGGCGACAGCCCGGATCTGGCGGCGATGTTAACGTTGTGCCGACGCTATGATGCTCCGCTGCTGCTGGATGATGCCCATGGCTTGGGCGTGTTGGGGCCAGAGGGCAGAGGCACTGCCGCGGCGCAGGGCATTGCGCAAAGTGAGCTGTTTTGCACTATGGCTAACTTTGGTAAAGCACTGGGCACCGGCGGAGCTTTTATTGCTGGCAGTAAAACCGTGATCGATTATATCGAGCAGTTTGGCCGGCATTATATTTACAGTACCGCTTTGCCACCACCGCTATGTGCAGCCGTGCTAAAAAGCATTGAGCTGTGCCGCA
The DNA here is from genome assembly GCF_900108485.1 of Rheinheimera pacifica. Taxonomy (GTDB): domain Bacteria; phylum Pseudomonadota; class Gammaproteobacteria; order Enterobacterales; family Alteromonadaceae; genus Alishewanella; species Alishewanella pacifica. The sequence goes on along the minus strand of NZ_FNXF01000009.1, from coordinate 79,086 downwards.
GCGATAGTTGGCGGCGCGATAAGCTACACAGCAATATCACCTTGTTTCGCCGCCTGGGCGCCGATCTGCCGCTGCTTAATTCGCAAAGTGCTATTCAGGGCCTGGTATTGGGTAGCAGCGAGCGCGCTGTGGCTGTCAGTAACCAATTAAAACAACGGGGTATTTGGCTTAGCGCCATTCGCCCGCCAACAGTACCGCAGAGCAGTGCTCGTTTACGCATTACACTAAGTGCGGCGCATACGGCTGAAGATATTACATTGTTGCTGCAACAATTAAGGCAGGTGCTATGACAGCAGTTAGCGCTGCAACCGCAGAGGGTTTTATCCGCCAGGTGGCACAGAGTTTTGGTAAAGCCTGTGACAGCTATTTACCGGCAGCGCGGCTGCAGCAACAGGTGGCATTGGATGCGCTGGCACTGTTGCCGGCGAACAACCAGGGGCATTTGCTCGATTTAGGCTGTGGCCCGGGTTGGATCCATCCGCGCTTTGCTACCTATTGCAGCCATTTTACCGCGGCAGATTTAAGCGCCGGTATGCTGGCAAAAGCTGCAAGCCAGCAGCTAGCCGCTCACATCGGTACAAGCTATCTACAGGCAGATGCTAAGCAATTGCCACTGGCGGCGCACAGCGTTGATAAAGTGTTTTCCAGCTTAATGCTGCAGTGGTGCGCCAAACCGGCGGCGGTATTTGCCGAAATAGACCGCATATTAGCGCCCGGTGGTCGGGTGGTACTGACGACTTTAGTCGATGGTACCCTGGCAGAGCTGAAACAGGCATTTGCCAGTTTGGATCAACAGCAGCATGTAAACCGCTTTTTGCCTGCGGCTGAGGTAGTTGCCGCTGCAAAACCGGTCAGCAGCATTCGCTGGCAGTTTGAACAACGTTGTTACCCGCTGTTTTATCCGGACGTTATCAGCCTGGCGCGCGAGTTAAAAGCGCTGGGTGCCAATCAGGTTGCCGGACGGCAAAGTCGCGGTTTAACCGGCAAAGGCTACTGGCAAAATCTGGCCGGTGCTTATAACATCCACCGCAGCACGCTGGGCTTACCGGCCAGTTATCAGGTGCTGATTATCAGCGGCTATAAAGATGCCAATTAACAACTGCTTTATTACCGCTACCGATACCGACGCCGGCAAGACCTATGTCAGCAGCCTGCTGTTGCAAGGCTTTAAAGCGCTGGGCACAACAGCGCTTGGCGTAAAGCCAATAGCGGCGGGGGCTGACGGCCAAGGCTGCAATGGTGACGCGTTACTGTTGCAACAACATTCCGGTATCGCGTTACCTTATGAAATGATCAATCCAGTCTGTTATCAGGCGCCGGTGGCACCGCATTTGGCGGCCGCTAACGAGCAATTACCGATTGACGAAGCTCAGTTAGATGCTGCCTTGGCCCAGTGGCAGCAATTACCGGTGCAGCAATTATTAATTGAAGGCGCCGGCGGCTGGTTATTGCCGATAAGCAATCAGCGTTATCTGGCCGACTGGGTGGCCGATAAGCAGTTACCGGTAGTGCTGGTGGTAGGCATGAAACTGGGCTGTTTAAACCATGCCATGCTAACGGTGCGCGAAATTGAGCGCAGCGGCTGCTCTTTGCTGGGTTGGGTTGCAAACTGTATTGATCCGCACATGGCGTTACTTGAGCAAAATATTGCCGATTTACGCCAGCGTATCACTGCACCTTGTTTGGGGGTTGTACCTTTTGCGCCGGAACCGGTGCAGTATCAGCAGTTAGCTCTGGATTTGGCGACACAGCTTATGCAAGGTGTCAGGAGCAACCGGTTTGCCCACACCAACACGCCGTGAATACATCCCTGTAGGCTCGATTCAGGCATCCATGCCTTCAACGGTTGGTTTAGAGCAAACCGATTGCTCCCGTCCATACAGGCTGTTTATTCCAACCTTCGTAAACAGACTCTGAGCTCCGCAGAGAATTCTCTTACAGCAAAAACTCATCTAAATCGCTGTCTGCTGCCAGTGGCGTTTTATTACCGCCGACAAACAGATAACCCCCGCCAGCACCAAGCAATGTCAGGCTATTGCCACTGCGTTTTAGTGCCGTACCTTCTGGCAGGGCAATAATGGGTGTGGCCGGATGCAGTTGCATAAACTCCGCTAAGCGCATATCGCGGGTCTCACCATGAAAACCTTCCGGCTTATAGTCGGTGTAATGCGGGTTTAATTGCAGTGGTAACAGGTTTAACGCATTAAACGAGGCCGGTTCAATGATTGGCATATCGTTAGTGGTGCGAATGGTGGCGCCGGCAATGTTTGAGCCGGCACTCCAACCAATATAGGGTACGCCTTCGGTTACGCGTTTCTTGATGAGTTGCACTATATCCTGTTGATATAGCTGATAAAGCAGGTGAAAGGTATTGCCGCCACCTACCGCAATAGCCTGCGCTTGCACCACAGCCTGGCGTGCATCAGCAAACTGATGAATACTGCGCACCTTAATGCCCTGTGGCGCCAGTGCCTGCTGCACTGTGGCCAGATAGTCGTCATAGTTAATGCTGACGCCGGCGTAAGGAATAAACAGCAACTCATCTACACCGCGTAAGTGCTCAGTAAGCCACGCCATATATGGGGCCAGATAAGCGCTGTTATTAGCGCGCGAACTGCTCAGTAGTAATAATTGCATGGCTAACTCCTTCATGTTGCTGCCATTGTAGCCAAAAGCGCTACGGCAGACACCTTTTCTTACAAATAATCTGCGTTGTTTAAATTGAAAATGGCCTCTAAAGCCATATATTACGTGCAGTAAACCAATTGAGGAATGCAGTATGAAAAGAGTATTTTTATTTTTAGCCACCAACCTGGCGGTTATTCTGGTGCTGAGCATAGTGCTCAATATCGTATTCAGTTTCCTCGGCGTGGATCGCAGCAGCATTGGCGGCTTACTGGTATTTGCTGCAGTGTTTGGTTTTGGCGGCTCTTTTATCTCCCTGGCCATGTCAAAGTGGATGGCAAAACGTTCTACCGGTGCAGTGGTAATTGAGCAACCCCGCAATGCTACCGAACAATGGTTAATGGCTACCGTAGCGCGCCAGGCTAAAGCCGCCGGTATTGGTATGCCGGAAGTGGCCGTGTACGACTCACCGGAAATGAATGCCTTTGCCACCGGCATGAACCGCAATGATGCTTTAGTTGCCGTAAGTACCGGTTTGCTGCGCAATATGCGCGAAGACGAAGTGGAAGCGGTGCTGGCGCACGAAGTGTCGCATATTGCTAATGGCGATATGGTTACGCTGACGCTGATCCAGGGCGTGGTAAACACCTTTGTAATTTTCCTTGCCCGTTTGGTTGCCGGCATGCTGAACAATAACGGCAATAATAATCAGGGTGGCGGTATAGCCTATTTTGCCACCGTAATAGTGCTGGAAATGGTATTTGGCGTACTGGCCAGTATTATCGTGATGTGGTTCTCACGTCAGCGTGAATACCGTGCTGATGCCGGTGCTGCCAAGCTTGAAGGCGGGCCGAATAAGATGATCGCCGCGCTGGAACGCTTAAAGCATAACCACGAAAGCCGGCTGGAAGGCAGTATGATGGCTTTTGGTATTGCCGGTGGTGCGGCAAAATCTGAGCTGTTTTTAAGCCACCCGCCGCTGGAAAAACGTATTGCTGCGCTGCGCGGACGTTTTTAATCGATAGCAGGTAAAAACAAAACGGGGCTTTATGCCCCTTTTTTGTTTTTTTAGTCTTGTACTTTACGCACAAACTCCGATTTTAAACTCATGGCGCCAAAGCCATCAATTTTGCAGTCTATATCATGATCGCCCTCTACCAGGCGGATGTTTTTCACCTTAGTGCCAATTTTTACTACTGAGGATGAGCCTTTGACTTTTAAATCTTTAATCACCGTTACCGTATCACCATCCTGCAGCACATTGCCGGCGCTATCGCGGATCTGTTTACTGTCTGCGGTATCGACCACATTAGCAGACCACTCATGGCCGCACTCCGGACAAATTAACAGGGCGCCATCTTCATAGGTGTAAGCAGACTGGCATTTAGGGCAGGCGGGTAATGTACTCATAGCAGGGTTCCTGAAACAGCGCTTAAGCGCAAAAACGCGCATTATACCTCAGGCTGGCCCTGCAGTGGCACTATTGATGCTTTGAGTTATTGCTGCTTTGAACTATTGATCCTTTGAATAGCGGCAATAGCCGAACAATACTGCTATCAAAGCGCGATTTTGCTATGGTAAAGCAAAAATAACTGTACGGAGTTCTTATGTTACAGACTATACCGGCACCGAAAATAGATGCATTTTTACCCCCACGCCGCATCCTGATGGGCCCCGGGCCATCAGATGTGCACCCTCAGGTTTTAGCCGCTCAGGCCCGGCCAACAGTCGGCCATTTAGACCCACTGTTTATCGGCATGATGGATGAGTTAAAGCAGCTGCTGCAGTATGCCTTTCAAACCCAAAACGATATGACACTGGCAGTATCAGCGCCCGGCAGTGCCGGTATGGAAACCTGCTTTGTGAATCTGTTAGAGCCAGGTGATACGGTAATCGTGTGCCGTAACGGTGTATTTGGCGAACGGATGCGCCAAAACGTTGAGCGCTGTGGTGCTACCGCTATTACGGTAGACAATGCCTGGGGCGAGCCGGTAGACCCGGCTGCAGTGGAAGCAGCATTAAAAGCCAACCCGCAGGCAAAGTATCTGGCCTTTGTGCATGCTGAAACCTCAACCGGCGCCTTGTCGGATGCGAAAACCCTGTGTGCGCTGGCACAGCAATACGACTGTTTATCTATTGTTGATGTTGTGACTTCATTGGGCGGTGTTGAACTGCGGGTAGATGACTGGGGTATTGATGCTATCTATTCCGGCAGTCAGAAGTGTTTATCTTGTGTGCCGGGTTTATCGCCGGTGTCATTTTCACCCAAAGCGGTTGAGCGTATTAAAGCGCGGACCAGGCCGGTACAAAGCTGGTTTTTAGATCAAAGCCTGGTAATGAGCTACTGGAGTGGTGGCGCCAAACGCAGTTATCACCACACGGCACCGGTTAACGCCCTGTATGCACTGCATGAATCGCTGCGCTTGCTGGCTGGCGAAGGGCTGGAGCAAAGCTGGCAGCGCCATAAGCAAATGCATGAGCTGCTAAAACAAGGTTTAACAACTTTGGGGCTGGAGTTTGTGGTGGCAGAGCCGTACCGCCTGCCGCAGCTGAACAGTGTGTATATTCCGCAGGGTGTCGATGATGCCGCCGTGCGTAAACAGTTGCTGGCGCAATATAACCTGGAAATAGGTGCTGGCCTGGGTGAGCTGGCAGGTAAAGCCTGGCGTATCGGCCTGATGGGTTATGCGGCCCGGCGCGAAAATATCGCGCTGTGTATCAAAGCGTTAGAGGATGTTTTAGCGTAGTTTATTGGCTAATCATGCCTTGTGGTTATTTGGTCGTTTTTGTTTGGCGCGTTTTGCCGCTTCTGCTAAGTTGATGCACAACAGCAACATAACAATACCAAATAGCTACGAGGCCTTAATGAAACTACGTTACACCTTACTAAGCCTGGCGTTGCCGGGTTTATTGTCGTTGCCGGCATTGGCAGTACAGGGTTATTACCGTTCACCGGTATTACAGCAGGATCAGTTGGTGTTTACCGCTGAAGGCGATTTATGGCAAGCCAGGCTAGACAGTGAAAAAGCCCGCCGTATTACCAGCCATGCTGCAGAAGAAACCCAACCGCTGTTATCGCCAGATGGCAGCCAATTGGCCTTTGTTGCTGATTATGACGGCGCAGCTGAAATTTATCTGATGCCATTAGCTGGTGGTGTAGCCAAACGTATCAGCTATGAAAACAGCCGGGTGCGTATTCAACAATGGTTAGCTGACGGCCGTATTTTATACGCTACTGATAGTGGCGCCGGGCCAGCCAATTACTGGCTGCTGAAAACGGTTGATCCGCTAAGTTTAGCCACTGAAACCTTACCGCTGGCAGATGCCTCCGGCGGCAGCATAGACGAGCAAGGGGGTAATGTTTTTTTCAGCCGTTTTGGTTTGCAGCTTACCGGCGACAATAGCAAGGTATACCGCGGTGGTGCCATGGGTGAGCTATGGCGCTGGACGCTGGGTAGCAAAGATGAAGCCGTACTGCTAAGCAAAGGCCACAACGGTAGTATCAGCCAGCCGCTGTTTTATCAGGGCCGGGTGTATTTTGTCAGCGACGCTGACGGTAACAGCAATATCTGGTCGGTTGCTGCTTCAGGCGGTGATTTTAAGCAGCACAGTTTTCATCAGGATTGGCGTATTGGCCGCATCAGTGTGTCAGACGGGCGCATTGTGTATCAGCTGGGTGCCGATTTACAGCTGCTGCAACTGGCAGATGGCCAAAGCCGCACTTTAACACTTCAGATACAGTCTGATTTAGTGCAGCAGCGCGAGCGTATTATCAATAAACCACTACAGTATTTTAATTCGGCTATTTATCAGGCGCAGCACGATAACAGCGATAAAGTGGTGGTAACTGCCCGCAGCCAGATAGCGCTGGCTATGCCTGGCAAACAACGGCTGGTGCAAATTAGTACGCCGGCTGGCAGCCGCTCCCGCGCGGCGGTGCTGTCTAAAGATGGTAAATGGGTCTATGCCATTAACGATCACAGTGGCGAAAATGAAATTTGGCGCTTTGCAGCCGATGGCTCAGATAACGCGCAGCAATTAACTAAAGATGGCAGCGGCCATCGCTGGCAGCTAACGCTATCGCCTGATGGCGAATATCTGGCACATGATGATAAAAACGGCGATTTATGGCTGTTGCAGTTAAGCAATGGGCGTAACAGCAAGGTCTACAGTGGCGGTATAGGCCTGGCCGGTTATGACGATATTAATTGGTCGGCCGACAGCAAACTGCTGGCATTTACGCTTAATTCTTCCAGGCAAAGCCGCTCGCAGGTCGTGCTGTATAGCCTGGCCGAGCAGAAAAGTGCGGTGCTGACTTCAGATAAATACACCTCCTTTGCACCTGCGTTCAGCCCCGATGGCCTCTGGCTGTATTTTGTCTCAGATCGGCAGTTTACGGCTACTCCGGGCCATCCCTGGGGGGATCGTAATCTGGGGCCGATGTTTGACCGGCGCAGCCAGCTGTTTGCCGTTAGCCTGAAGCAGCAAGCCTGCTTTGCGTTTCGGCCGCTACAGGAGCTGGAAAACTGTGACGACAAAGCGGCTAAAGACAGCCTGACAGGCAAAAAAGCGACATTAGTGGATTGGGACGGCCTGAATGCCCGCTTGTGGCAGGTTCCGGTGGCGTCAGGCAACTACAGCCAACTGGCGGTAACCGATAAACGGCTTTATCTGCTGGATCGTAACAGTGGCCCGGATAGCAAACCGGTATTAAAGCAGATTAAGTTCAGCCAGACAGAAGCCAAAGCTGAGGTGTTTGCCACTGATATTGCCGACTATCAGTTAGCAGCCAATGGCAAAAAGCTGTTTATGCGTAAGCACGCCAGCGAGGGCGCTGGCGCTATGTATGTGGTGGACGCCGGCGATAAAGCGCCGGCAGATCTGGCCAAAGCCCGGCTTAATAGTGACAGCTGGCAGCTGAGTATTAATCCGGCACAGGAGTGGCAGCAAATGTTTGCCGATGGCTGGCGCATGCACCGTGATTTTCTGTTTGATAAAGGCATGCGAGGCCTGGACTGGCAAGCCAGCAAAGCGAAGTATCAGCCATTATTAGCACGGGTGACCGACCGCTATGAGCTGGATGATATTTTTGCCCAGATGATGGGCGAGCTTAATGCATTGCACTCGCAGGTACGTGGTGGTGAATATCGTGCGGATGAAACAGCAGCGAAAGCCGCCAGCCTGGGGGCTGAGTTTAGTACCGGTAAAGATGGCCTGGTGATCCGCCATATCTACCGTACTGACAGTGAACTACCGGCACAAGCTGCGCCTTTGGCCAAACCCGGTGTTAATGCCAAAGTGGGGGATAGCTTAGTCTCTGTTAATGGCCGCGCGGTAAAGGATATTCCCGGCCTTACTCAGGCACTGCGTAATCAGGCCGGTAAGCAGGTGTTGTTAACTCTGCAGCGGGGCAAGCAACAATGGCAAACGGTGGTAGAGCCGGTTAGCAGTAGCCATGACAGCATGCTGCGGTATCAGGATTGGGTGTCAGCCAATCAGCAACAGGTTGCCGGCGCGGCCAATAACCAGTTAGGTTACTTACATTTGTATGCAATGGGCGCCAATGATATTGCCAACTTTGCCCGCGAGTTTTATGCCCACTATGACAAACCCGGCTTAATTATTGATGTAAGACGCAACCGTGGCGGTAATATTGACAGCTGGATCATCGAAAAACTGCTGCGCCGCGCCTGGGCATTCTGGCAGCCGACCCAGGGCGATGCCTACACCAATATGCAGCAGGCGTTTCGTGGTCACTTAGTGGTGTTAACCGACCAACTGACATATTCCGATGGTGAAACCTTCTCTGCCGGGGTTAAAGCTTTAGGGCTCGGGCCATTAATTGGTAAGCGTACTGCCGGTGCCGGTGTCTGGTTATCCGGCCGTAACCGGCTGGCCGATAACGGCATGGCGCGGGTAGCGGAAACAGCTCAGTTTGCTATGGACGGGCGCTGGATCATTGAAGGTTATGGCGTAACACCGGATCAGGAGGTAGATAACTTACCTTATGCCCGCTTTAACGGCCAGGATGCGCAATTAGAGCAGGCCATTGCCTACCTGCAGCAAAAATTGCAAAGCCAGCCGGTTGCACCGCTAAAAGCGCAACCTATGGCAAAACCGCTGGCGTCGGATATATTGCCTTAGGGCATTTCGCTTGCATTCAGCTTTGTATAAGCCCGGTGAGATTACCGGGCTTTTTTTACTGCTGTATTTCACATCAGCGCTTTGCTTTTAGGCCAAGGGCAGCTATGGTGAGTAAAACAACAGAGCAGGAACGCACCTATGCCAATATCACCACAACTTAATGCTGAAATTCGCGTGTTAACCTTGTTTAATCTTGATAGCGCCATGGAGGGAATTAAAGTTCACAAATCGGCCGATACGGATACGCTGGCCGCGATAAAACGGCTGTATGACAAAGGGCTGGTCACGCAGGAAGATGGCGGTTACCTGACCGATCTTGGCATTCACTGCGCCGAACATCTGCAAACTGCTTTACGTATTCTTAATGGCACGCCGCAAACGGCCTAACTCTGCTTTATGGCACTTAAGTAGTTGTTTCAGCTGATTAAGTGCCTCAGTGTCCTCTTTATATAATGCCTGTTCGTATAGTGCAGTTAACTGCTTAAGGTACGCATTATGTGCCGGGTAGCGCTTAGCGCATTGCAGCAAAAATGCCGAAACAGATAGCGATAGCGGTTTTGCCGCCAATGCTTTGCCCAAATAGCGGTGCAGCTGTTTTGTTGCTTGTGGTGTGTTGTCAGTGCCGCTTTGCGTTAAGCGCAAATACAGCAGCACTACAATAATAATGCTAAACAGCACAGCCGCTGAATAAGCCATAGCCGGCAAATAACGGTACAGGGTACGCCACAGCTCGCGCTGGCGGTTATCATTAAACCCCAGTACCCATACTGACCAGTAATAGTCGAGATGCATCAACTGTTGCCGCAGATTTTGCAGCAAAACCAGCTGGCGCCAACCCGGATCCAGTAAAGCACGCTGATCTTCCGGTAAGGCAGAATCCAGGCTATCCAGAATGCGCTCAGGCGCTACCGCCGCTGTTGGATCAAATGGCTGCCAGACACCGTTATGCAGATATTCTACCCAGGCATGGGCTTCGCGCTGCCGTACCGCCAGATAACCTTGCTGCGGGTGCCAGTTACCGCCCTGATAACCACCCACCACCCGCGCCGCAATACCGGCGTGGCGTAAAATAACGGCGCTGGCCGACGCATAATGGCTGCAAAAGCCGGTATGGCTGTCAAACAAAAAGGCGTCAATACTGTTGCTGCCAAGCCGCGGCGGGGTAAGGCTGTAATAAAACGGCTGCCGGCTAAAATGCTCAGCCAGAGCCTGCACCAGCTCATGGCTTTGTGGATACTGCTGCTTCAGCTGATAGGCAAATTGCTGCGTCTGCGGGTTACCCGGCGGCACACGCAAGTTAAGCTGTTGCTCCTGCTCAGATACCAACACCACGGGTGTAAGGCTGCTGCTTACCTGATAACTTAACCGCTGGCTAACAGGCTTATTGCTGCTTAACAGCCCACTTGGGCTGATAAAAACATTGCTGCTGCTGGTAACGGGTGTAGCTAAGGCAAATAAGCCGGTTTGCTGGCTGGCTTCGGCAATAATACGGTAACTCAGGCTACTATCGGCAGCAGTGTCTGCAGCGCGCTGCCGGCTGGCATTTTGCCGCAGCGCATTTACCTGCCAGCGCCTGCCATCAAAGTCTTCGTATAGCCTGGCGCGCCAGTACAGCTGCTGCCGCGGTGGCAGGGCACCGTCAAATTCTACCCGAAATGCCAGGCTGTCATCCTGTACCAGCTGCTCTATGCTGCCCGGATCCAGGGTATCGTTAAGGCCGGTGCTGGCAATATTAACATTCGGGATTTGCCAAAACGGCGGCAGGCGCGGGAACAGTAAAAAGATGGCCAGCCATAATGGCAGAATAATCAGTATGCCGCGGCCTGTCTGCAACCAGTTTAAACGGCTGACAGAGGGCGAAAACAGCCGGTAATGGCTGTACAGGTTAACGGCAAACACCAGCAAAATGAACAGGGCTATCAGCATGTCCTGGTGCAGAATAAAGCAGCAGGCAATCAGAAAATAATGCACCCACACCAGTTGGCGGGCTTCGTACAAATGCTGCAAAGCCAGCAGGCGCGCGGTGGCCGCCAGCAGCAAAATTTGCAGCATAAAATGCAGTACACCTGCTTGTCGTAGCTGCAAAAAGAATGTTATGGCAATAATGCCGGCCAGCAGATTCACCAGTTTAAGGCTAATGCCGGCTTTGGCTTTAAATACGCTTAACAACCGGTACAGCAGCAACAAGGCAAATATGGCAATAACCCAACCGGCGAATGCCTGTTGCAGTAGCAGCAACAATGAAAACTGAATGGCAGCCCAGCTAAGCAGTAATTGTTTTTGTTTCTGCATCTGTTGTGTCAGCACAGTGCCAGCTCCTGCAGGCATCGCTGTAAGTGTTGCGGGCCTTTTGCCTGAGGCAATGTCAGTGCCGGCGTTTTCAGCCCGTAACTGCTGCCGGATTGCTCCAGTTGCAATAATTGCTGGCAGGCATAACGTAGTGCACGCTCTAAGGCATCACCAGATAACGCCGGCACGACTACCCAGCTGGGCTCTGCCTGAGCAGAAAAGTGTTGTTGCCTGACCACCGGGTTCGCTGGATCGCGCGCCAGGCGTTTCCACACTATATGCCGCACACTATCGCCGGCACGATAAGGTGCCAGTGTTTCACCGGCATCGGTTTTAGCCTGTTGGCTGGTATCAGTGGCCGCGACGTTAACAGCTGATTTATCTGCATCAGGTGCCGGGTATACCCAGTAAGGCTGTGCCAGTGCTACATAGCTCCAGGCGCGCCATAAACCAAAAGGGTACTGGCTGGTTATTTTTATACGTGGCAGGGGGTATTTACCGCGCTTTGTGCCAGTAAGGTTTAGTGATGCTGTCGCAGCTGGCTGGCTTAACAACACTGTTTCATTGTGCTGGACAAAATTCATGTTCAGCATAAAGTGTTTTTTGTCACTGCTAAGATTTACCGTCACGGTGGTGTCTGTACCGGCAAAGCCTGCTGCTGCGTGCTGGCATTGCAGTGTTAAACCACTGATATTCTGGTAAGCCAGCCCAATATTGACCAAAAACACACTTAGTAACAGGTAGCACAATAATAGGATCAGGTTGTTTTGATAGTTGGTACCCAATAAATATAACAGCGCAATCAACAACACAAACCACCAGCCATAACGGGTTGGCAGAATAAAAATCAGCTTTTGCACCAGCGTAACCTTGTCTGCAGCCGGTTGGCGCTTATCCAGATACCGGCTGATCAGTTGCCAGTATCGCTGGTATAGCCGCTGTTTTAACGTCAGATTGGGCATGGCGTCTGTAATAGCAGTAACTGGCTTAAACGGCTCTCCTGTGCATCTGACGATGGCGCCAGACGGTGTTCAGCCACATAAGGAAACACCTGCTGTACATCTGCTGCGGTAACATAATCACGCTGGTTAATTAAGGCGAACGCTTTGGCGGCACGCAAAATAGCTTTTGATGCGCGGGGGGATAATGGCAACATATCGCTGCGATGGCGGCTACTGTTAACCAGTGCCAGTAAATAATCTATCAGTGCATCTGATGCCGCAACTTTGGGCACTTGCTGCTGTAGGGCGCGCAGCTGTTCGGTATTCAGTTGCTCGGTTAGCAGCTCGAGCCGCGAAGTACTGCTGTCGCGTTGTAATAACTGATGTTCGGCCTGATGATCGGGAAAGCCCAGCGACAGGCGAAACATAAACCGGTCCAGCTGTGATTCTGGCAGTGCTGAAGTACCGGCATGAAATAACGGGTTTTGGGTGGCAATAACAAAAAACGGCGTGGGCAGGGCGCGGGTTTCACCATCTACTGACACTTGTTTTTCTTCCATTGCTTCGAGCAATGCGCTTTGTGTTTTCGGGCTGGCACGGTTTATCTCATCTGCCAGCAATACCTGGCTGAATACCGGACCGGCCTGAAAGCGAAATTGTTGTGACCGGGCATCGTAAATGCTCATGCCGACTAAATCGCCGGGCAGTAAATCGCTGGTGAATTGTACCCGGCGGTAACTAAGGCCAAGGCTGTTTGCCAAAGCATGCGCCAGAGTGGTTTTTCCCATACCGGGTAAATCTTCTAGCAGTAAATGGCCTTCTGCCAGCAGGCAGCATAACGCCAGCCGGATCTGGCTGCTTTTTCCCAGAATCACCTGATTAAGGCTTTGCTCTACATTATGCAACTGAGTTAACACCAGGGCTCCTTACTGCTGTGAGCGGAAATAACACTATACCGTTGGTTCATACTACCCCTGCAATGCAGAACTGCAAACTAAAAAGGCGGCCGAAGCCGCCTGTAGATCCGTTTAACTTTATTATCAGAAGTTAACGGTTAAATCTGCCGAACAAGCGTCTGTACCTGCCAGACAAATCTTGTACGTTACTGTTGCAGCTTGTGAGTTAAAACGATCACGGTAGCTGCCGCTATTATCAATGGTTTCTACTAATTGACCATCGCGGAACAGATCTAACTCACCGGATGCACCTGTCCAGCGCAGATCAACAATGGTTGAACCGGTGCGGGTGCGTACAGAGCGTTGCAGGCTAAGTACAATAGTGCTGTCGGTTACGGTTACTGTTTTCTGTGCCGTGTTGCTCAGGCCGGTGCTGTCAGTGGTGGTTAAGCTAACGCTGTAACTGCCGCTACTGGCATAGGTATGGCTTGGGTTGGCTGTATCGGCCTGATTGCCGTCACCGAAATCCCAGCTCCAGCTGCTGATATCGTTATCTGCATCGGTGGAAAGATCGGTAAAACTAACCGTTAAGCCTGACGCGACAAAACTAAAATCAGCCACCGGTGCCACAGGGCCGGGTGGGGTATCATCGTCAGACAATGCAGTCAGAGTCAGCGTCCAGCTATTGAGGGTTCCGGTATCTAACCCGGCGTTGTCAGACACGAGCAGTGTCCAGTCGCCCTGCATGCTTTCGCTGTTAAAGCTGTCCACTTGCCAGTTTTGTATCAAATCGTCAGCACTGCCACCGGTACGGTTATGCAGCATATGCTCTGTGCCCTCTGGCGAGCGCAGTTTAACGATAAGATCTCCACGCCAGGTATGGGTAATATTTACGCCAACATCAGTACCAAACACCACGCCGGTTTGCGGCACACTAATAATGCTTTCTATACCAGCAGCATTGTTGTCCGGAATAGGCACAGCAGTGTTGTTGCTAAAAGAGTAATCCTGCAAGCCTTGTGGCAATATATTCAGGCTGGCATTGACCGATTTCACCAGCTCACCGGTGGCACTGTCGACGCCGGTAACAGTAAACTGATAGCTACCCCAGTCAGTATCAGCCGAAGTGACAACGTCCAGCGTCACAGTATCACCCGGTTGTGCCGTGCTGGCAGACAAGCTGACGCCATCCAGAGCGGGTTGTACGTCAACACTCAGAGCAACTTCGCCTGCCCAGTCGGCAATATTGCCAACATCCAGCGTGTATTGCGCGGCATCACCGGCGGTAATTTGCTGAGTACGCGGGCTGATAGACAGCTTAAACGACGGAGTAGGATCGGCTTCAACCATTGCGCTGGACAGATTCAGCCGTTTGCCTGATACCGTTTTACCATCTAATGCTGGCAGGCTATCGCCTGAATCCATCAGAATGGCCTTCATTTCAAGCGGTGTAATATCAGGGTTAACAGACCACAACAAAGCTGCAGCGCCCGCTACATGAGGCGATGCCATAGAAGTACCTGAGTAGCTGGCATAGCCGCCACCGGGCACGGTAGATAAAATAGCAGAACCCGGCGCGCCCAGATCTACCGACGTTGCACCATAGTTAGAGGCGCCATTGGTAAAGATAGACAGGTTGTCATTTCTGTCAGTAGATGCAACCGACACGATAACATCAAGATCATAAGCGGCCGGATACATTGGCGTGCTGTCTGCGTCTGCGCCATTATTACCTGCTGCGGCAATAAACAGAATACCGGCATCACCACCTGACTGAATGGCAGCCCTTAAGGTTTCAGAAAAAGCACCACCACCCCAGGAGTTGTTGGTTGCTTTAATATCAACGCCGTGGTTCAGTTTTAAATCAGTAAAATAGTTAATACATTCGATAGCGCCAGCGGTGCTGCCACCTAAAGGCCCCAAAAACTGGCACGGTAACAAGGTGACACTCCAGTTAACGCCTGTAATGCCAACGCCATTATTGCCTGATGCACCTATAGTACCTGCTACGTGGGTACCATGGCTGTCGCTGTCCATAGGATCTTGTTCGGCATTTAATGTTGAATAACCATAAGTGCTGCCTGGCAGATTACCCGGATTTACCCAGCGGTTATCTAAAAGATCCGGGTGGGTGTAGTCCATGCCGCTGTCGATTACGCCAATAATGATATCATGGCTGCCCGTCGAAATATCCCAGGCATCAACCGCTTTAATATCGGCACCTGCAGTGCCGCCGCTTTGCCCGGTATTTTGCAAGCCCCATAAATCACCAAAGCGGGGGTCATTTGGCACTGCCAAAGCGTGCAACGGATAATCTGGCTCGGCTACTTCAACGGCCGGGTTTGATGCCAGTTTTTTGATCAGATGATCACGCTGAACCCCTTTGGGCACCTGAACTTTAACAATACGACCATCGGCAACATAGCGCATTTTCATATCGCGGCCCTGTGCATCCAACTGACGCAGGCTGGCGCCATGCTGCTGAATAACAGTTTCACGTTCTTGTTTGGATACGCCATGTTTAAACATCACCAATACAGCATTTTCTGCCGAACTTGTTGCGGTGTCAGCCAGTGCATTTGCTGATAACAAGGCTGCTGCTACAGCCAATGTGATCATTTTTTTATTAGTCATAACTGTCCCCAGATTAATTAATTGTAAAAAATATGCTCATTTTTAGCACCAACTAGGAATAGCATGCAATGCAACAACTATTAAACAATTTATACAAAAATAAGCCAAATTAACTAGGCTGATTGGTGGGGTAGTTGTAAATAATAATCTGCATATGTTTGTTTATTAATGGTTATATTGTTTTAATTGGTGTTTTAAATGTTTTTAAAAATAGCTCTTTATTCCTATTGCGCCTTTTTCGTAGTGCTTTAGCCTAACTTTCGCCGTAACGATTTGAGGTAGAAATTTTGCATAGCATTAACAAAAAACTGGCATTAGTGAGTTTGTTGCTGATATGCGGCTGCGTGCATGCAGATATCTCGTTGCAAATGACGTCTTTGCTGGAACGACGTGCACTGGCAAGCGGTGTTGACATTACGCAATTAGGGGATCTGAACGTGGCCGATGTTACCCAGTCGGGTCAAGCTCATTACGCTGTGCTGTTGCAACAAGGCGTGCTAAATCAAATTTTGTTGCAACAAACTGGCTATGGGCATCAGGCTGAACTGGTGCAAACAGGTAACAATAATATTGCCAACATCAGCCAAACTGGTGAAAGCAATCTGATCCGGGTAGAGCAGTGGGGCAACAGACAATTGACCATTGAGCAAAGCGGTGTTGGAGAGCGGATCTCTATCGTTCAGTACTGAGGACAGAGGACTCTTCACTTTGCACTAACGTGACCCGGCAACAAGATGTAAATAATAAATTAATAAACAACAATGAGTTAGGGAGAATCAGATGAAAGGTCTAATTTCACGTAAACATATACTTGGCCTTACGGTTGCGCTGGCAATGTCAGCACCTGCGATGGCTGTCAGCAATGAAGTTATTATTAACCAGACATCAGCAGCAGCGGTTGAAGGTAATTTGGCTGAAGTGACACAAAGCGGCGAAATCAGCCTTGCTGTTATAGATCAAAACGGCAGCATAAATACTGCCAGTGCTATGCAGGATGGTGTTTGGCTGGAGGCTTATCATTTTGTCAGCGGCAACGACAACCAAACCCGCACCGAGCAGCTGACAGATTGGCATATTGCCTATATTGACATTGTTGGTGACGACAACACCGTAAGCATGACGCAAGACGGTTTTTACAATGTTGCCGAAGCGGTTGTTACCGGCAATATCAATGATGTTGCTGTGTTACAACTAGGCGATTTGAACGAAACCTTTGTCAACATTACCGGCAATGGTAATTTGGTTGAAACTACGCAGGAAGGTTTTGCTAACTGGACCAATGCTGGCTTCAGTGGTAACGACAACAGCTTGTTCAGTGTACAGGTGGGCGATAACAACGAAGCCGGCATGTTTAATCTGGCCGGTAACCGCAATACCTTTGAGTCAGAGCAAATCGGTAATGCCAACGTTGGCGGTATTGTTGGTGTAAGCGGTGACAACAATAGTACTTTTGTGCAACAACAAGGTGATGGCAACGTTTTTATCCTGTCTAACCTGATTGGCGATGATAACCTTGTTGATGTGTATCAGAATGGTAATGCTAACCAATTCCTGCTTGAGCCATTACAGGGCGAGCAAAATCTGGTGTTAATTGATCAACGTGGCGACGGCAACCTTATTGAGGCACCGCTTGGCCTGGTTGGCAATGATAACCAAGTTGATATCTGGCAAAACGGTAATCTTAACACCATGTTATTTGCCACTGATGGTGATGGTCATAACCTCGAAGTTATTCAGCGTGGTGACGGTAACATAGCGGAGCTGGTACTGGCTGGTAGTGATAACAGCGCCACCATTTACAGCCGTGGCGATGATAATATTGCCGCTGCGGGCTTATTTGGTGCCGGCAACAGTGCCGATATTCAGCAATTAGGTGATGCAAATTTTGCTGTGGTTGATGTGCTTGGTGATAACAATGATTTTTATATCGACCAGTCAGGATCTGCCAATGAATTGCTGATCACCAGCGATATAGCCGTGAATGGTAACAGCGTATATGTAGAGCAAAACGGCGACATTAACCTGGTTGATGTGCTCATTGCCGGCAATGCTAATACGCTGGATATTCTGCAATCAGGCAGTGGTAACTGGGTTGCCGGTGATAATGGTTATTTTGCATTAAGTGGTAACAACGGTCTGGTAGCAATTACTCAAAACGGCAATGACAACCTGGTGCTGGGTAGCCAGTCTGGTCAGGGCAACGTGATGAGTGTTACGCAAAATGGCGATTTCAATACCGCCATCGTAGTACAAAACTAATGCGTTGGCTCAGGCAGCCTGCCTGTCTGAGCCAGCTGTATTACCTGCTATGAAATTACTTTTTATTCTGTTGTTGGCCTGCGGCATGAGTTTGCCGCTGGCCGCTGCCGATATTGAGCTGGAAGGACTGGTGCTGGATCGCACCATTTCGCGTTTTGGCAAAGATTTTACCTATTACTATGCCGGTTACTGGCGCGATATGCCGGGGACCGATGGTATCACTGTTGTGGTGTACGAACAGGTATACCCGCAAGCTGGCACCTTTTTGTGGGTAGAAATGAATCAGAGCCGGGTGTATCAGACTTATTTTGGCCGACGCTATAACGACGTCAAACAAATGGCTGAACAAGCTATTCTTTTAAGTATTAACGAGTTAGCCAATATACAAACTGCGCGTATGCTGGGTGACCCACAGAGCGATGAGCTGTGAAAGGATTAAAAATGAAGTGGATATTTCTGCCGTTATTCATACTAAGCGCCGGTATTCAGGCCACTGAACTGGTGTATACCCCCATAAATCCCAGTTTTGGCGGCAATGCATTAAATGGTAATTTTTTACTGCAAAAAGCCCAAAGCCAAAATGCTCATACTGCAGCTAAACCGGGCCAGTCTTTTGTCGATAAGTTTCGTGACGCTTTAGAGCGTAATATTATTAACTCGCTGACACGGCGTATAGCCGACGGCGAGCTGGTGGAAGGGGTATATAACACAGGAGAATTTCGGGTTGAAGTTGTTACCGACTCTGACGGCAGTGTAATAGTTAATATTACTAACCTTGCTAGCGGTGAAGTAACCATTATTACTATTCCGGTAATTGGAGGATAAATGAAAGCAGTATTCTTCCTGGCCGCTGTCTTACTTAGCGGCTGTTCGTTATTACCCAAACCGGCAATTAATATCTCAGCGGCCAGTATTGATGTACCCAGCACACTGATGCAGGAATTGCAGCAAGGTAATAAACCCAGGCTGGCTATTCCGGTGTCGGTATATACTTTTCGTGATCAAACCGGGCAATACAAACCTCAGGCCAATGTTTCCAGTTTTTCTACTGCCGTTACTCAGGGCGCAACCTCTATATTGACTCAAACCTTACTGGACAGTGGCTGGTTTGCTCCGCTTGAGCGGGAAGGGCTGCAAAACCTGCTAACAGAGCGTAAAATTCATGGCTCAAATAAAAAAGCGGCTGAACTGCCACCGCTAAAAGAAGCCCGCTTACTGTTTGAAGGCGGTATTATTAGTTATGAAACTAACCTGACAACCGGTGGTATTGGCGCGGAATATTTTGGCGTGGGTGCATCTGAGTTATATCGTGAAGATCAGGTCACCATTTATCTGCGTGCTGTGGATGTGCACACCGGTCAGGTGTTGTTGTCTGTTGCCAGTAATAAAAAGGTATTTTCGCAGGAATTGCGGGCCGGGCTGTTCCGATATGTATCGTTAAATCGTTTATTGGAAGCAGAAGGGGGTTACTCCACTAACGAGCCGGTACAGTATTGTGTGAAGCAGGCTATTGAAACCGCCGTTGCTGAACTGATAAGTCAGGGCCAGCAACGTGGGTTTTGGCGGGCGGATACTCAGGCGGGCCTTACCAGCGAAGGTTGATCGTGCCGGCTGGGCTGCTGTAGCCAGCGCAGCAGCTCTACCCGGTTTCTGGCCTGTGTTTTACGGAAAATGGATGACATATGGGCTTTAACAGTATGAGCGCTGATATTGAGGTTGTCGGCAATTTCTTTATTACGCGAGCCTTCAGCCACCAGCTGAATAATGCGTTTTTCTTGCCTGGTTAACAGATTACTCTCTGTAGCATGGCGTTGCCCGGCATTAGAGTTCCGCCTTTGCAACAGCAGTTCATCCAGCAATTCGGACATTACCGGACGGGCATAATACAACTGGCCATCCATCATGGTTTTCAAGGCGGTCAGCACCCGATCTAACTGCTCATCGCGGTATATGGCACCGCGAATGCCGTTTACTAAGGCCTGGGTGGGATTAAGCAGGGCACGTTCAGCCTGAAAAAAGAACAATGGCGCTTTTTGCTGCAAACATTGCAGTTCTACCGACATGCCTTTTTTATTTAAATCTGTACTGTGGTATGGGCAGGCCAGTAACGTGCCTGCTTTAAGTTGTGGCATTTGTAATACATATGAACGACTTTGTTGTTGTACTTTAATGCCGACAGACTGCGCCAGCAGTGAAATATTGTGTACAGTTTCCTGTTCCGTCAGCACGATAAGTTTGGCAAACTTATCCATTTACTTCTCTCCGAAATACAATCAAATTCTCCTGTCAGGAAACGCCATACTGAACCTGAGTTTAGCAATATGCAACCATTTAACGTTCGGCTCAAAGCATGCTAGCATAGCAAAATTGAGATATAGGGAGTTGTTATGCCAAGGAAAATCTTGTTTGTCTGTCTGGGGAATATCTGTCGCTCACCCACGGCTCATGCTGTTATGCGCTATAAAGCGGCTCAATATGCATTGGCGGTTGAAATAGAATCGGCCGGTACCAGCGCGTCGCATCGTGGTGAGGCCCCCGATCAGCGCAGTGTAAGGGAAGGCCAGGCTAGCGGTTATAAGTTTAACGGTATAACATCAAGGCCGGTAAAAGAGCAGGACTTTGCGTACTACGATCTGATCCTGGCCATGGACAATGATAATTTGCAGGAACTGAACCGCCGTTGTCCGCCAGAGCATCAGCATAAATTGCAGTTGTTTTTGCAGTATCACCCTGAATTTCCGGCCATAAGTGAAGTACCAGATCCCTATTACGGCGGCAGCCGGGGCTTTGCGCTGGTATTAAAACTGATAGAGCAGGGCTGTGATGGGCTGGTGGAATATTTGTCAGATCCGTACTCCAGGCAAGCCTAACTGAACAAAACTACAGCAATTTTTCGCCAGCAGATAAAATTGTCATAAATTATGCCATGTTCAGCATTGAATTTACGTCCAGAAGTCTATAACTTGCATGGCAATTCATCAGACATAGGAAAATCATCGTGACCACCTGGACGCCTCAAAGCTGGCGCAATCTACCGATCCAACAGCAACCAAGCTACAAGGATCAGGATTTGCTACACCGTGTTGAACAGCAATTACATAAGTATCCGCCGCTGGTTTTTGCCCAGGAAACGCGGGATCTGTTTAGCCAGTTGGGCCAGGTTGCTGAAGGTCAGGGGTTTTTATTGCAAGGCGGAGACTGCGCCGAAAGCTTTAACGATTTTAACGCACCTAAAATTCGTGACACCTTTAAAGTATTACTGCAAATGGCGGTGGTACTGACGTTTGCCGGTGGTTTGCCGGTAGTAAAAGTTGCCCGCATGGCCGGGCAATATGCCAAACCGCGCTCAAGTGATCTGGAAACGATTAATGGCGTGTCACTGCCAAGCTATCGCGGTGATATTGTTAATAGTTTTGAATTTACTGAACAGGCGAGGCTGCCGGATCCAAACCGGTTAACCACGGCTTATCACCATTCAGCGGCTACGCTGAACCTGCTGCGTGCTTTTGCTCAGGGTGGTCTGGCTGATTTACATCAGGTCAGTAAGTGGAATATGGGTTTTGTTGAATCTAACCCACTAAAAGATCGCTATCAGGATGTGGCGCAGCGTATTCAGGAAGCGCTGCGTTTTATGGAAATTTGCGGTATTACCGGCCAGAATTCACCCTCTATCCGTGAAACCCAGCTATATACTTCGCATGAAGCTTTGCTGCTAAATTACGAAGAAGCACTGACACGACGTGATTCATTAACCGGCGACTGGTACGACTGCTCTGCGCATATGGTGTGGATTGGTGAGCGTACCCGCCAGTTGGATCATGCGCATATTGAATTCTTCCGCGGCATCCATAACCCGGTTGGCGTAAAAGTGGGCCCGGGTATGCAGCTGGACGATCTGATCCGCTTAATTGATGCATTAAATCCGGACAATGTTGCCGGACGCTTAACCCTGATCACCCGTATGGGCGCCGACAAACTGGCTGATAAATTACCCGCTTTAGTGCGTAAAGTGCAGCAGGAAGGCCGTAAAGTAGTGTGGAGCTCCGACCCGATGCATGGCAATACGGTAAAAGCGAGTAACGACTACAAAACCCGCGATTTTGAAGCCATCTTGCGTGAAATCCGTAACTTCTTTGCGGTGCATAAAGCAGAAGGCAGCCATGCCGGTGGTATTCACCTGGAAATGACAGGTGAGCATGTTACCGAATGTACAGGCGGTGCTTACGGCTTAAGTGAGCACGATTTGGGTAAACGCTACTTTACTCAATGTGATCCGCGGTTAAATGCTGATCAGGTACTGGAATTAGCCTTCCTGATTGCCGATACTCTACGCACTGCGCGTAAATAATAACGCGCTCAAAGGAGCGTAAGTGTTATCAGGACAACAAGCTCAGGATGACGCTGGCCGGTATTCTACTGCTGGTCAGCGTTACTGTATTGGCATAGTAGGTGCAGGCAGTGTGGGTTGCTATCTTGGCGCTTACTTATGCCAGGATAGTGCCCTGGACGTTAAATTTTTTGGCCGTGAAACTATGGCACTGGAACTGGCTGCTAATGGTTTAAGTGCTACCTCGTTTGATCATCAGGCATATTTTGCCCAGCCCGTCGCTTTTTACAGTTCACTTAACAGCCTTATTGAGTGCGATGTGGTGTTACTGACAGTAAAAGCTCCCGCATTAGTGCCGATGCTTACCCAGCTAAAACGCTTTTTACGCCCTGAAGTACCGGTGGTGGCGATGCAAAATGGTATAGGCATTGGTGAAATGCTAACCCAGGATCTGACTAATCCGGTACTGCGCGCAATAGTGCCATTTAACGTTATAAAAAACCGCGCTGGGCAGTTTCATCGTGCCACTGCGGGTAACATTGTCTGGCAGCAAAGCCAGCATGCTGCGGTAAATTACCTTATCAGCGTGTTTAACCATTTACAGTTGCCGGTGCAATTGACCACAGATATTACAGCAGCGGAATATGGCAAGCTATTACTTAACTTAAACAATGCCCTCAATGCGATCAGTAATGTACCGCTGAAACAACAGTTGTTGGATGCCGACAGCCGTATGCTACTGGCGCTGGCCATGCAGGAATGGCTGGCAATATGCAGTAAAGCAAAAATCCGCCCGGTGCCATACACCGGCTTACCCAATGCTATGTTGCCATGGTTACTGCGTTTACCAACCATATTGTTCCGCCGTATTGCCGCTAAAATGTTGCCTATGGATGAACAAGCCCGCTCATCGATGTGGGATGATATACAGGCAAAAAAGCGCACTGAAATTATGTTTTTAAATGGTGCAGTGGTGCGGATGGGCCAGCTTTATCAACTACCAACCCCGGTGAATACCTTATTGGTTGAGCAGATAAAACGGCTGGAAAGCGGCGAGGCTGAGCCGCTTTCTATTAGTGAAATACTGCAGCAGGTTGGACGGCACAGTTAATATTTATGCCGTTTAAGCCCCGTTTTGGCGATAATCTTTGCTGAAATCTCTTCTATCGACAGATGGGTGGAGTTTAAAAACGGAATTTGCTCGCGCTGATATAAGTTTTCTACCTCTGCCAGCTCCAGCTGACACTGACGCAGTGATGCATAGCGGCTATTGGCCCGGCGTTGCTCGCGAATCTGGCTTAAACGCTCCGCGGTGATGGTTAAACCAAACAGTTTACTCTTGTTACGCTTTAACACCTCCGGCAAATGTAGTTGCTGCATATCCTCTTCTACAAATGGGTAATTTGCTGCTTTAATGCCATATTGTAGTGCCAGATACAGGCTGGTAGGGGTTTTACCAGAGCGGCTGACGCCGACGAGAATAATGTCGGCCTGATCAAAATTTTTCAGGTTAGAACCGTCATCATTGGCCAGGGCAAAATTTACTGCATCAATACGAAAATCATAACTTTGTTCATGGATGCTGTGAGTGCGGTGGGTTTTGGGCACCGGCGCCACGCCAAGCTCGCGCTGAATAGGCTCGACAAAGGTATTGAGGAAGTCATAACACACGCCATTACTGCTGTTAATAATCTGCCGTAACTGGTCATCAACAAAGGTTTGAAAGATTAACGGCCGTTGTCCCGTTGTTTTATAACGATCGTTAATACGCTGTTTTACCTGTTCAGCCATATCGGCAGTTTCAACAAACGGAATGGTAACATGCTCAAATTGTGCAGGAAAAAGAGTAAGTAAGGCATGGCCAAACACCTCTGCAGTAATAGCGGTTCCATCTGATATATAAAAGGCTGTACGCACCGGAAACTCCGTTTTGTTGTTATAAAATTACATTGAAATTAAGGTTTTAATTAACCCTGACGCCAGTGTAAAATCGTCTGGCCCTGTAATGCTGGATGTAAGCTTACACGCCATACGACAAAAATTGGAGACGAACTGTGCAAGAATTTGTGATTTGGTATGAAAACCTGGGAATGCACGATGTAAACCGGGTGGGGGGCAAAAATGCCTCACTGGGTGAAATGATCAGTAATCTGGCTAATGCCGGGGTACAGGTACCTGGCGGCTTCGCTACTACAGCCTATGCCTTTAACCAATTTCTTGAACAAAGCGGCGTTAATGAGCGCATTTATCAACTGCTCGACGGCCTGGATGTGGACGATGTAACGGCACTGGCCAAAGCCGGCGCACAAATCCGCCAGTGGGTTATTGATACACCGTTTCAGCCTGAATTAGAACAGGCCATTCGCGAGGCTTACCAACAACTGCACCCGGACGCTGCACAGGATGTGTCTTTTGCTGTGCGCTCATCAGCCACTGCCGAAGATATGCCCGATGCGTCTTTTGCCGGCCAGCAGGAAACCTTTTTAAATGTGCGCGGCTATGATGCCGTGATCATTGCTATTAAACATGTGTTTGCCTCGTTATTTAACGACCGCGCCATTTCTTACCGTGTGCATCAGGGCTACGACCACCGTGGTGTGGCGTTATCAGCTGGCGTACAGAAAATGGTGCGCTCTGATTTAGCTTCATCCGGCGTTATGTTCAGTATTGATACTGAGTCGGGCTTTGAAGAGGTGGTATTTATTACTTCTTCTTATGGCTTAGGTGAAATGGTGGTGCAGGGCGCCGTTAACCCGGACGAATTCTATGTACACAAACCCACACTGGCCGCTGGCCGCCCGGCAGTGGTAAAGCGCAATTTAGGCAGTAAAAAAGTCGAGATGATTTACTCCGGCGAGCAAGGCCACGGCAAGCAGGTTAAGGTGGTGGATATTGAACCACAGCGCAGCCGGCAGTTCTCCCTCACCGATGCCGAAGTAGAAGAGCTGGCTAAGCAAGCTGTTATTATTGCCAAGCACTACGGCCGCGCGATGGATATCGAATGGGCAAAAGATGGTAACGACGGCAAGCTTTATATAGTGCAGGCCAGGCCGGAAACGGTGAAAAGCCGCGAAGATAGCAACAGCATGGAGCGCTTCCAACTGCTGGCGAAGGCGCCGGTGTTGGTGGAGGGCCGGGCTATTGGCCAGCGTATTGGTGCCGGTACTGCTAAGGTGCTTAAAGGCATAGAGCAGATGGACCAAATTCAGCCGGGCGATGTGCTGGTAACTGACATGACCGATCCGGACTGGGAACCGATTATGAAGCGGGCGTCAGCTATCGTGACCAACCGCGGCGGTCGTACCTGCCACGCCGCTATTATTGCCCGTGAGCTGGGTATTCCAGCAGTAGTGGGTTGTGGCGATGCTACCACTAACATTAAAACCGGCCAGCAGGTTACCGTGTCTTGTGCTGAAGGTGATACCGGCTTTATTTACGACGGCAAGCTGGAGTACAAGGTGGTAAGCAGCCGCGTTGATCAGATGCCCAAGCTGGATTTAAAAATAATGATGAACGTTGGCAACCCGGAGCGGGCATTCTCGTTTGCCAAACTGCCACATGCCGGTATTGGTCTGGCACGGCTGGAGTTTATTATTAACCGCATGATTGGCGTGCACCCTAAGGCACTGCTGAACTTTGATGCGCAAACTCCCGAGCTTAAAGCCACTATCAGCGAAATGATTGCCGGTTATGCTAATCCGGTTGAGTTTTATATTGCCAAGCTGACTGAGGGCATCGCCACTTTAGCCTGTGCCTTTGCGCCGCAAAAGGTGATAGTGCGGATGTCAGATTTTAAATCAAACGAATACGCTAACTTAGTTGGCGGACGCCAGTATGAACCGCACGAAGAAAACCCGATGATAGGTTTTCGTGGTGCTTCGCGCTATATCTCCGAAGATTTCCGTGATTGCTTTGCATTGGAAGTTGAGGCATTAAAGCGGGTGCGTAATGTGATGGGCTTTACCAATGTAGAGGTTATGATCCCGTTTGTGCGCACCCTGGGTGAAGCAAGTAGCGTAATCGATTTATTAGCAGAGCACGGCTTAAAACGCGGCGACAACGGTTTGCGGGTTATTATGATGTGCGAGTTGCCCTCTAACGCCTTGTTGGCAGAAGAGTTTTTAGAATACTTCGATGGCTTCTCTATCGGCTCAAACGACTTAACTCAGTTAACCCTGGGGCTGGACAGAGACAGCGGCCTGATAGCCCATTTATTTGATGAGCGTAACCCGGCAATTTACAAGTTGCTGGAAATGGCCATTAAAACCTGTAAAGCTAAAGGTAAGTACATTGGTATTTGTGGCCAGGGCCCGTCGGATCACGACGATTTTGCTGCCTGGTTAATGCAGCAGGGCATCGATAGCGTATCGCTGAACCCGGATACCGTGCTGGAAACCTGGCTATATCTGGCCGAAAAGTATGGTTCACAACACGGTAAACAATAACCTGTTTTTTGCAGACTAAGCCCCTTAAACAGGGGCTTTTTTATGCCAGCCGCCCGGTATAGCATCAGTTTGAAACAAAAGCTGATTGTGATTTTTGCTACTTCAGCACATAGTAAATAAACACTACGCCACTAAGGAGCCGACTATGCGTGAACTTTATATTGCCAACAAAAATTATTCTTCCTGGTCATTACGGCCCTGGGTGTTAATGCATCAGCTGAATATTCCGTTTATTGAGCAACTGGTGCCTTTTAGCCAGCAGGGCAACTTTGAAAAATTCCGTACTTTCTCGCCCTCTGGCAAAGTGCCATGTTTGGTGCAAAAAGACATTGTGGTATGGGATTCGCTGGCCATTGCTGAATATCTGTATGAAAGCTATCCAACTGTATGGCCAAAAGACGTAAAAGCCCGCGCATTTGCCCGTTGCGCCGCGGCAGAAATGCACTCTGGTTTTAGCACCTTGCGTAATACCTGCGGTATGAGCTGTGGCCACCGGGTACAGTTGCATCAGCTAACGCCGGCTCTTTTGCTAGACATTAACCGCTTAAGTGAATTATTTGAGCAGGGGATCCGGCAGTTCGGCGGGCCATTTTTAGCCGGTAAAGCGTTTTGTGCCGCTGATGCGTTTTTTGCGCCGGTAGCATTTCGTATGCAAAGCTATGGTTTGCCGTTTAGTAAAGTCGCCACCAGCTATCTGCAACACTTATTAGCTTTACCTGCAATGCAGGATTGGTACAAGCAGGCATTAGCAGAG
Source organism: Rheinheimera pacifica (assembly GCF_900108485.1). Taxonomy (GTDB): domain Bacteria; phylum Pseudomonadota; class Gammaproteobacteria; order Enterobacterales; family Alteromonadaceae; genus Alishewanella; species Alishewanella pacifica. The sequence goes on along the minus strand of NZ_FNXF01000009.1, from coordinate 51,772 downwards.
CCATGGGTGGATCAGGCGCATGATGATGAAATCGCCGCTGCCGGGCAAATTATCGCAGATCAGCGGCAAACCAGCTAACGGCGTAGCAATTCTGCTTTTGCTGTGGCAAATTAAGCGGCGTATAACACAATTAGCTGAAAAATAATTATAAGGAAGGGAAATGGAAGGCTTTATTAGTGCGCTAAATGGCATTATCTGGAGCCCGGCGCTGATTTACTTGTGTCTTGGCGCTGGCTTATTTTACTCAATACTGACCCGGTTTGCGCAGGTTCGCCATTTTAAAGAAATGTGCAAACTGCTGCTGAATAATACTGAATCAGACAAAGGTATCTCGTCATTTCAGGCACTGGCAGTGTCGTTATCCGGCCGGGTTGGTGTAGGTAATATTGCCGGTGTGGCCGCAGCAATCGGTTTTGGTGGCCCCGGTGCGGTGTTCTGGATGTGGGTTGTCGCATTTTTAGGTGCCAGCACGGCCTATGTTGAATCTACGCTGGGGCAAATTTATAAAGTTGAAGAAAACGGCCAGTATCGTGGTGGCCCGGCTTACTATTTTGAACGTTGTCTTGGTTGGCGCTGGTTAGGTATTTTGTTTGCTATTTCGGCCATTATTGGCTGCGGTATCTTCTTGCCGGGTGTGCAGGCCAATGCGGTGGGTAATGCCGTAACGCAGGTTTTTGGCGACGGTAATATGGTGGTTACCAGTTTTGGTGAAGTAGGTACCCATAAACTGATTGCACTGGCGGTGATCCTTATCGTACTGGCGTTTATTATCTTCGGCGGTATTAAGCGTATTGCGCATTTTACCCAGATTGTTGTGCCCTTTATGGCGCTTGGCTACATAGTGCTGGCACTGATCGTGGTATTTCTTAACCTGGACAAAGTGCCTGGCGTGTTTGGCATGATATTCACGGATGCCTTTACTGCGCAGGCCGGTTTTGGTGCAGCAATAGGCTGGGGTGTGAAGCGGGGCATCTACTCGAATGAAGCTGGCCAGGGCACAGGCCCGCATGCCGCAGCTGCGGCTGAAGTTGACCATCCATCACAGCAGGGTTTAGTGCAGGCGTTTTCTGTGTATGTTGATACCTTGTTTGTTTGCACCGCCACAGCGTTAATGATTTTAATTACGCAGCAGTACAATATTCAAACCGAGAACTTTAATGCCGCCACTGGTGTTGGCACCATGATCCTGCAGAATGTTGATGCGGCAACCGAAGTGGCTTCACCTGCCTTTACGCAAATGGCGTTGTTAAGTGTGTTTGGTCAGTTTGGCCAGATGTTTGCCGGCTTGGCTATTTTCTTCTTCGCTTTTACTACCATTTTGGCGTACTACTATATTACTGAAACTAACGTGGCCTATTTAAACCGGGTGTTTAACAACAAATTGCCCAATATCGTATTTAAGCTGTTATTGATGTTTATGGTGGCCTACGGCACGGTAAATAGCGCCGGTTATATCTGGAATATCGGTGATATAGGCGTAGGCTTAATGGCCTGGGTTAACGTGGTTGGTATTCTGGTCATATTTTTTATGTATAAGCCTACCATGCGTTGCCTGCGTGATTTTGAAGAGCAGAAAAAAGCTGGCGGCCCCATTACCTTTGATCCGGTAAAACTAGGCATTAAAAACGCGACGTTCTGGGAGAAGCGGCTGGCCAAACAGCAGCAACAGCAGAAATAAATTAACCGCATAATTAAATCTGATTAGCAGCCCGGCCTAAGTGCCGGGCTTTTTTATCTGTCGCATTAGCAGGCTGCATATATGCTATGTCTGCTAGCGCACAGATACCAGCCTGTTGTTAGGCCATTATGGTTTTGACTCTGCACTTTTGCAGCGTGAACGAGCCAATGATGCAAGTAATAAAACGTACCTTTGTCACCGCTGGTGTGGTGCTGGCAGGCAGCTTGCTGCTGAGTAGCTGTGAGCGCGGCAATGTTAATGCCCAAACCGGTGCACCGGATCTTAGCGTAACAACTGAAGATGGCAGTGGTGACGATGTTAATATCAGCACTGCGGTTAATACTGCCCTGATGGCAGATCCACAGTTGCAGCATTTAGATATCCAGATAGAAACCCGCAAAGGTGATGTTAAACTTTGGGGCCAGGTTGAAACTCAGGCGCAGCGCGAACAAGCGGCGATGATTACCGCGGCAACCTCTGGCGTGCATTCGGTGAATAATCAGTTGGAAGTAAAGTAAAAACGCCGACTTAATGTCGGCGTTTAACTCAGGCTGATTTAACGCTTTGCTTTATTCTACACCAATAAAACCACCGGTTTGGTGCGCCCACAGCTGGGCGTATATGCCGCCGCTGGCAATCAGTTCGCTGTGGCTGCCTTGCTCAACGATATTGCCCTGATCCAGCACAATAAGCCGGTCCATCTGCGCGATGGTAGATAACCGGTGAGCAATGGCAATAACAGTTTTACCGGCCATCAGCGTGTTTAAGCTGGCCTGAATAGCAGCTTCTACTTCTGAATCCAGTGCCGAAGTGGCCTCATCCAGAATTAAAATCGGCGCGTTTTTCAACAGCACCCTGGCGATAGCGATACGCTGTCGTTGGCCGCCGGAGAGTTTAACGCCGCGCTCACCGACCTGGGCATCAAAGCCACTGTTGCCTTTAGGGTCGGTTAAATTACGGATAAAATCACTGGCTTCGGCTTGCTCTGCTGCTAACTGTAATTCCGCTTCGCTGGCATCTGGTTTGCCATAAGCAATATTTTCACGTACTGAACGGTGCAGCAGGGAAGTGTCCTGCGTTACCATGGCGATATGCTGACGCAGGCTTTCCTGGCTTACCTGGCTGATATCCTGGCCATCGATCAGTATTTTACCGCTCTCGATATCATAAAAACGCAGCAACAGATTTACCAGCGTGGATTTACCAGCGCCGGAGCGGCCAACTAAACCGACTTTTTCGCCTGGTTTTATGCTCAGGTTCAGTTGTTGCAATATTGCCGCTTTACCGTCTTCGGTTGGGGTTTTACCGTAGTTAAAACTAACCTGCTGAAATTCAATCTGGCCCTTTGGCACCGTTAACTTAGCGGCGTTATCAGCATCTTTTACTTCAATCGGCCGCGACAGGGTGGCGATACCGTCGGCAACAGTACCGATATTTTCAAACAGCGCACTGACTTCCCACATAATCCACTGTGCCATACCGTTTAAACGCAGCGCCAGGCTAATTGCTATTGCAATAGCGCCCACTGTAATAGCACTGCCAGCCCATAAATACAGCGACAATGCCGCTACACTGAAGACTAAAATATAGTTAAGCGTTTGCACTGATACACTTAATCCGGTGGCAAGGCGCATTTGCTGATATACCGGTTGCAGGAAGACATCCATACTGTCTTTGGCATAGCTTTCTTCGCGGTTGGTATGCGAAAACAGCTTAATGGTGGCAATATTGGTGTAGCTGTCAACGATACGGCCGGTCATCTCTGAACGGGCATCCGCCTGTGCGGTGGACACGCGCTTTAAGCGTGGTACAAAATAAAACTGCAGTGCGATGTAAAATACCAGCCAAATCAGCATTGGGGCTATTAAACGGATATCGGCATCGGCAACAAAAAACAGCATGGCGCTAAAATACACCAGCACATATACCATTACATCCAGCAGCTTCATTACCGTTTCGCGCACCGACAGCGCCGTTTGCATAACCTTGGTTGCAATACGGCCGGCGAAGTCGTTCTGATAAAAACTGACACTCTGGCGCAATAAGTAACGGTGAGCCAGCCAGCGGATCGACATCGGGTAATTACCCAGCAAAGTTTGATGCACTATTGCCGAGTGAAGAAAGGTCATTAACGGCAGCAACACCAGGGTTACCAGCGCCATCCAAATCAGGGTTGCGCGCTCGTCGGTAAAAAAGTTTTCCGGATCATTAGCTACCAGCCAGTCAACCAGCTGGCCCATAAAGCTAAACAGTGATACTTCCAGTACGGCTAAGATAGCTGAAGATAAAGACATGAATAACAATGATGTTTCCATGCCCTTGGTATAGTGACGACAAAAAGCCAGCAAACCGCGCGGTGGTTGGCCAGGTTCAACTGCTGGGAAGGGTTTGGTAAGGCGTTCAAAAAAGCGTAGCATGGAAAACAACCGGTAATAAAAACAGCGGCTATTGTAACGGGTTTAATAAAAATTGCATGGTTGCTGCGTCAATCTGCCTGATTTTATCGGTGTCGGAGCTTAGTGCACTTTGCATTGTGCTAATGATGTTATTACCACCATTCGCGTTAACATTAACGAACGCGGTATAATGCCGGCATTGGGCCTACTTGAATTACCGGCACCCTGGCCCAACTTATGGCCCAATTAAGGTCCTATAAAGCTTGTGCTGTAGTAAGTGCGGCCGTTATCTGAGAAGTCATGATGAAACTAAAACTTGTAACCTCAACGCTATTACCCACACCTTTTGCTGAGTTCCGTTTGCATGGCTTTGAAGCACCTAATGGTAAAGAGCATGTCGCATTAACGCTGGGCGACATCACTACAGATGAACCCGTGCTGGCGCGGGTGCATTCGGAGTGTTTAACCGGAGATGCCTTGTTTAGCCTGCGCTGCGATTGTGGCCCACAGTTAGAAGCTGCGATGCGTAAAATTGCTGATCTGGGCCGCGGTTGCATTTTGTATTTACGCCAGGAGGGCCGTGGCATTGGCCTGATCAATAAAATTCGCGCTTATGCTGAGCAGGATAAAGGGCTGGATACGGTAGAAGCCAACGAAATTTTGGGCTTTTTACCCGATATGCGTGAATACGATATAGCGGCGCAAATGTTTGCACAACTGGGTATTCAGCAAATACGCCTGCTTACCAATAACCCGCGTAAGCTAAAAGCCTTAACCGATGCCGGTGTTAACGTATTAGAAAGAGTACAGCACCGGGTAAAAACCTCGGCGCATAGTCACCGTTATCTGGCCACCAAAGCCAGTAAGTTGGGGCATTTACCTTAAGCGGCAGTGTCATTACAGCAAAATACGGATTTAACGGCGGCTGTGGTATTATAGCCGCCGTTTTTCATCTGACTTTGCTACAGGATATTATCTTGACCAACAACGACGTACTGCGCAGCCTGCGTTACACACTAAATGCTCCTAACCACGGCATGATTGCCATTTTTGCTTTAACCAATGTCACAGTAACGAAAGAGCAGGTGATGGCCTGGCTGGAGTCTGACGAAAGTGAAGATTTTGCCTTAATTAGTGATGTGTTGCTGGCTGGCTTTCTCAATGGCGTGATTATCCAGCGTCGCGGTGCCAAAGACGGTGTTATTCCCGAACCGGAAACTAAGCTTAATTACAATATTATTCTGCGTAAACTCAAAATTGCCTTTGATTTAAAAGACGATGACATTTTAGCCTTATTAGAAGGTGCAGAGTTCCGTTTAAGCAAGCATGAACTCAGCGCGTTTTTCCGCCGCCCGGATCATAAACATTACCGTGCCTGCCAGGAGCAGGTGCTGCGTTATTTCTTACGCGGCTTGCAGCAGAAAATACGTCCGGCAGTCAGTTAGTTTTTAGCGCGCAATTGCAGTTAAATCTGCTATCAAGTTAATGTTATACTGCAGGCACTTATTGCCGAGTGTCTGCAGTTATGATCCCAAAGCTTAATCCCGAACTCGCGCTGGATGCCAGCATTGTTGCTTTTAGCAAAGCCTTAGTTGCCGCTGGCTTTAACGGCGATATCGAAACCAGTTATGGCAGCCGTTTAGCGGTTGCTACTGATAACAGCGTGTATCAGGCGCTACCACAGGCCGTGTTGCTACCTAAAAGCACCGACGATCTGGTTATTCTTACTTCACTGGCGCAAACGTCAAGTTTCTCGCATATTAAATTCAGCCCGCGCGGCGGCGGTACCGGCACTAATGGCCAGGCACTGACGGAACACGTGGTGGTAGATTTATCGCGCCATATGCGCAATATTCTCGAAATTAACGTCGAACAGCGTTGGGTGCGGGTGCAGGCCGGGGTCATTAAAGATCAGCTGAACGCTTTTTTAAAACCTTACGGCTTTTTCTTTGCGCCGGATTTATCCACCTCTAACCGCGCGACTATCGGCGGCATGATAAATACCGATGCCTCGGGGCAAGGCTCTTTGGTGTACGGTAAAACCAGCGATCACGTGCTGGCATTAAAAACGGTGTTGATCGACGGCAATATATTAAATACCCATAAAATGGCCACCTTTGAAGCTGAGCACCGCGCCCAGATGCCAAACAGCATTGGCCGTATTTACCAGCAAGTGCTCGATAGCTGCCGTACTTTCCGGCCACAAATTCTGCAGAAATTTCCACGTTTAAACCGTTTTTTAACCGGTTACGATTTAGAGCATGTGTTTAATGACGATTTAACCGAGTTTGATTTATCGCGTATTATTACCGGCTCTGAAGGCTCACTCGGTTTTGTATCAGAAGCCAAACTAAACATTACACCGATTGCCAAATACAAATGTCTGGTTAATGTTAAATACGACAGTTTTGAAAGTGCGCTGCGTAACGCCCCGTTTCTGGTGGCGGCTGAAGCGACATCAGTTGAAACCGTTGACAGCAAAGTGCTGAATTTAGCCCGCGCCGATATTATCTGGCATCAGGTAAAAGACTTAATCACCGACGTGCCCGGCATTGAAATGCAGGGCCTGAATATGGTGGAGTATAACAGCGAACAGCAAAGCGAAATTGAACAAAAAATTGCCGCGCTAACGGCCCGGTTGGACGGCGCAATAGCAGATAAAACCGATGGCATTATTGGCTACCAGCTTACCTATGATAACACCGCTATTGGCAATATTTACGCCATGCGCAAAAAGGCAGTAGGGCTGCTGGGTAATGCTAAAGGCAGGCAAAAGCCCATTCCTTTTACCGAAGACACTGCCGTACCGCCGGAGAATCTGGCCGATTTTATTATGGAGTTTCGTGCACTGCTCGACAGCCACGGCCTGCAATATGGCATGTTTGGCCATGTTGATGCCGGTGTATTGCATGTGCGCCCGGCGCTGGATTTATGCGACCCACAGCAGGAGCAATTGCTGCGTACTATTTCCGATCAGGTGGTGGCATTAACGGCCAAATACGGCGGCCTGATGTGGGGTGAGCATGGTAAAGGTTACCGTAGTGAGTACGGCCCGGCATTTTTTGGCGATGAACTGTTTAACGAGCTGCGTAAAATTAAAGCGGCTTTTGATCCACGCAACAGAGTAAACCCCGGTAAAATTTGTACGCCGTTTAACAGTGCTGACAGCTTAGTGTCGGTAGATGGTGTAAAACGGGCTTACTTTGACCGGCAAATACCGGTAGCCGTGAAAGACAGTTTTGACAGCAGCTTAAACTGCAATGGCAATGGCCTGTGTTTTAATTACGAAGAAAACTCGCCGATGTGCCCGTCGAGCAAAGTAACGAAAGACAGGCGCCACAGCCCTAAAGGCCGGGCAGGCTTAATGCGTGAGTGGTTACGCCTAACCGAATTGCAAGGCCTGGATGTACTGGCACAAGAGCAGCAGTTGTTAAGTAAATCAGCCGGTATCAATGGCTTATGGCAGCGTATAAAAAATACGCTGGCAAAACGACAGGGCGAAGAAGATTTCTCGCATGAAGTGATGGACGCTATGGAAGGTTGTCTGGCCTGTAAAGCCTGTGCCGGCCAGTGCCCGATAAAAGTCGATGTACCGTCGTTTCGCGCGCGGTTTTTACAGCTGTACCACAGCCGTTATTTACGCCCGGCTAAAGATTATATTGTCGGTAATATTGAGCGCACAGCGCCGTTGCTGGCCAAAGCGCCGAAACTGGTTAACTTTGTGCTAAAGCGTAGCATTACCGCGGCAGTGCTTAAAAAAACAGTAGGCTATGTTGATACACCGCAATTATCGGTGCCAACGTTGGCGCAGCAGATTGGTGAGCAGTATCGTTTCGATTTAGTTAGTTTGCAGCAGCTGCCAACAGAGCTAAAAGCACGCACCGTATTGCTGGTGCAAGACCCTTTTACCAGTTTTTATGAAGCAGAGCTGGTAGCTGATGCATTAAATTTACTGCAAAAACTCGGTTTTAACCCGGTATTGTTGCCGTTTTTACCCAACGGTAAGCCGCAGCATGTAAAAGGCTTTTTGCGCGAATTTGCCAAAACTGCCGCCACAGCGGCACAGTTTTTAAACCAGTTGCAACAGCTGGGCTTGCCGATGCTGGGGCTGGATGCCTCTTTAGTACTGGTATACCGCGATGAGTACAACAAAGCACTGGCCGATAAACGCGGTGATTTTAACGTACAGTTACTGCACGAATGGCTGGTACAGCAAAGCTTACCCAAGGTAAGCAAAACCGCTGAGTTTGCCTTACTGGCGCATTGCACGGAAAAAACTGCCTTACCGGCCACTGAAAAAGCCTGGCAGCAAATATTTAGTAGCACCGGGCTAAGCTTAAAGCCGGTGAGCGTGGGTTGCTGCGGTATGGCGGGTACTTATGGCCATGAAGCGCAAAATCTGGATAACAGCAAAGCACTGTTTGATATCAGCTGGCGTGCACCGGTTGAGCAGTATGGTACCGGGCAAATACTGGTTACCGGTTTTTCTTGTCGCAGCCAGGTAAAACGCTTGGTAGGGGATAAGCCAAAACATCCGCTGCAGGCTTTGCTGGCAGCGTTATAGCCATAAAAAAATCCGCCGGTTAAGGCGGATTTTTGTTTTACAACAGGGTCTGTCAGAAGCGGTAAATGCCCTTCAGATAGTAATAGCCACCATTGATCCCCATCGGGGAGGTTTCAAAGTACTTGGCACCGAGTATGTCGCTCATCCATTGCGGCAAACGCTCTGGTTTGGTATCAAACAGGTTCTGTGCGCCCAATGCGACAGAGAAGCTGTCATTGATGTGGTAGCTTACTTCGGCATCAAAAGTAACTTTAGATGATGCCATTTGCGTTAAATCAGGATCATCGGCGTGCACGCCCTGATAGCTACCATAATAGTTTGCGCGAACAAACATATCGATACTATCCCAGTCCTGTTTCCAGGTCAGAGTAGCGCGGTGGTCTGGCAAATCTTTTTCCAGCCGTGATACTTTAAAATCACCTGTCACTGCGGTGTAGTTAGTGACAGTGGTATCGGTCCAGTTGTAAGCCAGACTAAAGGTGCTGCGGCCGTTAAGTAAGCTGGCCGAGTAGTTGGCAACCAGGTCCAGACCACGGGTGACAGTATCAAAGTCGTTAGTCAGAAATGTGATCTGCGATAAGCTTTCAACGCCCCTGACCCCTGCTGCCCGCAGTGCATCCCGGTCAGCCTGGGTTACATCAAACTCTGCAGATTGACCAATCCGATCATCAACTTCAATACGGAATACATCCGCGGTAAAGAAGAAGTTATCGCCGTTATACACCAGGCCCACGGCAAAGCTTTTTGACTCTTCCGGCGTTAATTCTTTGCCGCCTTTAAGCAGCGATACCGGACTAGTGGCTGGTAATAACGCAATATCAACCAACTCGCCGCCGATCAGTGCCGTACGCACATTGCGCACATTTGCCTGGCCTACCGTAGGCGCCCTGAAACCTGTACTGTGAGAGCCGCGCATCGCCCAGTCTTCACTTAAGCTGTACTGCGCCGTTATTTTGTAGTTAGTGGTGGAACCGAAACTTTCATAGTCTTCAAAACGCAGCGCTGCGGCCATCAAAAAGTTTTCGGTAAATTCGGCTTCAACATCAACATAAGCTGCATAGTTACGGCGGGTATTCGTACCGGCATCATCTGGCTGAAACCCAGGAAAACCATTAGAGCCATTGGTTAACTGGCTGACATAAGGGCCAATTTCCCACGATGCCACCTCGCCGGCTACTATCTCAAAGCTCTCTTCTGTCCACTGCAGGCCGCCGGCTACCGTCACATCTTCGTACAAACCGGCGGCTACATACTTAACAAAGTCTGCAGCAAAGGTTTTTTCTAACTGAATGTATTTACCGGCTTCAAACTCGGTAGGGGTATTAGGGCCTAGTGACGCATTCACAGTATTAATGATGTTAAATGTTGATTCGCTGCGGCCAACTGAGCCTGAGAAGTCATACAATATGCCTTCCAGCCAGCCGGATTTAAACTCGCCTTTAGTGCCTGCTGTTAATGAGGTATCAGTAATATTGCCGCCAAAATTAGGTGTAAAGCCTCCCGGGAACATCGAAAAGAATGTAAAGCAGTTAGCAGGTAAAGCGCCTACTGCTGTGGTTATCTGCTGATGATTAAGACCGCCGATAGGTACATTTGTACAACCACCAGCGCCGGTAGTATCGACAACCTCCAGTGTTTCACCGCCGTCGTTCGAGAACACGCCACCACGTGTATGTGGATTGCGGTAATAGAAACCGCCTGTCACATCACGCTCAGAATAGTTACCAAACAGATAGGCTTCACGGCCGTTGCCTAATTCCAGACCTGCATTAGCAAACAGCGTGATATCATCTTTAATTTTAGGCGAGCCCCATACCTGAGTAACCGGGGCAATAAAAGGATTACCGTCATCGGCAATAGCCTGCGCATCGGCGCGTTGCACGCTGCGGCTGGTAGGATCAGCATTTTTCAGTTGGGCGCTGATATTGACAAAACCATTGTCGGTTAATGGCATACCAATATTCGCCGCTATTTCCGTTGAAGTACCATCACCGGCGTAATATTCACCACGCTTTACTTCTAAAGAACCACCTTGATCTGCATCTTTGAGCACAAAGTTAATGACACCCGCGATAGCATCCGAGCCATACTGTGCGGCTGCGCCGTCCCGTAATACTTCGACTTGCTTCATTGCAATACCAGGGATCACGGAGATATCAGAACCCTGAGCACCATCGTTGATACCACCACCTAAAAAGGTAATGACAGATGCTTTATGCCGGCGTTTACCGTTTAACAGGATCAGTGTGCTGTCTGAAGACAGGCCGCGTAAATTTATTGGTCGGATCAAACTGGCCGCATCGCTGATAGGATTGGCATGCACATTTAACGACGGTACTGAACTGGTTAGCATGTTTAACATGTCAGAGTTACCGCTTTTCATCAGTTCGTCGCCACCAATAATATCGATGGGCACCGGAGAATCACCAATCGACCGTGGCGCTGAGCGGCTGCCTACTACAGCAATTTTTTCTACGGATTGTTCTTTCTTGGCAGTATCGGCGTCTTCCTGTGCCATAGCTACGCTGGTACTGATACCGAACGACAGCGACGCTGCAAGGCCGAATTTAACGGCTCGAGCAACCGGATGGTAGTTATTATGGTTTTTCATAGTTTGTTCCTGGATTATTTTTCTATTTAGCAGACGCTTATGTTTTTATCTTGCGTCCTGATAACCATATTGGATAACTCGGATGTTGTCTATCGTATATTTCTGTTATTCCGACTCTAAAATAGGAAATTACATTCGATTGCATAGAAAAACATTGCCGTAGTTACAGCGACTGATTTATAACAACGCTACCGTTCTTGTCCTGATCACAACGATGCAAATCACCGAACTTACTCCAGCTTTTTTCCCTGCCGTCGTCAGCCTGGCTAATACTATTCATGGTGATAATTACCTTAGCCACGCCAGCCTGAGAGCTATGCAGCTGCAAGGTATCGCAAAGGGTATTAACGCCAGCTTTGTTGCGATTGAAGAGCAGCAACTGATAGGTTACCGCTTAAGCTTTGCTGCCGGGCAATGGCAACCGGATAACTGGTGCACAGAAGCACGATGGCCAGTGCCGCGCGCCGATATGGCATACTTTAAATCTGTGGGGGTAAGTGCTGAGCAACGGGGTAAAGGCGTTGCATCCTCGCTGTTACAGGCCTCAGTTACGGTTTTAAAGCAACAGGGCGCCAAAGCGGGGTTGGCACATATCTGGCGCGAGAGCCCGGGTAATGCGGCGCAACGTTATTTTAGTCAGGCGGGTGCTGTTTTAGTTAAAGTTCACCCACAGCGCTGGCGGCATTTATCTGAAACCGCAGGTTATTTTTGCCCGGTGTGCGGTGCCTTGTGCAACTGCAGCGCCGCTGAAATGGTATTAACCTTTAGTGCCGGCTAGTTCAGGAGTGTGCTATGTATGATCCGCTGGTTGATAAGGATATCGGGCAGGGGGCAGCTTACCCGTCTTCGTACTGGGCAGCGCAAACACAAACCGGTGCCAGCACTGGTGCAATTGTAGCGGACCAAAGCGCCGACATAGTAGTGATTGGCGCCGGTTATACCGGCCTGAGCTGCGCCTACCAACTGGCCAGTCGTTTTAACCGCGAGATTAGAAGCGCATCAGACCGGCTGGGGCTGCAGTGGCCGTAACGCCGGTTTTGTGCTGCGTGGTACCGGGCGGCTGGGCCTGGCGCAGTTAACACAGCGTTTTGGCTTAGATACTGCCCGAATATTTCATCAGGAATACGGCGCGGCTGTGGCTCAGGTCAGGCATATGATTGCTGATGGCAATATCGCTTGCGCTGCCCAGCCCGAAGGCTATTTAAAAGTGGCCCACAAAGCCTCTTTGGGCGCCGATTTACCGGCACAAACAGATTTTTTACAGCGCCATTTTGGCTATCCGGTGGTTTATTTATCTCCGGCGCAGCTAAAAAGTGACTACATGCACAATACTCAAGCTTATGGTGCGATTAAATTTCCCGATTGCTTTGGCGTAAATCCGCTGGCTTTGGCGCAGGGCTATGCTGCTATGGCGCAGCGTAGCGGGGTGCAATTATATACCGCCTCACCGCTGTTACGCTGGCAACGCTCGGGTAATGGTTTTGTGGTGCATACACCACAAGCCCGCGTGCACTGTAAGCAACTGATACTGGCAACAAATGGTTATACAGCCAAAGATTTGTATCCGCCGTTGAACCGCGGCTGTTTGCCGGTGTTAAGCAGCATTATTGTGACAGAGCCGTTAACGCCGGCACAACTGCAGCAAAGTGGTCTGCACCATACCCAGTTAATAATGGATACGCGTGCGCTGAAGTACTATTACCGTAAACTGCCGGACAACCGTATTTTATTTGGCGGACGCAGTGCAGTGTATGGCCGTGATGCTGAAAAAGCGGTATATCCGCAGCGCTTGCTAAGCGCATTGAAAAGCTGTTTTCCGATGCTGGCTGATGTGCGCTGCGATTATCACTGGAGTGGCTGGGTGGCTGTGTCGTATGACGATTTGCCGCGGCTGTGTCAGGCGGAAGATAATGTATTTTATGCCGCTGGCTATTGCGGCAGCGGTTTGTCGTTCAGCACTCTGGCCGGGGTAAGGCTGGCAGAAATGGCAATGGGTGTTGCTTTACCATCGCTGCCGATATATCAAAGCCGGTTGCGGCCTTTCCCGTTGCCGGTTTTCCGGCGTCTGGGCCAGCTGGCTTATTATCAGTGGGGCCGCGTTAAAGACCGTTTTCTGTAATAAAAAGCCCGGCTAAACCGGGCGTAATTTATTAAAAGGTTGCCCGCAGGCCAAGCGTTACAGCCCGGCCCGGCAGCGGCGCATCTGCTTTGATAAAGGAGCTGTGCACAAAGCCCAGCTCGTTGGTTAAATTAGTACCGCGTAAAAATACGGTCATATCTAACTGCGATAAGCTGAAATCGTAATTTACGCTGGCATCAAGCAGAGTATAGGCTTTGGTAACGGTTTCGTTTGCCGCGACTTTGTCCTGTTTCGCGTAACGTGTTACACCTAAATCTGCACTCCAGCTAACACCGGTATACTGATAGCCCAAACCGGTTTTATAGGGCGGAATACGCGGCAGATAATCGCCACCGTCCAGTTTGGCACGCACGGCATCAAAAAACACATTTAATGATTGAGCATGATCTAACTTATAGCGGGCTTCAAATTCCGCTCCATACAGGGTGGCGTCCTGTTGTTGATACTGATACAGGCCAAAATTGTCGTGGTGGTGTTCTTCTTCGCCTGTTTCATCATCATGGCCTGCTTCCAGATCTTCCATGGTCAGGCCGGTATCTGCCAGGTACAGATAGTTATGTACCTTGTTATAGAAAAAGTTATAGGTAAAACTCAGATCACCTTTAAAACTGCGAAAGGTGATGTCGACATTATTTGCCGTTTCTTTTTTTGCTTTACGTTGCGATAATTCCAGCTCGCCATCGTGTAGTTGATACATCAGGCCAAGTTCATAGCTGCTGGTAGCAATATGCGCACCGTTAGAATACAGCTCTGCTGCACTTGGTGCACGCTCTGAGCGGCTAACTGCTAATGCCCAGGAAAAGCCCGGTACAAATTCCCAAACCACACCAGCGGATGCACTGACAGCAGCAAACCTGTTAGAAATACCACTGACTAAGGCGCCATCGTGCCCCAGTTCCAGATCGCCGGCGTCATGCTTTGTCCGCTCAATACGGCCACCCAGCTGAGCGGACAAATTACCGTACTGTTTTTCTTCCAGCACAAACAAAGCGTGCGTTAATGTTTTACTGTCTGGTGTAAAAGCCTCTTCGCCAAAGGCCCGATAATCAGAGTGTTGCAAATGATAACCCACCAGGCCATGCCAGCCACCAATGGCTTCATGTTCCAGCGTAATACGGCTTTCCAGAGCTTTATTTTTAAAGGTGGTACCAATGCTACCTGCCTCAATTTCCTGATGCTGATAGTCGGTGTAAGCGGTATTAAGCGATAAGGTCTCAATACCCGAAAACGGGGTATACCATTCACCGGCTACGCTGACGCGGTTTTGCTTTAGCTTGGCAAAGACACTTTCTTCATCATGCAAATGCTCATCTTCATGTTCTTCTTCGTGCTCATCTGCGTGGTGATGATGGCCCGGGATACCGTAGTCCGACTCTAACCGGCCAATACTGATACCGAACAACCCCCGGTCGCCAATGTAGCTTACACCGCCATTCACGGCTTTACTTTGGATCCAGGAGTTCTCCAGGGTTTTACTGCTGTCGCCTTCATCATTAGTAAAGCGTGGTACATCATAGTCTGAGCCGTCACGATTAAAGCCATCGAAATGCCAGGCGATATTGTCGTTACTGCCTTCGTGGTTCAGTGCGACAGTTTTTTCATCTGACACATCAACGTAGCGTGTTTCCAGTTTGGTTTCGCTGCTGCTGCGCAATTGGCGCGGAATACGGTTGTCTACCACATTAACGACGCCACCAATGGCACCACTGCCATACAATAAGGTAGCAGGGCCACGCAGTACTTCAATTTGTTGCGCGGTGATGGCATCTGCGCTAATTGCATGATCCGGCCCGACACGGGATACATCAGCTGTGTCCAAACCATTATTTAAAATACGTACGCGCGGGCCGTCCAGGCCGCGGATCACCGGGCTTGATGCCACCGGGCCATAATAATTGGCGTGTACGCCTGGCTCGTATTTCAGGGTTTCGCCAATAGTAGGCTCAGTGCGCCGGCTTAATTCTTCACCGGTTAATACTGATACCGGCGTTGCCATTTCCAGGTTGTATTTATGAATACCTGATGCGGCAACCACAATACGCTCTACACCACCTGGCGATAAGTTGATATTCAGTTGTGGTTGCGCCGGCGTTACCGTAATAAAGCTATCACCATAGCCGGCGGCTGAGATATGCAGCTCTGCGTTAGCCGGAGCCTGAATACTAAAACGGCCTTGTTCATCGGCATAAACATATTGCTGGCGGCCGTGAATGTGGACGCGGGCATTTTTTAACGGTTGGCCCTGGGGATCAGTTACAACGCCGTTATAGCGTTGAGATGACTCTTGTGCAGCAACATTAAATGCCAGGCTGACAAATACCGCTAGCAGGCTGTAACGTCGCAAAGCAGGGGTACGGCGCATGTTGGATTCTCTCAATAAATAGCGTGATGTTGTAACATTTTACAGCTTTATGCTGCGCCGGCAAACGCCTTACGGATTGAATAGCTTAAATGACAGCTTTAAGCGATTAAACTCTGGCACAACACCGGCAGAAGTTATTAGAATGTTTGCTTTTTACCGCTGAGGTTTCTACGTGACAGGTTTTTGGCCGGAGTTCTTATTAATTGCTGTAGTGCACCTGATGGCAGTGGCAAGCCCCGGGCCTGATTTTGCCATAGTGCTGCGTTATGCCGTGCAGTTTGGCCGTCAGCAGGCGATAGCTGCCAGTATGGGCATTGGTGCGGCAATACTGCTGCATGTTACCTGGTCACTGGTGGGCATCGCCGTGCTTATTCAAACTACACCCTGGCTGTTTAAAGTGCTGAGCTTTGCCGCAGCGGGTTATTTGTTTTATATCGGCATTATGGCCTTAAGAAGCAAAGCGCCGTTGCATCCTGAGCAAGCCATTGCTGGCAGCGCAAATGAGGACACACCATCTGCCCGTAAAGCCTTTGTTGCCGGTTTTATTACTAACGGCTTAAACCCAAAAGCTACGTTATTCTTCTTATCACTGTTTGCGGTCATTATTTCGCCAATGACACCACTTTTTTACAAAGTAATTTACGGCGTTTATATGGCTGTTGCTACCGCAGCCTGGTTTTGTATGTTATCGATAATTCTAACCCAAACAAAAGTAAGAGGTTTTTTACTACTAAAGGGCTACTGGTTTGATCGGCTGATGGGGTTGTTACTGTTGGCATTGGCTATGCATCTGGTTGTCTCAAGTATTAACAGCTAAACTCTGCTTACGCCAGGCAGAGTCTGGTTTAGTGAGGTTGTGATCATGCAAATGGTCAGTAAGGTTATAAAGCTCGATCTGGATTATAGCTGTGATGCCAGCCATGCTTATCAACAGCAACGTCATTATGTCTCACCCTGGCAAGGTGAGAGCGCAGAGCATTTTGCCAAACGCTTACTGGCGTATCTGAGCTTGTACGAGCAACACCCCAGTTTTGCCAAAGATAACTCTGCTGGCAAAACGCCGGATCTGTATATTCAGGATCAACAGCAGCATTTTCAACTCTGGTGCCAGCTGGAGTTGGTACCGGAAAAACGCCGGTTGCGCGCCTCGCATCTGGCGGACCAACTGCTGCTGGTGCTGGACGAACAGGAAACCAACAAAGCACAGCACGACCAGTGGCCGGCTAATCAACGTATTTTTACGCTGAGTTCTGCACAGTTAGCCGAGTTTTGTCTGATGCTCAAAAGCCATATGAAGCTCAGCGTTTGGCGCGAAGATCCGCTGTTGTCTATTACCGACGGCGAGCATTTATTACAGCTTAATCTTGCCGCATTGCTGGAAAAACCACATTAAGTTTGTGGCCTTGCCTTAATTACTGCGAACGCTATAATACGCGCGATTTTAATATTGCTGCGGATTTACGGTCCGCCGTTGCAAGAGGTAAGTTATGTACGTAGTTGCTGCTTTATATAAGTTTGTCCGTTTGCCTGATTACGTGACGCTACGCGATGCGTTGTACGACCACATGGTTGCGAACAAAGTCAAAGGTACTTTATTGCTGGCCGAAGAGGGTATTAACGGCACCATTTGCGGCGAACGTGCCGGTGTCGATGCGGTCAAAGCCTGGCTTGATGCTGACGGCCGTTTTGATGGCATGAGTTACAAAGAGTCATTGTCTGACGAGCTGGCTTTTTACCGCACTAAAGTAAAACTGAAAAAAGAAATTGTTACTATGGGCGTAGAAGGCATTAACCCGGCGCATATAGTGGGCACCTATGTAAAAGGTGACGACTGGAACCAATTGATCAGCGATCCAGACACCATTTTAATTGATACCCGTAATGATTACGAAGTGGCTATCGGCACCTTTAAAAACGCGATAAACCCTAATACCACCACTTTTCGCGAGTTTCCGCAGTGGGCGGCAGAAAACCTGGACAAAACCAAACATAAAAAAGTCGCCATGTTTTGCACCGGCGGCATTCGCTGTGAAAAATCCACCGCCTTTTTAAAAGAGCAGGGGTTTGATGAGGTATATCACCTTGATGGTGGTATTTTAAAGTACTTAGAAGAAATGCCGGCACAGAACAGCCTGTGGCAAGGCGAGTGCTTTGTATTTGACCAGCGTGTTGCGGTAAAACACGGGTTAGAGCAGGGTAGCTATGATCAATGTTATGCCTGTCGTATGCCGTTATCAACAGCTGAAATGGCATCCGAGCATTATGTTAAAGGCCTGAGTTGCCCGCATTGCCATGATAAAACAACAGACGAGCAAAAAGCCGCCTTTGCCGAGCGCCAGCGCCAGGTAGAACTGGCCAAGCAGCGTGGTGACAAACATATCCGCGACGGTAAGTTTGAGTAAAGAGTGTTGTTAACTATGACCTGAAACCAGCTTAATGCTGGTTTTTTTTCGCCAGGTAAAAATTCACCGGTAAACCTTTCTAATAAATAGAATTATTTTTGAGGAATATTGCAATTTTACTTTTATCAAATTGCTATATTATCAAGAAATTACAGGAGCTCAGTATGCTGAAAAATAGTTCATCTCATTATGGCTTAGTGAGTGTGGTACTGCACTGGTTGGTAGCATTGACCGTATTTGGTTTGTTTGGTGTAGGTTTTTGGATGGTAGATCTGAGCTACTACAGCGAATGGTACAGAACTGCGCCATACTGGCATAAAAGTGTTGGCATCTTACTGGCCGTAGCGATGCTACTGCGTGTGCTGTGGCGGTTTTTCAGCCCGCCGCCAACCGCGCTGGCATCACATAAAAGTTGGGAAAAGCGCACATCGGCCGTAGTACAGTTTTGTTTGTATCTGGGTATTTTTATGCTGGTGTTAAGTGGCTATCTAATCTCAACTGAGGATGGCCGGCCAATAGCGGTATTTACCTGGTTTGAGGTGCCGGCACTGGGAGCTTTGTTTGCTAATCAGGCTGATATAGCCGGCTTGGTGCATGAATATGTGGCATACAGTTTGATAGCACTTGCAGTGTTGCATGGTTTAGCGGCGTTAAAACATCATTTTATTGATAAAGACAATACGCTAAAACGTATGTTTGGGCGTAAACCTTAACTTTGGAGATCTTCATGAAAAAACTACTACTGGCTGCATCAATGGCCGCTATGATGGCAATTCCGGCGCAAGCGGCTGACTATGTCATTGATACACAAGGTGCTCATGCCTTTGTACAGTTTAAAATAAGCCATTTGGGATACAGCTGGCTGTATGGTCGCTTTAATACGTTTTCCGGTGACTTCAGCTATGATGCGGACAAACTGGAAGCATCTAAAATTCAGCTGACTATCGACACTAACAGCGTAGACTCTAACCACGCCGAGCGGGATAAGCACTTGCGCAGCGGTGATTTTTTAAATGTTAGCAAACACCCTAAAGCCACTTTTGTCAGCACTAAAGTTGTACCAAAAGCAGGTGATACTTTTGATTTACATGGCAACCTTACCTTAAATGGCGTTACTAAAGAGGTGGTTATTGCTGCCGAAAAACTGGGTGAGGGTAAAGATCCGTGGGGCGGTTACCGGGCAGGTTTTGCCGGTACTACTACATTAACCCTTAAAGACTTTGCTATTAATACCGATTTAGGCCCGGCCTCTGCCACAGTGCAGCTGGATTTAACGGTCGAAGGTATTCGTAAGTAAGCTGCAAAACAGGAGATCATCAGATCTCCTGTATCGTTTCTGCCTGATCTTGTCCGTTATCCTGTTTTTCTTCCACCGGCTCTGGTGCAGCTTCAGGTTGCTCAATAACAGCCGGTGCGTCTTTGGCTTTTAATGCACTGAGTAAGCTTAACAGAATAAGGTTAAATTCTTCATCTGCAACCCGGGCATGGGTCAGGCTGCCCACCAGCAATGTGGCTTCAAAATTATCACCAGTGCGGTACATCAGCTGTGCCAGACGCAAGGTGGCCCAGGGTAAGGTTTTGTTTTCGCTGTCGCTGTAAAATTCCAGATATTGCTGCAGCGCAGTAATGCCCAACATAGCATCCTGATCAGCCACTACAGCCAGACGGCCGATATGGTACAGCGCGTTGTATTTATCGGTCAGATCGGTAGCATATTCTGCCGCCAGCTTATAGTTGTCAAAAGCCGCGTCATATTCTGCCAACTCATTGAGGATTTGCGCTTTGCGTGCCAGCAGGCGGGCATTTGGGGGATCTGGCATCATTTGTTCAAGCAGTGCCAGGGCTTCGGCAGGTTTTTTTTCATTTAGTAAAATACGGCTTTGTGCCAGTAGTGCCTGATCCGGGTTTTCTTTTGCCAATTGCTCTGTCATTGCCAACGCGAGTTCTTTATCGCCGCCGGCATTGGCAGGCGCAACGCTGTAAAAATCAATCAGAGCCTGACGCGCAGCAAAGTGATCAGGCTTTATAATCACGGCTTTTTGCAGTAATTCTACCCCACGGGCTGCACGCTCTTTGGCCGAAAATACGTTACCGTTACTTGCTAAACGGAGTTTACTCAGACCTGCCAGATAGTTCAGCTCGCTGTTACCCGGAAACTGTTCTACTGCAAAGTTAAGCAGGGTGTTGGCATCTTCCAGCCGCTGCTGTGCAATTAATGCCCTGGCATATACCACTAAGACATCGCCATGCTGCTTATAATCACTTTGTTGTAAAATCTGATGTTCAAGTTCGCTAAACTGAGATTTAGCCAGCAAGGCTTCGTACTGGGCTACATTGCTGGCTGGCAGGGCGCCGGCGAGCAACAACAATAAGGCTTTCATTATCGATCTCCTTAAAGATCAACGAGTATTATCAATAGTCTGCGGGAATACGCCGGAAATTACCATCAGTTCAGGGGATTTCAATTTCTATATCTGTAACCGGAACGCTACAGCAAGGCAGAAACTCACCTTTACGGACAAAAGCCAGCGGTTCATTTATATAACTTACCTCGCCGCTGACTAATTTACAGCGGCAAGCCCCACAATAGCCTTCCCGGCAATGAAAATTTACCTCTAACTGCTTACGCTCTAATGCATCAAGTAAAGTTCGTGCGCTGCCATCAAAATTGATAACAACGCCATTGCTAAGCTTAACGCCAGGCATAAGCAGGCTTAGAGATCGAAGTCGCCGAAGTCGCCACCATCAACTTCGTTATCAATCTGGCCAACCAGATAAGAGCTAATCTCGGCTTCCTGCGGTGCAACCTGTACATTGTCTGACACCAGCCAGGTGTTGATCCACGGAATAGGATTTTGCGTGGTAGAAAAAATGGCTTTCATGCCAATAGCCTGCATCCGGCTGTTGGTAATGTATTCGACATACTGGCAGAGGATATCTTTATTCAGGCCAATCATTGAGCCATCTTTAAACAAATATTCTGCCCAGTCTTTTTCCTGCTCGGCGGCTTTACGGAAAATAGCATAAGCTTCTTCTTCACATTCTTTGGCTATTTTGGCCATGTCGGCATCGTCATCACCGGCGGCCATTATATTCAGCATATGCTGGGTGCCGGTTAAGTGCAGTGCTTCATCACGGGCTATCAGGCGGATAATTTTGGCATTACCTTCCATCAGCTCGCGCTCAGCAAAAGCAAAACTGCAGGCGAAGCTAACGTAAAAGCGAATAGCCTCCAGTACGTTTACCGACATTACGCACAGGTATAAGCGGCGTTTTAATTCGTACAGGCTGATGCTGTGTGTTTCGCCATTAATGCTGTGCGTACCTTCACCACAGCGCTGATACAGGTTAATGCCGTCTATCAGGTCGTCGTAGTAGCGGGTAACATCTTCAGCGCGCTCAAGAATTTTCTCGTTCAGCATAATGTCGTCAAACACTTTGTGCGGCTCGGCACTAATGTTACGTACTATGTGGGTATAGCTACGGCTGTGAATGGTTTCACTAAAAGCCCAGGTTTCAATCCAGGTTTCCAGTTCAGGCAAAGAGACGATAGGCAAAAAGGCAACGTTGGGCGAGCGGCCTTGCACTGAATCCAACAAGGTTTGGTACTTCAGATTACTAATAAAGATATGCTTTTCATGATCCGGCAGGTTCTGGTAATCAATCCGGTCTTTACTGACATCAACTTCTTCCGGGCGCCAGAAAAAGCTCAGCTGTTTCTCAATCAGTTTTTCGAAAATGCCGTATTTTTGCTGATCGTAGCGCGAAACATTCACCGGATTACCGAAGAACATTGGCTCTTTCATTTGATCGTTAATTTGTCGGTTAAAGGTTGTGTACGCCATTGCCGCTTATCGTCCTAATAGGGTGTCATTACAAAGTACGGGCTACCGAAGTAGCCCGTTTAGTCCGGAATTAAATTTTGCAGGCGCCGCCTGCGCAGCCATCATCTTCCACCTGAGGTTTAATATCTTCCTGCATGTCAGACGCACCGTCACGGGTGTTGTGGTAGTACATGGTTTTTACACCCAGCTTATATGCCGACAGTAAGTCTTGCAGTAACAGCTTCATGGGTACTTTGCCGCCGTCGAACTTATTCGGGTCATAGTTGGTGTTAGCAGAGATAGTCTGGTCGATAAATTTCTGCATAATTGCCACCAGAGAGATATAACCGGTGTTGTTCGGAATATCCCACAACAGCTCATACTGGTTTTTCAGCCGCTCATACTCCGGCACAACCTGCTTTAAAATACCGTCTTTACTGGCTTTAACGCTGATATGGCCGCGCGGTGGTTCAATACCGTTAGTGGCATTGGAAATTTGTGACGAGGTTTCAGACGGCATTAATGCTGACAAGGTTGAGTTACGTAAGCCATGATTAAGGATGTCTTTACGCAGTTGCTCCCAGTCCAGCAGCAGTGGCTCGTTGCACACTTTGTCGAGATCTTTCTTGTAGCTGTCAATTGGCAGTATGCCCTGGGCATAAGTGGTTTCATTAAATTTAGGGCAGGCGCCAAATTCCTGTGCCAGCTTGTTCGACGCTTTGAGTAAATAATACTGAATGGCTTCAAAAGTACGGTGCGTTAAACCATTGGCTGAGCCATCAGAGTATTTCACGCCGTTTTTCGCCAGATAGTAGGCGTAGTTAATCACACCCACACCTAAGGTACGGCGGCTGATAGAGGCATGGAATGCAGCCGGAATAGGGTAGTCCTGATAATCCAGCAGGCTGTCCAGTGAGCGCACCGCCAGTTCTGCCAGCTCTTCCAATTCGTTCAGGTTTTCAATAGCGCCTAAGTTAAACGCTGACAGCGTACACAGCGCAATTTCGCCTTCCGGATCGTTGACATCGTTCATCGGTTTGGTTGGCAGCGCAATTTCCAGACACAGATTGCTCTGGCGCACCGGAGCCAGTTTTGGATTAAACGGGCTGTGGGTATTGCAGTGATCAACGTTTTGCAGGTAAATACGGCCGGTACTGGCACGTTCTTGCATAAACAAGGTAAACAACTCTAATGCTTTTAAGCGCTTTTTACGGATAGACGTATCAGCTTCATACTTAACGTATAGCTCTTCAAACTTTTCCTGATCTTCAAAGAAGGCATCGTACAAGCCTGGTACATCAGACGGGCTAAACAGGGTGATGTAATCATCTTTAATCAGGCGGGTGTACATCAGGCGGTTAAACTGCACGCCATAATCTAAATGCCGTACACGGTTTTCTTCTACGCCACGGTTGTTTTTTAACACCAGCAGCGATTCAACTTCTAAATGCCACAGCGGGTAGAATAACGTAGCGGCACCGCCACGAACGCCACCTTGCGAACAGCTTTTAACCGCAGTTTGAAAATGTTTGTAAAATGGAATACAGCCCGTATGAAACGCTTCGCCATTACGGATTGGGCTGCCCAGCGCACGGATACGACCGGCGTTAATACCGATACCGGCACGCTGGCTAACGTATTTAACAATGGCGCTTGAGGTGGCGTTGATTGAATCCAGACTGTCACCACACTCGATCAGCACGCAAGAGCTGAACTGGCGGGTAGGGGTACGCACGCCCGACATAATCGGG
The DNA here is from genome assembly GCF_900108485.1 of Rheinheimera pacifica. Lineage (GTDB taxonomy): Bacteria > Pseudomonadota > Gammaproteobacteria > Enterobacterales > Alteromonadaceae > Alishewanella > Alishewanella pacifica. Next base: position 28,044 of record NZ_FNXF01000009.1, on the reverse strand, counting down.
GTTGGCAGTGACAATTTAAATAATGAGCAAGCATCGTAGAAGCGGCGCACATAGGTTAAACGGGTCGATTTAGGGTAGGTGGCAAACAGACAGGCAGCTACCAGCATGTAGAGGAACTGCGCACTTTCGTAAATTTCACCGCTAACCCGGTTTTGCACCAGATACTTACCTTCCAACTGCTTTACCGCAGCATAGCTGAAGTTTAAATCGCGGCTGTGGTCGATAAAGCTGTTCATTTGTTCCAGCTCGTCGCGGCTGTAATCGGCCAGAATATGCTGATCATAGCGCTTGGCTTCCACCATTTTTACGACCTGGTCGTACAGGTGTGGTGGTTCAAACTGGCCATAGGCCTTTTTACGCAAATGAAACACTGCCAGGCGGGCGGCCAGATACTGGTAGTCCGGGCAGTCTTTTGAGATCAGATCTGCTGCTGCCTTAATAATGGTTTCATGAATATCTTCAGATTTAATACCATCGTAAAACTGAATATGAGACTTTAGCTCAACCTGAGATACCGATACATTTGACAAGCCTTCGGCGGCCCAGGTAATAACGCGGTGAATTTTATCCAGATCTAACGCTTCACGGCGGCCATCACGTTTAGTGACGAAAAGAGATTGAGTCATTGCTGCAGCTTTCCATTTCAGTTGTAATTAATGGTTATAGTCAGCCATGTAGCGCACGGCTATTTTACCAGCAGCCATTGTTGCTTAATTACACAACATATAGGTGCTTTTTTGAAAGTGATCACAAGATAGTGTGTATTTTGATTTTTTGCAAGGCTTAACACTGAGGAAAAATAGCACCGCTAAGGTTGGGGTTAGTAGCTGCTAACCGCCTTGCCAGTGTGCAAAGATATACCGAGACAACGCAAGCTTTTTCTCCGGTTAAATTTATTTATTCTATTAATCTTTTTTTTATAGCCAGCAGCTATTTAGATGCTGGAAAAATCACCAGCCTGATGATTCAGGCTGGCTTACGGGCAACGACAATGTAATTTACATCTACACCCGGGCCGGTTTTAAAGCTTTCGTTAATCGGGTTAAAGTGCAGCCCGGTGGCGTCAGTTACTTCAAGCCCGGCTTGTTCGATAAAACGCATTAGCTCGGATGGACGGATAAACTTACTAAACTCGTGTGTACCTTTGGGTACCAGTTTTAACACGTGCTCTGCGCCAATAATGGCCAGCAAATAGGCTTTCCAGGTTTTGTTCAGTGTAGAGAAAAATAGCGTCGCACCGGGTTTGGCTAAATCAGCACAGGCCTGAATAACTGACATTGGCTCTGGTACATGCTCGAGCATTTCCATACAGGTCACCACATCAAATTGTGCCGCATGGCTTTGGGCATATTGCTCGGCAGTAACTTGCTGGTAGTTTACTTCAACACCTGCTTCCAGTGCGTGCAGCCGGGCTACGTTAAGGGAATCATTGGCCATATCCAGCCCGGTGACGTTAGCACCGCAACGCGCCATACTCTCCGCTAAAATTCCGCCGCCACAACCGATATCGATAACGGTTTTACCAAACAGGCCCTGCAGTTCGTCGCTAATGTAGCTTAACCGTACCGGGTTGAGTAAATGCAGCGGCTTAAATTCACCCGATGGGTCCCACCAGCGCGAAGCAATATCGTTAAACTTAGCGATTTCGCCCGGATCAACATTCATATCTGCAGTCATATTAGATGCTCGTTAGTTTTTGCGCATTATAAAGCCTTGATCCATTTGAGCAATGCCAAAGCGTGCTTTGCGTTGCATTTGGGGCATGGCAAGCGGGATTTTCTGTGTTAGAATCCTGCGTTGTCTCGCGCTTTATAACATCGACAAAAGCGAGTTATCTATCTGATTTAAGGGAAATTAGCGTTTTATGACAGATCTGGCCAGAGAAATAGTTCCTATTAATATCGAAGACGAATTAAAGAATTCGTACCTCGATTACGCAATGAGCGTCATTGTTGGCCGCGCCTTACCGGACGTAAGGGATGGTTTAAAGCCGGTACACCGCCGCGTGCTGTTCGCGATGAAGGAACTGGGCAATGACTGGAACAAAGCCTATAAAAAATCTGCCCGTGTGGTAGGTGACGTTATCGGTAAATACCACCCGCACGGCGACAGTGCTGTGTACGACACTATAGTACGGATGGCGCAGCCATTTTCACTGCGTTATATGCTGGTAGACGGCCAGGGTAACTTCGGCTCTATCGACGGCGACTCTGCAGCGGCAATGCGTTATACCGAAGTGCGGATGGCGCGTATTGCGCACGAACTGCTGGCCGATTTAGACAAAGAAACTGTCGATTTTGTGCCAAACTACGACGGCACCGAGCAAATTCCGGCAGTAATGCCGACCAAGTTACCTAACTTGCTGATCAACGGCTCCAGCGGTATTGCTGTGGGCATGGCCACCAATATTCCGCCGCATAACTTAACTGAAATTATTGACGGCTGTTTAGCCTTAATTGCTAACCCGGATATCGAGCTGCACGAGTTAATGCAGTATATCCCGGGCCCGGATTTCCCTACCGCCGCTATTATTAACGGCCGCAAAGGTATTGAAGAAGCCTACCGTACCGGCCGTGGCAAAGTGTATATCCGCGCCAAAACCGTGGTAGAAACCGACGAGAAGACCGGCCGCGAAGCCATTATCGTCAACGAGATCCCGTATCAGGTTAACAAAGCCCGTTTAATTGAAAAAATTGCCGAGCTGGTTAAAGAAAAACGCATTGAAGGCATTTCCGCGCTGCGCGACGAGTCTGACAAAGACGGTATGCGTATTGTTATTGAACTAAAACGCGGTGAGTCTACCGATGTAATGCTAAACCAGCTGTATACCAACACCCAGATGCAAACGGTGTTCGGTATCAATATGGTGGCGTTGGATCAGGGCCAGCCTAAGCTGCTTAGCTTAATTGAAATGCTAAAATGCTTTGTATTGCACCGCCGTGAAGTGGTTACCCGCCGTACCGTGTACGACTTACGTAAAGCTCGCGATCGTGCGCATATCCTTGAAGGTTTAGCCATAGCACTGGCTAATATCGACGATATTATTGATTTAATTAAGCAATCTGCCAGCCCGGCCGAAGCTAAAGCCGGTTTAATTGAACGCGGCTGGCAGTTAGGTGACGTCAGCGCCATGTTAGAGCGGGCCGGTAAAGATGCCGCGCGGCCAGAATGGCTCGAAGAGCACTTCGGTATTCGCGATGGCTTGTATTTCCTGACCGAGCAGCAAGCGCAGGCAATTCTGGATTTACGTTTACACAAACTGACCGGGCTTGAGCACGAGAAAATCCTCGACGAGTACAAGCAGCTGTTAGAACTGATTGCCGAGTTACTGCATATACTGGCGAGCCCTGAGCGCTTAATGGAAGTGATCTGCGAAGAGCTGGAGGCTATTAAAGCGCAATATGCGGATAAACGCCGCACCGATATCCAGGACAATATGCTGGATATCAATATGGAAGACCTGATCACTGAAGAAGATGTAGTAGTAACCTTATCGCACCTGGGCTACGCCAAGTATCAGCCGTTGTCTGATTACGAAGCTCAGCGCCGCGGTGGTAAAGGTAAAGCCGCTACTACGGTAAAAGATGAAGACTTCGTTGATAAGCTGTTGGTAGCCAGCACCCACGACACCATTTTGTGTTTCTCTAACCGTGGTCGTCTGTATTGGATGAAGGTATACCAATTACCGCTGGCCAGTCGTACTGCCCGTGGTAAGCCGATTGTAAACTTACTGCCGCTGGAAGAAGGCGAGCGTATTAACGCTATTCTGCCGGTACGTGAGTACGAAGCCGATAAATATGTGTTTATGGCCACCGCTAACGGTACAGTGAAGAAAACCTCACTGGTAGAATACTCGCGGCCACGTTCTAACGGCATTATTGCCGTTAATCTGAACGACGGCGACCGTTTAATCGGTGTGGGCATTACCGATGGCAGCAGCGAAATTATGCTGTTTTCTGATGACGGTAAAGTCGTGCGCTTTACGGAAGATCAGGTGCGTGGCATGGGCCGTACCGCTACCGGTGTACGTGGTATTAAACTGCGTGAAGGCGGCTCAGTGGTGTCGTTAATTATTCCAAACGGCGAAGGCCCGATCCTTACGGTTACGGAAAACGGTTATGGTAAGCGTACCGCGTTAACTGAATATCCGGCGAAGAGCCGTGCTACCCAGGGCGTGGTATCCATTAAGGTCTCTGAGCGTAATGGCCTGGTGGTTGGGGCTGTACAGGTGAACGAGTTGGACGAAATTATGATGATTTCCAACAAAGGTACTCTGGTACGTACCCGCGTTAATGAAGTCTCTGAAGTAGGCCGTAATACTCAAGGCGTGATCCTGATCCGCACCGCCGAAAATGAGAAAGTGGTTGGCGTAGCCAAAGTGGACGAAATTCAGGATGCGGAAGAGCTAGCCGCTGCCGAGGCAGAAAAAGCTGCCAGTACTGTGTTGACGGATACCCAGTTAGCGCAGGATGAAGAAGAGTAACTCCCAGATAAAACGGGCGCTTATGCGCTCGTTTTGCTTTTTATCAGCTACAAAAAAGATCGGTATTAAGCCGGCAGCAATAAATACCACCAGGCCAGTTAAATAGACGCGCTAAATCAGGAGTAAGCAGTAAAAATGACAACCTTTAATTTTTGTGCCGGCCCGGCAATGTTACCAACAGAAGTAATGCAGCAGGCACAACAGGAATTTATTAACTGGCAACAACATGGCTGCTCAGTAATGGAAATGAGCCACCGTAGCAAACCCTTTATCCGCCTGGCCGCAGAAGCTGAGCAGGATTTACGTGATTTGCTCAGTATTCCGGCAAATTATAAAGTGTTGTTTATGCATGGCGGCGGTCGGGGCCAGTTTTCGGCAGTACCACTTAATTTGTTAAAGCCTGGCCAAAGTGCCGACTATATTGTCTCTGGTGCCTGGTCAAAATCAGCGGTGGAAGAAGCAGTAAAATACGGTGATATTAACGTACAGGATATCCGCCAAAAAACGGCCAATAATATTCGCACTGTTACCGCACCGACTGACTGGCAGTTAACAAAAGGTGCTGCCTATGTGCATTGCTGTCCGAATGAAACCGTAGATGGCGTTGAGTTTACCGCCTTGCCAGATACGGATAGCCCGATAGTGGCCGATTTGTCTTCCACTATTTTATCCAGACCAATTGACGTTAGCCGCTACGGCGTTATTTATGCCGGTGCGCAGAAAAATATCGGCCCATCAGGGTTAACGCTGGCCATAGTGCGCGAAGATTTGTTACCCGGCAAAGATGCGGTTATTCCGTCGGTACTGGATTATCGCTTAGCCGCAGAAAACGATAGCATGTTTAATACACCGCCTACTTTTGCCTGGTATCTGGCGGCGTTAGTATTTAAATGGTTAAAACAGCAAGGTGGCGTTACCGCGATGGCTACGCGTAACCAGGCTAAAGCCAGCTTGCTGTATGATTTTATAGATAAAAGTGATTTTTATAGCAATGACGTCGATCCGGCGTACCGGTCGTGGATGAATGTACCGTTTTTCTTAAGTGATGAGCGGTTAAACGATATGTTTGTTGATCAGGCTGAAACACATGGCTTACTGGCACTAAAAGGTCACCGTATGGTTGGCGGTATGCGTGCCAGTATTTATAACGCTATGCCGCTGGAAGGTGTGCAAACGTTAGTGAGCTTTATGCAGGAATTTGAGCGGGTGCACGGATGAAAACACTAACCTTAAACCCCATCAGCAAAATGAACGGCGAAGTACATTTGCCGGGCTCAAAAAGTATTTCTAACCGCGTGCTGTTGCTGGCAGCACTGGCAGAGGGTACAACACATATTACTAACTTGCTCGATAGCGATGATATTAAACATATGCTTAATGCCTTAACGGCCTTGGGTATCAGCTATACGTTGTCTGTCTGTCGCACCAAATGCCAGGTACAGGGTATTGGCGGTTTATTTAATCACCCGCATGCGCTAACAATGTTCCTGGGTAATGCCGGTACAGCGATGCGGCCATTAACTGCGGCACTGGCTGCGTCGAACGTCGATGTGACCCTCACCGGCGAGCCACGCATGTATGAGCGGCCGATTGGCCATTTAGTTGATGCACTTAACCAGTGGCAAGCCGATATCCGCTATCTGGGCAATGCAGACTTTCCACCGCTGCAGATCAAAGGTAAAGCATTATCTGGCGGTAAAATGCAGATTGACGGCAGTATCTCCAGTCAGTTTTTAACCGCCGTGTTAATGGTGGCGCCGCTGCTTGATGGTGACAGCGAAATAGACATCATCGGCGAGCTGGTATCCAAGCCTTATATTGATATTACCCTGGCGCTGATGCAGCGTTTCGGTGTTAGCGTGCAAAACCATGACTACAAACGTTTTAGTATCAGGGGTAAGCAGGTGTACCGCTCACCAGGCCAGTGGCTGGTAGAGGGCGATGCATCATCAGCATCTTACTTTTTGGCGGCGGCAGCGATTAAAGGCGGCAGCATAAAAGTGACCGGCATTGGCAAACACGCAGTGCAGGGTGATATTCACTTTGCTGACGCGCTGGAAGCGATGGGAGCCAAGGTTGAGTGGGGCGATGACTATATTATGGTTACGCGTAATGAGCTTAACGGCATTGACCGTGATTATAACGCTATACCCGATGCAGCCATGACCATTGCCACCACAGCGTTATTTGCCAAAGGGCCTACGGTTATCCGCAATGTGTATAACTGGCGGGTAAAAGAAACCGACCGCTTAGCGGCTATGGCGACTGAGCTTCGAAAAGTGGGTGCAGAGGTAGAAGAAGGCCACGATTATATCAAAGTGACACCACCGGCCACACTTAAGCACGCCAGCATTGCCACTTACAATGACCATCGTATGGCGATGTGTTTTTCGCTGGTTGCTTTGAGCGATACTGCGGTAACGATTGAAGATCCGGATTGCACCGCTAAAACCTTCCCGAATTACTTCAGTTTATTTTCCCAACTGGCTGGTTAAATAACAAAAAAACATCCAGACGCGTAGCCTTCTAACTGCGCGTCTTTCCTTCGCTTTAGCGCAATTAAACACAGATCTTGTCGCAAAAAGCTGTATAATACCGCCGTTTTTAAATCCGATTAACAGTAGTTTGAAAGGGGGTAGGATGCCACATTCTGCAGCAGTAATTACCATAGATGGCCCCGGCGGTTCCGGCAAAGGTACCATTTGCCGTTTACTGGCCCAGCGTTTAGGCTGGCAATTACTCGACAGTGGCGCTATTTACCGCGTGCTGGCTCTGGCAGCTATGCATCACCAGATTGTTTGTGATGACGAAGAAGCCTTACAACCGTTGGCGGCGCATCTTGATGTGCAGTTCAGTAGTGATGAGCACGGCAATATCCGTATAACCCTCGAAGGCGAAAATGTTTCGCATACCATTCGCACCCAAGAAGTCGCTGATTTAGCATCAAAAATTGCCTCACTGCCACGGGTAAGAGAAGCATTGCTACGCCGCCAGCGTGCCTTTGCTGAAGAGCCCGGTTTAGTAGCCGACGGCCGTGATATGGGTACTGTGGTATTTCCGCAGGCTGCCGTTAAAATATATTTAACAGCCACCCCGGAAGAGCGCGCCAGACGGCGCTATTTAGAGTTGAAAGAAAAGGGCTTTGATGTTAACATCGGCGACCTTTTGAGCGAAATCCAGGCAAGAGACGAGCGCGATATGAATCGTGCTACTGCGCCGCTGAAACCAGCTGCCGACGCCTACATGCTGGATTCGACCAATAAAACTATTGAACAAGTGTTGGAAGAGGTACTGAACTACGCGGGTATGAAAATACCAGGCTTAGTGTGAACCAGGCCAAAACCGCATTTTGGACAGCCTGTTAAATGGATTTAAACAGGTAAATTTAGCAACCCCACAACGCACGACGCGGCGTGGAGCACTTAACTGAAAAAGTGACTATGACTGAAAATTTTGCACAACTACTTGAAGAAAGCTTCAAATCTGAAACACGCCTTGGCTCTATCATCAAAGGAACAGTTGTTGCTGTTCTGAAAGATGTTGTTATGGTTGACGCAGGTCTGAAATCAGAAGCCGCTATCCCGGTTGAACAGTTCAAATCTCTGAACGGCGAAATCGAAGTAAGCGTTGGCGACATCATTGACGTAGCGTTAGACGCTATTGAAGATGGTTTCGGTGAAACCCAACTGTCTCGTGAGAAAGCTAAACGCCACGAAGCATGGGTACGTCTGGAAAAAGCCTGTGAAGACAAAGAAACTGTTATCGGTGTTATCACTGGTAAAGTTAAAGGTGGTTTCACAGTTGAAGTTGACAGCATTCGTGCATTCCTGCCTGGTTCATTAGTAGACGTACGTCCGGTGCGTGACACTCTGCACCTGGAAAACAAAGAACTTGAGTTCAAAGTTATCAAACTGGATCAGAAGCGTAACAACGTGGTGGTATCACGTCGTGCCGTTATTGAATCAGAAAGCAGCCATGAACGTGACCAGCTGTTAGAAACGCTGGAAGAGGGCATGGAAGTTAAAGGTATCGTTAAGAACCTGACTGACTACGGTGCATTCGTAGACTTAGGTGGCGTAGACGGCTTACTGCATATCACTGATATGGCATGGAAGCGCGTTAAGCACCCAAGCGAAATCGTTAACGTTGGCGACGAAATTCCAGTAAAAGTACTGAAATTTGACCGTGAGAAGCAACGCGTATCTTTAGGTCTGAAGCAAATGGGTGAAGATCCATGGGCCGCTATCGCATCACGTTACCCAGAAGGCGCCCGCATCACTGGCCGCGTAACTAACCTGACTGATTACGGCTGCTTCGTAGAAATCGAAGAAGGCGTAGAAGGCTTAGTACACGTTTCAGAAATGGACTGGACCAACAAAAACATCCACCCATCTAAAGTCGTTAACTTAGGTGATTCAGTGGAAGTTATGGTTCTGGAAATTGACGAAGAACGTCGTCGTATTTCTTTAGGCCTGAAACAGTGTAAAGCTAACCCATGGGAAGAGTTCGCTAAGGGCTTCAACAAGGGTGATCGCGTAAGCGGTAAGATCAAGTCAATCACTGACTTCGGTATCTTCATCGGTTTAGATGGCGGCATCGACGGTCTGGTTCACTTATCAGACATCAGCTGGAACGCTACTGGCGAAGAAGCGGTACGTGACTTTAAGAAAGGCGACGAAGTACATGCAGTTGTGTTACAAGTTGACCCAGAGCGTGAGCGTATTTCTTTAGGTATCAAGCAGCTGGACGAAGACCCGTTCAACGGCTACCTTGCTGACAACAAAAAAGGTGCTATCGTTAAAGGTGAAGTAACTGCCGTTGACGCTAAAGGTGCTACTGTAATGTTAGAAGGTGCTGTAGAAGGTTACGTTCGTGTATCTGATATCGCGCGTGAGCGTATTGAAGATGCCACTACAGTGCTGAAAGTTGGCGAAGAAATTGAAGCTCGTTTGATGGGTGTTGACCGCAAGAATCGCGTAATCAGCCTGTCAATCAAAGCGAAATTTGAAGCTGAAGAAAAAGAAGCTATGGATACTGTCAACAGCAAGCAACAAGAAGCTGATTTTGGTGGTAACGCTATGGCCGAAGCATTTAAAGCTGCTCAGAAGCAGGATTAATTGCTAACGAAGCAGGGGGCTTAAGCCTCCTGCTTTATCCAAAATCAGGTTTGCCGGAGGGGCTATGACCAAGTCTGAATTAATTGAAAAATTAGCTACTGATTTCCCGCATATTCAGGTCAAGGATGTTGAAGCTTCAGTTAAAGAAATCCTCGAGCAGATGGCGCAATCATTAGCCGCTAACGAACGTATTGAAATTCGTGGTTTTGGTAGTTTTTCACTGCATTACCGTGCACCGCGTGTAGGGCGTAATCCTAAAACCGGTGACAAGGTTGAACTGGACGGTAAACATGTACCGCATTTCAAGCCTGGTAAAGAATTACGTGACCGGGTAAAAGACAACACCTGAGCCTCAATTTATTGAGTTTGCAGGCGTAAACGGAGTTTCCCTTGCGCAGACTACTTTATATCGCAGTAATAGTAGCCCTGATTGTAGTAGGGGTGCTGTTTGGTTCTATTAATCAGCAACTTGCTGATTTAAATCTTCTTATTGTCAGCGCACGCTTAAGAGTTGTTGATATTGCGCTGATTTTCCTGCTGCTGGGCATCCTGCTTGGCCTTATGATAGCCCTGCTGTATTCACTGCAACGTAAAGCAAAGGGTTGGCTGCGTAAATCCACGGAAAACAGCTAGCCTATGTTAGAGCTGCTGTTTTTGTTATTGCCGGTAGCTGCAGCCTATGGCTGGTTTATGGGACGCAACAGCGTTACACATAAAGAACTTAAAGGCCGCGCCAGTATTACCCGCAATTTATCTTCCGGTTTAAATTTCTTATTAACTGATCAGGAAGATAAAGCTATTGAGCAGCTGTTGGAGTTGCTTGATATAGAAGCAGCCACCATTGAAACCTATCTCGCGCTGGCAAACCTGTTTCGCCGTAAAGGCGACTGGGATAAAGCTATTCGTATTCACGAAAAGCTACATCAGCTTAAATTGCCAAAACCGCAAGCTCAGCAAATTCAGTTTGAACTGGCCAAAGATTATTTTTCTGCCGGCTTGTATGACAGAGCTGAGAAATTACTGGTTAACCTGGTTAAATCACCGGTACTTGGAGAAGCTGCTCTAAAACAACTGTTTAGTATTTTTATTGCTACTCACGAGTGGCATAAAGTTAAGCAATATAGCGCTGTGGTAAATAGCACCGAATCAAGCTCTTTGCGTATTGCTCAGGCCAATATGCAAATTGAAGCACTTAAGCAACAACCCGAGCAAAGCACCGAGCCATTGCTGGAGTTAGCTTCACGTTACCCGGCTGCAGTGCGGCCTAAATATGAGCTGGCTAAACGAGCACTGGCAGAGCAGCATACTGCGCTGGCCAAATCTGCCTTGTTATATATTGTTGAACACAGGCCGCAATGGAGCGCCGATATCTTACCGTTGTTACAACAATGCGCTCTGACCGACGAAGAGTGGTATCAGCTATTAAGTCAGCTGGCCAATAAACAACATAATATCAGCGCCGTGGTGCTGCTGGCCAGTTGGCTGGCTCAGCATGGTTCGGCCACCGCTGCTGAACAATTTCTGCTGGATAAATTAAAACAACAACCCAGTATCCGGTTGTTTCAAAAATTACTGCAGATCCGGCAACAGCAGTCGGCACCGGCCGCTGAGGCTTTGTCTTCAGTTGAAGAGCTGGTTAACGCCTATCTGGATAAAAAATCGTTATACAGTTGCCGTAACTGCGGCTTTAAAACCCGTAAACATTATTGGTTGTGTCCGTCTTGTCAGCAGTGGGAAACTGTAGAGCCTATCAGCGGCATTGACGGTCGTTAGTGAAAGGAAAAAGCATGTCCTGTAAGACTCCTGTGGTGGTGGCTCTTGATTTTGAACAAAAAGCAGAAGCACTGAATTTAGTCAGCCAGTTAGACCCAACTCTGTGCCGGCTGAAAATCGGCAAAGAAATGTTTACTCACTTTGGCCCACAGTTTGTGCAACAACTGCAGCAACGCCATTTTGATGTGTTTCTGGATTTAAAATTTCACGATATACCCAACACCGTAGCTAAAGCGGTAAAAGCGGCCGCTGATTTGGGAGTGTGGATGGTAAATGTGCATGCCAGTGGCGGCAGTAAAATGATGCATGCAGCGCGTGAGGCGCTGATAACGTATGGTGATGATAAGCCTTATCTTATAGCTGTTACTGTGTTAACCAGTATGGAGCAGAGTGATTTAACCGAACTAGGCATTAATCAAACGCCAGAGCAACAGGTACTAAAGCTTGCCACTTTGGCGCATGGTGCTGGTTTGGACGGCGTAGTGTGCTCAGCACAAGAAGCGGCATTGTTAAAACAACAATTTGGCAAACACTTTTGTTTGGTTACACCGGGTATTCGCCCGGCCAGCAGTAGCCAGGACGACCAGAAACGTGTAATGACACCCGCACAGGCGCTGACGGCAGGTGTCGATTATATGGTGATCGGACGCCCAATCACTAAGGCAGTACAACCACTGCAAGCACTGAATGCTATAGTTCAGGAGATATCAAACGCTTAATTTATCTGGAGGTTAGGGTGGATGGCATAAACCTCGCGATATTAATTGGCGGTTTTCTTTTTGTTATCAGCATCATAGCTACTCTTATTTCAGCACGTCTTGGCGCGCCGATGCTATTGGTATTTCTTATCATTGGCATGCTGGCAGGTGAGCAGGGACTGGTTGGCATCAAGTTCGATAATCCGCAGGTAGCGTTTTTAATCGGCTCTATCGCCTTAGTTATTATTCTGTTTGATGGGGGCATGCGTACCCACCCGGAACGTTTCCGTGTAGCTCTGGCTCCGGCGTCTATGTTGGCCACTCTTGGCGTAGTACTTACCTGTGGTATTGTCGGTGTTTCTGCGGCTTATTTACTGGATATGACCTTATTGCAAGGCCTACTGCTGGGCGCTATTTTAAGCTCAACCGATGCCGCAGCGGTGTTTTCTATTTTCCAGTCGCAAGGGCTGCGTATTAAAGACCGGGTGGCCTCAACGCTGGAAATAGAATCAGGCAGTAATGATCCTATGGCGGTTATTTTAACGCTGACTTTGGTAGGGGTATTAGTTGAAGGCAAAACCTTCAGCTGGGACGTCGGGGCAACCTTTTTACAGCAAGCTGTAGTAGGGGGCGTTATGGGCTATACGGCAGGGCGCATCTTTGTATTTTTATGCCGTAAATTACCTCTTAGCTTTGCTTTTTTCCCCTTGCTGGCTGTGGCCAGCTGTATTTTCATTTATGCAGTAACCAATACTTTTGGTGGCAGCGGCTTTTTAGCCGTGTATTTAATGGGCTATCTGGTCGGGAACGCCAGGTTGCCGCAAATTATTCACATCCTGCGTATGCACGACGGTTTAGCCTGGATCAGCCAGATTGGTATGTTTCTGATGTTAGGCTTACTGGTTGTGCCCAGCAATTTAATGAACCATCTGGTACCGGCTTTATTGCTGGCTGCAGTGCTGATTTTTATTGCCAGGCCAATAGCCGTATTTCTCAGTTTAATACCATTTCGTTTTCCGGCACGCGATCAGCTGTTTATCAGTTGGGTTGGGCTACGCGGCGCAGTGCCTATTATTTTGGCGCTGTTTCCCTGGTTGGCCGGTATGCCGGATGAGCATTTGTATTTTGACGTCGCCTTTGTGGTGGTTATTGTGTCGTTAGTGGTGCAAGGCTGGAGCATAGTGCCGGTAGCGCGCTGGTTAAAACTTGAAGTACCGGCTGAGCTGACACCAGATCAGGTGATGCCGCTGGATGCAGTACCCAGCAACGATGTAATGGAAGTGCTGGCATTTAAAGTAACAGACAACTCGCCGGTGCTGGCTTCAAGTTGGCCAGATTTACAGTTTAAGCAACCTGTACAGTTCTTAGGTGTGGTACGTAACGGTGAATGGATATTACCGGCAAAACAACCGGTGTTTAATGCCAAAGACACCATAATGGTACTAACCAAACTGAAGCATGCACGACAAATAAGCGAAGTGCTGGCCAAAGATGCAGAGAAATCAGTAATAAGCCAAAGCAGTTTCTTTGGTGATTTTGTACTTAACGGCAATATCAGCCTGAGTGATTTAGATGCGTTTTACACCATAAACTTTGAAGATCAGGACAAACAGCAAACACTGGCAGGCTATATTACACAGCGCTTTCACCGCCGGGTGGTTATTGGGGACCAGGTGCAGCTTGATAAACTGTTACTAACAGTGCGCCAGGTAAATGACGCCGGCGAAGCAACTCAGGTGGGTATTAAACCCGTAGCTGATTAACGCTGTTAATCCTGCGCTTTGGCGTCATTTTGCAGCATGCGTTCCAGTTTGGTTTTCGACATAACATACATGGTTACTGTGTCTTTTAATTCAGCATGCGCACTTAGCAGTGCGTTATGCTTTTTTTCCAGCTCATCAAAGTCTTTTTTCAGCTGCACATATTCAGCAAGGCCTTTAAAGATAGCTTTGGAGTAAGTAAGTTCAGCCGTCATACGCTGTGCTTTGGCTAAAATAGCCAGTTGCTCATCATTGGGGCGAATGGTAATTGCCATAATATAAAACCTGAAGAGAAATACCGAATGACAGCATTCTACAGCGCTGAGTTAAAATAGAAAGCCTATTGGAAGCATAATAAAGGTAATTAGAAGTGATAAATGGATTTTATGGTTTCAATAGCTGTTTTATCAACCCCTGCCACATATCCTATAATGTAATTGTTATGGTAAATTAGTTCTTATTAATCATATAGTTAGATTGGCATAAAGGCTGGTTTTCACAAACCGGCCTTTTTTGTACGTTTTGTCAGGTGATAGCAAAAGCGTGAAATGGGGTAGTTTTGTTTCAAAATGAAACAAGAGTGGACTATTACTGTAGTCCACCCTGCGGGTTAACCCCAAATTTAGCAAATCGGGAAGAAAAGTTGTTTTTTCAGGGCTTAGCGTGCCGGAAAAATCGCGGGCGCGGAGACGCGCCGAGAGGGGGAAAACGCGAAAATCGCGGCGCCGGAGACGGCGCGAGAATGACGCACGTTGTGCGGAACGCTAAAGCGATCTAATGCCTGGCTTCGCCAGAGCTTTTTATGCAGCTTCGCTGCTGTGGTTCGGCAGAGCGCGAACCGGCGCCGGATTCACTTCAGGGCAGGTTTTACGCGAAAAAGACATCTGCTGCCAAAAGGTGGTTTGGTTCCCGCTGTGCGTCTCCCTCCGGTCGATGCTCGCTGCATGGCCTTCGGCCATTGGTGGCAGCATCAGGTTAAGGCGAAAACAGCGGCTAAGTGCATGGCAACGCGCGGGAGTGGTGGCAGGTTTGAATGCGGTTTAACGATGCTACAGCCAGCATCTCGCGTACCCAACCCCATAAAGGGGCATGGGCACGCTCAAAGCTGGGCTGCAGGTTCTAAATCAACCGGCTTAGGCGGCTGGCTAAACGCCAGCTTGTTTGGCATGCAAGTCAGGCGCTGTGTCACGCCTTCTATCTGTATTCTGGCCACACACTGGCCCATTTCTCTAACCCGGTAGCTTAACGGGTAGTAAGGCGCTCCGGTGTCGTCAACAAAATTGACCTGCCAACCTTTATTGGTGAGCTGCCAGCCGGCCATGTAAATGACCTGTGATTGTCCAGGCTCTGTTGCCTGTGACTCAGTTTCGGCTTTGTCGTCCTGCTTTTCTGGCTTTGGATAGTAGTATTCATACGGCGCTATCGCTTTGGCACTGCATGAGCCATAAAGCGCTTTGTACGTGTCATTGCAGGTGAATATGCCTTTTTGCGGGGCTTCTGGTTCAAACGTGACAAGGGCATTAACGGTGAATGCTGCAGCTAATGCCCCAAATGAAAAAAAATGAATGCCTTTGGCTTTGAAGTTCCTAATTGCATTGATAAACCTCTGCTTTTTGCTGATGTATCGGCCATGGGTGTAGTAGGTCGGTAAAATGGTTGTTAGGCCATCTATGGCCCCTAAGTTTTCTGTGGTGCTAAAGAGTTGCTCGGTGTCATAAGCGTCATACAAGCTGCTACCGTAGTATGTCCAGCGGTCAACAGTCAGGCTGTTTAATTCAGTTCCGTATTTCACAATGCCAAGGTGTACTGATGGCAATGGCAAATCGTAAGTGGTAAACAGCTTAAACAGGGCGCTGACAATGGGTATTTTCATTCTATCCATGCGCCGACAGTAAACAACGTGTTCGGCTATGGTGCGCCTGGCATCGGCGTCTAGGTTCTCTATGTCCTGAATGATGAAAACGGCATCCCAGCGCAGTTTGCGAAGCAATTTAAAAAACGCATTGACCTCTTTGCGGCCGGGGTCATTCCAGCCCCGGGAGTTAAGAAAAATGCCGCATTCATCAAGCACCAGCAGGCCATTTTTGCTTTCATCTATTTTTTCATCGTTATAGCCGCGGGGAAGGGCTTGCAGGTCGGTAATCGTAGGGATATCGGGCAGGCGGTAAAGCTCTGTGTGCTTCTTATCCATGCCAAGCATATGCTCAGGAAAAATATTAAGGTTGGTAGCAACCTTGCGCCCTTCAAGCAAATACTTCTGAATGCGGCTGACGCTCATTAGCGATTTGCCAGCACCCAGCTTGCCTGTAACAACCCATACCGGCATACATTACGCCTTGAAGCTGCCAAGGGCTTTTTCTGCCCATTCTGCTTTTAACTTGGCAATTTCAATAGTGAGATGAAACGCCGCACTAAAGAGTAAATAGGTCAAAACACCGGTTAGCAAATAGGGCATGTTTGGAGGTAAAAATGCAGCAAAGCTACTAAAAATAAGCTGTCCAACGGGAGATAAACCGTTAACCCAAGATAGCAGCATGTTATTAGCCAGACTTATAAAAGAAAATGCAGCTGTGCCATAAGCGGCAATAAGCACGGTATAAATAGCAACAGTTCTAAGGGCGCCTGTAATCCATTTAACAAGAAACCACTGGCCTATTTTGCTGAACATAGCACCTAAAAAAGCAATAACTGGCATATCAGGTCATCCTTATTTTTTTGATATCGGAAACGACACTAAAAACAATGAAAATAATGGTTAAGATGGTTAATACCCACGTAAGCACATAAGACGATGTGGAAGCATAAGGGCAGAGATCCATTCGTATATCGCCAAAGTTAAGAGGGCCACAGTTTTCACTGGCCAGCGCGAAAATTTGCGGAATAGATTCAAATGCGGTTAAGCCGGTGCCGACATTCTGCAGACCATCTGTTACTTGGTTATTTGCATCAGAATTTATGGCGTCCATAATGGCGTCATAGCCATCATTGATAGCTTTTTCTACATCAGGAAGGTCTACGTTGTTGGCGGCATCCTCACCGTCTTGTGAGGTTCCCATGCCATCTTTAATGCCGTCGATGCCTTCTTTGATACCGTCTAATTTGCCCTCAATTCCGGATAAGTCTGTATCTTCACCTTCGCCAAGGCCGGTTATGGCGTCTTTAATGCCATCAAGTTTTTTACCATTATCAGTGCCGCCTTTGATAATGTCATTTAGCCGGTCAATGATGGTTGAACTGTTCTGGTTTTCGGCTTTTAAGCGC
Source organism: Rheinheimera pacifica (assembly GCF_900108485.1). Classification (GTDB taxonomy): domain Bacteria; phylum Pseudomonadota; class Gammaproteobacteria; order Enterobacterales; family Alteromonadaceae; genus Alishewanella; species Alishewanella pacifica. Next base: position 10,952 of record NZ_FNXF01000009.1, on the reverse strand, counting down.
TCGTTTGTTTCATTCTGCCGGTTGGTTATGGGGCTGAAATCCTGATCCATTGTCAGGTTGATGTTAGTAATATTGCCCTGGCTATCGGTAATGCTGCCGGTAACGGATGTGTTACTGGAGTTAGAGCCACCGCCCGTGTCGGGTATTTCTGAGCCATCATCACCGCCACCTGGGGGTGTTTCGGGATTTGTGGGTTCGCAGTTTTCTGTGCAGGGTTCGCCAGGGTCTGTGCCATCACCATCAGGAGCAATGGGGCCGGTAGGTGAGTTGCAATCATTAGCGCTTATCGTATGCTGAAAATTGCCAGAGTTTGCAGGTATCTCAGCTAAATTTTTTGCAACACACATGAGAGGCTGAGGGTTTGAACCGCCTGTGCTGCCTACGATGGCGCAGAAATCGTTTTCAGAATTGTGATAGCCGTCTATAAATGCGCCTTCAACAGTTTTACAGGTTTGGGTAGGTTCAGCGGGTGAGTTTGTAGCTGTAAAAGTAAAGTACGACCTTAAAGAAGATGCTTCCGGGCAACGGAAAAATCTAGAAGGCCCATCCATGTGACAGGATTTATTAGAATAAGTAATATTGGTTATTTGAAAAAGATACTGTGTTTTTAAATCGTCATTTGTTGCGGAAACAGGCATGTAAAAAGTCTGGTAGCAGACGTTAGACGACGAGCAGTTGTTGTAAGTGGAGCCCTCATTGGAAAAACGGCTAATATAAACTTCCAGTGATTCTGAATACGAAAAACTGCTCCAGACAGAAGCAGTTAAGGCGATAAATAACATTAACGTTTTCATGTCTGGAGCCTTCGGTTTTAGGTCGCGCGACCAACAAACTTCTTAAACAACTTGATGCCGGTCAAAGCAACAACAACGGCCGTAGCAAAGCCCCAGCCAGCAGATGCAAATGAGCTTATATCGGCTTCCACCGCTTCTAATGCAGCAGAGACATCAGCCATAGCGGCAGTGGAACTTAACAATAACATTGCGGCTAATACCGCTTTTTGTTTCAGATTTTTCATATCGGATTACTCCAGTTTTGGTTTAATTTGTGGCTGTCCAGACGAAGCGACGAAGGAGATACCAACCCGCACCGACTGCCCAGCCACTAGCGTATGCAGCGAATAACACGCCGCTGATAAATGTGGGGGTCATCATTTGGCGACTGACTCCCACGCATTGAAACCCAGAAAAGCCGAGATACATGCCGCCATTGTTAAAATGGCGGTGAGAATGTATTCAACTTGGTCTGGGTCGAATGTTACGGTTTCCATTACGCGGCCTTAGCGTCCGTGTGCTTGATAAGCACTGCATCAGCGTCAAGAAGCTGTTTAATGGAAAAACAAAGGTTTACAGAGACACCGCTTTTGCCGTTGAACTCCCATTCGCGGATAGTGAAGGGCAGCATTACCGGTTTATCCTGCAGGGTGGACATGCGAGGCGGTATACCGGCCTGAACGAGGTCATCATTAACGCCGAACACTTTCATTTCAGTAACGGGGCCAAACTCTGTATGAGTTAAAACTTCTACCGCACAAGTAAGGCGGCTTTTGGCAATGCCCTGGGCATTTGGTCTGCCTTGTTTGTTAACGAAGCCTTTAAAAATGCCGTGAGCGAATAATCCGGTTTGTAATTGTTTCATGGTGGTATTTCCTAAGATGCCAGTCGTAACTGAGGTTGTTTAAGCTGCCGCGATAATGGCAGCGGTTCGGTAAAATCTGCGGGTAACTGGTTAGCAAAATCGACGTTAATCAAGCGAATTAGCGGTATGACGTTGGCGTTTTCGCCAGTAAATTGCATTAGCTGAGCAAGAGACAAACCGGCGCTTTGCAAGTCGTCTATTTTGCGTTTCCATGTGGCGCGTGAGCGTTCGCAAATACGGTCTTTAGTCTTTTTAAAGCCGTCTTTCATTATCGCGGTGTATAGGTCATATAGCGTTTCAGCTTTGGCGTAGGAAATGTTGCCGTTCGGTGTCATGCGAAAGTGTATAGCGCGTAATTGGTTCAATACTTCGGTGTTGTCGTGTGCGTTCATAGTGGCACCTGCGAATGTTCTAAATATGTCGTTAAATGCTTTTGCCCATAATGCTGGGAAGTCAGGTTGATTTTCTGGATTGGTAAAATATGCAAGTGTGCATGGAATGCCGTTAGCAGTTAGCCAGCGGGACTTAAGCCGGGCTTCAAAACGTACAGCGCCGGTTGCCGCTTCTCTGATGTGCGGCTTTGTTATCTGTTCAATTTGGTATTTAAGGTGATCGTGCTTCTCATTAACCCATTTGCGGGTAAGTTGCTTAATCTGGTTATCCAGCTCCGGCAGTTTTAAATAGGCTTTAAGCTCTTTGTGCTCGCTGCCTTTGTTCCAGTAAATGGTGGTTTTAAACTTCTTATGGTCAGCGCTTAGCCGTGTCTGGCCGTAATTTAAATGGCGCAAAGTGTCTATTACCTGCTGGGCCACAACTTCGTTTTCAACCTGGGCGGAGTAGGTGACGTCAATGAAATCAATGGTGGCGTGAAACCAATCAAGTGATGTTGATAACTCAGGAAATGCCAGGGTAAAGGCTTCGACCAGTGACATAATGCACAAATCAGCGTTATCTGAGCCATATACGTTATGCCCTTGCAGCAGCTTGGCAGGACAGCCAGAAATGCGCACATAGGGCCAGCGCTTAAAATCGGTGCCGTCTGTAACCTTATAGGCCAGTGACGCAAATGAGCTTGGCAGGCTTTCAAACTTGTGGCGTAGGCGCTGGACATTACGCTGACCGTTCTCCCAAAACACTTCGCCTTCCAGTGTCATGCCTAATTCAGCACACAGGAACTCAATGTTTCTGAGCAGGCCGCCGTGGTCAGTTTCGGCAACGTGTTCAGATAGGAATGGAATGCTGATCCCGGCCATATCTAACATAAGGTGATACCAAATTCAGAAAGCCAGTACGCGAGCGAAAAAGCAAAAAAGAAGGCAAAAGAAGCTGCCACTAAGGCATAGATGCACAAAACAATAAGGGTAATAATCAGCATCAGAGGCGGGTCTTCTTTCCAGTTCGCGACAAACTGATTAAAGCTATCCATTAGTTATCCACCGTTTCTGTGGATAATTTTTGATGACCGGATAACGGAAACTCTTTAGCAATGTGGCCGCAGTTATCACAGGTATGCTTGCACAGTGTGAAAGTATCATCAGGGTGCTGCTGTACGGTGCTAACCACGCTACGGCTGTTGCACAGTGGGCAGTAATGGAAGCGGATAATAGGCGCTTCTGGTGGCTGTTTCTTTAGCTTTTTCATGCCGCATCCCTCTGTAGTAAGCAGGTCCAACGGTTGTTAGAGCGCTTGCTGGGGTTGTAGCAGTTAAGACTGGTTTTAAAGCGTTTTTTGCCGCAGATTGAGCAAGGTGGCCGCTGCTGACTATCCGTGTCGGTGCTGGCTGTACTGACAAAGAAGCCAGCGGCGGCCGTTAAATCTTCATACTGAAAAGGAATACGATTATCATCTAACAGACGCAGTAACAACAGCTCTGAGGCAGTGTGAGGGTGCTTTAAGGTAAGGGTAACGTGACCCAGCGGGTAAACCAGATTTGCAGTACACGAGTAGTGAACGGCAAAGCGCCAGTTAAGTGATTTGGTCACAGTAACGAACGTTACCGCCTGTACCTCTAAAAGCCTTTTTAATTCCTTGATATCCATAGCGCCAGCCCTTGGTTATACTACTTCGAATTTGGTTAAGTGCAGGTTCACTAATAAGTCAGCAAACTTGCGAACAAAGGAATATTAATTCGCAAACATGCGAACTGTCAAGAGAGGCTTTATGTTTAGCTACGAATTAATTTGCGAGCTGAAAAACGCAAAGGGATTAACAAAAGATTCTGAGGTGCTAGCTGTGCTGCCTAAGTGCACCAAAAGCATTGTGTCTGAAGTTAAATCAGGCAAAAGGCACTTAACCGAGGAACAGGCGCTGTTCATTGCGAGTGAGTGCAATTTGAATACTGAATGGGTTCTGGTGCAGTTAGCAGAAGAAACAGCAAAATCAGAGGAAGCTAAAAGCGCATGGCACAATCTGGCAAAAAAGCTGAATAAGTCAGTCTTAGCCGCGATACTGGCTGTAACTGTTGTTTTTGGCGGTTTGGAATCTAACGGCAATAACAAGGCTGTTTTTGCCTAGTTGTCTATATCCCATAATGTATATTATGTTAAATTGATAATTATTATAATAAGGCTGTTTTAAGCAAACTACCGCAGTAACTCCTCCAGCTTTCTCTCAAACTGTTTTCGACACCTCGGATGGCTACCATCACCAAATACATCAAAGTAACCCTTTTCACTCCATCGCAACCAGCGCTCAACTGCGCTATGCAACCCAAAGTTATTCGCTTCTGCATCCACGCCTTTTAAAAAATGCTCCGGCCGTTCAAAAAACTCGTCTATGTGCCAAACTGCAGAAGACGCCAAAGCTACGCTGCCATCCTGATAATCATATTCAGGAATAACCGTTCCGCTGTTAAACAGATTCAGCCAGTCTTTATTTGCGTACTTACCAACTTGCTGAATACCAGACTTAATCAGCAAGCCACAGTTTGCCGCAAAATCTGCACGGCTTTTCCAGTAACCAATGCATAAATGGCCTACCGGACAATATCTGACGATTTCACGGTTATTAATCACGCCTATCGTCTCTACAAACAGAAATGCTCCATCTGAATTGTCATCTGCGTGCGTAGACTCATGTGTTCTAAGCACATAGCACCACAACTCATTGGTTGTTTGCTTAAGCTCAGTTATGTACTGGTCAAATTTTTCCGGGTGTTTATAAAAGTCTGGTACGTTATAAATCTTGTCGCTTACGCATTCCAGCCAGTCCTGCCTTACACCGAATAAGCTTGATGCTTGCTGCAAGATTTCCGGTGTAAGCTGTTTACTCAGTTCGGCCAGATCTGTCATTGCATGCAGTGTTATACCATGGCCGAAAAAAGCCGGTATCTGGTTGCGGTGTACACCATGACACTCGAACAGATAAATAAAACGTTCCGGAATGGTGTTTAAGGTATCGCGACTAACGTCTTTTCGCTTATTAAAAGGTAATAATTTCAAGTTCTTAAATAGCTGAAAACCTGAGTTTATCAAATCAATTAAAAACTGAATCACCACCAGTAAAGTAGACATTAGCGTATCCTTGTAGCTTGTGAGTTGTTGTGAATTCGCGTAGAACATACCTCGCAGTCAGCTAAAAGCGCAAGTATTTAACATATTTTAAGCATTAATGGCGGTTAACTACCCTCACCCATTCTTACCACTAACGAACGCCTCGGGCACTACAGACAAAGACGACATAATGCCTACACCACACGGCAGTTGTACGGTCGGTGACGTTGCTATGATATGGCGCTATAAGTGGACAGCAGAACAGTCAGTAAAGCAGCTCAAAGCTACAAGGGACAGGCTCAAAGACATCACCAGTGGTACTAAATACAAAATGCTATTGCATACAGCGGATTATATGAATAGATTGGTAAATGAACTTTATTCAGCCGAATGAATAAATTTCTTAAATTTCGGATAATATGGATTACTAATTTTACAAGGAGTTAACTATGACAAAGTGCCCTATCTGCAGTAAAAACAGAGATCTACAGTCGCATCTCTTCGAACTTTCTGAACTATGCAGGTACTTGGGTAACACAGCAAAATTTACTAAAAACGGATATACGAGAATAGTTAATACATCAGTAATTGGCGATTGGCTCAAGTTAGCTTGTCATTTGAAAAAAGTTGATATGGAATGGTGGCGATTTAGGGATGAAATGTCAGATATGTATTGCCCTTCTGATATAGACGAAGAAGCCTCTGATGACGAGCACTTTACAGAGTATTCTACAGCCTTAACCAGATTTATGTATGTCACAAATGCAATGGAGGAAGCTTACCGCTTTATCGATAATAAGTATTTGGCTTTGGATTCTGTAATTAATACCCCTGACAATAAAAGATTTAAAGAGTCCAGTATGAGAGCTATAGTCGTAATCAATCAGATTCCTAAAGAATCTTTACCAGTCAATTTTTTCCATATAATGAAGAACTTCCATCATCGTTTCCAAAAATATACCAATGACTTTTCGTTGAAAGTCGTTCGCACCAACAATATTGCTGAAGGCGATAACAGTTTTGCATTAGATGAAATCAGAGTTCTTCGTAATCATGTTTCTCATGGTATTTTCCCAATAATAGACAATCCAGAGTATTTGGGGAGAGAAGATGTTAAGACAAATTTACTATGGCTGCTAATTCATGCCTGCAGAGCTGGAGCTATTTACATTCAAACTATACTCTTGCATTTCAATCACGGATTCCATTCAGGAGATTACTTTGTAATGAAAGATATATGGGATGAGGAAGGTGAATTTTTTGAAAGCAACTGCAAAGTAGAATTAGCGTCAGAATTACACTTAGAGGGAACATTTAGCTTTGCTACCCCTCTAGAAACTTAGTCAAATGTTATATCATTGACTAAAAACAGGTTTTCGCCCGTTTCCTCTCTTCCATTATGTTGAATTGGCAATTAAGTGACAGCTAATAGGCTGCCCTCACTTTCTAGTTAGTAGTAAAAATATCAGCAAATTGCTGCTTCAGCGTACTTAAAAACAGATCTTGTTGTGCGTTATTCATCACTTTTCCTTTATCAACTGCAGCACATTCGTCCAGTTTGCGGCATAACGTTGATACTACAATACTTTATTGAATAATTTCACTTATTTGCTGCAAAGATGCTACTCTGTTTGCGTTTATTTCCCTTAGATCACAACAGAGGTTTTATGAAGTCAATTATCGCTGGCCTGGCTCTGACCGCTTTAGGCTGCTCTGCTTTTACTGCACAAGCCAATACGCCAAACACTGGCTGGAAACAGGCTGCTAAGTCTGATATTAACTGGAATTACGTAGGTGCTGGTTATGCCAAAGCAACGATTAAAAATATTGGCCCTGACGACATTGATCTTGATGGTTATCAGCTAAACGCCCGTTATTTACTGTCTGATAACTTGTACCTGCATGCTTCTTACTATGACGTATCAGGTGATGTTGGCGTTGCTGATATTGAGCTGGAAGCATCTGAATTAGTTGTAGGTTTGGGCCTGCGCCAGGCAGTGGCTAAGAACATTGATTCCTTTATTGAAGCTGGCTATGTACGTTCAGAAATGGAAGTAGTTGGTTTTGAAAAACGAACGTTCAACGGTTTTCAGGCCAGTGCTGGTTTTCGTTATCTTGTAATCCAGAATCTGGAACTGTCAGCAGCACTACGTTATAACGACAGCTCAGGCAGTGACAGCAGTACTTTTGGTGATATCTCGGCGCGTTATCGCGTTACGCCAATGATCGATTTATACATTAACTATCAGTTCGACAGTGATGCATCTTTACTGGGCACCGGCGTTGCACTGAATTTCTGACAAGGTGACCAAATTAATGCAAAGCGATCTGCCCTTCTCCCAGGCTTGCGAAAACAACAAAGCGCCGATTTTAGCTGTGTTGCAGCAGGCGTTTGCCAATTGCAGTAAGGTGCTGGAAGTCGGCAGTGGTACCGGCCAGCATGCGGTGCATTTTGCTGCTGCTTTGCCGCATTTACGCTGGCAGGCGTCGGATCAGGCGGTGTATCTGAGCGATTTAACTGAAAGGCTGCGCCGGGCAGCCTTGCCTAACCTGCCCTTGCCGTTGCAACTGGATATCAGTGCTGATGCATTGCCTGAGCAGCAGTTTGATGCAGTGTTTAGCGCCAATACACTGCATATTATGCCGTGGCCAGTGGTAGAGCTGTTTTTCAGCCGCTTAACCGGTTTAACAACGCAGCAGGCAACGCTTTGTATTTATGGCCCTTTTAACTATAACGACAGCTTTACCAGCGATAGCAACAGAGCCTTTGATCTGTCGCTTAAAAGCCGCGACCCGGCGATGGGTATTCGGGATATTGCTGCAGTTGTTGCTTTGGCCGATGCCGCCGGTTTTACCCTACAGCACGACCACAGTATGCCGGCGAATAACCGTTTGCTGCAGTTTTTACGTGCTACGGGTTAAAAGCCTCGTGTTCAAACGTGGTGTTATACACCTTGTTGTACAAGGCGGTAACCTTGTGATGTGAACTGACATCAAACCAGCGTAAATGCGCCTGCAGGTAGCGTTTATCCTTGCTGGCCAGTCGAATAGCATTACTGTATGCCTGTACCAGCATTTTACCTTGCTCATTTTTACTGCACATAATGTAGCCGCCAGTGTACTCAGCCGCTTCGCTAATCTCTACGCTAACCAGTTCTACGGCATGGTTCAGCGCTTCGCTGTAGTGCTGAACCACGTTGGGGTATTCCACTACCAGCTCTACTCTGCCGTTTGCCAGCATGTCCAACATAGCCGCCGCACTCATATCATTGCCGGTGCGGGTATAAATGCGGTTGCGGCCCGCCAGTTGATCAAAAATGGCTTGCAACGGCTCGCCATAATTACGCCCTCCCACTACCCCGATACGGCTGCGCGGTAGTCTGGTGCTGATCTCGGCAAAAGAATGGCGTTTATCATGTTGCAGCCCTGCTATACCGGCAGTTTCTGCGGTAGCTTTTAACATATATAAACGCATGCCGGGGAAAATCAGCTGCGGTACATCACTGAAGTAGGCAAAGCTCTCACGCTCGCTATTGCGCACTTTATTACCGGTGCAAGCCAAAGTGTTTGCTTTTAGCATCTGAAAGGCACGTTCGTTATTAACAATAGTGATACTGTCCTGATGCCCGGACATATGTTCCAGCAACAGCTGCCGCGTGGCGGCGTTAATATCAATGCCGGGCACATTCTTGTACACCAGAGCACTTTGATCCATATCGGTAAGCCATAAAGGTTTAGCGAAGCTGTGTGGCATAGCAGCTATAGTAAGTACAAATAAAGCTGCTAAGGAAGTGTATGTCATAACCACCTTATATTTTGCAGTAACATGGGCAAATCATTATCAACTGTTGCCATACGTGCAACAACGTCGCTGATGTCAGTATAGGCAACTGCTGATGCTCTGACTGTTATATTTTTTTGTACGGTAAAGCCTGCATCGCTGCCGCACTATAGGCTTTAAGGTGTTCAGTTTCCTGCTGAAAATACGCTGTTATAGCACCGCTTAACGGCGTGTCGGCAAACCGGTAACTGCCATAACGCATTACCGGTTCAAAGCCGCGCTTAAGTTTATGCTCGCCCTGAGCGCCGGCGTCATAATAGCGCAGGCCATGCCTGATGCAATACTCAATACCCTGGTAATAACACAGTTCGAAATGCAGATGCTCAGCATCAATAAGTGTACCCCAATAACGGCCGTACAAGGTATCAGCACTTTTAAAACACAGAGCAGCGGCAATAATGTCTTGTTCTGCTGCGCCGGTAAAGGCCGCAAATACCACTATGCTATCGGCCATAGTTTCAGCCAAAGCAATAAAGCTTTGTGGGCTGATATAGCCCTGATGGCCGGAGCGCTTTAAATAGGTAGCCTGATAACAGCGGATAATCGCCTGCCAGTGTGCAGCGCTAAGCTCGTTGCCATCCAGGGTTTTGATGCTAAAACCGTTGGTTTGCTTACGCTCCTGGCGGATTTGCTTACGCTTACGGGCGTTAAGCTGCTGTAAAAAATCATCAAATTGCTTATAACCGCTGTTTTGCCATAAAAACTGCACATCATGTCGCGCTAAAAAGCCCTGCTGTGTCAGGCTGTGTTGCAATGGTGCGGTGGTATATAGCCATTGCGCACTGCAAAAGTCGTTAGCGTCCAACCGCTGCTTTATTGCTGCACAAATAAGTGGCAACAGGCTATCGGCAAGATCAGCACTTAGCAGGCCAAGCCTGGGCCCTGTTGCCGGTGTAAAGGGAATAGAGGGTTTGCCGGGATTCTGGAAATTTCTCATGAAAAGTATATTATCTAACTGATTCAGAAATATATTTCTGAATTTCCTTTCCGCAGCATCGCTTGTATTTAATAGAACTCTTGCAACAACACGTATCGTGATCTCTATACCCCGCTTTTAGCGCCCCCAATAGAAATCTTTTGGCTTCCATAAGTGGTTTCATTTTTGCTTCAGGTACAGTTATAAAACCGTACTCGAATTCGCGGCCATCCTGTAAAGCTTTGCTGATAAGTTCAGATATTTGGATAAAGTGATGAATGATGGTGTCATCACGTAACGCGAGTCTTACATTGTCAACACGTTTGCCGTCATATGGCCGCTTTGGAGTGTGAGCGAACAAAATAGTCTGTTCTTCATCTTGCTTCGGTGTGATATCGACCCAGTCCCCTTCCGGGCTTTGCCAAATAGCATGAAACTCTGCTTCTATCATGACATTTGGCCACTCCCAAATCTGCCACCCGCAAAGCATTTTCCCGCCACTTGAGAGAACTTTGCGTTCTACATTCGGAAAGCATTCGCTCACTATCGCGCCTGATTCAGGCTGCACTTTTACATAAACCGGTGGTGCCTTCAGGTTTAATTTTGATATTAACCTATTGACTTGCTTTGAGATGGTTCGCGGGGTGTTTGAGTTGGTCAAAATGCCCCCTTAATGGTTTCGGGTATACGGATTTAATGGTTGATGGGGCACCTTCACCCCATCAATCTGATACCACCCTCAGATGGTTGATAGATCGACTCCGTAGTTGAGTTCCTCTGCGAAGTCCGGCAGTCCGTAACCGATGGTTTTCTTGTAGAAAGGAGAGACCTTCGCAGTCGGTGCCTTCTTCTTGTGCTTCGTGGTGTAGGCGGCCAGCAGTTGCGGGAACGCGCCTGTCCAGGTCTCCATGATGAGGCGCTCCCGGTCTGAGACTTCGTGAGCGCGTTTCAGCAGGATTTTCCGGTCTCCCTTGAGAGTCCGGCTCTGGGATGGTTTCAGCTCCTTTCTGAGGCCCTTGCGCACTCTCTCTAGGGCATCGTTGGCCATGCGCACCACATGGAACTT
>NZ_FNXF01000010.1:136480-150229 GCF_900108485.1 Rheinheimera pacifica | reverse complement strand
CAGAAACAACTGGTGGGCTATCTGGAAGGCGATGCAGCTGAAGAGAGTAAAGTGAATCAGGAAGCGGCCATTCGCAATCGTCTGCTGCAACAACTGCCTGATTACATGGTGCCGTCAGTTTTTGTCTGGGTGGACAGTTGGCCGGTATCCGTAAACGGTAAGCTAGACCGCAAGGCGCTGCCAGAGCCAACAGAAACCCGTTTCACCGGCACCTATGAAGCGCCGGAGACGGCCACTGAGGTGATGCTCACCCGGGTATGGGCGGTGTTGCTGGGCCGTGAGGCTGAGGATATCAGCGTTAGCATCAGCTTCTTTGCGCTGGGAGGCCATTCCTTGCTGGCGGTGCGTTTGGTGAATGCAATTCGGGAAGCGTTTGGGCGCAAGTTAGCGCTTCGTTCGGTATTTGAGTTGCCTACAATTCGCGAACAAGCCTTTGCTCTGGAAAATGCCAATGCAGGTGTCAATCGTCCTGCCGTTATCAGCTTGCCACGTCCTGAGAATGGCTTGATTCCTACATCATTTGCTCAGCAGCGATTTTGGTTTATAGATCGTCTACAAGGCGGCAGCAGTGAATACAATATTCCTGCAGCTTTTGAAGTTGATGGGCAGTTCGATATAACCCTTGCTCAAAATTGCATGCAACGCATCGTTGGACGTCATGCAATCCTGCGCACGGTATATTCCGACTCTATTCAGGGGCCGGTACAAATTGTAAAGAATAATTTTGCTATCAACCTGACAGTAACCGATTTTAGTCTACTGACAGATGCAGAACAAAGCGCACAGATCAAAAGCTTTCTGGTTACCGAAGCTGGCACGCCATTCGATCTGACAAACGACTTGATGGTACGGGTGAACTATCTGAAAGTCAGTTCGACTAAAGGCACTTTAGTTGTGAATATGCACCACATTGCGTCTGACGGTTGGTCTGTGCAGGTCATGATGCGTGAGTTTGTTACACTTTATTCTTCGGGGCTAAGCGAGGATGTCAGCGTATTGCCTGCACTGGATATTCAGTACGCAGATTATGCAATGTGGCAACACCAGTATCTAGGAGTCATCACTCAACACCAATTTAGTTATTGGAAGAATCAGTTAAGCGCCCTTCCTGTTGTTCATAATGTTCCACTGGACTTTAAAAGACCAGAATATCAAAGCCATCGCGGCGCCCTTGTAAGCAGACGACTTGGTCGTGGAGTGTCCTCTGGACTGAAAATATTGGCACAAAGCAACGGTTTGACACCATTTATGCTTTCTCATGCGGTGGTGGCATTGGTGTTAGCTAAACACAGTGATAATTCCGATATTATTATTGGAACACCAGTGGCCAATCGCCTGAACGATGAATTATCACCTTTGATTGGCTGTTTTGTGAATACATTGGTTCTACGAGTAAACACTGAGCATGAAGACTTTTTGAGTTATCTGTCTCATGTGAAGCAAACTCATATGGAAGCTCAGGATAATCAGGACGTACCGTTTGAAAAGCTGGTTGAGCACTTAAATGTGACTCGCAGTAATGCTCATACGCCTGTTTTCCAAATCATGCTTTCTAATAATGCTGAGTATTCAAACGTTGTTGATATGCAGCAGGTTCCGCTTGAGTTGCCTGATGTCAGACTAACAATGCAGTCACCACAATCGGTTACAGCAAAATATGATCTAAGTATAGATATTAGTTTCAATGAAGATAATCTGCATGTGGGCTGGCAGTACGACACCGCATTGTTTACTCAAGAACATATTGAGCAAATGCAGGAGCATTTGTGTAATAGTTTCATTCAGCTTGCTTCGCTTGAGAACGTTAATACCCTCCAATTGGAAGATGTTGTCTTGTCCAGTGAAAAGGAGTTAGCACTGCTGCAAGAGGGACTCAATAGCACCGTGGTGGCAAGCGCAACGGATACGAGTATTCAAGGGTTATTCGAACGGCAAGTGGAGTGCAAACCTGATGCTATAGCTCTCATTTGTGGGGAGCGAAAGCTTAGCTTCCAAGAGTTAAATCGAAAAGCCAACCAACTGGCGAATTTCCTCAGGGAAGAGCACCAAGTTGGCAAAGATACCCTCGTGGCGCTTTATGTTAATAGAACCATCGAGATGGTCGTAGGAATTCTTGGAATCATGAAGGCCGGCGGCGCGTATGTGCCGCTGGATCCTGCTTACCCGGATGGGCGTTTGAGCTATATGCTTGAAGACAGTCGCGCTAAACTGGTTCTGACTCACTCCGGCGTCAACTCTCCAGTGTTTGATGGCCTCAAAGTATACAACTTGGATGACGCCAGTCTTTATACCGATCGCCCAGTAGCAAACGTTACACCTGAAAGTGGTTATGATGCTGATGCCGCAGCCTATGTTATATACACGTCTGGCTCTACCGGAAAACCCAAAGGTGTTCTTGTGGAACAGCGTAATGTACTCAACTTTTACAGCTCATTTAATATCCTGATGCGGCAAATGGGAGCTCTACAAAGCAACTGGCTGTGGCATGGCAGTTTCTCATTTGATGCATCTGTAAAGGGCATTTTGAAACTGTGTTCTGGAAATACGGTGGTGCTGACTGGAGATGTTCAGAGCTCGGATGTCACCAAGCTTATTACTTTAATGCAGGAACACAATATCGATGTGTTGAATGTTACACCAGCGCTGGTACCGCCTTATCTTGATGCGCTTGAAAAGAATAATGCCCTGGCTGTGCACTTTTTAGTAGGCGGTGAACATCTGTCTGAACAACTGGCGCAAAGAATGTATGCTTATACTCACGCGCGCAATAAACGCACTGTGAACTGTTATGGTCCCACAGAAACTACCATCAATGCCTCATGGTCATTTATCGAAAAGGACATGCCAGTTTCTATTGGTCGTCCGCTTAACAATACTCAAATGTATGTGCTGGATGGTAAAGGCCAGCTAGCGCCTTACGGTGCGGTGGGCGAGTTATTTATTGGAGGTAAAAGTGTTACAAGAGGCTATCTTAACAAACCGGAGCTAACGGCTCAGAGGTTTATAGATAACCCTTGGTACAGTGAAGAGCTCCCGGGAAGCAGTGCTCGCTTATATCGGACGGGTGATTCGGTTCGTTATTTGGGTGATGGAAATTTACAGTTTCTGGGCCGTAAAGATGACCAGGTAAAATTGCGCGGTTACCGAATTGAACTTGGGGAAATAGAAAACGAACTTGTATCTTGTAAAGGTATATATCGCGCAGTAGTTAAGCTTAACGGGGAAGGGAAAAATCAGAAAATCGTTGCCTACCTTGAATGTGAAAGTAGCGTGCTGTCATCGTCTGAACATAACGAGTTGGAATCTACTATCAAAGCATCTCTCAGGTCTCAGTTACCCGAATATATGCTTCCTAGCTTTTATATTTGGTTGGAAGAGTGGCCTTTGCTGCCAAGTGGTAAGCTCAATTACAGCCTGTTACCCAGCGTTGAGGCATCGTTATCAGTGGAAGACTACCAGAAGCCTGAAACAGAGACGGAACAAAAATTGGTGGAAATATGGGCAGACCTGCTTCAGATCGATAGCAACAAACTGAGTATGAGAGCAAACTTCTTTGAGCTTGGAGGCCACTCTATACTGATCTTGCAATTAGTAACCCAAGTGAATAGCAGCTTTACCGTTAAACTTAGTGTCAGGGATGTATTCAAGTTGCCTGTATTGAGAGACATGGCTCAGTTAATTGCTCGCAATGACGTTGCAAATGTCACTGATTGGCAACCATTGACTGCATTGAATAATGTTGCTGACAGTGAACATCACTTGTATGTGGTTCCAGGCGTAGGTGGGATATCAGTTACCATGCTGCCACTGGCAATAGAATTCAAAGAAAGTGTTCAACTAACCCTATTAGACAACCGAGGCCTGAATCATGAACTGAAGCCATATGAGAGTTTGCAGCAACAAGTAGATGAATTCGTCCACGCCGTTGAGTCAAATCAGCCCCAAGGCAAGGTTATTCTCGTTGGGCACTCTTTCGGCGGCACGGTAATTTTCGAAATGGGGTTGAGTCTGGAGCGTCGGGGCCGCGAAGTGCAGCTCATTCTGCTTGATAGCGTATTGTCGCCTGTGGCTCGGACGTTGATAGATAGTAGGGAGAAAAAGCTCATTCAGTTAAGCAACCTCTGGAATCTGAGTTTCGCTGATAACTTCCCGGCTGATGAGGAATCCGACACTGTTTATGAGTTGGTGAGACAGAAGCTAGTCAAGTTACAGTTAGTTGACGAAGAAAACTCCGATGCACTTCTACAAAGGTACTTGTATGTTTTCGGCAAGCAGAGTCAATGGTTGCACCAGTATCAGCCTGAGACAAGATTGAAAGGGAAGGTGAGCTTGATTCACTGTGCTGACGGGCCATACACGGGTTTTGACAGAGAATCATTACTAGCTCGTATTCAAAGTTCTGTTGAAAACAAGGTATCGGTCACCGAAGTGTCTGGTGATCATCACAGTATGTTACGTAAACCCCATAGCAAGGAATTGGCAGCTGCAATTTTCGAACAGCTGAATAACAAGGAATATAAAAAATGAGTGACTTGCAACTAAACATTAGTGAACTGCCGGGTCCCACATTCATGTACTCGGGATTGTCAAAGGACAACGTAGCGTCGGTACAAAACAAACACTTGGTAGCGAATCCATTAAAGTTTGCTCAGCTGTCATTGCAAAGAATGCGGTTATTGTTGGATGAGGGGGTGCCTCAGGTTATCTTTCCGCCCCACCGAAGACCAGATATGCAGGCGTTGGAAGTCTGTGGCTTTACAGGCGACATGAGTCATATGATTAGCAGTGCAGATAAATTTTCAAACGGTTATCTGGAGTCGCTGCTAGCAGCCTCTTCGGTATGGACCGCCAACGCCGCCACAGTAACCCCTAGCGCAGATAGTGAAGATGGTAAAGTCCATATCACTACCGCAAACCTCAACAGTCATTATCACAGATCTATTGAAGCCAGTCAGACCCATGCAAAACTGGCCCGATTATTTTCCGATGACAAATTTTTCTGTTTGCACCAGGCATTACCCGGTCACAGTAGGTTTAGTGATGAAGGGGCCGCAAATCATATGCGCTTTCACGTTGAGGCTGAAAATCGAGGACTGAATGTGTTCGTTTATAGCAACGATCCAGATAACCCAGAATTTGTACAGGGCAGACAGACTCTATGGGCGTCAAAGGCCATCTGTCAACTCCATGCTTTGCCTGATAGCAAGGTACTGCTACAAAAACAGTCAAAAGAGGCCATCAGCAGAGGGATATTTCACAACGATATCATTTCCATGAACTCCCATGATTTACTAGTTTTTCACCAACAGGCTTATGAGGATCATGAATCGCTGATCGAAAAATTGATGGCTCAGGGTATATGTTGCGTAGAAATCAAAGCGGAAGAGTTTAGCCTGGAGCACGCTCTGAAAACTTATTTTTTTAACTCAGAGTTTATTTCAGGCAAAGACGGCGGCCTTGTGTTGGTAATGAGCAAAAGCTGTCAACACGATGCAAAAGTACAGGTTCAGTTAGACCGTATCCAAACAGCATATAGCAAAGAAATAAAAACCATGTATGTAGATTTAGATGACAGTCTTAGAAACGGTGGCGGACCGGCATGTCTGCGATTGAGAGTGCAGCTAAATCAGGAGCAATTTTCTGCTATCCCATCGCAATTCTTGCTGACTCAAAACAAACTGGAGGCTTTGCAGGAAGTAGTGACGCGATTTTATCGAGAGTCACTGTCCTATGAAGATGTGTTGACCGAAATTTTTCAACGCAACCTGCAGCCAGTTTACACAAAATTGGAACAGATTTTGGGTTGGAACCACAATTAATTCAGATTTTACTTCAATAGGTTGTTAAAGGAGCCAACATTATGATCAAGCCACAAGTTAATCGACGTGCCAGAGGCCAAAAAAGTAACGGAAGCGGACTAAAAGACCTGGTTAGGATTAGTCCTTTAAACGGAGATTCAAACTTAGTTATGGTGATAGAACCAGAGATAGAAGGAATAAATCTCCCCAATTGGATCGGACAAAATGGGGAAAAGATGAACGAGCTCGTACACAAACACGGCGTCGTATTGTTTCGCGGATTTGATACCAAAAAGGACGAAGATGGTATTGCCATCAGCGCCAGTCTTCCCTGGCAAAAAGAAGAGACTAGTGCTTGGGAAAACACGGCACCAAGACACAAGGTTCGTGAGAATGTGTATGTCGCTTCCACAATACCTAAGACTGAATCTATTTTCTTTCATTCAGACCACTCTCAATCTGCCTATTATGCCGAAAAAGTTTCCTTTTTTTGCGCCCAGGCACCAGAGGAGGGTGGAGAAAATCCCTTTGTAGATAATCGTATAATACTTGCAAAAATGGATCCTGAGATCAGAAAAACCTTTAAAGAAAAGGGATGGCGTTTAGTCAGAAATATTCATGAAACCCTTGGAGTAAATTTTAGAGATTCATTCTGGGATAGAAGCAAAGAGGAAGTCGAAGAGTTTTGTCGAGCCGAAGATATTATCCTTGAGTGGCATGGCGAAACGGTAAAAACAAGTTGGACACGTGCGGCCATCGTCGAACACCCTTTGACTGGAGAAGAGTCCTGGTATAACCATATTGCATTCTGGCATATTGCAGCATTGCCAGATCAGGTCCGTGAAAATATGCTCGCCCAGTTTGGTCTGGAAGGTATGCCCTTTAATGTATTATATGGTGATGGAACAGTGATTCCTGACGAGGTCATACATCATATTCGCGACCTTATGGTTGCTCATCAGGAATCTTTCAGTTGGCAAAGTGGTGATTACGTCATCGCTGACAACATTCTTACCAGTCACGGCAGAACGCCGTACAAAGGTGATAGAAAGTCGAGAATAAATCTTTTCAATCGAACAAGAAGACCGGTTTTTAAACCTGTACTAAATAACTGTTCCAAACAGTAGATCACCAAAACGAGGAACTCAATGCGGTTTACGCGATCAGACCAGTCGCCAAACAAAACCAACCAACAACCGCATTGAGTATGAACAAGATAGCATCTTTGCACGGCGCAGAAACCCGCCGTTTGAAGAAAATTATCCATAAAACCCGTGATAAAGACCTTTGCCGTAGAGCAACTGCGGTGTTGCTGGTACTAAAAGGTAAGGCTAAAGCTGAAGTAGCCAGACTATTGCAAGCTGGACGCTCATCAGTGAATCGCTGGATTACGTGGTACGAAGCAGCAGGAATTGATGGTTTCACAAACCAACGCACAGGCCGACCGCCAACATGCAGCACCATTCCCGGGAGGCGGTCATGGCTTGCAGCGGGTGTATCAGAGTTAGGAACGGTTATTTAGGCTAATCTGACAGACTCCGTGAAAAACTGGTAACTGTCAGTGTAGTGGCACACTAAATTTGGCCACCTGATTAGAGGTGTTATGATCCACCTCGTATGACATTAGGTGACATGATGAACAAAAAAACAAGACCTACATTCAGCCCGGAATTTCGTCTCGAATGTGCTCAGTTAGTCGTTGACCAGGGCTATTCCGTTGCTAAAGCCGCCCAGGCAATGAATGTTGGCAAATCGACGATGGATAAGTGGGTTCGCCAGCTGCGTGAAGAGCGTGCCGGTGTTCGGCCTAAAGCCACGCCGATGACGCCAGAGCAATTAAGAATTCGTGAGTTAGAGAAGAAAATTAGGGATTTAGAAATAGAAAAGGACATATTAAAAAAGGCTACAGCTCTCTTGATGTCGGACTCCCTGAACAATTCGAGATAATTGGGAAACTCAAGCAGAGCTACACCGTGACACGGTTGTGTCAGGTCTTTGGAGTCCATCGCAGCAGTTTTAAGTACTGGAAGCAAAGGCCGACAGCCATTAAGCCTGAGCATGTGCAGAAGCTGAGCAAAGTAAAAGAGCTGTTTAACGCCAGCCGTGGCTCTGCTGGGGCACGTAGCATCGCTGAAATGGCAACTGCCCAAGGTGTGAAGCTCAGCCGCTATCTGGCGGCTAAATACATGCGGTTACTGGATGTAGAAAGCTGTCAGCAGCCCCGGCATTCGTATAAAAAGGGCGGTGCTGAGCATGTCGACGTTCCAAACCTGCTTGACCGGCAGTTTGCTGTGGTGGAGCCTAATCAGGTGTGGTGCGGCGATGTGACATACATTTGGACAGGTAGCCGCTGGGCGTATCTGGCTGTTGTGATGGACTTATTTGCCAGAAAGCCGGTGGGCTGGGCAATGTCGTTCTCACCGGATAGTGAGCTGACATGTAAAGCGCTAAGCCATGCGTTTGAATCACGGGGTCGGCCTGAGGGTGTGATGTTCCACTCTGACCAAGGCAGCCATTACACGAGTCGTAAGTTCAGGCAATTACTCTGGCGCTGTCAGATAACGCAAAGCATGAGTCGACGCGGTAACTGCTGGGATAACAGCCCGATGGAGCGCTTCTTCAGAAGTTTAAAGACTGAATGGGTGCCAACGGCAGGTTATGGCTCTTTTGCTCAGGCGGAGCGTGAAATACTGGAGTATATGCTGGGCTATTACAGCCAGCTCAGGCCACATCACTATAACGGTGGTTTGGCCCCAAACGAAACCGAGCGCAGATATTAGCTTGGCTATAAAGATGTGGCCAAAATTAGTTGACCATTACACAGATCAAGTCTGAGCTAGTACAGCTAATCTTAGTCAAAAAGTGGCTGCGTAGTTGCGCAGCCCTCTGAAAACATATAACAGTTGTTGATTAGAAATCTTCGTCTTCAGGGACAAAGTCAATCAATAAAATCACCCTATCTTCTTCCGTACGATTCCATGCTTCATGTTCAAGTCGGTCATCAAATATAAATACCGTACCTTCTTCCCAACGTCTGACTTCATCTAATGAGCGAAGGGCAACATCCCCCTCTGGAATAATCAGGCCTAGATGCATTCTCAGAAAATTACCCTGATAGCCTTCGTGTGGCTGAAGTTCAGTGCCGGCAGATAGTCTGGAAAAGCCCGCAACGCCGTGGTTGGGAATATGATCTCGAATCAAATCTCGTGTAAAGCTACACATCGCAGCAAAGGGCACTTCTCTTCCGTAAGGAAAATCGTAGATACCAAAGCTTTCCCAACCTTTGTTATAAAGGTTGGTTTCAGGCCATGCCATCATCTTATTTTTAATACGAAGGTACTCATCCCTTATCTTTTCCCAGTTTTCTTCAAAAACCTCTACGAAGGGATATTCACTAACATCTCTGAAACTCATCATTTGTCCTTGTTGTCTTTATAATCAGTGCAACTTTCCAACACATAACTTGGTATTTCGTAAATTTACTTAAAAACTATATCTTTATAGCTTTTTCTCTATACTGTCAATAATTTTTATATGTCGTGAAGTTCTGGAAGATCTGCATGGATAATTAAGTAAAACTTATTGTTTTAATTAAAATATTTTAATAGGCTAGGATTTCAGGTTTACAACTGATTGAATAGGACTAGGATTGCGCTTGACATGTTGGTCTGGTTAAGTGGTCCAGACAAATACTTATCCAACAAATTATTCATTTATCATGCATCAGTGAGAAGTAATGTAATGAAAAAGTATGACTGGTTGAAGGTGTTACGCCCAAAGATGAATCCAAGATTGCGCCTGTTTTGTTTTCCTTATGCAGGTGGAAGTTCTGCAATATACACAGCCTGGCTTAAGCTGCTGGATGCCGATATAGAGCTTATAGCGATTCAGTTACCGGGAAGAGCAGAACGAATTCACGAGGCGCCGGTAGATGAAATGGATAAGCTAACCAATGGCATCTTGGTCGAACTGCAAAATTTACAAGATATACCCTTTGCATTCTTTGGACATAGTATGGGGGCGAGAATTGCGTATGCATTAAGTTTAAAAATGCAAACATTAGGCAATCGTTTACCTGATCGACTTATTTTGTCAGCACATGGTGCTCCAGGAGCAAATAAAAAGCCGAAAATGCTTCATACATTACCTGATGATGAGTTGATTTCAGAATTAAGGCTTATGAACGGAACATCAAAAGAACTGCTGAAAAATAAGGAGCTAATGAGTTTTATGTTGCCCATGATCAGAGCTGATTTTAAAGTGGCGTGCCAGAAGATTGATTCTGATGCAAAGCTGCCTTGTACTGCAAGTGTGGTTAGTGGCACTGAAGATTTTGACATAAAATATCATGAGCTTGAAGCTTGGGGAGACTGCTTTAAATCTACACTTGATATTCACCTGATGGCTGGCGATCATTTCTTTATCAATAAAAATACCGGAACATTACTGTCGATAGTAAATTCGATATTGGCACCATAGTATAAAAAACATCTGTACAAGTGGCTTGAGGAATCCCCTCAAACAACTAACTAAATAACTGATCCTAACTCTGATACACCCGCTGCAAGCCATGACCGCCTCCCGGAAACGGAGCAGCGTTATCCATAAAATGTTCAACCTGCTCCAGTAAATCATCCATCGTTTTGCAAGAGTGATTGCGCGTGATGGTCGCGTGCAAGGTAAGCGTCTCTTCTAGAACGGCTTAGTTACATGACGCTCAACAGCTTCAACACCGTTCCCCGTGAATGCGGGGATAAACCGAAATTAAACCCGTTTAACAGGCTTTTAAACACCAGTTCCCCAGAAAAGCAGGGATAAATTGCAGATAAACACAGAGTACTTGCGGTAACTGATTTTATTGCAGGCACGTGGAGCTATATGTTCGGAAATAGCTAAACTGGTGAGATGCTGTGGGACTTATGAGGCTGCATCTTACTTAAGCACGTTTAAACAGCTGTATGCGATCAATACCAAAACCATCAATTTGTATTAATGATCCCTTACTCGATCAATAGGCCGTCAGATTTGACAACATTTTCAGAGAGAAAATAGATGAAAAAGAATAAGCCGGTAACAGCCCAGCCTGATGTGCTTCGAATGGTGCATTTCATTTTAAAAAAAGCCGAAAAGAGGGTGAACTTCAGTGTAACTGAAGCATCCTGAGATTCAGAACTAAATGGGATTGGTGATTATAGAATTGCAGAAATTTTACGAGAAGTGTGCTTGGAATCAAATGGTCCTGATTCAAAGTTTAAATTAACAGATCCGGCAGGAAACAGCTGGTCTCACCAAGGGCGTTGGTCCCTGAAACCCGAGGCATACTTTGGGTATCTGTCATACTTATCGAACGTCAATGCTGAGCATGCGAATAAAAATGCAAAAATAGCCATTTGGTTAGCGATAGCCACTTTAATTGTAACAACAGGCCTTGGAATTTTGGGTATCTGCTTGGGTTAGGTTAGGTATAGTCAATGAATTGAACGGCGCTAATATGCAGGCTGCCGTAACAGGAATCGAACCAGCAGTGATAACAGGCTCTGCAGCCTGTACTAGCTTGCTGTGGTGCTATCTGTGGTACCAAAATGTTTTGGGTTTTGCCGTATACAGCATCCTGAACATTTCAGGTAGGCTGTGCCAGTTGTAAATTTTTGGCATTTACCGAGACGGTGAGAGTGTTCAAGATTTCTTGCTGCGCTTTTTTTGCATGTTTTTGCCAAGCTTTTTCACTTGATATATCCACTCTGTGGGTAAACTTTACGCTAAGGTAATAATTCTTATCAAGAGGCAGGCAATATACATCGGAGTATGTGGCATGTTGCCCCCTTCGTTCCTGATAAAATACCCAGTCAAAGCCGTTTATTGAGATTACTTTTGCTGGAGCCAGACTTTCATAGCCGAAGCGTTCTATTTGTAACCTACAGTCGTCTTTCAGACGATCTAGGCGGCCGGTGGCGCCGCGTAAAGCAGCCTCTTCAGCCTCTTGTTTTAATCGTTGTTGTTGCCGAGTATTCCAGCCAAGGCCATGACAATTACCCTCGGGCCCTATGGTGTCAGAATTGTAATGTGCATCGTAGGCAGCAATAACATAGTCCGCCAGTTGTTGCCGGTTTTGCGTGTTTATCGTCTCGGGGGCTTTATTAAGTGCTAATTGCAACCATAGGACGCCAAGCTCACTGTTTTCGCCGCGTAATATTGGAGAAAGATAACACCAACCTTCGGTATGAATGTGAACCTGGAAGTTGTGCATATTTTGCCTTGCATATTTTTCAAACCAGCCTTTAGTACGAAACGGGATATTTAGCCGGCGCGGTGGCTCTTCGGACGCGATATTTGAATAGGGCAGGGTGAAGTCAAGTTGGAATTCGTCCAGCTGAAAAGACAGCTGTTGTTGCCGACTAAAATCTGGACCACCTGCGAACCCCTGCCATAAATATTTTACCAGTTGCATTTGTTAACCTGTATGTTTGTCAATATAACGCTGCACCTGAGCAGCTCTTTTATGCTGGCCGAACATGCGGAGTTGCTCTTTGTAAGTTTCAATACCCAAATAAGGTAGAGTGTGTGGGCTTACTCCAGGCTCAGAGTCTTTACCGAAGACTAAACCACAAAATTTAATACTGCGGCATAAACTACTTGCAGATAAGTCATTGCCACCGGCAAGGTTAGGCACCAAGTCGAAGGGGTTGTTTCTTACGGCTACCACTTTAACACCAAGCGACGTTGCAATTTGACTGAGCTTTGTCACATTTGCGCCACTACCATGAATGGCCAGCTGTTGAGATGTCAGCGGGCTACCATAATTAGCGCGGTAATGTACTAAGGCAGCGTTAAATATAATTGCGCCTTGGCTGTGTGCAACCCATTTAATGGCTTTACCTGTTTGTTGGGCCTGAGCCAAAACCGCAGCAAGGTGTTGAGCATTGTGCGATTTTGTGCGGCTGAGTTTATCGAACAGGCATTCGGTTAAATCAAGTTTCCAGCCGTCACTGGGGTTATGGAATAAAGTATAGCCTTTAATGCCATCAGTTGAATATGCCGCCTGAGCATGGGCACCCAATAACCAGGCAGCCCTTTCAACTTCGTTTTGCATGCCATTAACAGCTGCATGTTCGGTGTTGATACGTGTTACGGGTTCATCAAGCTGCCAGGCACCCTGTATGGCCTCGATCTCTCCACGTCCTTTCGCGCCATCATAATTATGCTGTGAAGTACGCCTCACGCTGTAAAGCATAGTCCGTTCTGCTGCGCAATTTTGCTTCGCGCCATACAGGCTGCGGTCGAAATAAATATCATCGATTACAACTTGGCCTGAGCCTGTGGTTTTATACTCCACCAAATAGTGATAACTGCGAAACGGATAACGTGACCGGTATAGGCGGCGGAACGGGTTCAAGCTATGTTTTGTTGAATACGTGGTGCTGGGATAGCGGGTGACATAATCGATTTCTTTCATAACTTGTTGTTGGTCATAGTCATTAAGACTAGCTAGCATAATTAATGCCTGATGAGTCAATTGCCATCGGTTCACTACGAACTGAGAAGGTAGGCGAATATTATATTCCCGCGCTACTTGTTGATCTAAACCAGCGTGATTGTATGCTTGAACTTTACCGGCATGTCTCCAGCTCATCCGTGTGCTCCTTATGTGTATTTGTGAGTAAAAACTTACCATATAAACATATATTTTACAAATAAGTTTCAAACTGTTTCGAGCTTTAAGAGCACAGCTATTCGGCAACGAATAACTCGATTTAGCTTATCTACATTTTGACACTTTAATCGGCAACTATGCGATCAATGCCAAAATTATCAATTTGTACTAATGATCCAATACTCGATCAATGACCTGTCATATTTGACGACATTTTGCGCTGAGCTCCGGTAAATAATCTATCCGCGATAAATTTCGGCAAAAAGTCGTCAAAAGGAGGTGCAAATAATGGATCAAGCC
>NZ_FNXF01000010.1:0-136265 GCF_900108485.1 Rheinheimera pacifica | reverse complement strand
TGTCGTCAAAAGGAGGTGCAAATAATGGATCATGCGTCAATTTAGGCTGCAGACAGAAAATAAGCTGTCTCTCGGGCGTGACGACTGACAACTACCGGTATTGTAAGATATTTAACCATAAAATCTAAGGATTACTTAATAAAGCGTGGCACGCTTTCTAAGAAAATCTTAGGCACTAATTTAGCTCTGGTGCCAAGATGTCTGAAAAATCTGTTATGCCTCTACCTAAACGCCTTAAAGCTGCAAGGTTGGCTGCAAAACTCACTCAGGAAGGTTTGGGAATTGCTGCTGGTTTGGATGAACATGTTGCCAGTGCCAGAATGAGCCAATATGAAAATGCAGTTCACACGCCGGATTATAATTTTGTCCGCAAACTGGCAAAAATACTAAAAATGCCAACTGCGTACTTTTATTGCGAAGAAGACGATCTGGCTTTGATTATTGCCTCATACGGTAAGGTCCCGTCAGATGACGAGCTGAAGTGAGCTCTCTCAATGCAAATTTTGAAAGAGTGGCTGAATAACCGCGCCAAATTGGTAGCATCAGATACGGCAGAATGTTGCCGGCCTTCCGGGGGGATACCACAAATCTGCAATGCGGTCTTCAAACCAACCCGTTTAATTTTTCGTTGTTTGCAAAACACCTTTTTGAAATTCTGATAATCAAATCCAGTTAGCGGTGAATTGATGCCTGCGGCGGTACATTCTGCCGTCAGAATATCCCGGTCTCCCAGCCCCCAGGAAATTATCAGCTCAGGTTTACTATTATTAATAAACTGCCCAAAGGTTGCAGCAACATGTTGGATGAGCGGTGCATCAGCCAGTTGCTTCTTCGTGATGCCCGTTAGCTCACTGCAAAATTGAGTCAGTTCATAGTCTGACATAGGCTGCACATAGCTTTGAAATTCGTCGATGATTTTTCCCTCACCACAAAGCACGGCACCAATTTCAATGATTTTATGTGGGTAGTCCGCCACGTCGCGCTCGCAGGTTAACTCCAGGTCGAAGGCTATAAATCTCAAATGCGTTTCCAATAATAGAGTTAACGTTAATCATCATGAGCCATTATTAAGAAATAGCTCTTTCCCGGGAAATTTTACTTGCTTATATTCTAAGTATTCCTTAGATTTGTGCAATGGCAAGTCGGTTGAAAAACTGTACACGCAAAGCTATGGGCCTAACGGTTTTAACCTACGGTCGCCAGGCCGCACCTCATTTTAATTATGTGCATCCGCTTTGCTTAATTCTTTAAATAATTGCGGGATGTTGAACTTGCAAAATTTCAAATTAAAAGCTTTAGCCGCGAGCACATTAGCGGTGACTTCAGTTACTGCAATAGCTCAAACACATGAATATTCTGCGCGCTGCGGGCATGATATTTTGAGTAACTCGCTCATTAAGAATATCGGTAAAAGCCGGTTTGATGCTGCAATGTTGAAAAAAGCCGCACCACTTACCGATGGTGCGGTTCGCACTGCCAGCGCGCTGTTTTCATCTGAAAACTTTGTCGATGTTATCGTTTATGTTCACCCAACCTATATCGATGATTTATCTGAGCCATTTCGCTTTGATCAGAGCAATAAGCCGATTGAAAATGGCGCTCAGTTTATGCATAACCGCGTGCTGGAACAGTTTGATAAACTCAATGCAGCCTTAGCGACTAACAACGTTAATGCCCGTTACCGTGTGGCTTATATCCACTTACTGGATGTTGAACTACCAGAAGTGGGTAATACTGCTGCCCTTTACGATGAATTCGGTGAAATAGCACAGTGTACGACCGGTGATTGGTTAGACTTTGCGCCAGAGTTTTGCAACACCCCGGTATATCAAGCTGCCTACGCTTTATATAGCCAGAGCGGTGCTGATACCTTTCACTATTTGCGCAGCGTACGCGATAGCGGTTCAAATATTGTTGGTTTAGGTGGTTTTTTCTCTGGCTCGGCGACCTACGATGACTATGCCGTGAGTTTTAAGAGCATGGTCACCAATGGCGATGATCAATGGAATATTGATAAATATCTCGCGCAGTACGGTAGCATTACAATCCATGAAGTTGGTCACGTTTTAGGGGCCAATCATCCTAATGAAGATTTTGACGGAAAGGGCCATCAGGCGCATTTCTGTGGCGAGTTATCAGCCGGTTCAAATTTCAAAAAACAAACAGTCATGGCGTCAGGCGATACGCACTTATTTTTCTCTGACCCCGCAGTAGAAATTCAAGGCGAGGCCTGTGGTATAGCCGGGGTTGCCGATAACTCTGATGCCGTGCGTACTAACGCCCCTTTATTAGCATCTGTTGCCGATAAAGTAGCAGTAAGCAGCAGCTTTGAGTTCACCCAAAATACTATGGTTGTTGACTCTGGTTCAGGTAAGCACACATTTCGTATACAGCGTACCGGCGATTTAACTCAGCCAATTTCGTTAGCTCTGATGGCAGTCGACAATACTGCTTGGGAACTTCGCGATTTCAATTTCGGTTGGCAGGAAGTGACCTTTGCTGCAGGCGAAACTTATGCCGATGTTCCATTTACTGTGCTTGAGCGTGATGGCAAACATACCGATACGCAGTTTGCAGTCAAAATGATGTATGCCAGTGCTGGTGATATATCAACTGAACAAATGCAGGTCAATATTCAATCTACTAATCCGCCCATGATTGGCAGTGTCTCACTGGCACAAAGCACTTACTCCGTGGTGGAGAATGCTGGCACCGTGATCTTAACCATTAATCGCAGCAACGGTGTTGATGGTGAAGCGGAGGTATCCGTTAAAACCCGCAACCAAACGGCGATTGCCGGTAGTGATTACACTGCAGTTGATACTCAGTTGACTCTTGCCGATGGGCAGGAGTCAGCTACGGTAACGGTCAATGTTATCAACAATAGCACCTCTCAAGGCTCACGTACCTTTGCAGTAGATATTGCCCCCATAACCGAGGGTTTAACCTTTGGCACCACAACAGCTACCGTAACAATTACTGATGACGAAGTGCCACCTAGTTCTGGAGGAGGCTCTGATGGTTCAGACGGTGGCACTGGTGGAGCCGATAGCGGTGAAAGCGGTGGTGGTTCAATTGGCTTATTTACTACTCTGTTTGGCCTATTGCTGCTGTTCCGGCGCAAGTTTACTAATCAATTCCACAACGAAAGGCACAAAAAAAATGGAAGGTACCGTTCTGCATTATGATGACACAACACAAACAGGTATTATCAGAAATGATAGTGGTGACAGATATGATTTCGCCAGTGCTGACTGGAAATCTAATGGTAATCCACGTGCCGGAGACAAAGTGGATTTTGTAGCGAGCGATAAAGTTGCTTCTGAAATATTTGTGATAAAAAGTACTGTGCAACTTAACATGGGGAATGTGACGGATAAGCTCGCTGGTTTTCAAAGCTCGTATGCCGGGCAAAAAATCAGTGCGTTGTTCGTTCATGGCTTGCACAATAAACTCGGATTTTTCGCAACTTTAGCAGTTTTAATATCGCTATTTTTTTCTGTGGTAGAAATTCCTATTTTTGGCTCAGTCAGCCTTATTGCCGGTGCAACTGGCAAACTAATGTTTGTGCTACTTGTTGTCCTGGCGGTGTTTTTTTATGGTGGGGCGACGAAATTATACACTCGTGTTTTAGCCGGTGTTGTCCTGGCGCTGCTGTTTTTCCAGTACTACACCATGATTTCTGATCTGATAGATTTATTTCGCTATGGCCGGGTCGGTAGAAATACTCCAAATCTATTTGCACTATTTCAGTTTGGCGCACTGATAAATATTATCGCCAGCGTGGTACTTTTTGTTGCCGCATTCTTCAGGGCATATCGCAGCAACGAGCAATCACTCTGATTGAGGTAGAGGCTGTCTTTTAATGACAGTGTCATTAAGGTTCTGGCAGAATTTATGTCTGCCAGTCTTTATCAGCTTGCTGCCGCACCCAATGCTCAATATCATTTTTATCCCACACGACGGTATTTGGCCCCAATCGAATTGGTTTAGGGGCATCTGGCCGCTTTTGCATAAGATACCAATTGGCTTTGCTAACTGGAACCATTTTCAAAACCTCTTTTAATCGTAATAACTGCATTCTGTTGACCTCAAATTACGTTGAGATCATTTTCGGTGATGGTGAATTTAGTCGCAATGATGAAATTAGCCAATTCAATTTAGTGGTATTTTGACAAAATCCAAAAAATACTTATAAATTCATTAAAAACAATTAGTTAATTTCATATTCCCTTTCGGCTTAGGAGGCTGGCCGGCGGCAGAGCAATAATTTTTGCTAGTGATAACTGTCAGCTAGCCCGGCGCAGCAACGCTGACACATGGGCGGTGCATAGATTGCCATCGGCAGCGGTTTCAATATGGTCGCTCCACCAATTCAGCATGTTTCGACGATGGTTAAGATATTCAGCGTTGTTATAAATCCGACGGATACTATCCTCATCGCCATGGGCGAGTGACGTTTCAATCCAATCCCGGTTAAATGAATTTTCGTTTAACACTGTACTGGCAAGCGCCCGCAAGCCATGTGCTACGAGTTTGTTTTTATAGCCAATTTTTCGTAATGCATTATTAACCGTCTGTCGATTCAGATGTAGGTTTTTCCGATAAAACGATGAGAAAATGTAATCACCGCTGCTAAATTCTCGCATTACACTGAGTATGGCTAAGCACTGTTTAGATAGCGGTACCTGATGCGGACGGCGCATTTTCGTTAATTCGGCCGGTATATTCCAAATTGAATTGGCAAAATCAATGTCCTGCCAACGTGCCGTAACCGCTTCGCCAGGGCGTACCATAGTATGTAATTGAAATTCAAATACGCAGCGGGTTGCCAGCGCAAGATCGCTCGAATAAAGCCGTTGCATAAGCAAAGGCAATTCGTGTGGTTTGATCGTTTTCATCCTCGTGCTGGTAGGGCTGATAAAAGCCTCTTTTATGCCACCTAACCGATTTTGTTCCAGTTGACCTGTATTCTGAGCCCACACCATCAGTTCATTAATACGCTGACAAAGCCTGGAAAGGGTTTCCAGTTTACCGGCTTTCTCCAACGGTCTTAACACCTCTATGATTTGAATTGGTGTGATTTCC
Organism: Rheinheimera pacifica; assembly: GCF_900108485.1. Taxonomy (GTDB): domain Bacteria; phylum Pseudomonadota; class Gammaproteobacteria; order Enterobacterales; family Alteromonadaceae; genus Alishewanella; species Alishewanella pacifica. The sequence continues at coordinate 131,177 of NZ_FNXF01000010.1, read as the reverse complement.
GTAATAGGCAGATGGCCTATTGTAGGCAACAAATGATTTTCAAAGGACCTGCGGAAGTTGGACACATATTTCTGACTGAGTTTGCTAGATTTTACCTGGAACCACTGTTCAAACATTGAATTAAGGGTGCTGTTAGCAGCTTTTACTGTGCTGAACTTCAGTTGTTCTAGCCAGCGCTGTGGGTCCGTGCCAGCTGCCAGCAACTGCCGGTATTGCTGCCGGCGCTCCCGGGCCTCAGCCAATCCCATCGATGGATAACTACCCAATTTGATATTATTGTGAGTCTTCAGATAGGGCCTCATATAACGAAAAATCCAGTTCTTGCTGCCACTAGTAAGTACTCTTAGTTGCAGACCACTACCATCATAAAGAGTGATGTCTTTCAAAGCAGTTTTGCAAGCCCGAATGGTTAAGTCGCTTAAAGGAGGGATTTTTTTCGGCACTACATTTCACCTATTTTTTGCAAAAATTAAATTCAATTGAAAGTTATTTTGAGGGGATTGGAGTGACACCAGCAACTGTGAAATCAATTGAGTTTATAAACGGGCGGCAAGAGCTGACGAGAATAGTAGGCAAAAGAATAGGGGCTGTATTTTCTTGTTAAAAATCAATGCTATTTTTGCGGCCGCCTTTGTGGCGCTGCGCACCCCAAAGGCGGCAGGGCCGGAACGCAATGCATTCCGGCAAAAGCTTTAACTGCGTATTAATTCAGGTTAATAGTGATTGTGTCTTTAGTGTAACTTTCGGCGCATTTAGTGATATTATTTTGCATGTTCTCTTATATTTAGCGAAATTCAATGACCGAATTAAGTTTTCGGCTAGACCATAACTCTGTAATGGTGACACCAGACAGTTGGCAAGTATTGCTAATTACACCACCGGTTGAATGTGGCGTTCCAGTGTACAAAATATTCTCCGGTTGGGATTGGCCGGAAGAGTGGCGTTTGTCATCCGGCACCCATGATTTGAGTACTTTGAAGAGTTTTGATAGCTATTTTTTGTGGCAGCAATCATCAGGTACGGTTTATCAGTTGAGCAAAAATAAGCAGCCAAACTTTACCGAGTACGTTCAGTCAGTTTTAACTTCAAAAGTTCTTGTACCGGCAAAGCGAAGTGGTTTTGAGATCCAGTTTTTATCTGCTGCAGATTTAGATAACGCACTAAAAAAGCCTGCTACACAGCAGGCTTGTATTCTGGCACCACAGCAAGGCTAACATTGCCTTGAGCTGCCGCTTGAATGTGATTACTCCACCATTGCATCATTTCCCTGCGGCCTTTTAAGTAGCCTGCTTTGTTATATGCCCGGCGCACCTGGTTTTTGTCCTCATGGGCTAGGGCGCTTTCTACCAGATCTCCATAAAAACCGGCTTCGTTCAAAATTGTGCTGGCCAGTGAGCGTATGCCATGGGCGACTAAGCGGTTTGCGAAGCCCATCCTTTTTAACGCCATATTCGCTGTTTCCTTATGAATATGGCTGCCTTTGTGCCTGACGGAGGGGAATACATAGAGCTGCTCGCCACTAATAGGCCGCATAAGCTGGAGTAAGGCGATGGCCTGGGATGACAGCGGCACCTGATGTTGGCGTCGCTTTTTCATAAACTCTGCCGGTATGGTCCAAAGGGCCTGCTCAAAATCAATGTCCTGCCAACGTGCTTTAACGGCCTCGCCCGGCCTCACCATGGTATGCAGTTGCCATTCAATCAGGCAGCGGGTAGAAAGTTGAATATTGGCCGTACTTAATCGCTGCATCAGCTCAGGCAGCTCTTCGGGCTTCAGAGTTTTCATATTCTCGTTTTTGGGGCTGCTAAAGGCAGCTTTAATACCACTTAAACGGTTGAACTCAAGTAAGCCGGTATTAACGCACCAGGTCATCAATTCGTTGATACGCTGGCAAAGTCGCGACAGTGTTTCCAGCTTATGTAACTTTTCAAGCGGGCGCAGTATTTCAATAACTTGCTGCGCACTCAGCTCTTTTAGCGGCAAATGACCGGCTTTAGGGAAGACATGCTGCTCGAATGAACGCTGAATGTTAAAAGCATGGCGTGTGCTGATGGATGAGAACTTTACCTCAAACCATTTTTCACAGGCATGCTGAAAAGTATTTAGCGCATCTGCGGATGCCTGGCTATTTTGCTGTTCCAGCCAACGTTGTGGGTCAACACCTTCAGCTAACAGTTGCCGGTATTTGGCTGCGGTTTTCCTTGCTGCTGAAAGGGTGACGGCTGGATAATTACCAAGCTTAAGATTATTACGTTTATTAACTAATGGCCGAACATAGCTTAGCAACCATGATTTACTGTTGGATGGGCTAATTCTAATTTGTAAACCATCGCCGTCGTACAGCGTATAGGGCTTTGCAGAGGGCTTACTGCTACGGATTATGGTGTCACTTAAAGGTATGATTTTCTTTGACATTATTGCTCCTGAGCACCCTTTTTGACACCACAGCTTTTGTGACTTAGGTCCTGTGGTGTCATCTGTGGTGTCAAAAAGCGTATATCGCTTTAGACCCCATAAGACCCGCTTAGACCGTAAATCATCTCTAATGCTTGATATTAAAAGGTTTTTTCAGGAGAGTCAGACCATATAAGACTGGGTTGTACTGTCTTATGGCTGCCCCAGCAGGAATCGAACCTGCAACTGCCCCTTAGGAGGGGGCCGTTATATCCATTTAACTATGGGGCAACGGCGCGAAATTCTAACAGAGTGCGCCGGGGTTGGGAACCTGCATACTTAGTAACCGCTGCTTTTACGTACACTTACCACATCGCCGGGCTGAATATGCTGCAGGAGTTCTTGTTTATTGGTACTGGCCCAGGCATTTCGTTCTGTCAGTTCGGTAATGGTAAGGTTTAGCTGGCTTTGGAGCAGCCGTTTCACACCCGGTGTAGTGGGGTGGCGTTGTAACTGGAATAGCTGCAGTTCATCACCCAGCTGGAGGCCGTGCAATTTACCAAGATCGAGCATTACTTCGTTTTTTCTTACCTGTTTTATTGCACTGAGCAACGGCTTACATTGCAGCTGTTGTTGCATATCAGTGGCGATAATTTGCAGCAGCTTGTCAACTTTACTGCCATAAGGCATTTGCCAGAACGCCTGGCTGTGGCTGGCTGGCGTGTTATGGCTTTTATATGGCCAACTGGCGCTGGTGCGGTATTCCTGCTGGTACACTGTATTTTGCTCGAACAGATCAAACAGCGTTACCTCAATAGCAAAGTAGCGCTGTTTTAAATCTTTTTGCCAGAAGTGGCTGGTTTTTTCGCCAAGCGACATATCGTTAATACGGGCACTAATAACATACTGATATCCTTGGCTAAACAACTGCTCGGTTGCCGGGTAAACCAGATAATGTAATGGCATTTCCTGCGGCAGGCTGCTGACTGTGGCGGTAGGGCTGTAATCGCGTAAGTGGCGTTCCAGCTGCACTGTGCTATGTTCGCCTAGGGTAAATAAATCGCCGTAGATGGCATCTTTGCGGGCCTGTAACTGAATTCGGCTCAGTAATACTGGTTTACGGTATGGGTTACCACTACAACTACTTAATTGTGGGGTGATATCGGCACGCAGGGTTACTGTCAGCATATTATTGTGCCGGCTTTCGGATAACAATTGCAGTTTGCCGATTTGCGCATTGCTAACGACCCCGAGTTGCTCTTGCTGCAAAATACCATTAATAAGCTGCTGGGTGCTGCTAAGGCTGGCACCGGCAAACAATGCTGCTCTTTTTAGCGCATCTTCAATAGCAGCCTGGCGGGCTGAGTCTATATCGCCCTGTTCAATAACTGCCTGGCCGGTTGCTTCATACCAGTCGGCCATGCTGTTTACACTAAACAGGCTGGCAACAAGCACCCCGATACATGGATAAAGTTTCATATAAGCCCTGCAATAAATTGGCACTGCGGATCACTAAGCAAAATGTATGCCTTAAGCTGGCGGCGCTGTTAAATTATGGCGTGAATATTGCTAATTCTGCCTGACGGCTAACAATTGAGTGCACAGTAAGTTTATTGTGCCGCAGGAGATTAAAATGACAGCTTGGCGCATTTCGGTGGTATTAACTGCGGTATTAGCAGCGGGGTGCTCTTCGTTGCTAAGCCGGCATGTAGAATATGCGCCGGTAAAGCCGGATGCTTTTCCGGTATTAACGGCGGTAGGTTACGCGCCAATCAGTGTGCAGCATGGTGACAGCAATGAACACAAAATGCTGCAGGCGATGAAAGCGTCGAAACTGGATGCTTACCGCGAACTGACTGAAGTAGTGTATGGACAAAAAATTGACGCGACTAATCAGCTGCGCGCTATGGTACTTGATAATGAAAACTTGTCATCGTCGGTTAAGGGCGTAATAAGTGGGGCCAGGGTAATAAAAACCTATGCCATTGATGATATCTATGTGACGGAGCTGGAACTGGATTTTGAGCAGGTATACCACTTGTATCAGAATACGCAGCCAAGGCAAACGATTAAAAGTGTGCGGTACTACTAGTTACCCACTGATAGTTATTAACGGGCAGATATTAACTTGTGTCAGTTAGGCGGGTTGCCAGCTCAGGCTTTAATGCCTTTACCTTTACTTTCTACTGCGGGTTTGCCTTTACTGGTGTAAGTCAGGCCGGATTTACCGCGGCTGGCCAGTAATTCAGTTTTAAACCTGGCCAGAGTCAGCTGGCTTTGTTCCAGTGTTTGCTGGTTAATGTCATTTTGCCGTTTACACTCTTCCAGCTGGGCATCAAGCTCGGCCACTTTTTGTTTAAACCAGGCTTGTTGTTTTTGCTCAGCAATATCAGCACAGGCTGCCAGTAAGGCGTCGTTTTGTTGCAGCTGTTGCAACTGGGTGGTTTTCAACGCAAGAATGTTTTCCAGCGCAGCGATGTCGCGGTTGGCCAGGGCGGCAATTTCCTGCCGCAAAGACAAAAGCAGCTCATCCAGTAGCTGCTTTTGCTGATCTAATAAGGCGATGATGTCGTTGCTGGCAGTTGTCATTTTTTACCAAATAGCTCGCTTTCAAACTGCACTATGCGTCGTGCCAGTTGTTCAACATTCACTTTGTACTTGCCATCAGTAATCGCCTGTCTGATTTTATCAACCTTTTCCTGATCGATGCCGCTGCTGTTACTGGCTTTTTCGGTCAGTTTAGAAAATTGTTGCGCCTGTGGCGTAATAGACACAGAGTCTTGCTTTTGTGCCGCTGCCTGACTGGCATTTTGCTGCACTGCAGCTTGCTGACGTTGGGCATTTTGCTCAACTTTGTCAGTTTTTACTTGCGGACTATTCTGCAAGTTATTGATATTAATAGCCATGCTCGTACCTCATCACCTTAATACAGTTCCTTATGCACAGGTTAACGGCGTTAAACTGCAAAACTTTAGTTAATATTTAAAATTTAATACTAACCTGGTTTACTGCTATTACCTCTGCAGTAATAGCCCGCTTTGACTGGCGGTTAAGCACACTGATAACATCGCCCAAACTGCCATCACTTTGTGCTATTCCGGTTGCTGCTACATTTAAGCCGTTATTGCTAACTGATATTGTAACAACATCTCCTTTACAGACAAGGCAAAGATCCTGCAAGGTGATAATTTGTCCAATTGACATGGCCCGCCGGGTTTTTGCGCCAATAATTTGTCTGGGGTCACTCACCAGGCTGCCGCGTAAAAAACGGCGTTCACGGTTGGCGATATCCAGCATATCGGCAGTGAGCAGGCTGCCGCTACTAATATTTTGTGTCAAAATAACCGTTTGCACGATTTCTTCAATACGAACAGGTAGATACAGCTGCCAGCTTTGTTCTGCACCGCAGCGGATTTGTATTGTATTCTGGCGCTGCGTAAGTGGCTGAGACAGTGAAAACTGCAGCGGTTCGTTACAGTGTTTGTAGCCTATTCTGTCGTCGAGCGGGCTTGCCTGCACTTGTATACTGCCCCCCGGTGTTACTGCCAGTTCTTGTTCCAGCCATGCAGAGGCCTGCTCAGTTAACTGCGCGGGTGAATAGCTGCTAACGGTATCCTGCGCAGCCAAAGGGCTTGCACACAACAACGTAACGCAGGTAAGTATTTGTTTAAATAAATTTTCGTACTTTTTCATAAGGTTTCGGCTATGCTTTACACGCTAAGGGTTATAACATCAGGGCCAGGCTTGGCGGTGTCAAATAACCGTCTGTGACAGGTACTAAAGCAAGAATCGATCCGGATAGTATTACAGAGGAGCGGCAGATGGCCGGTATTTTAGACTCGGTAAATCAGCGCACACAATTAGTCGGCCAGAACAGGCTGGAATTATTGCTGTTTAAGCTAAGAGGGCGCCAGCGTTACGGTATTAACGTATTTAAAGTGCGTGAAGTATTGCAATGTCCGCCGCTTACAGCCATTCCCAAACGCAATAAGTTTGTCCGGGGTATTGCTCATATTCGTGGTCAAACTATCTCGGTTATCGATCTTAGCCTGGCTACCGGCGGCAAACCGATTGAAGATACCAAAAACAGTTTTATTATTATTGCGGAGTATAATCGCTCGGTGCAGGGTTTTTTGGTGGATTCCGTAGAGCGCATTATCAATATCAACTGGGAAGCGATAATGCCGCCGCCAAAAGGCACCAGTGGCAAACAAAGTTACCTGACTGCGGTAACGGAAATTGATAAAGAGCTGGTAGAAATTCTGGATGTAGAAAAAATTCTGGAAGAAATTTCGCCGTCACCAACAGCTATCAGCGCAGATATCAATACTCACAGTATCAGTGAAGATTTGGGTGAGCGACTTATTCTGATTGCCGATGACTCAGCCGTTGCGCGGAATCAGGTAAAGCGTGCGCTGGAAGGGTTAGGTGTTAAGATGCATCTGGTCATGAATGGGCGCGAAGCCCTGCAATATTTGCAGGATGTTGCAAAAAGCTGCAATGAGTCAGTTACTGAGAAAATTGGTTTACTGATTTCTGATATTGAAATGCCGGAAATGGATGGCTACACCCTGACGGCAGAAATTAAACTTGATCCTAAACTGAAAAAGCTGCACGTAATACTGCATACTTCGCTTAGCGGTGTTTTTAACCAGCAGATGGTACAAAAAGTGGGTGCAGATGATTTTATTGCGAAATTTAATCCGGATGAGCTGGCAGAGTCTGTACAGAAGTGGCTGCATACCGACTGAGTTAAGGATTAATAGTGCCAAATAAAGACTTACACGATAAAGAGTATGTGCTGTTCAGGGATTTCCTTGAGCAGCAGTGTGGCATTGTGCTGGGCGACAATAAACAGTATCTGGTTAAAAGTCGCTTAGCTCCGTTAATGCAACGCTTTGGTTTGGCCACATTGTCCGAGCTGGTGAATAAAACCCTCAGCCCGTTTGAACGGCAGTTACGTTCTGCGGTAATAGATGCAATGACAACAAATGAAACCTTGTGGTTTCGTGACACCTATCCTTATGAGCTATTAAAGAAGCAGATATTTCCTGAGCTGGAAAAAACTTGCCGCACTGTCAAAATGTGGTCAGCTGCCAGTTCAAGCGGCCAGGAGCCATATTCGATTGCCATGACAGCAATGGAGTACCAACAAAGCCGGCCGGGAGCTTTCAGTTTAGGTGTACATATACTGGGAACTGATATTTCCAATACAATGCTCGAACATTGCCAGCGGGCAGAGTATGACGGTTTAGCCTTGTCACGAGGTTTATCGCCGGAGCGGCGCAGCAAGTTTTTTGAAGACAGCGGTAAAGGTATGATGCGCGTTAAAGACAATGTGCGCAAAAATGTGAGTTTTCGCCACCTTAACCTGCTGGACAGCTATACGTTGCTTGGTAAGTTCGATATTATTTTTTGTCGTAATGTACTGATTTATTTTTCTGCCGATGTGAAGGCAAAAATTATCCGCCAGTTTGCCCAATCTCTTAATCCACGCGGCTATTTATTTCTCGGCGCGTCAGAATCCTTGTCCAGCATTAATGCTGATTTCGAAATGATCCGCTGTAACCCCGGTATTATCTACCGCAAGAAAACTTAATCTACGCAAAGTTAATATTTGGCCTGAGTTTTGCATTTCATTTGCTATCGCTTAATCAGAGGTGGCAAAAAAATGGCAATCAGTTTTGAAAAAGCATTTGGTATGCACCCTGAAGCCATGCTGGTCCGCGATCAGCGTGCTCAGGTGCTGGCCGAAAATATCGCTAATGCCGATACGCCTGGCTATAAAGCCCGCGACTTGGATTTTCAACAGGCATTGAATAACGCAAAGTCCCGTCAATCTGGCGCTATGGCCCGCACCCATGAGCAGCACTTTATTATTTCTACCGCGGCCCGGCACGAAACTAAGTTTCGTAATCCGGATCAGCCTGACACCGGCGACGGTAACAGTGTAGATATTCACCGTGAACGTAATGCATTTATGCAGAATAGTCTGGAATATCAGGCCAGTATGACATTTTTGAACGCTCGGATCAGTGGTTTGAAAAAAGCCATTACCGGCGGAGGGCAATAACCATGAGTTCATACAAAATTTTTGATATTACCGGCAGTGGTATGACAGCACAGGCAGTGCGAATGAACACCACCGCCAGCAATATTGCCAATGCTAACAGTGTCAGCAGCAGTGTAGAGCAAACTTATCGCGGCAGGCATGCCGTATTTGCGGCTGAGTTGTCAGAGGCAAAGCGCCAGCAAGGCGATGACAGTGTCGGGGTAAAAGTGCTTGGCATTGTTGAGTCTGATGCACCTCTGAACGTGGAGTATTCACCTAACCATCCTCTGGCAGACGAGAACGGTTACATCTACAAACCTAATGTCAATATTATGGAAGAGATGGCGAACATGATTTCGGCGTCGCGCTCTTATGAAACTAACGTGCAAACAGCTGAGGCGGCAAAACAAATGGTTATGCGCACGCTCCGGCTGGGTCAGCAGCAATAAGGGCTTAGCAAATGACAACTAATGTAAATAACAACCCAGCCCTGGATGGCATGTACTGGGATGCCGACAAAAAGGTACCGGACAAAAACAATGGCGCTTTAACGCAATCTGATTTTTTTGCCCTGCTTACCCAGCAACTGGCATATCAGGACCCAACCAAGCCAGTAGAAAATGATCAGATGATTGCTCAAATGACCAATTTTACTATGGCCGATGGTATCGGGCAGCTAAACGAAAGCTTTAAAGGCTTTGCGGAGAGTATGTCATCAAATCAGGCATTACAGGCATCGTCATTGGTTGGCCGCAGTGTGTTGACACAATCGGATAAAATTGTCTTTACCGGTGACACCTTGGCGCGCGGCAATATTGAGCTGGATAAAGCCGCAACCAGAATGCAGGTACGGATTGAAAATGAAAAAGGCGAACTGGTGCAGTCTTTTAGTGTAGACAACCCCAAAATTGGTAAAAACGAATTTATTTGGGACGGTACCTATATGGCTTCAGGCTCTGGCAGCGCTGCGGTGGTAGACGGTGAGGTATCAGAGCGGGTTAAAGCGGGTGTGTATAAAGTGAAAGTGGATGTGAGTTACACCGATGGTAAAAATGCCAGTTTGCCGGTTAATGTTTATACCCCGGTTGCCAGCGTTAGTATGAACGGCAAAGGTGGCGGAATTATGTTAAACCTGATTGGCCTTGGCGCCGTGAAATTGGGTGATGTGTTAGAAGTTTCTTACGGTTAATAGTGAGCTGAGGTGAATTATGAGTTTTAATATCGCACTAAGCGGCCTGGCCGCTGCACAAAAAGATTTGGATGTAACGGCGAATAATATCGCTAACGTTAATACTACCGGCTTTAAAGAGTCACGGGCAGAATTTGCCGATGTATATGCTACGTCGGTGTTCTCTTCCGGCCGGACTAAAGTGGGTGATGGTGTTACCACCTCCATGGTGGCACAACAATTTAGCCAGGGTTCATTGCAATTTACCAATAACTCACTGGATATGGCGATTACCGGTGAAGGTTTTTTTGCTTTAACGCCGGATATGCAGTCGCGGGATTTAACCTACACCCGTGGTGGTGCTTTTAAACTTAATAAAGATAACTTTATTGTTGATAACAACGGCAATTTTTTGCAGGGCTTTGCCGTAGATCCGCAAAATGGTGAGAACCAATCAGTCAGTTTAAGCACCACCCAGCCTATTACTATACCCACTACTGCAGGAGCGCCACGGGCAACCAACAATATCTTTATTAATATGAATCTGAACTCTGAGGCTCCCGCGACAGATGCCTTGCCGTTTAACGCTAATGACAGAGGAACTTATAATGATTCGACGTCTATAACTGTTTATGACAGTTTAGGCTCACCTCATAACGTTACCATGTATTTTCGCCGTACAACCACTACGCCACCGGCAAACTCTGAGTGGGAAACCTTTGTAGTATGGGATAATGTCAGCGCAGCGCCGTTTCAGGGCGATAACTTAGTTTTCGATTCCAGCGGTAATATGCTTACTACACCAGCTGCACCGACGTTAAGAATGCCGTTTGCAGTACTAAACGATCCTGCCAACAATTATTTGGATAACGGTGCGCAGTATCAGGCGGATGTAGTGGTTAACTTCCGCGATCCTGCGAGTACCAAACTTCCGACTCAAGTAGCCTCGGGCTTTGCCACTACCACTTTAAGTCAGGATGGTACTACTGTTGGTAGTTTAACCGGTGTAGATATTGACTCTTTTGGCCGTGTACTGGCCAGTTATAGCAACGGTGATTCTGCTTATTTAGCCCAGGTTGCTTTAGTGCGTTTTGCTAATGTGCAGGGCTTAAAACAGGTAGGTAATACTTCGTGGAAGCAAACTATTAATTCCGGTGAGCCTATCGGTGGCCAGGCCAATACTAATACCTTTGGCGCTATCAACTCGTCGGCACTGGAGCAGTCAAACGTTAACCTGACCACTGAGCTGGTTGACTTAATCAGCGCGCAGCGTAACTTCCAGGCTAACTCACGGGCATTAGAAGTTAACAGTACCTTGCAACAAACCGTGCTACAAATCCGCTAGGTTTTCTGGCGTTATATCGCACCACCTTCGGGTGGTGTTTTTCTATCTGCGTAGTTTGCCCGAGCTATTTTTTTACTCCTTTTTGTGTCCCCGCCCGCCGCTGATTTTTTATGGCATCAATTTTGCTTAAGTAATCGAATATAAAGTAAGCGGAGCATGTTATGGATCACTTGTTATATATCGCCATGAGCGGTGCCAAAGAGAATATGAATGGCATTGCCGTGCGGGCAAACAATCTGGCTAATACCGGCACTGTTGGCTTTAAAGCAGATTTTGAACAGGCCCGCGCTATGCAGGCTTTTGGTGAAGGTTTACCCACCCGGGTATTTTCATTAACTGAACGACCAGGTCAAAACTTTGACGCCGGCGCGATCATCATGACAGAGCGTGAGCTTGATGTTGCCATTCAGGGCGAGGGCTGGTTAGCAGTTCAGGCTCCGGATGGTAATGAAGCCTATACCAGAGCCGGCAATTTGCAGATTAATGCTTTTGGCATGCTGGAAACGGCAAACGGTTTAGCGGTAATGGGAGACGATGGTCCTATTCAACTGCCGATACCCCTGGCTAAAGTCGAGATTGCGCAGGATGGCACTGTCAGTGTGCTGCCGCAAGGTGCGCCTGCCAATGGCATGGTGGCAGCGGGCAGAATCAAGTTGGTACGGCCGCTGAACAGCGAAATGGAAAAAGGCAATGATGGTTTATTCCGCCGTAAGGATGGCCAACTGGCAGAGGCGGATATTAATGTCAGCCTGCTAAAAGGCGCAACAGAAACCAGCAACGTTAATGCCGTTGGCGAGATGACTTATATGATTAGCCTGCAGCGCCAGTTTGAGCTGCAGGTGAAAATGATGAAAAGTGCTGAAGAGATGGATCAGCAGCAAAATCAGTTACTGAGAATCACGGGCTAAGGGCCTGAATAAATAATGGGCTAAGGCCCGGGAGGCACAAATGCATCCAGCTTTATGGATCAGTAAAACCGGTTTAGACGCTAAGCAGCGCGATATTTCGGTGATCTCAAATAACCTGGCCAATGCCAGTACTGTGGGCTTTAAAAAAAGCCGGGCTATTTTTGAAGATTTGCTATACCAGAATATTAATCAGCCGGGTGGCGCGTCGTCGCAAAACTCTGAATTGCCAAATGGCCTGATGATTGGTGCCGGTACTAAGGTGGTGGCAACGCAGAAAAACTTTACCCAGGGCAATATGATCACCACCGACAATAGCCTGGATATGATGATTCAGGGCCATGGTTTTTTTGAAATTCTGATGCCAGATGGCACGATTTCATATAGCCGCAATGGCCAGTTTACTGTTGATGACGAAGGCAACCTGGTGACGTCTGGCGCAGGGTATCAGGTACAGCCCAATATCGTGATACCGCCGGATGCGCAGAGTATTACCGTGTCGCAGGATGGCCAAGTGTCGGTGCAGTTACCGGGGCAAGGCGAACCAGCTGTGCTTGGGCAACTGACCGTCACCAACTTTATTAATCCGGCCGGCCTTGAACCTATTGGTCAGAATTTGTTCCGTGAAACCGGTGCCAGTGGTGATCCGGTACAGGGCATTCCCGGTTTGGAAGGCCTTGGCATTATAGTGCAGGGCGCGCTGGAAACATCCAACGTTAACGTTACTGAAGAGCTGGTGAGCCTGATTGAAAGTCAGCGGGTTTACGAGATGAATTCTAAAGTTATTTCATCGGTAGATCAGATGCTTGGCTTTGCCATTCAGCAGCTGTAACCGGAGGTATTTATGCAACGGCTTATTTCTGTTTCTGCTTGTGTGTTGTTGTTCGGCGGTTGTGCCTCTCTTGAGGTACCTCAGGCTGACGATCCATACTTCGCACCGTTGGCGCCAGAGCCGGCTTCACGGCCGCTGGTGCAAAACGGCTCGCTGTTTGCACAGTATTACTCTAACTCGTTGTACTCAGATAATAAGGCCCGCCATGAAGGTGACATTATTACTGTGGTACTAAAAGAGCGGACACAGGCCAGTAAAAAAGCTAAAACCGAGATGCAAAAAGACAGTTCAACCTCATTTGAACCGATGATCGGGCTAGGCGGGCGCAATGTGTCGGTTGCCGGTAATGTGCTGCAATTTGGCGCTGACTCAACATCTGATTACAAGGGCGATTCCAAAGCAGACCAAAGCAACAGCCTGGCCGGTAATATTTCGGTTAACGTGTTGCAGGTACTGAATAACGGTAACCTGGTGATTCGCGGTGAAAAGTGGCTGACACTGAATACCGGCAAAGAATATATCCGTTTAACCGGCGTGATCCGATCTCAGGATGTTGATGTGAATAACACTGTTGAGTCGACCAAAATTGCTAATGCCCGTATTGAGTACAGTGGCACAGGCGCGCATCACAATGGCCAGTCTCCTGGCTGGTTAAGCCGGTTCTTTAACGGTCCGTTATGGCCTTTCTAGGAGCACAGCTATGAGCCGTATTTTACACACCAGCCTGATAATAGCGCTGTTATTGCTAAGCATGACAGCCAGTGCTGCCCGTATTAAAGATGTTGCTGATGTGGAAGGCGTGCGCTCTAACCAATTGGTAGGCTATGGTTTGGTGGTAGGTCTGCCCGGCACAGGTGAGCAAAGCCCGTTTACTGAACAGAGCTTTCGTACCATGTTAAGTAATTTTGGCATTACGTTACCAGCCAATATGAAGGCACAAATTAAGAATGTTGCCGCGGTAGCAGTGCATGCAGAATTACCTGCTTTTGCCAAGCCGGGCCAGTCACTTAATATCACAGTGTCTTCGGTTGGCAGTGCCAAAAGCTTACGCGGTGGTACTCTGATGCAGACGTTTTTGGTAGGGCTGGACGGCAACGTCTATGCCGTAGCGCAGGGCAGTTTAATTGTTAGTGGCCTTGGCGCTGAAGGCCTTGATGGCTCACGTATTTTAGTTAATACACCCACAGTGGGCAGTATTCCCAACGGGGCCGTTGTTGAGCGCGAAGTTATTACCCCGTTTGCTCAGGGCGATTTTATTACCTTTAATCTTAAACGCTCTGATTTTACGACATCAAAGCGCTTAGCAGAGGCTATTAATAATTTTATGGGGCAGGATACCGCGCACTCGCTGGATGCAACGTCAGTACAGGTGCGTGCGCCACGCGATATCAGCCAGCGCGTGTCTTATTTATCAACGCTGGAAAACCTCAGCTTTGAGCCAGGTGACTATGCAGCAAAAATTATTATTAATTCCCGCACCGGTACCATTGTTATCGGTAAAGACGTTCGTTTATTTCCGGCAGCCGTGACACATGGCGGTTTAACCGTAACCATTGCTGAGAACCCCCGGGTAGTGCAGCCTAATCCGTTTGGCGAAGGCCAGACAGCGATTGAGGAAAATACCATTATTGACGTGCGCCCGGAGCAGTCCCGCATGTTTAAATTTGACCCCGGTGTAACACTGGATGATTTGGTTCGCACGGTTAATGCGGTGGGTGCTGCCCCTGGTGATTTAATGGCGATTCTTGAAGCATTAAAAGAAGCCGGTGCCATTCATGGCGAACTAGTGGTGATCTGACATGAGCCTGACGCCGAACAATGTGTCTTATCATGATCTTACCAGCCTGCAGCAAATACGCAGTAATTCCGGTAAGGATGAAAAGGCTGCGCTGCGTCAGGCGGCTGAACAGTTTGAGTCAATTTTCTTTAGTATGTTATTAAGCAGCATGCGTAAAGCCAATGAGGCTTTTGAAGTGGATGGCATGATGAATAGCCAGACCACCAAGTTTTACCGCGACATGCATGACAGCCAGATGGCAACAGATCTGGCGCAAAAAGGCGCACTGGGGCTGGCTGATTTGCTGGTAGAGCAACTTAGCCCGGCACTGAGTAAAAAAGCAACACCAGATATTGCGCAGGTTAATGAAACAAAAACTTTGCAGATGCCGCGACATATTCTGCCAACCGTTAAAGTAGCCAAGCAGGCAGTAATGCCAACGGATACTGCCATCGCAACTGCGGCACCAACTGGCTTAGCTGCTGCCAATAATATTGCCACCGCACAGCCAGAGGTGGTGAAACCAGCCTGGCAGGTGGCAAGCCCCGAGCAGTTTGTCCGGGCTTTGTTACCGGCAGCACGCGAGACAGCTAAGGCGCTGGGGTTAGATCCACTGGCTTTAATAGCACAAGCTGCACTGGAAACCGGTTGGGGCCAGCGCGTGATAAAAACCGCGAAAGGTGAAAGCAGTTTTAATTTATTTGGTATCAAAGCCAACAATGGCTGGCAGGGTGAAACCGCAGTAGTAGACACACTGGAATACCGGGCCGGTATTGCCAAAAAAGAGCAGGCAAAATTCCGCTCTTACACGTCACCAGAACATAGCCTGCAGGATTATGCCGACTTTATTAAGAAAAATCCGCGTTACCAGGATGCTGTGCAGGCAACCGGTGACACTAAAGCCTATTTTGAACAATTGCAGGCGGCAGGCTATGCCACAGACCCAGCCTATGCACAAAAAATTATGGCAGTATATCAAAGCTCTGCCTTTGATAAGGTGCGCCAGGAGCAAGGCGCTACTCAAGATTTCGGCGATAGCGCCGATGAATAACAAACTAAGCGCTGCCAGTAGCGTTGGTGGAGAGAGCAATGTCAGATAACTTACTTAAGATTGGTACTTCGGCTGTGCTGGCCAGCAGTAGCTTGCTTAGTACAACCAGTAATAACATTGCTAATATTAATACTGAAGGCTATGTGCGCCAGCGTACTGAGTTTCAGTCGCAGATGCTTGGCCTGGGAGTGGGGCGCGGTACTACTGAACGCCTAATCAGTGAATTTACCCTCAAGCAACTGCGGCGTGATACTTCTAACTACAGCTTTGCCCAGCAATATGTTGCCGAAGCCAACCGGGTAGATGCGCTGTTCTCGAACCCTGCCAACAGTATCGCTACCGGTATTAATGATTTATTTAAACAGTTTCAGGTTGCAAACAACGAGCCTGCTACACTGGCAAACCGTCAGTTGGTCATCGGCAGCTCCCAGGCTCTGCTGGATAAATTTAATACCTTATCCAGTCTGGTGCTGGATCAGGATAATTTTGTTAATCAGCAACTGGATATCTATACCCGTGAAACTAATTCTTATATTAAACAAATCGCCAGTCTGAATCAGGAAATAGCCTCCTACGGTACCGGTAACAGCCGGCCTATACCGCTGGATTTACTGGATAAACGTGATCTTGCGATCCAGAAATTATCTGAAATGGTTGAGATCCGCACGCTGGATGCAGACAACGGCGAAAAAATGGTATTTCTGGCCACAGGCCAATCGTTAGTGGTTGAGCGCGGCGAGTTTAATCTGGTAGCACTGCGTGGCAGCCCGGATCCATCCGTACGTGATTTAAAGCTGCAGTTATCCAGACGCACCGATGTTGAGCGCGATATTGATATTGATAATCTGGGCGGCAAAATTGGCGGCTTGCTAAAATTCCGTGAAGAAATTCTGATCCCGACCCAAAACCGGCTTGGGCAGTTAGCGTTATCAATGACAGACGCTATGAACACGCAAAACCGTTTGGGGATGAATTTAAACGGTGAAATTGGTGGTAATTTATTTAACCTTCCAACCAGTAGGGGTTTTGCATTTCCCGGCAACACCGGCGCCGGTGCGGTCAGTGTTGCTATTGAAGCAGGGCAAGGCAAAAATTTGCCACCTAACGATTTTCTGCTGACAGTTGAAGCTGGCGCTGTGCGGATCCAGGCTTTGGATGCAAAGGGCGAGATCATTGTTGGTTCTGACAAAGTAGTACCCGTTGGGGGCTTTCCTGCCACCATAAGCTCTGCCGATGCCGGCGGTGATTTGTATGGTCTGGAAATTACCCTGACAGGTGCCCCGGCTGTTGGTGACAGGTTTGAACTAAAACCCCTTAGTACCGCATCAAGAACCCTGACCCTGGCAACCACCCGGCCGGAAGATATTGCCTTGGCATCGCCAGTGCGCACCGGTTTTACCGTAAATAATTTGGGTAATGCCCAGATTGATGCGGTGAAGGTAAGCGATACTACCCCTGCTACTCTGCCGAACTATGGCTTTGATACACCATCAGGGTTGATCAATGGTCCCTGGACGATGACCTACGTTGGTGGGAATACCTTTGAAATTGTAGATAACCTCGGTAACCCGGTGGCAACTGCGGCTTTTGGCTCAAACCAGTATCAGGATATTTTTGCTCAGGCGGGAGTTGATGTTGGCTTTGATTTCTCCGTTACAGGCATCCCCAGTGTGGGCGATACTTTTAGCATCAGCTTTAATGACGGTGGTTTTAATGACAACCGTAACGGCCTGGCTTTGTCGGAATTACAAACTGCGCAAACGACCCGATTAAACCCATTGTCGGCGCCGGATAGCGCGAACGCAGTAAACTTTAATCAGTCTTATGCCGATATGGTTAGTCTGATTGGTGAGCGTACCAGCCAGGGGCGTAATAATGAAGCCGCAGGTAAAGCTTTATTAGAACAAACCACGGCCTGGTATGAATCATTATCCGGCGTCAGCCTGGATGAAGAAGCGTCTAACCTGATCCGGTTCCAGCAAACCTATGCGGCAGCGGCCCAAATTATTTCCACATCGCAAACCGTGTTTGACACCTTGTTAGCGGCAGTGAGGTAGTGATGAGATTATCTTTTAATATGAAATTTAATGCTGGTTTAGACGGCATTTTAAATACCCAGCAAAAAATGAACCGGGCGCAGGATCAATTAACCAAGCAAACCCGTATCTTGACACCTGCGGATGACCCTGCTGCGTCAGCAAAAGTGTTGGGGCTAGACCAGAATCTGCAGCAGGTTGCCCAATTTCAGAATAATAGCGTACTGCTAAAAAACAACCTGGCGCTGGAGGAAACAGTACTTACCAGTATGCGCTTGTCCATAGACAAAGCGAGGGTACTGGCTATTGCATCAGGTAACGGCGCTTATACTGACGATGACAAAAAAGCGGTGGCGCAGGAGCTTAGAAATATTCAGGTGGAATTACTTGACCTGATGAACAGCCGTAATGCCGAAGGTAGCTATATTTTTTCCGGCTATCAGGATAAAAAACAAAGTTACAGCCTGAATAATGCTACCGGTATTTATGAGTTTCAGGGCGATGATGGTAAAAAAGCACTGCAAATTTCCCCTACTATTGCATTGGCAGGCAATGATAGCGGTAAGTTTGTGTTTGAAAATGTTGATGCCCGCTTTAAAACTACACCAGCAGTGATCAATGCTGGCGGCGCTACCAATGCTACTGTTTCTGTGACAGATCAAAGCCAGTTTGATGCTTATTACAAACAAAATTATGACAGCCTGACGCCGGCAAACAATGATTTCAGTGTAGTGCTAACAGCACCATCAACCTATGAGATCCAAAAAAATGGCGCTGCGTTAGTTCCACCGGTAACCGGCACCTTTACGCCTGATGCCCCCATTCAGTTTAATGGCTTAACTATTACGGTAAGTGGTGCTGCCGCTGTACCGGGGCAGGTTGATTTTTCTTTGCAGGCCCCAGAAAAGAAAAATATTTTGACGACTATTGGTGAGTTTATTACTGCGCTGGAAGACCCCGGGCTGTCGGGTTTTGAATTCAATGAAGCTATCAGCGACACCATCACTCAGATAACGTCAGCTGCGACCAATATTGACAGCTTTTTGTCTTCTATTGGTGGGCGGGTAAATGTACTTGATAGTGTGTTTGGCACTAACGAAGATTTAACGATTAATAATAAGGCCTACCGTGCAGACTTGTCTGAGGTTGATTATGCAGCTGCGCTGACAGAGATCACCAAACAGGAAATTGCACTTCAGGCTATTTCCAGCACTTTTGTCAAAGTGTCTGGTGTTAGTCTGTTTGACTATGTTCGTTAAGATCCTTGCCGGGCAGTATATGCCTGGCTACTGCAATTTTTTTTAGTATTAGCAAAAAAATCCTCAAGTTTTTGCCAGTTGCTCCGATAAATAAGTATCAGATGAAAACACGGCCACTTAATAAGGCTTTGTTTCAGATACGATTAAATTAGCAGGAGCAATACCATGTCTTTATACGTCAATACCAATATTTCATCACTGAATGCACAACGTCAGTTATTTAACTCTGGTAATGCTCTGGATACCGCATTTAAGCGTTTGTCATCAGGCTTTCGTATTAACAGTGCCGCTGATGATGCCGCTGGCTTACAAATTTCTAACCGCTTAACCAGCCAGATTAATGGTCTGGACCAGGCCGCGCGTAATGCTAATGATGGTATTTCACTGGCACAGGTGGCAGAGGGTGCGATGGAAGAGATCACCAACTCTTTGCAACGTATCCGCACTTTGGCTATTCAGTCACAAAACGGTATCAACAGTTCAACCGACCGTGCTGCGCTGCAAAAAGAAGTTACAGCGTTAAAGGCTGAAATGAGCCGGGTAGCAAGCACAACACAATTTGGTACGCAAAACCTGCTTGCTGGCGGTTTCTCGGCAAGTTTTCTGGTAGGGGCCAATGCCGGTCAGAATATTGATATCAGGTTATCACGCACTGGTGGTTACGGTACAGCTGCTCTGGGCTTAAGTGCACTGAGTGTATCTTCTGTTGGTGGTGCTTCTGCAGCCCTGGCACTGATTGATACCGCTATCGGTGTTATTGACGGTACCCGTGCCGATTTGGGTGCGATTCAAAACCGGTTTCAGGCCACTATCCGTAACTTAACCAATATCTCAGAAAACGTATCCGGTGCGCGTAGCCGTATTCGCGATACCGATTTTGCCAAAGAAACTGCTGAATTAACCCGCACGCAAATTTTGCAGCAAACCAGCACCACTGTACTGGCGCAGGCGAACCAGCGGCCGCAGGCAGCCTTGAGTCTGTTACAAGGTTAATTTTCCTACCGCTAGAAAGCCACCTAATGGTGGCTTTTTTGTTGTTTGAATTAAAATTACTAGCAAAGATAATATTTTTATAAATTATCTAAAGTTTTATCATTTAATTCCGATATATAAATAACACTGAAATATAGCGACATCGCCAATAAAGGCGGCAGCTGCTAGTGTTTAATTAGGTAGCAGGAGAGTTAATATGGCTTTATATGTCAACACCAATACTTCGTCCCTGAATGCGCAGCGGCAGTTGTTCAACTCAGGTAATTCGCTGGATACTGCTTTTAAGCGTTTATCATCCGGTTTCCGTATTAACAGTGCCGCTGATGATGCTGCAGGTTTGCAGATTTCAAACCGCTTAACCAGCCAGATTAATGGTCTGGACCAGGCAGCACGTAATGCGAACGATGGTATTTCACTGGCGCAGGTAGCAGAAGGTGCGATGGAAGAGATCACCAACTCTTTACAGCGTATCCGCACTTTAGCTATCCAGTCACAAAACGGTATCAACAGTTCAACTGACCGTGCCGCACTGCAAAAAGAAGTTACAGCGTTAAAGGCCGAAATGAGCCGTGTTGCCTCAACGACTCAGTTCGGCGTAACGAATCTGTTGGCAGGTGGTTTCTCGGCATCATTCCTGGTAGGCGCCAATGCCGGGCAGAATATTGATATACGTTTATCGCGGGCAGGTGGTTATGGTACCAATGCACTGGGTTTAAGCGCATTGAGCGTATCTTCTGTTGCAGGCGCTTCTGCAGCCCTGGCATTGATTGATACGGCTATCGGTGTTATCGACGGTACCCGTGCCGATTTGGGTGCGATTCAAAACCGGTTTCAGGCAACGATCCGTAACTTAACCAATATCTCAGAAAACGTATCAGGTGCACGTAGCCGTATTCGTGATACTGACTTTGCTAAGGAAACCGCTGAATTAACCCGCACGCAAATTCTGCAGCAAACCAGTACCACTGTACTGGCACAGGCGAATCAGCGGCCGCAGGCTGCACTGAGTTTATTACAATAAATCCCGCGTTAAGTAATAAGCCGCCTTTTGGCGGCTTATCTTTTTGAAAAGAAAGAAAATAGTCAAGAATTTTACTGGCGTGCCGATATATAACTAACAGTAAGTAAGTGCCGTGATTACGGTATTAAATGTGGAAGGAATTGCTGCATGCCTTTAGTTGTCAATACTAATCAGTCGTCATTAACCTCGCAGCGGTTATTGGGAAATGCGACTGTAGGTCTGAGCACCAGCTTTGAGCGCCTGTCATCGGGGTTTCGCATTAACCGTGCCGCAGATGACGCTGCAGGTTTGGTTATTTCTAATGTGTTAACCAGCCAGGTCAACGGCCTGGATCAGGCGGTACGTAATGCCAATGATGCTGTTTCGCTGGTACAGGTGACAGAAGGTGCCATGGAAGAAATAGCGACCAGTTTGCAACGTATGCGTGTTTTGACCATTCAGTCAGAAAACGGCATCAATACTGCTGCAGATATCGCTGCCATTCAGCAGGAATATGATCAGTTGGCAGCTTCCATCCAGAACATTGCAGATAACACCGAATTTGGTGGTATTAAATTGCTTGATGGTAGTACACCTGTAGTGGTGTTTCAGATTGGCGCCAACGCGGGGCAGAAGATTGAAATTGATTTATCTACCGGTTATGGCAGTGGTGCGGCAGGGTTGAATGTTGCAGCAGTGCAGCTGGGAATAGATGACGCTGCGGACTCTTTGTTAGCGCTGGACCAGGCTATTTTAGCTATTGATGTCGGGCGCACAGAACTGGGTGCCTGGCAAAATGCGCTGGGCTCCACCATTCGTAACCTGACTAATGTGAGTGAGAATGTGTCATCGTCGCGGGGCCGTATACGGGATACCGACTATGCCAGAGAAACAACAGAACTGACCCGGACACAGATTATTCAGCAAAGCAGCACCACAGTGTTGGCACAGGCCAACCAGAGGCCGCAAGCTGCATTAAGTGTATTAACTGCGTAAAATAAAAACCACCACTGAGGTGGTTTTTATCATTCTGATATATATAAGCTTTTTTACTAAATAAAAAATATCTGAAAAAAAGTGATTTTTTCCTAAAGTATATGAAGTCGCGGCCGAAATACTGGTTAAGCCAAGTTGCAGCTTGGCTCAGTTAACGGGATAACCGTATTTTAAACATCAGTTGAAAGTAGCAAAGCTACCGCCAACTAAGGAGTGACTCATGGCTTTATATGTAAACACCAATACATCGTCACTGAACGCACAGCGTCAGTTGTTTAATTCAGGCAATAATCTGGATACCGCTTTTAAGCGTTTGTCTTCAGGTTTTCGTATTAACAGCGCAGCTGACGATGCTGCTGGTTTACAAATTTCAAACCGCTTGACCAGCCAGGTAAATGGCCTGGATCAAGCTGCACGTAATGCCAATGATGGTATTTCAGTAGCTCAGGTGGCTGAAGGCGCAATGGAAGAGATCACTAACTCTTTACAGCGTATCCGTACTCTGGCAATTCAATCACAAAACGGTATCAACAGTTCCACTGACCGCGCAGCACTGCAAAAAGAAGTAACTGCGTTAAAAGCGGAAATGAGCCGTGTTGCTTCAGTAACTCAGTTTGGTACGCAGAACTTGCTGAACGGCTCTTACTCTGCATCTTTCCTGGTAGGTGCAAATGCCGGTCAGAACATTAGCATCAGATTATCACGCACCGGTGGTTACGGTACAGCTGCTCTGGGCTTAAGCGCACTAAGCGTATCATCAGTAGGTGGTGCTTCTGCTGCTCTGGCTTTGATCGATACAGCCATTGGTGTAATTGACGGTACCCGTGCCGATCTGGGGGCGATCCAAAACCGCTTCCAGTCAACTATCCGTAACTTAACTAATATTTCAGAGAACGTATCAGGTGCTCGTAGCCGGATCCGTGATACTGATTTCGCCAAAGAAACGGCAGAGTTGACACGTCAACAGATCCTGCAGCAAACCAGTACTACTGTATTGGCGCAGGCAAATCAGCGGCCACAGGCAGCTTTATCTTTATTGGGTTAAACTAATACACGTAGCGGTGAGAATTTAATATAAAGTTCTCACCCTGCGTGCCGATAAGGAGGCTGAAGATGAGCAGCATTAGTGTAAGTAATGTGTCAGTAGCAGGCTATACACCCGCTGCTGATAAATCAGCGCGGCCTGCACAGGCTGAGCCTGAGATGGTGAAACCGGCAGAGGCAGTTAAGCCCGTTGCTGAGGTCAGTAAAACTGAATTACAACAGGCAGTTGATGTGGTAAATCAGGCTGTAGCACTGGAGCAGCGGTCATTAAGTTTTTCAATAGATGATGTATCAGGTCGATCAGTTATTAAAGTGATAGACTATGAAACAGACGAACTGATAAAGCAGATCCCCTCGGAGGAGCTGTTAAAGGTTGCGCAGGATATTAAGCGGTTGCAGGAAGAAATGGGGCAGTCCATTGGCTTGTTAATCGACAACAAAGTGTAGAGGTTATTATGTCGGGTATTAATTTTTTAGGTTCAGCGTCTGGTTTACCTTTAGAGGAGTTGGTTACTACCTTGGTGAAGGTTGAGCGTGACAGTAAGCTTAACCGGATTAATACCACTAAAAAGACATTGGATGCCTCGCTGTCTGGTGTTGGGCAGCTTAAATCTGCGCTGTCAGCATTTCAGGATGCGATAAAAAAGTTGGGCGGAAATAATTTAAACGCCCGCGTTGCCACGGTAACGCAACCCACCGAGAATAAAACCTATATTGAAGCGTCGGCATCCGGCTCTGCTGTGGCCGCCAGTTTTGATATAAAGGTAAATCAGCTGGCATCCGGCAGCCGCCTGGAAAGCGCTGATTTAGCCTATGGCTCTGCTAGTGACGTTATTTCTACAACTGATGGTACTTTAACATTAACTGCAGGCAGTAAAAGCTTTGACGTTGAAGTTACTGCAGGTATGACACTTAATCAGTTACGCCAGAAAATTAATGCGCAGACGGATAACTTTGGCATTAATGCCAATATTATTAATGCTGGTGGTTCTGTTGGTACAAAGCTGGTATTAACATCGAATGAAACCGGTGCTGGTAATGACGTCGTGATCACCAATAACAATGCCGAACTGGATGCTTTGTCAACTGTACCTACCGGTGCTGTAGCAGGCATGACGGCAAGCCAGGTGGCACAGGATGCCATTATCGAAATTGACGGCATTATTGCTACCAATAGCAGCAATACCTTTACCAATGCTATTCAGGATGTCAGTCTGACGGTAAAAGCAGTTACGCCAGAGGGTAATAATGCCACCGTGGATATTGCCACCGACCAAGAGTCTGCTAAAGAAAATATTCAGAACTTTATTAATAATTATAATGTATTGGTGGATCAAATAGCTGATCTGACCAAAATGCGTACCTTAGGTGCTGATGGTAAAACGGTGACTGCAGAAGGTGGCGCTCTGGCGGCTGATTCGCTGCCGCGTTCTATTATGAATCAGTTAAAAGGTATGCTCGGTGGTGTGGTCGGGGAGTCAGGCTCTCAGTTGGCAACACTTTACTCTATGGGCATTACTTTTAACGACGATGGTAAATTAGAAATCTCTTCTACTTCAAGTTTTGGTGCTGATTCCGGCCGGGTCCGGTTTGATAAAGCGTTGGCTGAGAATTATGACGGTATTGCTGCTATTTTTGGCGGTGATGAGGGCCTGAGCGCTAAATTGGACCAATTTGTGTCGCAATTTACCGAAGCCGGCGGCATTATTGCCAACAAAGAGAGTTCATTGAAAACACAATTAGATAAAAATACTAAAGATTTGGACGCTGCTAACCGATATATAGAAAGCTTTGAGCAAACCTTGCGTAAACGCTATACCGCACTGGATGCATTATTGGGTTCGATGCAGAACATGGCATCAACAGTAACGGCGCAATTGACAAATTTACCAGGGTTTGTAACCAATAAATCGAATTAGTGGAGCATCTTATGAGTTACGGAATTAAAGCCTATAAAGCAGTTGGTATTAAAGATGATTTGGCGGTTGCCGACCCACACCGTGTTATCCAGTTGTTGATGCAAGGTGCCTTGGAAAATATGGCAAAAGCCAAAGGTTGTATTGATCGTAAAGACTTTGCCGGTAAATCTGAGGCAATTTCTAAAGCAATCAATATTATTTCTGCATTGCAGGGTTGTCTGGATATGAGCGCCGGCGAAATTTCTGACAACCTGTTTTCCCTGTACGACTTTATGCTTAATCACCTTATTCAGGCCAGCCGCGATAAAAGTATCAGTAAGCTGGATGACGTAATGGAAATTTTACTGACTATTAAAGGTGCCTGGGATCAAATTCCGGTAAATGATCGTGAGAAAGGTTACCAGTTACAGGCGCAAAAAAATCAGCAGTTAGCTGTTGGTGCCTGATGACTGAAACTGAAACTATTAAGCAGCAATGCACAGCACTTCGCACCGATATTGATACCTTAATACAGCAGCCTGCTTACGACGTAGAGCAGGTTGCTGCTTTGGTAAAGCAATTAAATCAGCACTTGTGCCAAAGTATTCCCCCGCAAGACAATATTGAATCTTTTGCCCTGTTTTTGCAGCAAAACCTTGACTGGCTACAGGCAACAATGGCAAAACTGTCAGCAGACAAAGAGGCTGTAGCTGGCAATATGTTAGAAATAAAAAAGGGGCAACGCGCCCGGCATAGCTACGGTCAACATAACTAACTATTAAAATCAGGCACTTGCATGCTGAAGTATATTAATTATCAGCTGGATCAGGACGATGCCGCACAGGCGGCGTCTGAGCAGAAAGTCGCAGTAACTATTAAGCAGCGTTTTAATCAAAACCTTCGGGCATTATCTCAATATATCCCTTCAGTTGTACCGATAATTCAGCAACATAGTATGCAGCAGTATTCGGTATTTTGTACCCGTGCAGCAGAGCTGAATATTGTTGATTTTGCTACCGGCCGGGTTTGGTACAGCGACACCCCCAGTGCGGAAGTCTCAGTTGAAGTTGACAGCTTTTGCCATAATGCGCCTTATATTGAACTTGATAGTGCCGCCGGGCCAATACAGGCTGATCAGCCTTGGCCGGTTGAAAGTTTGCCGTCGCAGGTTGACGTGGTGGTTATGCTGGGGCTGGGGCTGGGGTATCAGATAAACGCGCTGTTGCAAAAAACAAAGATTAAGTACCTTATTGTGTACGAACCCAATGTGGATACGCTGATTTGCTCAGTGCAGGCTAATGACTGGCGGCAACTGTTTGCAGCAGCAGATGCTGCAGGCACACAGATTTTTCTGCAATTGGATAATGACGGTAGCTCGGTTGCGGAAGACTTGGCAGAGCTACACAGCGTTGCCAGTTTTAGCCGGATTTATCTTTATCGGCATTACTGCCATCCAGTGATGGATAAAGTTGCTGAATATTTATTTGCCCACAGCGGTCAGCCGGAACAGTTGCTGGGTAGTACTGCACAGTTTGTTGCTTACGAAGACTTTAACGATTATGTTGCCGAGCGCAGCGTTAACGTGCTCGGCAACCACAAACCGCTTGCTGCTGCACCGGCAGATGAGCTGTATCAGCGCAATATGGCAGCGCTGCAAAAGTTTTACCCCAAAGTTTATAGTGAAATTGACAAGCACCAAAGCCAGCATTGGCAGCTGACGACGGATGGCAATGGTAAGGCCAATCTATATCATCCGCAGCGCAAGGCTTTGTTTTATTATGACATTGATACGGAGTCTGCCCGTTTGGTTGAGCATTTTACCCATCAGCCGTATAAAGATGACGTATTGCTAGGCCAGACGTCTGTTGATAAATTCAGCCACTACATCCATTACTCGCATATTGCGCAAACCCAGCCGCTGATTAGCAAACAATTACAGCAAAAAATTCAGTTGCCGCAAGAAGTCGATTCGTTAATTATTTTCGGTGTGGGTTTGGGTAAGCATATTCAACTACTGACTGAACAATATCAGATCAGCAATCTGTATATTTGTGAGCCCAATTTAGATTTTTTTGCTTCCAGCCTTAAAGTAACCGATTGGGCCGCTATATTTGAACGCGCCGAGCAAAATGGGCTGCGGATATATCTGAATCTGGGCGGTGATGGCTCAACCTATTTTTATGATTTAATGGCGCAGTTTTACCAGGTTGGCGCTTATTCTATTGCCAACACTTATATGTTTTGCTCTTACTTCAACCAGAAAATGCATAAGGCGATTGCGGATTTACGCGCAGAGTTAAAAGTTGTGCTGGCACTGGGTGAATATTACGATCATTGCCGTTATGGTATTGCCCATACCTATAACAGCGTGGCTAAGCAGCATAAGTTTTTACAGCACGACAACAGTAGTTATCGTAATTTGCCTGCATTGAATTTACCGGTTTTTGTGGTTGGTAATGGCCCGTCGCTAGACAACAGCTTTGGCTATTTACAAGAGCACCGCGACAAAGTAGTGCTAATTAGTTGTGGTACGGCATTATATTCATTGTATAAAAAGGGAATTAAGCCGGATTTTCATGCTGAGGTTGAACAGAATCGCTCTACGTTTTGCTGGATAGGGCAGGTGAAAGATGCAGAATATTTAAAGGATATTCGGCTGATTAGTGTAAACGGTATACATCCTGATACGGCAGATCTGTTTAAAGACACTTTGTTGTGCTTTAAAGACGGTGAATCATCAACGAATTTCTTCGATGTACGACTGAAAAAGCAGGGTGTGCAGGTTGCTTCGTTGAGTTATGCCTACCCAACGGTCACTAATTTAGTACTAAACTATGCCTTGAAGCTGGGCTTTAAAGTATTTTATCTGTTTGGTGTTGATCTCGGTTACGCCGATGTAAGGCATCACCACTCACAAGCTTCGGCTTATTATCGTAACGATGGCACAGAAGTGTATGACTACCAGCAAACACATGGTGGCGGTATGCCGGCAAAGGGCAATTTTTTACCTTATGTGTTTACCAAGCCTGAATTTGAGATGTCACGAAAACTACTGGAGCAGGCTATCAGTAAAGCCGGACGTAAAGTAGAGATCTACAATTGCAGCAATGGTGTGAAAATTGAAGGCGCAGTGCCGCTGCAACCAGGCAATATTTTGTTCAGTGACTTACCAAAGCGTAAAAACCTGGTGTTGCAACAGCTGATAGATACGGCTTACTACGCCGATTTATCACCCTATGCTTCATCGATATATGCTCAAATCGACTTTGCTGCATTTCGCCGCACTGTCGACGCCTGGTTGGCCCTGTTTGATAATGACATTACCGACGGTGAACAGGCCAAAGCCTTTATTGCCAAGCAGTGGCGCTTGTTGCAAACCGCTGCGCGCGACCCATCAGATCCAACATTTTATTTGTTCTACGGTAGCACAAATTACTTTGGTGGCCTGATGACGAAAGTGGCGTCCTGCATAAGTGAAGATACGCCGGAGATCTTGCCGGTGTTTAAGCAAGTAATGCAGGTATGGCGGGATTATATCACTGTTGGTGGTGAGCAGTTTGAGCAGCAGCCACTCAAGTTTGATGATGTGGATGTACAACATTTGTTTAAGTAAGCCGAAGATGTTATTTTTTACTGTTTACATAGCTAAACAGTAAAAACTGCCTGTTGACGATGCACTATGGGTAAAACTGTTCCGGTTTATCGTTTAATTAACCCCAGCAATGAGGATATTATGAGTTATCAGTTAGGAGCCAGGCTGGAAGGTGTTCGTCAGAATATCAATTTGATCAAGCTGCATTTGGATGCGAGCGCTAAAACAGCGATCGATATTGGTTGTAATGAAGGTGTGGTAACTTGTTCTCTTGATTCATTTGGGCTTAAGGCTTTTGGCTTTGAATCTGAAAAGAAATATGCTGAAACAGCTGATACATTTCAAATCCACAATTTTAGCCAGGCTGAAATTTGTAATATTGCACTTTCTTTGGATGATATAGAGCAGTTGCCAGAAGTTGATGTTGTTTTGTTTTTGTCTGTAAATCAACAATTGGCAAAAATATATTCCCGAGAGTATTCTGAAAAATTCCTTTTAGAAGTTTTCAAAAAGTGTACGAAACAAATGTTTTTTCAGCCATGTATGATTTATGAAAAATATGGTGAAGTCCAAGGATTTATAGAGAATGATATAAATTCAGCTAAAGAATATTTCGATAACTTGCTTTATGAAGCCGGAGAAATATTCACCAGTCAGGTAGTGGGACTATCAGTTAATGGGATCCCTCCAAGTGAGCCATACAGACCATTGATTTTATACTCCCGAACCATAGGTCGCGGTCAGACAATTAAAATACCCAGTATTAACGATACAGTTAGTTTGTTGCGGGATACTTCTGTCAAGCTATGTAATGTTGAGCTGGATAAATGCATTAGTTCCCGTGATATGCAGGCCTTTTCAAAGGATGGCTGCTGGCATCGTTTTGTTGAAATGTCTACTTACTTGCTATCAATGGTTCAGGAAAAGCGGAATGATTTTATCTATGAGAATACTCCACTATTTCATTATTATGAAAAAGTACGCCCAAGTGTGTTTTCAGAGTTGTGGACGTTAACCGGTAAAACTGAAGATATCGGTGTGCTTGGCTCCATGCCCCTTAACAAATATGTTAGTTGGATGCCATGGTTTGAACCAGCAGATACTGTAGAGAATATTACTAGTGGTATTAGTGAACAACCTGATATACCAGAATGGGATTCTCATGCATTTGGGCCTGTTGCAAAAGATGCTGGATTACAGGAAGTGGATCGTTTGTATAAGCTGTTAATAAAAATATCTAACGAAGGATATAATCCTGAAGTTAACTATGACGGTTTTATACGGGGCTATATTATGCGCCGAGGTAGTGAATCGAGGTTCTCTGTAACTGCCGGGCAACACAGATTGGCAATATTGGCGGCATTAAATTACAAAACTTGCTTGGTTAAATTTCAACCAGGAATGGGGCGTGTGATTGATGTTGCAGAAGTTGAAACTTGGCCAATGGTGAAAAATGGTATCTATAGCAAGCAGCAAGCATTGAATATATTTAACGGTATTTTTGATGTGAATGGGCTTTCATTTTCAGTCTAAGTAATTGTTAAATAAATGTTTTGTAGTGGTTTTGGTGTACAGAGACCTTAGTATTTAAGGTCTCTGTATTAAATTGATAACTGCTGGTACCACCTGCAAGAAGAATTCCTTTCATAGCGCATCCTGTTGCAGCGTAATGTGAAGATTAGCCTGGTGTCTGAGATTCATAATACATGATGCCATTGTGCGTATTTTGATAAGTTAACCCGGCATACTCTGCGACGCACACTGATGCAGTATTACCCGGCAGAATTTCAGCAACTATCGTTCCTGTCAGTTGGCTTACCAGCAATTTAACCATAGCTTTAGCTAAGCCTTTACCGCGATATTCCGCAGCTACTGTCCAGGATATGCGATGATAGTCTGCTGTTGAATCTACTCTGACAGTACCAGCAGGCTGGTCTGCGTATTCTGCAATATACAGCCGGCGCTGCGGATTACTCAGGCTTTGTTGTAACCAACGGATATGCTGCTGTTCAGTAATCTGGTCTGAATTGAGGCTAAATCGCTGTGTATCTGCGTCATTGCGCCAGCGCAACAAAAGCTCAGCGTCGGCCATAGTGGCCAAGCGAAGCATGACAGATACACTCATATATCAGATTAGCTCCCAACTCAGCGGGGTACCCATCGTCACGTCTTGTTTCACCTGACGACCGAGAAACTGTGGTAAGTATTTGGGCGCCAAACCCAGCCCTGGTCGCACAGAGCGCAGGTTATCTGCAGTAAAGATGTCGCCTGCTTGCATATCTTTGGCTATATAGAGCGATCGCCGGTGTACCCGTGAGGCAATTTCTTTGTCGGTACAGCCATAATGCACTTTACCTAAGGCATCTTTAGCTTTACGGCATTCTGATACCAGCAAGCTGAACTCGTCCGGCTCCATAGAAAAGGCGGCATCAATACCGCCTTCACTGCGGTCCAGCACAAAGTGTTTTTCTATCACGGTTGCACCCAGGGCGACGGCAGCGACGCTGACACCAATACCGGCGGTGTGATCTGATAAGCCAACCTGACAGCCAAACAATGCCGCCAAATGCGGAATAGTGTTTAAGTTGGCGTCTATGGGGCGGGCCGGGTAATTGCTGGTACATTTTAACAAGATAATGTCTTTGCAACCGTTGCGTTGCAGCACGTCAACAGCTTCAGCTAATTCAGCTTGTGTGGCCATGCCGGTTGACATGATCACCGGTTTACCGGTGCGGGCAACGGCCGCGATTAAACCATGATCGATATTTTCAAACGAGGCAATTTTATAGCAGGGTACGTCCAACTGTTCCAGATAGTCTACTGCGGTTAAATCAAACGGCGAGCTAAACGCCAGCATGCCCAGCTCTTTTGCCCGGTCAAACAACGGCTTGTGCCACTCCCACGGTGTCATCGCTTGCTGATAAAGGCTGTACAGTGAGCTGCCGTGCCAAAGGCTGTCGGGGTTATCAATAAAAAATTCGTTCTGGTGCAGGTTTAGCGTAATGGTATCCGGGGTATAGGTTTGCAGCTTTATTGCATCGGCACCACATTTTGCGGCTGCCTCAACCATCAGTAATGCCTTGTCCAGGCTTTGATCATGGTTGCCGGATAATTCGGCAATAATAAACGGCGCCTGGTCCGGCCCTACCGCGTGTTTGCCAAGCATAATTACAGCCATTGCTTATCCTCGTTACGGATGTCCGTTATTCAGTGTCATCATTATAGTTTCAACTACCAGGGGTGTGCCTGCGGCAGCCGGTATCAGACCGGCTGCCGTTTGGCCCATACTATCAAGCAGTGCTGGTTGCGACAGGTAATAGCACAGTTGCTCTGCAAAGAACTCTGCTGACATATCTGCAGCCTGTCCCAACCACACACAGGCGCCAAGCTGGTCAAGATAAGCCGTTGTCGCCTGCTGATTTTCGGCAACGGTAACAACCAAACCCGGCAGAGCACTAATACACCTTTCCCAATGACTGGCACCACCACCACCAAGCATGAGTCGCGCCTGGTGCATTAACTTCGCCATATAGTTACATTGCACATGTAACCTCATATCGGGCAGGCTTGCAGTAAGCTGTTTAATATCTGCATGCCACGGATTAT
The DNA here is from genome assembly GCF_900108485.1 of Rheinheimera pacifica. Lineage (GTDB taxonomy): Bacteria > Pseudomonadota > Gammaproteobacteria > Enterobacterales > Alteromonadaceae > Alishewanella > Alishewanella pacifica. The sequence continues at coordinate 99,229 of NZ_FNXF01000010.1, read as the reverse complement.
TCGCTCCAATAACTATATCGGCAGAAACACCGTTGAGCTTTAATCCATCTATTGCCTTAATAGCCAGAGTGGTTAAATTTTGCTCGTCACTGCCGCCAAACCCGATCAGGATCCGGCCCGGTTCATGCTGCGCTTGTGGTTGATAAAACTCTTCACGCAGTAAGGCATAGCGTGGCCCCAACAATGGCTTGCAATGCGCTGGCAGCCATTTGCTGTAACGCTGCTCTGCGTTGGGTAGCAGGTTTTGATCCAGCAACAGGTCGCAGTCATACGCACGATTGGCCAGATCATCTATTTGCATAATGTAGCGGCAACGGGCCCGTAGCATCCGGCAGTAGTCAGTTGCCAGCGCATAGTGATCTAGCACCAACAGTACATAATTCTGTGTTAACTGTGCCAGTGTTGCTGTTGCATCTGCAGTTTGACTGCTAAGAGCGTCCGGTAACGGCAGTACGTTAAAGCCCTGACTGCGGATAACATCAGCCAAATGACCGGATGTCAGCCGGCAGGCAAAATCACAGCTGGCGCCTGTTTTTTTCAAAGCATGCGCCAGTGTCAGGCAGCGCATAACATGGCCTGAACCCAGCGTTACGGAGGCATCCGTGCGAAACAACACTTTCACTGCGCAGGCGCCTGTAGCAATTGGTACAACAGCTCGGCCCGTTGCCAGTCCTCAACAGTATCAATATCCTGCACTAAATGCGCCGGTAACAGCAGCATTCTGGAGCCGGTGCCGAATACGGCTTTGCCGGTATCCAGCCAGGTATCAGCTGTTGCCCAATACAGTTGGCCGGCATCATGGAAAGTTTCAGCCAGATCTTGCGAGCGGCGCATAATGCTGGCCGGGTCAAATGGCACTACGCCGCCCTCAGCAGTTTGCAGCAGGGCGCGCTGAATAGGGAAAGAGAAACGGGCCGCGCTAAAGACATAATCCGCTTTGCTGCTTAACAGCAGCTGGTATGCCGCGGCAATACGCTCACTGTTTAACAACGGAGTAGTGGCATAAATGCAGGCACAGCTGCTTAGCGGCCAACCCAGTTGTTGCAACTCCGTAATGGCGTTACGTATGACGTCTGTGGTGCCGGTAAAATCATTCGCCAGCTCTGGCTTGCGCATAAAAGGGGTTTCTGCGCCGTAGTGCCGTGCTATAGCGGCTATTTCGGCATCATCGGTGGAAACCACTACTTTATCCACTACGCCGCTGTTTAGTGCTGCCTGGATCGGATAAGCCAGCATAGGCTGGCCGCAAAAAGTTTTAATATTTTTGCGTGGTATGCGCTTACTGCCACCTCGCGCCGGAATAATGGCCACCCTCACTGCAGCAACTCCGCCAGTTTATCGGCAATATATTGTTGCTGCTCGCCGGTTAATTCCGGAAACATCGGCAGGCTGATAATGCGCTCATAAAAATCTTCTGCTACAGGAAAATCACCCCAATCAAAGCCCAGTTGCTGGTAATAGGGTTGGGTATGGATGGGAATATAATGCACATTAACGCCAATACCGGCATCGCGCAGGCCGTCAAATACTGCTTTGCGTTTGGTTTTGTCATCCAGGCGGATAATATATAAATGCCAGGCACTGATATTAATATCATCCAATGCCGGTAAAGCAACGGGCAGCTCTGACAGCAAGCGGTTATAGTTGGCTGCCAGTAACTGACGCTTTTGAATAATAGGCAATAAACGCAGGCTTTGGCTTAAACCCAGCGCGGCCTGTATGTCGGTCATGCGATAATTAAAACCAAGCAGCAATTGCTGATAATACCAGGCGCCATGTGCGGGCTCGGTCATCATGTTTTCGTCGCGGCTAATGCCGTGGCTGCGCAGCAGGCGCATTTTATCGGCCAGTTCAGTGTTATTGGTCAGTGCCATACCACCTTCGGCGGTGGTGATGATTTTTACCGGATGAAAGCTAAACACGGTGATATCGCTATAGCGGCAATTGCCCACTGGTTCATCCTGATAACTTGCGCCAACAGCATGTGAAGCATCTTCAATTACGCTAAAGCCAAATTCATTGGCCAGATAATGTATTTGCTGCATATCGCAGCTGGCACCGGCTAAATGTACCGGTATTACCACTTGTGGTAGGGTATCGTTGCTACGTGCCTGCTCCAGCTTTTGCCGCAGTTTATCTACCGCCATATTGCCGCTGTCGGCTTCTACATCAACAAAATCGATATCGGCGCCGCAGTAACGTGCGCCATTGGCTGAAGCGACAAAACTGATCGGAGAAGTCCAGACCCGGCTGCCGGGTCCAACGCCAAGTGCTAAACAGGCAATATGTAAGGCCGAGGTGGCGCTATTTACCGCAACAGCATGCTGCGCTGTTGTCAGTTCACAAAAACGCTGCTCAAAAGCCGGCACGGCAGGCCCCTGGGTTAAAAAGTCGCTTTGCAGTACCTGAGTTACTGCATCAATATCCGCCTGAGTAATGTGCTGACGGCCATAGGGGATCACAGCATAGCTTCCTGATTAAACTGACGCATCTGGTCAACACTAAGAAAATCCGGGTTGGTGTCAGACACGTATTGAAACCCCGGCGTTACCAGCTTACCCTGCTCTTGCAGAGCATTGCTGGAAAAGTCATTGCTGCGGTTAAAAAACTTAATTGCCGGGGCAATAACAAAGTGGTCAGCAAACTCGTAAGTGTGATAAGACATATCACCCGGACACATCATCTCATGCAGTTTTTCACCGGGGCGAATACCCACCTCTAGCACTGGTAAATGCGGTGCCATGGCTTTGGCTAAATCTACAATGCGGATAGACGGAATTTTAGGCACAAAAATTTCACCACCGAGCATGCGTTCAAAGTTCTTTAACACAAAATCGACGCCTTGCTGCAAGCTGATCCAAAACCGTGTCATCTCCAGATGGGTAACCGGAATATGGTCATGCTTTTTATCAATCAGCTGTTGAAAAAACGGTACCACTGAACCACGCGAACCCACTACATTACCGTAGCGCACTACTGAGAAGCGCGGTTTTGCACCGCCGGAGATATTGTTCGCGGCGATAAACAGTTTATCGGAAGCCAGCTTGGTGGCACCGTACAGGTTGACCGGGTTGGCAGCTTTGTCGGTAGATAGTGCAATGACTTTTTCGACACCGTTTTCAATAGCCGCGTTGATGACGTGCTCTGCGCCGTTAATATTGGTTTTAATACATTCCATCGGGTTGTATTCGGCTGCAGGTACCTGTTTTAGTGCCGCCGCGTGGATAACGTAATCTACGCCATGCATCGCCCGCACCAACCTGTGCTCGTCGCGCACATCGCCGATAAAATAGCGCATGCAGTTTTGGTTAAATTTTTGCTGCATCTCGTACTGCTTTAGTTCATCGCGGGAGTAAATAATGATTTTTTTCGGCTTATAGCGTGCAAGCAGAGTTTCCGTGTACTTATGGCCAAATGAGCCGGTACCACCGGTGATTAAAATTGTTTTGCCGTTAAACATAAGCTGCCCTCGGGAACTACTTTTGTGCGAAATGCTGTTTAAAATGACATTAGCATAAACTGTGCCGCCAGAGCTAACATATTCAGTTCAAACACTTTAATACTAATACATCGGCTTAGTTTTTGCGCTGACTTAATTAATAGCGGTTTACCGTCGCTTTGACTAAACTATAACCAGTTTTGAAGACAAAGTGGTGCCAAGATGAAACTTAATACCCCCGGCAGTTTAAATACCTTAAACCAGGCCCAGTTACAGCAGGACAGCCTGTTAAAAAAACTGGCAACGGCAAAACGCATTAACAGTGCCGCTGACGACGCGGCCGGTTTGCAGATAGCTAATCAGCTAAGCAGCAGTATTAATGGCAAAGGCCAGGGCGAGCGTAACCTGTATGACGGTGTGTCATTAGCGCGGGTATATGAACAGGGTTTGCAAGGCATCAACGACAACCTGGGTGAGCTAAGCCGTTTGGCTGTTGCCGCCGGTAATGGTATTTATGGCGCGCAAGAGCGCTCAGCACTGCAGGCAGAGGCGGATCAATACATCGCTAATATTCAGCAGGTTATTGATAATACAGAGTTCGCTGGTAAAAAGTTATTTGATCAGGACGGCGCCTTAAGCTTTGGTACTGGCTCTGGCAGCCTGAATTTAAGCACGGTAGACGTTGCTTCCGGTTTAACCGCACAGAATATTTTTAGTATAGATTTAAGCTCCGCGGACGCAGCGGCAGCATCGCTGGGTAATATTCAGCAATCGCTGGACTATATTGGTGGTTTACAAGCTGACGCGGGCGCATCCATCAACAGCTTTAGCTCTGCGGCCAGTAATTTAAACGGTCAGCAAATTGCCGAGTCAGCCGCGCGTAGCCGGATTGAAGATCTGGATTTTGCCCGCGCCAGCAGTGACAAGGTGGCGGCTGATATTTTGGCTAATACTTCTGTCAGTGTTTCACTGCAGGCCAGAATGCAGCAACAACAGGCTTTAAACCTGCTTAGTTAACACCTTAAAGCCACGCTATTTTTTTGACACTGTGTCAAAAAAATAGCGTATTACCTTGCAAGCTCATCTTTGCGAAGTACAATGCAATCAAAAGCATAATAAAAGCAGTGGCATGGTAAATAATCCTTTTCTGTATATCGTTGACGAACAAAGCAGCCGCAGCAGCCGGCTCAGTACAGTATTAAGTTTTATTAATGAGCCGCACCAGATATTGGATATGGCTGCGCTACAGGCGAGGTTGAATAATCAGGAGCCGGTCGTGGTGCTGCTGGGGGCACTTGAAAGCCAGCGCCATGCTGATCTGCTGTTGCGCTATCCGGCTACGGCGTTCTTACTGCTGGGAGAGCCACTGCAACCCCTGTTGCAGTATGCCAATGCGGTAGGCCTGCTAAGCGAACCTTTCTCTTATGCCTCTTTAACTCAGCTACTGCGAGACAGCCAGCAGTATCACCGCCTTTTACCGCTGCAGCATAAGCCGCATAACATGGCAAAATTTGACGGTATGGTAGGTAATTCTGCCGCCATGCAGCAAGTACGGTTTCTTATTCAGCAAGTGGCAAAAACTGAAGCTAATGTGCTGGTGCTCGGCCCTTCAGGTACCGGCAAAGAAGTGGTGGCGCGTAATATTCATTTATTGTCTAACCGGGCGCGTGGGCCTTTTGTACCAATAAACTGTGGTGCTATACCGGCGGAATTACTGGAAAGTGAATTGTTTGGCCATGAAAAGGGTGCTTTTACCGGTGCCATCTCTACCCGCAAAGGCCGCTTTGAGCTGGCGCAGGGCGGTACACTGTTTTTAGATGAAATAGGTGATATGCCGCTGAATATGCAGGTAAAGCTGCTAAGAGTATTACAAGAACGCACTTATGAACGGGTAGGGGGCACCCAACCCATTAAGGCTGATGTGCGTATTGTTGCCGCTACGCACCGCGATTTGGAGCAAATGATTGCTGAGGGCAGTTTCCGTGAAGACTTATACTACCGTTTGAATGTATTTCCTATTGAAACCCCCGCGCTTAGCCACCGCTGCGACGATATACCGTTGCTAATAAGCGAGCTGTTACAACGCCAGGAGAAGTACAGCCAGGCTAAAGTTAAATTTACCGAATATGCTTTGCAAAGCCTGCAACTGCACAGTTGGCCGGGTAATGTGCGCGAGCTGGCAAACTTGCTGGAGCGGATGGTTATTATGTACCCGGACCAGGTAGTTGATGTGGCCGAGTTACCACCGAAATACCGCCATCTGGAGATTGAAAGCTATGTACCGCAATACCCAGAAAGTTTGCAGGAGCGTGATTTACTGAACGAAATGTTTCAGTCTGCAGATGATGATGAAGACGAAGCTGACGATGCAGGCTTTTTTGCAGTTGCAGATGGCTTGCAGGACTTACCCGATCAGGGGCTGGACTTAAAAGAATATCTGGCCGAGCTGGAAATCCGCTTTATATCTCAGGCTTTAGAGCGGCACGAGTTTGTCGTGGCCCGGGCAGCAGAAGTGCTGGGCCTGCGCCGCACTACGCTGGTAGAGAAAATGCGTAAATATAATCTGGGTAAAGACGAGTAATAATACCCAGTAACTTACAGTGTCAGGCTTTTGACACTGTAAGTTACTAAAAATATTTAATTTTATCTGGCATAATGCCTGCATTACCCCTGAGCGATAACGCAACGTTTAAGGGTAATTATGACAACTGCCAACGCATACGACTTTTCTTTGCGCACTGTGCCGGATACTGCAGCACTGGCAGCAGCCAACGGGCGCAATGTGCTGCAGCTATTGCCGCCCACTCACTATGATGCGGTGTTGCAGGCTTTACCTGCTGCAGTGATCCTGTTAGATCAACGCGGTGTGGTGTATCAGGCCAATCCGGCAGCGATGAGTTTGTTGGGGGAGCCTCTTACCGGGCAGCGCTGGCTTGACGTTATCGGCCGTTGTTTTCGCCCGCGCAGTGATGATGGCCTGGAAGTGTCATTGCAAGATGGCCGCCGGGTTAAGCTGCAAATAAGCACCCTGGCGCAAAGTGGTGCATCTTCGCAGGCAGGACAGCTTATTATGCTGACCGATCTGACCGAAACCCGGCAATTACAAAGCCGGCTTAGCCATATGCAGCGTTTATCCACTTTGGGTAAAATGATGGCAACATTAGCCCATCAAATCCGCACACCATTATCTGCAGCCTTACTGTATGCGCAAAACCTGGCCAACCCAAGAGCTACGTTGCAGGTGCAGCAGCAGTTTCAGCAAAAGTTATTATCGCGTTTACAGGATTTAGAGCAGCAGGTCAGCGATATGCTGCTATTTGCCCGCTCTGGCAGTGCCCGGCAAGTTGCCGCGTTTTCGCTCAGTGCTTTAATTGAGCAGCTAAACACCAGTATTGAAGCATTGCTGCAACAGCACAATGCCCACCTATCGCTGCACTGCAGTGATCCCACACTTTGTCTGCTGGGGAACCAGGATGCACTATGTGGTGCCTTACAAAATCTTATTCAAAACAGTATTCAGGCAGCAGGGCCTGATACACAAATATCGCTTGATATCGCCCCGAGCAAACAGCACATCGGTATGTTAGTGCTGCGCCTTACTGATAATGGCCCAGGGGTAGCACCGGCACTGCGTGACTCCTTGTTCGAACCCTTTGTTACGGGCCGGGCGCAGGGCACTGGCCTGGGGCTTGCGGTGGTGCAGGCGGTAGCTCACTCGCATCAGGGCTCAGTGCAGTATGTTCCGACAGAGCACGGTGCCTGCTTTGAAATGCTGTTGCCGATACAGCAACCAGCCAGCGGGGAATAGCAGATGAGCCAACATATACTGTTAGTAGAAGATGATGCCGGTTTACGCGAAGCACTACACGATACCTTATTGCTGGCACAGTATCAGGTATGTGCAGTAGACAGTGCTGAGCAGGCATTGCTGACATTAAAGCAGCAAAGTGTGCAACTGGTGATCAGCGACGTACAGATGCAGGGCGCTTCAGGCCTTACACTGTTAAAAACCTTACGCGAGCAGTACCCGAAAATACCGGTGTTAATGATGACGGCCTATGCCACGGTGCAGGCTGCGGTAGAGGCTATCCGGCTGGGGGCTATTGATTATCTGGCCAAGCCGTTTTCACCGGAAGTATTGCTTAATACCGTAGGCCGTTATGTCAGCGCAGAACCAGTAGCCAGTTTTGAGCCCATAGTGGCTGCCCCGTCCAGTAAACAGTTACTGACATTGTGCGCCAAAGTGGCCCGTACTGATGCCAGTGTAATGATCACCGGCCCCAGCGGCTCGGGCAAAGAGGTGTTGGCCCGCTACATTCATCAGCTGTCTGAACGCAGCGGGGGACCCTTTGTGGCAATCAATTGCGCTGCTATTCCGGAAAATATGCTGGAATCTACCTTATTTGGTTACGAGAAAGGCGCCTTTACCGGTGCCATAACGGGTTGCCCCGGTAAGTTTGAACAGGCCCAGCACGGCACTATTTTACTGGATGAAATAACCGAAATGGATTTAAACCTGCAGGCCAAATTATTGCGCGTACTGCAAGAGCGTGAAGTAGAGCGCCTGGGCGGCCGCAAAACCATTAAACTGGATGTCAGAGTCTTGGCCACCAGTAACCGTAATCTGAAACAAGCCGTGGAGCAGGGCCGGTTTCGTGAAGATTTATACTACCGGCTGAACGTATTTCCGCTCAGCTGGCCCGCCTTGTGCGAAAGACCGGCCGACATAGTACCGCTGGCGCTGCACTTACTGCAGCGTCATTGCCGGGCAACCGGGCGGGCTGTAGTGCGTTTAACTGAGGCGGCTGCGTTGCAGTTAAGCCGCTACAACTGGCCGGGTAATGTGCGTGAGCTGGATAACGTAATGCAGCGCGCTTTAATTATCTGCCAGAATGACAGTATCGAAGCTGATGACATTTTGCTGGAGCAAGCCGATATGCAGCCTTTGGCTATTGCTGATAGTGAGATACCTTTGCCGGCTACACAGATGGCAGAGGATGATGACGCCAATACCGGTTTTAAAGCCAGCGTACATGAGCAGGAGCACCGTATTATTCTGGCAACTATGAAAGCTTGCGCCAACCGGCGTAAAGACGTGGCCGAGCGGCTGGGCATCAGTGATCGCACCTTGCGCTATAAACTGGCCCGGATGAAAGAGCATGGTATTGAGCTTCCTGCCTGATATAAAACCCTCAAATTGAGGGTTTTTTCTATTAAATTCAATATACTAAAACTTGGCATAACTCCTGCTTTGCATTAGCTAATCGTATTAGCAGCAAATTTTTGACAGGTGACGCTATGAATATCAAAGGGCAGGCCCTTTACGCCGAAATGCAGTCGCTGGCTAGCCAGGCGCGCGGCGTTGGCAGCGAGCTGAAGCTGAAAAATACCGCTGAAGTTAATCCCAGTCAGAGTGATTTTGGCAATATGCTGAAAAATGCCATTAGCAATGTAAACGCCTTACAACAAGAAACCAGCCAGATGCGTACTGCAGTGGAAATGGGCGATCCCAGGGTATCGCTGGCACAGGTAATGATTGCCAGCCAGAAATCCTCTCTGGCATTTGAAGCCACCGTGCAAGTGCGCAATAAGTTGGTAGAAGCCTACAAAGACATTATGTCGATGCCGGTATAACGGAGGAATAAGCTGTGGCTGAAAATCAATCCACCGAGCTGGCACTGGCCAATACCGAATACGGTGCCGGTGAGCAGCAGGAACAAAAACCGGGTTTTGTCGGCAGTTTGGGCGGCATGGATCTGGTGCGCCAGATCACCCTGATTGTCGCGCTGACCATCTGTCTGGCCATTGCTATTCTGATTATCATGTGGGCACGCGAACCAGAAATGCGGCCGCTGGGCAATTTTGAAACGCAGGAGCTGATCCAGACACTGGATCACCTGGATGCACAAAAAATCAGTTATAAACTGGAAGGCAATACTATTTTGGTACCTGAGGATAAATTTCAGAGTATTAAACTGTCATTGTCTCGCGCGGGCCTGACCAGAGAACCCTCCAGCGGCACAGAGTTTTTACTGCAGGACAGTGGTTTTGGTGTTAGCCAGCGCCTGGAAATGGAGCGGTTAAAACACAGCCGTGAGCAACAACTGGCCCGCACCATTGAAGAGCTGCAAAGTATATCCCGCGCCAGAGTTTTATTGGCTATTCCAAAAGAAAACGTGTTTGCCAGAGTAGAGCGGTTGCCATCAGCCACAGTGCTGGTAACGGCCCGTGGTGGTACGTCAATTCGTGACAGCGAAGTGGCGGCTATAGTCGATATCGTTGCCTCTGCTGTGCAGGGACTTGAACCATCGCGTGTAACGGTAACAGACCAAAACGGCCGCTTGCTGAACAGCGGCTCGCAAGACGCCGCAGCTGGGCGCTCGCGCAAAGAATATGAACTACAACGCACACGCGAAGATGAATACCGCCAAAAAGTCGACTCTATTTTAATGCCGGTGCTGGGTTATGGTAACTACACCGCTCAGGTCGATTTGCTGATGGATTTTACTGCCACTGAGCAGACGCAAAAACGTTTTAACCCGGATTTACCTGCTGTGCGCAGTGAAATGACCATTGAAGAAAACAGCGTGGGCGGGTTAAGTGCCGGTATACCCGGAGCGTTATCTAACCAACCGCCGATGAATTCCGCTATACCCGAGCAGGCAACGGGCGGTGGTGCACAACCGGTAGTACCAGGCCGGAATCATAAAGAAGCTACCCGTAATTATGAATTAGATACTACCATCAGCCATATTTCTCAGCAAAGTGGTGTGATCCGCCGTTTAAGCGTATCGGTGGCTATCGATTACAAACCTGCGACAGCTGTAGATGGTGAACCTGAGCCTCGCACCCAGGCAGAGCTGGCTAACATACGCCGTTTACTGCAAGGCGGCATCGGCTTTGACGCCCAGCGCGGCGATATGATTGAAGTGATCTCCGTACCCTTCATGAAAGAAGCCGTTATTGAGGCGGAAACCCCTAATTTTTATGAAGAAGAATGGTTTTTGCGTGTCGTGCGGCTGGTTATTGGCGGCCTGATTATCGTAGTGCTTATTCTGGCCATAGTGCGGCCGATGCTGAAGAAACTGATTTATCCGGAAGACACCAAAGATAGTTATGATGATAATGCACTGTCCAGCGGGCTGGATTTGGGCGACGATACTATCGACATGCTAAGCTCAACATTTGATGAGAATGCAGTAGGTTTTGCCCCGGATGGCACGCTAATGTTGCCGGATTTACATGGTGATGACGATTTATTACGCGCAGTTCGGGCTTTAGTGGCAAATGAGCCGGAATTATCCTCTCTGGTAGTGAAAAACTGGTTGGCTGAAGATGAGTAGCATAGAAGCAACAAAACCTTCGTTTGACGTAGGTAAACTGGACGGTGTTGAAAAAGCCGCCATCTTACTGCTGAGCTTGTCAGAAGAAGATGCTGCGCAAATTTTAAAACACTTAGAGCCCAAACAAGTACAGAAAGTAGGTTTGGCTATGGCGCAGATGACTGATCTGAACCAGGCAAAAATCTCGGCTGTGCACCGCTTGTTTATTGAGCAAATTCAGAATTTCAGCACCATTGGCTTCCAGAGTGAAGAGTTTATCAAACGCGCCTTAACCGCAGCTTTAGGTGAAGAGAAAGCCGCTAACCTGATAGACCAGATAGTACTGGGTGGTGGGGCTAAAGGCCTGGATTCGCTGAAATGGATGGATTCTAAGCAGGTAGCCAATATTATCCGCAACGAGCACCCGCAAATTCAGACTATCGTCTTGTCTTATCTGGAGCCGGAGCAATCGGCGGAGATTTTATCTCAGTTCCCGGAAAAAGTGCGGTTGGATTTAACCATGCGGATTGCCAACCTCGAAGAAGTACAACCGGCAGCACTGCAAGAGTTAAACGAGATTATGGAGAAACAGTTTGCCGGCCAGGCGGGTGCGCAAACTGCGAAAATGGGCGGCTTAAAAGCGGCTGCTGATATCCTTAACTATATGGATACCAATATTGAAGGCCAGCTGATGGATTCTATCCGTGAGCACGATGAAGAAATGGCACAGCAAATACAGGATCTGATGTTTGTATTTGAGAACCTGATCGACGTTGATGACCGTGGCATTCAAACCCTGCTGCGCGAAATTCAGCAAGATGTGCTGATGAAAGCGTTAAAAGGCACCGATGAAAACTTAAAAGAGAAAATCTTCAAAAATATGTCAAAACGTGCCGCTGAACTGCTGCAAGACGATTTAGAAGCCATGGGGCCAGTGCGGGTAAGTGATGTTGAAGCGGCGCAAAAAGAAATTCTGTCCGCCGCGCGCCGGTTGTCTGACGCCGGTGAAATTATGCTGGGCAGTGGCGGTGGCGATGACTTCGTCTAAGCAGAGCGGGTAGTATTATGAGCACTGATGCATTTAAGCACAAAAGGCCGTTTTCGCCCGATGAAGAAACTGATGAACTGATTAGGCACTGGCAAACACCTGATATGACACCAGTGCATGATGGCATTCGCACCAATGCGCTGAATAAAACGCAGCCTCAGGCCAAAGCCAGCAAAGCAGACGAAGATGAAGAGCTGACAATTAAGCCCCTGACAGCAGATGAGATAGAGCAAATCCGTCAGGCGGCTTACGACGAGGGTTTTGGCCAGGGTAAAGACGAAGGTTTTAGTAAAGGGTATGCCGAAGGCCGTGAACAAGGCCAGCAGGATGGCCTGGCTCAGGGCCACGCTGAAGGCAAAAAACAAGGCCTGGCAGAAGGCCAGACAGAGCTGAATGATAAGCTGATACAACTAAGCACATTGCTTGACCAGCTACAGCAGCCGCTTGCCAGCATTGATAAACAGGTAAAACAGCAATTATTGCAGCTAAGCCTGGCTATGGCGCAGGCAGTTATTAATGTTGAGGTAAAAACCAATCATCAGGTTATTTTGCAGGCCATCTCAGAGGCTACCTCAGCACTGCCGCTGCAAGCCGGACAGCTGGTGATAAAACTGAACCCGGCTGATTTAGCCATTGTGGAGCAACATTACACCAAAGATGAGCTGACACAACGCAACTGGCAGCTCAGAGCCGAGCCTCTGCTGGAGCAGGGAGGTTGTGTGGTAGAAAGCAGCCAGTCCAGCGTGGATCGCAGTTTACAACAACGTATTCAAGGCAGCCTTGAGCATTTTATCCAGATCCAACAGCACGACACCAAACCCGATGCCCAGGCTGAGGAGTAAACTATGGCAAACAGCGAAAGTCTGAGCCAGTTTCTGCAGCAGCAACAGCGTTATGTGCATAGTTCCCGGCCTGCTGTCGCCGGCCATTTGGTCCGGGTGGTAGGCTTAACGCTGGAGGCAACCGGGTGCAGTGCTGCTATTGGCCAGCCTTGCTCGGTAGAAACCGCCCGCGGCGAAATTATGGCGGAGGTGGTCGGTTTTGCCAATGATCGCATTTATCTGATGCCAAAAGATGATGTATCTGGCGTTGTACCAGGTGCCCGCGTTACACCCATGCTTAATTTTAAAGGCGTACCGCTTAGCCTTAATCTGCTTGGCCGGGTAATAGACGGCGTAGGCGCACCGCTGGATGGTAAAGGTCCTATCGCCGCCGAACAATTCGGTGGCGCTAAAACCAAACCTATTAACCCTTTACACCGCCGGCCAATTAAACAGCCACTGGATGTGGGCGTGCGTTCTATCAACAGCATTCTTACTGTAGGCAAAGGCCAGCGTATGGGATTGTTTGCCGGTTCAGGTGTGGGTAAAAGTGTGTTGTTGGGTATGATGACCCGTGGTACCTCGGCTGATGTGATTGTGGTAGGCCTGGTAGGTGAGCGTGGCCGCGAGGTAAAAGAATTTATTGATGAAATCTTGGGCGAGGAAGGTAAAAAGCGCTCGGTTGTAATAGCCGCACCAGCTGATGTGTCGCCACTGATGCGGTTAAAAGGCTGTGAAACTGCAGTGCAGGTAGCAGAATATTTTCGTGATCAGGGCATGGATGTGTTACTGCTGATTGACTCTATTACCCGCTATGCGCAGGCACAACGTGAAATTGCACTGGCGGTGGGCGAGCCGCCGGCTACCAAAGGCTATCCGCCCTCGGTATTCGCCAAATTACCGGCACTGGTTGAACGAGCCGGTAACGGTAGTGGCAGCCAGGGTTCAATAACGGCATTTTATACCGTGCTGTCTGAAGGTGATGACTTACAAGACCCTATCGCCGATGCGTCGCGCGCCATTCTTGACGGCCATATCGTGTTATCACGGGCTTTGGCTGATGCCGGACATTTTCCGGCGGTAGATGTAGAAAAATCCATTAGCCGTGTTATGCCCGCAGTAACCAGTGCTGAGCATCAGCAAATGGCGCGTACGATAAAGCAGTTGTATGCCAGTTACCAGCAAAGCAAAGACTTAATCGCCATCGGGGCTTATGTACGGGGTAGCGATCCGCAACTGGATGTGGCTATCGGCATGATGCCAAGAATCAATCGTTTTTTGCAACAGGGAATGCATGAAGTTGTGACCTACGACGACAGCCTGCAAGGGCTTAATCTGTTGGTTCCGGCTGCTGCAAGGAGTAATGCCTGATGATTAACCAACGCTTTGCCATGCTGATAAAAATACAACAAGAGCGTGAAGAAAAACTGCAGGCACATTTTGTTAAAGCCCAGCAGTTTTACCAGCAGGCTGAACAGAAATATCAGGGCCTGGCAGACTACCGTACCGATTATATTCAACAGAGCCAGCAACAAGGTGCAGCCGGCTTACAAAGCCGGCAGTACACTCAGTTTATTAGCTTTATTGGCAAGCTTGATCAGGCAATACAGCAACAGGGCCGGGCATTGCAGCAGGCTAAAGCCGCGGCAGAGCAACGTAAACAGAGCTGGCTGGCGATGCAAAAAAAGCGTAAAGCTATGGAGTTACTGGTACAGCGCGGCGAACAGGCAGAGTTATTAAAGCAGCTAAAACAAGAGCAGAAAAATGCCGATGAGTACGCCAGCCAGCAATTTATGCGCAGCCGTAATGAGCCGCAGATGTACTAATTTACTCAGGTTGGCCTGAAATTTGAATGCAATTGAAGATAACTGAATATATAGGTTTTAACACAACGGCTTTAACCGGTTTAAAGCGCAGTTAACGCCTGATCGCATTGGTCAGTCAGGGGAGTGAAAATGGTGCAAGCTATACAATTATCAATGCTGACAACCAGCGCAGACAGCGCGCTGCGGCTGGATGGCGCACTCTCAGATTCTGCAGCAGAGGCTGGTGCTGAACTCTCTGGCCTGGGGTTTGGTGAGTTGTTAAACGGCATAACGCAACCGGCAACAAATGGCCAGTCTGCTGCAAAATTGCGGCATGTCCCTGCCGGAATCAGTGTGTTGAATGGCGTTAGCCAGGCACTATTAGCTGCTGCCGATGCTAAGGGCAATGCTGCCAGCACAGGAAACGCAGATACAGATAGCGCAGACAATACAGATAGTGCAGCAGGTTTAGATAAAGACTCCTTGCTAACTTCCAGTCTGCTGGGGCAGATAGCGCTAAAAGATAAACTGCCTGAAACTGGCAGTGACACTGATGCTGCTATTGGCACCGATACCGGTGCTGTTGCGGAAGACCCGGCTACCGTTTTGCCAGGTAATGTTTTGTCAGGTAATAATCAGCCTGAAGCAGATGCAGCAAAAGCGGTTAAAACAACAGAGCAACTGGGCCAATCAGCAAACGAAACAACGGATATTGCCGCTGATCTGCTGGTTAAAGCAAACAGCCAGACAGCAGGTGAAGCTGCACCGGGTAAGGTAACAGATAAAACAGAAGCCTCTGCTGGCGGTAAAGGCGAAGCTCAGCCTGTAGCAGAGCTATCGGGTGCAGCTAAGGGAACTGCTTCGCTGAACGAGAGTGGATTGGCAACCGAGGCGGGTTCAGATAACCAGACTCGCGGCAGCAATAACCATGACGGCGCAAAAGCCGTAACAGAAACCGCGGTAAAAGCTGACGATAGCACTATAAAAACAGATAATAACAGCACAAAATCGGCTTCTGTGACTCAGGCCGATACTAAACCGGCAGCTGCTGACACCCCGGCGCAGATGACAGCGCATACTGCTCCCGCCACAGGCACCGCAGATAACAGCAAAACGGATGCCGACACTGACGCGACCACAATTAAGCAGCCGCTGACGGCAACGGCTGATAAAACAGATAATCAGGCGGGTGGCAAGGCGGGTTCTGATCAGAATGCCTCTAAACATGATGCTCAAAATGGTTCACAACAGAGCTCGTCGCAACAAAGCTCATCACAACAGAACTCGCGGCAAAATAATAATAGCCAGCAGTCTGCAGATGGTTCAGTGGCGGTGCCAGATAGCAGTATCGCAACGGCTAAAGTGGCTTCAGATACCAGTGCCGCTGCGCGCAGTGATACGGCATTTGGCAACGCACTGCACCTAGCAGAGCAGCGCCAGCAAGCCAGCCCGGCTCAGACGCTGGCTCGGCCACTGGCCGAGCAGTTAAAGCAAAGCCTGAATTTACTGCAACAGGATGCAGCAGGGCAACTGCGCGAAAGAGTCAGCCTGATGGTGCGGCAAAATATTCAGATCGCTGAAATCCGGCTGGATCCGGCCGGGCTTGGCCAGATGCAAATTAAAATAGATATGCAGCAGGATCAGGCCTCAGTGCAATTTATTGTGCAACAGTCACAGGCAAAAGAATTATTAGAACAGCAATTACCACGGCTCAGAGAAATGCTGCAGCAACAGGGTATTCAGTTAACAGAAGGCCAGGTGCAGCAGCAATCACAGCAAGAGCGACAGTTAGCGCAGCGTGACAGTAATCATTCTGGCCGAAACGGTAAACATACCGCAGACGATAACCAGGATGGCGTGGCGGAAACTGTGCAGCTTAATGTAAAAACATCTGACCGGCTGGTGGATTATTATGCATAACAGCCAGTAGTGGCGGTTAATTCAGTAACGGTGATTTACATTGGGCGTCACAGATGAGCATAATAATGTCACTTTAACAAACAGGTAGCACAGGCATGGCAGCAGAAAAAGATCTGGTTATTGCAGAAGGTTCAGCTAAGAAAAAATGGCTGCTGTTGGGTGGTGGTGCGGCTCTGGTAGTGGTATTGATTGTTGTAGGGCTGATGTTGTTTACCGGTTCAGACAGTAATAATGCTGCATCAGCTTCAGATGCGGCCTCAGGTGCAGTAAGTACGCCCGGCGGTAAAGATGCAAAAGGCTCGGCGCTGTATGTGCCGCTGCCACGGCCTTTTGTGTTTAATGTACCCGGTGCGTCACGCGATCGCATGGTACAAATTAAGGTGCAGTTGCTGGTGCGCGGCACTAATAATGAAACTATAGCTATGCGGCATATTCCACTGATTGAAGGCAGTTTGCTGGAAACCTTCAGCGCGGCCAATGCCGATGAGCTGGTTACTGTTGCCGGGCGCGATGCATTAAAAAACAAAGCATTAAGCGATTTACAGCAGGCGATGATCGAGGTAGTGGGTTCGGTGGTAGTAGAGGAAGTTCTCTTCACCGGTTTTGTGATGCAATAAGAGTGAGCAGCCGTGACCGATTTACTGTCACAAGATGAAATTGACGCGCTGTTACATGGTGTTGATGACGTCGAAGAAGAGGAAATAGACGAATCCGGTGAAGGCCGGGGCCGCTCTGCCATGGAATACGATTTCTCGTCGCAGGATCGTATTGTACGTGGCCGCATGCCAACGCTGGAGATGGTAAACGAGCGCTTTGCCCGCCATATGCGGATCAGCCTGTTTAATATGATGCGCCGTACTGCCGAAGTGTCGATTAACGGCGTGCAGATGATAAAATTCGGCGAGTATGTGCATACATTATTTGTACCTACCAGTTTAAATATGGTGCGGTTCAGGCCACTCAAAGGCACCGGCCTTATTACCATGGAAGCCAGGCTGGTGTTTATTCTGGTCGATAACTTTTTCGGCGGGGACGGCCGTTACCATGCCAAAATTGAAGGCCGCGAGTTTACGCCGACCGAGCGGCGTATTATTCAGATGCTGTTAAAGCTGATTTTTGAAGATTACAAAGAAGCCTGGGCACCTGTGATGGATGTGTCTTTTGAATACCTGGACTCTGAAGTTAACCCGGCAATGGCCAATATTGTCAGCCCCACAGAGGTGGTGGTAATCAGCTCTTTTCATATTGAACTGGACGGTGGCGGGGGGGATTTCCATGTCGCTTTACCGTACTCAATGCTGGAGCCGATCCGTGAGCTGCTGGATGCCGGTGTACAAAGCGACAAAGAAGACACCGATTTACGCTGGAGTAAGGCGCTACGCGACGAAATTATGGATGTAAAGGTAGATTTGACTACCAAAATGATGGATGTCGATTTAACGCTGCGGCAAATTATGGAATTGCAGGCCGGCGATATTATCCCGATAGAGATGCCGGATCATATCACGGTGCTAATTGAAGATTTACCGACGTACAGAGCTAAATTGGGCCGTTCGCGCGAACATGCGGCGCTGAAAATTATTGAAAAAATTAAACGGCCGGAATCAGCGAAATCTGAGATGCACGTATTTACTAAAGGTGGGCGGCGCCTTGACAGCGATGCCGATATTTCCGAGTTAGAAGCCGATCTGAACCTGTCAGATCGCGACAGAAGGTAACAAAAAATGGCTGATGATAAAGACACCATGGACGAATGGGCCGCTGCCATGGCCGAAGCTGAAGGCACTGATGGTGCAGAGGCTGTTGAGCTGGAAGAGCTGCGTGACGAAAAAGCCGATATCACGGTAGACGAAAAACGTAAGCTGGACACTATTTTAGATATTCCGGTTACCATTTCTATGGAAGTGGGGCGGGCTAAAATAAGTATCCGTAATTTATTGCAGCTTAATCAGGGCTCGGTGGTTGAGCTGGAGCGGGTAGCCGGTGAGCCACTGGATGTGTTGGTTAACGGCACTCTGATAGCACACGGTGAGGTGGTTGTGGTAAACGACAAGTTTGGTATTCGCCTGACTGACGTTATCAGCCAGATTGAGCGGATTAAGAAGTTACGTTGATGCGATTATTGCTTGTTACTTTGCTATGTTGCAGCTTATTGTCGCTGACGGCGCTGGCCCAAAGCACTACCGCTGAGGCAGGACAAACTCAGGATGCAACCAAAACGGAGGCTGTAGCACAAAGCGAACCAGAGCTTCCGCCAGTGCAGCCTGAACCAGTACCCGCTGTGCCGCTAAAAACAGAAGCGCCAGCCGAGCGCCCATCAGCAGGCCTTGGCCTGGGGAAAATGGCGTTGTCGCTGGCGATTGTGGTAGCAATAGTGCTTACGCTGGGCTGGGCATTCAAAAAATTGACGCTGCGCTTGCCTGGTAGCCGGCATATAAAAATTATTTCTACTATGCCGCTTGGCCCGAAAGAGCGCTTGTTAGTTGTTGAAATGCAAGGAAAACAACGCGTTTTAGGTGTCACCGCACACAGCATAAATTTATTGTTTGAACTGGAAAATCCCCTACCTGAAGAAAAGTTGGCATCAGACTTTCATACACAGTTGCAATCGTTCCTGAAAAAATAGTGTGAGCTATGTTGCGACTGTTGTTCGTGGTGCTGGTAATACTGCTAAGCCCCGATGTTCTGGCTGATAATGGTGCCTTGTCGGCTGTTACGGTAACTACCGGAGCCGATGGCTCCCAACAATACAGTGTAACGCTGCAGGTACTGGCGCTGATGACAGCGCTCAGTTTTATTCCTGCTATCGTTATCATGATGACCTGCTTTACCCGCATTATTGTGGTGCTGGCCATATTGCGCCAGGCCATTGGTTTGCAGCAAACACCGTCTAACCAGGTATTAATTGGCATTACGCTGTTTCTGACCTTTTTTATTATGGCGCCGGTGTTTAAAAATATTAACGACACGGCCATTCAGCCCTACCTGAGCGAAGAGATTACGCCGGTGCAGGCACTGGACGCCGCGCTGATACCGATAAAAGGTTTTATGCTGCACCAGACCCGCACCAAAGATTTGGACACCTTTGCCCAGATTGCCGGGCTTGAAGTGGCCGCATCTCCGCAGGACTACCCGATTACGGTAGTGATCCCGGCCTTTATCACCAGCGAACTTAAAACCGCCTTTCAGATTGGCTTTATGCTGTTTATCCCGTTTCTGATTATCGATCTGGTAGTAGCCAGTGTACTGATGGCAATGGGTATGATGATGTTATCGCCGATGATTATCTCGTTACCTTTTAAGCTGATGATGTTTGTACTGGTTGATGGCTGGATTTTAGTTATGGGGACGCTCGCCACCAGCTATGGGGTGGGCACATGAGCCCGGAGGTTTTTGTCGATGTGCTGCGTGATGCGCTGTTTCTGGTAATCTTGCTGGTAAGCGCCATTATTCTGCCATCGTTGTTTGTCGGTTTGCTGGTAGCCATTTTTCAGGCAGCCACCTCAATTAACGAACAAACATTAAGCTTTTTACCACGCCTGATTGTTACGTTGCTGGCGCTGATTTTTGGTGGCCACTGGTTTACCCGCGTTATTATGGAATACACCAACGAGCTGATTTTAAGTATTCCAACGGTAGTAGGCTAAAGCACGATGGAATTTCCGCTGAACGTACTGATGCAGACTCTGGCAGATTACCTGCTGCCAATGTGTCGTGTTACCGGTATGTTCCTGATTATGGCCGGTATTGGGGTGCGTAACGTACCGATGCGGATAAAAACCGGTCTGGTGCTGATGATCACGCTGATCATTATGCCCACTTTGCCGCCGGTAGCTAACCCGGACTTAATGTCCGGCCAGATGATCCTGGAAGTGATGCTGCAACTGCTGATTGGCTTCGCTCTGGGTTTTATTTCATTAATGTTTATTACGACCTTTGTTATTGCCGGGCAATTGCTGGCAATGCAAACCGGCCTGGGCTTTGCGTCAATGGTCGATCCGGCCAGTGGCGTTAACGTGGCGGCTATCGGCCAGTTTTATCTGATCCTGGCAACTTTGCTGTTTTGGATCTTTGATGGCCACTTAATCATGATCCAAATGCTGGTATTCAGCTTTGACACGCTGCCCATTAACGGCCAATGGTGGGAGGTTACCAGTTACTGGACTGTGATCGAATTCGCCGGCTGGATGTTTGCCACCGCACTGGCAATAGCGCTGGCGCCAATTGTCTCTATGCTGGTGGTTAACCTGTCGTTTGGCATTATGACGCGCGCCGCACCGCAGCTGAATATTTTCTCTATTGGTTTTCCAATCACGATGTTGTCAGGCTTAATCATTCTGTGGTTAACGCTGGACACTTTCTTATTTCATTATGACAAACAGTGGCAGCACGCGATAGATTACAGCTGCCGGCTGATTGGCTGTTAGGCGGAGGGCACTGCAATGGCAGATGAAAGCACCGAAAAGACCGAACAGCCCACACCCAAGAAGCTGGAAGACGCAGCAAAAAAGGGCCAGGTTGCCCGCTCCAAGGATCTAGGCACCGCTTTTGTGTTAATTGGCAGTGCAGCCTCTTTGCTGGTATTTGGCAAAATGCTGGCCAGTGGCGTGCTGGACATTGGCCAGCGTATGTTACAACTGGACGCAAAAGATATTTTTGAAACCAACTCCATGTTTACCGCCTGGGGGGCAGTGGGCGAAAAGCTGATACCCCCTATGGCCGGTATTTTTATTATTATTCTGATTGCGGCCTTTATTGGTAACACCTTACTAGGTGGTTTTAACTTCAGTTGGGAAGCTGCTGGCCCCAAAGCCAGTAAAATGAGCCCATTAAAAGGCTTTAAGCGGATGTTTGGCCTACAGGCGCTGGTTGAGCTGCTTAAAAGCATCCTCAAAGTGATAGTGGTAATCGGTATTGCCTATCTGCTGCTTAAGGTGTTTTTTTTCGACATTATGGCGCTGTCTTTAATGAGTGAGCCAAATAATATCGAATCGGCGTTACACTTTTTAGCCTGGTTGTTTTTGGGCTTATGCGCCAGCGTATCGGTAATTGCCGTAGTTGATGCGCCATACCAGAAATGGAATCATATAAAACAACTGAAAATGTCACTGCAAGAAATTAAAGACGAGTATAAAAACAGCGAAGGCGATCCGCAAATTAAAGCCCGTATTCGCCGCACCCAAATGCAAATGTCGATGAAACGCATGATGCAGGAAGTGCCAAAAGCCGATGTTATTGTGACCAACCCGACACACTATGCGGTGGCATTAAAATATGAACAGGGTAAATTCCGCGCCCCGATCGTAGTGGCTAAAGGCGTGGATGAAGTCGCCATGCATATCCGTAAAATAGGTAATGAACATAAGGTGCCGGTTATTGAATCCCCGTCGCTGGCACGGTCTATTTTTTACACCACCAAGCTTGACCATCCGATCCCCGAGCAACTTTTTGCGGCTGTAGCGCAGGTTCTGGCCTATGTACATCAGCTGAAAATGTATAAAAAAGGCAAAGGCAGCCGGCCAAGAACGCTGGCAAAAGAGCTGCCGATACCGGAAGATTTCCGTCATTAATTTAAACTAAGACTACCCTGGCCAGTATTGGAACGCTTCTTGCTGAACAGCTGCATAGCGCCAATTTACTGTCAGGGTTGTCATGCAGTTAGCCAGTGTTTTTAATAAATTCGACCGCACCCATTTAGCCTATGCCAAAGGTATAGCTACACCGCTGCTTATTCTTGCCGCTCTGGCGATGATCGTGCTGCCGCTGCCGCCATGGCTGTTAGATATGCTGTTTATCTTTAATATCGCGCTGGCATTAGTGGTGCTGCTGGTTACCATTTACAGCCTGCGCCCGCTCGATTTTGCCGTTTTTCCCAGTGTGTTGCTTATTGCCACCATTTTGCGTCTGGCGCTTAACGTTGCCAGTACGCGGGTGATCCTGATGGAAGGGCATCAGGGCGAGGCGGCTGCCGGTAAAGTTATTGAAGCCTTTGGCTCGGTGGTTATCGGCGGTAACTTTGCCGTAGGTCTGGTGGTATTTATTATCCTGGTAATTATTAACTTTATTGTAATTACCAAAGGTGCCGGGCGTATTGCTGAAGTATCTGCCCGTTTTACCCTTGATGCGATGCCGGGTAAGCAAATGGCCATCGATGCCGATCTGAACTCAGGCCTTATTACTCAGGAAGAAGCCCGGGCACGGCGCGATGATGTGACCAGTGAAGCAAACTTTTACGGTTCAATGGACGGTGCCAGTAAGTTTGTTAAAGGCGATGCCATTGCCGGTATTGTGATTATGGTAGTGAGTATTGTCGGTGGCTTGTTTATCGGCATGGTGCAGCACAGTTTAACCTTCGGTAATGCACTGGAAATTTATACCCTGCTAACTATCGGTGATGGTCTGGTAGCACAAATCCCCGCACTGTTATTGTCTATCGGCACAGCAATAGTGGTAACCCGGCAGAATAAATCTGAACAAATGGGTACACAGATGGTGGCGCAACTGGGTACTACTCAGGTGCTGACTGTGGCTACCTCCGTGCTGGCAATTATTGGTATTGTGCCGGGCATGCCGCACTTTGCATTTTTGTCTATGGCGGCTGTGCTGGGCGGCGTTACCTACCTTATGCATAAACGCCAGCAAAAACAAAGTTCTGAACTGGTTAGCCGCAATACGCAAGAGCTTGCGCCGGTTGAGTCTAATGTGGTTAAAGAAATTGGCTGGGACGATGTACAGGGCGTTGATACCATTGGTCTGGAAGTGGGCTACCGCTTAATTCCGCTGGTGGATAAAGCCCAGGGCGGTGAACTGTTAAGCCGCATTAAAGGTGTGCGTAAGAAATTATCACAAGAGCTGGGTTTTCTTATTCCGGCCGTGCATATCCGTGACAATCTGGATTTAGAACCCAACAGCTACCGTATGACCTTAATGGGCGTTACCAGTGGTGAAGGCGAACTGCGGCATGATAATGAGCTGGCGATTAACCCCGGCCAGGTGTTTGGCACTGTTAAAGGTATCGCCACTAAAGATCCGGCTTTTGGCTTAGATGCCGTGTGGATAACCAAAGATCAGCGCGAGCATGCGCAAACTCTGGGTTATACCGTGGTAGATGCCGCAACGGTAGTGGCTACCCACTTAAGCCAGATTTTAACCAACCATGCTGCCAGTTTGCTGGGCCATGAAGAAGTACAAAATCTGTTGGACATGCTGGCCAAGCACTCGCCTAAACTGGTAGAGGGGCTGGTACCAGATACACTGGCGCTGACCACAGTGGTGAAAGTGCTGCAAAACCTGCTGCAGGAAGGCGTACCTATCCGCGATATGCGCACCATAGTGCAAACCCTGGTGGAATATGGCGCTAAAAGCCAGGATGTCGATGTGCTTACTGCTGCTTGTCGTATTGCGCTGCGTCGTCTTATCGTGCAGGAAGTGGGGGGCAGCCGTAAAGAAATCCCGGTTATTACTTTTGCGCCGGAACTGGAGCAGATGCTGCATCAGTCGATGCAGGCTGCCGGTAATGATGGTGCCGGTATTGAACCGGGCCTGGCGGACCGTATTCAGCAGTCGCTGCAGGATGCGCATCAGAACCAGGAACTGAGCGGTGACAGCGCAGTATTGCTAACGTCAGGAATTTTACGCTCAGTAATGGCACGATTCGTGAAATACACCATTCCAGGGCTGCGGGTATTGTCTTATCAGGAAATACCCGACGATAAACAAATTCGTATTGTCAGCGTTATAGGCCAGGCAAACTAGGAGTTAACTCATGAAAATCAAACGCTTTGTAGCAAAAGACATGCGCACAGCATTACAGGAAGTAAAAGAATTCCTTGGGCCTGACGCCATTATTTTGTCAAACAAAAAAGTCGCCGAAGGCGTTGAAATCGTTGCTGCTATCGATCATGAACCAGCCCCTGTAGCCAAAGTGGCTACTGCTGCACCTAAACGCACCGAGCCCCGCCTGCAGGTTACCGTAGCAGATGACGACGAAACAGAAGCTCCGGCAGACTCGTTAAAAGCCCTGCTGGCGCGGCAAATGATTAAACAGCAAAAAAGTACTCAGCCAACTGCTGTCGCAGCTCAGAAAAAAGATATACAGCTTGCCGCGCAGTTTGAGCGTCAAAGTTCCGGCGTTGCTGCCAATGTTAGCGGTGGTGTCAGTACGGTGCAGTTTACTGAGCTGACCAAGCAGCAGGATCAAAAAGCTAAACTGCTACAGCAACAAATGGATGCCATGCGCAATGAAATGTTGTCTATGCGCCAGTTATTGCAGCATCAGGTTTCTGGTTTAATGTGGCAGGAGCTGGCACGGCGTGAGCCTGTGCGGGCATTAGTGATTGAGAATTTGCAGCAATTAGGTTTATCTGAGCAGGTGGCTGATCAATTAGCCTGCTTTATGCCGGAAGATCTTAACACCACTGATGCCTGGGATGCCGCGCTGGAGTTACTGGCCGGCCAGCTAAGTACAACCAACGATGACATTTTACGCCGTGGCGGTGTAGTAGCGCTGGTAGGCCCGACCGGCGTGGGCAAAACCACTACAGTGGCAAAGCTGGCGGCAGAATTTGCCAAGCGCCATGGCGCTGATCAGGTGGCGCTGATCACCACTGACAGCTATCGCATTGGTGCTTTTGAGCAACTGGCCACTTTTGGTCGTATTATTGGTTGCCCGGTAAAGCAGGCTAAAGACAGTGACGAGCTGGCGCTGTTAATTAATCAGTTACAACAACGCAAACTTATTCTGATAGATACTGCCGGAATGAGCCAGCGAGATGTGCGCCTGGCAGAAAAACTTGCATCTTTGGTACACAATAGTCGTGTCAAAATAAAAAGTTATCTGGTATTGTCTGCGACATCGCAGGCAAGGGTTATGCAAGAAAGTGTAATGCATTTCAAACGCATCCCCTTGTCTGGTTGTATTTTCACCAAACTTGACGAATGCTTAAGCTTGGGGGAAGTTATAAATGTTGCCATTCAGAATGCGTTACCGGTTAGCTACCTGACCAACGGTCAGCGGGTACCCGAAGATATAGCTGTGGCCCAGGCGCAAACGCTGGTGCAACAGGCAGAAACGTTACGTATCGCGCAAAGTAGTACGGTTCATCAGTGGTATAACGACGGCATGAACCGCGCGGAAGGAACCTATGCATAGTCATGAAAATATTGATGATCAAGCCAGTGGCCTGAGAAAAATGAATAAGCAGATGGTAAAAGTAATATCAATTACAGGTGGCAAAGGCGGCGTAGGTAAAACTAACGTTTCGCTAAACCTCGCCATGGCATTATCCCAACTGGGAAAAAAGGTGCTGGTGCTGGATGCTGACCTGGGTTTAGCCAACTGTGATGTCATGCTTGGGTTGCGGGTAGAAAAAAACCTGTCACATGTGTTGTCAGGTGAAGTTGAGCTGGATGATGTCATTATCGACGGCCCCTTCGGCATTAAAATTATCCCGGCCACCTCCGGCTCTCAAAATATGACGGAACTGGCACCGGCAGAGCATGCAGGTCTTATCCGGGCGTTCAGTGAGTTAAAAACACCGGTAGATGTACTGTTGGTTGACACCGCCGCCGGCATTTCCGATATGGTGTTAAGCTTCTCCCGTGCCTCGCAGGATGTGCTGGTAGTAGTGTGTGATGAGCCATCATCTATTACCGATGCCTATGCGCTGATGAAGATCCTCAGCCGTGACCACGGCGTAGAAAAATTTAAAATTGTGGCCAATATGGTACGCAGTTTAAAAGAAGGCCAGGAGCTTTTCGCCAAACTGACACGGGTAACAGATCGTTTTTTAGATGTTAATCTGGAACTGGTTGCTGTAATCCCCTACGATGAAAACGTACGCAAAGCTGCCCGTAAGCAAAAAGCCTTTATTGATATTTTTCCAAAAACGCCAGCGAGTATGGCGATAAAAAGCCTGGCCCTCAAAGCCGGCAAATGGCCTTTGCCTGCTGTAGCGTCCGGGCATCTGGAGTTTTTCCTGGAGCAGTTGGTTCATCCACATACTGATCGGGGGCTGGTGTGAATAGTAAACTTGCTGCCTATGGTGGTGTTGACCACATGCAACAATTGGTCGAGCGTCATGCGCCGCTGGTAAAACGTATTGCCTACCATTTGCTGGCCCGTTTGCCAGCCAGTGTGCTGGTAGATGACCTTATTCAGTCAGGCATGATTGGCCTGATCGAGGCAGCAAAAAACTTTGACGGCAGCAAAGGCGCCAGTTTTGAAACCTTTGCCGGCATTCGTATCCGTGGTGCTATGCTGGACGAAATGCGCCGTGGCGACTGGACACCGCGCTCGGTGCACCGCAATGCCCGGCTGATAGCAGAAACCATAGCTGAACTTGAATCGCAACATGGCCGTGATATAAAAGATATTGAAGTTGCTGAAAAACTTGATATATCTTTGGATGAATACCATCATATGCTCAGCGATATCAGCAGTGGCCGTATTATTGGTATAGAAGACTTAGGTATTTCCGAGGATGTGCTGGTTACCTCGGGCGATACAGAAGGAGATCATTTGTATGAATCTCAGGCCAATGAAAGCTTCCACCAAGATTTAGTTAAAACAATCAGTAATTTGCCAGAGCGGGAAGCTTTAGTGCTTTCGCTGTATTATAATGACGAGCTAAACTTAAAAGAGATTGGGGCAGTGCTTAATGTCAGCGAGTCCCGGGTAAGTCAAATTCATAGTCAGGCATTGGTCAGATTGAAAGCCAGAATGCAGGATTGGTTGTAAGCTATTCTGAGATAAAAAGTAATATCTCGTCGGAGGGGATTTTGGATAAAAACATGAAAATTCTTGTGGTAGATGATTTTTCAACCATGAGACGCATAATAAAAAATCTGTTGCGTGACCTTGGCTTTACCAATGTGTCAGAGGCTGACGATGGCAGCACCGCTTTGCCTATGCTGCAAAACGGCGATTTTGATTTCGTCGTGACTGACTGGAACATGCCGGGTATGCAGGGTATCGATTTATTGCGTGCTATTCGCGCCGATGCCAAGTTAAAGCATATACCGGTACTAATGGTTACTGCTGAAGCGAAAAAGGAGCAGATCATTGCTGCGGCGCAAGCTGGCGTAAATGGTTATATCGTTAAGCCGTTTACGGCTGCAACCTTGCAAGAGAAGTTAGCTAAAGTATTCGAACGGATCGGCTAACCGTAGCTGACAAAGGAGTGATGCCATGTCTGCGATTACGGCGCCTGTAATTTCTCTGGACCAAGCGCGGGAGCTGGTGCAGCTCCTTGAGATGGGCGAAAACGAAACAGCTAATCAAATGGTGCAGCAACTGGCTGTACCAGGTTCGTCAGAGTTATTTGCCGAGGTAGGTAAACTTACCCGGCAACTGCATGATTCACTGAAAAATTTCCAGATAGATCCCTCACTGAATAACCTGTTAGAAGAAGATATTCCAGATGCCAAAAAACGGCTGAATCATGTTATTGATATGACAGAGCAAGCCGCTAACCGCACTATGGACGCAGTAGAATCCTGCCTGCCAATTGCAGATCAACTGAGCCAGCAACTGGGTAAAATTCAGCCGCAGTGGCAAAAATTAATGCAGCGGCAACTACAGTTGGGTGAGTTCAAGCAACTGTGTCATACACTGGATAATTTTTTACTGCAGGCAAATACTGATTCAGGCACCTTAAATGCTTTGCTGACAGATGTGTTGATGGCACAGGATTATCAGGATCTTACCGGGCAGATTTTACGCCGGGTAATCGAGCTGGTACGTGAAGTAGAAGAAAGCCTGATTGGCCTGCTAACGGCTTTTGGTCAATCCAGTATGATGGTATCTGCTGAAGCTAAACCTGCAAAAAATAAGCCCAAAGCACATGAGGCAGAAGGGCCTATTATTGATGCAGCAGAGCGTGATGACGTGGTAAGCGGTCAGGATGATGTCGATGATTTGTTATCCAGTTTGGGTTTTTAACAGAGGTGTCTTTGCATGAGCTTTGATATGGATGAGGATATACTGCAGGACTTCCTGGTTGAAGCCGGTGAAATCCTCGAACTATTGCAGGAACAGCTGGTAGAACTGGAGAATAATCCTGACGACGCCAATTTGCTCAATGCAATTTTCCGTGGCTTTCATACCGTAAAAGGCGGCGCCGGTTTTCTGTCCCTAACCGAACTGGTTGATGCCTGCCATGGTGCGGAAAACGTGTTTGATATACTGCGTACCGGCAAGCGCCGTGTTACTCCGGAGTTGATGGACGTTATCCTTCAGTCGCTTGACAGCATCAACGCGATGTTTGTTGAAGTGCAAAACCGCCAACCGTTAACGCCAGCCTCTGCTGCAGTGCTCGAGGCTTTGCATCATTATAGCGAGCCAGAATCTGCCTCTAATCCTGCGCCGGTGGTAAAAGCTGCGCCTGTGGCAAAGCCTGAACCTGTGGTTGTTGCCGATGCCACACAGAGCAGCGGTACAGTGGATGAAATCACTGAAGAAGAATTTGAACGGATGATGGATGAGCTGCATGGCAAGAAAGGCTCAGCCACAGCAGCTCCGGCACCTGAACCTGTGCCAGCACCCGCAGCCGGTGCCAATGCCGGTGATGACATTACAGACGATGAATTTGAAGCTATTCTTGATCAGCTGCATGGTAAGGGCTCCTTTGTTCCTGATACTGCTACTGCCAAGTCTGAAAAAGTGCCTGCAGCCCCGGCAAACAATACAAAAGCGGGCGACGAAATAGACGACGCTGAGTTTGAAGCTCTGCTTGATCAACTGCACGGTAAGGGTAAAGCTCCGGTTGCAGTAGAAGCAAAAGCTGCCGCAGTAAGCCAGGCTTCATCACCCGCTAAGCCTGAGGAAGCAAAAGCTGCTGCAACACCCTCACCTGATAAAGCGGCGGCGCAGCAACAGGCTGCGCAGGCGGAAACGACAGTACGGGTAGATACCAAACGGCTCGACCAGATTATGAATATGGTCGGTGAGCTGGTATTGGTACGTAACCGTCTGGTGAGCTTGTCCGGCACGGTGCAAAACGAGGAAATGAGCAAAGCCATCTCTAACCTGGATGTTGTTACTGCCGATATTCAGGGCGCGGTAATGAAAACCCGGATGCAGCCCATTAAGAAAGTATTTGGCCGTTTTCCGCGCGTGGTACGTGATTTGGCCCGCTCACTGCAAAAAGACATTGAACTGGTGCTGGAAGGTGAAGACACCGATCTGGATAAAAACCTGGTTGAAGCACTGGCAGATCCATTGGTGCACTTGGTGCGTAACTCGGTTGACCACGGTATAGAGTTGCCGGATGTGCGGCAAAAAGCCGGTAAAAAACGTACAGGTATCGTAAAACTGGCAGCGGCACAGGCCGGCGACCATATTTTATTGACCATTCATGATGATGGCGCCGGTATGGACCCGGAAAAACTAAAAGGTATCGCAATAAAACGCGGTATTCTCGATGTTGATGCCGCAGCACGGATGTCAGACACCGAAGCCTTTAACCTGATTTTTGCACCGGGATTCTCGACCAAAGAACAAATTTCAGATATCTCCGGCCGCGGTGTCGGCATGGATGTAGTAAAAACAAAAATCACTCAGCTCAACGGTACTGTGCATATCCATTCCAAAATGGGTGAGGGTACCTTACTTGAGATTAAGGTACCGCTGACACTGGCGATTTTACCAACACTGATGGTAATAGTTGGTAAACAGACTTTTGCTCTGCCATTGGCCGGGGTAAGTGAAATTTTCCATCTGGATCTGAATAAAACCAATGTGGTAGATGGCCAGTTGACAGTAGTGGTACGTAACAAAGCCATTCCGCTGTTTTTCCTTGAGCACTGGCTGGTTAAAGGTTCTGATAAAAAACGCCGCCGCGAGCAGGGCCATGTGGTAATAGTGCAAATTGGTACTCAACAGGTTGGTTTTGTTGTGGATTCTCTGATAGGTCAGGAGGAAGTCGTTATAAAACCTCTGGATGCGCTACTGCAGGGCACACCGGGTATGGCAGGCGCTACTATTACTTCTGATGGTGGTATAGCGCTTATTCTGGATGTACCAAACTTGCTGAAGCACTATGCGAAGAAATCAAAAATTAAGTTTGATCGCTTCAATAAAATAACCGCCTAAAGAGAGAAACCTATGGCAATTAGGGTGTTAGTAGTTGATGACTCGAGCTTTTTCCGCCGCCGGTTAACAGAAATTCTGGCGAAGGATGGCGACATCGACGTTATTGACACCGCCAACAACGGCAGGGAAGCCGTTGATAAAGCTTTAGCGCTAAAGCCTGATGTGATTACGATGGACGTAGAAATGCCGGTGTTAGACGGTATTTCTGCCGTGCGTGAAATAATGCAGCAGCAGCGTATTCCCATTCTGATGTTTTCCTCACTGACCCATGAAGGCGCCAAGGCGACCTTTGATGCGCTTGAAGCGGGTGCCGTTGACTTTCTGCCGAAAAAATTTGAAGACATCGCCCGCGACAAAGACGAAGCCGGCCAGCTACTGCGTGACAGAGTAAAAGCGGTAGCCCGTAAGCGTACGCTGGGGCGCCAGACGTTTAGCAACACGCCGCTGGCTTCACGCCCGGCACCCGCTGCCAGCGACAGCAGCAGATTGTCAGAGCGCCCGGCATTAACCCGCAGCAGCTTTGAGCGGCCTAAGTTAAATGAAAGAGTGAGCCCGCGCGGGGCTTTTCAGGCCAGTGGTAAAAGCTATAAGCTGGTTGCAATTGGTACCTCTACCGGTGGGCCGGTGGCCCTGCAACGTATTATCACTGCGTTACCGGCTGATTTTCCATTACCGATAGTGCTGATCCAGCATATGCCTGCAGCCTTTACCGGTGCTTTTGCCCAGCGGCTAAATTCGCTGTCAAAAATCGAAGTGCGCGAAGCACAAGACAACGATGTGCTGCGCCCCGGCGTGGCTTACCTGGCCCCTGGTGGCAAACAAATGCTGCTTGAAGGCAATGACAGTTCCTGCAGGTTGCGGATTAAAGAAGACGACTCGCCACGCATAACATTTAAACCCAGTGTTGATATTACCTTTGCGACAGCCGCTAAAGTATTCAGTGATAAAGTGCTGGCCATTGTGCTTACCGGCATGGGAGCTGATGGCCGTGAAGGTGCAAGGCTGCTTAAACAACAAGGTGCCCGTATTTGGGCGCAGGATGAAGCCAGCTGTGTGGTTTATGGTATGCCACAGGCTATAGCCGCGGCAGGCCTGATGGATGAGGAAGTCAGCCTGAATGAAGTTGCCGCACGGTTGATCACGGAACTAAAACATGGATAAGCTGGCCATCAGCGGTTTTTTTCTGGCAGTTATTGCCGTGGCCGGTGGTTTTGTCATTGAAGGTGGCAGTCTGGCTACGTTATTGCATTTCCCTGCCTTTCTTATCGTGTTTGGCGGTACTGTGGGGGCGGTAATGCTGCAAACCCCTATGTCGCAATTTAAACTGGGTTTAAAAATATTACCCTGGGTGATCCGCCCGGCGCAAATGCCGCTGGAACAGACAGCACAGCGTATAGTGCAGTGGGGCAGCGCAGCCCGGGGGAGCGGTTTTCTGGCGTTGGAGCAGGATGCTCTGGCAGAGCACGATGCGTTTTTACACCGCGGCCTGAATTTACTGGTAGATGGCGTTGACCCCAAAGCTTTGCAGGATACACTGGATGCAGAACTGACACTTGAGCGTGAAAGGTTGCTGCGTGGTGCCCGTATATTTGATGCTATGGGCGGCTACAGCCCGACCATAGGTATTGTCGGCGCTGTGCTGGGTCTTATTCAGGCCATGTCAAATATCTCTGAACCGCAGTTATTAGGCCAGGGTATTGCCACTGCATTTGTTGCCACCATTTATGGCGTTGGTTTTGCGAATCTGGTGTTTATTCCGGTGGGTAATAAGCTGAAAAGTCTGGTACAGCAACGTACTTTGTACCATGAACTGATTATTGAAGGTCTGGTGTCTATCGCTCATGGCGAAAATCCGCGCAATATCGAGCGTAAGCTGGCCGCTTACCATCCGGGTTAACACCGATGTACCGGCATAAACAGAAGCACACACAGGTAGAGCCAGAGCAGTTAGATCGCTGGCTGGTGTCATACGCTGATTATATGACGCTGATGTTTGCGCTTTTTGTTGTGCTGTATGCCATGTCGATAGTGAAAGAAGAGCAATACAGTGTACTGGCTGATAGCCTTACCCGGATGTTTGAAAAACCAGAGCAGCAAAATACCGGCGTACAGGGGCAGTCAGTATTAACCCATGCCGTGCCGCAAAGTGAGTTGGATTTGTATGGCACCTCACTGGAGGAGGCAAAAGGCCCCAGTTTAGTGGCCGATGCCAAAAGATTATCAGAAATCAGTGAAACCCGGCTGGGCAGCCCGTTACAAGCAGTTGAGCAACAACTGACAAAAGCTTTGGCTAATTTGCTGGAACAAGGTCTGGCCAAAATAGAACAGGATGAAAACTGGCTGACTATTGAGCTTAACAGCGGCCTGTTATTTGCCAGTGGCAGCGCTACAGCAACCAGTTCGGCGCAAACGCTGCTAACTGAAATTACCCGGATTATTAATCCCATCAGCAATTTTATCCGGGTGCGGGGTTATACTGACAACTTGCCGATTAACAATGAACTGTTTTCGTCAAATTGGGAGTTATCGGTGAGTCGCGCTACCTCGGTGTTACGAATTTTAGAACGCGCCGGAACAGCACCACAGCGCCTTGCCATAGAAGGTTTTGGCCAGTATTACCCGTTTGGCCCGAATGACACGGAACAAGGGCGGGCGGCAAACCGTAAAGTGGTGATTGCAATTTCCCGCTATGGGTATCAGCCGGAAGAAACTGCGCCAGCCCAGCCAGAGCCTGCTGATAACGCCGGTGCCGAGGGCTTGCAGCCGCAACTTGAGCAGATAACCCAGGACGATGGCAGCATTCGTGTTATTGCCCTGCCAGGCGGCGGTATTCGTATTACCACGCGCCAGGATAACCCGGATGCAAAACCTCCAGAACAACAGGAACCCTGAAGTGGTAATTTGGACAGTAGCGAATCAGAAAGGCGGGGTGGGCAAAACCACCACTACAGTAACGCTGGGCGGTTTACTGGCAGAGCGTGGCTATAAAGTCTTGCTGGTAGACACTGATCCGCATGCGTCCCTGACCTATTATTTTGGTATTGACGCAGAAGAGCTGGAAGTCAGCGTATACGACATTTTTATCCGTGGTAAAGACATTACCAGCGAAGAAATTCTGCAGTCATTATGCCCAAGTGGTGTGGCTAATCTGGATATTTTACCCTCATCTATGGCGTTGGCCACACTGGATCGCTCGTTAGGCAATAAAGGTGGCATGGGCCTGATGCTGAAAAAGGCACTGCATAAAATTAAAACAGAATATGATTATGTGCTGATTGACTGCCCACCGGTAATGGGCGTGCTGATGGTGAATGCGATTGCTGCCAGTGACCGTATTCTGATCCCGGTACAAACAGAGTTTCTGGCATTAAAAGGTCTGGAGCGGATGATCGCTACCATGGCACTAATGTGTACATCGCAGAAAAAAGATTATGCCTTTACCATCATTGCTACGATGTATGACAAGCGTACCAAGGCGTCGTTGGAAGCCTATAAAGAGCTGAAAAACAAATATCAGGAAAAGGTCTGGTCTGCGGTGATACCGGTAGACACCAAGTTTCGTGACGCCAGCCTGGCATTAACACCGCCGAATGTGCATGCGCCGGGTAGCCGGGGCGTTTTTGCCTACAACACCCTGCTGACGTATTTACTGCAACTGGCAGCGGAGTAAGGCATGAGTAATTTAATCGCCAGTCAGAAGGTTATGCAGCACTACTTATCAGCGCTGTTAACCGAAGAAGAGCCTGCAGCACCCACAGCAGAAGTGGCGATAGCTGAGCAAAAAAAGCAACAGCTAAATGAGTTGCTGGCACAAGCTGTAGTGACTGAAGTGGTTGCTGAAACAGTAACTGAAACGAAAGTAGTTACCCCACCTGCCGTAGAAACCAATGCCATGGCGGCCCTAAAAGCAAAATTCGCCGAGGCAGAAGCGGCCCAGGCACTGCAACAGCGGGCAGTACCGGTATCAGAACGTATTACTGTTGCGCAATCAACACCGCCTGCGCCACCTGTAGTAACAGCGGCACCGGCAAAAGATTACCGTCAGGGCCGGTTTCAGGCATTGTTTTTTGATGTTGCGGGTTTAAAAGTGGCAGTGCCGCTTAAAGAGTTGGGTGGTATTCATCAGATTGGCAGCATAAACAGCCTGATCGGCAAACCACAGTGGTTCAAAGGCGTGATGTTGTATCGCGAACAGAAAATTAGTATTGTCGATACCGCACGCTGGGTTATGCCAGAAAAATATGATCAGAGTTTGCAGCAAAAGCTAAACTATCAATATGTTATTATGCTTGGCAACAGTAACTGGGGCCTGTGTTGCGAAACATTGGTAAATACCTATGTGCTGGAGCAGGATGACGTAAAATGGCGTGAAGCCGAAGGTAAGCGGCCCTGGATGGCAGGCCTTATCAAAAAGCATATGTGTGTACTGCTGGATGTGGACGCTATGATTGATTTATTGAACCGTGGTCTGGATATCAGTGCATAATCAGACAAAGGATTTATACAGGAGCTGTGCATGAGCAATTTAACCAAGCAGTCGGTAAAGAAAACCGATTCAGCTGATATCGTGTTGCAATGGGTAACGTTTAAACTGCAGGAAGAAACCTACGGTATCAATGTGATGCAGGTGCAGGAAGTGCTGCGTTATACCGAAATTGCTCCGGTACCGGGCTCGCCGGATTACGTTTTAGGTATCATTAACCTGCGCGGTAATGTGGTAACGGTTATTGATACCCGCACCCGTTTTGGCCTGGAGCCCGCCGACATAACAGACAATAGCCGTATTGTTATCATTGAGGCAGAAAAGCAGGTTATTGGTATTCTGGTCGATAGCGTGGCTGAAGTGGTTTATCTGAAGCAGTCTGAAGTGGATACCGCACCAAATGTAGGCACAGAAGAAAGTGCCCGTTTTATTCAGGGCGTATCTAACCGTGAAGGTGAATTACTGATCCTGGTCGATTTAAATAAGCTGCTCAGTGACGAAGAGTGGGAAGAGATCGGCGCTATCTGATATGACGTTACCGGTGTTTGCTATTGCTGTCATACTGCTGCTGGCAGCGCTTGTGCTTATCGCTGTCTGGTGGCTGGGGCGCATACAACGCAACTGGCAGCAGCAATTACAGCAACTGGAGCAACAGCTTGACTTTAAAGCACAGCAGCTGTTGCAAACCCGGCACGAATTGGAAGAACTAAGAGCCGGTGTTATCGGGGTTGGCCAACGAGTGTTGCAGTTAGACGCTAATATAGGCGGTGTTAATCAGCAGCTGCAGGCGCTGGCTGATAAACAGCAAGCACTGGAGCTGACCGATCCCGAGTCAAAAATATACAGCCGGGCGATGAAAATGGTACAGCTGGGGGCCGATTTAGACGAAATTATCCGCGAATGTGAACTGCCGCGGGCCGAAGCTGAACTGTTGTACAACCTGCATCAGGCAAAAAAATAGCGTTAATTTAAGCTCAGCTTTTAATATCTATACGCTGGTGAATATTATGCCAGTTTTCCGGAAACTTGCCCTGCAGCACATACGAAAACGCAATCAGCTCCGCAATAACAATATAAAGTTGCTGCGGAATTTGCTCACCCAGTTCCAACTTAGTCAGCAGTTTACTTAGTTCTTCATCCTGATGAATTAACACGCCGTGTTCACGCGCCAGCGCAACGATCTCATCTGCCAGCTCTGCATGCCCCTGCGCCGTTACTGTAGGCGCCTGTTTGCCTTCATATTGCAGAGCGGTAGCGCTGCGCCGGGTTTTACTGTCATCGTTTGTCACTCAAACTCCTTATACTTTAATTGCCAGCAGGCTGTTGGCACGGGGCAAGATGGTGTCGGGGATTTTACCCAGCGTACACTCTGCCTGCGTTACTTCTAACCCCTGTGCTTTACAACGGTCACTGAGCAAAGGTAAAAAGCGATCAGCCTGCAATTTAGCCTGCATTTCGTCAGTATAAAACTGCAGTTGCAATTGTTGTTGCTGTAATTTTGCTACCACCATCAGCTGGCCCAGCTGCTTTAAATCAAACTTCATTGTCAGCTGCCACAGGGTTTGTTTTTCGCCATTGTGCTTGCCATCTGCTTCGCGTTGTTCCAGTAACAACTGGCTAAACACACTCTGGCTGCCTTGTTGCATCGGTAATTGCAGTAATAGCTGTTGCGTTTGCGCATTGTTGCTATCCAGCGTGGCCAATTGGCTTTGTTGCAGCGTGCTGCTATGGCCAGCCAGTTGGCGCAGCAAACTGCTGGCCTGGCCTGGCTCCAACTGGCTGATCAGTTGTGCCAGTGGCTTATTTGCCGGTTGTGTTGCTGCCGCAAGTGGTTTTTGCAATAAATGGCCAAGCAGTAACTGTATCGCTGCGGCCAGCGCACCGCCACTGGTTTGAGCCGTAGCAGAAGGCTGCAGCGGTTGAAATTGTAGCAGGCTGTTCAGCTGGCTTATCAGTTGCTGTGGCGACGGCACTTTATCTGCCGCTGGCTGGCTTTGCCGCACCAGTTGCAAAATTTGCTGCACCGCTGGTGGCAGCTCTGGCAGGCTGGCAAGGGTATCTGCCTGCACCGGCATAAGCGGCAGCAAGTGTCGCCATGCCTGCTGTACCAGTTGTTGTGTATTTGGTGTTTGCGGCGTCTGTACTGTGCTTGCCGGCGTTTTTGCAGCAGTGGCGTTGCTGTCTGTATTAAACTGCAACGTCCTGCTAAGTGCCTCCGGCGTTATTATTACACTGGCAGAGGTTTTAACCGGCTGCAGTAATAATTGCCAATGGCTGGCCTGTTGTTGTAATTGCAGTTGGTATGGTTGAGTGCCGGCATTTACGCTGCCAGACAGTTGGCTAAGTAGCTGTTGTGCAGCTGCAGGTACTGCAGTGGTGCTTCTGGCCGGTTGATTAAACAGTTGCAGCAGTTGTTGCAGCACAGCACTTTGCTCGGCTTTATTCAGGGTTACCGGTATTGTGGCCAGATTGGCATTAACCACAGTGCCAGCCGCTTTAATATTGGCAGGCAGTATTTGTAGCTGCAGTACCAACTGCTGGCGCTCTGCTTTGATATCCAGCAGCACCTGTGGTGGTGCAATTTTAGTATCGGCAGATAATGAGCCGGCGGCGCCACTGCCGGACAATTGTTGCATAAGTGCCGCCTGAGTAGTGGCAGGTAGCCGCACCACTGCGCCATTGCCAAGTTGCAGCGCCAGGCCTTGTGGTTGTTGTAGCACATTAACCGGCAGTTGCGTTGCTGCAGCCGGCTGGGGCTGGAACCCGGGCAAACCGGCAGATAACACCGACGATAACAATTGCTGTGCCTGTACTGCACTTAGTGTCAGCGTAATGGGCGCTGAGGCTGATTGCAGCACCAGTTGCAACTGGCCATTGCTCTGCGGTAAAAACTGCAGCTGCACATTTGCCTGCGGGCTGGTAGCTGGCGGGGGAGGGCTTTGCGTTGGCATGCCAGGTGTAACCGCTAAGGCTGTTTGAACACTGCTTTGCAGCATTGCCTGCACATTGGCCGGCAGGTTAGCTGGTAAGGTAATTTGCAGTGGGGCGCGGGGCGCAGGCAACTGCAGGCCAAACTGACCGTTAGTCAGCTGTTGCACCTGAGCCTGATATACCTGTGCTACCACCAGCTTTAATACTGCCGGGTCGGCTTTTTGGCCCGGACTAAGCTGAAACAGCTTATCCAGATTGATCTGGTTCATATTTTGCCTGTTTTGTTCTGCTGTGTGCTATCGCTGCATTCGTATTATGACGCCAATATGGTAATATGCGCGCAATTTTTCCTATCGTCGATAGCCAGAGGCCAGTGATTAAACATCAGCCCTTTTCTGTACCAGTTGGCCAGTTGCTACTGCAAGCTCAGTCACTTAGCTGTATCCGGCAAGACAGAGTGCTGTTTGAGCAGTTGTCGTTACAGGTGCATGCCGGTGAGCTGTTGCAGGTAGCCGGTAAAAATGGCGCCGGTAAAAGCTCGTTGCTGCGGCTGCTCGCTGGCCTGGCTACGCCTGACGAAGGGCAATTGCTTTATTGCCGGCAACCTGTAGCTGATGTTGCCACAGATTACGCCGCTAACCTGTGTTATATCGGCCACCACAGTGGTATTCATGAGCAATTAACAGCATTGGAAAATCTGGCATTCTGGCGCGCAGCGGCAGAACTGCCGCAGGCCGATGATTTGGCCCTGCTGGCAACACTCGGGCTTGCCGGGCTGGAAGATATTCCCTGTCGTATGTTATCAGCCGGGCAACAACGACGGGTATCACTGGCGCGGTTGTGGTTCAGCCGCAGCCAGCTGTGGATTTTAGATGAACCCTTTACTGCACTGGATCAATCGGCTATTGCGATGTTGCAGCAGTTTTTTCTGCAACATTTAACCTGTGGCGGCGCTATTATTCTGACCACTCACCAGCCGCTTAGTATGGTGTATGACGGCCTTAACACGCTGGAGCTGGCGTACCGATGGTAACCCTGGGACCTTTTTTAAAGCGTGAATTGCGCCTGCTGGCACGACAAAAAGCTGACTGGCTAAACCCGGTACTTTTTTTCCTTATTGTGCTGAGTTTATTTCCACTGGGCGTTGGGCCAGAGCCAAATTTGCTGCGTATTATCGCACCCGGAGTGATCTGGATAGCCGCTTTGCTTAGTGTGTTGCTGGCCGCCGAAAGGCTGTTTAAAGACGATTACCGCAACGGTGTGGTGGAGCAATTGGTGGCATCGCGCCAGCCGTTGTTAGCTTTTGTGCTGGCCAAATTACTGGCCAACTGGCTAAGTACCGGCTTGCCTCTGGTGTTGTTATCACCTTTAGTTGCGCTGTTGCTTAACGTTGATATGGCCAGCTTTATTGCTATGGTATTAACCTTGCTATTGGGTACACCGCTGCTGAGTTTGCTCAGTGTGCTTGGCGCAGCACTTACGGTGTCGGCCGATAAAGGTGGCATTTTACTGGCACTGCTGATTCTGCCCCTGTATATTCCGCTGCTGATATTCGCCAGTGCGGCGATGGAAGCGGCCAGTATGGCGCTGCCGTATCACGGACAACTGGCCGTGATGCTGGCTATGTTGTTATTTGCTTTGGCATTGGTACCGGTTGCGGTGACCAGCGCGCTGAAAATAAATGTGAGCTGATATGTTTAAATGGTTGCATCCTTACGCTAAGCCTGAAACCGTTTACCACTTGTGTGGCCGTCTTATGCCATGGTTAATGGGCGCAGCCCTGCTATTGCTGCTGCTGGGCAATATCTGGGGCCTGGCATTTACACCGCCCGACTATCAGCAGGGCGATAGCTACCGTATTATTCATTTGCATGTACCTGCCGCCATTATGTCTATGGGTACTTATTCTGCTATGGCTATAGCAGCCTTTATTGCGCTGGTATGGCAGGTAAAAGTCGCACAGTGGTCAGTACTGGCTATTGCGCCTATAGGTGCGGTATACACGGCTATAGCGCTTATTACCGGTATGGCCTGGGGTAAACCAATGTGGGGTACCTGGTGGGTATGGGACGCCCGCTTAACATCAGAACTTATTTTGTTATTTCTTTACCTTGGTGTAATAGCATTAAGCGGTGCTTTTTCAGACCGGCAAACCGGTGCCAAAGTGGCCTCTTTGCTGGCCGTAGTGGGTGTAATTAATCTGCCGATTATCCATTTTTCGGTAGAATGGTGGAACACTTTGCATCAGGGCGCGTCTATAACCAAGTTTGCCAAACCGTCGATTGATCCAAGCATGCTATGGCCACTGTTGATCAGCATTCTGGCATTTAAAATATTAATGCTGGCACTGCTGTGTGTTCGGCTACGCACGGCAATACTGGTAAACGAGCAGCACCGGCCCTGGGTTAAAGCAATGGCAGGAGACTAAATATGTATTTTCAGTCATGGGCAGAATTTTGGGCAATGGGCGGTTATGGTCTGTTTGTCTGGTTATCTTTTGGCAGCAGCTATGTCATGCTGGCCGCCTTAGCCTGGTACAGCCAGTACCAGCATAAACAATTCAAGCGTCAGCTTAGTGCAAAGCTGGCCCGCGAAAAACGCCTTCAGCAGTATCAGGAGCAAGCACACTAATGCAGCCAAGACGTCAGAAACGCCTGTTTGCCATTTTGTTGGTTATTGGTTTACTCACCGGAGCCGTAGCTGCCATGCTTTATGCCTTGCAGCAGAATATTGACTTATTTTATACGCCATCACAGTTAGTGGACGGCCTTGGTAAGGACAAAATAAAACCACAGGTTGGTCAGCGCCTGCGTATTGGCGGTATGGTGGTTGCAGGGTCAGTAAAACGCGACCCTGAGTCACTGAAAGTCAGCTTTGATCTGGTCGATACCGGCCCGCTGGTTACCGTAATATACGAAGGCATCCTGCCGGATTTGTTTCGTGAAGGGCAGGGTATAGTGGCACAAGGTGTGTTACAGGATGCCACAACCATTAAAGCGTCAGAAGTGCTGGCCAAGCACGATGAAGAATATATGCCGCCGGAAGTTGCCGAAGCATTAAAAGGTATTAAGCATGTACCGCCGTCACAGCAGCAACCAGCCAGCGGGAGCTATTAATGATCGTTGAAGCCGGTCAGCTTGCGCTGACATTTGCCTTTGCTTTATCGCTGTTACTGGCAATTATCCCTTTATATGGCAGTTTTGTAGCTAACCAGCGTATGTTGTTGCTGGCCAAACCGCTGGCCTTAGGCCAGTTTTTGTTTTGTTTGCTGGCAATGCTGGCACTGATTTACGCTTTTCGCACTAACGATTTCACCGTAGTTAACGTGGCGCAAAACTCCAGCAGCACCTTGCCCTGGTATTATCAGATCACCGCCAGTTTTGGCTCGCACGAAGGCTCTATGCTGTTGTGGGTGCTTATGCTGGCAGGCTGGACAGCCTTAGTTGCACAGTTCTCCAAAGCTCTACCTTTACTGCTGTTGGGCCGTATTCTGGGGATTATGGGTGTGATCTGTGTCGGCT
This sequence comes from Rheinheimera pacifica, assembly GCF_900108485.1. Classification (GTDB taxonomy): domain Bacteria; phylum Pseudomonadota; class Gammaproteobacteria; order Enterobacterales; family Alteromonadaceae; genus Alishewanella; species Alishewanella pacifica. Next base: position 57,847 of record NZ_FNXF01000010.1, on the reverse strand, counting down.
TTATTGCCTTCTCGTTGTTTATGTCGAATCCGTTTGAGCGTAGCCTGCCGTTTTTTCCGGTAGAGGGGCGCGATCTTAACCCGCTGTTGCAGGATTTTGGCATGATCCTGCACCCGCCTACGTTGTATATGGGCTACGTTGGTTTTGCTGTGGCCTTTGCCTTTGCCATAGCGGCACTGATGGGCGGCCGTTTTGATAGCGTCTGGGCACGTTGGGTACGGCCCTGGGCACTGGCTGCCTGGTTATTTCTTACGCTGGGTATCATGCTGGGTAGCTGGTGGGCATATAACGAGCTGGGCTGGGGCGGTTGGTGGTTCTGGGACCCGGTAGAAAACGCCTCTTTTATGCCCTGGCTGGCCGGTACGGCATTAATTCACAGCCTGGCAGTAACCGAAAAACGCGGCACCTTTAAAAGCTGGACAGTACTGCTGGCCCTGGCTGCGTTTGCGCTTAGCCTGGTAGGGGCCTTTTTGGTACGCTCCGGTGTGCTGGTGTCAGTGCACTCATTTGCTACTGATCCGGGCCGCGGTATGTACCTGTTAGTATTTTTACTGCTGGTGGTGGGCGGTTCGTTGCTGTTATATGGCATGCGAATGAACTCTGTACGCTCGCAAGCACGCTATCAGCTGTTTTCACGCGAAATGATGCTGTGGGGCAATAATATATTTCTGCTGACAGCCTGTTTAATTGTGTTTCTGGGTACTTTATTTCCGTTATTTCATAAAGAGCTGGGCTTAGGCTCTATCTCTATCGGCGAGCCGTTTTTTAATCAGATGTTTTATTATCTAACGATTCCGTTTGCGCTGATGCTGGGTTTAGGCCCCTGGGTACGCTGGAAGCAGCAACAATTTACGCCGTTGGTTAAACCGCTTGGCCTGATATTAGTGGCGGCTTTGATATTGGCACTTGGTGTATTAGCCAGTATGCAAAGTGTGCAGGCTAACCTGGCATTACTGGGCATGTTATTGGGTGCCTGGGTGGGCGTATCAGCATTGGCTGAGGTAATGCTGCGCATGCGTCAGTTTGGTTCTGTAACGCAGGGTCTGACTAAACTTAATGCCAGCCATTATGGTATGACACTGGCTCATATTGGTTTTGCTGTGCTGGTGATTGGTGTTGCCATGACCAAAACCTACACCGAAGAGCGCGATGTGCGGATGCAGGAAGGCGATACTGCCACACTGGCTGGTTATCAGTTTACGCTGGTGGATGTGTACGATCTGGACGGACCAAATTATGGCGGCCAGGCCGCCGAGCTTGATGTACGTAAAGATGGCCGTTACGTTACGCACTTGCACGCAGAAAAACGTTTTTACCGCATTCAGCGCACTATTATGACGGAAGCGGCAGTGCATGCCCGTTTAAGCCGTGATTTATATGTGTCTTTGGGGGAAGAATTACCGGGGAATGCCTGGGCACTGCGTATTCAGGTTAAACCTTTTGTACGCTGGATTTGGCTCGGCGGTTTGCTGATGTCATTAGGCGCTTTACTGGCTTTGGCGGATAAACGCTACCGGCGTAAAACGCCACCGGCAACAAAGCAGGAGGTGGCCAATGCGTAAGCTGTTTTTTTATGTGCCGCTGGCGCTGTTTTTGCTGCTGACTGTATTTTTGCTCAGTGGCTTGTTTTCCGATCCGCGTGAGCGTGAATCAGCCAGTCTGAACAAAGCATTGCCTGAATTTGCCCTGGCAGATCTGATGCAGCCACAACACATCTGGACGCCGGAGCAGCTGCACGGCGAAACTTTTTTGCTCAATGTCTGGGGTACCTGGTGCCCAACCTGTAATGCTGAACTGGGGTACCTGACCGAGCTGCGCAAGCAGGGTGTTAAAATTGTCGGCTTGTATTATGAGCTGCCGCGCGATCCTACCTTTGATGCGCCTTTTAGTCTTAAAGCATTGCAACAGGATGTAGCACAGAAACTGCAGCAAAACGGCGATCCTTATCAGTTTAATATTCTCGATCTGGAGCGGCGTTTATCGCTGGATTTAGGCGTTAGCGGCGCACCGGAAACCTTTCTGATTGATAGCAACGGTATAGTGCGGGCACATCATATTGGTGATATTAACCCACAAATATGGCGCGCCAAACTGGCACCGCTGTATCAGCAGTGGAGCCAGCCATGAAATACCTTATTGCGACAGTATTATTGCTGTTAAGCGGCGCACTGCATGCACAGGAGTTGCTGCAGTTTGACAACGACAGCCAGCGCGATTTATACCGCAGCTTAACGGCAGAGCTGCGCTGCCCACAGTGTCAGAACCAGAATATTGCTGATTCCAACGCCATAGTGGCAGTAGATATGCGGCAAAAAACTTACGAGCTGGTGCGCCAGGGCCAGGAGCGGCAGCAGGTATTAGATTACATGATTAACCGCTACGGCGACTTTGTGCATTATCAGCCACCACTGAACCGCTATACGCTGTGGTTATGGTTAGCCCCGGTGCTAATGCTGACATTATTGCTCGGTACGGCAATTTACCGCCGTAGCCGGCAACCACAACACAATGCTGATACTAAAAGCGAGTTAAATACTGAGCTGGATCAGCTGATTAAACGTTACCGGAGTAAAAAGCCATGATGTGGCCGTTGTTATCTGCTGCTGTACTGATGTTATTGCTAAGCGCAACAGTGTTGTTCTGGCCCAGGCGCAGCAAAGAGTTACCCCTGCAAACTCCGGCCCAATTATTTGAAGAGCGCTTGCAGTTGCTGGCACTGGCCCGCGATGCCGGTGAGCTGGCCGAGCAGGATTTCGACAGCGCGGCGCAGGAGCTGAAAAGTCAGTTTTTGCTGCAGCAACAGCAGTTACAACAAACAGACAACCGCAGTGCGAACTGGCGTTTGCCGTTAGCGCTGTTAATGCTTACTTTACTGATAGTGGCCGGTGTATATGCCAGTACCGGGCATTATCGGCAGTTGCTGCAGTGGCAGCAGGCACAGCAAAACTTATCCCAATATGGTGAGCGGGCATTGCTGAACCAGGGAGAACCGTTATCAGATCAGGAAGTCGAGCTGTTTGCCCTGGCCCTGCGTACCCGCTTAGCTAACGAAGGTGATGATGCCGTGGCCTGGATGCTGCTGGGCCGTATCCGGATGTCGCAGGGTGTGCTCGAGCAGGCCGTCGCTGCTTTTGAAAAAGCCCTTAAGCTAACGCCTGAGCGCTCACCATTGTTACTTAGTTATGCGCAGGCACTGATTTTACTCGGCGATGACGACAGCCTGGCCAGAGCCGGGCGCGCAGTAGCCCGCGTGTTAAGCCGCGATACGGAAAATACCGATGCGTTATCGCTGATGGCGCTGATTGCCTATGAAAAAGGCGATTTAACCGAAGCCGCCAGTGCCTGGCAGATTTTATTAAGACAACTGCCAGCAGATGACCCGCGTTATGCCGCAGTGCAGCAACGCTTAGAACAGCTAAACATCGATAAAATGCCGCAAGGGCGCCAAATTAGTATTACGTTGTATGTTGATCCGGCGCTGGCGCAGGCCAATCCAAATGCCAGCCTGTTCTTATTTGCTAAAGCGGTAGAGGGGGCAGCACTACCGCTGGCTGTACAACGCATTCCGTTACCGTCCGGTGAGCAGCAACTGGTGCTGACAGAACAAATGGCCATGCAGCCGGGCTGGAGTCTGGCCAATGCTGATAAAGTGCAGGTTGTTGCCCGCATGTCGTTGTCAGGTACTGTTGAGCAGCGCCCCGGTGATATTCAAACGGCTTCAGCTGTTTTATCGTTTTCTGATGATCCCTTGCTTTCTGTTTCGTTAAAACTGGAACCTTAATATGCGTAAATCGTCGTGTTTTGCCGTGTTGTTGCCGTTAATGCTGCTGGTTACTGGCTGTGCCAGTAAGCCTGACAATAAACAAGCTCAGCAGCAAACTGATTACCGGGATAGCCGGGACCCGCTTGAAACTATCAACCGGCCACTGTGGGATTTTAACTACGACATTCTGGACAAGTATGTCCTGCGCCCGGCCACTGTGGGGTATATGACTGTAGTACCCAAGCCAGCACGTAAAGGTTTGGTTAATGTAGCCAATAACCTTAGTGAACCAGCCAGCTTTTTAAACGGTACGTTGCAGGCAAAACCAGACCGTGCTGCCATCAGCGCCGGGCGTTTTCTGGTAAACAGTACACTTGGCTTGTTTGGCCTGTTTGATGTAGCTACCAGAATAGGTCTGGTAGAGCAGGGTGAGGATTTTAGCCAGACACTGGCAGTGTGGGGCGTGGGTGATGGCCCTTACCTGATGTTGCCGGCGCTTGGTCCTACTACCGTGCGGGGCACGGCAGGTGGCTTGGTAGATAACCTTTATTTTCCGCTGGGGCTGTTAAATACCCCACTTACCCTGACCAGGGCAGCTATCAATGCATTAGATGGGCGTGAGCAGCTGATGTCGATGGAGAATATGCTGGAAGAGTCGCTCGATCCATACGCCTTTGTCAAAGAGTCTTATTACCAGCGCCAGTTGTTTAAAATATACGACGGTAATCCGCCAAAACAGGAAGAGCCTGAAGTGGATGAAAGCGTATTTGATGACTTACTCGACGATCTGGAATAATTCACAGCAAAGAGCAGCAGCTAAACCGGGCCATGGCCCGGTTTAGCGTTTAAAGCCAATACGAAACCCGCCCCAGTGCCTGCCGTTTACCATGATCGGCACTGATAAATCATGTAGGATCTCGCCGGTATCACGTTTATAGGTTTGCAATAGCATGGTTTCGGTATGGCTGCCACAACGGCTGCCGGTGCGGTCGCTAAAAATGCGTTTAGTGCGGTTTTGCAGTAAATCTTTGTCGTAATTGCCGGTTAGCGGCTGGCTGAACTTCTTATTATGGGTAGGAAAGTACCCCTTGCGATCCACCGCACCGGCATAAAGCACATTGCTGTGCCGGCTTAATACCTGCTCCTGAATCGCCGGTAAATACTGATCAGTAAAGCTGTCGTAGCCGGTATGAAATTTGGCCGGGTTGCTACCGGTTATCGGCTGGTATTTTTCGGCAAACAGTGCCTCCATGCTCAGGCGACCATCGGCAACCGCCTGGCTGAACAACTGGCCAATCGCATCAGCGGCTTGTCTGGCTTCGGCCAAAATAGGGCTGAAAAAACTGTGTTCACTTAAGGTGCTTAGTTCGCGGTAAACACTTTCAGTTTCTACCGACAGCTCTATGGCCTGTTGCGCTACCGAGTTGCCTTTCTGGCCGATCGTTTTCAGCGCCTGACTGATATTGCCGATGGAATGGGCCAGTTGTTCACTGGTATGTTCCAGATCGGTACTTACCTGTTCAATTTGCCCCAGTGTTTGCGAGGAACCACTTATTTGCTGGTTGATATCATTAAAACCAGCGGCAACCTGCAGTAATTCTTGCTGCACCTGCTCACCGGCCTGTTGTAGCTGGCTCATCTGGCTGGCGGTATGCTGGCTTTGATCGCGGATATCGCTAAGCATAGTGGCAATATCTTTTGTAGCGGTAGCGGTTTTGCCTGCCAGAGTTCTTACTTCATCGGCTACTACGGCAAAACCGCGGCCCTGTTCACCGGCGCGGGCGGCTTCAATGGCTGCGTTTAACGCCAGTAAGTTGGTTTGTTCGGCTACGGTGTTAATGACTTCAGTAATACGCTGAATGTTGTCGCTGCTGCTGCGCAGTCTGGCCAGTTGTACTGCTGCGTCACTGACAGCGCTAACCAGTGCTTTAATATTGTTGACGCCGGATCCAAGCAGGTTATCGGCCTGCTGTGATGCGGCAGCCGTTTGTTGCAGTGCACTACCAATACTTTGCAGTGATCGGGTCAGTTCATTACCAGTGCTGGCCAGGCGGTTGCTCACGTCAGCAATTTTGCTGCTGTCATCACCGCTGTGCTGAATATCTTTAATCAGGCTGTCAATATAAAATGACACTTCAGCCGCGCCAATGGCCATCTTTGACGTAGCTTCGGTAATATTATCTGCGGTTTTTGCCAATACCTCATTGTTGCTATCACTAACCGGCTGTGCGGCGGCTGGCGGCCAGTAAAAAAACAGCAACAGCATTATAGCCGCCAGCGTTAACGCCAGTATGGCAGAAGAGGTAGCGGCAAAACTTATTGCCTGCACCAACAGAACAGCAAACACCAGCAAAGCAGGTTTGGTACTTTTAAGTTGCATAAACATCCCGTGGCACAACAAAAAATAAAACTATAGGTTATTTTCTGAGTGTTCGGAAATTCTGCTGTACTGTCAATCACCTGTTGTAGTGCTAAGACTAAAGTCTACTATGTATTATTCAAAGCGTAGCGCTTCAATCGGCTGCATACGGGCCGCTTTGGTGGCCGGATAGTAGCCAAAAAACACCCCGATAAGACAGGAAAAACCCAGGCTCATTACCACAACCTGGGGCTGAATAATGGCGGTAAAACCGGCAAAATATTCCAGACCCAAACTGACGGCTACGGCCAGAGTCAGGCCAATTAGCCCACCCATGGCACAGAGCAACACGGCTTCTACCAGAAACTGCTTTAAAATAATTCGCGGTTCGGCACCCACTGCCATACGCAGGCCAATTTCACGGGTACGCTCTGTTACCGATACCAGCATAATGTTCATAATGCCAATACCCCCTACCAGCAGTGATACTGACGCTACAGCAGCCAGCAGGCCATTAAATATTTGCATTGTTTGCGAGCGGGTTTCTACCATTTCGGCCAGGTTACGAATGCTAAAACCGCTCTGGTTGTCGCTAATGCGCAAACGCTGGCGCAGCAGGCTATCGAGTTGCTGCTCAACTATGGCCATATCGCGCTCATCTGTTACCTGCACAATAATTGACCGTACCGCTTTGGGGCTGGATAGAGTCATACCGGCAATACGTTTGCGTACCGTGTCCAGTGGCATAAAAATCAGGTCGTCCTGATCATTACCCTGAGTATTTTGCCCCTTGCCTTTGAGCACACCAATAATAGTAACCGGCATTTTATTTACCCGCACCGTTTGGCCAAGTGCATCAGCGGCACCAAACAGTTCACGTTTTACGGTTTGGCCTATTACCGCCACACGCCCGGCACTGGCTAGTTCGGTATCGCTAAAGCTGCGCCCTTCGGCCAGCTCCCAGCTTTGGGCGGTATAAATTTTATTATCGACACCGTGAATTTCCGGCGCCCAGTTCAGGTTGCCATAAATCAGCTGGCCACTGGCGCGCAGGGTAGGGGCAGCGACATTTACTTCCGGAATTTGCTGTTCTATGGCCTGCGCATCCATTTCTGTCAGGCCCTGGCTACTGCCACTGGCTTCGCGGGCACCGCCCATAAAACGGCCGCGGGCAAATACCACAAATACATTGCCGCCCAGGCTTTTTATTTGCTGGTCAACGTCATAGCGTGCGCCAGCCCCTAACGCCAGCATAATAATAACTGCGGCTACGCCAATAATAATACCCAGCATAGTAAGAATGCTGCGCAGCAGGTTTACCCGCAGCGCCACCCAGGCTACCTGCAGTAAGGTCAGGCTATTCATACCGCTACCTCCTTCATACGTTGCTGGCGTAGCAACGCCAACTCAGCGCTGGCGCTGTGCGGTATTGAGCTGCGATCTGATATCAGGCTACCGTCTTTAAATAACAGCTGGCGGCTGGCAAAAGCAGCGATGTCACTTTCGTGGGTTACCAGCACTATGGTTTTTCCCTGCTGGTGTAATTGCTGCAATAACTGCATTACTTCCAGCCCGGTTTCTGTATCCAGTGCGCCGGTGGGTTCGTCGGCCAAAATCAGCGCCGGATCATTTACCAGTGCCCGGGCTATAGCAACCCGTTGTTGTTGGCCACCGGATAATTGCGATGGCTGATGATCCAGCCTGTCGCCCAACCCAACCAGTTGCAGGCAAGCTTGTGCCCGCGCCCTTGCTTCATCGCGCGGTGTGTTGTTGTAAAGCAATGGTAGCAGCACATTATCCAGGGCACTGGTACGTGGCAGCAGATTAAACTGCTGAAATACAAAACCAATATACTTATTGCGTACTTTTGCCAGCGCCGCGGCTGATAACTGGGTTAAGGCTTCGCCCTGCAGCAGGATTTGCCCCCGGCTGGGAGCATCAAGGCAACCAATCATATTCATAAAAGTTGATTTGCCTGAACCAGAAGGGCCCATTACGGCAACAAAGTCGCCTTGGGCAATACGGATGCTGATATCTTTTAGCGCCCGTAAATGCTGGCCACCCATCTGATAATGTTTTTCCAGCGCTTTGGTTTCAACAACGGTGTGGCTCATATCAGTCGACCCTTACTGCACGCACAATGATTTTGTCGCTTTCGCTGATGTCGCCGCCCAGTAGTTCTGAATATTCGTCATTAGCTAAGCCGATGCGTATATTCACCGCCTCTGGCTGGCCTGCAGCGTTTAAGCGCCATACCTGAGCGCGGGTGCCGGCTTCTGCCTCTGGCGCTCTGTTGCGGCGTTGTTCGTTCAACTGCAAATATTGCTGATACTGCTGCTCTGTCAGCACCAGTTGCAAAGCATTTTGCAGTTTTTGCCGCTGTTGCGTCATTAACTGGCGCGCATCAGTCATCGGGTTACCGGCATTCTGGCTGCGGCTTTGCTGCATAGCTTTGCCAAATTCAGCATACAGCTGCTTTACCTTAGTGGCAGTGTCGGCATTAAGGTTTAGCTGCTTAATCAAATTAGCGGCCATATCGGGCTGGGGTTGCGTTTCAGCTGTGATACCAACCGGTTTAAAACGCAGGGCCGCGTTGGGCACACGTAGTACATCCTGCTTTGAGCCACGCACAATATTCATATTTGCCGTCATACCCGGCAGTAATAACTGCTGTTGGTTGGGCGCATTAATAATAACTTTGTATGTTACGACGTTATTGGTGTTGGTGGCTGCTTTGCGCACCTGGGCGACTTCACCGGAAAAACGCCGGTCCGGGTAGGCATCAACCTGAAAGCGTACCAACTGGCCATGCTGCACTTTGCCAATATCGGCTTCGTCTACGTCGGCTTCAATCTGCATACGGGATAAATCCTGCGCTATGGTAAACAGCGTAGGGGCCGACAAACTGGCTGCCACTGTCTGGCCGGTATCAACCTGGCGATCTATTACCGTGCCGTTAACCGGCGAGCGGATCGTAGTGCGGTCTAAATCCAGCTGGGCCTGTTCTAGTTGGGCATTGCGCTGCAACAACTGCGCCTCGGCGCTTTGAATTTGCGCCTGCGCCAGTATTATTTGCGCTTGTGCTGTTTCAAATGCAGCCCGGGCATCATCCAGTTCGCTTTGGTTGGTTAGCTTTTGCTGCATCAGCTGTTGCTGGCGGGTATAGGCACGTTCGGTGCGGGCCAGCTCGGTATTGGATTTGGTCAGCGTGGCTTTTTGTTGTGCCAGGCTGGCCTGTGCCATAACCACATCCGCTTCGGCCTGACGTAATTTTGCGACATAAGTTCTGTCATCCAGCTTGGCGATAGCCTGGCCCTGAGTGACATCGTCGTTAAAGTCGACATATAACTCGGTAATCAGCCCTGATACTTCAGTACCCACTTCCACCGTAACAACTGCCTTGGTGGTACCTGCGGTATTTACCACACTTTCAACATCCCCACGGGCAGGGCTTTGCGTTTGATATTGTATCAGTTGCTGCCCGGTGCCTGTGCTAAGCCAAAAACCGGCGACAACTAATGCCACAACGAAAGCTGAAATCCAATAACGCACTGCTTTTACTCCATAAAACTATATGCGTTTACTATATCAGTCTCTACTGCTAAGCAATGTCAGGGCAGGGTAAAGGTTGTGTAAAGGCAAAAAGTTTAACCCCGTTTTATTGGCCCAAACGTCTAATTACTAACAAAGTTAAAAAGGAGCTGATATGCAAACTTTGCCCTCTCAACAAACTGTAAAAATGACCTCCGCTGCTGTGTCGGCACTAACGATCACCTTTTTACTGTTTGCAGCTATGCAGCAATTGATCAAAACAGATGGTGTAAAACCACAGGCATCACCTGTGTATCTGCCGGTTGAGCTTTTTAACCCGCCGCCAGAGTCTGACGTAATAAAAAATAAAGTATTGCCGCCGATGCCAGAGCTGAAACCCCGTGATCTACCCAAAGTAGATCCGACAGTGGAAACGTTAACAAACCTTAATCCTGGTTTTGATGCCATAGGCAAAGTAAATATACCGCGAGCCACCGGCCCCAATAACATGATGCAAGGGGGCGAACGTTCTGCAACGCCGCTGGTCAGGGTTGAACCACGTTACCCCATAGAAGCTGCGCGTGACGGTATCTCAGGCTGGGTACGACTGAGTTTTACCATAGATGAAACCGGTGCAGTGACGGACGTAGCAGTGCTTGCAGCCGAGCCGGCAACCCTGTTTAACCGCGAAGCTGTAAGGGCGCTGCGGCGCTGGAAATATCAGCCGCAACTGGTCGACGGTAAAGCGGTAAAACAACAGAATATGCAGGTTCAGCTCGATTTCAGTTTACAGAGCGACTAGGCTGAAATTACAGGGTAAGCACAAGGAGCAGTTCAATGGCATTATCCTTCTTTATCAGTGGCTGGTTTGGCAGTGACAGCAGTGCAGAGCAGCTGTTTGCGCTGTACCGTGACACAGGCAGCCCGGCGCATCTGGAAAAACTGATTGCGCTGCATGGTAATGAGTTATACCACTTTTTGGCCCAGCAATCAGACAAAGCACTGGCAGAAGATATCAGTCAGCAATGTTGGCTTAAACTTATTGAGCAACCTTACAGTTTTGCTGGCAAAAGCAGCTTTAAAACCTGGTTGTTCAGTGTGGGGCGTAACTGCCTGATTGATGAATTACGCCGTCGTCAGCGCTGGCAGGCAGATATGCTTGAAACCGAGCTTGCAGCCAGTACCTGTCTGGCACAGCAGTTAGATGCTAACAGGCGGCAATTATTGTTTAGTGAGCAATTACAATTATTGCCCTTTTTGCAGCGTGAAGCGTTAATGCTACAGCTGGAAGGTTTTTCATTACAGCAGATCAGCGATATTACTCAACAGCCGGCTGAAACCATTAAAAGCCGTTTACGTTATGCCAGACAGTTTTTACAGCAGTTGGCCGGAGGCTCAGATGACAACGCCTGAACAATTTGAACAAAAGCTGCAACAGCAATACCGGCACGATAAAGCCTGTCATGTGCTGCCGCAGCGGGTTAGCCGGGAAATAGTTCGCCGCGCCAGGCCAGTAAAACGTAGTAGTGGTATGGGGTTGTGGCGTAATACTCAACTGGCAATGAGCTGTGCCTTGTTGTTATTGATGGGATATTTATTGCAACCGGCAGATAAAACAACCCCGTTGTATTATCAGGTAGTGGTAATGCAGGACGAGCATTATAAAGAGGTACAGGAACACAGGTTGTCACCGCAAACTGAGCATAGGGCACTTTCGCAGCAGGCTGATCCATCAGCTGTTTATCAGCAGTACACAGCAGCCCAGCAACGTAGCACTGCTTTTCATTATCATACCGGCTTGTTACGTCAACAAGAAGAGCAGTGGCAGATCACAGTATGTGATGATCTGCTACTGAGCATAGATCGGCAGTTATTGGGCCAGTTAAACCTGCAACAGCATAAACTAAGCGACTTTGCTCAGCAGCAATGGGTTGAGTTTGTCAGCAATAGTGCCGGTCAGTTGGTTGCCATTAAACCGGTTAGCCGTGGCTTGTATTGTTCTGACAGCTAACGGAGCGATTATCAATACAAAAAGAATTACACTTTTTATACAAAGATCCCGTAGTATTAGTTGACGAAAGTTCGGTTACTGCATGGGGTGGAATATGTTCAGAAATAGTTTGTTGGCTTTAGTCGGTTGCGGCTTGTTGTTTGCCTGGGCCGAGGCTGCACCGCCGCAGGTAAGAATTATTCTGACATTAGAGCCAGAGGTGAGCGCCAGCAGTTTTGAACCGCAATTACTGTCGGTACAGGGCGTAACAAAAAGCAAATCGCAGCCATTGCGTCGCTATCAGCACTTGCCACAACTGGCGGTTGCAACATTAGCCAGTGGTGCTGATGTCGATAAAGCCATAGCTGAATACCAGAATATGCCCGGTGTTAAAGCGGCAGAGCTGGATCACAAAGTCAGTAAAACCGCTATTCCTAACGATCCCCGGTTTGCCCAGCAGTGGCATCTTGGTGCGGGTAAAGGTATTAATGCTGTAGCGGCCTGGGATCAGACTACCGGTGACGACGAACTGGTGGTTGCAGTTATTGATACCGGTGTTGATTATTTGCACCCTGATTTAGCTGGCAATATCTGGCAAAACCCCGGCGAAACTGCTGGCGATGGTATAGATAACGACAATAACGGCTATATCGACGATATTCGCGGCATAAACCCTGCAGATGATGACAACAAAGTTGATCCCATGGATACAGACGGCCATGGCACTGTTATTGCCGGTATTATTGCTGCACGTACTAATAACAATGTCGGTGTAGCGGGCATTAATTGGAATGTAAAAATTCTGCCGTGCCGTTTTATGGATGAAAACGGCGATGGTTTTATCAGTGATGCCATAGAGTGTCTGGATTATGTGCTGGATTTAAAGCTGAATCACAATGTTAATATTGTTGCCAGCAACAACTCCTGGGGTGCGGCCATAAACTCGCAAGCACTATACAATGCTATCAAAGCACACAATGACGCCGGTATTTTATTTGTGGCCAGTGCCGGTAATGCAGACAGCCAGGCGAAGTTTTATCCGGCAGCCTTTGACTTACCCAATGTTATCAGTGTTACCGCCCATGACGAACAAGGTAATAAAGCCGACTTTGCTAATTACGGCCGTGACTGGGTAAGTTTATCCGCCCCTGGTGTAGGTATTATTTCTACTGGTCTGGACGATCCTAATAATCCGAATGATGGTTACGCCAGTGCGTCAGGTACCTCTATGGCCGCACCTATGGTGGCTGCCGTAGCGGCATTGGCTAAAGCCGCCGAGCCAGCATTAACAATGCAGCAATTGCGCGGCCGCTTGCTGGTGTCGGGTCAGGCGGCAACCGATCCGCTGCTGGCAGAGCAAACTATTAACGGTAATTTATTGCTGGCCAGCGGCAACGGTCAGAGTGGCGTACTTAACTGTGTTAACGCACAGCGCCAGCGGCGTATGTTACCGGTAACAGATATTGTGTATCTTGCAGCAAACACCGCCATTGATTTAAAAGTACTGAGTATTAATTGCGATGGCAATGGTGTGCCGGTGAGCATCACACAAGGCGGCAATACCATTAATCTGGCAGATAATGGCGTAGCACCTGATATTAATAGCGGTGATGGGGTGTACAGTACACGCTGGACATTTAACGGCAGTAACACCAGCCTGGTATTTCCTGACGGCACCGTGGAGGTGCGGTTGCGTGACAATAACTATTGTAGTGTAAATAATGTCAGCGAAATTCCGTTAGCCGAGTGCGCAGCGCTGACAGATTTATATTACGATACAGCAGGGCAAAGCTGGGTAAACCGGACAAATTGGCTGCAAAACAGCACACCCTGTAACTGGTATGGTGTGAGTTGCAGTGCCGGGCATGTTGTAGAGCTAGAGCTTATTGGTAATCGTCTGACAGGAGCTATACCAGCCAGTATCGGCGGATTAACTGAACTGCAGAAACTGGACCTGACATCCAACAGCCTGCAAGGCAACCTGCCCTTGGGTCTGACTCAGCTGACTAAGCTGCAACGTCTGGTGTTATGGCGCAACGCAATCGGCGGTACTATTCCCACCCAATTGACCACGTTAGCAGCACTGCAGGTACTGGATTTATCGGAAAACCGTTTTAGTGGCAGTATTCCTGCTGCATTGGGTAATCTGAGCACGCTTAAGGCTCTATACTTGGATAATAATCTGTTAAGCGGAGTGGTGCCCTCTGCCATTGGGCAGCTTAGCCAGTTGGAGGCTCTGTGGTTAAATAACAATACCCTTAGCGGCACTCTGCCGCAAAGCCTGACAGCATTATCTCAGTTACAGGATTTCAGATTTAATGATACAGACCTTTGCCCGCCAGCTAATCAGCAATTTACTAACTGGTTGCAGCAGATAAGCACACTAGAGGTCAATACTAACTGTAGCAATACTGCCATTTTGGTATCCGCTGGTCAGCCACAGCAGGTCAGTAGCGGTGCTACTGTGCAATTGCAGGCCACAGCCACTTACAGTAATACTGGCAACCTTACTTATCAATGGCAGCAAATTGGCGGGCCACAGGTAAGCCTGAGTAACACTACGGCATTAAACACTAGCTTTACTGCGCCAGTGGTAAGTGCACAAACGCATTTATTGTTTCGCTTTACCGCCAATGACGGCACCGTTAGCAGCAGTGCAGAAGTGCTTGTTACCGTTAACCCGGCAAGTTCAGGTGGTGGCGGCAATGATAACGGTGGCTCAGGCGGCGGTAGTCTGGGGATGATTTGGCTAATGCTGCTGGCAATGATCTACCGGTGCAGGCTTGGCAAGGCAGAATAAAGCTCCTACAATGCCCGCCGGCATTTAACAGGCGGGCATAATGATAAACAGAAAAGGGGTTACAGTGCGGCAGTATTTTCTGGCGATAGCCTGTTTGTTTAGCAGCTCTGTTATGGCAGAGATTGAACTTGGGCCTCTGGTAGCAGACTTTGACGAGTATTTTGCCGCTAACCTTACTGAGCAAAAAATTCCCGGTGGCGCTTACGCCATAGTGCGTGGCAATAAAATTATTGCCACAGCAGGTTTTGGTGTCCGCCAGCTTGGCAGTAAAGAACCGGTAGATTCATACACTGTGTTTCGGATTGCTTCAGTGTCAAAAACCTTTGCCGCCGGCCTGGCTAGCATAGTGGCATCACAAGGCCATTTTAACTGGGACGATAACGTTACCCGTTATTTACCGGAGTTTAGTTTTAAAAGTGCACGTTACAATAAACAGTTGAAGGTTGAACACTTATTGTCACAAAGCACCGGTGTTATGGCCAATGCCTACGACAATCTGATAGAAGCAGATTTACTGCCTGAGCGCATCATGCCACAGTTCAGTAAAATTGACCCTCTTTGTCCTCCCGGCCAGTGTTATGGTTACCAGAATGTGCTGTTTAGCTTAATTGAACCGATCATGCAGCAAACCACCGGTAAAACCTATGCCGAGCTAATGCAGGAACATATTTTTACCCCGCTACAACTGCCAACTGCCTCTGTAGGGCTGGATGGTTTTTTCAGCACAGAAAACCGTGCTATGCCGCATGTACGTGCCCGTGGCAGCTGGCACAGCACCAAAGTAGCAGAAAGCTATTACCGTTTTGGCCCCGCAGCCGGCGTTAATGCCAGTGCGGTAGATTTAGGTTACTGGTTAATTGCTCAGCTGGGGCATAATCCGGCGGTGTTGTCAGATAGCTTGCTGGAAAAAATTACTGCTAAAAGGGTTAAAACACGGCGTGATTTACGGCGTAAACAATGGAACCGTTACCTGACCGATGCGCATTATGCTCTGGGCTGGCGGGTGTATCAATTTGGTGTTGATGAGCTGATTTACCACGGCGGCTGGGTAAAGGGCTATCGCGCTGAAATTGCTTATTCGCGAGAGCATCAGCTGGGGTTGGTAATGCTGATCAATGCTGAATCTAATGTAATGAATGAGATGGGTACTTATTTCTGGTCAGGTATGCTGACGGCTATCCACCAGCAAGAGCGTGAAGCACAGCAAACGGCTGGTCAAGCCAAGTAGGCTTTGGCAGAGCCAGATCACGTTCGGTGATCTGGCTACAAGCGGTTAAGGCCGTACTGCAATCACTTCTATTTCTACCAACATACCGTCAGCGACTAAACCGGCGATTTGCAGGGCAGAGCGTGCAGGTAAATTCGGTTGTTGTTCGGTACCAAAAAACTGTCTGTAGCCTTGCATAAAGCCGCTAAAATCCATTTTACCGCCCTGCGTCGGATCGCCCACCAGAAATACCGTCATTTTTACTACATCGCCCATACCAAGGCCTTTGTCTTTCAGGCTAGCCTCAATCTGGCTTAATACGCTAACGGTTTGCTGTTCGGTATTCCCCCAGTAAGCAGCACTGTTTGGCTCTGCTGTAGCATCCAGTGGGGCAGGCACTTTACCACTTTCATACACCACAGTTTTACCCGCAGGTACTTCAACAGCCGCAGCAATAGGAAAGGTGTTGTTATTTGGCAGCGCATAGCGGGTAATATCGGCTGCGGTAGCAACGTGGCTGAAAGTTAATAAGGCTGCGGCATAACAGAAATTCAGATTCATCGGGATGTCCTTAATAGAGGTTGAGTAGAAGGTAAGCTGTCAATATAGGCCACAACATCGGCTATGGCCTGTTCATCTGGTAAACTTTGGGCAAACTGGCGCATTATCTGGCCGTAGCTATCATCGTTTTGGTTACCGCGCCAGCCGTTTTTAAAGGCACTTAGCTGCTGTACCAGATACCAATTATGCTGGCCGGCCAGTGGCGGTGCATGCAGCTGGGCATTGCCTTCACCCTGGGCGCCATGGCAAGCCTGACATTGCTGATATAACTGCTGGCCGTGTTGTACATTTGCTGTGGTATTAACACTAATTGGTAATTTCACCGGCGCCTGGCGGCGGATAAATGCAATAGCTTGTTCAATTTCAGCATCGTTCATCGTGTTGGCAACGGCTTGCATTTCTTTGCCGTGGGCGTCATTTGTTGCACTACCGCGCCAGTTGTTACGAAAGGCAATAAACTGCTGGCGCAGATACCAGTCGGGTAAAATGGTCAGGTTAGGGGCTTTAATGGCAGCGTTGCCCTGAGCCGCAGAGCCATGGCATACCAGGCAATACTGTGCATCAGGTTGTTTAGAATCTGCCAGAACTGCGCTGCTGAGCAGCATAAACACTAGCCAGATTTTATTCATGCCTGGGCTCCTGTACTGCGTAGTGCTTCACGCCGTTCAATATCGGCCAGGGCATGCCAGGCCGAGCGCACTGCGCCTTCCTGCCAGCCCGGGTGCATACTGAGTTGATCACCCATCAGATAGTGGTTTCCTGCCGGTGCCTGCAGCAATTGAAAGCCGGTTTTTTGTAGCTCTTCTGGCCATACTGCACCACACCCGAGCATATGGTTCATGCGCTGCCAGCAAACACTGACACCGTTTTCAATATGTTGGGCATAGTTGGCGTGCACTTTAGTGCCCTGAGCAATAGCGGTGGCCAGCCGTTGCTGATGCGTCATAGCGGCAAAGCGATCAGAAATCTGCGGCTCCCAGCTATAAGCGCCCAATAAAATACCCTTGGCTTTAAAAGCATCATGGTGCGGATACCATATCTGGGTAATATCTTGTTTAGTCCAGCTAATGCCGCTGTATATATCTTCCTGCTCCCAAAAACGTTGTTTGGCTTGCAGGCCGATTTTGGTCAATTTGCCGCGGCCCAACTGGCGCATTATGGTCACATAATCAGCCGGTAAGTTGTTTTCTATGCCGCTTACCAGTTGGGCTGGTATGCAGTTAAGGCAATAATCGGCCTGTTCGGTATAGCTTTCACCCTGTTTCAGGTAGGTTATGGCAACACCCTGAGGTTGCAACTGAATATTACTGACCTGGCAATGCAGTTGAACAGGCGTAGTGAGCTGGCGCAAAAAGGCTTTTACAATGCTATCCATACCACCGCTTGGTGTCATCAGGGCGGGGGCCTGATCGGCAATTTCAGCAAAATGCATAGCCCCAGCGCAAAAGTCACTACGCAACAGCTCGGGCAGTGGCCTTGGTTGCTTCAGAATGCCCGCTGTGGTAACACCACCGGCAGCATAGCCGGCGCGGTCGGTACCGCGATAAGTTAAACTTGAGTCCAGATCACCATAAGCTTGGGCAAACTGAATAAATTTATCTAAATCCTGTTCGTCAAATGGTTGGTCCAGCACGGCGCCGGATGTGGCTGACTTTGCCAGTAGTTCGCCAATAAAACCGCGCATATCAGCTTCATATTCGCGTATTCGTACCGGTTGGCCATTAAAAGCTGCATCATCCTGGGTGTAGCAGTTTTTATTGTGGTTACTAAACAATTGCAGCTCTACGCCCAGCGTACGGCAGTAGTGCAAAATGCCGGTATGGTGCGCCGGAATACGCGCGGCACCGGCGTTAAAATACAGGTTTGGTGCATCGTCAAACGGGCAAATTTGTGGGCTACCTAACTCGTCTATAAAATCACCACGGCGAAGTGTCAGCACTCTGCCGCCAATGCGGTGTGAAGCTTCTAAAATTGTACAATGGTAGCCGGCCCGTTCCAGCTCGTAGGCGGCAGTAAGGCCGCTGATGCCGGCGCCGAGGATCAGTACTTTACGGTTTTTACCCTGCAGCGGTTTTAATGTTACCGGGCTTGCATTTACCGGAGTGTTAGTCAGACCAAAAATACCGGCAGCACCCAGCACAGCCGAGCTGCTACCTGCCTTGGCCAGCAAGCTCAGGCACTGGCGTCTGGTTAGTGGGGCTTTAAAATAGTTACTCATCGCTGGTTTATCCCGCAGGTAAGCTGCACTAAGTAAGTAAAAGCGGTGGCCAATAACAGCTTAGTGCAGCAACAGTTCTTCTGCAGTGTCTGCTAAAAATCAGCCACTGCATTGGCTACGACATCAAAACGTATACACAGCACGCACGTAATACATACCGCCGTTAAAACCGTAAGGTGTGGTAGTCGGGTATTTAGCACCTGCTATACCACCGTATGGGTTTTCATCCGGGTATTTGTTAAAAGCATTTTGCGCGCCCAGTACCAGTTCCAGCGAGGGCAGTATCTTGTAACCCAGCTCCAGATCAACAGTAACTGCTGAACCTTCGTCGATACCCAGTTCGCCATCATCCAGATGCGCTTCCCAGAATGAACCGTAGTAGTTCAGCCGCGCCAGTGCACGCCAGCTGTTTTCCTCATGAGTAAATGACAGGCTGCCCCGGGTGTTTGGCAGGTTATCTTCCAGTTGCCGTACCTTGGTGTCATTGACGTTAGTGGTTAACGGATCAAGGGTTACTTTGGTGTGATTCCAGTTAAATACCAGGTTAAGTTTGCTGCGGCCACGGCCTAAATCCAGATCCTGGCTTACCACTAAATCAACCCCCTGCGTGCGGGTGTCAAAGTCGTTGGTAAAGAATAAAATACTGGAATAACTGGTAGCGTCAGCTACGCCCATTGCCAGTAGCGCGGCAATATCGTCTGCGGTTAACTCTAGTGGCGAGGTTTGGCTTAAGCGGTCAGTCACTTTAATGTTGTAGTAATCCAGTGATACGTGAGTGGTGCCGAAATTCATTACTGTACCAACCGAGAAGTTTTCCGATTCTTCCGGTTTTAACGGCTTACCGCCTTTTTGAATCGATATCGGGTTATCAGGCGGTAAAGTGGCCTGATCTTCCAGCCCGTTCGGGCCAAAGGCGGTGGTTACGTTAATAACTTTACTCTGGCCAATGGTAGGGGCGCGAAAGCCGGTGCCTGCAGCCGCACGTAGCGAAATGCTGTCGGTCAGGTTATACAGCGCAGATACTTTCCAGTTAGTGGTATCGCCAAAGTCAGTAAAGTCTTCATAACGCAGCGCGCCATTTAGCATTAAATCATCGGTTACCCAGGCCGAAGCATCGGTATAAAACGACAGGTTACGGCGGGTAAATACACCAGCGGCTTCCGGTTTAAAACCCGGGAAGCCGTTAGAGCCGATACCGAAGCCCTGGCTGGCCAGCGGGCCTACGGTAAAAGAGGGCACATCACCGGCTTTTACTTCAAAGATATCTTCACGCCACTCCACACCACCGGCCAGTACTAACGGCTCAGCCAGTCCTGCGTCAAACTCGCGGAACATATCCAGGTTCAGACCAATTTCGGTTTGCACATAAGTGCCGGGGTCAAATTCTGTCGGGGTGTCTGGCCCCATTGACGGGTTAATGGTGTTCTTGATACTGAAATCTGCCTGGCTGCGACCATAAGTGGCGCTCATATCAAACATAATGTCGTTGAACCACTCGCCCTTTACGCCACCGGCAATAGAAGCATCGTACACCGTGCCACCAAAGCGTGGGGTAAAACCACCGGGTAGCATCTCGGTAAAGGCCCAGCAGTTTGGATCTGCGGTTATAGCCGCCAGATCAGACGCAATCGGAATGCCATTAGCATCCAGGCGCAGCGCCGGGCAAGTTGCGCCATCATCCGGGGTTAAGTCACCAACCAGCACCGTATCATAACTTACGCCATCTACTGTTACCGGTGAGCCGGCATACACACCGCTGCGGTTAGTCGGGTTACGATAGTAAAAACCGCCTTCCACCTCGCGCTTGGCATAGTTACCAAAAGCATAAGCTGATTTGTCTTTACTTAACTCCAGCTCAATATTGGCAAACAGTTTTAAGTCGTCTTTAATTTGTGGCGAGCCCCAAATTTGCGCCGGATCGGCCACTGCCGTATTACCTGCCGTAATTAACCCGGCAGCATCATCGCGTTGCACACTGCGGCTGGTAGCATCAGCGGTACGGTATTCAAAACTAAAGTTAGCCGAGCCTTTATCAGTAAAGGGCAGACCAATATTGCCGGCAAACTGGTCACTGGCGCCGCCATCATAATATTCGCCCCATTTGGCTTCCAGCATGCCGCCTTCACTGGCGTTTTTCAGCTGAAAGTTTAGTACACCGGCAATAGCATCAGAGCCATATTGTGCAGCGGCGCCATCACGCAGTACTTCTACCTGCCGAATCGCAATAGCCGGGATCACCGAAATATCCGGCCCCTGGGCACCATCCGAAATACCGCCGCCTAAAAAGGCAATAACGGCAGCTCGGTGCCGGCGTTTACCGTTTACCAATACCAGCGTTTGATCCGGCCCTAAACCACGCAGGTTAGCCGGGCGGATCAGTGTTGCTGCATCACTGATCGGCTGAGCATTAATATTAAAACTGGGCACCATAGTGCTCAGTAAGTTAAGCATGTCGGAGTTGCCCTGGTTGGTAAACTCTTCACCACCGATAATATCGATAGGTACCGGTGACTCTCCCACAGATCGAGGCGCCGATCTTGAGCCTACCACAGCAATTTTCTCTACTGCTTCAGCACCTTGTTCAGCCGCGTCTTGTGCCCACGCTTGCGGCTGAACCAGCATTGCCATTGCTACTGAACCAAAAAGCGCAACTTTAATGCCTAGTGCTACAGAGTTTTTCTTATAGTTCATCTTTGTTCCCACCTTAGTTATTTTTTATTTAAAAGTGATTATTATCAAAGTGTTAAAAGACAAAAACGCTACATTGTTTTGCGCTTCGGTAGCAATAATGCAAAGATTGTGCGCAAAATTAGCACGTATCTGTTTTGGGAATGGTTAAAGCAACTATGACAGGCAGATTTAAACTGATTTATGTTAACAAAGTTAACCTGGGCGCAGATGCCAAAAGGCATACCGGTAGGCAGGCTGTTAACAAGTGAATTGGTGATCAGCAGTGAAAAAATTTACAGTTGCGTATTGCAACAATGATTTAGCGTTAAAAAGCAGCACAATATCACCCCATAACGGGGCAATACGCGCTCAGATGGTGCGGCTGTCGTTTTGCATCAAATTGGTGCTTTTTGATACATATCGAGCAGAAAATCGATACTTATTACCGGAAGGCTATCAGCAAACTGTTGCTTTTGTTCAGCGCTGAATTTCCACGCCAGCGGCACCATTTGTACCAGGGCCAGTACATCTGCAGGGTGTGCAAATGTCAGGTTATATTGCAAACGCTGGCGCTTAATATGAGTAAAGCCAGCAATGCTGTCGATGCTGTCACTATGCAGCCGCACTTGCTCATACACCGCTTGTTTTATCTGCAGCAAATGCTCAGGCCCCGGAGTTACGGTAATTAAATGGCCGCCGCTTGTTATCAGCCGCTTTAACTCTTCAGCTTTAGACGGCGCGTAAATACGTACCACGGCATCAAAACAATCTGCTGCAAAGGGCAGCTGGTAAGCACTGGCAACACTAAAACTGATATTGCTACCAGCCGCTTTAGCGGCAAATTTAATCGCGCTTTTTGAGATATCAACCCCATATACTGTGGCGTTGGGCACAGCCTGTTTCAGCTGCGTGGTGTAGTAACCTTCGCCACAGCCTAAATCCAGCACACATTTAGGAGTTACTGCTGCCAGAGTCTGGCTTACCGCCTGTGCCAATGGTGCATACCAGCCAGCTTGTAAAAAAGCGCGCCGTGCCAGCATCATATCTTTGTTGTCGCCAGGATCTTTAGAGTTTTTTTGCTGCACCGGCAACAGGTTAACATAACCCTCGCGGGCAAGATCAAAGCTATGGCGGTTAGCACACTGATATTGTTTATTGCTTAGCAATAATGGTTGTTGGCAAAGCGGGCACAGGTACATAGTAAAATCTGGCTGGAAAAAAGGCCGCTAGTTTAGCAGCACAGCAGTGTTTTCGCCAAAGCCTTGCTATAATGGCGGCATTGTATAAGCAGCATTGTGTTGGTGATAAAACTCCAGCACGATAAAGCTGGCCGGTTAGAACCTGCTGCGTACAGCCAAAGAGTGTCTGAGTGAGCGCGCAAGCGTGAGCGAGTTGCTTTGGCGAGCACAGCAGCGTTGTAACGCAAGGCCAGCGACAACACTGATGTTAATATCGGAGCACCAATGCAAGATTTGGAATTATGGACGCTGGACGAACTATGTGACCATGCGTTTGATATCTTTGAAGAGCTGGCATCAGAAAACCTGTCAGCAGAAGACTACGCACTCTATCAGCAACATTACGAAAGCCGCGGCTACGCCGATTTAGCTATTCCTGGTGAAGACTGGGTAGAAATGATGATGCAGGACTTGGAGCCCGAGCTGCACTACGAAGCGCAAATTGGCTTAACCGGTGAAAACGGCGCCCCGGATATGGTGCTGGCGCGCATACTGCTTAGCCGCGAAAAGCATGAATCTTTATGTCATGCGCAGTGGCGTGGCCAGTAGTATACGAAGAGTGGCGAAGCCACTGAGTTTTTACATAACCTCAAATAAAAAGGGTCGGCATTGCCGACCCTTTTAACATTAATGCACGCCGTGCATACGTTTTTTCAGCCAGGGGCTGATACACAGCATAAAGACACCAATACCAAGACCAACATACAGCAAAAAGCTGAACAGCTCGGTGTAACCTGCCAATGCTGCACTTACTTCAACAGTTTCACCGGCCGGTACTTCAATCGCCGCCAGTTTTGCCAGTTGGGTGGCTAATAACTCTGAGTAAGCCGTAGCCAGGAACCAGGCTCCCATCATTACACCAACCACTTTATGTACTGCCAGCTTGGTTACTGCCGATAAACCCACCGGAGATAAACACAGCTCACCCATAGTGTGTAACATATAGGCCAATACCATCCAGCCTGCACCAACCAGGCCCGCTTCGTTAGGGAACTGCGCACCCAGTACCAGAGCACCAAAACCTAAACCGGCCTGGATAATACCCAGCGCAAATTTAACCGGGGTGCTTGGCTCCATATTGCGTTTGGCCAGAAAAATCCACAACCAGGCAAAAAACGGGGCCAGCGTAATAATAAACATTGGGTTTAACGCGCCGTACTGGCCTGCGGTGGTTTCAAAACCAAACACATTGCGATCCATTACCCGGTCGGCGTATAAGGTCATTGAAGACGCCGATTGCTCAAACAACGCCCAGAACACCACCGTTGAAATGGTCAGTACTATTAATACCATCATCCGGTCACGCTCTTCTTTAGTACATTGCGTCACCATAAACCAGATAATGCCCACCAGCACTACAAAGGATAACCCCAGCAAAGTGTTATGTACCACAGGGTTATATTGCACCAGTTGCCACATTACAAACAGCGCCGGTATAGTTGCCAGATAAATCAGCCATTCGCGGTCGATACCAGCAAAAACTTTTTCTTTTAGCAGGGTAGGGTTAGAGGGTTCAGCATAACCATACAGGTATTTCTGGCCGGCTAAAAACACAATTAACCCCAGCACCATACCAATACCGGCCAGGCCAAAACCGTAACCCCAGCCATAGCTTTCACCTACATAGGTAACCAGTAAGGTGGCAATAAAAGAGCCGGTATTAATACCCATATAAAAGATAGTAAAGCCAGAATCACGCCGGGCATCTTCTTTACCATACAGCTGGCCCACTATGGTAGAAATGTTTGGCTTTAAAAAGCCTACACCCATAATGATCAGCGCCAGTGAAAAGTAAAACACCTGTATTGCACCGGTATCCTGCACTACCACGCCGTTTTCTACATAAGCCTGAAAGCCTTCATAGGCCAGGCCTAAATGGCCAAGACACAGCAAAATGGCACCAAAGGTAACGGCTTTACGCATACCCAGATAGCGGTCTGCCAGCATACCGCCGATAACCGGCATCGCATAAACCAGGCCGGCATAGCTGCCTAATACATCCAGGCCACCGGCATCACTGAATAAGTGGTACTTTGTTAAATACAACAACAGCAGGTATTTCATACCGTAGAAAGAGAAGCGTTCCCACATTTCGGTGAGAAAGCACACATAAAGCCCGACCGGATGGCCGAGAAATTGCGGCTGGGTGGCATTTGCCGCCGCAACAGTGCTTGATTCAGTCATGGAGTCCCCAGAGTTTTATTAGAATTATGTGCTTTGCCCGCCTTGATGGCGCAAAGCTCTGCGGATTATGCAGATGTGCGGCAATCTTGTCATCATCCGCCTCGGTGTTAACAGATAAAAACCGTGAAATTGCCGGTGTATGCAGGTTGCGGCCAGTTACTGGCC
The DNA here is from genome assembly GCF_900108485.1 of Rheinheimera pacifica. Taxonomy (GTDB): domain Bacteria; phylum Pseudomonadota; class Gammaproteobacteria; order Enterobacterales; family Alteromonadaceae; genus Alishewanella; species Alishewanella pacifica. Next base: position 33,161 of record NZ_FNXF01000010.1, on the reverse strand, counting down.
AAACAACTGCTGGCGAATTCTGGCAAAATCTTTACGGCATACGGCAAAGGTTAACGGCCGGGTAATGGCAGGGTAGGCAACAAACAGCAATATAATGTAGCCAACAATGTGCCAGCCGCTGGCTCTGGCGATCAGCAAGAATAACGGTATCAGTATCAAAAGCTTGATAATATTCAGTGTAATTTTAGTGGGCACCGGCAGGCCATCAGCGGCTTTGCGGATCACCTCCATACGCTGGGCAAAAGTTAAACCGGCTAATTCAGGTATTTTCTGGCTGTTCAGATATAACATCGGTTGGTCCTTTTTATTGCAAGCGTTAGTGCTCTTTCCAGTTAATTATCAACGATTCAGTTGAAATTAACCCAGGGCGCGCTAGTTTAGCGGTCTGACTATCGCTTTAAAAGCGCTTTTGGTAAGCTTTACGCCATCACAGTGATAAGGATCTTCAATGATTAAAGTTCTCAGCGTCTTTGGTACCCGCCCCGAGGCCATAAAAATGGCGCCACTGGTTAATTTACTAAAGCAGCAAACGGATATCGACAGCCGCGTTTGTGTTACCGGCCAACATCGTGAAATGCTGGATCAGGTGTTGCAGCTATTTGATATTAAACCCGAATATGATCTGGCCATTATGAAAGCCGGCCAGGATTTATACGACGTTACCACCAGCATACTGCTAAACATTAAACCGGTACTGCGCGATTTTAAGCCCGACGTTGTGTTAGTGCATGGCGATACCAGCACTACTTTCGCTGCAGCACTGGCCTGTTATTATGAAAAAACCGCAGTGGGCCATGTTGAAGCCGGTCTGCGCACCGGCAATATATACAGCCCCTGGCCGGAAGAAGCCAACCGCAAGTTAACCGGTGCTATTACCCGTTTTCACTTTGCGCCTACCGCTACCTCACAGCAAAACCTGCTGAACGAGCAGGTTAATCCGACGCATATTGTCGTTACTGGCAATACCGTTATTGATGCCCTGCTGCAGGTAGTGGCCAAAATAGAAGACGATGCAGTACTAAGCCAACGCTTTGCTGATCAATTCCCTTATGGTCAGGATGGCAGGCGGTTAATTCTGGTTACCGGCCACCGGCGTGAAAGTTTTGGTGCCGGCTTCGAGCATATCTGTGCGGCATTAAAGCAAATTGCTCAGCAGTTCCCCGATTGCGATATTGTGTATCCGGTGCATTTAAACCCCAATGTGCGTGAACCGGTATTCCGTTTGTTGTCAGATGCTACCAACGTGCATTTAATCGAGCCGCAAGACTACCTGCCGTTTGTTTATCTGATGAGCCACAGCACGCTGGTATTAACCGACTCAGGCGGTATTCAGGAAGAAGCGCCCTCATTGGGTAAACCTGTGCTGGTTATGCGCGACACCACCGAGCGGCCAGAAGCAGTAGAAGCCGGTACAGTAAAACTGGTGGGTACCAGCCAGACAAAAATTGTCGCAGAAGTAAGTAAATTACTTACTGATAAGGCATACTATGACAGCATGAGTTTTGCCCATAACCCCTATGGCGATGGCAAAGCGTGTCAGCGTATTATTGATGCAATCAGAAAAGATGTCAGCGAGCACTGAGTTAATAAACGAAATGCCTACAAACACAAAGCTGACAAACGGAGAATTTTAATATGGACATTCTGCAACAACTGCAGCAAGCCCCTAAGCGCTGGCTGGTTACCGGTTGTGCCGGTTTTATCGGTTCTAATCTGGTAGAGGCACTGTTAAAAGCCAACCAGCAGGTAGTAGGGCTGGACAACTTTGCTACCGGCCATCGGCGCAACCTTGATGAAGTGCAAACCCTGGTTAGCCCGGCGCAATGGGCTAATTTTAGTTTTATTAACGGTGATATCCGCCAACTGGAACACTGCCAGCAAGCCTGCAGTGGCGTTGACTATGTGTTGCACCAGGCTGCTCTGGGTTCGGTACCGCGCTCTATTAACGACCCCATTACCACTAACGACACCAATATCAGCGGCTTTTTAAATATACTGGTGGCCGCGCGTGACGCCGGGGTAAAGCGCTTTGTTTATGCTGCCTCCAGCTCTACTTATGGCGATCATCCGGCATTACCCAAGGTCGAAGATGTTATTGGCAAGCCGTTATCGCCTTATGCTATTACCAAATACGTAAACGAGCTATATGCCGATGTGTTTTCCCGCACTTATGGCTTTCATAGCATTGGCCTGCGTTACTTTAATGTGTTTGGCCCAAGGCAAGACCCTAACGGCGCTTACGCTGCGGTGATCCCCAAATGGGCTGCCGCCATGATCGCCAACGACGATGTAGTGATTAACGGCGATGGCGAAACCAGCCGCGATTTCTGTTTTGTTGCCAATGCGGTACAGGCCAATATCCGCGCAGCGCTGGCCGATATCAGCCAAAGCGAAGTGTTTAACGTGGCCCTTGGCGATCGCACCACATTAAACGAGTTATTTAATGGTCTGGCCCAAAGCCTGGCCGACAATGGTATTCACTATACCAAGGCTGCGCAATATGGTGAGTTTCGCTCAGGTGATGTGCGCCACTCGCAAGCCGATATCAGTAAAGCCAAAACCATGCTGGGCTATGCGCCCGAGTATCGCATCCGCGATGGCTTAAAACTGGCCATGCCGTGGTATATTCAGCAGCAATAATTTCTGTTTTTTTAATAATGTTAAGTAAATGGATTTACAAAGGATTTTTAGTATGAGAAATATCGCAGACAGTCAGTTAGCTATTATCGGCCTGGGTTATGTTGGCCTGCCACTGGCCGTTGAATTTGGTAAGCACTACACCACTTTAGGTTTTGATATTAATACAACCCGTATCAGTGAGCTGAATAAGGGCGAAGATCACACGCTTGAAGTGAGCAGCGAAGAGCTAAAACAAGCCGGTAAACTCAGTTACAGCAGTAACCTGGAAGATTTACGCCGCGCCAATGTCTATATTGTTACCGTGCCAACGCCGATAGACGAGCATCGTCAACCCGATTTAACCCCACTGATTAAAGCCTCCGAAACCTTAGGCAAAGTGATAAAAGCCGGCGATGTCGTGATTTACGAATCTACCGTTTACCCAGGTGCGACCGAAGAAGACTGTATTCCGGTAATCGAACGTGTCTCCGGCCTTAAATATAACGTCGATTTTTTCGCTGGCTACAGCCCCGAGCGGATAAACCCTGGCGATAAAGAGCACCGTGTTACCACCATTAAAAAAGTTACCTCGGGCTCTACGCCAGACATAGCCGAATTTGTTGATAAGCTGTACGGCAGCATTATTACCGCCGGTACTTATAAAGCGAGCTCAATCAGGGTAGCAGAAGCCGCCAAAGTGATTGAAAACACCCAGCGCGACTTAAATATCGCGCTGATAAACGAGCTGGCGGTAATCTTTAACAAACTCGGTATAGATACAGAAGAAGTACTGCTGGCAGCCGGCACTAAGTGGAACTTCCTGCCGTTTCGGCCGGGCTTGGTTGGCGGCCACTGTATAGGGGTAGATCCTTACTACCTAACCCATAAAGCTCAGGCCATTGGTTATCACCCCGAGGTTATCCTGGCGGGGCGGCGTATTAACGACAGTATGGGCCGCTATGTGGTAAGCGAACTGGTAAAAGCCATGGTAAAACGCCGCGTACATGTGGCCGGTGCCAAAGTATTAATTATGGGCTTAACCTTTAAAGAAAACTGCCCCGATATCCGTAACACCAAGGTAGTGGATATTTTAGCTGAGCTAAAAGAATATGGTGTTACAGCCGATGTATTTGACCCCTGGGTAGATGCAGCAGAAGCGCAGCACGAATACGGCATTACGCCGGTGCAGCAGCCAGAGCAGGGCGCTTACGACGCGGTAATCCTGGCCGTTGGCCATAAGCAGTTCCGTGAACTGGGTGCTGAGGGTATCAGAGCCTTTAGTAAGCCCAGTGGTGTGTTGTACGATTTAAAATACGTACTTAGCGCTGCCGACAGCGACTTACGGCTGTAAATTTCTGCCGGGTAGTTTTTACCTGGCAGCTTTTGCCCTGTAGCTATAGCGCTGATACGTTATAATCAGCGCCTGTTTTACTAATGCAATAAATAAATGAATATTACACCTACCTGTTTAGCCGGTTGTTTACTGTTGCAGCCAAATCGCTTTAACGATGAACGTGGTTTTTTTCAGGAAAGCTTCCGCGCTGCCAGCTACTCTAACGCTGGTATCACAGAGGCGTTAGTGCAGGACAACTGGTCACGCTCGGTAAAAGGTGTGCTACGGGGTATGCATTTTCAGCGCAATCAACCCCAGGGCAAACTTGTCAGCGTGTTACGCGGCGAAATTTATGACGTTGCTGTAGATATCCGCAAAAATTCAGCCACCTTTGGCCAATGGCAGGGCGTAGTGTTATCTGAGCATAACGCGCAACAATTGTGGCTGCCACCGGGCTTTGCCCATGGTTTTCTGGTGCTGTCAGACGTTGCTGACGTAATCTATAAAACCAGTAGTTACTATAACGCCGCCGATGAAGCCAGTTTTTGCTGGAATGACCCACAACTGGCCATTACCTGGCCGGCACTACCACAGTTGCTGTCGGCAAAAGATGCCGCAGCATCCAGCTTTACCGCAGCACTGGCATGAAGCTGTTATTACTGGGTGCTAAGGGCCAGCTGGGGCAGGCCCTGTTGAAACAGCTACAACAGCTGCAACAGTTTCAGTACCTGGCGCTAAGCCGCGGCCAGCTGGATATTACCGACCTCAGCGCTGTTGCTACTGTCATGGCACAGTACCGGCCTGATGTGGTAATAAATTGCGCTGCTTACACCGCAGTTGATAACGCCGAGCAGCAAGCTGCCGCATGCATTGCTGTTAATGCCACTGCTGTAGGGCAACTGGCTAGGCTTTGCCAGCAGTACAACAGCTTATTGCTGCAGTTCTCTACCGATTATGTGTTTAACGGCCAAAGCAATAAAGCCTACACAGAGCAGGATATTGCCGCACCGCTTAATGTGTATGGTCACTCTAAGTTACAGGCCGAGCACTTCATACAGGCTACCTGCAGTAAATATGTTATTTTGCGTACCAGCTGGCTATTCAGTGAATTTGGCCATAACTTTTACCGCACTATGCTAACGCTGGCACAACGCGGCCAGGTAATTCAGGTGGTAAATGATCAATTCGGTTGCCCCACTTACGCTGGGGATCTTGCCGCAGCGGTGCTGCAACTTTTGCAACGCTATCAGCAGCAGGGCAGTTTAGCCTATGGTATTTATCATCTGGCAGGCAGCCCGGCAGTTAGCTGGTACCAGTTTGCAGAAGCTATTTTTGCCGCGCATCAGCTTAAGGTTAATATGCAGGCTGTTAGCAGTACTAAGTGGGCATCATTGGCATTACGCCCCGGAAATTCAGTGTTGAATTGTGATAGGTTTGCAAACACTTTCAGTATTAATAGCCTAGCTTGGGGGCCAGCATTAGACTGCCTTGTTGCAAAGTTTCAAAAGGACGGCCAGAAAAAATATAGTGGTTAATTACCTGTTCAGAGGTCTAAAGACATTATTTAATCTTATCCAATCAGGTTAATGCCAATACCTAGTAAATTAAGATAAATAGATAATTAACAAAGAGTGGCCAAAAAGAGTACAGAACCACCGGTAGACAGTATAAAAACACGATAACATTCGATTAGTCAGCAAAAAAACGGTAAAATTCTGCAGTTTTTTGCCAATATTGTGGTCATAACTGTTGCTTTAACCACAAGACTTTATAAAACAGCTTCACTCTCACAGATATCAGAAAATTACTAGCTGGTGTCGTTTAGTGTTTAAGGCTGTTAAAAATATAAAATCAAGACCAACAACACTGGAGTTTTCGGGTGCTTAAATTTGTTCAGCTAGTCTTAATAGCCAGTTTACTAAGCCTGGTAACACTGCAAGCTTATGCAGTAACGCCATCGCCTGCGATGATCGAGCAGTTCAAAAAATTACCCAGTGCCGAACAGGAAAGACTGGCTAAACAATATGGTTTCGATGTTTCTTTGCTGCGACAAGGACAAAACACAAGTTCGACAGCGAACAACCGGAGTAACTCTGTAACAGAGTTAACCCAAACCAGACGTGATGAGCAACAGCTTGCTGGCGCGCGACAGCAGCCCAAAAGCGACGAAGCAGAGCGTTTTGGCTTAAGGATGTTTGATGCTGAAATAAGTACTTTTGCACCAGTATCTGCTATGCCAGTACCTGATAATTACATTTTGGGGGCTGATGACCAGTTACTGTTGCAGTTGTTTGGCAAACAAAATAATGAAGTCAGACTTACGGTTAGTCGTGACGGCAAGGTTTTTGTGCCTGATGTTGGGCCTGTTACGGTTGGCGGACTAAATTTTTCTACCGCGGCTAATTTGATAGTTGAACGCGTTCAGCAGGCTAGCATAGGCGTAAATGCAGCCATAAGCATGGGCGAACTTAGAACTATCAACGTATTTGTTGCCGGTGAGGCAAAGTATCCTGGTGCCTATGCAGTTTCTGCTCTTACAACCGTTACTCAGGCTTTATTTACGGCAGGTGGTGTGTCTGATATCGGTAGTCTACGTGAAATTACAGTAAGACGTGCAGGTGCAACGGTGGCACAGTTTGATCTGTATGACCTATTACTCAGGGGCGATAATAAAAATGACGTACATTTACAACATGGCGATGTCGTTTTTGTTGCGCCGGTAACTACCCTTGCAGAAGTGCGCGGAGAGGTAAAGCGACCCGCTATTTATGAAGTAAAGTCAAAAGAATCATTGGGCGATTTACTGTCAATGGCCGGTGGAACAAAAGCCGGTGCTTACCCAAGAGCTGCCGTATTGGAGCGATTTGACAATAATGTTCGTACTCTGCAGAACCTTGATCTCACAGATACTAATACTCGCCAGATGCGCATAAATAGTGGTGATGTCTTACGTGTAGATGCTGCATCGCTGCAAGCAGAAAACCAGATCGTTATTGCAGGAGCCGCAGCAAGGCCGGGTTTTTATGCCTGGCGTAGTGGTATGAAAGTAACCGATCTGATCCGTAATCACTGGTCAGATTTGTTACCTACCGCCGATCTGGATTATGCATTAATTGTACGTGAAGGTACGCCAGGTACTATCACTGAGTTTTTACAGTTCAGCCCAGCTAAAGCTATTGCAAACCCAAGTGGAACAAATGACCTGCAATTACAACCACGCGATCGCATTCTCTTGTTTCATTATGCAAACGAAGCATTTGAACGGACAAAATTAGATACAAAGTTACGCGATAATATTACAGAAAAGCTAAAGTCAAACAGCGATCAACGCTGGTTAATGGCTGATTTAACAAAAAGTGCTTTTGAATTGTTAGCAGAAAATGAAGTTCCATTACCTCCTAGTAGTGATGCTATCGAGATTCCAACTGAACATTTATCAGTTGAAGAGCAACATCGATTGCTAACTGCAGAGTTAAGCCATATTTTTAGCAATTTGTTTACCAACCCGAAAGTACTATTGTTGAGTAAACATCTTAGTCGCAAAGAAATTCTCTACCCCATATTACAACAGCTACGTTTGCAATCCCGTAATGATAATAGTCTCGCAACTGTTTCTGTTACCGGTGCGGTTAGAGTTCCGGGTGAATATCCGCTAAGCACAGGATCCCGTGTAAGTGATCTTATTGCAGCCGCCGGGGGGTTAACTGATGCTGCATATATTAATCAGGCAGAGTTGAGCCGGGTAATTAAACACGCTGACAATCGTAATGGTGTCGAAGTTAGCCATAAACGTCTTAACTTACAGCAACTGTTCTCAGAAAATGATAGTGATAATATTGCATTGCAAAGCCGTGACCGTCTGAATATTTTTAGTGTACCTAATTGGACATCACAACGGGAAATCACGTTGGAAGGTGAGGTACGGTTCCCTGGTACGTACACAGTTCAACAAGGCGAAACATTATCGCAGGTAATTGCCCGTGCCGGTGGTGTTACTGAGAACTCCTTTTTATTTGGCGCAGTGTTTACTCGTGAACAGATTAAGGAAAAAGAGACAGTACAATACGCAAAACTTGTTGAACAGCTAAAGTCAGATGTTGCCACCAGAGCATTAGCAGCTCAAGGGAATCAAATTGCTCCGGCCGATGCTATGTTAATGTTAAGAGAAATTGAAAGAATCAGACCGATAGGGCGTCTGGTTATAGATTTGGAGCAGGCAATAGCAGCAAATCCTGCATTTGACATTAGTGTTGAAGATGGTGACAAACTTATAGTACCGCGTGTTAATCGCTCTATAACTATTGTGGGTGAAGTTCAGCACGTTGGTACGCATCGTTATGATGCCGCTCGAACAGTGCAACAGTATTTGCAATTGGCAGGTGGTTTGCGTAAACGTGCAGATGCTGAGCGAACTTATGTTATTCGTGCAGATGGGTCTGTTATGGTGCCAACAAACAGTTGGTTTGCCGTATCTAGAGGAGAGCTCAAACCTGGTGACACTATTATAGTGCCGCTGGATACTGAGTATAAAGATAACCTCAGCCTGTGGGCGCAGGTAACACAGATTTTCTATCAGAGTGCAGTAGCTCTAGCAGCGCTTAATTCGTTCTAATTTAAAAGCAGTGGTGCGCGTAACAACTGGCTGGCGCACCGATACAGAAATTATTAATGGTGGCAGGGCAAGTTAGTCACTTATGAAGGATACAGATGATAGAACAACAACTAAAACGCCAGCATGCAAGTGACGAAATAGATTTACGGGAACTATTCGCTGTTATCTGGCAGGGTAAGTGGATAATTATCGCGTTCACTATTGTTTGTGCAGTGGCGTCAGTATTTTATTCACTGCGGTTGCCTAATATTTACAAAAGTGAAGCTCTGCTTGCTCCTGCGGGGGATAGTTCTTCTTTAAAGGTTCCCGGTCAGTTGGGTGGGCTTGCGGCACTTGCAGGTGTTAACCTGGGAGGGGGCAGTGATAAAACTAGTCTTGCTTTGGAAGTAATTAGATCCAGAGAGTTTATTGGGCGCTTTGTTGAGAACCATAATTTGCTAGTTCCGATTATGGCAGCTACAGGCTGGGAAAGAGATAGTAACTCCTTGATTATAAATACTGATCTGTATGATCCTGTAAATATGCAATGGATAAGAAAGGTTTCTGCACCACTGCAATCTAAACCTTCTTTATTAGAAAGTTATGATAGATTCATGAAATTTTTTAGTATATCCCAAGATAAAAGTAGCGGCATGATAAGGCTTTCCGTAGAGCATTATTCGCCATTCCTCGCTCAGGAATGGGTTTCTTTGTTAGTAAAAGACATAAACGAGGAAATGAGAACACGCGAACTTGTGGAGGCGCAAAAAAGTATTAACTACTTAAACCAACAAATAGCCCAGACGAATATAGCTGATATTCAAACAATGTTATTTTCTTTAATTGAAGAGCAGACTAAAACTATCATGCTCGCCAATGTACGTGACGAATATGTTTTCAAAACAGTTGATCGCGCAATTGTTGCTGAAAAAAAATCAAAACCGTCAAGGGCGCTAATTTGTATTATGGCTGTGATGTTGGGCGGTTTTTTAAGTATGTTGTTGGTGTTAGTTCGCCATTATTTTAAATAAAATTTAGCTAAGAAAGTTCATTCACATTTAGGGTTTTTATGATTTTCAGACGGGTTGCAGTTATTGGGCTTGGTTACATAGGGTTACCTACAGCAGCGGTTTTTGCATCGCGCAAAATTCAAGTGATAGGCGTAGATGTCAACCAAAAAGCGGTTGATACCATTAATGAAGGCAAAGTTCATATTGTCGAGCCGGATCTGGATATCGTAGTGCATGCTGCCGTAACTCAGGGGTATTTAAAAGCAACAATAATACCTGAAGCTGCCGATGTTTTCATCGTCGCAGTACCTACACCTTTTAAAGGTGATAACCACGAGCCAGACTTAAGCTATATCGAAGCTGCTAGCAATGCTATAGCGCCAGTGCTGGCTAAAGGGAACCTAGTTATTCTCGAATCTACTTCACCTGTTGGCGCAACAGAACAAATGGCTGTGTGGTTGGCAGAAGCCCGCCCAGACTTGACCTTCCCACAAACTCATGGTGAAGAATCTGATATTCGCATAGCTCATTGTCCTGAGCGTGTGCTGCCTGGTCATGTAATGCGTGAGCTGATCGAGAACGATCGAGTTATCGGTGGAATGACAGCTAAGTGTTCTAACCATGCTGTTAATTTATACAAGACTTTCGTACAAGGTGAGTGTGTGATTACCAATGCCCGCACCGCAGAAATGGCAAAGCTTACCGAAAACAGTTTTCGCGATATCAATATCGCTTTTGCCAATGAACTCTCGATGATCAGTGACGAGCTTGATATTAATGTTTGGGAGCTAATTAAGTTGGCTAATCGCCATCCGCGGGTAAACATCCTGCAGCCAGGCCCAGGCGTAGGCGGCCACTGTATTGCAGTAGACCCTTGGTTTATTGTTAGTAAAACGCCAGAGCGAGCCCAGCTAATTCGCACCGCTCGTGAGGTAAATAACAGCAAGCCGGAATGGGTTATTGACAAAGTAAAACTGGCACTTGCCGATTTTCTACAAGCTAACCCGAATAAAACAGCCAAAGATGTTACTATTGCGTGTTATGGTCTTGCGTTTAAGCCTGATATTGACGATTTACGCGAAAGCCCTGCTATGTCGATTGCACAGCAGCTTATCGCATTGCATACCGGCCCTGTGCTGTTGGTAGAGCCAAATATTGACAGCGTACCAGCCAAGTTAACCGGACAAACTCTGTTGAATGCACAACAAGCCTTTACCGAAGCAGACGTTCACATTTTATTGGTTGATCATAAATTGTTTCGGTCAGAAAAGCCGGCGCAAGGCATAGTTGTTGATACTAAGGGCATTTGGCTATGAAAATTCTGGTAACCGGTGGTGCCGGTTTTATTGGCTCTGCAGTCGTTCGGCATATCATCAAAGATACTGACGATAGCTTGGTAAATGTTGATATATTAACCTACGCTGGCAATCTTAATTCGGTTGTAGAGGTCGCAGCTAACAGTCGTTACAGCTTTGAACAGGCAGATATCTGTGACACTACGGCGATGGCTGCCTTGTTTGAAAAACATCAGCCCGATGCGGTAATGCATTTAGCGGCTGAGAGCCATGTCGATCGCTCTATTGATGGCCCGGCAGCCTTTATGCAAACCAATATTGTTGGTACTTACGCACTGTTAGAGGCTGCACGTAATTATTGGAAGGCGTTACCGGAAGCGCGTAAACAGGCATTTCGTTTTCACCATATTTCCACTGACGAAGTCTATGGTGATTTACATGGCACAGATGACTTATTTACTGAAACCACACCTTATGCGCCCAGCAGCCCCTATTCGGCCAGTAAAGCCAGCTCAGATCATTTAGTTCGGGCTTGGCATCGTACTTACGGTTTGCCGGTTATCGTTACCAATTGCTCAAATAACTATGGCCCTTACCATTTCCCGGAAAAGTTAATGCCGCTGATGATTCTCAACGCGCTGGCCGGTAAGCCATTGCCTGTTTATGGCAAGGGTAATCAGGTACGCGACTGGCTGTACGTAGAAGATCATGCAAGAGCGCTGTACAAGGTAGTAACCGAAGGCAAAGTAGGCGAAACCTACAATATCGGTGGCCATAACGAAAAACAAAACATCGAAGTGGTACACGCCATCTGCGAGCTAATGGACGAGTTGGCGCCAATGCATCAGCGTGGCTACCCACTCAACACTAAACACTCATCACTCATCACTCACGTGACGGATCGTCCGGGACATGACTTACGCTACGCCATCGACGCCAGTAAAATTGAGCGTGAACTGGGCTGGAAGCCGGAAGAAACGTTTGAAAGTGGCTTACGCAAGACAGTTGAGTGGTATTTAAACAATAAAGACTGGTGGCAAGCTGTGCTTGACGGCAGTTATCAGTTAGAACGCTTAGGGCAGGGAGCTTAAAGTATGAAAGGTATAATATTAGCCGGAGGCTCCGGTACCCGGCTTTACCCCATTACCCGCGGTGTGTCTAAACAGTTATTGCCGGTATATGATAAGCCGATGATTTACTACCCGTTATCTGTGCTGATGCTGGCCGGTATTCGTGACATTCTTATTATTACCACGCCAGATGATCAAGCTGCGTTTCAGCGCCTGTTAGGCGATGGCAGTGACTTTGGTATTCATCTCAGTTATGCAGCACAAGCTAGCCCTGATGGTCTGGCCCAAGCGTTTATTATTGGGGAAAAATTTATCGGCAACGATAATGTCTGCTTGGTGTTGGGTGACAATATTTTCTATGGACAGAGTTTTAGCCCTAAGTTAAAACAAGCAGCAGTCAGAAAGACTGGTGCGACGGTCTTTGGTTATCAGGTACGCGACCCGGAGCGTTTTGGCGTAGTGGAGTTTGATGCCAACCGTAAAGCAATATCCATAGAAGAAAAACCGGCCAAACCAAAGTCAAACTATGCAGTAACCGGGCTGTATTTTTATGACAATAATGTTATCGATATCGCCAAAAGTATTGAGCCTTCAGCACGTGGCGAGTTAGAGATCACTTGTGTAAACCGTGAATACCTTAACCGGGGCGAGCTGAATGTCGAAATGCTTGGCCGCGGCTTTGCCTGGTTGGATACCGGCACTTACGATAGCTTGCTTGAAGCGTCCTCTTTTGTGCAAACGATTGAGCACCGGCAGGGTTTTAAAGTCGCAGTGCTCGAAGAAATTGCCTTTATTAATGGTTGGTTATCAGTAGTGGATATCAGCCGTATTGCCGATGCTATGGCGAAAAACAGTTATGGCCAGTATTTAGCTGAATTGGTAAAAACAAAATGATCCCGGTAAATAAGCCTTATCTCCCAGCATTTGAAAAATATACTAAGTACCTTGAACGTGTTTACAACAAAGCCTGGCTAACCAACAACGGTCCCCTGGTACAAGAGCTAAAGATCCGCTTAGAAGACTATCTTGGCGTTAAAAACCTGCTACCGGTAGCTAATGGTACGCTTGCCATGCAACTCGCCTATAAGGTTTTTAGCCTTAAAGGCAACGCTGTTACAACGCCCTTTACTTTTATTGCCACCAGCAGTAGCCTGGCTTGGGAAGGCATAACGCCCAAATTTGCTGACGCAGACCCGAAAAGCTATAACCTGTGCTCCAAACAGGCTAAAAACGCTATAGACGAACACACCAGCGCTATAGTGCCGGTGCATGTATATGGCAACCCTTGCGATGTGCAGGCATTTGAACTGTTGGGTAAGCAGCACAATGTTAAGGTAATTTATGATGCGGCGCATGCTTTTGGCATAAAACTGGGTGACAGCAGCGTACTAAATTATGGCGATGCTTCAACCTTAAGTTTTCATGCTACTAAGGTGTTTCACAGTGTCGAGGGCGGTGCTGTTATTTTCAAAAACAGTGACGACTACGAACGGGCAGTATTAATGACCAACTTTGGTATTGATACCTCGACAGGTAACATCGTTGAAGCAGGTATCAACACCAAAATGAGTGAAGTTCATGCGGCTATGGGTTTAGCTGTACTGGACGATATTGAACAGATTTTGTCGCACCGAGTAGCCTTATTTGAGCAGTATCAGCACCTGCTAAAGGGACTCGTTCAAATGCCAACCTGGTGCAGTGCGGCATCTTTTAACGGAGCTTATATGCCCGTAACTTTTCAGACATCGGAAATTTGCACCAGAATGTTGGATTTTCTGAAGCAAAACCATATCATTGCCCGGCGATACTTTAATCCTTCTATTAATGAAGTAAGTTTATATCGAACTGGTACAAGCCGCTGCCGGGTTTCTGAAGATTTGTCCAGAAGAACGTTATGTCTGCCTCTATACTATGATTTAACTATCGCAGATGTTGAGCTCATTACTAAGGTTATTGGGGAGGGAGTCAAGTGAAGCTAGCGGTGATGCAGCCATACTTGTTTCCGTATCTCGGATATTATCAGCTGGCTTTTTGTGCAGATGTATTTGTGTTTTATGATGACGTTACCTACATAAAAGGTGGTTACATTAACAGAAACGCTATTCTTAGCCAGAATAAGGCACAACGTTTCACTATTCCGGTTCCCGGAGCTTCTTCAAATGTACTTATTAAGGATCTGGATTTTTCACCAGATGTAAGAAAGGTGCTGTCGAGCATTCAGCAGGCCTATTCCAAATCACCTTTTTTTGCAGATGTTTATCCAATTGTGGAGAAGGTTCTTACGCAGCCTAGTCGTAATGTAGCTGACCTTTGCAGGAACAGTATTGCTACAGTGTTTGAATATCTTGGTATTAATAAACAGTTTCACTTTTCCAGCCAGCTTAGCTATGACAGGACGCTAAGCCCTGCTGGCAAACTTGTTCAGATGTGTAAGCTATTTCAATGTGATGAGTACATAAACTCTCCCGGGGGAAGAAACTTGTACTCTGGAAATGATTTTTTGTATCATGATATTACGCTGAATTTTATAAAAATGAATGAAAAAAAATATCTCCAATCTGGTTCAGTTGATTTTACTCCTAATCTGTCGATTATAGACTTGTTAATGAACTGTAGTAAGTGTGATGTCATTGATATGTTTGAATCATATACACTAGAAAGTTAGGTATTCTATCTATGCGAAACGATTTAACTTCTTTCTTTCATGTCATGCAAAATAGTGGCTATTTAGTGGAACGTATTCGAGATTTAGACGGTTATGTAAATAAGTTGCTAGGCAATGCGACAATATTTTCTATATACGAGAAAGGAGAGTTGGCAGCAGTTAGTGCTTGCTACATTAATGATCCAGATAAAATTCTTGCATATGTATCTTATATTGGAGTACTGCCAAAATTTCAGCGTAGAGGTTTTGCAAGTAACTTGCTAGACAGCTCAATAAACTATGCCCAAAGGTGCAGATTGAAAATTATAAGGCTAGAGGTCTCTTCAGATAATACTGCCGCAAAAAAATTATATGAAAATAAAGGATTTGTATGTGAAAAATTTATAGATAATAGTATCTTTATGGAACTTAGTCTAAATGATTTTAGAAGTTCAAATATGTAAATAAATAGCTATATATTTCAGAAAGGTAAGTCATCAGAATTGTTCAAACGGTCTGGCAAATTTTTTGAAAAATTCAGCAATTTTATATAATACAGCTTTAAGCAGGATCTTTATTAGGTGTAGAAGAGCTAAACTGACATAGTTTCAACATTAAACGGATATCAATATTGAAATCTGAAATTAACAAGCAGGTTCTATTTGTCTCTCAGAAATAATATTATTGCAAATTATTTAAGTCAAATATATGTGACGACTATTGGTATTATTGTCGTTCCGTTTTATATAATGCATATGGGCGCTGAAGTTTATGGCTTGATAGGTTTTTTTGTTTTGATGCAATCTTGGTTAACCTTAATGGACTTAGGACTAACGCCAACTGTTGTTAGAGAAACAGCTCGCTTTAAAGGTGGAAATCTTACTGCGCTTTATTTTCGTCAAGTGGTTCGAGCACTCAGTATAGTATTTTGGACATTAGCTGTTGTAGGTGGCTCGGCACTTTATTTTCTCGCTGATACGATTGCAACAAGCTGGCTAAATATTGAATCTTTAGCTCCTGATGTTGTTGTTTTTGCTTTAAAAGTTATGGCGATAACAGTTGCACTCAGATGGTTGTCGGGAGTTTTTCGTGGAATTATTCAAGGTTGTGAACGATTAGTTTGGTTGAGTTATTTCAATGTAGTATTGGCAACTTTTCGTTCAGTTGGTGTAATAGCTGTTATGAATATTTGGGGTTTTACTCCTAATATTTTTTTTACATATCAGTTGATTATAACAATTTTAGAAGCTGTTATTTTATGGAGTACTTCTCGCAGTTTACTGCCTCACATAGATAAAGACATAGAGACTATTGGTTGGTCGCTTAAGCCTGTTAAATCCGTCCTGAAATTTGCGTTAACTATTGCTTTTACTGCATCAATCTGGTTGTTGATTACGCAAACAGATAAGATGGTTCTTTCGGGCATACTGTCGTTATCTGAGTACGGTTATTTTTCTCTGGCCGTGCTAGTTGCCAGTGGCATAATGATTATTAGTGGACCCGTAAGCAATGCTGTGTTGCCACGTATGACTAATTTATTTGCGCTTAATAAACACAGCGAAATGTTAGAAATATATAGGAATTCGACCCAGCTTGTAGCCATAATTGCTTGCTCAGCTGCTATCACACTAGCTTTTTTTGCCGATCATTTATTATATGCCTGGACTGGCGATGAGCAAATTGTTCAGCATGTTACACCCATATTAAGGCTATACGTAATAGGGAATGGTCTTTTAGCTATAACATCATTTCCTTACTATCTTCAGTATGCTAAAGGCAATCTCCGTTATCACTTGAACGGAAATCTTGTAATGGCTGGCGCTCTAATTCCTTCGCTGATATTTGCTTCCAGTAATTATGGTGCTATAGGTGCTGGTTATGTCTGGTGTGCGATAAATTTCATGTTTTTATTTTTTTGGGTAGCGTATGTTCACAGCAAAATTGAACCTGGATTACACGTTAAATGGTTGCTAAATGATGTTTTGGTTATTTTTATACCTGCTGCGGTTACAGGGTATTTATTGAATTTGTTTGATCTACAGCTGCAAAGTCGTATTACTAGTTTTGCTATTTTAGTTTTATGCGGTTCTTTGATAATAATTATTAGTACTATTTTCTCTTCTTTAGTAAGGAATTACTTTGTATCAATTTTTAATCAGAGGTTCGGTTGATTCCTATGCAGCAGCCTAAAGTTTCAGTATGCGTTGTTACTTATAATCAGGAAAATTACATTGCTGAATGTTTGCAAAGTATAGCTGATCAAAAAACAAGTTTTAATTATGAAGTCATTGTGAGTGATGATTGTTCAACTGATAATACACCAGAGATCATAAAGTTGTTCTCTGAAAAGTATGGGTTTATAAAGCCTGTACTTCGGTCAAAAAATGTTGGTGCTGGGGCTAATTACTTTGAGTCTCATAGACTGGCATTGGGAGAGTATGTTTGTCATTGCGATGGTGACGATACTTTCTTACCAGATAAGTTGCAGACTCAGGCTGACTTTCTTGACCGTAATCCAGAATATTCTATGTCCGTACACGCAGCTGCAGTTATTGGTAGCGGTGATATTATTGGAGACTCTCCAGCTTTGCCTGAGATAGCATCTGTGACGGATTTACTGAAATTGGGTACCTATTTTATCCACAGTAGCGTTATGTATAGGCGCTCTTGTAGACATGATTATCCTTTGGGTTTTGAAGCGGTTGACTTTTATGTCCATTTACACACTGCTTTTAAGGGACCAGTCCATCTTAACAAATCCGTGTTGGCTGGTTATAGAGTACACGCAGGCGGAGTTTCTTCTAATCCGATTTATCGTGATCGAATAGAAAAGTTTTACGATGCCGCATACGACCTCGCTCTGGAAAATGGCATCTCTGCAGCACTTGTTCGAACGGCTCAAATTAAACGACACCTGACTTTTGCTTTTTCTAGGTATTTCAGTGGTGATGTTGAAGGTTATAAAAAGCGCATTAAGCTCAATGCAGATGAATTTCAGTATGCTAGCTTGCTACATAAAGTATTATATTGGACTCGCTCTATGCCGGTTTTGATGTGGTGTATTAAAATTGCACGACAAATAAAAAATAGAAAATTTTAAGGTTAATAGCGAATTATGTGTGGTTTCTCAGGATTTATCGCAGCTAAGTCATCTCAGCTCAAGCCGGATTTAGTTTTACAAAGTATGCTAGGTAAAATCAGCCATAGAGGACCCGATGATTCAGGGATCTGGCTGGATGGCAGGATTGCTTTTGGGCATCAACGGCTATCTATCCATGATCTATCTCCACTGGGACATCAACCTATGCATTCAGCTTCTGGCCGTTTTGTGGTGGTGTTTAATGGTGAAATATATAACTTTCAGCATTTGAGAATGCAGCTTGTAAGGCTGGGAAAAGTTTTTTACAGCGATTCTGATACTGAAGTTCTACTCGCTGCTATTGAAGTTTGGGGCGTTGAAAATTCACTTAAGCAGTTTGTCGGGATGTTTGCCTTTGCTTTATGGGATAAACAGGAAAAGAAACTGTTCCTTGCGCGCGATCGAATTGGTGAGAAACCGCTGTATTACTCTAAATCAGAAGACGGTATTGTTTTTGGATCTCAGTTAGGTGCTCTGGCGGTTCACCCCGATGTTGATAAGGAAATAGACCGGAATGCGCTCGGTTTGTATTTACGGCATGGCTATATTCCTGCGCCCCATAGTATTTATGTTAATACTTATAAACTGATGCCCGGCTGTTATTTGGAGATAGCTTTTAACCGTGACAGACTGGTATTTTCTCAGCCAAAAGCTTATTGGTCTTTGGAAGCATCCATTTTATCTACACAATCTGAAGATAAAATAAGTAAACCAGACGCCGCTTTGTTTAAACTGGATGCTCTTATTAATGACAGCGTTGAGTTGCAGTCTAAAGCTGATGTTCCTCTTGGTGCTTTTCTCTCTGGTGGTGTCGACTCATCAATCGTAACAGCATATATGCAATCACAGTCATCCGTTCCTGTTAACACGTTTACAATAGGATTTGACGATGAGAAGTTTAATGAAGCTAAATTTGCTAAGAATATAGCTGATTATTTAGGAACAAATCATACGGAGTATTACATTAATGAAAGCAATCTACTAGATGTAGTACCCACGCTACCCGATATATATGATGAGCCTTTTGCGGACTCTTCACAGATCCCAACAGTTATCGTGGGCGCTCTAGCCAAGAAGAAAGTGTCTGTTGCACTATCGGGAGATGGCGGGGATGAATTATTTTGTGGTTATGGACGTTATGAAAGAACGGTAAAGCGTTGGAAATCAATTAGTAAAGTACCTCGCACTTTTCGCTCACTTATTGGAAGTGCATCTACGCTAATCCCACCTCGCTATAACATAGCCTACGACAGAGTCTTGTCTAACACCCCGAGAGGCTTGATTCGAACTTTAGATTATCTGGGCTGTTCTGAGTTTAAGGATTTTTATAAACGGTCTGTTTCGTCTTTGGAAAATTGTGAGCAGGTTATAAAAGGTGCTGATGGTGTAGCAACTGTGTACGATAAAAGCCAGCTGGCCGGCGATGCTTTTTATGAACATATGATGATTTCAGATACGCTCCAGTATTTGCCAGATGACATTTTGGTTAAAGTAGACAGAGCATTTATGTCATCGTCTTTAGAGGGGCGTATCCCGTTGTTAGATCATCGTATTGCTGAGTTTGCCTGGCGGGTTCCGGTAGATATTCACAGGTACGACGGCAAGGGTAAGTATTTACTTCGCGAGTTGTTGTATAGAAAAGTACCCAAAAATCTTATCGACAGACCAAAGATGGGCTTCGCAATACCTTTAGCCGACTGGCTTAGAGGGCCTCTTTTGGACTGGTCAGAACAACTTTTATCTGAAAATCGCCTTGAGGATGATGGTATTTTCGATGTTAAGTTTGTTTCAGGTATTTGGCAACAGCATAAATTACACATAGCAGACTGGAGCACTTTGCTATGGTCTGTAATCATGTTTAATGCTTGGTATGAAAAGCAATGAAAGTGCCAACGCTGACAGTTAGAATATCAAAGGAAGGTATTTTATTTAAAGCTCTACTTTTAGTACTTACATTTTCTTTTGTTTTTAACTTGAAATTCATCGGTCTGGAATGGATGCCCGCAATAAGACTGGTTTTTATTATTTGTACTATTTTCGCTGGGATAAAAATAGCTTATTTTTTTTCCAAGGATGTGAAAGAGAACGTATTTTTCTATCTTGCTCAAATTTTTATTTTGATCTACGTCGGCATTCAGTCTTTTCTGCTGCCTACAGATTTAGGCATGTTAAGCAAGATCATCGTCTTTCTTGTTTTTACGGTATATCTTGCTGTAGGGGCATCATTTTTCTTCAGAGATGTCAAGCATTTTTTACGTGTTATTGCAGCTTGCGCAGTCATTCAAGCAATATTGGTGTATTTTTCGTTCTTTAGCCCGGAGTATCGGCAGTGGTTATCGGGAGTAATGTTTAATAGCGGAAATATTCCCTTCGAAGATCCTTTCAGAGTACCCGGCTTTTCAACCGGCTCTGGAGCTACATTGGCACTTGCACTGTCTATAGGAACTTTTAGCAGTATGGCTCTTTACTGGATGGCTACTTCACTTCGGGCTAAGCTATTATTTTTATTTTCTGCATTATTCATTACATTCTCATGTTTGTTTGTTGGTAAAATAGGTCTTTTCTTGTCAGCGTATAGCATTATGACATTTGTTCTTATCGGAGCCAGAGATATTAAAAGTACCGTATTTGTTTTTATTACGCTACTGTTTTTTTCTTTTAGTATTTTTTTGTATGTTGATATAGATTTTGAGTCGATAGCTTATCCTTTGCAGCGTTCATTCTCCCTTTTTATTGAAGGCGATGACGCGTCTTTAAGTGCTTTGAAAGAAATGCCTATTCCTGTTATCGATGCTTCTACATTTGTGGGCACTGGTCTTGCTTCAGATCAGTATGGTTATAACGCATCTGGCAGTGATATAGGCTACATACAAACCTACTATGGTTTCGGCTTGGTTTTTGCAGTGCTTTTCTATATTTCATTTTTCTCATATCTTGTTACTAACATTGCCAAGCTGAGATCAAAACGTAATTTAATACTATGTTTGTTATTCTTTTTCCCGCTTTTCATTGTTGAATATAAAGAACCATTTATTAGCAAGGTTACATACCCCTTTGTTCTTCTTGTCATGCTGCACCTGTCAAGAAAGGAAGACAAGGCCAATGGATATTAAGAGGTACTATGCTTAAAGACGATTTGTTACGGACATATGAGTTAGTCGACGGCGGGAGGCTGAAAAAGGTGTTAGGGTGCTATCGTACCCCCGGATGTCATGCTGTTGTTACTTATCGGTTTGGCCAATGGTTGTCACAGAAAAACATTTTCACACGCATTTTATTAGAACCGTTTTACCTATTGCAGTATCATCGCATGCGAAGTAAATGGGGCATAGAAATTCCCAGAGCTGCTGATATCGGCCCCGGACTCTATATTGGCCATAATGGTGGTATTGTTATTTCCAGCCAAGTTAAGGCGGGTAAAAATTTGAGTATTTCACAAGGCGTTACTATTGGCGTATCCGGAAAAGGGATTAAGCGTGGTGTGCCGGTTATTGGCGATAATGTCTATATCGCTCCCGGAGCCAAAGTTTTTGGGAAGATATTTGTCGGGAGTAATGTCTCTATTGGTGCGAATGCAGTTGTGAATCAGGATGTGCCTGATAACTCCGTGGCAGTTATATCGCCTGGTATAGTTATTTTTAAGAAGAACCCAAGTTGAATTACTATGCTTGACAATAAAAATGTACTTTTTGTTATTGACCATTTCGGCTCCGGCGGCGCTCAACGGCAGGTCGTCAACCTTGCGAATGGCCTTTCTAACAAAGGTTTTAATGTGCATATTGTTGTATATTATCCTCAATATGATCATCATCGATATGCTCTGCGGAGCGAAGTTGTAGTGCATGAGCTTTCTAAACGAACAAAGCTCGGTATTACTGTTCCTTTTAAGATTCTATATTTGCTCTATAATTACAGATATAAAGCAGTTTTTGGTTTTTTAGATACTCCCGGTTTATATTTGGAGCTAGCATCTTTACTTTATTTTCATAAGACAACGCTCTGCTATTCTGAACGAAGTTCTCTGGCTTTACAGAAGAAAGGTCCCGGATACTTTGTCAAGCAAAACCTTCATAAACTTTGTGACTTCATTACTTCGAACTCTATCGCGCAAACAGAGGTGCTTGCGGCCAGGTTTGGTTCAGAAAAAGTCAGGTACATTGCTAATGCGGTGCCTAAAGTTTTCCATGATGTCGTTAAAAACAGTGCTACCTATAGCGAGAAGGTTTTCGCTGTTTTTTCACATACAACACCATTCAAGAATTTCTCTTATGTTGTTGATTCTATTATTGATTATAAAGTAAGGTTCAAGTCAGATCCTCCGGTTATTAATTGGTATGGTCATATTTACGAGTCTTCTGAATTGAATATTGCAAGAGAAAAACTTCTGCTTAACGGATTGCAAGATAATCTGATTTTTCATGGCCCGGTTAGTAATGTTGAAACTATTTTAAGTAAAGTATTTTTCTTGTTGCATCCTTCTCGTTTCGAATCATCTGCCAATGCAGTTGCTGAGGCTTTATCGGCAGGAACTCCAGTAATACTTGGCAATATTAACGATCATCCTATAATTGTAAAAGAGTCTTGCTCTGGCTTCCTGGTAGACCTGAGTAATCCATCGAGTTTGGCAAATGCTTTGAATGTTGCCTTAAATATTCCTGAAGAAGAATATGATAATTTATGTCGTAATGCTAAGTTATATTCTTCATATAATTATGCAGATGAAGTGGCGGTTTGTAAGTATTTGGATATTATAAATAATGAGTGTTAAGAATCTTAAAGTGTCAGTTGCAGGCCGCTATCCGCCACCGGTTGGAGGCGTAAGTATCTATGTCTCAAGGCGCTTGTCTCTGCTGAAGGCGCAGGGGGCGGCTGTCGAGAAGCTAGACTTTTCGGATCGGTTTTTTCCGTTTGATTTGTTTAGATCTGAAGCTGATATGTATGAGGTTAATAGTTTAAACTTGCTAGTTGTGTTCGTTTTTTTTATTTTTGGTAAGTTGAGTAGATGTATTTTTATTGATCATAACGCTTCCAGACATTACGTTGGATTTAAAAAGAAGGTTTTATTGTTTTTTATAAAGCGCGCATTTAAAGTTTATGTTGTTAAGCCAGAGCTTAAAAAGTTCTATCCCGATGGCGTTACTGTAGATGTGGTTTCACCTTTTATAGTCCCTGACGAAAATGAGCTGAATAGTATATTGAGTTCTTATAGTCAAGAAGTGCTGGATTTTATAGAAGAAGGTGTTTTTGTTGTCAATTCAGCCTGGAAGTTCATTCCTTATAATGAAACAGATGTCTACGGTATCCACGATAGTGTTGAGCTATTGAAGCGAGTGGATGATGTAAAACTACTTTTGGCGGTTGCGGATTACAATCCTGCTGATATGCCTGCTAGTTTAGTTAGCGATATTGAAAGATTTGTCAAAGAAGGTAAGTTATGTCTGTTTACAGGGCAAAAGCAACTGTGGCCAGTGTTTAGGAAAGGTGCTATTTGTCTTCGTTTGACACCATATGATGGTGACAGTGTTTGTGTTCGTGAGGCTATTCACTTTGGATGCAAGGTCCTCGCATCTGATGCTGCGCCTCGTCCGTCTGATTGTTTTATTTACCCGTATGGTAATTTTGAACAGTTAAAAACTAAGTTAAAAGAGATGTTAGAGTGAAACAAATTCTGCAAGACATGGCTAAAGGCGGCACTACAATAGCTGAAGCACCAGCTCCAAAGGTGAGTTCGGGTACTGTATTAATTGATACCGCTATTACACTGATCTCCGCTGGCACAGAGCGTAGCTTGGTAGATTTTGGCAAGGCGTCAATGATTGATAAAGCCCGGCAGCAGCCTGAAAAAGTGAAAATGGTACTGGAAAAAGTAAAAACTGACGGCTTGATGACCACAGTGGATGCTGTTAAATCGAAGCTTGCCCAGCCTTTACCATTAGGCTATTGCAATGTAGGTGTAGTGGCTGAAGTTGGTCGTGGGGTTGACGGCTTTAAGCCCGGCGATCGGGTGTTATCAAACGGACCTCATGCCGACGTAGTAAGAGTTGCAAAGAACTTGTGCGCGAAAGTTCCGGACAATGTTAGCAACGAAGAAGCCGTATTTACGGTGGTGGCTAGTATTGGTCTGCAGGGCATTCGCTTAGTTCAGCCTACGTTGGGCGAAAGTGTTGTTGTTACCGGCGTAGGTCTGATTGGTTTGCTGACTGTGCAGATGTTGCGTGCCCAGGGCTGCCGGGTGCTGGCTATTGACTACGACCAGTCAAAACTGGAATTAGCTAAACAATTTGGTGCTGAAATCTGCAACCCCGGGCAGGGTGAAGACCCTGTTGCTGCGGGTATGGCGTTTAGTGGTGGTGACGGCATTGATGCGGTAATTATTACTGCTTCAACCAAGTCTAATGATCCGGTAACTCAAGCCGCTAGAATGAGCCGTAAACGCGGGCGCATTGTGTTGGTTGGCGTGGTTGGATTAGAGCTTAACCGTGCAGATTTCTACGAGAAAGAACTTACTTTTCAGGTTTCATGTTCTTATGGTCCAGGCCGTTATGACCCTGCTTATGAAGAGCAGGGGCATGATTATCCAAAAGCTTTTGTCAGGTGGACGGAGCAGCGGAACTTCGTTGCAATTCTCGATATGATGTCATCAGGTGTGGTGAATGTTAAGCCGCTAATCAGCCATAAAATTGCGTTTGAGAAGGCGATTGATGCATACGATATTCTGACCAATGACAAAACAGCATTAGGTATTTTACTGCAGTATTGCAGTGAGCCTGGCAGCCGCCACGCCGATAGCGTTGTGTTATCCGCTGAAACCACTTTTTTTAAAAGTGCGCCGGTAGTCGGCTTTGTCGGCGCCGGTAACTATGCATCAAGAATGTTAATTCCGGCATTTAAAGCCGCAGGTGCGCAGTTGCACACCATTTCAACTTCTGGTGGTATTAATGGCGTGGTACATGGTGAGAAGGCTGGTTTTTCGCATGCCACCACTGATACTGCAGCGATGATCAATAATCCTGACATTAATACTGTCGCTATCGTTACCAGACATAACAGCCACAGCCGGTTTGTTATAGATGCTTTACAAGCAGGCAAGCACGTGTTTGTCGAAAAGCCATTGGCAATTACTTCTGAAGAGCTGGCTCAGGTTGAAAGCGCATATCAGGTCGCTGCTATAAAACCACAACTGATGGTAGGTTTTAACCGGCGATTTTCACCGCAAGTGCAAAAGATGAAAGCCTTACTAAGTGCAGTAAAAGAGCCCAAGTCTTTTATTATGACAATGAATGCCGGTGGAATTCCAGCTGATCACTGGACTCAGGATAATTTGATTGGCGGTGGACGAATTATTGGTGAGGCTTGTCATTTTATTGATTTAATGCGCTTTCTGGCTGGTACTGAAATTGTTTCAGTGCAAGCTCGCCGTATGGGGGACAATCCACACCAGCAGATTACTGAAGATAAAGCCGCTATTATTTTAGGCTTTGCTGATGGCTCTTTTGGCACTATCAATTATTTTGCTAATGGTGCAGCAAGCTTTCCAAAAGAACGGGTTGAGGTTTTCACTGCTGGCAGGGTATTGCAGTTAGATAATTTTATTAAGTTAAAAGGTTTTGGTTGGCCAGGTTTTAATAAGCTGAACTTATGGAAACAGGATAAAGGTCAAAACGCTTGTGCCGCGGCATTTTTAGATGCCATAAAGCATGGTACTCCCGGCCCTATTGCTATAAGTGAATTGTTTGAAGTGGCTCGGGTCACCATTCAGGTTGCAGAGCAGTTACGAGCTCAATAATGTCACTTATCATGAAAGCAAAAGCAGCGCTTGACTTGGGGGCTGTCAATTTATGGCGGGTATTTACGTATCGGCTGGGTATAAAATTAGGTATTAACCCGGTAAAGCGCTTAACAGCCATTATTGGCGATGATGATTTTTTCATACCCATTGCCGCAAGCGCCAGAAAATTATTACCGGCGAATGATAGCTGGAATAGTCAACATTGCTTTTTTGGCTGGTATATCAAGCAGGCTGAAGATACGCCGAATTGGCAACAAAACTGTTTTACTGGCAAAACTATAACAGCAGATCAACCCTGGTGGCATATACCAGATTTTGCGGCTGATATAGGTGATATTAAAACGGTTTGGGAAGCTTCGCGCTTTGATTGGGTAATTTGTTTTATGCAGCAAGCCTGCGCGGGCGATACTGCTGCCCTCGAAAAATGCAACAAATGGTTGCGTGACTGGATAAATTCTAACCCAGCCTATCTGGGGCCTAATTGGAAATGTGGCCAGGAAGCCTCAATTCGGGTGATGCATCTGGCGCTTGCTGCTTTATTATTGCAACAGCAAAAATTGACAACTACAGCATTGCAACAACTTATAGCTGCTCATCTGGCGAGAATAGCGCCAACAATCCGTTATGCGATAGGTCAGGATAACAATCACGGTACTTCAGAAGCTGCGGCGTTATTTATTGGCGGTAGTTGGTTAGCGCTATATAACCATCCTGATGCTGACAGATGGCAAAAGCTGGGCCGGAATTGGTTGGAAAACCGAGCAAAATGTTTAATAGAGCATGATGGTAGTTTTAGCCAGTACTCTGCTACCTATCATCGGGTTATGCTGGATACTTATGCTCTTGCTGAAGTATGGCGCCGCAGTTTGTCTTTGCCAGTTTTCTCTACAAAGTTGCAAACTAGATTAGCTGCCGCAACACTGTGGCTTTATAACATGCCGGGTGTTGCCTTTGGTGATGTGGCAAACCTTGGTGCGAATGATGGTGCCAGGTTAATTCCACTTGCAGGTAGTGACTATCGGGATTGCCGCCCCAGTGTGCAGCTGGCGTCGGCGCTGTTTTTAAATAAACAGGCCTTTGCAGGCGATGGTATTTGGAATGCTCCTTTAAAATGGTTGCGATTGCCCTCTCCAGTGGCTGGACTGGGCGCGCCCGATAGTCAGCAGTTCGACAATGGTGGTTATGCTGTACTGAGGCATAACAATGCTGAAGCCTTGTTACGTTATCCGCGCTTTTGCTTCAGGCCGGGGCAGGCCGATGCCTTGCATCTGGATTTTTGGCTGGCGGGTGTTAATGTGCTGCGTGATGGCGGGAGTTACAGCTATAATTCAACGCCTGAAATGGTAAGCTATTTCTCAGGTACTGCCAGCCATAACACTGCTCAGTTTGATAACCGTGATCAGATGCCAAAGCTTAGCCGGTTCTTGTTTGGCGAATGGTTAAAGACAAACTATTTGCAGCCGCTGCGTATCAGCGACTCCAGTGTTAGCTTTGCCGCGGGCTATACCGATTACAAAGGTGCCAGCCACAAGCGGGAAGTGATGCTTGCTGATAATCTATTAACAGTTAATGACGAGTTGGCAGGTTTTAAACTTAACGCAGTTATTCGATGGCGCTTACTGCCGGGCGATTGGGTTTTAGAGGGGAATTCAGTTACTAATGGCCAGATCAGCTTGAACATAACATCAGAGAGTGAGTTTACCTTGCGGCTCTGTGAGGGGCAGGAGTCGCGCTATTACCTGCAAAGTACCCCTTTACCTGTGCTTGAACTGCATACCACCGAACCTGGGATTTTTACCACGGAGTTGTTTTTTTAAATGAGAGTGCTGTATTTTCATCAACATTTTTCTACACCTAAGGGGGCTGCCGGTATTCGCTCCTATCAGATGGCGCGTCGGTTAGTTGAGCAAGGTCACCAGGTAACTATGGTGTGCGGCAGTTATAGCGGCGGGCAAACAGGATTAAGCGGAGAGTTTATCAGCGGCAAGCGAACAGGTAATGTCGATGGCATAGATATTATCGAATTTGATCTGGCCTACGCCAACAGTGATGGTTTTTTAAAACGTGCTGGAGTTTTCTTACAGTTTGCGCTTAAAAGTATCAGTTTAGCGTTAAAAGAGCAATATGACGTGGTATTTGCTACAACTACGCCGTTAACCGCAGGCATCCCGGGTATTTTTGCCCGCTGGTTACGCGGCAAGCCTTTTGTATTTGAGGTTCGCGATTTATGGCCGGAATTGCCAAAGGCAATGGGCGTGATTAAAAACCCCATGCTGTTGCTTGCTATGTCGTGTTTAGAGTGGCTGTCTTACCGCTCTGCGCATCGCTGTATTGGTTTAGCACCAGGTATTGCAGAGGGGATTGCGAAAAGAGGCGTTGCGAAGGAGAAAATCAGTGCTATACCCAACGGTTGCGATTTGTCGATCTTTGAAAACTATGATTCGCCATGGCGGCCGGAGGGAGTAAAGCCGGAAGACCTGATGGCGGTATTTACCGGTACCCATGGTATGGCGAATGGCCTGGATGCAGCTTTAGATGCCGCAGCCGAACTGAAGAGGCGCGGGCGCGATGATATCAAGCTGGTACTGATAGGTCAGGGTAAATTGAAGCCTGCATTGCAGGCGCGGGCATTACAGCTTGGGCTGAACAATGTTATTTTCCACGATCCGGTAGATAAAAAGAAGTTGGCAGGTTTAATGGCAAGTGCCGATTTAGGCATGCAATTACTGGCGAATATACCGGCGTTTTACTATGGCACCTCACCGAATAAGTTTTTCGATTACATCGCTTCGGGTTTACCTGTGTTAAATAATTATCCAGGCTGGCTTGCTGACTATATCAAGCAAGAACGTTGTGGTTTTGCAGTGCCGCCAGATAATATCTCCGCCTTTGCTGATGCGTTAGAACAGGCTGCGGCCAATAGGGACGAATTAAAGCAAATGGGCGCGCGGGCTAAACAGTTAGCTCAAACTCAGTTCAATCGCGATAAGCTTGCTGATGAATGGGTAAAATGGGTGACTGAGGTAGTGCCATGAAAAGGGCTTTTGATCTGATTATTGCGCTCATTGCGCTGTCAACACTTTGGCCTGCCATTGTTCTCGTTGCGTTGTTAGTTCGTAGCAAACTCGGCTCACCAGTGCTGTTTAAACAAATTCGCCCTGGTTTAAACGGTAAGCCTTTTAACATGCTTAAGTTTCGTTCGATGTTGGACGCGACAGATAAAGCTGGCAATCCGCTACCAGATGAACAACGTTTAATCCGCTTTGGCCGCATCTTACGCTCTACCAGCTTAGATGAGCTGCCAGGGCTTTTGAATGTGCTAAAAGGCGATATGAGTTTAGTCGGCCCACGTCCGTTATTGATGGAATACTTGCCTTTATATTCAGCTGAGCAAGCAAGACGGCATGACGTTCAGCCAGGGATCACAGGCTGGGCGCAGGTGAATGGCCGCAATGCGATTAGTTGGGAAGATAAGTTCAAACTGGATGTTTGGTATGTTGATAACCGAAGTATGTGGCTGGATATCAAAATATTATTTATGACAGTTAAGAAAGTGTTTGTGCGTGAGGGTATATCTGCTGTGGGCGAGGCAACGATGAGTAAATTTACCGGTAATGGCAATAAATAAATGAAGACCTTGGCTATCATTGGTGCTAGCGGCCATGGCAAGGTGGTTGCAGATGCAGCGCGAAGTTGTTGCTTATGGAAAGATATTGTTTTTTATGATGATGCCTGGCCAGCGAAAACCAGAAACGGTAATTCAGATATTGTTGGTAACACACAAAGCCTTTTAGATTTGGATGACAGGCCGGACATTATTGTGGCTATAGGTAACAACAAAGTCCGGCTGGCCAAGCAGCAGCAATTAATCGCTGTTGGCTTTACTGCAGCAACTGTTGTTCATCCTCGTGCTGTGGTATCTGTAGCCGCTGTTATTGGCTCAGGATCTGTGGTTATGGCTGGCGCTGTGGTAAATGCCGATGCGGTTGTTGGCGTTGCTAGTATTGTTAATTCAAATGCGGTGGTAGAGCACGACTGTGTATTAGGAGATGCTGTACACATTAGCCCCGGGGCTTGTTTGGCTGGCGGAGTTATAGTTGGCGAGTTCAGTTGGATTGGTATCGGCGCCTCTGCCATTCAGTTAAAACGTATTGGTAAGAATGTAAAGGTTGGGGCAGGGGCTGCGGTTGTTAATGACCTGCCTGATGGCGTAACTGCGGTGGGTGTGCCAGCCAAAATTATTAAGTCGTGATGGAGCGGTATGTTAAACACTAAATTTTCTCCATGGCCAAGCTTCACAGAAGATGAAGCTGAGGCTGTAAAAAACACTATATTGTCCAATAAAGTCAATTACTGGACCGGCCAAGAATGTCGTGAGTTTGAAAAGGAGTTTGCCGCCTGGGCCGACGCTAAATACGCTGTCGCGCTTTGTAATGGTACGTTAGCGCTTGATGTGGCGTTAAAAGCTTTAGGTGTGGGGGTCGGTCATGATGTTATTGTTACGCCTCGTACCTTTTTGGCCTCTGCTTCTTCCGTAGTTACTGCTGGTGCGAACCCTGTGTTTGCAGATGTTGATTTAAATAGCCAAAACATCACTGCAGAGAGTATTGGAAAAGTGTTAACGGCGAACACTAAAGCCGTGATAGTGGTACACCTTGCTGGCATGCCGGCAGATATGGAACCGATAATGATGTTGGCTGAGCAACACGGATTTGCTGTAATAGAAGATTGCGCTCAGGCGCATGGTGCTAAATATAAAGGCCGCTCTGTTGGTTCTATTGGTCATATTGGTGCCTGGAGTTTTTGTCAGGATAAAATTATGACCACCGGTGGTGAAGGCGGTATGGTGACCACTAACGACAAAACCCTGTGGTCTCGTATGTGGTCTTACAAAGACCATGGTAAAAGCTTTGAAGCGGTTTACGAGCGGGAACATCCACCTGGTTTTCGCTGGGTACATGATAGCTTTGGTACTAACTGGCGTATGATGGAAATGCAAGCTGTTATTGGCCGTATTCAGTTACGTAAAATGACTGAGTGGACCAAAGCCCGCCAGCAAAATGCCGCAAAACTTGATTCTGTTGCTACTAAATATTCGGTTTTACGCGTGGTTAAAGTTCCGACAGATTATCAGCATGCCGAATACAAACACTATTTCTTCGTCAGCCCCGATAAGCTGGCTGATGGTTGGAGCCGTGATCGTATTGTTGATGAAATTGTGGCACGGGGTGTGCCTTGTTATCAGGGGAGTTGTTCGGAAGTTTATCTGGAGAAGGCTTTTGACAATACGCCTTGGCGCCCTGCAGAAAGGTTGCAAAATGCGAAACTGCTGGGAGAAACCAGCATTATGATGCTGGTGCATCCAACTTTGACTGCAGCTGAAGTTGCGAAAAGCTGTCAGGTACTAGAGGAAGTGCTGGCACTAGCTAGTGCATAGTGGCTAATGGTGAGTTGTGAGTTGTGAGTTTTTAGTGTTGAGTTTTCAGTGGTTAGGGCTGAGTGCTTAATGTTAGGCTATCAGGGGATAGTTTAAGGTTTGTGTGTTCGTTTTAACATTCCGGGGAGCATATTATGGGTGAAGAAGTTCGTTGGCGTCAGCGGTTTCAAAACTATCAAAAAGCCCTTGGGCAGCTGGTTTCTGCATTATCACAGTACGACGAGCATGCCGAGTCACTGATAAAAGAGGGCATTTTACAGCGTTTCGAGTTTACTCATGAATTGGCCTGGAAAGTACTGAAAGATTATCTTGAGTATGAGGGGCATCAGGGTATTACCGGTTCCCGCTCTGCCAGTCGTTTAGCCTTTTCGCTTGGATTGGTTAGCGATGGACAGGTTTGGATGGACATGATTGAGAGTAGAAATCGTACTGTGCATACCTACGATGAACGTGTTTTAGAACAGGAGTTTGCCAAAGTACAGCAAGCTTATGCCCCGGCGTTATCTGAGCTGGCTATTCGTATGCTGCCATTACTATGAGCCACGGGCTGCCGGATTTAACTGTAGCTAAGCTGCAAGGTGTTTTTGCCCGTCACCCGGCAATTGAGCAGGTGGTGCTGTATGGCTCACGCGCTAAAGGAAATTACCGGCCTGGTTCAGATATTGATCTGACGTTGCTTGGACAATCCTGCGACGACAATACTTTGCGTCTTGTTATGCGTGAGTTGGACGAGTTAAATACACCCTATTTGATGGATGTGTCGTTATATCATCAGCTGCTATCAGAAGATCTAAAAAAACATATAGCGGATTTTGGTAAGGTGTTTTATCAGCGCGCATTGTAGTTGTGAATGTTTAGTGTTGAGTTTTCAGTGGTTAGTGTTGAGTTGTCGCTGGCAAATTTTAGAGGAATTATGTTAATACGTTTATTGGATATTGTTTTTGCCTTTTGTGGCTTAGTGTTTGGTTTTCCGGTGCTGGTTATTTTGACCCTCATTGGTTTATTTGATACCGGCTCGCCGATATTCCGCCAGGTAAGGGTGGGGCGGAATAAAAAGCCTTTTACTTTAGTAAAGTTTCGTACTATGAAACCGGATACTGCCAATGTTGCCAGCCATTTAGCCAGCGCCAGTGCAATAACACCCTTCGGTGGCTTTTTACGCAAGAGCAAACTGGATGAACTGCCGCAGCTGTGGAATGTGCTGTGGGGTGATATGAGCCCGGTAGGCCCAAGGCCTTGTTTATTTAACCAGGAAGAGTTAATAGCCGAACGTGAGCAGCGTGGCGTGTTAAATGCGAGGCCAGGCATTACCGGCCTGGCACAAGTAAATGAGATTGATATGTCAACACCGGTATTACTGGCCGAAACAGATGCCCAAATGCTGCAAAGCCTGACACTGGCGGATTATTTTAAGTATATCTTTATGACTGTTGCCGGGAAGGGCAGTGGGGATAGGGTTAGGTAGTTTTGAGTTTTGAGTTTTGAGTTTTGAGTTTTGAGTGTTTAGTGTTTAGTGTTTAGTGGTTAGTGTTGAGGTTTGAGTTGTGGGTGGTTAGTTTTTAGTTTTGGTTTGTAAAAATTTTGTTTTTGGCTATAGATATTACATGGTTTGGATTTGTGAGGGCTGGGAATGCCTGCTGAATCGAATAATGTATTGGCCAAGGCTTTTGAGTTTGCGGTTCGGGTTGTTAGGCTTTATCAGTATTTGGTAAAAGAGCATAAAGAATTTGTGCTGTCTAAGCAGTTAGTGCGCTGTGGTACTTCTATCGGTGCCAATATCAACGAGGCGCAGGCGGGGCAATCTAAAGCTGATTTTATCGCTAAAATGAGTATTGCCAGTAAAGAGTCAAGGGAAGCGAAATATTGGTTAGAGCTGCTATGTATAACTGGCTACCTCGATAATACTCAACCGCACGTAACCAGCGAGGGTGTTCAATATTCTGTGTCAGCTTGGTCACAGGTCGATATGAGCGTCTAAGCGCCCCTCGAAGTGTATCGACAGCTGTGACAGCGTCAGATTCCAGTTTTGCACCGGGTGTGTCCAACGCTCAGATGCCTGCAAGATACCGGCATAAAGCAGCTTAAGCAAACTGTTTTCATTGGCGAATCCGCCCTTGGTTTTGGTCAGTTTACGGAACTGGCGATGCACGGCTTCCACGGCATTGGTGGTGTAGATAGCCGTTCTGACGTAGTCAGGGTATTTAAAATAGGCTGATAGCGTTTGCCATTTGTTG
>NZ_FNXF01000018.1 GCF_900108485.1 Rheinheimera pacifica | reverse complement strand
ATTGTTAAAGCGGATAACCAAATCACTGATGGTTGCCCGGCCAATATTTAAAGCCTGAGAGATTTGCCTGTCGCTTAGTCTGGCCTCAAATTTAAGACGGAATATATCCAGATAAGTTTGCATATCTGTCCTTACCATTTTCTTTTTACGTGTCATGACTACTCCGGCAAACAGTTAAAAAACTGTTATGCCAAAGTCCGTAAAACGAAGGAAGAACAAACTGGCCGGACGATACCGAAACAGGTGGCCGGATAAGGCCGAAATCAGTGGCCGGATGATACCGAAATGGGTGGCCGACTCATGCCGAAATCGCTGGCCGGATCATCCCGAAATACGCAAATGAGGAAGTAAATAACGTGAGTAGATATGAATCCGCATCACACGTCTTCTATCGATGCCAGTATCACATCGTTTGGACGCCGAAGTACAGAGACAAGCTCTTAACGGGTGACCTTGGCAAGGTGCTTTACCGTGCAATTTATGTGTATTGTTCAATGAAAAAATGAAGAAATCATCCGTCACTACGGAGGCATCAGGACAAAGTGGTGAGAGAAGATGAGGAACGTCAATTAAGGATGGATGTTGAAAATTATTAAGCCCCTATAGAGGACCAACGCAAAGCCGCCTCCTATGGAGGTGGCTTTTTACTCTAAATTTAATTTGCTTTCTTATTTGCAACCTTTTTTATACGTTCAAGCCTCACATGACAACAGTGCTTAAGTAAAGTTCCTAAAAACCTGTTGACCCTGCGGAAAAATTACGTTTATTATCGGTGGGCGACAAATCGGAGGTTATCCGAGATAAACGGAGTGCCAAACGCCGTAAAAGGTTGGTAACTGTTAAAAAAATAGAATCACTAGATAGTGGTCCAGGGAGAAATACATGTATACGAATAATAAATTAAGCAAAGCCGTGCGCTTAGCGATTGCATTTGGTGCAGCTTCAGCGACTGCTTTTACTGCGTCAGTGAGCGCGCAGGAAGAAGAAGGTGCTAAGATAGAGAAAATTCAGGTGACAGGCTCTCGTATTCAACGAGCTGATATTGAGTCTGCTAGCCCTATCACAGTATTTAGTGCTGAAGATTTGGCCGCCTCTGGTCATGTTACTATCGAAGGCTTTATTCAGAGCATTCCTTCGATGAATGGTGGCATGAATGGCCGCCAAACAAACAACGGATCCGGCGGTGCAGCTGCTGCTTCAATGCGTGGTTTAGGTTCTGTGCGTACTTTGATCTTAATTAATGGTCGTCGTACTGCCACTGGTGATTTAAACACTATTCCTATGGGCTTTATTGAGCGAGTTGAAGTTCTGCGTGATGGTGCTTCAACAATCTATGGTTCTGATGCTATCGCTGGTGTTATTAACTTTATCACCAAACGTAACTTTGAAGGTGCTGAGGTTGTTGCTCAGTACGACGTTACCGGCGAAAGTGATGGTGAAGGCCGCAGTTTGTCTGTGACCTTAGGTAGTTCAAGCAACCGTGGTAATGCAGTGTTGTCACTTGAGTACAGCGATCGCAAGCCAATTTGGCAAGGAGATAGGGAATTTTCTGCCATTCCTTGGGGAGAACGCAATGGCGAACGTGTAATGGCGGGTTCAGGTGCAAACTCTTTTGGTACTTGGACACCGTATGATCGAAATTCACCATATTTTGGTAGCAATGATGATCCGACCTCACCATATTTTGGTCAGGGTGCTTGGGTAGTTGATCCGCAAAACGGTGCTGTTCGCCGCTATGATCAGACAATTGATTCTTATAACTTTGCCCCTGCTAGTTACTTGGTAACGCCGCAAAAAGTATTCTCAGCCAATGCTACGGCCAATTATGAACTGACTAAAGATGTTTCAGCATTTTTGGAGGCGGGATTCACTAACCGCCAGTCAGATCAGTTAATGGCAGCTGATGGGACATTTTGGGGGGCTCGTATGACTGCGGATCACCCGAATAACCCAATTGGAGAAGATATTTCGGTTAGCCGTCGCCTTGAAGAGACTGGTGGACGTAGTTTCCGCCAGGATTACTATGCTTATCGTATGGTTACTGGTTTGGAAGGCAGTTTTGATAATGGCTGGGCGTGGGATGTATCTTACAACTATGCGCGTTATACAGACGCCAGTTTAGATATTGGCCGTGCTAACCCAGGTCGTTATAACAAAATGTTGAGTCCAGCAGCATGTAATGCTGATCCTAAATGTGCCGCAGTTGGGATCTGGAACCCATTAGAAGCTAACTCTCTGACTCCTGAGCAACTTGCCTATGCTTCTGTTCCTAATTCGCCTTTGACTGTGGGTGTAAATAAACAGTTGATGGCCAACCTGACTGGTGATACTGGTGATTTTAGTTTTGATGCAGGTTCAATTGGTTGGGCGGTAGGTTATGAAAGGCGTGATACAAGCTTAGTGGTTACGCCAGATGGCGGTGCTGTTGTCGGTGAAATTTATAGTGTAACTGCCAGTCCTACTGAAGGAAGTTACTCAGTTGATGAAATGTTTGCTGAGGTAAATGTCCCGTTATTAGCTGGTGTAACAGGTGCTGACCGTCTGGATGTTTCTGCGGCAGTACGTATGTCAGATTATGACTTCTTAAGCTCGCATACAACCGCTAAGTTTGGTGTAGAATATGTTCCGGTTCAGGGATTATTGCTTCGTGCTACCTTCTCTGATGGTTTCCGAGCTCCAAGCATTACTAACTTGTATGGACCTCAATCAGAATCCAATATTAGTTACGTTGACCCATGTCATCAGTGGGGCACGAGTACAGCAAGTCAAATTGTAAAAGATAACTGTGCATCGGAAGGTTTATCACCTAATATTCAACTTACTAATTTACAATCTGCATCTATTGTGGGTGGTAATCCGGACTTGGGGCCTGAAGAATCTGAAAGTTACACTGTAGGTTTTGTTTATTCACCAAACTTCGTTCAGAATCTAAGCATAGCGATAGATTACTATAATATTGAGATTACCAATGGTCTTGGTGCTCCAAGCGTAACAGCGCTCATTGCACAATGTTATGGAAGTGAGAATTTCTCTGCTCCAGCATGTGATTCCATTAAGGGACCAACTCACCCAATCGTTAATCGCCCAGCTCTTCCGGGTTCAGATTACCGAGCCTTGGCAGCGAATCCTATTGTTTCAGGTATTATCGCGACAACTCAGAATATTGCTACGTTTGAAACGTCGGGTATTGACTTTGACGTAAACTGGCATACAGACTTATTAGGTGGTCGGTTTAATGCACGTCTGGATGGTACCTATCTAAGAAGCTATGATTATCAGTCTCTGTCTGGTGTGGCGGTACTT
Organism: Rheinheimera pacifica; assembly: GCF_900108485.1. GTDB lineage: Bacteria > Pseudomonadota > Gammaproteobacteria > Enterobacterales > Alteromonadaceae > Alishewanella > Alishewanella pacifica. The sequence goes on along the minus strand of NZ_FNXF01000018.1, from coordinate 90,011 downwards.
GAAATGGCGGGTAAATTTGGTGCTGATCCAAACTTTGGTGGCAGACCTGCTGCATTCTCTAAACTACGTTCTAATTTAGGTTTATCTTATAGTGTAGATAACTGGAATGTATTATGGGTTGCTCGTTATCAATCGGGTGTTGACGACATTAACTTCAGAGCAACGGCTTTGTCTAGCAGCGTTGGTTCGTATATTTACCACGATCTCCAAGGTAGCTATACCTTCCCGAATAACCTGTCATTAACAGCGGGTGTACGTAATCTGTTTGATAAGCAACCACCGTATGTCACAAACGGTAATGATATGAATACTCTGAACAGCTCTTATGATACTGCTGGTCAGTATCTATATGCTCGGTTAGCATATCGTTTTTAATATTTAGAACATTGTGAATAGATAAAGCCAGTTAAGCATTCCTTGACTGGCTTTTTTTTTAAAGTCTTAGTTTATTGCAGCAATAATATTGCTTCTTAGTTTTATACAGTACTTAATCTTTAAGTAGAGTAATTATCGATTTTATATGAACCTATTAAAAGCTCTTACCCTTGAAGCTAAAAAAGCTCAGTTGGCTGGGAACTATAGCTTGGCTTTAGATTTATATCAGCAAGCATATTATAGGTTTCCAAACAGCATTAGCGCTGAGCATAACTTAGCTGCAATTCTTGGTGATTTACATCGATTCTCTGAATCGTATCATCATTCTTTGAATGCTTTACGCAAGGGGGAAGGTGCTTCCGCAACTTGGTTGGTATACGCCAGAGCTTTAATGGGGCTACAGTTATATGATGAGGCAGCGCAAGCATATCAAAAAGCCATTCATCGTGATCCGGTCTCATATGATGCACATCGCGAGTATGCCCAGTTACTTTGGATGAAAACAAATGACTTAGAAAAGTCTCTGGAATTTGTTAATGCAGTGCTACGGCAGGGAGAAGTTGCTGCTTTGATTTTGTTAAAAGCACAAATTTTTGAATATGCTGGTGATTTACACCGAAGCCAGCAGTTGTTGCAGGATGCCGCAGAAAAATGGCCAGTGTTACCAATTTTGCAGGCACTAAGTTATGTCTCGATGCGTATTGGGAACACGGATGTTGCGCTAAAAAGCATTAACCAAGCCCTTGAAACTGCCCCTGCAACGTTCTCAGTAAGAGTTACGGCTAGTTATGTGTATGCGTCAGCAGGGAATGGGGAAACTGCTTTGGAACATGCTTGCGAAGCAGAACGTATCCAACCGAGAAACCAAGAAGCACTAGCTTGTAAGGCTACATCTTTGCGTTTGCTTTATAAAACGACAGATGATAATACATACCTTGAACGGTATCAGGAACTTTGTGATTACGATCGGTTTGTGGCTAAGGTACCGGTAGATATTCCAGTTGGTTGGGATACACGAGAGGCCTTTTTTGCTGACTTGGCCGAAGAATTAAAAAGCTTACATCCGTTCAGAACTCATCCATTTGGACAATCTGTGCGGGCGGGGAGTCAGTTGCCGAACCTTCTTAGTTTAAATAATCCTTTGGTTAGGACTTTTAAGGATGCTATTGAGGAGCCGATAAATCGGTATTTACAGGCTTTGGGTAATGACGAACATTCGTTAGCAAAATATAATAATGGTGGTTGGGAATGCTCTGGTATCTGGTCTGTTTGGTTACCGCCAGGCGGGTATCATGAAAACCATATTCATCCTCAGGGGTGGCTCTCATCCGCGTGCTACTTAGAATTACCAGATGTTATTGCGGATGAGAAGGAAAAGGCAGGATGGCTGAAGTTAGGGCAACCAATGTTCCCAACTCAACCGGAATTGGGTATTGAGCATTGGGTGAAGCCCGAAGTTGGTCATTTGGTTTTGTTCCCATCTTATATGTGGCACGGCACAAGTGTTTTCAAAGGAGATAAGCCCCGACTAAGTATTGCTCTGGATATCGTCCCTAAATCAAAATAAAAAATATGATTTATAAAGGTATTATTGATGGTAAAAAAAGAAAGATCTGTGGTGAGTGAAGCTCGGTTAAAAGAGCTGCTTGCGACAAAAGATTACTCAGAATCTTTGATGGTGATTGAGCGCTTACTCACTGTAAAACCTTCAGATGAACGTTATTTGCTAATGTTGGGCCGTCTATACGAGCTTATTGAGCAGGCTACAGATTTTAAGGATATCTATGAGAAAGTAGTAAACACTGTTCCGGGTGCCTACAATACACACTTAATGCTTGGACGCTACTATCATAGCAAAAATGATTTTGAGAAGACGTTTAAGCATTATGTGACGGCATTGCGTGCTGCAAATAATGGCGGTTTTTGGCTGGATAGAGAATCTACCGCGCCGTGGGTTCATCGATATGTTGTTCAGGCATTGAATTTTTGTGATAAACATCGCCGTGATATCGTAGGAAGCTGGATCACTGAATTACAGCAAACCTATGGTTTAGATGAAATGGAGCGTGTGGCTAAAGGAATTCGTATTTATAGTGGAGAACTCCCTGCTGTATATGATGATCCACGACAGAAGCCAGGTTTTCTCTATATTCCCGGGTTGCCCGTAAAACCGGTATTTGAAAGAAAAGATCTTGATTTTATTGATTATTATGAGTCTCAGTTTGATAAGATTAAAGCTGAACTTGATAATCTCATTTTGCAGAATGTCCCTATTGAGAACTATCGGGATACTGATAAACACGGTTTGACCAAAGGAGGTGATTGGGATGCAAAGTTTTTTTTTCGGCATGGTAAGCGCTATGATGATACGCATACATTATGTCCCCAGACTTCTGAAATATTAACTCACCTTCCTTTAGTCCATATTCAGGATCATAGTCCTGAAGTATGTTTCTCTGTTTTAAGGCCTGGGGCTCATTTACTACCTCACCGGGGAGTTACTAACAGTCGCTCAGTGTTACACATGGGGCTTCAGATCCCTGCTGATTGTGCTTTAAATGTTGTTGATATTGAAGAGCTTCACTGGCAGCCAGGTAAAGTCTTTGCTTTTGATGACAACTATTTACACGAAGCTTGGAATCGAAGTGATCAAAGCCGTTATGTTCTTTTGGCCGATATCTGGAACCCCTTCCTGACAGATGCTGAATGCTGCGCAATTACCGACTTTGTTACAAAAGTGAGTAGCCTTGATGGCAAATAACAGATATCCCGCTAAATAGCTTATCCTGATTATGATACACCTGCTTCAAAGCATCCTTGCCATCCGAAGATGGGGCCGCTGTGCCGCTAAAGTCAGTTAATTCACCCAATTTTTTGCACTGATGGTTCCAGGCTCTCATCTCGTGTAGCGCATGCAACAGTTTTTTAATTTATTGTGCCACTGACTGCTTGCCTGCGTCAGGGCAAACAGCCCATGATTTTAGTGGACAGGAGCAACGCCATCATATTCTACGCGCCAGCATGGCACTGGGAGGCCGCCCGCTAACGTTGCATCGGGGGGGACCGATGAACGAGTATACGTGCCCGCACATACACAAGGTGTTTTTACACCGGCTTAAGCAGGTACTACCGGCAGATTTTAAGCTGTGATTTTTATCGATGCGGGCTTTAAAGTGCCGTGGTTTAAGCAAATAAGTAAGCTTGGCTTGTACTACATCTCCAGAGTGCGCGGCAACCAGACGCTGCAACTGCCTGGGCAAGATACCTTTATCACCGTGGCTCAAGCCTGTAAACAAGCGCGCACTACGCCGCAGTTGCTGGGTGAGGTGAAACTGACCCAAGCACAGCAATACAGCACTGGCATGCGTTTTCATTTACTTACCTGGGGATGTGATTATGTAAGCTCGTCCGGCCGGGGTTGAATGCACAGGAGGCACAGGCTGTGATGAAGCAAATCCTGCCTTAGGTGGGGCAATTTTAAATTGCCATTAGTGGGTTAGTTTTGCATTGTCGGTGCCAGGGAGCCCTCTGCTTATTCATATTCAATGCGTTTTACCGATGGGTTTTGTCTGGCGAAAAATCTGATAGCGTAGCCCGCCTTGGGCTCTCATCCTCGGGCTATCTACCATTTTGAGAAGCTATTTAGCAAAGTTCACTTTTTTTTTTTAGGCAGTTGTAGTCAATAAGTATATCTGTTAAAGATATAGTGTGTAACAAAATGTGACACGTGCAATAAAAATAAAAATCCAAGGAGAAGAACAAATGAAAACCAAGTTTTTTAAGAACACGTTGACGGCTGCCGCTGTTGCTGCTTCATTGGGGATTGTCCTCCCTGCTGCTGCTCAAGATGCATCGCGCGGCAATCTGGTCGGCCAAGCACAAGATCAAAGTGGCCAAGTTATTAGTGGCGTTGAAATTGTTATTACTAATTTAGAAACAGGTTTAATAAGAACCGTAACCTCAAACGACAGTGGTAGTTTTCGGTTTCCTCTATTGCCACCGGGTGCTTACTCATTACAGGCTACTAAAGCAGGCTATGGTGTTGTGGCTGAAGAGAATGTTAATGTTCGTGTGGGTGGCAATACCAATATGAATCTCATTCTGTTGGCTGAGGGGGCTGTAGAGTCTATTGAAGTCCGCGGCTCTCGCATAGCAATGCTTGATACTATGTCGTCAGAATCTCAGTTGGTAGTAAGTCAAGAGTTTTTATCTAAAATTCCGGTCCCTCGCGATTTGGCTTCAGTTGCTCTTTTAGCTCCTGGCACGACAAAAGGTGATTCTGCTTTTGGTAATCATGCATCATTTGGTGGTTCATCTGTTGGTGAAAATGCATATTATGTTAATGGTTTAAATGTTACTAATTTCCGGAATGGTTTGGGAGGTGCTGAATTACCTTTCGAAATGTACGAAACGTTTGAAGTTAAAACTGGCGGTTACTCAGCTGAATTTGGTCGTTCCACCGGCGGTGTAATTAATGCCAGAACTAAATCAGGATCGAATGAGTTTAAAGCTGGTGCCAGTGCTTACTTTGAGCCTTCATCTTTACGTGCCCACAGTCCAGATGTGACTTTGACTGACGAAGGTGCTATCGAAGAGAATGCAACGCCTTATTATCTGGTTAATAGTAATGATAAAACTGGCGAAACCAACCTCAATTTATGGGCTAGCGGTGCCCTTATTCAAGATAAACTTTTCTTTTTCGGTTTAGTTAACTATAAAGACCGTGTCAGAGATTATTCTACAGATACGTTATTCTATAAACGCGATGCGGGTGATGTATTATATGCAGCTAAATTAGATTGGTATATCACTCAAAATCACATACTAGAGTTTACAGGTTGGGATAGTAGCAGCGATCTTGACACTAGTAAGTATGACTACAATTACGCCACTGATACACGTGGAGAGTTGTTTGGTGATTATATCCAAAAACGGGGAGGCAAGTCTTATTCTCTGCAATATACTGGAATTTTAACTGAAGATATTACTATTAGTGCACTGTACGGTGTTAATGAAGCAACATATAGTAATGTTAATGCTGGTGATACTGTAGTGGGTGCTGTGCACTACCCGTCTGGTCGACAATTCACTCAGTATGGTTTGAATTCACCTTCAATACAGGAGGATGAACGTACAGCTTATCGTTTTGACGTGGATTGGTATGTTCATGAAGATCATACTCTGCGCTTTGGTATTGACTATGAGGACATGAAAGCATTTGAACAAACTAGTCGCGTGGGTGGTACTTTATATCAATATCAGAACTGTGCAAACGCAGAGGCAGTAGCTGCTGGTGATTTATTAGCAGCTGATTGTGCTCGGGTGCGCTTTAATACTTATATGAATGATGGTTCATTCCAAACTAAATCTAGTGCTTTCTACATCCAGGACACGTGGCAGGTAACTGATAATATTGTAGCCCGTATTGGTTTACGTAATGAAAAATTTGAGAACTATAACAAGGCTGGAGAAAAGTTTGTTGATGTGAGCGACCAGTGGGCACCACGGGTGGGTATCAGTTGGGATATAAATGGTGATGGTAAAAGTAAAGTATTTGCTAACTATGGCAGGTATTTCCTTCCCGTAGCTACTAACACCAATATACGTTTGGCGGGCGATGAGCTGTATACCATTTTCATTTATGACGTACTGAGCATCAATCCGGATTTAACGCCAGTGGTTGATCCTGAGGCCATTTTAGGCGGTGCAGTTTATGCTGATGGCACTTTGAAAGGTACCTTGGAAACAGTGAATGCTAATCTGGACCCGATGTATCAAGACGAATTTATTTTGGGTTATGAGCGGATGCTGGGAGATAGTTGGTCAGTCGGTATCAAAGGTACTTATCGTGAACTGAAAAGTTCGTTGGAAGATGTGGCAATTGATTACGGTTTTAATGAGTATTTGGAGCAGGAGTTTGGTTCAGGCTGCACTATTTGTTCAGGTTTCCACTACTATGTTCTGACAAATCCAGGAAAGGGCGTGACGATTACTACCGATCCTGACGGCGATGGACCCCTGGCAAATCAACAGTACACTATACCTGCAGAATTTTTAGGTTATCCTGAGGCTAAGCGCCAGTACGGAGCTGTAGATATTAATATACGTCGTGCTTTTGACGGTTTGTGGATGTTGGATGCAACTTATACCTGGTCTCATAGTTGGGGCAATAACGAAGGTTTCGTTCGTTCTGACAATGGGCAAGACGATTCAGGATTGACAACAAACTTTGACCAACCAGGCTTAGTTGATGGTGCTTACGGTAATTTGCCAAATGACCGTCGTCATATGGTAAAAGTGCAAGGAGCATATTCTTTGACGGAAGACCTTAGTTTGGGTGCTAATTTCCGCTGGGAATCAGGTCGGCCTTTGAGTTCTTTTGGTCTACACCCAACAGACGTTTTCGCTTCATATTATGGCGCAGAGTCATTTGTCAAAGATGGGCAATTGGTGAGTAGGGGCTCAGAAGGGCGTACTTCCAGTAACTGGACGCTGGACTTAACGGCGCGTTACGAAATGGATTTCCGCGGTACTGATATTGTATTCCGTGCAGATATATTTAACGTATTTAACAATAATCGTGTTACTGAACGTAACGAAGTTAACGAGTACTGGGACGGCGGTTCAAATCCTAATGGAACTGACTCCGCAGCTAGCAGTTTGTTATATGGACTACCAGATGCATATCAGACACCACGTCATGTTCGTCTGAGTGCCGAAATTAAGTTCTGATAGTGGGCTGCAACTTTTTGCCTGCTTTATTGTAGAGCTAAACATAAAACCGGGAAATGGTAACATTTTCCGGTTTTTTACTGGGGAACATACACGTGAACGTGAGTAGTCAATATAGTTTAAACGATATTCTCAGTGCAGTACGGGAAGGGAAAAGGACTGAAGCACAAGCTCTGATTACATATTTTATTGAAACCGAACCGGATCTCAAAACGGACTGGAGTAAAGTCGCTGCTTTGGCTCTGCGTATTGGAGATATTAAACTTGCTAGACAGGCCGCGGATTTTTTCCATCAATGTTGTGTTAAAAGTGCAGAAACAGACATTCATTACGCTGGGTTATGTGCAGAGATTGGTGACCTAAATAAAGCTTTGAGAGTTGTCTCTCCTTATATAGCTCGCAAAGTTGCTTTGCCTTCGGTATATCACTTGGCTGGCACAGTGCAAGCGCAGCAGGGGAGGTTACAAGAAGCCAGACTAAACTTATTACAAGCATTGGCGTTAGCGCCTCACCTAGGGATTAGCTGGTATACCCTTGCAAGTATTGTTGATTTTAACCAGCATCCTGGCTTGTTGCAAAAGATGGAGTTCGCATTTAGCCAGCTTCGGGCTGACGACCAACGCAACTTCCAACAATTTATGTATGCGTTAGCAAAAGCTTTTAATGATCTACGCGAATATGCCAAAGCTTGGGAATTCTACAAAGCAGGTGCGCAAATCATGGCTGACATTAGTGAATACTCTGTTGACAATAATACACGTGAAATAAACCGACTTATTGCTGGCTTTAATAACACATCATTGCAACAATTGCCGCAATCTAGAAGTGCGTATAATGCGGGGGTGGCTATCTTGGGATTGCCTCGTAGTGGTACCACCCTGTTGGGACAAATGCTTTGCGCGCACAGTAAAGTAAAAGGAGCAGGTGAATTTAATGCTATAGGCGTAGCCTGCATGCACTTGCGTGACAACAACTTTACTGACTTTCCGTCTTTTATTGCACGACATGGTCATTCAGTAGCGGCTCTTGAGCATATAGCTAATATTTATCAGCAGGTCGCGGAACAACGATACTCTGGTCAAGGTTATATCATTGATAAATCTCTTAATCTGAACAGGCACTTTGGTATATGGGCTCAAGTAATGCCTTTGGGGAAAGCTATTTATATTAGTCGTAACGATGAAGATACAGCATGGTCTTGTTTTAAAAGTAATTTCAGATCTCAAGCTGGCTGGAGTTGGTCGGTGTCCCACATAGCTGCGTACATAAAGAACGAAAGGCGTTTATTGCAGCATTGGCAAAAGTTGTATGCTAATCGGATTTTGCATATTCGCTACGAAGATCTGGTAGCTAGACCTCAAGAGGTGCTAACCAGAATATGCCAGCACCTAGAGTTACAATATGAACCAGCCATGCTGTCTTTTTACAAGAGTAGTAGTCCTGTATTTACTTCTAGTATTGGTCAGGTGCATCAGCCTTTGCATCAGGGAAATATAGGTTTATCGCAGCACTACCCTGATTTTGTCTCGCAGTTAGCTCAGGCTAACAAAGCTGTTGGCGTTGGGGCAGATATTAGCTAATTTTGTCATGGATTTGCAGTTCAGAGTTTTGAAATAATATTGGCAATGTCTCGGTCTACTCTTTTGCAATAACTAACAACAGGTGAAAACATGAAAACAATGAAACAATCGAACGTCGCTATGGCTGTAGGTGCTTTAGTTTTTGGCTCACTGGCTACGGTAGCTACTACTGCAAATGCTAACCCGTTTACGGCGATGGAGCTGGCCTCGGGCTATGAGATGGTGGCTAGCGAAGGTAAATGTGGTGACGATAAAGCAAAAAAAGCTAAGGAGAAAGCAAAAGAAGCCAAGTGTGGTGAAGGCAAATGCGGCGCTGATAAAATGAAGGACAAAGCCGACAAAGCTAAAGAGGGAAAATGTGGCGAAGGCAAATGCGGTGCTGATAAAGCCAAAGAGGCAAAAGACAAGGCCAAAGAAGGCAAGTGTGGCGAGGGTAAATGCGGCGAAGGCAAATGCGGCGGTAGCGTTTAATTCAGCCGGTTGAGGCCTGCATAGTTGTACTACTTCGTTGTACTGATAGTGCAGGCCTTTGTTTTACAGGAGCCAGCTATATGCACACCATGACAAAGCTCCCCGTATCCGGGACGGGGCTTGGCCTACGCCGTGAAATGCTGGATGAACTGATCACAGCCAAGCCGGCAGAGATTGATTTTTTTGAGGTGGCACCGGAAAACTGGATCCCTTTTGGTGGCAAGCTGCAAAAGAAGTTTCAGCAGCTAACTGAGCAGCATCGTTTTATTTGCCATGGCTTGTCACTGTCGATTGGCAGCCCTGCATCTCTGGATGTGGTATTTGTGAAGCAGGTAAAGCAGTTTTTACGCCAGCACAATATCAGCTTATACAGTGAACACTTAAGTTATTGCTCCGGTACTGGCCACTTGTACGATCTAATGCCTATTCCCTTTACTGACGAAGCTGTAGGCTATGTCGCCAGACGGGTAAGGCAGGTGCAGGATATTCTGGAGCAGCCGTTAATTCTGGAAAACGTATCTTATTACGCTGCACCCGGCCAACAGATGTCTGAGGCAGACTTTACCAGGGCTGTATTGCAGGAAGCTGATTGCCAGTTATTGCTGGATGTGAACAATATTTATGTTAATTCAGTTAATCATGGCTACAGCGCCAGCGAGTTTCTGCGGGCTATGCCGTCTGAACGTATAGCTTATTACCATATAGCAGGCCATTTTAAAGAAGCGGAAGATTTGCTGGTAGATACTCATGGCGCTGCAGTGATAGACCCCGTCTGGCAATTGCTGCAACAGGCATACCAGTGTCATGGTGTTAAACCTACGCTGCTGGAGCGTGATTTTAATATTCCGCAGCTAAGTGTGTTAAGTGAGGAACTGCAGCAAATTAAAGCGATACAGCAGCTCGTTTTGGCAGATAACCTGATATTGAGGGCCTGACAGATGCAGTTTCAGCAAATTCAGCAGGCTTTTATCGCCCATATTAAGGATCCTGAGCATCAGAGTGCCCCGACAGGTATTGAGGATCGGCGCATGGCGATATACCGCGAGCTGTTTTTTAATAATATGGAAGGTTTTATCGCCAGTGCATTTCCTGTGCTGAAATCACTATATAAAGAAGCTGACTGGCAGGCACTGGTGCGGCAATTTTTTATACAGTATCAGTGCTCCAGCCCTTATTTTCTGCATATTGCTGAACATTTCCTGCATTATTTACAGCAAGATTATGTTACTGCTGAGTGTGATCCGGTGTTTATGCTTGAACTGGCGCACTATGAATGGACTGAACTTTATCTGGCAACAAAGCAGTTACCACAGGCTGAAACGCCGCTGGCTACTGAGCAAATCACCCAGGCGCCGCTGTATTTGTCATCGCTTGCAATGGTGTTGGCTTACCCTTACAAAGTACATGAAATCAGTACTGCTTATCAGCCCGAGGGGCCAGGCGAAGTACAGTATTATCTTTTGTACCGTAATGCTGCAGACGAAGTGAAATTTGTGCTTATTAATCAGCTTACTGCGGCTTTACTGCAGACGTTGCAGCAATCAGCAGGTAGTACTTTGGCAGCTGTAGTGCAGCAATTACTGCCGCTCCTGCCACAGTTTAGTGCGCAGCAGTTAATGCAGGGAGCCACAGCTTTATTACAGGACTTTGCCGCAAAAGGTGTGCTGGTGTCTTTTCAAGCACAGCAAAATTCATTACCATAACTGCCCTTAAATTCGCTGATTACAGAAGAGTAGTGCAATGGCAGACGAAAAGTTTAAAGAGTCGTTTAACCTGTGGCAGTTTCTTGCCCTGGTTGCAGTGTTTGTGTCTTTACTGTGTTTGGCACCCATAGTGCGTTGGTTTCAGATTCTGGCATAATGCACCAGCATAGTTGAAGGCCGCCTGAGGGCGGCTTTTTTGTCCCGGCAGGGGCGCTTAATAAAAGGTTTTCTGACATGGACAAACAGGCATTAGAGCTTGAATTAAAACAGGTTATTAAAACAGTTGTTGATTATCCAAAGCCGGGCATAGTATTTCGCGATGTAACCAGCCTGATGCAGGATGGCCCGAGTTTTAAAAAAGTCATCGACGCTTTTTGTTATTTTTATGCTGATAAGGGCATTACCAAAATTGTTGGTACCGAGTCACGCGGCTTTATTTTCGGTGCGCCGCTGGCTTATGCCATGGGTATTTCTTTTGTGCCGGTACGTAAACCAGGTAAGCTGCCACGTCAGCGCATTTCGCAAAGCTACCAGCTGGAATACGGTGAAGATGCGTTAGAGCTGCATGCTGATGCTATAGCTGCAGGTGATAAAGTGCTATTGGTTGACGATTTGCTGGCTACCGGCGGTACTATTGATGCCACAGCTAAGTTAGTACGCCAGCTTGGCGGTATAGTGGATGACGCTGCTTTTGTTATTGCACTGCCCGAACTTGGCGGCGTTAAACGCTTGCAGCAAGCCGGATTAAATATCCTCAGTCTGGTTGAGTATAGTGGCGAATAAGTTTAGTCTGTCAAAGATCCCAATTACCACAAGACATCAGCAACCGTTATGAGTTATCAGGTATTAGCACGCAAGTGGCGTCCACAACATTTTGCCCAGTTAGTCGGGCAGGAACATGTTAAAAGCGCACTGGGTAATGCCCTGAATAATAACCGGTTGCATCATGCTTATTTGTTTACCGGCACCCGTGGTGTCGGTAAAACCACCATAGCGCGCATTTTTGCCAAAAGCTTAAATTGCGAGCAGGGTATTACTGCTACGCCCTGTGGCCAGTGCTCGGCCTGCCTGGAAATCGATGCCGGCAACTTTGTTGATTTGCTGGAAATAGATGCCGCCTCGCGTACCAAAGTAGAAGATACCCGCGACCTGCTCGACAATGTGCAATATGCTCCCAGCCGTGGCCGCTTTAAAGTCTATCTGATCGATGAAGTGCATATGCTGTCAAAGCATAGCTTTAATGCCCTGCTAAAAACGCTGGAAGAGCCGCCACCGCATGTTAAATTCCTACTGGCCACCACTGATCCGCAAAAACTGCCGGTTACTGTTTTATCGCGTTGTCTGCAGTTTAATTTACTGGCATTAAGCCCGCTGCAAATTGAGCAGCATCTGGCGTTTGTGCTGGGTGAAGAACAGATCCCCTTTGAGCAAAGCGCGTTAACATTGCTGGCACGTGCCGCCAAAGGTAGCCTGCGTGATTCGTTAAGCCTTACTGATCAGGCTATTGCGCAAAGTAACGCCAATATAACCCTTGATACGGTGCGTACTATGCTGGGGTTTCTGGATCAAAGCTGGGCGCAGCAGTTATTGCAGGCAATTCTGGCGCAGGATGCCGCGCAGTTGCAAATTCAATTGGCCGCGCTGGTGCAACAGCAGAGTAACTTCAGCCAGGTGCTGGACGATATGCTGTCTATATTACATCTTACAGCGTTAAGTCAGTTTAGCCGCACTGCTGCCAGCTTTTCGCCACAGCAAGCATTTGTACAACAACTGGCTGACACCCTAGTGCCTGCACAGGTTCAGCTTTATTATCAGTTACTTATTAGCGGAAAAAAAGAGCTGCCTTATGCACCAGATGCGTTAACCGGGCTGGAAATGGCGCTATTGCGTGCCATGGCATTTGTACCTGAGACACAAAGCAAAAACGTAGCACCTGCGAAAACCGCTACGATAATGCCAGTTGCAGCACCGGCAGAACCAACGCAGAAAATTGAGCCGCAACCTGTGGCTGAAGTAGTAAAAGACACGGGCAGCTATTCTGCTACACCATCAGAAACGCTTACAGAATCGGTAACACAAACGCAAGCAGTTACACCGTCAGCGCCAAATACAGTTGCTGGTATAGCAGGTATTGATCCTGTTACCGCCCGTATCATGGCGCGCCGCGGCGTAGCGGTAACTGCAGCGCCTGAAACAAAAAAGTCTGAGCGCCAGCAGGCGCCATTGCAACAAGCGTCTGATGCTAAGGTTGAGGTAAAAACCGCAGCAGTTCAGCCGGAGCCAGTAAAAGCTGCTACACCGCCAACATCTCCTTTGCCTGAACCGACCACTGCTGCGGTTATACCCACTACAGCTTCGCCGCTGCCGGGTAATGACAACTATGACGAGCCTGATGACGCTGATATGCGTCACTATGATGCAGCCGCCACAGATGCATTATGGCAACAGTATGAGCAGGATGCACAGCAACAGCCTGATGTTGTTGTAGCGCCGCCGGCACTGGAAAGTTTTGATGGTAGTATCAACGAGCAGAATTTCTCGGTGCGTTTTGCCGCTCAGGTAGATGCCTGGGCTGCACGGGTTGAAACGCTGGATACCGGTGGTTTAAGCCGGCTGTTTTTACTCAATGCTGCTATGCAGTTGGCTGATAATAAGCTTATGTTAACGGTGGCACAAAGCCAGCAACATCTGGACAGCCCGGGTTTTCGTACTAAGCTGCAACAGGTTTTGCAGCAAAGTTTTAATCAGCCGCTGAGCATTGAAATTACTTATCAGAGTGAAGTAGCGCAAAGCCCGTTATCGATTCAGCAAAAAATTGTGCAGGAACGCTTTGGTTACGTTAGCCGCCTGCTGCATGAAGATGACAAGGTACAACAACTGCAACAGCTGTTTGATGCACAGTTGCTACCCGATACTATAGTAGTCAATTAGCGGTTTTACCGGTGCGCCAACCGCGCACAACTTGTAATTCGGCGGCGAAGTTATTATCTTGTCGCCGGTAAAGGTCAGTGTCCGATACACTGCTAACTCAATTCAATTTTACAGCAGGTACAATATTATGTTTAAAGGCGGTATGGGCAACATCATGAAGCAGGCGCAGGCCATGCAGGAAAAAATGCAGAAAATGCAGGCTGAAGTTGCAGCAATGGAAGTAACCGGTGAAGCCGGTGCCGGTCTGGTTAAAGTAACCATGCTGGGCAACCATAATGTGCGCCGTGTTAGTATTGACGACAGCCTGATGCAGGATGACAAAGACATGCTGGAAGACTTAATTGCCGCTGCAATTAACGATGCCGTGCGTCGCGTTGAAGAAACCAGCAAAGAAAAAATGGCTTCGGTAACCGGCGGCTTACAGTTGCCACCTGGTATGAAAATGCCATTCTGATGAGCCGCTATACCCCGTTGGTGCAGCAACTGATCGATGCACTGCGCATTTTGCCCGGAGTGGGGCCAAAGTCTGCGCAGCGCATGGCGTTTTCGTTGCTGGAGCGCAACCGTGAAGCCGGTTTGCAGTTAGGCGCTGCATTAAGCGCAGCCATGACGAAGGTAGGGCATTGCCAGCAATGCCGTACCTTTTGTGAAACCGCGTTATGCCACATCTGCACTGATCCGGCCCGGGCGCTCGATGGCATTATTTGTGTGGTGGGCTCTGCTGCTGACCAATTGGCAATAGAACAAACTGGCCAGTTTAAAGGCCGCTATTTTGTGTTACAGGGCTATTTGTCACCACTGGATGGCGTAGGCCCGCAGGATCTGGGCCTGGATAAACTTAGCGCATTGTTAACAGCTGGCGGTATTACAGAGCTTATTCTGGCAACCAACCCCACAGTTGAAGGCGATGCCACAGCGTTTTATATTGCTGAGCTGTGCCACAAGCATCAGGTAAATGTCTCACGCATTGCCCAGGGTATTCCGGTTGGCGGTGAGTTGGAATTTGTTGACGGCACTACGCTGTCACATGCTTTTAGTGGCCGTAAAGTATTTTAATCTGTTATAACCCTGCTTGAAATCCGGTTAATTCTCCCCATATTAGTTGTCAGTGTCTGGCTGCCGGTGCAGCCTGCGTTATAACTGTCAAAATTTGATGTTCGAGGATAACCACAATGAGTGATACCACAGCCACTTCAACCGGCCAAAAGCAAACCCACGGCTTTCAGGCAGAAGTGAAACAGCTATTACAGCTGATGATCCATTCACTGTATTCCAATAAGGAAATTTTCCTGCGTGAGCTGGTGTCAAACGCCTCTGACGCTGCAGATAAGCTGCGTTTTCTGGCCCTGTCTGATGGCAGCCTGTACGGCGATGACGGCGAATTGCGTGTGCGTATCAGCCTGGACGAGAAAGCCCGTACCTTAACCATCAGTGACAATGGTATAGGTATGACCCAGGATGAAGTAATCAGCCATCTGGGTACTATTGCCAAATCCGGCACCAAAGAGTTTTTCTCACAATTATCCGGCGATCAGGGCAAAGATTCCAAGTTAATCGGCCAGTTTGGTGTGGGGTTTTATTCCGCTTTTATTGTAGCGGATAAAGTGACTGTGCGTACCCGTAAAGCCGGTGCTGCTGCCATTGAAGCCATTGAATGGGAATCGGCCGGCGAGGGCGATTACAGCATTACGCCTATCAGCAAAGAAACGCGCGGTACCGATATTGTGCTGCACCTGCGTGAAGGCGAAGATGAGTTCTTAAGCCGCTGGAAAATTGAGAGTATCGTTACCAAATATTCTGATCATATTAGTATTCCGGTGGAATTATGGCAGGAAGAACAGCCAGAGCGTGATGGTGCCGAGGGCGAGAAAATTGCTGCTGTGCCGGGCCACTGGCAGGCTGTAAACAAAGCTACTGCTTTATGGACACGCGACAAATCAGATATTAAAGACGAAGAGTATCAGGAGTTTTATAAGCATATTTCGCATGACTGGAACGAGCCGTTAAGCTGGAGCCATAATAAGGTTGAAGGTAATAATAATTACACCAGCCTGTTATATGTGCCGAAAAAAGCGCCGTTTGATATGTGGAACCGCGATGCGCGTCATGGCCTGAAACTGTATGTACAGCGCGTGTTTATTATGGATGACGCCGAGCAGTTTATGCCCAGCTACCTGCGTTTTATCAAAGGCGTGCTGGATTCAAGCGACTTACCGCTGAACGTATCACGTGAAATTCTGCAAGACACCAAAGTGACGCAGGCACTGCGTAAAGGTTGTAGCAGCCGCGCGTTGAAAATGCTGGAAAAACTGAGCAAAGATGCTGAGCAATATCAGGCATTCTGGGCTGAATTTGGTCAGGTGCTCAAAGAGGGTCCGGCTGAAGATATGGCCAACAAAGAGCAGATTGCGGCTCTGCTGCGTTTTGCCTCTACCCATAATGAAAACAGCGAACAAAATGTCGCGCTGGCGGATTATGTCAGCCGGATGAAAGAAGGTCAGGACGAGATTTATTATATCGTCGCTGACAGCTTTGCTGCCGCCAAGCACAGCCCGCACTTAGAAGTATTACGCCAAAAAGGCCTGGAAGTACTGCTGTTATCCGACCGTATCGATGAGTGGCTGGTACAGCACCTGACAGAATTTGGTGGTAAAAAGCTGCGTTCAGTTGCCAAAGGTGGCCTGGATTTATCCAAGCTGGATGATGACGAAACCAAACAGGCACAGCAAGAAGCCGAAAAAGCCTTTGCTGATGTGCTGGGCCGCTTTAAAACCGCTCTGGGTGAGCAGGTTAAAGATGTTAAAGTCAGCCATCGTTTAACCCAAAGCCCGGCCTGTGTGGTTACTGATGAGTTTGACATGAGCACGCAGATGATCAAGTTAATGGAATCAGTTGGCCAGAAAGTGCCGGAAGTGAAGCCGATTTTTGAGCTTAACCCCGAGCACCAACTGGTAAAACGTATCGCTGATGAGCAAGACGAAGACCGCTTTAAACAATGGGCTGAGGTGTTGCTGGATCAGGCACTGCTGGCCGAGCGCGGTAATTTAAAAGATCCTGCTGCTTTTGTTGCCCGGCTCAACACCCTGTTATTGTCTTTAGCGAAGTAACAGTAAACGCCTTTGCTGCGGCCACAGGGCTGCAGCAAAGGCACCTTGCAACAAACATAGTTTCTTCCGCTTTTATCCTATCTATATTTTAATCTGCTTCTATACTTTCAATAGCTTACCGTTACTGGCAAGGAGCAGAGGATGTTTAATTTCTGGCGTAACATGGGTTTTGGTGCCCGGCTTACCACTATTATGGTTAGCTTACTGTTAGTGTCTATTCTGGTGTTAACCAGCCTGGTATTTGTTGAATACCGTAACTCGCAAACCCGGGCCGTGGTGAATACCTTACAAACCACCAGCGTACTTAATGCGGAGGCATTCACAGACTGGCTGTTAGTGCGCCAGGATGAAATGCGTTATCTGGCCAACCTGCCACAAAGCAAACAATTACAGTTGGACGATATCAGTACACTAATGCTGCAATTGGCTCAGGCACAAGGTTATTACGATACGATCTTTCTGGTATCGCCTGCCGGCAGAGGTATGGCAGGCGTAAGCTTTGCTAACGGCCAGGCCACGCTACTTAGCAGTACTGAGGCAAATGACTTTAACGTGGCAGACCGTGACTGGTTTAAACAGGCTGTCAGTGGACAAGATGCTTTCTCGCAACCGATAGTGTCGCGTGCTACGGGTAACCGTATCAGTACTATTGCGATCCCTGTACGGCATAATAATCAGATTGTGGCGGTAATGCGCGGCGCAGTGCAGCTAAGCACAGTGTTTAGCAAAGTAAATGAACTGAGCCATAACGATTATACCGAGATTTATCTGCTGGACGGTGAGGGCAAGGCCATTACACCTGTGGCCTCGATATCGGATACCGAGCAGGCACTGCAAACTGTAGCCGCCGATGCTATACGGCAAAAACAAAGCAATGTGGGCCAGTATAATAATGCTGCCGGAACAGCGGTAATCGGCAGTTATAGTTATATTCCGATGCTGGGGTGGGGCCTGGTACTGGAAAGCCGTGAACAGGAGGCATTGAGCGAAGTACAGGAAATGCTCTGGACACTGGTGCTTATTTCATCGGTAGTGCTGATTATTGCTGTGGTGGTATGCATCAGCCTGGTACGTAGTATTACCCGTACTTTGGGCGGCGAGCCTGACTACACTGCCAATATTGTACATAAGGTCGCCAATGGCGATCTTACCGCAGATGTGCAGCTCAAAGCCGGCGACAGCTCAAGCTTACTGGCGTCGATAAATCTGATGCAGCAGAATTTGCGCACTATGTTGCTGCAAATCCGGGATTATTCTGATCAGGTTGCGGCGGCTGCCACCGAGTTATCGCAAATTAATGAACAAACTCAGCGCGGCATTGAGCTACAAAACACCGAAATCAGCAGCTCTGCAGTGGCAATGAACCAGATGACCGCCTCGCTGGAGGAGGTATCACGCAATACACAACAGGCAGCAGATGCTGCTGATGCGGCAGAAAAAGAAACGCAGCAGGGGCAGCGCGTAGTTAGCCAAACTGTGCAGGATTTGTCGTTGTTATCACAAGAGGTAAGCCGGGCAGCTGATATTATTAACCACCTGAAACAAGACAGCGATCGTATCGGCAGTATCTTGCAGGTGATTGAAAGCATAGCCGAGCAAACCAACCTGCTGGCGTTAAATGCCGCTATTGAAGCGGCACGGGCAGGAGAAACCGGCCGCGGTTTTGCTGTGGTAGCTGATGAAGTGC
Source organism: Rheinheimera pacifica (assembly GCF_900108485.1). Taxonomy (GTDB): domain Bacteria; phylum Pseudomonadota; class Gammaproteobacteria; order Enterobacterales; family Alteromonadaceae; genus Alishewanella; species Alishewanella pacifica. The sequence goes on along the minus strand of NZ_FNXF01000018.1, from coordinate 71,425 downwards.
GCACGCTGGCCAGCCGCACCAAAGACTCAACTACTGAAATACAGCAAATGATTGAAAAACTGCAGCGCGGTACTGATAACGCCGTTCAGGCTACTAACAAAAGTGAGCTGGCAACGCGTAAAACTGCAGAGCAGGCCGGTAAGGCTGGTGAAGCATTAACCTGTATTAGCAGCGCGGTATCGCTGATTAATGACACCGCACAACAAATTGCCAGTGCAACCGAGCAGCAAACCACAGTGTCGCGCGATCTGAATAAGAATTTGCACCGCATAAGCGATGTCGCTTACCAAACGGCTGATAATGTTACGCAGTCAACGCAAGCCAGTGAATCACTGGCAGACTTAGCAGAGCAGCTAAAAGGATTAGTGGCGCAGTTCCGGGTATAGCGCATTACAACTTTAGTCGATATAACCGCTGCTTATCTGGTAGAAAAACTGCTATTTTCTGAAGTTTGAGCAGAAAAAACACAGAGAGAGCTGTCTTTACACAGCTGTACGACTAAAAGCCAATGAAATAGCCGGACCAGTTGGCATGACAAGACAAATTTCTTGTTTCAGGCAGCACATTATGTAAAGATCCAGCCTTTATTATTAATGGATCAATCCCAAAACATGAGGGTGTTGCTATGCGCATAATTTTGTTGGGTGCCCCTGGTGCCGGAAAAGGAACTCAGGCTCAGTTTTTAATGAGTAAATATGGCATTCCACAAATTTCTACCGGTGATATGCTGCGCTCTGCTATTAAGGCCGGTTCTGAGCTTGGTTTAGCGGCGAAGCAGGTGATGGATGCGGGGCAACTGGTATCAGATGATATCATTATCGGTTTAGTAAAAGAGCGCATCGCCGAGCCGGATTGCAGCAAAGGTTTTTTGCTGGATGGCTTCCCACGTACTATTCCGCAAGCCGATGCTATGAAAGATAAAGGCATTGTGATTGATCATGTAATTGAGTTTGATGTACCGGACGAAGTCATTGTTGAACGTATGAGTGGCCGTCGTGTGCACCCGGCATCAGGCCGTGTTTACCATATTCGTTACAACCCGCCAAAAACTGCAGGTAAAGACGATGTTACCGGCGAAGAGCTGGTGATCCGGGCTGATGACGTAGAAGAAACCGTGCGTAAGCGCCTGGCTATTTATCACGAGCAAACAGAGCCATTGGTTGGTTATTACCGCGCTGAGGCTGAGGCGGGTAACACCCGTTATCATCATATTGATGGTACTAAAGCCGTTGAGGCTGTTACCAGTGAACTGGCCAGCTTGCTAAGTTAGTACCGCTGATAGCAAAAAGCCCTGATTAATCAGGGCTTTTTTGTGCCGGTAGCAAGGCTGCAGTTAAGCAACTTTTTCGGCATTGAGTAATTGCGTAGGCGTTTGTGCAGTACTGCCACCAATGCTGATTTTGCGTGGTTTTAAGGCTTCAGGTACTTCACGCACCAGCTCTATATGCAGCAGACCATTGGCCATATGGGCGCCGGTAACTTTAATATAGTCAGATAACTGAAATTTTCGCTCAAAGTTACGCTCTGCTATGCCCTGATGCACAAAGCGGCGGCCATCGTCTTTACCGGCTTTCTGGCCTTTTACCAGCAAGGTATTGTGTTCAGTTTCAATGCTAAGTTCCTGCTCGTCAAAGCCGGCAACTGCCATGGTAATGCGGTACTGATCTTCGCCGGTAACTTCGATATTGTAAGGTGGGTAAGCGGGCTGCTTTTCATTGCGGGCAGCGGCATCCATCAGATTAGCCAGGTGATCAAAACCAATAAATGAGCGGTAAAACGGAGTTAAATCAATATTTGTCATAACCAATTCCTCATTAGCAAACAGGTGTTGTATTGCCCTTCGGTTGAACGGGCGTTAACTTAACCAGCACAGCGGCTGGTTGTTCTCAGGTGCCGTATCCGGCCACCTGACCTGTTAATAAGGTCGGTCAGTAAAATTTCAAGTTTTGGGCCGGACATTTTTTTATTGCCGGCCCAGAGGTGGCTGTCAGCTTTTGCTTATTACCTGCTGCAGGGCATTTAACGCTGCGTCATAGTCAGGTTCTTTGGCCAGTTCATCTACCATTTGCTGGTATACCAGTTTGCCTTCGTTATCAATAATAAGCACGGTACGTGTCAACAGGCCCATGTCTTTAATCAGTAAACCATAGTTACTGCCAAAATCCCGCCATACTGCATCAGATAATACTATTAGCTTGTCAATTTGCTCTTGCTGGCAATAACGCTTTTGCGCAAAGGGCAGGTCGGTACTGATAGTCAGCATTACAACATCTTCAGGCAGCTTAGCCACTTCGGTATTAAAGCGTTTAGTTTGCAGTGAACAAATGCCGGTATCCACACTGGGTACTACACTTATCAGTACAGTTTTGCCTTTAAAGTCTTTTAGCTCTGTTTGCTTAAAACCGGCGTCAACCACCTTAAAGGCAGGGGCTTTTTTTCCTACTTCGGCCTTTTTACCCAGTAAGACAATCTGTTGTTCTCCGGCTTTAACTTTACTCAGGCGTTCTGGTAGCCTTTCCTGCAGATCTACCGCTCCAGCCAGAGTGCTTAAACTGAGTAAGCAACCTGCTATGACAAATTTGCGGCAGGTAAAAGATAATGCAGACATGATATAGCTCCTGTTAAGATAGTTGGTGTAATAGTAATCAGCTGGAACACAACATATTTTTCGTGCCTGACGCACGAACCGAGTATTTCAGTCTAGACTGAAATGAAGCCTGTACGAAGTGAGAAACCGATGACCACTGCGGTATTAATTTGTGACGACTCTAATCTGGCTCGTAAACAATTAGCCAGAATACTACCACAAGAGTGGCAAGCGAACTTATTTTTTGCCGGTCATGGCGCTGAAGCCCTGGATACCTTGCAGCAACACCGTATTGACTGGTTTTTCCTCGATTTAAACATGCCGGTGATGGATGGCTACGAAGTGCTGGCTGAGCTGAAAAAGCGCCAGTTGAATGTCAGGGTTGTAGTAGTGTCTGGCGATGTTCAGCCTGAAGCATTTGAACGGGTAAAAAGCCTGGGCGCTCTCGACTTTATCCGCAAACCGGTAGACGCTGAGAAGATCCGGCAGCTTATGCAGCAACATGCTATTGCTCATACTGTACCGGCAGAAACCAGCAGCACTAAAAAAGCGGGCCCGGTTACTGCAGAGCTTAGTGCAGAAATGCGCGACGTATTGCAAGAGCTGACTAACGTGGCAATGGGGCAAGCGGGTAATTTACTGGCGCGGTTATTAAATGTATTTGTAAAACTGCCTATCCCGAATGTGAATTTAATTGAAGTCAGTGAATTGCATATGGCTCTGGCATCAGTAGAGCAGGAGTCTTCTACTTCTGCTGTGTGTCAGGGGTTTATCGGTGGCGGTGTGTCGGGAGAGGCGCTGCTTATTCTGAATGACTCCAGCTTTAAAGATATTGCCCGGTTAATGAATTACCATGGCGCCTTGACAGTAAAAGTTGAGCTGGAATTGCTGATGGATATTGCCAACATTCTGATCGGCGCCGTACTCAAAGGACTAGCAGAACAAATTGATATGAGTTTCAGCCAGGGCCACCCGGTAGTGCTGGGGCAGCATGCACCGGTTAGCGAGTTGATCAGAGCCAATGCCAAGCGCTGGCGTAAAACTCTGGCAATAGAAGTAAGTTATGGTATTGAAAACTATAATATCAGTTGCGATTTATTATTACTTTTTACGGAGGACAGCCTGAAAACCCTGAATTATAAAGTTGCTTTCTTGCTGGAGGAGTAGTGATGTCAGAAACATCGGTTGAGGTATCTGAGATCCATTGGCTGATGGATATGTTCCAGACAGTTGATGTTGGACTTGTCGTGCTAAATTGCGACTATCGTATTCAGGTGTGGAATGGTTTTATGGAAAACCATAGTGGTTTAACACCACGCCAGGTGCGGGACAGTTACCTGTTTGACTTATTCTCTGAAATTGATGAAGACTGGTTACGGCGTAAATGTGATCCGGTGATCTTGTTGAAAAACCGTGCATTTACGATTTGGGAGCAGCGACCTTATATATTTAAATTCCGTAATTACCGGCCCATTACCGGTAGTGCTGAATATATGTATCAGAACTGTACTATTTTTCCGCTGTCAGACACCCGTGGTCAGGTAACCCACCTGTGTTTTATCATTTATGATGTCACTGATGTGGCAGTAAGCCGCATAGAGTTAGAGTCGATGAACGGCCGTTTACAGCAACTGTCAAAAACCGATTACCTCACCCAGCTATTTAACCGTGGTCACTGGGAAGAAAGCCTGAACCAGGAATATAAACGCTTGCAGCGTTACCCGCACCAAAGCACTTTGCTGATGTGCGACATTGATCATTTTAAACGTGTTAATGACACCTACGGCCATTCTGCCGGCGATTTAGTGATCCAGCAAATTGCTGATGCGGTGCGTAAAAACCTCAGAGCTACTGATATCGCCGGCCGCTACGGCGGCGAAGAATATGCCATTTTGTTAGTAGAAACTAATCTGGAGCAGGCAGCTCATCTGGCGGAAAGGTTGCGTAAATCAGTTGAGCAGCTGTCGATTAAATATAACAGTCAGATATTAAAAGTCACGCTTAGTATTGGTTTGGCTGAGCACAACAAAGACATGGTAAATTACCGGCAATGGCTGGAAGCTGCAGATAAAGCGCTGTACCGCTCTAAAGCCGGCGGGCGCAACAGAGTTACCTGTTACAGCCCGTTAGACTAACACTCAGGCGCCAAGCAGCGCAGGTTCCGGGCAGCTGTGCAGTAGCTCTGTGCTGCCATCAGAGTTTTGTTGTTCCAGATAAACGGTAAAGCCCCATAACCGGTGCAAGTGTTTTAGCACATGCGGCATAGTACCTGCCAACGGAATACGGTTTTGCGGTATATAATGTAATGTCAGTGAGCGGTCGCCGTTTAAATCGACATTATGCACCTGGATGTTCGGTTCTATCTGGCTCAGATTATATTGCTGCGATAACATTTGCCGTATGCGCTGATAACCCTCTGCATTATGAATAGCGGCCACTTCTAAACTGCCTTCTTCGTCATCATCGACAATGGCAAATAAGTGAAAATCGCGGATCACTTTAGGTGACAGATATTGGCTGATAAAGCTCTCATCTTTAAAATTCTGCATGGCAAAGTGCAGTGTTTCCAGCCAGTTACTGCCCGCGATATCCGGAAACCACTCTTTATCTTCGGCTGTGGGATGTTCACAAATGCGGCGGATATCAGTAAACATGGCAAAACCCAGCGCATAAGGGTTAATGCCGGAGTAATACTTGCTGTTGTATTCCGGTTGCGCTACCACATTGGTATGGCTGTGCAGAACCTCCAGCATAAAGCGATCGCTGACTTTACCCTCATCATACAGATGCTGCAAAATAGTGTAATGCCAAAACGTGGCCCAGCCCTCGTTCATCACTTGCGTTTGTTTTTGCGGATAAAAATACTGCGAAATTTTACGTACTATCCGCACAATCTCACGCTGCCAGGGTTTTAGCAGAGGGGCATTTTTTTCAATAAAGTAGAGAATATTTTCCTGCGGCTCTGACGGAAAGCGGCTTTTGTGCTGCGTTGCACTGGCAGCTTTTACCGGTATAGTGCGCCATAAATCATTTACCTGAGACTGCAGATAGGTTTCGCGCTCATGCTGGCGTTTTTGTTCTTCATCCAGAGAGATTTTTTGCGGCCTTTTATAGCGGTCAACGCCATAATTCATTAATGCATGGCAGGAGTCGAGCATATCTTCAACTTCGCTGATGCCGTACTTTTCTTCACACTGGCTGATATAGTTTTTGGCAAACACTAAGTAATCAATAATAGAGCCAGCGTCGGTCCAGGTTTTAAACAGGTAATTATTTTTAAAAAAAGAGTTATGGCCGTAACTGGCATGCGCCATGACCAGCGCCTGCATAGTAATAGTATTTTCTTCCATCAGGTAGGCAATGCACGGGTTGGAGTTGATAACAATTTCATAGGCCAGGCCCATATAACCGCGCTTATAGTTTTGCTCGGTCTGGATAAATTTCTTACCATAAGACCAGTGATGATAACCCAGCGGCATACCGACACTGGAGTAGGCATCCATCATTTGCTCTGCGGTAATCACTTCAATCTGGTTGGGGTAAGTATCTAGCTGATAGTACGCTGCAACGCGGGCGATTTCCTGATGATAGGAATCCAGCAGATCGAAGGTCCAATCCGGGCCATCTGGTAAACAAGCATTTATTTTCGTTTTTGCTTTGGCCATAAAAACCTCACTGCAAAGTCAATTGCGCTTAAGCGGCTTGCTTCTTAAACAGCTCGCGAAACACCGGGTAAATATCACTGACTTCTTTAATATGCTGAATGGCAAAGTTGTCATGCACCGGTAGCAGCTTTTCATATTCCTGCCACAGGCTCTGGTGAGCCCTGGGCGTAATTTCAATGTAAGCATAATAGCGCAGTAGTGGTAGTAACTTATTCGCCAGCAGCTCTGCGCAGGGCGCGCTGTCGTCAGTCCAGTTATCGCCATCGGATGCCTGGGCGGCGTATATATTCCATTCCACCGGGTTGTAGCGCTCCTGCACTATGTCATGCATCAGCTTAACCGCGCTGGACACTATAGTGCCGCCGGTTTCCTGTGAATAAAAGAACTCCTGTTCATCCACTTCTTTGGCCTGGGTATGATGGCGGATATACACCACCTCAACATTTTTGTAGCTGCGGCTTAAAAACAGATACAGCAGTATATAAAAACGTTTCGCCATATCTTTGGTGGCCTGATCCATAGAACCGGACACATCCATCAGACAAAACATCACTGCTTTGCTGGTTGGCTCTGGCCGCTTTTGAAAATTACGAAAGCGTAAATCAAAGCTGTCGATAAAAGGCACAGCAGCAATGCGCTGTTTTAGTGTGTCAATATCGTCAATGATACCGCGCAGCAACTGCTGATCCGGCACCGGTTCGCGCTCCAGCGCACTAAGTTGCTGCTCCAGGTCACGCAGCCGGGCTTTTTTATCGGCTGTCATAGCAACACGCCGGGCCAGAGAACCCCGTAACGAGCGCACTATGTCAATATTGCTTGGCACACCTTCAGAGCGGTAACCGGCCCGTACATTTTTATATTGCACCAGTTTATCTAACTGGTTTTTTCTCAGGTTGGGCAGCTCTAAATCTTCAAATAACAGATCCAGATACTCATCTTTAGAGATAGAAAACACAAAATCATCTGTGCCCTCACCGTCGTTAGCCGGATCTCCTTGGCCACTGCCCGAACCACCGCCACCTTGTGGCCGTTTAATACGATCACCCGGGCTGAACTGATCGTTGCCCGGATGTACGATTTGCCTGCGGCCGCCTTTACCCTGATGAAAAAACGGCTCAGTAATGTCTTTGCTGGGAATAGTGACACTTTCACCGCTGCTAATGTCGGTAACGCTGCGTTTGCTGATGGCGTCCGACACGGCTTTTTTAATTTGTTGCTTGTAGCGGCGAATAAAGCGCTGGCGGTTTACCGCGCTTTTATTCTTACCATTCAGCCGTCTGTCTATAAAGTGCGCCATACTACCTCCGGCTTACGTTACTGCGATTTACGTACGCGCAGATACCACTCTGACAACAACCTTACCTGCTTACGGGTATAGCCTTTTTCCATCATCCGGTTGACAAAATCATCGTGTTTTTTCTGATCATCGGTTGAGGTTTTGGCATTAAACGAAATTACCGGCAGCAACTCTTCTGTGCTGGAGAACATTTTCTTCTCTATCACAGTGCGCAGCTTCTCGTAGCTGGTCCAGGTTGGGTTTTTGCCATTGTTTTTCGCTTTGGCTCTAAGCACAAAGTTAACTATTTCATTGCGGAAATCTTTCGGGTTACTGATGCCGGCAGGTTTTTCGATCTTTTCCAGCTCTGCATTCAGTGCTGAGCGGTCAAATAACTGGCCGGTTTCAGGATCGCGGTATTCCTGATCCTGGATCCAGAAATCAGCATAAATCACGTAGCGATCAAAGATATTCTGCCCGTACTCGGAATAGGATTCTAAATACGCGGTTTGAATTTCTTTACCTATAAATTCAATGTATTTAGGGATCAAATAGCCTTTTAAATGCTCCAGATACCGCTCTGCCACATCGGCAGGGAATTGCTCACGCTCTATCTGCTGTTCCAGCACATAAAACAGGTGTACCGGGTTGGCGGCCACTTCTGTGCTGTCGAAGTTAAATACCCGCGATAAAATTTTAAAAGCAAAACGGGTTGATAAGCCTGTCATGCCTTCATCGACGCCGGCATAGTCGCGGTACTCCTGATACGATTTTGCCTTAGGATCGGTGTCTTTTAAGCTTTCCCCATCGTAAACACGCATTTTGGAGTAAATGCTGGAGTTATCGGGGTTTTTCAACCGGGACAACACTGCAAACTGTGCCAGGGAGCTTAAGGTGCCCGGTGCACAAGGTGCAGTATTCAGCTCGCTGTGTTCCAGTAGCTTTTGATATATACGCTTCTCTTCGCTAACCCGCAGGCAGTAAGGTACTTTTACAATGTAAACCCGATCAAGAAAGGCTTCATTGTTCTTGTTATTGCGAAAGGTTTGCCACTCAGATTCATTGCTGTGTGCCAGTATAATGCCGTCAAACGGCAACGCCGCTAAACCCTCGGTGCCATTGTAGTTACCTTCCTGCGTTGCTGTCAGCAAAGGGTGCAGTACCTTAATCGGTGCTTTGAACATCTCAACAAATTCCATCAGGCCCTGATTAGCGCGACAAAGTGCACCAGAGTAGCTATAAGCATCGGGGTCATTCTGGGCGAAGTGTTCCAACTGGCGGATATCCACTTTACCTACCAGTGAGGCAATATCCTGATTGTTTTCATCGCCGGGCTCGGTTTTGGCAATGGCCAGCTGATCCAATATAGACGGGTATTTTTTCACCACCTTAAACTGGCTGATATCGCCGTTATATTCGTGCAGCCGTTTACTGGCCCAGGGTGACATAATATTGCGCAGGTAGCGTCTGGGAATGCCGTATTCCTGCTGCAGAATATTGCCATCTTCGTTAACGTCGAACAGGCACAGCGGATGGTCGTACACCGGTGAGCCTTTTAAGTAATAAATCGGAATTTGCTGCATTAAATGTTTCAGCTTTTCGGCCAGTGACGACTTACCGCCGCCCACCGGGCCGAGTAAATACAAAATTTGTTTGCGCTCTTCCAGCCCCTGCGCCGAATGCTTCAGGTAAGACACAATTTGTTCGATGGCATCTTCCATACCATAAAATTCGGAAAATGCCGGGTAGCGTGCTATTACCCGGTTGGAGAACAGCCTGCTTAACTGTGGATCTTGCGCAGTATCGGTCAGTTCGGGTTTACCTATAGCCAGCAACAAACGCTCGGCTGCACTGGCGTAACAGCTTTTGTCGTTTTTGCATAATGCCAGGAATTCCTGGATGCTATATTCTTCTTCTTTCGCAGCTTCGTAGCGTGATTTATAGTGCTCGAAAATACTCATATGCACCTCCAGCTTTTAAACATCGGAAAAGGGTGGCAGCCAAGCTGTTATCTTAAGGTTAGACAGTAAAGCGGATTCCCGCCTGACTAATTGACAGAAAAATCTATAAATTTCTTCAGGCTATAGTGGCTGAGGGCAAAATGGTTTAGTTGGTGTACTGCGGGAAAATGTAAAGCTTGGTGGACAAAAAACCCGGCATAGGCCGGGTTTATTTAATACTGCTAAGTCTTACTTGGCAAAGTTTTCGCTGGCGAATTTCCAGTTAACCAGTGCCCAGAATGCATCCAGATAAGTAGGGCGGGCATTGCGGTAGTCAATGTAGTAGGCGTGTTCCCACAAATCTACAGTCATGACAGGCGTTACGCTGGTATCTGTTAAAGGCGTGGCGGCATTGCTGGTGTTAACGATATCCACGCTGCCATTAGCTTTTTTCACTAACCAGGTCCAGCTTGAACCAAAGTTGTTCACGGCTTTGTCGTTAAAGGCGGTTTTAAATGCAGCAAAAGAGCCCCATTTAGCATTGATAGCATCGGCTAACGCACCTGTTGGCTCGCCGCCACCGTTTGGTGACAAGCAGTGCCAGTAGAAAGTGTGGTTCCATACCTGAGCGGCGTTGTTGAAAATGCCACCTTCAGAGGTACGCACGATTTCTTCCAGAGATTTACCGGCAAAGGGGGTGCCTTCAATCAAACCATTTAGTTTTACCACGTAGGTATTGTGGTGCTTGCCGTAGTGGTATTCCAGAGTTTCTGCGGAAATGTGTGGCGCTAAAGCGTCTTTTGCATAAGGTAATGCTGGTAATTCAAAGGCCATTGTCGTTCTCCGTTGGCGTTGTTTATGATGTCTGCATGGCGTAGACTACAAAACCTGACTAAAATACTCAAGTTTTACAGTATTGATTATTGGCTGATCCAGTGTAGCCGGATGTGATAATCAGCGCTTAGGGTTGTAGCAACAGAGGTGGGGATTTTTTCTCAGATCTCAAGTGCCAGTTACGACAGAACAGCGTAAAATGTCTGCCAGTCTGAAAATGCTCATGTTGTGAGGTGTTAATGGAAACGTTAGATAAAATTAAGCAGCAAATTGCTGAGAATCCGATCCTGTTATTTATGAAAGGCTCGCCTAAATTCCCAAGCTGTGGGTTTTCGGCGCAGGCTTCACAGGCGCTGATTGCCTGTGGCGAACAATTTGCTTTTGTAGATATTTTGCAAAACCCGGATATCCGTGCTGAATTACCCAAATATGCCAATTGGCCTACTTTTCCACAGTTGTGGGTAGACGGTGAACTGGTTGGTGGTTGTGATATCGTGCTGGAAATGTTTCAGCGTGGTGAGTTGCAGCCATTGATTAAAGAAACTGCTGCTAAATACAAAACCGATACCGCCGCAGAGTAAAATCTTGCTGTGGTAAATATAAAGGCCGCTTCTTATTGCGGCCTTTATATTTTGACGGTTAAGCGGCGAGTCCGGGCTGCTTGTGTTTCACACCGGTTCACTGGTGTCTTCGCGGCTTGCTTCCACTACCTGCGCCAGCGGCCAGCCGCCAAGTTGTTTCCAGCTATTAACAATATAACAAAACAGCTCAGCAGTGCGTTCGGTATCATACAAAGCGCTGTGCGCTTCTTTGTTATTAAATTCAATACCTGCCGCCTGGCAGGCTTTGGCAAGTACAGTTTGCCCCAATGCTAATGCCGACAAACTGGTGGTATCGAATGACACAAACGCATGAAAGGGCGAGCGTTTAAAGTTAAGCCTTTCCACTGCGGCGTTAAAAAAGCTCTGATCAAAGGCAGCATTGTGCGCCACTATAACGCTGCGCTGGCAGTCGGCGTCTTTCTGCGCTTTGCGCACCGCTTTACATATTTCCGTAATGGCTTCGCGCTCTGGCACTGCGCCACGCAATGGGTTAAAGGGATCTATACCGTTAAATGCCAGTGAGCTGGCATCCAGATTTGCCCCCTCGAAGGGCTCAACGTGAAAGTGCAGTGTTTGCAGCGGAATTAAATTGCCGTCATCGTCCATATCCAGCAAGGTGGCGGCTATTTCCAGTAAAGCATCTGTTTTTGCATTAAAGCCTGCGGTTTCCACGTCGATAACTACAGGGTAGTAACCGCGGAAGCGCTGCGCCAGCTGTGATCTTGGTTGTGTCATAACATCGCCAGTTTGCCAATCAGCGGCTATTATGCCAAAGAATTGCGTCAGCGTCTTGTTGCGGCATAGTGTTTGCTTAACATAAAGCCAAATTGCCATAAATTGCTTACCGACAGTGGTGGAAAGCCAGAAAATGCGAACTTTATTAATGATCAGCAGCCTGTTGTGCAGTGCCAGTGTGTTGGCGCAGCCACAGTTGCGTCAATATTCTGCCAGTATTGAGCAATCAGTCTGGCAATTAAGTAAAAACACCCCGTTGGAGTGTCAGCTGCAGCATGAAATTCCGCAGTTTGGCCAGGCGGTATTTCGCAGTGTGGCCAGTAAAGGGCTGAACCTGGATTTTGAATTGCAAATGCTACGCCTGCCCGATAACTATGGTTTAGCTGAGGTACTGTCAGTGCCGCCGGCCTGGCGTCCGGGCACCCCTGCTAAAGCGGTGGCCAGCATGAAGTTATTAAAGCAATACAATGGCGACCTACCGAAAAAAACGGCCTGGACCTTACTGACTGAACTGGAGCAGGGCTTTAGTCCGACGTTTTACTTCAGCGACTGGTACAGCCCTTACGATAAAGTAGTGGCGGCGATGAACCCGGTGCAGTTTCCGGCAAATTACCATCAGTTTAATCAGTGTGTGTCGCGTTTATTGCCGTATGGCTTTGATGATATTGCTTTTACCGTTCTGAGCTATGAAAGTGGCGGCGACAAGTTAACCCGGGAATCGGAGCGCAGGCTGGCGCAGATCGCTGAATACCTGAAATATGATCAGGATATCGCTTATGTGGAAATTCAGGGCTACACCGACAGTTATGGCGGGCGCTGGATGAACGAGCAGTTATCGGTAAAGCGGGCGGAGAAAGTAAAAAGCTTTTTTGTTGCCGCCGGGCTAAGTGAGGATAAAGTTCAGGTAGAAGGTTTTGGTGAACGACGCCACGTAGCGCCAAACGATACCGCCTTAGAACGCAAACAAAACCGCAGGGTAGTGTTGCAGCTGACTAAGCCTTAACCGGCTTAGTTTTGCACCATAACATCAACCTGGCGCCAGTTATCGCGGCTTGAGATCAGCACCCGTACCTGGTTACCATTGAGCGTAAAATATAAATGTTCGCGGCCATACCTGCTTTGTATTGAATCAGGCTGCCCCAGTTGCTGGATATAAAAATCGCGTAGTGTGGTTTCGCTTTGCTGGCTAAAGTAACTGAGCACTGCAGGCAGTTTATTATCAAGCCGGGCAAATTCACGGGCATCTTCCGGCAGCGGGATCTGGTAAAAATCTTTAGCGGCAGCGCTGTGCCCGTAATTGAATAACGCCAGACATAATAAAACGGCTAGACGCATGTTTTGTCCTTATTTTTATTTATTATTCTGCGCTACCTTAGCAAACTTTTATTGCCTTTGCCCAGCATTATACCTGCCGGTATTTAAAGCGTGTCGCTATGAAAACGGGTAGCGGCCAGCCGCTCACACAGCTGTTGTGATAACGGCAGCGGTTCAGCACAAATCTGGCACACCAATAGCTCGGCCAGCAATGGCGACAGCATAATACCTCTGGCGCCCATAGCACCTATCAGGTAAAGGTTTTGCTGTTCAGCCAAAGGGCCAACCAGGGGCAGATGATCCGGCACAGTAGCTCGAAATGCCGCTGTGGCGTCTGTTACTTCAGCCTTTGCAAACCAGGCGGGTTGCTGCAGTTGCTGGCGCACCAATTCTACGTTTTCGCTGTTATCCTGCGCGCTGATAAAGGCTTCTGTTGCGTTACGGTCAAAAGTAGCGCCAACACTGTGCAGGTTTTGCCACTGCGGCGTAATATAACCTTTATGACACAGCACCGTTTTAAGTGGCGCCATAGCGCTGGCTTGCACATAACTGACCTGGCCGCGGATTTTATTCAGCGGCAACTGTGCTGTTGGGGCAAATTCTGCCAGTTTGCTACCACAGGCTAATACTAAAACTGCGGCCTGATATTCTCCGGCTGCGGTATCTAAATGCCATCCGCTATTATGTTGCCTTATCGCCCGTACTTTACAATCAGGGCTAAAGCGAAATAACTTTTGCTGTTGTAAATATTGCAGCGCCTGCAGGCAGAACTGTTGCGGGCTTAACCAGCCGGCCAGCGGCAAGTAAATGCCGCTGTGGGGCAGTTCAAGCCCGGCAATGGCAGAGGCTTCGCTGGCATTTACGGCCTGCACCAGTTTAGTTGGCCATAGCGCTTTATCTATCAGTTTTTGCTGGCGCTGTTGTAGCAGCGTATTGCTGGCCAGATGCAGTAAGCCACACCAGTCCATGGCAAAACTCAGCCCTTGTTGTTGCCAGTGCTGATAAAAGCGCCGGGCAAACAAAAAGGCCTGAGCGTGTAACTGGCTGTCATCGGTCAGGTTCGCATGCAGGTTGGGGTATACCGCGCCCTGGCGGTTTTGTGACGCCTGGCGTGCCACCCTGTCATCTTCACAAATAAGATGCACGGCCACACCGCGCTGAGTCAGTGCCAAAGCTGTGCAAAGCGATGCTATACCGCCGCCTATAATGGTAATTTCATTGTTTGGCTGGGTAGGTGTAGCGGTATCCGTTGCCATTATGGCCGTCAGCATTTCACGCTTGCGGCCAAAGCCTTTAATTTTACTCACCGTAAAACCTGCCTGTTGCAGGCCACGCTTTACCAGCCCGGCAGAGGTAAAGGTAGACACTGTGCTGCCATTACCACTTAGCCGGGCCAGGCCGGTAAACAGCTGCTGCTGCCACATATCCGGGTTTTTGCTGGGGGCAAAACCATCAAGGTAAATAGCATCTGCTTTGGCATTAAGCTGTGGCAGCAGGGTATTTACATCGCCAAACCATAAATCCAGTACTACGCTGCCATTATCAAAGCTAAGCCGGTGACAACCGCCAATACACAGCGGATAAGCGTCCAGCAGTTGCTGGCACTGCTGTTTAAGCTCGGTGTGTACTGCTAGCGCCTGGGTTAGATCGGCATGGCTAAGCGGGAATTTTTCAAAACTACTGAAATACAGGCGTTGGCAGACAGCATCTGGAAACAGCTGGCGGTATTGACGAAAGCGCAGCCAGCTCAGCAGAAAGTTGGCGCCGGTGCCAAAGCCGGTTTCAATAATATGGAAGGCGGGCCCTGAATGTGTGTGCCAGCGCTCTGGTAAGCCATTTTGCTGCAAAAATACGTAGCTGGTTTCAGCCATGCCACCGTCATTGGAAAAATAGACGTCATCAAAATCTGACGCCACGGGCGTACCTTGTTCATTAAAATGTATTTTGGCGTGTGTAAGCTGAGACATAGAAGGCGGGTCCACCACAATATTCGGCTTGTAGTTTACCCTAAGCTATCGCAAAATTGAAAACAGAGTACAAGTGTGCGCTGAAAGCTGACCACTTTGCAGAACAAAGTCCGTACAATAGCGCACAGTATTATTTTAACCTTGCCGGCAATTGGCTGGTCGATGGAGAAAGCATGAAAAGAGCGGTAATCACAGGTATTGGTATTGTGTCCAGTATTGGTAATAACAAAGACGAAGTACTGGCCTCGTTACAGGCCGGGCGCTCAGGCATTACCCGATCAGAAGAATTTGCTGAGCTGGGCCTGCGCTCGCAGGTATGGGGTAATATCAAACTGGAACCCAGTGAACTGATTGACCGTAAAGCTATGCGTTTTATGGGTGATGCTGCAGCCTATGCTTACCTTGCTATGCAAGAAGCCATGACAGACGCCGGTTTTACCGAAGAGCAAATTTCCAGCCCGCGTATTGGTTTGGTGGCGGGCTCTGGCGGTGCGTCATCTAAAGTACAGGTTGAAGCGGCTGATATTTTGCGTGAAAAAGGCGTAAAGCGGGTTGGCCCTTATGCGGTGCCAAAAACCATGTCCAGTACCTGTTCAGCCTGTCTGGCGACACCGTTTAAAATTAAAGGTGTTAACTATTCTATCAGCTCGGCCTGTGCCACCAGTGCGCACTGTATTGGCCATGCGGTAGAGTTGATCCAGCTGGGCAAGCAGGACGTGGTATTTGCCGGTGGCGGTGAGGAAGTACACTGGACGCTGGCAATGGAATTTGATGCGATGGGCGCGTTGTCTACCAAGTACAACGACTCCCCTGAGCAGGCATCGCGTACTTATGATGCGAACCGCGATGGCTTTGTGATCAGTGGTGGCGGTGGCATGGTCGTGGTTGAAGAGCTGGAGCATGCCTTAGCCCGTGGTGCCACTATTTATGCTGAAGTAACAGGTTATGGCGCAACGTCTGACGGCTATGACATGGTAGCGCCAAGTGGGGAAGGCGCCGTGCGTTGTATGCAGATGGCCCTGCAGAATGTCACGGCTCAGGTAGATTACGTTAATACGCATGGTACCAGCACGCCGGTAGGTGATGTAAAAGAGCTGGGTGCTATTCAGGAAGTATTTGCCGGTAAATCACCAGCTATCAGTGCGACCAAAGCGATGACCGGCCATGCGCTGGGTGCTGCCGGCGTGCATGAAGCAATATATTCACTGCTGATGATGAAACACAGCTTTATCGCGCCTTCAATTAATATCGGTGAGCTGGATGAAGCCGCGCAGGGGCTGAATATTGTTACTAAAGCCACCCCGGCTGAGCTTAATACCGTGATGTCGAACAGCTTTGGTTTTGGTGGTACTAATGCCACTTTAGTTATGCAAAAGTACCGTGGTTAATAGCCCCGGCTGGCACTACAGATAAAAAAAACGGGCGCTTAACACGCCCGTTTTTTTTATGCCTCTGTATCATCCAGATCCCAGTCATCCAGTAACTGACGCAAGCGTTTTTGCTCCAGCAGATCATCTATGCGCCGCCGGGCCTCCAGCTTTTGTTTTGCTTTTTGATCTTTTGATGATACATCTTTGACGATCTCAACTTCATCCGTTAAGTCATCCAGTTCAAAATCGTTGCTTTCTACCTGTGACATAAGCGCACCTCAGATTTTTTTTTGCTTATTTACCGAGATTTACCGGTTTTAAACAGTGAATTATTTTTTTACAGACGATAAAAATTTTTCAAATAACAGTTTCAGCATCACTCAGCAGTGGCCTGAACACCTGCTTACGTGGCGATAACTGGGTTTTACTGCTTACCATATGCTCAATAAAATCAATAACTTTCTCTTGCAGGCGCACGCTATTTAACCGGTTAATCCGGGCAATACCGCCAGGGCTCATTACATTGACTTCAATCAATTTGCCGTTAATTACGTCTATGCCAGCAAAAAATAAACCGTCGCGGGCAAGCTTAGGGCCTATATGAGCACACAAGCGTTTTTCCTGTTCGGTTAGTTGATGTTTAACCACAGTGCCGCCGGCATGCACGTTAGAACGTACATCATCTGCCGGCGGAATACGGCGCATAGCACCTATAGGTTTACCGTTTAGCATTAAAATACGGATATCGCCCAGTTCAGCGCCTTCAACATATTCCTGCAAAATAACGTAATTGCCGCGCTCGGTGTCGCCAATATAAAAATCCAGTAACGAGCGGGCGCTTTGCGCGGCAGATTTTTCCAGCAAAATAACGCCTTTGCCACCATAGCCATTTAGTGGTTTTAAAATCATTTTATCGTTGGGAGACTCTGCCAGCACCCGCGCCAGATAATCCTTGTTTTTTGATACATGCGTCACCGGAATAAACTCGTTGTCCGGATCGTGCAAGGACGCGGTATACATCTTGTTGTTGGCAATACGCACACCATCTAAATCATTCATAATAAAGGTGTCTTCGCGCACCGAGTCCAAAAAATTAAGCACTATCGGGTCTAGTGGCGGGTTTAACCGGATAAAAATGGCATCAAAGGCCGCTAACGGCAGCTTTTGCTGATTAAACTGCGCGTTACGATAAAAGCTGGCGATATTGCTGGATACTTTCTGGCCTTTAACAAACACTTTGCAAAACGCCTGGGCAATACTATCCCGCACGGTTAAGTTGGTAGCATGGGTAATGGCTACCGTATGGCCGCGGCTGACCGCTTCGTGGATCATCCGAATGGTGCTGTCGCCGTCTGGATAAACTTTGTCCCACGGGTACATTAAAAAACAAATGCGCATAGCGATCCTTGAGTAAGCTGTTCTGGCTTAGCATACGAGAGCCGCCAAAAAAAGGAAGCGGATGATAGCGGATAGCAAAAAAAACACACGTGAATTTTTATCGGTTTGGGCAAACAGATCGGCTTTAGGTTATGCTGCGTAACAGTTGTTGGCCTTAAGTGCGAACCCTACAGGAGATGAAAAATGAAAACATTACTAAGCGCCGTAGCCTTAGCTTGCGGTTTACTGGCTATGCCTGCTACGGCTAACCAGTGTGGTGAAATTCTCGGCCATTCTATGCAGCAGTTAAATACGCGTGAGAGCGTAGATTTATGCGACAGCTACAAAGGCAAAACCCTGCTGGTGGTGAATACGGCCAGTAAATGTGGTTTTACCAAACAGTTTGAAGGCCTTGAGGCTTTACATCAAAAGTATCAGGACAAAGGTTTAGTGATACTGGGGTTTCCGTCGGACAGCTTTATGCAGGAATATGACGATGCCGAAAAAACGGCAGAGGTGTGTTACTTAACTTACGGCGTAAAATTTCCGATGTTTGCCAGCTCTAAGGTAAAAGGCGATGATGCCAACCCGGTATTTAAAGCTTTAATTGCCAAAACCGGGGAAGCACCAAGCTGGAATTTTAATAAGTATCTGGTAAGCAGCGACGAGCAAACAGTAAAGCATTTCGGCAGCCGCACCGCGCCGGACGATAAAGCTTTTATCGCTGAACTGGAAAAAATGTTAGCCGCAAATGCCGGTACTGAAGCACCGATAAAAGCTGGCGAGTAGGGTGTAGGTCAACTGCTTAAGCGGGTGTAAAAGCTATTGCCTAATTAATTCGCCTATCCAGTCAACTGCGGCTGGAGCCTCGATTTGGTCATCACAGAGTGTCTGAGCGAACGCGCAAGCGGTAGCGAGTTGCTGTGATGAGCCAAGGCGAGTGTTGCAGCGCAAGCAGTTGACGATTTGATTAAGTTTTAGCGCTTAACTCAAACGCCGTATCTACAGTAGTGGGTTTCGCCTCTGCCGCGCTGCGGGCTAATACATCACAACGCTCGTTCTCCGGGTGGCCGGCATGGCCTTTTACCCAGTGCCAGTTAACTTTGTGGGCTGAGGCGGCAGTATCCAGCCGCTGCCATAAATCCTGATTTTTCACCGGCTGTCTCTGGCTGGTTTTCCAGTTATTACGCTTCCAGCCGGCCAGCCATTGCGTAATACCCAAACGCACATACTGGCTGTCGGTGGTTAAATCCACATCGCAACTATCTTTTAAACTCTCCAGCGCAACAATAGCGGCTAACAGCTCCATACGGTTATTGGTGGTAAGTTTGTAGCCGCCGCTTAACTCTTTGCGATGCTGTTTATACAGCAGCACAGCACCGTAGCCGCCCGGGCCGGGGTTACCCAGGCAGGAGCCGTCGGTATAGATCGCAACTGTTTTGCGCATAAAGCCTTTCCTCAAACCAAAACGGCGTATAATCTAACCCAAATGCTGTAAAAAACGAAACTGCCATGGCTAAAAGACAAATTATTCTCGACACTGAAACTACTGGTCTAAACCCCAAAGACGGCCACCGTATTATTGAAATAGGTTGCGTAGAGCTGATAAACCGGCGTTTTACCGGCAATAATTTTCATGTTTACATTAACCCCGAGCGGATTATTGACGCTGAAGCCGTTGCCGTGCACGGTATTACCAACGAGCGGTTAAAACATGAACCCAAATTTCGTGATATCGCCAGAAATTTTTATGACTATATTCATGGTGCCGAGCTGGTGATCCATAACGCTGCGTTTGACGTCGGCTTTATTAATCACGAGTTTTCCCTGTTGCATCCGCAACTGGCACCGGTTGGCGACTATTGCGCCATTCTGGATACCTTATTAATGGCGCGGGAACTGCACCCAGGCCAAAAGAACAACCTCGATGCACTGTGCCGCCGTTATGATATTAATAACAGCCATCGTACCCTGCACGGCGCTTTACTGGATGCTGAAATTTTAGCGGATGTTTATCTGCTGATGACCGGCGGCCAGGTAAGTTTAAACCTGGCAAACGAGCAAGACGGCACAGACGGCGACGGTGGCCCGGTGGCAATACAGCGCAGCGGCCGGTTAAAGGTGCTGCAGGCAACTGCAGAGGAACTGGCCGCGCATGAAAGCCGGCTGGATCTGGTACAAAAAAAGGGAGGCAGTTGCCTGTGGCGAAACTGATAGCAGCATTAGGTTTATTGCTTTGCAGCCTCCCGCTTAGCGCCATGCAAGACGCGCCGCCTGACGCTGTGGCTCCGGTAACAGAAGTCACAGAGGCTGTTGATGAGAAAACCCTGCACGAAAGTGGTTTTACGCTATTAAGTGATTTACCTACAAAAAACCAGATTTCGCTGTTTGATAACCGTTTTCGTATTGATGATAAAGTAGACGAAATTACCCTGCTGTTGTTTCGCCGCCGCGGCTCGGCATCTGTAGTGCTGGTAAAGCCGGATGGCAGCAAAATTCATTTTAATACTGCTGAAGCCCAGCAGGTGCGCTGGCATGACGCCAGCAGTTACGATTTAATTCAGATTAAAAACCCGATGCCGGGTCCCTGGCAGGCCATTGGCCGCCTGCTGCCTGAAAGCCGTATTATGTTGCTAAGCGACATTCAACTAAACGTAGAGCCGTTACCTACCAACCTGATGGTAGGCGAAACCGTTAAGATCACCGCACGCTTAACCAATGGCGATCAGCCTATTACAGCCAAAGACTTTAACGAAGTACTGGCGCTGGAAGTGATCTTTGTCAGCACCAATAATGCTGACTACGACAACTTTGGCCGCGGCGTGGTGCAGGTAGCGCAATTTCGTGATGACGGTAAAGGCTATGATGAGCGCTCCCGTGACGGCATTTTTACCGGCGAGTTTCAGCTAAAGTTTGTGGCCGGTGAATGGACGCCTAAATATATAGTGCGCACACCTTTATACACTCGTGAAGTAGAGCAGGCTCCCGTGGTTTTAAAGCCCGCGCCAATAGTAGCAGATATTACCGCAGCGGCTGCGCTGGCTGACGATAAACCTCAGCAGCAGGCTATACCGCATCAGGTGTTGTTTCGGGTAACCGACGATAGTGTGAATGCCGCGTCAGTGTTGCTGCAGGGCAGAGTACGTTATCCCAGTGGCGAGATAGAGTCGTTTGCGCTGAATGAGCCTGGCACCTCACCACGGGAGCTTAAACTGCATAACCGTGGCCATGGTAGCTACATTTTAGAGGTGGCCGCTTTTGGCGAGATGCAAGATGGCCGCGAATTTATGCTTAATTTGCCCGAAGTGAGTTTTGTGGTTAACCGGCCGGTATTAGACGCGCCGGTACTGGCAGATTTGCCGCAGAAAGTTAAAGATGAAATTGCCGCCGAGCAAGCCGAGCCTGTGCCTGAGTTTCCCTGGGGGTTGGTCATTGGTGCTAACTTATTTATTCTGTTTGGTGGTGGTTTTGCTATCTGGTTTGTAATGACAGACAAGAAATTAGCCGATTTACAGTTCTGGCGTAAAAAAGACGCCAAGGCTCAGCCCGTTGCGGCAACAGCGGAAAAAAATAAGCCTGCAACAGATAAAAACAGCACGAATGCACAAAAAAACAACGATATGGATGACATTCTGGATCTGACCTTACCGGATGATTAAGGATTAGGCAAAAGCGGCAAAAAAGGTGTTGACGGCCTTTCGGCTAATCCGTATCATTCCCGCCGCACTGCAGGATACCCAAACGAAATTCTGCAGCGCAATTGGTGCGGAGCGGTAGTTCAGTCGGTTAGAATACCGGCCTGTCACGCCGGGGGTCGCGGGTTCGAGTCCCGTCCGCTCCGCCACTAAGCCTTACACTGCTTGTCTGATTCCGGAGCGGTAGTTCAGTCGGTTAGAATACCGGCCTGTCACGCCGGGGGTCGCGGGTTCGAGTCCCGTCCGCTCCGCCACTTTAAGCCAGCATTAAGCTGGTTTTTTGTTTTTTTAGCCTGAGCAGTAGTTCAGCCGGTTGCTCTCTATTACAAGCTTAGCCGGCCTGTCATGCCAAAAGCCACAAAGCGCGCGGCCGAGTCCCGAAAGCTTTGCCATTTTAAGCCAGCATTACGCTGGTTTTTTGTTTTCTGCAGCAACATCATTATTGGTAGTCTATGCGCGATACGTTAAGAGAAAAGATTATTGCTGTTTGTGATAAAAAAATACTCACCAAAGGTGAAACCGTAGGGCTGTCTTTTTACGCCTTTTTTGCCAACCAAAATGACGACCCGGCGCTACTGATGGAAGCGGCTACCTGGTGGATCCAAACCCACCGCTTAGACCATTTTGAGAAAGCGTTAAAAATAAAGCAGCTGGTTATGGCCGGGCTTTGAAACGGCCTGCACGTGAGCAGCAAACGTCTCACCGACCAGGGCTAACCATCTTGCTTGTACATGCATAATACTCAATCCACCGGCATCGTCATGGCACAGTCTTGCAACTGTGCCGGCCTTATTACAACATCAGACATCACTGATAAGCTCAAAGCCTTCATCAATCCAGCCTGTTACGCCGCCTATCATTTTTTTGACCGCGCGGCCTAACCTAGCCAGCTTTACGGCGGCTTTCTCGGTCGCGTTGCAGTGCGGGCCGGCGCAATATACAACAAAAACGGTATCGTCAGGATAGCTGCTCAGGGTGGTTTCATTAATGGTTGGATAGGGCAGTAACGTAGCCCCGGCAATATAGCCTTTTTTTGCCGTATCTAATGAGCGCACGTCGAGCAGCACAAAGTCCTGCAGATTATGGTTAAGCGCATAGTGCACATCCCAACAGTCTGTTTCAAATGCCATTAAACGTTGAAAATGTGCCAGTGCTTCTGCGCTGGTGGCTGGCTTAGGTCTGACAACTGTTGAATGCATGTTTGGTCTCTCATCTCATGGTTTGGAGTCTGCATTATCAGTCGTGGCCGGATTTTGCGGAATTGTCTAAATAGACAATGTTCGATAATATCCAGACATAATTCATTTGAGATAGCAGCATGCGGGTAACCATACTATTAACCGAACAATTGTCATTATTTGAGCTAGGCTGTGCGGTAGAGTTATTTGCCATGCCGCGACCAGAATTTACCGACTGGTACCGTACGCAAATAGTTTCGTTGTCGAGCCAGCGCTACACCGGCCTGGCTGGTAGTACGCTGTTGTGCGACATGGTGGATACTCTGCCGCTGTCAGATTTGCTGGTTATACCCAGCTTTCCGGTTGGGGTAATACAACCTGAAGAAAAGTTAATTGCCGGGTTGCTTGAGCATCATCAACGCGGCGGCCGGATTATTAGCTTTTGCTCCGGCTCGTTTTTATTGGCCGCGGCGGGGTTATTAGATAACCGGGTTGCTACTACGCATTGGCGCTATGCCGAACAGTTTAAACAACGCTTTCCCCACATCCGTTACCAGGACAATATTTTGTACGAATATGACGGTATGGTTGGCTGTTCGGCCGGTAGCGCGGCAGGTATTGATTTGGGTATAGAGGTCATTCGCCGCGACTTTGGTTATCACCGTGCCAACAGTGTAGCCCGGCGCCTGGTGCTGCCCGCCCATCGTAGTGGTGGCCAGGCGCAGTTTGTTGAAAAGCCGGTTACCCTGACCAAAACCGGTATTTCACAAGCACTGGATTGGGCAACCAATAACCTTTCATCAGTAATAACCATTGATGACATAGCAAAAAAGGCCAGTATGACCCGGCGCACTTTTGACCGGCAGTTTAACAAGAACTACAACATAACAGCGCTGCAATGGCTAAGTGAGCGCAAGCTGGAAGTCGCCAAATCGCTGTTGGAAATTACCGACTTGTCTATTGATGAAATTGCAGCGCGCTCCGGCTTTGAAAATGCCGTAACACTGCGGCATAACTTCAGAAAATACCTGTCTATCTCGCCCATGCAGTATAAACGTACTTTTTGTGGCAGTTAGATATCAGTACTAAATCAGCAGCTCGTTAGTTTCCCCCGGCGCGCTTATGCGATTGCTGTAAGCAGTACCAATGTGGCGCTGTATGACGCCATCAGTATACCCGCTGAAGAATATTGAAATGTATCTCGCTTTTTCTAAAGCGGTTGATGATAAGGTCATACTTGACTGGCAGTGTACGCTGAACAAGGTGGTGCTGTTACTGCAGAAATACCTTGTAACAATAAGGCAGTAGGCAAAAACGGGTTTTCCGCGCAGCATCATGTCAGCCGCCGCCAGAGCGGTACCCAATTACTCCAGTTACAAGGATGCGTGAACGATGAGCTCAGCTACTGCTGTAGTGTCACAGCGCTATGTGCGTTTTGCCGGCTGCTGTTATTTATTGATAATCGGTTTAGGTCTGTTTTCTGAAACACAAGTGCGTGGCAGCCTGGTTGCCGCGGGCGATGCCGCTACTACCGCCGCACAAATTGGCGCTTCAGCACTGCTTTGGCGCAGCGGCATCGTGGCTGATCTCTGTATGCAGCTGTTAGACATCCCGATTATTGTGCTGTTTTATCTGTTATTTAAGCGGGTGAATGCCGCGCTTAATTTAACCGCCACCGGTTTTAACCTGATCCAAACCGCCGTACTGGTCGCCAATAAGCTTACGTTAATAGTGCCGCTGTTGCTGGCTGGCAGTGGCATGTATTTAACCGCGTTTTCTGCAGAGCAGCGCGACGCCTTAGCTTATGTGGCGATACAGCTGCACGGCTACGGTTTTGCCATTGGCTTACTGTTTTTTGCGCTGGCCTGTGTTATCCGCGGCTATCTGATTGTTAAATCGCAGCTATTTCCCAAAATACTCGGCCTGATGTTGGGCCTGGCCGGTGTCTGTTATCTGGTGAATACCCTGGCACTGCTGCTGGCACCTGATTTTGCCGGTAAGTTATTCCCTTGGATCATGCTGCCGGTGTTAGTCGGGGAGTTGGCACTTAGCCTGTGGATGATAGTAAAAGGCGCAAACGTTAAAGGGCTGGCACAATGAGCGCCTACCGGAGGGCCGTATTGTTGCCGCTGGTAGCCTTGCTGCTGGCAGCTATGCATCTGACGATTGAACATCTGTCCACTGGCGTGCAAAGCCATCATTTATTCAATGACGCCACGCTGCCGGCGATTTCAAACTGGTTTGAACTTATCACTTTGCCGCTGCTGGGTTTAGCGCTGGCAACCTATGCGCAGCGCCAACCGGCGCATATATCGCGCCTGGCGACAGTACCGGTCAGCTTATTGCCGGGGCTTATCGGCGCCGCCTGCTACGGTGCGGTGTTTGCCGCCAGTTTTGCGCTGGGCCAGATGACAATAACAACACTGCTGTTTTTCGGCTTACTGCCCTGTGCCGTGTTGTTTCCGCTTTACCGGCTGCACTATATCAGTGGCTTTGTCGTGGCGATGACGTTTACCTTCGGCGGCATACTGCCGCTGATGATAGCCGCCGCGTTAGCACTGCTGTCCTGGCTTAGCCGTTTTGTCATTGCAACTGTGGTAGCAGGTTGGCGTAAATACCGCACCGGGCCGGCAAAACCCGTATAAGGCGGTTTAAATTCTTTGCGCTGTTTAAGTTTAAGGTAAAAGTGGTAGCTGTTTTGAGGCTGGCTAATTTGATAATGCGGCTGAAGGTGTTGCAGTAGCAAGCCAGGCAGCAAGCTGGCTGGCCGCTAGTTCACTATTGTGGCTGCCGCTATAGCTTTTTACTCTGGCAATACCGGGCGCAAACGCCTGATACAGCGCCTCGCTGTGGGCCCGGCCGATAATTTCATCTTGTTCTGCCAGCAAGATCAGCGTGGGGCTGTAAATGCCAGGCGCATAGGCCACAGAGTTGTAGGTATCTTTTAGCAACCACTTAACCGGAAATAGCGGAAACTGCCGCCGTGCCAGGGCGCTAAGGCTGTCAAACGGGGTAATTAACACCAGTTGCGCTACCTTACGCTGTGCCGCCAGTTGCACCGCTACGCCAGAACCTAAGCTGCGGCCCAGCACAGTAATATCACTATGTTTAGTCTGCAGCTGGTCATATAGCGCCAGCGCATCCGCTACCAGTGCCTGCTCCGAAGGCTTGCCGGAACTGCCGCCATAACCACGATAGTGCATAAGATAAATAGCATGGTTGGGAAACGCCGCAGCAAACTCCGGCAAAGCCACACTAACATCCTCGGCATTGCCGCCAAAATACAGCAGCGCCTGGCTGGTTTCGCGCGGCTTTTGGCTTACCAGCACAGTGGCATCTGCTTGTTGCAGCAACAGCGGCTCGGTTGGCGGTAACTGTGCCGGCACGGGGAAATAAATCAACTGCCGCTGCAGCAGATACAGCAATAAACACAGCAGGCAATAGCCCGCCAGCACATAGCCTGTCAGAGTAAACAGCATACGCATGGTCTATCCGGCACCAGGTTAAAGGGTGTAAAGCAGCTTAGCGGATAGCAGGGTTAAAGCAAACGGCGATGAAGGTTGGTGAAAGTTGTACGTAGCCCAATCTGCGTTAGTAAAAAGGGTAAGAGTCATTGATTTTAAAAGAAAATAGTAATTGCAATAATATCAATGACTCTGCCCGCATTGCTTCGGCAAACTCAGAGGGGTTTGCAAGACGTGTTTTTGCGGCGAGCTAAGCGAATGCTAGCCAGACCCATTATCAGTAAGATTAGTGTTGAAGGTGCGGGAACTTCATCTGCATTTTGTTCTGCTAAGTTAATCACCAAGTTATTTACGACGTAGCCGCCGCAAACGCTGAACTCACAGTGGTAGTTCGACGTAAAGCGGTAAACTTCATTAGCAAGAAATGTTATCGGCGAAACAAATGAATTTGTGCCATTAGTTGACCCCTGAAAAAGATTGGAAATAGATACGCCATTGCCGACAAGTGTCACCCCAAGATCTTCTTCGTCAGTAAAGAAAAGCCGGTCATATTCACTCCAAACAACGTCTTGGTTGAACATCACATCAAAGGAGAGAGTGGTAGCAGAAGATCCGATAAAAAGGCCACGTTCGAAATACCAAAAACCTCTTCCATCAGCTTCGTTAACGGGATTAAAAAAGTCAGCAGTAAATGCCCCCTCGTCTAAAGAATAACTGAAACTGTTTGTACGGTGAATGGATGAGTCAAACACTATAATGGCTGCATTGATGCTACGTGAGGTAAAAGCTAACAAGAACGTAATGGTTAAAACAGCAAGATTGAAATTTTTCATAATCAGATAACCTAATTGTTTTAAAAAATGGCAATTGTTAATATGCAGTTATCTTGCCATAGGATTAAGTTGTTGATAATTAATTGGTCTTTGTATTTTAATTTTCTAAATTTTATCAACTGTAAAAAAATATGACAGTCTCTAAGGTGAAAGAAAGCGTGATTGGGGGGAGTGCCACTGCTTTTAAGCCGATAAACAATGACTGACGTGATAGTAAAAGCTTTTATCCTACAGCTCCAAGTTACCAGGTAAAGAGCCAATCAAGCGTAAATCAACATGCCAAATTTTCTCTGGCGGTGCTCGTTGCTGCATTTGCTTACGCAGTAGCTTTTTAGCTTGCTGCCAGCAAAGCATTACCTCTTTCCCCTCTTTTACTGAGCGCTAAGTTTCCAGCAAGGCCCTTCTTTGACGGCATTTGCTGTCTGCTGCAATGTCTGTTCGGAGTAAATAAGCTGCCTGAAGCGCAGCAACAGCGGTTGATAACTCAAACCACCAGCTGCTTAGTCGCGATCAAAATGCTATCCGTGGTTGCGGGTTGCGCAACTTGAGTCTAGAATATTCATGTCGCTGATAAAGACCGCGAACAAGGAGGTGACTATTGCGGGTAGTTGTTAAACCGGGAAAGGAAGCAAGTACAGCGGCAGCTATCAATAGCCTGTCCGCGCTTGCGCGGGAGGAAGTAACAGACGTAATTGATATTCTTGTTAATGCGATATCACTGCAGGAAGCCAAAGAGGTCTTGCTGGGCGATATGGTGTTAGAGGGCAACAGTTTCAGTGTGTCGATAAAGGAAAATTTTCAGTTTGTGGTAGCAGGACTGCTTGGGCAAAGTGAAGGCGAAGAAATGCTGCTGATAGAGCTTATACGCTGCGGCTAAGTTGTGTTTACACTAAGTGGGTTGCGTAATTTCAATGCACTTTATTTGCAAAGGTAATGAATGAAATGAAAAACAGTACTGAATTACTGACTAGTGAAAACCTGCGCGAGAAGGGCCTGATTGGCCCGCCAAAAGGGGCCGGCGCACATTTTAAACGCTATCTGCAGCGTAAAAACCTGACAGCTGCTGATGCCGCCCGCGATCTAAATGTAGCCAAATCTACCATCACCCGTTTTATCAACGGTGAAAGTGAGTTAAGCATTGACCTGGCTACCAAGATAAAGCGGGTTTATAACGCGCCGGTAGAGGTGTTTTTTCGAATTGACGCCCAGTACAAAGCCTATGTTGTTGCGCAGAATATTGCCAAATCAGTGGCGTAAACTGCTGTAGTCAAACGATATGGGCTGAGGTGTAGGTTATGGCTATTAAAACCATGCGCTGGAACAGCGCAGAGCATTTAAAAACTGACGAAGATATTCAGTTGTATCTTGAAGCCTGTATTGAAGAAGCGGGTGATGATCCGGCGTTTATTGTGCATGCGTTAGGTGTAATTGCCAAAGCGAAAAACATGAGCCAGCTGGCGCGTGATACCGGTATTAGCCGCGAAGGGCTGTATAAAGCTTTTTCGCCGGACGGTAACCCAACCTTTGCTACTGTTGCTAAAGTAGCCAAAGCGCTGGGGCTGCAAATTACTGTGCAAACAATCAATCACGCCCAGCCTGGTTAGGTCTACCTGGGCTGTCGGTTATCAATATCAGCAAAAGGCTTTGCCGATTTAAATGCTTGACGGTGTTTAAGTTTAAGGTAAAAGTGGTGGTTGTTCTAGGGCTGATATACCGGCAAGAGTATTCGGTGGCAAAAGGCAAGACCTGACCCTGAAGTTAAAGTCTGCCAAATTTTCGCTGGCGACTATGGTTGCTGCATTTGCTTGCGCAGCAGCTTTTTAGCTTGTTGCCAGCAAAGTATTATCTCTTTCCCTCCTTTTAAAGCACGCTCAGTTTCCAGCGAGGCGTGTTGATGCCACGCTGGTAAAATTTTTACTTCGTCGTCGGTATATAAATGTTGTTTATCCATCGACAGGCCCTTACTTGAACAAAGTGGCGGTACTCTAACGTAAAAATGGCAAACTCACTTGCTGCAAAAAGCAACCTCACCTTGTGACGGAAGTTTATTCCTGTATCAGCGAATGTAATTACGTCACTCTCATTGAATGCTTGCAGCGGTTGGTATAGACTTTTCGGGCTCTTTAGTGTTTTCAGGATTAGTCCTGCAAGGATTGATCTAGTTCGGCGTTGCGCCGAACTCTAAATTATTGGGCAGATTTGCGGTTGCGGAACAAAATTTTTGAGCCTCAATTCGTAGTTCGTCCCTCACTTCGCCTTTCGGATCAAAAATTTTGTTCCGCGGCTAACTAGTAAAGAGCGTTCCAGCGATGCAGGTATTCCTGCATCGCAATTTTACTTTAAAGAAGTCAGAATGAAATCAGGAATATACGGAATACTTAAGGCTGAATTCTGTGATTTTGACGCGTTTCTTAGCTCGAAACCACCACTCCACTATAAAGTATATAAAATTCCTAAAAGGACAATAGGTTTCAGAACTATTGCGCAACCTACACCTACCCTAAAAAAAATTCAAAAGACTTTGGTGGGATTAATAGAGCCGCACGTTAAAATTCACCCCAACGCAGCGGCTTACAGAATAGGTAAGGGCGTAAAAGAAAATGCATTATCACATGTAAACTCGAGTTACTTGCTGAAGGTTGATTTAGAAAACTTTTTCAATAGTATTACACCTCATATGCTATTTAAGACACTTAAGCAACAACACATAGAGATAAATGATGTTGATAAATACGTTTTAGAGCAAATTTTTTTTTGGAATAGATCGAGAAGAAAAAATGGACGCCTGATACTGAGTATTGGAGCTCCTAGTTCACCATTTATATCAAATGTAATAATGTCAAAATTTGATAATGATATTTCAATAATATGTGATAAGAAGGGGGTTTCTTACACTAGATATGCTGATGATATGACTTTTTCGACAAAAGAGAAAGACGTGATTTTTAGTGTCATGGCGGACGTAAGAAGATTGTTGCGAAATAATTTTAGTAACAAAATGAATGTTAATGAGTTAAAGACAATATTCTCTTCGAAGGCCCATAACCGCCGAGTGACTGGTGTTACACTTACTAATGATAATAAAATTTCAATCGGTCGAGATAAGAAAAGATATATATCAGCGCTTACTCATAAGTTCAAGTTTGGCAAGTTAGACATATCTGACATATATCATCTTAAAGGTTTAATATCTTATGCAAGACATGTCGATGTTGGATTTATTCGCAAGCTTCAAAAAAAATACGGGGTAACGACATTGGAATTAATAAATAAATACTCCTCTGAAGGCTGAAATGGTCATGAATGAAATCGCTAAGCATAAAAAGCTTTTTTTAAAGTCAGACGCGGGCGAGTTTTCTGCATCTTATCAATTGTTTAAAATGTACGACGAAGGGATTGGTGTAGATAAGGACTCTGAAAAGGCTGATTATTTTAAGAGTAAATTCATTAAGCAACTTGATAATTATACGTTCAGAATTAGCTCTGTTAGACTGATTAATTTTAAAGGGTTTGGTGACGTAGATTTGCAGTTGAATAAACACGGCTGCACTATCCTTGTTGGTAATAATGGTTCAGGTAAATCTACTATTCTGGAAGCTATACAAAAGACACTTAGTCATCTTTCTTCAAGGCTTACTACTAGATCATATAATGGTGATCAGATTGACGAATTAGAAATAAAATCAAAATCAGAATATTCAACTATAGCAATTAATTTTTTAATCGATGAATTAAATGTTGGTGTGGAGTTGTCGCAAAGCAGACCTTTGAGTCAAACAATAAGGAAAAGCAGATTTACAGATCTTAATGATTTGGGTAACATCTTTAGAATTGCAAACTCAACGACTGATAACTTTCCTCTGCCTTTACTTGCTTCATATAACGTAGAAAGGGCAAATGATGTCACTACAAAAGACATAGAAAAGTCAGAGGAGATACTTGATAGCTATATTTGGAGTAAAGCTAGAGGATATAGTAAAAGTCTAACCGGAAAAGCCGATTTTCGTTTGTTTTTTAAGTGGTTCAAAGAGGTTACAGAAGAGAAAAACGAAAATAGTCTAAATGAAATAAAGATAAAAATTTCCGAGAAAGAAGCTGAATTAAATAGTCCGTTATTGCAGTCTATATTTTCTGAATTTGAAAATCTAAATGATAATGTTAAATCTACTATCGATAAGTATAGAAAAGATATTGAAGAATTGCGTAGTAGGCTTAACTCTATTTCAACAGAGAATACAAATGAGAGAATGCTTAATTTTGTTAAGGATGCTATATATAATTTTTTACCTGGATTTTCGGATTTGAAAATTCAGAGAAATCCTTTAGATTTGAGTATTAAAAAGAATAATGAGCAGTTAAGCGTATTGCAACTATCGCAAGGTGAAAAGAGCTTGCTCGCGTTAGTTGCCGATATTGCAAGAAGACTTACATTACTAAATCCGGAACGTGATAACCCTTTAGATGGAGTGGGAGTTGTTTTAATAGATGAAATCGATCTACACCTTCACCCATCGTGGCAACAGGTTATTGTTTCGAGGTTACAATCAACGTTTAAGAATATTCAGTTCATAATAACTACACATAGCCCACAAGTTTGTCATGCGGTATCAAGTGATAATATTTGGTTGTTGAAAGATGGGAAAAAATATAGTGCGCCTCAAGGAGTACAAGGGGCCGTATCATCTTGGGTTTTGAAAAATCTTTTTGAAGTTGAAGTTCGCCCCCCTGAAGATGAATTTACCAAAATATTAGACGAGTATGAGAAGCTTGTGTACTCAGATGAGTATGAGTCAGAAAGAGCAAAGGAATTATACAGTAGACTTCAGGGTAATTTTGGAAGTGACTACGAGGTTCTTGTTCAGCTTAGACAGTATATAGAAAATCGGGAATGGGAAAAGGAAATTGATCAAGATAAATAAGTCGTTGCCTCCCAATCCTCTAACAATATTTTCAGGTATAAACCCTAACGCTGATTGGAATTGTTTTCGGAACTGGAATGGTGGTAAAGATTATAAAGAAGTGCAAAATATAGTCTTCAGTGATCAAAATCAACTTTGCGCTTACTGTGAAGTCAATACCGGCATCACTCCACTAAACAAGCGTATTGAGCACTTTGTTTCTAAGTCATTGAACATAAGACATCATACTGACTGGTTTAATATTTTCGGCGTGTGCATAGGCGGCTCTGACCATGATAATTCAGAGTTGCGTGGTTACAGGCTTCCTGAAAATCTTAGCTGTGATGCTCACAAAGCTCGTCTCGAGACCAAGTATAGACATCTCAATAGAGACTGGAGTGGCGTAATTATTAATCCTCTACACCTTCCGCATGAGCATAATTTCTTTTCATTCGATAAATCTTCGGGCGAATTGTTCGCTAATGTTCAATATTGTGAATCTAATAATATTGAACATAACAAACACGATTCGACGTTAAATTTAGTTAGGAAAACACTTGAAGTATTGAATTTAAACTGTTCAAGACTTTGCGCTGCTCGTAGAGAAATATTCTTTGGTTTTGAAAGGCAAGTTAAACAGGCTAGAAAAACTAATGATATTGAGCGACTTGCAAAATTTGCTGTTTTTTGGTCCTCTTATCCATCAAAGGAATTTCAGACTACAAGAAATATCATTTTGAGAGAAAATATAGCAATTCAAAAGCTGATAAGTGAATAATATTTAATTCAATATTAATGTTTGAATTAAAAATCTCAGGGTCAGGTCTTGTCTTTTGCCTTTGCTGCTCGGGTGTGGGTTCTCATATTAAAGTCTTGGTATTATTATCCGCATAAACAACCCAGTTTGGTGTAACGTCGCCTTGGCCAGTACTGAGATCTAGATCTGCTTTATAGGAGATTTTAAAAATTGCATAGCGATACCGTTAAACAACAATTAATTCAACTTGAACAACTACTGGTACAGCCCGCTACGCGGTTATCTGCCGAACTGCTTAACCGCTATTTAGCCGATGACTTCTATGAAATTGGTGCCAGTGGCCGCTGTTTTGGTAAAGCCGATGTGCTTGAGCGCCAGCCAACTGAAGCGCCGCCAGTTATTACCCAGCAAGATTTTGAATGCCGCGTGTTAGCCGATGGCCTGGCGCAGCTTACGTACCGCGCCACAATACAGCGCGCCGATGATAATAGCCCAAGCTACTCAGTGCGCAGCTCACTCTACCGTTTTGATGGTGAAAAATGGCAGATGGTTTTTCATCAGGGCACCGCTTGTAATCCATTTTAACCGCAGGAATTGCCGCACTATGCGCGATGCATTAAGACAAAAAATTATTGCCGTTTGTGACAAGAAAATACTCGCCAAAGGCGAGACAGTCGGCGTGTCGTTTTACGCCTTTTTCGCCAATAAAAACGACGACCCGGCGCTATTAATGGAAGCGGCAACCTGGTGGATCCAAACCCACCGGCTGGACCATTTTGAAAAAGCACTGAAGATAAAGCAGTTGGTTACAGCAGGGCTTTAGTCGCCACCAATACGCCATTATTATCGGCATAAACAAACTGGCCGGGGGTAAAATCTACCCCGGCGAAGGTTACCATCAGGTTAATATCGCCCAAATCACGCTTATCGGTTTTCAGCGGGTGAATACCCAGCGCCTGCACGCCGAGTGCGGTTTGGCGTATCTCGTCTATATCGCGAATACAGCCGTTGATAATAATACCTTCCCAGCCGTTTGCGGCCGCTTGTTCTGCCAGCATATCACCGAGCAGCGCATGGCGTTTAGAGCCGCCACCGTCGACTACCAACACCTTGCCCTGGCCCGGTGTTGCTACCAGCTGTTTTACTTTGGAGTTATCTTCAAAGCATTTCACCGTAACAATTTGCCCGCCAAAGGCGGTTTTGCCACCGTAGTTGCTAAAGATGGGTTCTGCTACGCGGATGTAAGCCGCATGGGCGTCGCATAAATCGGGTAGGGTGAATGGGGGCATTGTTCGACTCCTTTGTGCTCGTGAAGCAGATGGTTCGGGTGGTATGGCTCGAACCGGTTTGCCCGCTTTTTGAACCTGCAGCCTGAAACGATAAAGCGAGATTAGGCTTACTCTAAGCTGACCGTTGAAGCCCCGGACGGGCTGAGACGAGCCCCCAGGGATGGGTTTACGGCGTGTCAACGTGGGTAAGCCGGTTCGAGCATTTCTCCTAACCTCGCTTTAACAGTCCGCTGCTGCAGATGGCACAAGCAACAGCAGGTTGTTACACCTGCTGCTGTATCTACAGGCTTTATACCTCCAAGTAGTCCAGTATACCCTCGGCGGCTTTACGGCCCTGGGCGATAGCGGTTACTACCAGGTCTGAGCCTAATACCATATCGCCACCGGCGAAGATCTTATGCTCGTTGGTTTGCATAGCAAAGGTACTCTTTTCACTGGCGATAACGCGGCCTTTATTGTCCAGCGCTACGCCCATATCCACCAACCATTGTGGCGGGCTGGGCTGGAAGCCAAAAGCAATTACCACAGCATCAGCGGCTAACACCTGCTCGGAGCCTGGTACCGGCTGCGGGCTGCGGCGGCCTTTGGCATCGGGTGCGCCCATCTCTGTTGTTACCACTTTAACGCCACACACCTGGCCGGCGCTGTTTACCTCTATACCCAGCGGTTGCAAGTTGAACAAAAACTCCACGCCTTCTTCGCGCGCGTTTTGTACTTCTTTGCGTGAGCCCGGCATATTGGCTTCGTCGCGCCGGTAGGCACAGCTTACCTTGGTTGCGCCCTGGCGGATGGAGGTGCGTACGCAGTCCATTGCCGTGTCGCCACCGCCTAATACCACTACGGTTTTATCTTTTAAGCTGACATAAGGGTGCTCGGTTTGCCAGCCCATCAGATTATTGATATTGCCGATTAAAAACGGCAGCGCTTCATATACGCCCGGCGCATCTTCATTTACCAGGCCGCCTTTCATTGGCGTATAGGTACCCAGCGCTAAAAACACCGCGTCGTATTCGTTTAGCAGGCTGTCAAAGCTGACATCGACACCCACATTAGTGTTTAAGCGAAACTCGATACCCATGTCGGTGAAAATCTCCCGGCGCAGGCTTAGCACGCTTTTTTCCAGTTTAAACGGCGGTATACCAAAGGTTAACAGGCCGCCGATTTCCGGATAGCGGTCAAACACCACCGGGGTGACGCCGTTGCGCACCAGTACGTCGGCACAGGCCAAACCAGCCGGGCCGGCACCAATTACTGCCACGCGGCGCTCGGTTTTAACTACGGCCGATAAATCCGGCCGCCAGCCCATTTCAAAGGCTTTGTCGGTAATGTATTTTTCAATACTGCCAATGGTTACCGCGCCAAAACCTTCGTTTAGCGTACAGGCGCCTTCGCAGAGGCGGTCTTGCGGGCACACCCGGCCGCATACTTCCGGCAGGCTGTTGGTTTTGTGCGCCAGCTCGGCCGCTTCAATAATTTTGCCTTCATTGGCCAGCTTTAACCACTGCGGAATATAGTTGTGCACCGGGCACTTCCACTCGCAGTACGGGTTGCCGCAATCGAGGCAGCGATCAGCCTGGCCTTCCACCTGGGTATGGGTCATTGGCTGATAAATTTCGACGAACTCTATAGTGCGTTCGCTGTGTGAGCGTTTTGGCGGATCAATCCGTTTTACGTCAATAAACTGGTATACATTCTGTGCCATAACGTCTCCCTACATCGCCTGAACCCGCAGCTCGGCTGACGAGCGTGCGCGGTGTCCCAGCAAGGTGTTTACATCGCTGGTTTTTGGTTTAACCAGCTTAAATTGACTTAAATAACGGTTAAAGTCGTTTAAGATTTTCTGTGCTTTGTCGCTGCCGGTTTCTTCTACGTGCTGGTGCAACAGGCTGCGCAGGTGTTCCTGCAGTATCGGCGTGCTAACGTCCAGCGCCTCGACCAGCTCGGGGTTTAACCTAAGCTCTAAATCGTTTTGCTCATCCAGCAGATAAGCAAAGCCGCCGGTCATACCGGCACCAAAGTTCACCCCGGTGCAGCCCAGTACTACGACCACGCCGCCGGTCATATATTCGCAGCAGTTATCGCCGGTGCCTTCTACCACGGCTAAAGCGCCCGAATTTCGTACGGCAAAACGCTCGCCGACCTGGCCTGCGGCATATAGCCGGCCGCCGGTGGCGCCGTATAAACAGGTATTACCGGCAATGGTAAAGCCGTTTTTAGCAAAGCTGGCGCCCTTGGCCGGGAAAATGGCCAGCATGCCGCCGGTCATGCCTTTACCAACGTAATCGTTGGCATCGCCCTGCAGTGACATATGCAGGCCACCGGCATTCCATACGCCAAAGCTTTGGCCAGCGGTACCGGTAAAGCGGATACGGATAGGATCGGTTGCCATACCCTGGTTACCATGCTGCCTGGCAATAAAGCCGGACAGCGCCGCGCCAACCGAGCGGTCGGTGTTACGGATACTCAGGTTTAACCGGCCACCGCTTTTATTTAGTACCATTTGCTCGCAGCGTTTTACCAGGTCCTGATTTAACTTGCCTTCGTCAAACGGTGTATTGTTTTGCACACAAAACAGCGCCTTGTCAGATTTGACGCCACTGGCTTGCAATATCGGCGTTAAATCCAGCTTGGCTTGTTTTTGCGTTTCACTGTCTTTCATTGCCAGCAAATCGGTGCGGCCTATCAGTTGGGTCAGCTCAGTTACCCCCAGCTGTGCCATCAGCTCGCGTACTTCAAAGGCTAAGAACTTAAAGTAGTTCATTACCATTTCCGGCAAGCCGGTAAAGTGATCTCGCCGCAATGTCGCATCTTGTGTCGCCACGCCGGTGGCGCAGTTGTTTAAATGGCAAATACGTAAAAACTTACAGCCCAGCGCCACCATAGGGCCGGTGCCAAAACCAAAGCTTTCGGCGCCTAAGATGGCAGCTTTAATTACGTCCAGCCCGGTTTTTAAGCCGCCGTCTACCTGCAGCCGTACGCGGTCGCGCAGGCCGTTTTCCACCAAGGCCTGGTGCACTTCGGCTAAACCCAGTTCCCACGGGCTACCGGCGTATTTCACTGAGGTTAACGGGCTGGCGCCGGTGCCGCCGTCGTAACCGGATACGGTAATCAGATCGGCATAGGCTTTGGCCACGCCGGCGGCAATGGTACCGATGCCGGGCTCTGACACTAATTTCACTGAAATCAGCGCCTGCGGATTCACCTGCTTTAAATCGAAAATCAGCTGGGCTAAATCTTCAATTGAGTAAATATCATGGTGCGGCGGTGGTGATATCAGCGTTACGCCAGGCACCGAGTAGCGCAGCCGGGCAATTTCGGCGGTAACTTTTTCACCGGGTAACTGGCCACCTTCGCCAGGCTTAGCACCCTGGGCTACCTTGATTTGAATAACCTCAGCATTTACCAGGTAATGCGGCGTTACGCCAAAGCGGCCGGAGGCAACTTGCTTAATTTTCGAGTTTTTCTCGGTGCCAAAGCGGCGCGGATCTTCACCGCCTTCACCCGAGTTAGACCGCCCGCCTAAGCGGTTCATCGCTATGGCTAAGGCCTCATGCGCTTCCGGGCTTAAGGCACCGATAGACATAGCGGCGCTGTCAAAACGCGGATACAGGTTTTGCTCGCTCTCTACCTGCTCCAGCGGCACAGGCGTGGCATCATTCAGCTTAAATAAATCGCGCAAATGTGCTACCGGCCGCTCGTTCACAATACTGCTGTACTGCTGGTAATCTTCATACTTACCCGAGCGCACGGCTTTTTGCAGCGTTTGCACCACATCCGGGTTATAGGCGTGGTATTCGCCGTCATGTACATACTTTAATAAACCACCGTGGTTCAGCGGTTTACGTTTTAACCAGGCCACTTTGGCCAGTTGCTGTACATCTTGTTCAAAGTCGCTAAAGCCGGCGCCGCCCAAACGTGACGGGACATCGGCAAAACAAAGTTGCATTACGGTTTTATCAATGCCGACGGCTTCAAACAGGTTAGAGCAGCGATAGCTGGCCACTGTTGAAATGCCCATTTTCGACATAATTTTGTACAGGCCTTTATTAATGCCTTTACGGTAATTCAGCACTGCCTGGCGTGCGGTAAGGTTAATTACACCTTTTTCTACCAGTTGCTCTACAGTCTCATAGGCCAAAAATGGATAAATGCCGGTAGCACCTAAACCAATCAGCACGGCAAAATGGTGCGAGTCGCGCGCTGAGGCGGTTTCAACAATAATGTTGGAGTCACAGCGCAGCTGCGCATTAACCAGTGCATGTTGCACCGCGCCTACCGCCATAGCAGCAGGGATCGGCAGCTTGCCTTGCTCAATACGCCGGTCAGTTAACATGACCAGCACGACGTTATTGTCGCGCACGGCAGTGATAACGTCGGCGCATAGTTGCTCTACCGCTTGTTGCAGGCTTTGCAGCGCCGGGTCGAAGTTCAGCGAAAAAATCTGATGCTTGTAGTACTTCTCATCGGCTTGTTTTAACTGCTTTAAGTCGGAGTACATCATCACCGGCGATTCAAACTGAATGCGGCGGGCGTAACCGGCCGTTTCTTTAAATACGTTATGCTCACGGCCGATACTGGTGGCCAGCGACATTACGTGTGATTCACGCAGTGGATCGATCGGCGGGTTAGTGACCTGAGCAAACTGCTGGCGGAAGTAATCAAATAAGGTGCGCGGCTTGCGCGATAATACCGCCATCGGCGTATCATCACCCATAGAGCCCACCGCTTCCTGGCCGTCTTTGGCCAGCACTGTCATTACCTGATCAATTTCTTCATAGCTGTAGTTAAACAGCTTGTGGTACACCAGCATGTCGTCATCAGAAAATACCCGCTTGCCGATTAAATCGGTCTCGTATTTCTCGTACGGTACCAACCGCTGCACGTTGGCATTTAGCCAGTCACGGTAGGTATGACGTGCCATTAAGTCGCTGTCTATTTCGTTGGAGCGCCAGATTTTGCCGGTGGTGGTATCTACTGCCAGCATTTCGCCCGGGCCAACGCGGCCTTTTTCTACCACTTCATCCGGGGTGTAATCCCAAATGCCTACTTCTGAAGCCAGCGTAATCAGCTTATCGCGGGTAATAACAAAGCGGGCAGGGCGCAGGCCGTTGCGGTCGAGGTTACAGGCGACATGCTGACCATTGGTCATTACGATACCGGCCGGGCCGTCCCACGGCTCCATATGCATGGAGTTAAACTCGTAAAACGCCTTTAAGTTATCATCCATTACGCGGTTGCCTTGCCAGGCCGGCGGCACTAACAAACGCATGGCACGGAATAAATCCATGCCACCGGCTAATAACAGCTCCAGCATATTGTCCAGCGAGCTGGAATCGGAGCCGCTTTGGCTGACAAAGGGCGCGGCATCGTGTAAATCGCTTAGCAGCGGCGAGGCAAATTTATACTGCCGTGCGCGGGCCCACTGGCGGTTACCGGTAATGGTATTAATCTCGCCGTTATGGGCTAAAAAGCGAAACGGCTGCGCCAGTTGCCAGCGCGGCATGGTATTGGTAGAAAAACGCTGGTGGAACACGCAAATGGCGGTTTCCATGCGGATATCAGCTAAGTCGAGATAATAACGCGGCAAATCGGCCGGCATCATCAGGCCTTTAAATACGGTAACTAATGACGAGAAGCTGGGAATATAAAAATCAGCATCGTCGCTTAATTGTTTTTCAATGCGGCGGCGCAGCATGTACAGCCGGCGCTCTAAGTCGTGATCGCCCCAGCCGTGCGGCGCATTAACAATAACCTGCTCTATGCCTGGCATAGAGCTAAGCGCTAACGGGCCCAGCACACTACTGTCTATAGGCACGACACGCCAGGCCACTAAGGTCAGGGTTTCGCGGGCAATTTCCTGCTCAATAATTTTTTTCGCTAAGGCAGCTTTTACCGGGTCCTGGCTGAAAAAAATCATGCCGACGCCGTATTTCTTTGCCAGATTCCAGCCATTTTCTTCGGCTATAGCGCGGAAGAAGCTGTCCGGTTTTTGCATTAATAAACCGCAACCATCACCTGTTTTACCGTCGGCAGATATACCGCCGCGGTGCTGCATACGGTCAAGGCCGTTTATTGCGGTTCTGACGATCCGGTGGCTGGCCGCGCCTTCCAGATGTGCGATCAGACCGAAGCCACAGTTCTCTCTTGCCTGACTGTGCTGATACAACGCCATGACTAACCTCCACACTTGTCCTGATATTTAAATAAATATTTATTATTTTTGAATTATTATTCTAATTTTTGGTTTTTGCTGCTGCTGAAAGAAAATAACGGTTACTCTTTCAGAGGTCAATGCGTTGTAGTGTTTTTGCTCTAGAAATGTTTAGCCATCTAAACGTTTAAAGAGTTGACAGGTATACCGCGAAATCCGGCTAATTGCAAGTTAACTTTGTAGTGCATTACTGGCAACCCGGCGCAGAAAGTAACGTTATAAAACTGAAAATTAATTACATGAATTGGCGATATTTTTGCCAATTATACCTGCGGCAGCAATAAAAAAAGCTGCCGCAGCAGCTTTTTAGCGTCGATAGCTATGGCTAAAGGCGCCATATTTATGCGAATTTGTCTTATTTGCTTTTAGCGCTCAAAGGTGCCCTTTACCAGTGCTTTTCCTTGCTGAACTAAAATCTGGCCTTTGGCGATTACAGTATCAATCTGCAGATTATCCCGGCGCA
Source organism: Rheinheimera pacifica (assembly GCF_900108485.1). GTDB lineage: Bacteria > Pseudomonadota > Gammaproteobacteria > Enterobacterales > Alteromonadaceae > Alishewanella > Alishewanella pacifica. Next base: position 30,970 of record NZ_FNXF01000018.1, on the reverse strand, counting down.
ACAGCACCACATCGGCATCCAGGTTTGTTGCTACACGGCCCTTGCGTGTTAAACCCAATATTGCTGCCGGCGCCGCAGTAATGCTACAGATAGCATCGGCTATGTTGACCTTATGCTGCGTTATCGCCTCTCTGGCCGATTGATACAGGCTTTGCACTGTACCTACCTGCAAGCCGAGTAAATCACCGTCGTCATTGTATATCGGCAGGCTGGCATTGCCATCTGAGCTTAGCGTCAACTGCATCGGCTTAATACCAAATGCCAGCGCTTCTGCCAGCGCAGCCGCTGCGGCCACTTCTCCATGCTTTAAATCGAACTCGGTGGTGCTGGTGGTAAAGTCAATTACGCCGCCCTTAGTGGCAAACTCCAACCCGGCTTCAAATACACGGCGGTTGCGGTTCATATGGGTGGGGTAAAACTGTTTCAGCTTTAATTCGGTACCGGCTACGGCCTGATAAACCGGCTGTAAAATACGCTCGCCGGCGCCCATATGCACACTGACAATACCGCTTTTACCAGCCAAAATGCCGCCAATACGCGCTGCGGCAGCGACTTTACGGATTTCATCAGTGGTGGGCTGCGATGAGCGGTGATCGCTGATAGCAATTTCACCGACGCCGATAAATTTGTCGATCAGAATTAAGTCATCTGTAATATTGCCGGTAAGGGTACGACAGGGTATTTCGTACGAGCCGGTATGGCAGTAAGTGCTAATACCTTCAATATCCAGCGCATGGGCTTTGGCCAGTAAGTTGGTTAAGGTGCGGGTGGTAGCATCGGTACCTAATACACCAATAGCAGTGGTGACACCGCCCAGGGTAGCATCGGTTAATTGCATTTCCGGCGTGCGGGTAGCAAAACCGCCTTCGCCGCCACCGCCGATAAAATGCACTAAAGAGTCAACAAAACCCGGCGTTAAATAAAACTCGTTGCCATCAATAACGGTCACCGGCAGGTTACTGCCGGCCAGGTTAAAGTCTTTGCCAACGGCGGCAATGCTGCTACAGGCTATCACGACATCCAGTTTGCCAAGTGGCTGTGGCGAGAGTACTTCGGCATTTTTTATCAGTATGATTGCGTGCAAATTTGCGTTCAAAACTTGTTTCAAAATAATAACCTCAAAGCTGCCGCACTGCGGCTATTGATAACCTATGGCCACGGCCAGAAACATAAAGGCACTGGCTAAAGCGAATAGCCATAGTTGTAATTTCCAGACAAAGCGAAACCATAGTGTCCAGTCAAGTCGTACCACGCCCAAACAGCCGATTAAGGCCGCCGATGTAGGAATAATACAGTTGGTTAAGCCATCACCCAATTGAAAGGCCAATACCGCAATCTGGCGCGAAAGTCCGACTAAATCGGCCAATGGTGCTATCAGCGGCATAGTCAGTGCGGCCTGGCCGGAGCCGGAAGCAATGAAGAAGTTAATCACCGACTGGATAATCAGCATTAACCAGGCGGATAAAAAAGCCGGCAAATCGCCAAGTAGCTGGCCACTGTAATATAGCAGGGTGTTTAATACCGACGGTGATTCGGGGTTATCGCCACCGAGCAATAACACTATGCCTTTGGCCATACCCACGATAAGCGCTGCGGGTAATAACTCGGCTGCGCCGTGTTTAAAACCTTCCGCGGCTTCATTCATGCTCAGGCGTTTACCCAGTACGGCAATCACGGCAATGACAATACCTATGGTAAAAAACTGGCTGGCAATTTCCGGAATATAGTATTGGCGCGTTGTTACGCCCCAGATAATCCAGATTAAGCCGGCGAAAAACGCCAGCAGAATTAGCGTATCAAGCAGGCTATAGTCGTTTTTGGCGTCGGCGCTTTGCTGCGCCCGCAGCTTCTGATCCGTAGCATAGCTTAACGATAGCTCTGGCCTGGCTTTCACCTTAGCGGCATAGCGCATGGTAAAAACAATACCAAACAGCGTAAATACTGCCCACATGCCAATGCGCAAATCACTGCCGGACAGTAACGGAATTTCTGCAATTCCCTGGGCAATAGCCACATTAAACGGGTTCATCCAGGAGGTAGCAAAACCAATTTGGGTAGCAACATAAGTAACCAATACAGTGGTAATAGCGTCATAGCCCAGCGCCAGCATCAGTGGCAGCAGCACGATGCAAAAAGCGATAGCTTCTTCGCCCATACCAAAAACGGCGCCGCCCAATGAAAACAGGCCAAACATCAGCGGAATAAATAAAAACTCCATCCGTTTGGTTTTGTCTATCAGCGCCAGAATGCCGTTATGGATAGCGCCGGTTTTCATAATGATGCCAAAGGCACCACCGGTAAGCAGGATAAAGGCCACTACGCCAATGGCCGAGCCCCATTTATTGCCCGACACCAGGCCTTCAAAGGCATAGTTAAAAAAGCCAATGCCGCCACCCTCCGCAAACAATGGCACCCCTTGTTGGCTGTCGCTGGCGAAGCTAAAACTATTGGGATCTAATTTGCCCTTCAGCTTGGTGGCGCCTTCAGCCACTGGTGCGGGTTCAAGCAGCGTAAAAGCGCCGGCCGGTACCAAGTGCGATGCGATAGCGGCCAGAATCATCACAAAAAACAGGATGACAAAAGCATCTGGCATCGATGCTGGCTTTTTATTTGTTAAAGTCATAACTTAACCTATATCAAGCGCGAAAAAAGGGAGAGTGAACTCTCCCTTTGCTACGAGAGCTTAAAAAAAGTAACTAAAAGATAGTTTATAGTTGCGGCCAAAAGCGTTGTGGTTAATTGAATCAAAACCGCGCGCTGAGCCGTAAACAGCCGGCGGGTCGCGGTCTAGCAGGTTATCAACAGTAAAGTTAATACTGGCATTGTCAAAATCGTAGCCTATATTGGCGCGTAATGTGGTCCAGGCTGCAACTTCACGCTCACCATTTTCATCTAACAAACCCAAATCATTTAACTCATTAATATTGCGACGTCTGAGTCTGCTGATGTCGTCGTTGTAAGATGAGGTGTAAAGTGCGGTCAGCCCTAAATAAAGCGCTTCACCGCTCCAGAAAATACGCGCACTGGCGATGTTTTCAGGGTAACGGAAAGTACCAATTAGCGACTCGATTTCATTAGAGCCGGCTTTATTGCGGTCAAAACTAATATAGTGCGTCCAGTCTGCATCTAAGCCTAAGCGCCCGCCAATAAGATCCAGGGTGTGTGAAAAGCGAAAATCTATACCTTTAACATCTTGTTGGCCAACATTTTCTAACTGGATTACATGGTCGCGTAGCAATGGCAATTCATCAAAACGAGGCGCATCGAAGTCTACCCAGGCCGCGAGTATTTGCTGCATATTTGCACCATCATCTTCTACGGTGAGGCCTGCTTGATCTGTTACCAAACACAAGTCCGGGTTATAAGCGATACCCGTTGCACCTTCCGGCACCAGGCCGCAATGGCGCACGGATGCGTCTGTTGCTGTTCTTGCTAACATGGCTGTCAGATCAGTGTCTACCAGCTTTTTATGGCTAAACTGCCAATAATCCACCGTTAAGGTGGTATCCTGAGTTGGGCTCCAGGCAAAACCTACGCTACGTGATTCTGAGGTTTCAGCTTGTAAATCCGGGTTGCCCAGCTCCAGCACGTTGGGACGGCGCACATCGCCGAAACCTTCACAGTAAAGATCTGAAACAGTTTGATTTGCACTGCAATCATAGGTGGCTGTGGTTGTTCTTAGTTTTACACCTGCTTGCGTCAGTGATGGTGCTCTGAAAGAGGTAGCCCATGAACCACGAACAGCTAAGCTGTCCAGCGGACGCCAGGTAAGGCCCACTTTAGGGTTAAAGGTGCTGCCAAAATCGTCGTAATAGTCGTACCGGCCAGCCAGTTGCAGTTCAACAGTGCTGCTTAACGGTGCATAAACCTCGGCATAGGCGGCAGCCTGGGTTCTGTCAGCGGCTGATAAGCTGGAGCCAAAACCGAACACATCAACCAGATAACGGTTTTCCGGCCGTGCTCTGGCGTTTAACGATGGCGTATCAGTGATTTTTTCTTTGCGTGCTTCTACACCAAATGCCGCGCGGATAACGTCATCATTAAACTGCATCAAGTCGCCGCTAAAACGCAGATCCCAGCCGAACACGGTACTTTTACCATCGCGTGTTGGTACTTCTTGCGCATTTGATAGCAAGGCGTCATTAGCAGCATCATTTTGCAGCAGAGGATTAAAAGCGCTCAGCAAATTGCCTGCAGAGCAATTTAAGCCACTGTCCGGATCAAAGTCGGCGATAGCACCGTTGCTACACAACTCACCATGCACCAGAGCGCTATATTTATAGCGGTTGTAAATACCGGCTATGGCTTTTTGTTTAGATTGCGATTGTGACAGCAGGATTGCCGTTTCCCACTGCCAGTCAGCCACGTCTCCGGCAATTGAGCTGGTTAGACGGAACGAATCTGTTTTGTTTTCTATGGTACGGGGATCATTAAAGCGGGCACTGTACTGGAACCCCCATAAGCGTTGGCCTGCGACAGTGTTAAACGGGTCTATCCACAGTTCGTCAAATAAAAAGTCGGCATATTCCGACGGGTAAATATCCAGCGCGGTTTCCGGAATCCAGGCACCGTGATCCGGATTTATTTGCTCCACCTGCTCTATTGGTGCCGGTGAGGAAATCGCTGTTGATTTTGTTGTGCTGTAGAAAAAGTCGGTATTCCAAACTAAGCCGTTTATATCTTTGGTAAAAATAAACCCGGCAGATTGGCTTTCAAACGGGCTTTCCAGTTGGTCGTCCTGATTTGCGTAGTAAGCACAAATTTCTTCACCAAACTCGGTAGTGACTAACGGGTTGGTGCAGTTTGGATTGCCAATTTCATCACCGTTGCGTGCTGAATAGAAGTTTATATTGGCGCCGTCACGCAATTTAGGCAGGTAAGAGTAGTTACTTTGCAAAGCCGGCTGTGAGGTGAAAGCTCTGTCTGATGCCATATAGCCTTTGCGATCGAAAAGGTCGGCAAACAAGGTTAAATTGCCACCGGCAAAGTTGGTACCAAATAGCAGGTTAGCATTAACTTTCGCATCATTTGATGATGCCGTGCTGTTTGCATAAGACAGGGTAACTTCGGCCCCCTCGTAGTCTTTTTTCAGAATGTAGTTTATTACACCGGCTACTGCATCAGCGCCATAAATAGCCGAGGCGCCGGTAGCCAGAATTTCAACGCGCTCAATTGCCGCCAGCGGGATACTGTTTACATCAACAAAATTTTGCGTGCCGGCAGCAAAAGACGATGCTGCAACTCTGCGTCCGTTAATCAGCGTCAACGTAGAAGAAGGGCCTAAACCCCGCAAAGAGGCGGCAGCTTGACCGGCCGGTGTGGAGGTCGACGTTGCACCACTTTCTGAAGTGGAAAAAGTGCCGGTACCACCGCGAACCTGGCCTAAGTCTTTAAGCAGTTCATATACTGAGCTGGCGCCGGAGTTCTTAATATCATCAGCTGAAATGACTGTAAGGGGTTGCGTACCCTCTAAATCTACACCACGAATGCGTGAGCCTGTGATTTCGATTTTTTCAATTTTCTGTTCTGCTTTTGCTACTTCGTCAGCAGCGAAAACCAGTGGAGTTGTGAAAAAGCTGCTGGCAACAGCCAGCGCTAAAGGAGATAGTTTGCGCATAGATACACCTGTCTTAACATGGCACAGCCTTCGGTATGGTCCGAATTGGTGTGCTTATAATTATTTATGTTAGTTGTTGTGGTGCAGGAATAGAGACCTGCCAGACACGGTTTAGTGTCTGACGTGTGTCTACTCGTTAAACCACTCCGACAGGTAGTAGGACGAGTAGTGATATAAGCTAAGCGCGAAGGCTTTCTTTAACATATCGCTACCAAAATGATGTGTGATCAGTTAAACAACAGCAATAGAATTACTGCTAATTGGCAAAGAAGTCAATACAGGATAATCTATGCCGTATTAATTTTTTGGTACCTATCTGTGGTCGTGGTAGTTGTATACTTCTGCGCTTAAAATAAGAAAGAGAATAATGAGATCACTGAGCTTTTATATCACTGCCAGCCTGTTGGCTTGCTCTGTTTCTGCTGCAACCACGGGGGCCAGTAAAAAATTTCCCGATTACTCTTTGGTGTTAGTTGGCGGTGGCTTGCAAAGTTGTACCTCTGTAAATACCCGGGGTTGCTCGGCGCCAGATTTATTTTCTGCTGCAGCGAAGTCTGCGGATTTATTTAGCGTATCGACAGCACATCTGAACAATATTGCCGGTGACAGTTTTTGGAACCCGGAGCGCGCAATAGAACAACAACAAACGCTGGCATTGCTGGAGTTTGTTCGTAGCAGAATAAACAACGAACAAGTGTCCGAGCGTGAACTGCTAAGGTTGTGGCGCTCGGCAGAAATAGAAATTGACGGTATCTGGGTATCAGGAAAAGAAAACTATAGCCAACTAAGTGATCGTGAGCGCAACTTTGTACTTGATCAGCTTCAGGTAATGGCGACAGCGCAAGATAACACTACTCGGCGACGCACACCGCAAAGGCAAAAAGAATACGCCAATCTGGCACAAACCAGCGATGCATTTTCCATAGAGCTGTATCGGAAAATCGTTGAGTTAGCTCAGCAGGTGGCAGGGCCTGCGCGAAAGCCCCGTGTGTTAGTGGTTACCGCTTCCAGCCGTGATCCATTTGCAGCGGTCGATTTTTACACTAATTTATTTACAGAAGCTGGTGCAGACGTCAGTTGGTTACCCATTAACGCCGCCTATCAGGCTGCCCAACAAAACCGCGTGGACAATAAACCGTCATGCGCGCAATTACCGCAATATCTGGCGGCTTATCATGGTACTTATCAGCGGGAGCGGGTTTATCCTGATTTGATGCAGCAGCTGAGGGAGTTTTGTCAGCAAGGCACTGCAGCAGCTGTTGAGCAGATCCGCCGGGCAGACGCTATTTTTATTAATGGTGGTGATCAAAGCCTGACATTGCAGGCCCTCAGGCTGGAAGATGGCAGTGTATCGGCTGAACTAAAGCAAATACAATCAATGCTAGATGCGGGCCAGATTATTGTTGCCGGCACCAGTGCTGGTACTGCTGTGATGTCAGGAGGCTCATATCAGGGCCGTATAACGCCGATGATTAGCAATGGCGACAGCTATAATGCTATGCGCTTTGGCGCTTTTGATTTGCCAGCACCACAGCCTGGCTGCGACAAAGATCAAAGTTGTAGTAATGGTCTGGCAGAAAATCATCTTACTTTTACCTCAACTGGTGGTCTCGGCTTGTTTTCCTGGGGAGTACTGGATACACATTTTTCTGAACGTGGCCGCCAGGGGCGTTTAATTCGTTTACTGAACGATACGCAAACCCGTTTTGGCTTTGGGATTGATGAAGCTACGGCAATGCTGGTTGGTTTTAGCAATTCAGACAGCGAGCCAGAAGTGAAAATGTCTGTGTTAGGGGCGGCTGGAGTGTATGTCGTTGATACGCAAGGTATGCAAAATGCAGGCGAGGGTAGTGCAACAGTCATTAAGCAAGTTAACACACATTACCTGACCCGCGGCGATGCGATGGAGATAAAAGACGGTGTGTTACGCACCCGTTTTGCCGCCTGGAAGTTTGCACCGAATAATATGCAGGCGCCTATGCTGGCGTCTGGCGAGTTGTTTGAACGCGACAACTATAAGCAACTGGCACATTTGCTTTGTTTAACTCAAAGCCGCCAGGCCGATGGTAAGGCGGTAAAGGTTGGCCAGGGTCAACAAATAAGCCTGTATAAAGATCATTCGTCGTATGCCCGGCAGGGCGTTTACCAGTTGCAGGATAAAGAGGTGCAGTACTGTTCGTATCGTAATTTCAGGGTTGATGTTCAACCTGTGCAGTAACACATCATATGAGGTAACAGCCTGATGCAAGGTCCGGTTCATCCACACGTCAGGATCTTTGCGGCCTGGATCCGTAAATGGGGTAAGCTGCAGCTGGCATTATTTTGCCAGCTGGTACTGCTTATTCTTGCTGCGTTATTTAGTATTTGCCTTGAGCTGGTGCTGCATAATCAAATAGATTTTACCCTGCTAAATGGCGCGCTGTTATTTACCCTGGCGTTGGGGCCGGTGTTTATCAGCTTTATTTTTTATCTGGTACTGCACCTTGATGCTGCCTTGTCTTACCTGATTGATTCTGCTCATCAGGAGCGGTTACTGAACGAAGGTATGCAGGATAATATCCGCCAGTTAAATTTTGAGATTGAAGAGCGGAAAAAAGCCTTTCAGGCTAAGCGCCGGGCGATTGATGAACTGCGCAAAGAAATTGCCGAACGTAAAAAAGCCCAGATAGAACTGGAAGAGCAAAGCCTGCTGATCCGCTCAATCGTTGACAGCTCGCCTGACTTATTCTACTACCGCGACGAAACCGGCCGTTTTGCCAGTTGCAATAAAATGTTTGAAGCTATTATGGGTAAAACAGCCCGTGAGCTTATTGGCCATTACCCGGCAGAAATATACACCGCTGACAGTGCTCAGGCCGCTATCCTCACTGAACACGAAAGCAATACACCACAGCCCTCAGAACTGACATTAGACGTCGAATTTGTCAAAGATGATGGCCAGGTGCTGTGGTTTGAAATGCGTAAAGTGCCATTTTATGACCGCTATGGCCGTTATATCGGTTTACTGGGTTTTGGCCGGGATATTACCTCGCGTAAGCTGGCCGAGCAGGCGCTGGAGAAAGCTTATTTGGATAAAGGTAAATTTATTGCTACGTTAAGCCATGAGCTCAGAACGCCGCTAAACGGTATTGTGGGTTTAAGCCGGCGTTTACTGGAGAGTAAACTCAGCAAGCAGCAACATGGCTGGGCCAATACCATTTTCAGCAGCGCGGAAACACTGGGTAATATTTTTAACGATATTATCGATCTGGACAAAATTGACCGGCAGGATCTCGACATTGTTTACCATAGCGTGTCATTCCGGCAGTTTATCAATGACATCGCAAATTTTGCCGAGTTGCTGTGCCAGCAAAAAGGGCTGGAATTCAAACTAAGTTGTGAAGGCGAGCTGGATGTTTATTTAAGAATGGATCCAACCCGGTTGCGCCAGGTGCTGTGGAATTTGCTTAATAATGCGGTGAAATTTACCGCTGCAGGCTCTGTAAGCCTGTATTGCAAACTGGATGCAATAAATAACCGGCTGCATTTTAATATCGAAGACACTGGTATTGGTATCGCTGCTCAAGAGCAGGAGCGCATCTTTGATATGTACTACAAATCTAATGATGGCCGCCGCTTAAGTATTATTGGCTCCGGCATAGGCTTATCCGTGTCGCGGGCGCTGGTTGAGGCAATGCAGGGTAATATCAGTGTTAGCAGCGAAGTAGGTAAGGGCAGTAGCTTTGCGGTGCTATTGCCTACAGAACTAGTACAGCAAGAACAACAACAGGCAATAAGCTGCCCAGAGCTGACCATACTGCTGATAGAAGATGTGCCGCTAAATGCCGAAATTGCTATAGGGTTGCTGGAGCAACGTGGCCATAGTGTTATTCATGCTGAAACCGGTGAAGATGCTATTGCCTTGCTTGAAACCGAAGATGATATTGATTTGGTGTTGCTGGATATGCAACTGCCCGATATGGGCGGCGAGCAAATCGCCCGTTATATCCGCGATGAGGAACATTTATCAGCTCTGCCTATAGTGGTATTAAGTGCCAATGTGCGTAAAGCTGAACAGCAACTGGATGGTGTGCAGGTAGACGGTGCACTGGCCAAACCTATCAACACCACTAAGCTGGATTTAATGCTGGCACGGCTATTTTCACCCAGCGCAGTGCGGTTGCAACAGGTAAAACCGGCCAGTGTAAGCAATGAAAACCAGGTTCTGGATGTTGGCACCCTGAATGACTACATTCAGTCGCTGGGTAAAGATGCCATGAAACGCAGTGCCCAGCTATTTGCCCAGTTATTGCCTGGCTATATGAATAAGCTAATGGAAACAGCAGTACAACGGCAGGAAAAAGATTTTCAGGAAGCGGCGCACAAGCTAAAAGGTGCAGCAGCATCGGTTGGTTTGTTATGGGTGCAGCAACAGGCCAAGCGGATGGAGCAGGAACAAATTAACTGGCAGGGGTTAGAGCGGCAACTGGTAGACTTTCATTTAAAAACAGAGCAGCACCTGGCTGCTCTGTCGGAATATATTGAAAACGCTTAAGGGCTTACTTTTCCAGTTTACCCACGAAGCGGTAACCTTCACCATGGATGGTGCTGATTAACTCAGGGCTTTCAATATCAGATTCAAAATGCTTACGGATACGGCGGATAGTTACATCTACAGTACGGTCATTCGGGCGTAAATCACGGCCTGTCATATGGCGGATTAACTGCTCACGGGTGAAAATCTTGCCCGGTGTATCCAGCATTAAACGTAGCGCACGATATTCGCCTTTGGGCAAACGGCGGGCAACGCCTTTGGGCGAAGTCAGGTTGCGGCTGTTTTCATCCAGTGTCCAGCCATTAAACTTAACTATGCTTTTATGCTCTTCAACTACCGGCTGAGCCACCGTGCGGCTTAACAGGTTGCGGGCACGGATAGTTAATTCGCGTGGGTTAAATGGTTTGGTCAGGTAATCGTCTGCACCAATTTCCAATCCCAGAATGCGGTCTACTTCACTGTCGCGGCCGGTCAGGAAAATTAAACCGATATTTTCGCGCTGACGCAGTTCGCGGGCCAGGATCAGGCCATTTTTACCTGGCAGGTTAATATCCATGACGACCAGATTTACCTGATTTTCAGTAAGCTTCTGGTTCATCTCCTCGCCGTTTACCGCCTCGATAACATCATAGCCCTCTCCCTGAAACAGGCTAACCAGATTTAAACGGGTTACTTCTTCGTCTTCAACTATGAGAATCACAGGTGTTTGCATTGGAGTTAAACCTTATGTGAATTTTGTGAAATTTATAATGCTTAAGCGTGTTATAGATGACGTCGATTTGTCAAATAATACGTAATTATAACCATCTGTCCAATTGTTAACAAGTTCTTTTGTTAACAATTAGTCGCAGCTAATGTTCCATTCGACCAAAGTAGCATCAGTTATAGTTGTTTATTTCTGCGCCAGCCGTGCAGTTTTTACTATCACGGGGAAATCTATCTGAATTTGAATACCAGCACCGAGCGTGCTTTCTAACTGAATTTTGCCGTTAAGAGCCTGAGTAACTAAATTATAAACCAAATGCAAACCCAGGCCACTGCCACCTTCACCGCGTTTGGTGGTGACAAAGGGGTCGAAAATACGTTTTTTAATCGATTCCGGTACCCCGGCGCCATTATCACTGTAGCTGAGAAAACAGCGATTATCTTTTACCTGAACCGCAATATGCATTTCGCCTTGTTCTATATGTTCAAAGGCGTGGATCAGGCTGTTCATAATCAGGTTAATCAAAATTTGATTAATCGGGCCGGGTTTGCTGTCCAGTTCGAGTTCTGCCGGGCAATCAATTAAAATCTGGTGTTGGGTTTTTTTCAGGTTTGGCCGCAGCGACAGTAATACTTCATTAATTAGTTGTAACATGTTGAACTGGCGGCGGTTCTCATTTGACTGATCAACAGCTACCCGTTTAAAGCTGGAGATCAGGCTGGCTGCCCGCTCCATATTGCGGTAAATAATGCCTAGGTTTTCTTTGCTTTCAGACAAAAATTTCGCCAGCTGGGATGAAGTCAGCTTTTTTTCATCAAAGGCTTTTTGAATATCTGTCAGCTTGTCCTGCAGCAGCGTTGATGCTGTAACACCTAAACCAATGGGGGTGTTTACTTCATGCGCAACCCCTGCCACCATCTGGCCAAGGCTGGCCATTTTTTCGGTTTCAACTATCTGGTTCTGATACTGATGCAGTGTTGCCAGAGTATTTAGCAGTTCCTGGTTTGATGTTTTTAAAGCCTCGGTGCGCTGGCCGATTTTTTGCTCAAGGCTAAGGGTTAGCTGACGGTTTTCCTGTTCGGCCTGTTGCAGTTTGCTGATTTGCTGCTCAATTCTGTCCAGCATAGTGTTAAAGGCGCGGCTGAGCATATTGTATTCTTTGATCGGGGCCACCGGCGCCCGGATTTGATAGTTTTTCTCTTTGGCTACCTTTTGCACCACACTAAGTAAGGTTTCTATCGGTGCGGTAAAACGGCGCTGCAAACGCGAGCTGATAAAAAATGCACTGATCAGTGCTACCAGTGCGATCAGAATATCAAGCAGGATCCGGGTTTGAATGTAAGAGCTGAGCTCTTCCTGGCTGGCACGGACATACACATAGCCCAGCAAGTTGCCCTCATAACTAATGGGTTTGGTTATTTCTATATAGTTGCTGCTGATCACCGGTGTTATAAACTGCTGGATGCGGTCAAATTGTACCGGGTAAGGGCCTATATCTCTGCGGTTGTAGCTGGCAAAAAAACTTAACGCATTACTGTCGGGCTGTTTTTTATAAATATGTATATTGTGCAAAATATTAACCGCGGCAAATGAGCTTAAGCGGTTTTCCTCAATGTCAGCATTGTCCTGCAAAATACTGCTGCTGGCGTTAAATGCAATAATGCTGATGTAACCTTCTAGCTGTGATACCAGTTTTTTACGCTGTAATTTAACATCCTGAGTGGCGGAGACAATCATGGCCAGACACAGCGTAAGACTGCAAATCAGCATAATCACCCAAATCAATGCATTTTTAATTGAAGTGGTTTTATCTATTGCAATCATTCGGTTATCTCGACCAATTTATCGTTAGCTTGCAGAGCAACGTCTGCATTGATGTTATGCACATTAACGGAATTTAGCAAACTGCGCTGGTAAATTTAGTAAAGCAGTTTATAGTAGAAGCACTTGTTACTTTTAGGTCTGGTTATGAGCCTGTGGGAAAGTTATAAAACGAGTATTTTTCTATGCCATCAGGCACTGAAATGCGATGCTGACTTCGCCATTATCAGCGCCCAAAACCCCGCCGGGAACACTGAACATCCTTATCTTAATTTACGCCGCGACAAAGAATTACAAGCCTGTTTGAATTTGCAGCGTTTACCTTATCGCTCTGTTATCGGCAGTGCACCTGACTTAAGTTTTCAGGAAAAAAGCTGGATAGTGTTGTGTGACAAAAGCATTGCACTGCAGTTGGCACAGCAATTTCAGCAAAATGCTATTTACTGGGTAGAGCAGGGCGAATTATTTCTAGTGCCGGTGTTAATGCCGCAGCATGAGGAAAGCCTGGGAGCTTTTAGTGAGCGCTTAGTGTTACTGCCTGATTAGCCGTCATCTGAATAACATCTGTCTGTTTAGTTAGTGCGCCGCTGCAATACATCCAGCACAGCCTGCAGTTTCTCGCCGTATATTACCTCCATCTGGCGTCTGGTCATATTCTGCCGCACTTTTTCTGCATCGTCGGTGGGCTGGTGTAACAGCGGCGCAAAGTCTGTCGCACATATACAGACAACGCCAGGTGCGCTCATCTGCGGTAATTGCGCGACACGGTACAATAGATTAGGGCAGGCTTTTACCCGGTTCGGGTTTTGAATGCAGGTCAAACTGTCTGCTGCTATTGCTGGTGTTAACCAGAGCAGTATTAACACAGCAGCCAGTTTGCGCATAAAAATTCCTTTAACTTTGATTAGTAGCCCGGTATACCGCAAAGCCGTTAGCTTTGGCTTTTAATGTAACCTTTTTAAACGCCTGTTGCAGTAACTCCATATAGGCCAGATGGCTGTTAGCTACTATTGTCAGGCTGCCATTGGCGCTAAGCCTGGCTGAGCTTTGACGGATAAAGGTATCAACAATACTGTAGTCGGTTTTAATACCCGTGTGAAATGGCGGGTTGCTGACAATACAATCGAATTGTTTTGGTATATCAGGTAATCCGTCAGCGGCTATCACTGTGCCACTAAGCTGGTTTGCTGCCAGTGTCAGTTCAGTAGCCTTCACGGCTAAACTACTGATGTCAGAGCTGAAAAGCTCTATCGCCGGATGTTTTCGCTTTAACATTGCGCCAATAACACCACAACCACAGGCAAAATCGAGCACCTTGCCCTGGCTTACGTCTGGCAGGTTATCCAGTAACAATGCGGTGCCGATATCCAGCTTACCGTGGTTAAATACGCCGGGTAGCGAATGCAGTGTAAGGGTTTCACCCGCTGCGTTAATGCTAAAGCTGCTGGCTGCTACGGCAGCTAAGCGGCTGAAATCACCAAATAATGAAAACCATAAGCAGTGCTTGGCATTATCCAGTTTATTGGCACCCAGCCCCAACTTTTGCGCATGGCTGGCCAGGCTTTTAATGCCGCCTTTGTTATCGCCGGTAACAAACACTGCTGTAGTAGCGCTAAGAGCCGGTTTAAGTTGGGCCAGCGTAAAAGCAAGCTGATCTTTGCTTTTCGGGTAAAACAGCACCACAGTATCAAAAGTGCCGGTAAACTGCGGGCTGACATCGGTATACAGTGTTACGCTGTCATGAGCCCAACAGGCTGCAGCTGCAGCATCTGTGCTATAACAGCTTAACTCAAGCTCAGGTGCCAGATGGCGCAGCTCTGTTGCCAGGCTGTCGGCCATTGGCTCAACCACTAATACCTTGCCCTTAAGATCATTGATGTTACGTAATACCAGTTGACTGGCTGTTGCTAGCATTTAGCTTTCCTTTTTAAACATCAGATCCCAAACACCATGGCCCAGACGCTGGCCACGTTGTTCGAATTTAGTCAGCGGGCGGTGTTCTGGCCGCTCAACGTAGGTGTTATCGGCAGATAAATTAGTAAAACCTTCAGCTGCCAGCATAACTTCAAGCATATGTTCAGCATAGTTTTGCCAGTCGGTTGCCATATGAAACACGCCGCCTGGTTTTAACTTGCGCCGTAGCAGTTGCACAAAATCACTTTGCACTATGCGGCGTTTATGGTGGCGTTTTTTATGCCAGGGATCAGGGAAAAACAGCTGCACAGTATCCAGGCTATTGTCGGCAATGCTGTGTTCCAGCACTTCTACTGCATCATGTTCAAATACTTTAAGGTTTTTAACCTGTTGCGCTACTGCTTCAGATAAACAAGCGCCAACGCCGGGGCGGTGTACTTCAATACCGATAAAGTCGCTTTCTGGTGCAGCTTGCGCCATTTGCACTAACGACTTACCCATACCAAAGCCGATTTCCAGCACTTTTTTTGCGTCACGGCCGAAGATCTCGTTCAGCTGCAGTGGCTGGCTCT
The DNA here is from genome assembly GCF_900108485.1 of Rheinheimera pacifica. Classification (GTDB taxonomy): domain Bacteria; phylum Pseudomonadota; class Gammaproteobacteria; order Enterobacterales; family Alteromonadaceae; genus Alishewanella; species Alishewanella pacifica. Next base: position 15,806 of record NZ_FNXF01000018.1, on the reverse strand, counting down.
GGTAAGTTAAGCCATAGTCGGCCCAGTAGGTGTCCAGCGCATGTTGTTGCCCTTTGGTCAGGCGGCCTTCGCGCAGGACAAAAGAGCGGATCCTGCGCATATAGGTGGTATTTTCAGCCTGTTCGTCGTGCTGCTGGCCGTTACTGTCTGTCATCTGTTGCTCCGCATAATCGTTAACGGCGCGTATTATCCTTGTATTAGGTGCTTTGCTCAACCGCGATTATGGTTGGCAAGGCAAACAGGGCTGCTTATACTGCGCGCAATCTTTAGTACTGAGGCGGTTATGTTGCAGCAACAGGATGCAGTTTGGTTTTCAAATCAGCTGGTTAGCTGGTATCAGCAGCACGGGCGCAAAACACTGCCCTGGCAGTTGAATAAAAGCCCTTATAAAACCTGGCTCAGTGAAGTGATGCTGCAGCAAACGCAGGTGGCCACGGTAATTCCTTATTTTCAGCGTTTTACCGCGCGCTTTGCCGATATTAATGCTCTGGCGCAGGCGCCGCTTGATGAAGTACTGCATTTATGGACCGGGCTAGGGTATTACGCCAGAGCACGCAACCTGCATAAAGCAGCGCAAATGGTAGCGGCACAGCACAACGGAACATTTCCGACAGAGTTTGCACAGGTGCTGGCATTGCCAGGCGTGGGGCGCTCGACGGCGGGGGCGGTGTTATCTTTAGCGCTAGGGCAGCACTATCCTATTTTGGATGGTAACTGTAAGCGGGTGCTGGCGCGCTTTGCCGCTATATCCGGTTGGCCCGGTGATAAAAAGGTAGAGCAGCAGTTATGGCAGTTGGCAGAGCAGGTAACGCCCGCAGAGACAGTGGCTGAATTTAATCAGGCGATGATGGATCTTGGCGCTACGCTTTGCAGCCGCAGTAAGCCGCGCTGTGTAGAGTGTCCTCTGAAATTAAAGTGCAAAGCTGCACTGGCCGGTGAACAGGCTTTGTACCCTGGCAAAAAAGCGAAGAAAGCTCTGCCGGAAAAACAGAGTTTCTGGTTGTTATTACAGCACGACGATAAAGTGTTGTTGTCGCAGCGCCCGGCGTCTGGCCTGTGGGGCGGATTGTTTGGCTTTATTGAGTTTGCTTCTGCAACAGAGCGTGAGCAATACATCGCATTAAATGCGCTCGATGTTGAAAGCAGGGAAGAGCTGGCAGGCTTTCGCCATACTTTCAGCCATTTTCATTTATGGATCCAGCCACTGCGGGTAACACTACAACATGCCCCTGTGGCAGTGCAGGAGCAATCTGCGCCCACTTGGTTTACAATAAGCACCATTCCTCAAGTTGGTTTGTCGGCTCCGGCAAAACAACTGTTTCAGCAGTTATTGGCTGCAAACCCGGACAAAAAGGACAAACACCTATGAGCCGTACCGTATTTTGCGAGTATTTAAACAAAGAAGCCGCCGGGCTGGATTTTCAGCTGTATCCAGGCGAGCTGGGTAAAAAGATTTTTAACAGTATCAGCAAAGAAGCTTTTGCACTGTGGCAGGCAAAGCAAATTATGCTTATTAATGAAAAAAAACTGAACATGATGAACCCGGAACATCGTCAGTTTTTGGAAGCACAAATGGAAGCCTTCCTATTTAAAGGCGAAGACGTTGAAATTGAGGGCTACAAGCCGGTAGAGAAGTAAACTTAGCTTAGCTCCCCGCTGGCGTCTTGGCGACGACGGCGTTATAATTCGGATTAGAAATTTTAATCATCAGATTTAATAATCTAAGAGACATTATGGCGCGTCGCCTGCCACCGCTTAACGCATTAAAAGCCTTTGAAACGGCCGCCCGCCATTTAAGTTTTACCAAGGCAGCGGAAGAGATGTACGTTACTCAGGCCGCTATCAGCCATCAGATTAAAGCGCTGGAAGATCATCTTGGCCTTAAGCTGTTTATGCGAAAAAACCGCTCTTTACTGCTGACAGAAGAAGGCCAAAGCTATTTTCTGGATATTAAAGAGATTTTTCTGCAACTGCATGAGTCTACTGAAAAGTTGCTGGCGCGTGGGGCTAAAGGCTCGTTAACGGTAAGCCTGCAGCCCAGTTTTGCTATTCAGTGGCTGGTACCCCGGCTTAACCAGTTTAGTGAACAGCACCCCGATATAGATGTACGAATTAAAGCGGTTGATCTGGACGAAGGCTCACTGACAGATGACGTTGACGTGGCGATATATTATGGCCGTGGCACCTGGCGCAATTTGCACGCAGATAAACTGCATACGGAATATTTACTGCCGGTATGTTCACCGTTGCTGCTAAACAGCCCTAAACCCCTGGCAGAACCCACGGATTTGCAATATCACAATTTACTGCATGACGGCTCACGCCGTGCATGGAAGGCCTGGTTTACTACACAGGGCTTTAAACATTTTAATGTCAACCAGGGGCCTATTTTCAGCCACTCTTCCATGGTGTTGCAGGCAGCCATTCATGGCCAGGGCGTAGCGCTGGCGCATAACGTGCTGGCACGGCCAGATATAAACTCCGGCCGCTTAATAGTGCCGTTTAACCATGTACTTATCTCCAAAGATGCTTACTACCTGGTGTGCCGGGAAAGCCAGACTGAGCTTGGTAAAATTACCGCTTTTCGCCAGTGGATGGTATCGATGGTAGAAGCCGAGCAGGCCGCTTTTGCCGAGCAGCAGTTTACTAATGCCGTTGCCCTTGACTAAGGTGCTGATAAATACCGCTGCTGCGGCTAAAGCCCGTTTGTTACTGGCACATGGTGCGGGCGCCGGTGCCGACAGTAGTTTTATGCAACAGCTGGCACAGCAACTGGCAGTTAATAATATAGAGGTTTGGCGCTTTAATTTTGCTTACATGCAGCGCTTTATCGATACGGGTAAACGCAGTTTGCCGGAAAGAATGCCGTTATTAATGCAGCAATTTAACCAGCAAGCCGGTAACTGCCCACCGGATTTACCTTTGTTTATTGGCGGTAAATCGATGGGCGGCCGTGTGGCCAGTATGCTAAGCCAACATAGTAATGTAAAAGCGGTATTTGCCTTTGGCTATCCGTTTCATGCGCCGAAAAAGCTTAGCTGGCGCACTGAGCATTTTACTACTCTGGCTTGCCCGTTATTTATTGCCCAGGGCGAGCGGGACCCTTTTGGTACAACAGCCGAGCTGGTAGACATGCAATGGCCTAAAGTGGATATACACTGGCTGGCAGACGGCGATCACGATTTTAAACCCAGAGTTAAAAGCGGCCTGACCCAGCAACAACTCATTGCTGCAGCCGCACAATTTTGTAGCAGGAACATTGATGAAATACTTTTGGCAGCTAAGTAATAGCGTCACCGCTTTGTATGGTGGCGCAGTAGTGGGTTTAAGTGCTGTGCTGATGCATTTATGGCAAGGACAGCTAAGTGCAGAGGCTATCGCTAAGGTAGTAAGTGCGTTAGCTATGCTGGCATTTCATGCCTTAGCGCTGCTGGCGTTAGGGCAACAGCGTACAGAAGCCAAATTGGTTAAGCTGGTGGCTGTTGTCTGGCACCTGGGGCTGTGGTTTTTTGTCTGGACTATACTGGCAGGGGTGTTTGCACTGCCGTTTTATTATTCACAGCTGGCGCCTATCGGCGGCCAGTTGCTTATTGCTGCCTGGCTGCTGTTTGCCGTAAGTGCCTGGCGGCGGAGTTAACATGAAACAACTATTACTGTACTGCCGCGCCGGTTTTGAAAAAGAATGCGCAGCTGAAATTCAGCATACAGCTGCTTTGCATAATGTGTTTGGTTACTGCAAGTTAACTACGGACAGCGCCTACGTTATTTTTGAAGCTTATGATGCGGACAGCTTAGCGCAGTTTTATCGTGATTATCCGTTTGAGCAGTTTATCTTTATCCGTCAGTGGAGCCTGCTGCTTGCCGATCTGCTTGAATTGCCGCCGGCAGATCGGATAGCGCCGGTAATAGCTGCCGTACTCAGTGCTGAACTAAGTGGTTGTGGTGAAATAAGAGTGGAGTATCCGGAAACAAATGACGGAAAAACGCTATCCACACTGGCGCGTAAACTTACGGTACCGCTGCGCCAGTCATTGCGAAAGGCCGGGGTGTTATTGCCTAAAGAGCTAAAACGCGCACCTGTGCTGCACTTGTTTTTGTTAACTGGTCAGCAGGGTTATGTCGGCTTGTCGTACCCTGAGAACAATAGCCCGCTAGAAAATGGCATTATGCGGCTGAAGTTCCCCAACGAAGCACCAAGCCGCAGTACCCTAAAACTTGAAGAAGCCTTTATTCAGTTTATTCCCAAACATGAGTGGGACAAGCGCTTGTCTGGTGGTATGAATGCGGTAGATCTTGGTGCCAGCCCGGGTGGCTGGACTTATCAGCTGGTAAAACGCAGCATGATGGTAACCGCGATTGATAACGGCCCTATGGCTGAGTCATTAATGGAAACCGGCCAGGTACGGCATTTAATGGTGGACGGTTTTAAGTACGAGCCGCAGAAAAAGAATAACCACTGGCTGGTTTGCGACATGATAGAGCAACCACAAAGGGTGGCAGAGCGCATGGCTGACTGGCTGATCAATGGCTGGTGTCAGGAAACCATTTTCAACCTTAAACTGCCAATGAAAAAGCGCTATGAAACGGTAACAGATATTTTGCAGCAACTTGAACAACGTCTGGTAGAAGCCGGTATCAAATACCGGCTACAGGTTAAACATTTATATCATGACAGAGAAGAAGTTACGGTGCATATACAAAATCTGGTACAACGTTTCTAACCAGCTTCCTGTTAGGCTTCTCGCCATAGTACAGGATACACAGCGCTGAATTAGTCAGCGCTTAATTCTACTGTTACCCATACCAGCCGATGGTCCGAACTGGCGCCGCGTGAACCTATAAGTGGGTACAGTGGATCGGCTTTTACCGGCCAGAATACACCGCTGTCTTTTAACACCAAACCAGCTTTTGACGGCAATACATAGTCGGCCCGCATCCGCCAATCGGCAGTGTGATAAGCCGCTTTTGGGTTATCTGGCGTATGTTCTGCACCGCCTTTGCTGGCTGGCGGCATACTGCTGTTAATGCGCGGGTGTTTATATAGCATGTTAATACCACTATTTAACGCATCGCCTTCGTTATCAGCCGAAGCGTTCTGATCGCCCAGCAGCACAAAGCTGGCGTTTTCTGCTAATCCGCCTTTGAGGCCGTTGTCATCGTAAATATAGCCAGCTTTTTGTGGTGTTAAGTAATCAGCCCACAAACGGATTTCATCGTGGTTGCGAATACCGTTGCGGTTTTCCTCTCCGTCAAATACCGGTGGAGTTGGGTGGCTGGCTAATACATGCACCGTTTTGCCATTAATATTAAGCGGGATATCCCAGTGGCTTTTAGATGAAAGCGGAAACTCGGCCCAGGCCTCTTTGCTGTACCAGGGGCTGCCATCGGCTTTTTGGGTTGGCATAAAACCCGGCATATCTTTCCATTTAAACTGCTGAAAAGTGCGGATCTTGGCGGTATCTATCGGGTATTTAGACAACAGCACCATACCATACTGGCCAGGGTAAAACCCGAAGCCCCAGGCGTCTGCTCCAACACCGGTAGTTTTACCATCGTTGTCTAAATCATAAGGACTGGGTTGGCCGGTATTTACTGTGCTGTAGTAGAAGTAGGGGTAGTTAATGGCCTCAGCTGTGCCTTGCGGTTGGTTCAGGTAGTTTTTAATAAAAGCTTTTATACCTTTATCACTATCGGCGATGTAGTCAAATTCGTTCAACAACAGCACATCGGGACGCACCAACTGGATAATATTAGCGATATTACGAATTTGCGGCTGGTTATCGGTTTGCAGCAATTCTGCCAATACAGCCGGGCTGCCATTCTGGCCTTTAGGTAAGTAATTCTGCGCTTCCATACTGACATTAAAAGTAGCGAAGGTAACTTCGGTGGCGTGCATATTTAAAGAAGCTCCAAGGCTGATTAAGGCACTAAAGCCAAGTGAAGATAAGAATTTTTTCATTAGGTGAAGGTGAGTAAGTCAGACAGGCTTATAGGATAAAGTGATGGCACAATAAAAACCAGTAAATGGATGAAAACACTGAGTAAGTCGGTTTTTTAGCCAATTTCTGCCAGCATAGTGCGCAACTCAGACCAGCTATGTTACACTTATATTGCAACCGCCTATGACAATGAGAGGAACGAAAAGTTCCCATAAATCGGATTGGCGTAAGAAAAGTGTAATATGGTTTAGTTACCATTGTCTCCCAAATTGAAAGCAGCATCTGTATTCAAATGGATTTAGATAAATACCTACAACTACCAGGTGAAAAAACGATATGAAAATTAAAAATATAGCTATTGCTGTCGCGCTCTCTATGGGCATGGCAAACGTTGCGTTTGCTGACACGTCATCAGCAATCCGCGGTGTGATTAACAGTCCGCAAGGCTCTCCTGCTGCTGGTACTAAAATAACGATTTTACACGTACCATCAGGTACCAGCCGTCAGGCTGTTGTAAACGACAGTGGTGTTTTCAATGCTTCTGGTTTGAGAGTGGGTGGCCCATACCGGATTATCGTCGATTCTGATGTATATGCTGATACCGTCATTAATGATGTATACCTGACATTAGGTGAGACTTTCCAATTACAACGTCAGTTAGAAGCATCGAATGTTGAGAGAATTCAGGTCGCAGGTACCGCCATTTCCAGTTTAACCGGTGATACTGGTCCGGCAGCACGCTTTGATAGCTACGCTCTTGAGGTTGCGCCTTCAGTTAACCGCGATATTAAAGATGTAATCCGCACAGATCCTCGTATTTATATCAATGAAACAAACGCCAGTTCTATACAATGTGCCGGCGGCAGCCCACGTTCTAACAGCTTGACTGTTGATGGCGTTCGTATGAACGACAACTTTGGTTTAAATAGCAGTGGTTATCCAACAGAGCGTATTCCATTTTCGTTTGATGCTATAGACCAAGTTGCTGTTGAACTGGCTCCATTTGATGTTAAGTATGGTGGTTTCACCGCCTGTAATATCAATGCAGTTACTAAATCAGGTTCAAACAAAGTTAGTGGTAGCGTTTTTGTTGATTACACCAACGATTCGATGAAAGGCGATAAATTAGAGGGCGACAAGCAGAACCTTGGCTCTTATAACGAAAAACGCTACGGTGTGAATGTTGGCTTCCCGATAGTACAAGATAAGTTATTTGCTTTTTTTGCGTATGAAAAGCTAGAAGGTTCAGAAATATTCGATTATGCACCGCTAGCGAACGGCCGTGTAACACAAGCTCAGATAGACGAAATTATTTCAATTTCAAAAGATATTTATAATTATGATCCTGGTTCTGCAGTTCCTAGCATGCCAGTTAAAGACGAAAAGATATTGTTGAAGGTTGACTGGAACATCAATGATCTGCACCGGTTGAATTTCTTATATAACTATAATGATGGTTATGCGATAGCGCAATCTGATGCTGGTTCTGATCGTTTATCATTATCGAATCACTTCTATGAGCGTGGTGCTGAGCTCAATGCTTACGTTACTTCTTTGTACTCAGACTGGACGCCAGATTTTTCTACTGAAGTTCGCCTTGGTTACTCAGAGTTGCGGAATCGTCAGCTATCCATAGACGCGGCAAGCGGCTTTGGTGAAGTGCAGATCCTTGGTGTGAATGGCACCACTATATATCTGGGCCCGGATGACTCACGCCAGTCTAACGTTTTAAATTACGATAACCTGTCTTTCAAATTGGCGGGTACCTATTATCTGGACGATCATGAACTGTATTTTGGTTATGAGTACGAGAACTTAGATGTTTTTAACTTATTCGTACAAAACAGTGTTGGTCAGTACCGTTTTGCTAATATCGACGCATTCAGAAATGGCTTAGCAAGAGCTTATTACGGTAATGCTTCATCGCATAATCCGAATGATGCTGCTGGTGAATTTAAATATAATATTCATACGGTTTATGCACAGGATAAATATCGTTTACCTAATGCAGACGTGACTATTACAGCAGGTTTGCGCTATGACTGGTACACCAGTGACAGCGTACCTACTTATAATGCTAATTTTGAAAACCGCTACGGTTATTCTAACCAGCAAAATCTGGATGGCAAAAGTCTGTTGCAACCTCGTTTAGGTATTAACTGGGTTGCCACTGAGCAGCTTGAAATTCGTGGTGGTGCGGGCCTCTACTCTGGCGGTAATCCGAATGTTTGGATATCAAATAGTTACTCCAATGACGGTATTCGAAATATTCAGGTTAACCGGACGAATATGCAACTGTTAGGGCCTAATGCTGTAGCCCTGATTGGTGAAGGTCGCCCTGGTTATGATATACCTCAAGCGTTGTATGATGCGGTTGGTTCTGGAACAGCCGACTCTAGCACTAACGTAACCGATCCGGATTTTAAAATACCATCTGAGTGGAAGTATGCTTTAGGCGGTACTTACAGCTTCGATAGCGGTTATGTAGTGTCAGCCGATTTATTACATAGCAGAAAGAAAAATTCAGCAATTATCAAAGATCTGTCGTTGGACCAAACCGGTACTGCGCCAGATGGGCGGCCGGTATATACGTCCAGACGAGGTTCAAATAATGACTTCCTGTTAACGAACCGCAAAGATAACGATGCCCGTTCTACTGTATTCTCATTATCAGGCACTAAGTCTTTTGATAACGGTGTAGATGTTGCATTGGCCTATGCTTACACTGATGCTAAAGATGTGCACCCTATGAACAGTTCGGTGGCATTTTCTAATTACCATTTTGTTTCTGCTTCAGATACTGAAAACTTAGCTTTAGCAACATCTGACTATGAGATCCCTCATCGTTTTACTCTGAATTTAACTTATGCTCATGAGTTTTTTGCAGGTTACGAAACTCGTTTCAGCTTGTTCGGTCAGGTTGTGAAAAGCAATTCATATGGCTATACCTTTGACCGCTCAAGTTCAGGTTTAGGTTTTAACGATGCAAGTCGCCAGTTGCTGTATGTTCCAACATTAAATGATAGCAGAGTAGTATTTGCAACTAAGCCAGACGGTCAGGGGACCTATGAGGCTGATTTTAATGCTTGGGTTAGTGAGCAAGGGCTTGAAGGGTACCGCGGAAGCATCATGCCACGAAACGCTCTTAGCGGTAGCTGGTGGAATAAGTTCGATATTCGTGTTGAGCAACAGTTCCCGGGCTTTACTCCAGAGCATAAAGGTAGCGTTTACTTTGTGATGGAGAACGTTGGTAATTTCCTGAACGATGACTGGGGTATTGTCAAAGAAGGTAGTTCACAGACGTCAGCTGTTACCACCAGTGTTAATGCTAATGGCCAATATGTGTATACTTTCAACCAGCCAACAGCTGAAAACCGCCGTATCGAACCTTCTCTGTGGGAAGTTCGGGTTGGTTTAAGCTATAAATTCTGATTTGTTTAATAAATAGTAAAGTAAAAATGCCAGTCGCCCGACTGGCATTTTTTTATTCCTTAATCAGCGCTTTTTAGCGATAATCAGCAGCTTATTTCTGCAAAAGTGAACGTGTCAGTGGGAAAAAATACTATTATCGCAATTGCCGGTGCTTCCGCATCAGGTAAAAGCCTTTTTGCTTCAACGGTATATCAGGAACTGGTGGCTGAATTAGGCGGTGAGCGTATCGCTATTTTGTCGGAAGATGCCTACTATCGTGATCAGAGCCATTTGTCGTTTGAACAGCGCACGTTAACTAATTATGACCACCCTGCAGCTTTTGAACATGAATTATTGGCTGCGCATTTACGCGCGTTGCGTGCCGGTAAAGCCATACAAATGCCGCAATACAGTTACAAAAACCATACCCGTACTGATGAAACCATAGCGGTGCAACCGGCGAAAGTGATTCTGGTTGAAGGAATTTTGCTGCTGACTGATGAGCAGTTAAGAGAGCAGTTTGATATTACCGTATTTATGGATACGCCGCTGGATGTCTGCCTGCTACGGCGTATAAAGCGTGATTTAGAAGACCGCGGCCGCAGTTTAAGCTCGGTAACTGAGCAATATGAAAACTCGGTACGACCAGCTTTTTTTGAATTTATCGCACCTTCCAAGCAACATGCCGATCTGGTGGTGACCCGTGGCGGTAAAAACCAGATTGCTATCGATATAATAAAAGCAAAAATTCGCCAGTTGCTGGCTGAATAATATTAATCAGGGAATAAAGTATGATGGGATTAGTGGGCATTGTTGCCCTGTTACTGGTGGCGTATGCGGCTTCTGCCAATCGTAACCGTATTAACTGGCGTACCGTGGGCGGCGCTTTTGCTATTCAGTTGGCAATAGGCGCCTTTGTATTGTATGTGCCTTTTGGTCAGGACGTGCTGTATAACATTTCGCAGGTAGTAGCGAATGTGATTGGTTATGCCAATGCCGGTATTCAATTTCTGTTTGGTGATTTAGGCAGGTTCTCGCAAGGCTTTATTTTCGCTATCCATGTACTGACTATCATTATCTTCTTCTCATCATTAATTGCCGTGCTGTATCACATTGGGATTATGACTTGGGTTATTCGTATTATTGGTGGCGGCTTGCAAAAGCTGCTTGGCACCAGCCGGCCGGAGTCTATGTCGGCTGCAGCAAACATCTTTGTTGGCCAAACCGAAGCGCCGTTAATAGTACGGCCTTTTATCCCTACCATGACCCGCTCGGAACTGTTTGCCGTTATGGTTGGTGGCTTAGCTTCTGTGGCTGGCTCGGTACTGGCCGGCTATGCCGGTTTGGGCATTGAACTTAAATACCTGATTGCCGCCAGTTTTATGGCCGCACCGGGCGGTTTTTTAATGGCAAAGTTGATTTTGCCCGAAACCGAGCAGCCGAAAAACGAGCTAACTGAGATCAGTGCGGATAAGCCACACACTAATGTAATTGATGCCGCTGCCGCGGGGGCCTCCAGTGGTATGCAACTGGCGCTGAATGTCGGTGCTATGCTGCTGGCCTTTGTCGGTTTAATCGCTTTGGTTAACGGCATAGTAGGTGGCATTGGTGGTTGGTTTGGTATGGACAACCTGACTCTGCAACTTATTTTCGGTTATGTATTTCAGCCGCTGGCATTTATCCTTGGCGTATCCTGGGATGAAGCCCGGATGGCCGGGAGTTTTATTGGCCAAAAACTTGTAATCAATGAATTTGTCGCATACCTCGACTTTGTGCAGGTGAAAGAACAGTTAAGCGCCCATACTCAAGTGATAGTAACTATTGCACTGTGTGGTTTTGCTAACTTTTCTTCCATTGCTATTTTATTAGGTGGCTTGGGCGGTATGGCTCCGGGGCGCCGGGCTGATATTGCGGAGTTGGGTTTAAAAGCCCTGCTTGCAGCAACATTGGCCAACTTAATGAGCGCTGCTATTGCAGGGTTCTTTTTTTCCTTAGGCTAAAAACAGGTCTTTTATATGACACAGCAAGTTCCAACGTTAGATATAAGACGGTTTGCCACCGACAAAGATAACTTTGTTGCCGAAATTGGCAAGGCCTACACTGAGTTTGGATTCTGCGGCATTAGTGGCCATGGTATTCCGGATGAAGTGGTAGCAAATACTTACACAGCAATTAAGCAGTTTTTTGCTTTACCGAATGAGGTTAAGGCGAAATACCATAAGCCGGGCCAGGGCGGGGCACGCGGTTATACTGCTATTGGCGTTGAAAAAGCTAAAGACTCTAATCACCCTGATTTAAAAGAGTTCTGGCATGTTGGCCGTGAGCTGGATGGCCCTCCGCCGCATCCAAGCTTATATCCTAACGTTTGGCCAACTGAGGTTGAGGGTTTTAAGAAAGCTACTTATACACTTTATAGCGAGCTAGAAAAGCTTGGCAATACCGTGTTGGAAGCACTGGCTTTGTTTTTGCATCAAGAGCAAAGTTACTTTGCTGATAAAGTAAACTACGGTAACTCTATTTTGCGGCCTATCCATTATCCGCCGATTAAAGATACCAGCACTCAGTCTATCCGCGCCGGTCAGCATGAAGATATTAATCTTATTACCTTGCTGGTGGGATCTAATGAAGCCGGCTTGGAAATTCTGCGCCGTGATGGCAGCTGGCTGCCGGTTACTACTATTGAAGGCACTATAGTGGTAAATATTGGTGATATGTTGCAACGACTGACTAATCATGTACTGCCGTCTACTACGCACAGGGTGGTTAACCCGGCAGGTTTGGCAGCAGGTGAGCCGCGCTATTCAATTCCGTTTTTTATGCACCCGAACCCGGATTACGTAATAAAAACGCTGGATAGCTGTATCAGTGCCGACAGACCCAATCGTTACCCCGAGCCAATTAACTCTAACGACTACTTAATGCAACGTTTAGAAGAGATTGGTTTGCTGAAAAAGGCTAAATACTAAGCTTCTTGCTTAGTATTTGTCCGAACGATGCAAAACGATAGAAATTGTGTGTTTTCATAGTTGACTGGTTTTATAAAGTCGCTATACTGCACGCCATGTTAAGCGCTGAGCGTGAAACATAACGCAGATGTGGTGGAATTGGTAGACACGCAAGCTTCAGGTGTTTGTGCCCACAAGGCGTGAGAGTTCGAGTCTCTCCATCTGCACCAAATCAACCGGCCCAGGCCGGTTTTTTTGTGCCTGTAATCCATGCAGGCATCCCTTCGGGACCAGCCTTCGGCTGTCCAAAAGCGCTCCAGGCGCTTTTGTGCATTAAAATTTTACCGTTTTAATTCGATGCGGCGGATAAAGTCCTCTACAATCATGTCGTACAGTTTATTGCCCAGAAACAAATCTTCTACGCCATCGTCAATATTCGGGTTATCGTTTACTTCTATCACGTAAACTTTATCGCCATCTTGTTTTATATCTACGCCGTATAAGCTATCGCCGATAGGGGCGCAGGCGCGGATAGCGGCATCCAATACATGCGCCGGTACTTCAGTAATGGCACAGGTGCTAAAGCCGCCGCTTTCAGTTTTTGCCTTACCATGCTTATAAATTTGCCAGTGGTTGCGGGCCATAAAATACTTACAGGCAAAAATGGCCATGCCGTTTAACACCCCAATACGCCAATCATATTCGGTAAAGGTATAACGCTGAGCCAGAATAATAGCGCTTTGCTCAAACAGGGCGCTCAGCTGTGAGCGTAACTCGGTCAGGGTTTTTACTTTCACCACCCCGCGGGAAAAGCTGCCATCAGGGATTTTCAGCACCAGTGGTAAGCCCAACGTATCGGCTGCGCGCTCTAAGTTATCTTCATCCTGCTTAAACAACATAATGCCACCCGGCATCGGCACTTTGTGCTGTTCGAACAACGTTTGCAGATACACCTTATTGCCACAGCGCAATATCGAGTTAGGGTCATCAATTACCGCCAGGCCCTCGCGTTCGGCTTTTAGCGCCATATGGAAAGTATGATGGTTTACACCGGTAGTTTCGCGAATAAACAGGCCATCAAATTCTGCCAGCCGGTGAATATCTCTGGCGCCTATCTGCTCGGTGTCCATAGCGGCTTTTTTGGCCGCTTTACTAAACAGTTCCAGCGATTTTGGCGTGCAGGGCGGAAACTTCTCTTTCGGGTCAACTAATACTGCCAGATCATATTTATATTTACGGTTGGTCGGTTCTACCCGCCAGATCTTGTGGCTGTAGCGCTCTAATGTATTGCCAAATATGCTTTGCTCTTGTTCGTTCAGTTTATGTACGCTGCCAATTTTTAATGTCTTTACCTGCCAGTTGGTTTTCTTTTGCAGCTCAACGCGCAGTATCGGCACTGCAAAAGCGTCAAATAGATAGCTTGCCACCTTCTTTAAGGCTTTGTGCTCAGTCTCGCCAAAGTAAATATTAAAAATCAGCTGAGTGCTGGTTTCATCAACCAGCGCCTTGTTCAGTTGGCTAAGAATTGTGCCGGGGATCTCTTCTGCAATATCGGCTATTTCGTGGCGATTAAATTTATTAAATGCGCGCACTGAAGGCACCACATGGTGGCTGCGAGCTTCTGCCAACAATGAACAGTAATAGCCTGTACCTAAATATTGCGCCTGGCGGCATAAATTAATTACGCGAGTACGTTGTTTATTTTTAACAGACCATTTCAGATAGGCCGGTAGCGTCATTACGCCATCGTACTGATGAAATGGCGCCCAATCCTGTGCTTTGTCTACTACGATAATCAGCTTGGCCATTGCCACTCCTGTAATTTTGCTAAAGCATGTCGTGATGTCAGATAAAAAGACTGCGAAGAAAATTGCATCACAACAGTTAAATTTCTTGTTTGCTTTTCATTTGTTTAGCTGGTGTTATCCTAAACTTAGTTAAAAATTGGCCAAAGGCAACAATGACTTTAGTAACAGCATTAAGCAGCTGCTCGCCGGTTCTGACATGCAGAAGTGCAACTGCCAAAGATATTTCAGCTCTGATGGCATTAGAGCAGAAGTGTTTTACAACTGACCGTATCAGTTTACGCAGTTTCAAGCGTTTTATCGCCGATAACCGCAACGACTTACTGGTGGCAGAGCAGGCTGGCCAGCTAGCGGGATATTTTCTGCTTATATATAGAAGAGGCACCAGCCTGGCTCGGCTCTATTCGCTAGCGGTAGAACCTGCTTATCGCAAGCAGGGAGTAGCTGAGTTTCTTATGCTAAATGCGGAAAAAACCGCAGCGGCCAGGCGTTGTGTTTTGCTGCGCTTGGAGGTGCGCTATGATAATGCTGCTGCGATTAAGTTATACCAGAAACTTAATTATCATGAATTTGCCATTAAGCATGACTTCTACGAAGACCACTCTGACGCTATTTGCATGCAAAAACAGATTATTCAGTTTGATAGTGCCTCTCTAAGCCGCCAAGTACCTTATATTCCGCAAACTACTCCTTTTACTTGTGGCCCGGCTTGCTTACTGATGGCGTTTAATTACTTTCAACCTGGCAAGTTTGATCCAGCCTCGCTGGAAATAGATATCTGGCGTGAGGCGACAACGATTTTTATGACCTCGGGTCATGGCGGTTGTGGCCCCAGGGGGTTGGCATTAGCTGCTCACAGCCGGGGGTTTGCGGTTGAGATTTTCCTGAATAAAGAGGGACCGTTATTTACTGACACTGTGCGCAGCGAAGTAAAAAAAGCGATTTTGCAGCGGGTACACGATTCATACCGGCAAAAGGTTGAGCAAAGTGGCATTGTGTTACATCGCTCTGAGCCTGGTATCAGCAAGATAAAACAGTTACTGCAGGATGGCGCTTTGTTGGTCGTATTAATAAGCACCTGGCAGTTTGATAAAAGCAAAGCGCCGCACTGGGTGGTGGTATGTGCTGTGGATGAACACTTTGTCTATATTAATGATCCCGATACTGAAGATATCCCCTGGCTGTCGGCAGCCGAGCGGCAGTACATCCCGGTAGAGCACAGCGTGTTTATGAAAGCTTTTAGTTATGGCAAAAATCGGCTTAAGGCTGCGGTAGTTATCAGGGAGGTCAAAAAGTAGCGCATTTTGTTTGCTTTTATACCGCTTTGTGCAATTTTTCTGCGAACGATCTTAAAAGTACAAGTTTTCTTAAATAACCGCTTGCAGGTATTCTAAAAGGCCCTATAATGCGCGCCATGCCACGGGGTGCTGCAGTTTGGGTGTCTCAGGTGAGTTAAGACGGTTCGCAAAAATCTTTCAAAAAGACGCTTGACAGGCCCGCTTAAATCACTAAAATGGCGCCCTCGCTTCACGGTGGTGTTTAACGCGGTGAAATGAGTAAAGAAGTCTGGTGTGACGATGAGTTTTTAAATGAAGAATCATCGTCACGCTTGACTTAAAAACTGGGAAGTGTAACATACGCCTCCCGCTTTGAGAGTTCAAAGCACGCTCTTTAACAATTCGCAATCAATCATCTGTGTGGGCACT
>NZ_FNXF01000031.1 GCF_900108485.1 Rheinheimera pacifica | reverse complement strand
CAAGCGTGACGTTCCCTATCGTGATCTGCCCATCCACGGCAAGCGGGTCACTCTCTGGGTGGTCCGCCGCCGATACACCTGCCGGGCCTGCAAGACAACATTCAGGCCCCAGCTACCGGAGATGGTGGACGGATTCCGTATGACACTGCGGCTGCATGAGTACGTGGAGAAGGAATCCTTCAACCACCCCTACACCTTTGTGGCGGCACAGACCGGCCTGGACGAGAAGACGGTGCGCGACATCTTCAACGCCCGCGCCGAGTTCCTGGGGCGCTGGCACCGCTTCGAGACGCCCCGCATTCTGGGCATCGACGAGCTGTACCTGAACAAGCGCTACCGCTGCATCCTGACCAACATCGAAGAGCTTAGAGACATTGCAAGACTGCTGATAATAGAAGGCTCAGACGTCAATGCAGAACACAACAGCCCGGTCAAAGGTTATACCCCGTTAATGTTAGCCGCAGAGTTAGATGAGGGAGAACTATACTCGCTAATGCTTGAGTATGGCGGTAAACCACATAAAACCTTTATTGACCCTAACACTAAGACAGCTAACAATTCATGGCAGATTGCCGCCTTCTGGCGCTCCCGCTCAATTTTGGCTTTGAGGCACTAAGGAACAGTTGTGTACGAAAAAGAACTAGAAGCACTGCTGCCGCGCTGCTTTGAAATGTATGATTATATGGCCGAGCATGTTGAGCAGTTACAACATCTTGGAGCGATGCCGGAGCTTAAATGGCGATTGGCCTTCCACTCAGGTATTTTGGCATTTGAACATGGACTCTCTTCTCTTAAGTTAATTGCTGATGGTTTTACATCATCGGGCTTTGCATTGATGCGCCCCCAATATGAAAGCCTGATACGTGGATTTTGGCTCATGTACGCTGATACTGAGGATTGGTTTAATAAACTCGCGACTGCAGGTAAAGTTGGCCCAGACCAAATCAAGAAGCTAGAAACGCCACTAATAGCAGATATGCTTAAAGCGCTTGATAATTCAGAAGCGCCAGCGCATATCCTCGGTCAGTTGAATGACTTTAGAGGCATTAACAATTCAGCGTTTAATAGCTTTACTCATAGCGGTCTTGCCGCACTTGTCAGCAACGGCGTTGGTTATGAACCCAAGGTTATCTATGATTCACTTCGAAACTGCAATGCTGTCGCGGCTATAAATATGCAGATGCTATCTATTTTGACTGGATATGAGGAAGCCATGGAGCCGGTCAGAACGATGCATCATCACTTCGTCGATTGCTTGCCAATTATTCATGGTTAAATATTAAGATTTTCTGAGCTTAGTATTTGCGGACATTAACCACTTCGCCATTGTGCCTGATCACCATAATTTTAGCGCCAGGCTGAAGCTGGCTAAACAGATCTGCATAATGCCTGGCATAAGTTTTTATAACAGGGAGGTTTAATACTTCCCCATTCTCGTCACAGTACTCCAGCGATACATGCATACCATTATCGACAGGTATTGCTCTATGGCTAAGATAGCAATCCTTTAATTCATAACTGACATTCTGAGGTATGGTAATAACCTGCCTGGGAGGTAATCTAGGAGGGGGATTAACTTTGGGTTTTGGCTTGGTCCTATAAGCAAGCTTTGGATTATGCTGCCAACTCTCAGCATCTGGATGATTCCAAACAGTCTTACCATCTAAGCCAAAAATATCTTTTTCAACGTCTTCAAGTTTGAAAGAATTTAATGAATGGGTATTAAGTGTAATTTCTAATGTGAAAGCTTTGCCTGAAATAATTTTAGCCGTCTTAGTTTTATCTATACCATGCGTTACCGTAATTTCCACATTCACAATCCAACCATTTGATGTGGTTAATCTCACATCGGTAATCGTACCTGTAGTTTCGTCACGACTTTCAAGTTCTGCGGCGGTAATTGTCACGGAATCACTTTTTTCGCCACCTAGTGATTTAGGTATGTACTTGCCTTCCTCAATGCGAGGTATCTTGAATACCTTATCTGTTCCAACAGCATTCTTGAGGCACTGTTTGGCAAAAGCATGTAGAACGGACTCATTGGTCGCACCGCAATCCGATGAATCTTTACAGTGCCTGAAATAATGTTGGCGAATCTCACCGAGGCATGCCTCCAATGCAACACCGCAATTGGGGCATATACAGTTACATGCTAGCCCTCGCTCCGCAAGTGACAGGTCTTCAATTGAGACAAATACACCGTTTTGCAGCGCATACCTGAGTTCAGTAGCAACATGTCTTGGCTCTTTTATGATCACTCGCTAACAGCCCCGATTAAATGATTGATCAGAATATCAGCTGGTCGCACTGTCATGCTCACGGACGCTATACATGTGCAGATGATCGTCAAGGCACAGGTAAAACTCCTTCAGAAACTCTTGCATGCTTTGAGTTTCAGAATGCACCCAGTCAAAAAACAATTCGAAAAATGGCTCTCTAAACTCATTGTCATCAGGGGCACCAACAGCATCAAAAATTATATCGAGAATAGATTCTGAAAACGGAATAATGAAGTCGCAATCCATTGCCTCAGAGACCTTATCAGCTGCTTTTGCTTGCTCAGCAGCAATACAGAAGAGATCAGATATTGTATTCTCATCAACCGTTCTTACTGCGAAGGGAATTACACGCTCAGCCATTACGACTCACATTAATATCAAATTTAAAAAATATACTGCACTAAAACCTGCTACTCAATTTTCAACCAATACTTGCTATAGAAATATGTATACCAGGTAGTACTTAAATGGCATGTCAATTTTTTCTTGCTCATGCATATCGAGACATTTTGATGAGTTATAAATTTTGGCTAATGTATATTCTTGTCTCTCTAGCCCTTTACTGTAAAGGTCTAATTCATCCCTAACTTCTTGACCTAACTCCATAACATACCTGGCACTTCCTTCAATTTTCTCCTCATTTACATACGCTTTCATTTTGCTTGATATCATCTCAACAGCTTGATGTTCACCAAGCTGGTTGGCGGCGAGCCCACACTTCAGAAATGACTTAATCTCTCCATCAACGAAGCTACAGGAAGACAGTGTAACAACGAAAAAAATATAAAAGAGTGCTAGATTTTTGTTCATAAAATCATACCTTCATGTAATACAACACATCTGTCACGCATCTAATTATATAGACACTCGTTAAAATCATAGAGATCAGGATTCTGCACTTTAATAGACATTAAAGTGCAAATTTCTATCTATATCAGAGACAAAGTGTATGCAGTGTCACTAACATAGTGAATTCTGATACAGCTGTCACTACTTTAGCTAAAGTTTACACTTATGCAACACAGATAAGCTGCAAGAGCATATAGAACGCTGATGCTTAATAATTCGAGTTCAAGCGAATAGCGGCGTATTCTCCGGGGCATGTTTCCGGTGTGTTTTGAAAATCCTCATTGAGAGATAGAAAAATTCCCAGCGAGGAGACCTGACTTGAAGGACAAGCCGCTTGTTGTGCTACAGCACAATGATGGCTATGTAGTTGCTCTCTCAACAGACGCTAAGAAACGCGGCATCAAATACACTTGCCTGTGCTTCAGGTGCGTGAATTAGTGCAATAGTGACCTTCTTAAAACGGAGCTTTGCTGATATGACGTTACCAGTATTTCCTCGCGTGAGAAACTGAGCTTAAAATTTGTGCATTTGATGCTTGACCTTACCGTAAGGTAAGGTTTTACGCTGCCAGACAGCTTGTTCATATACGGAGAATATATCATGTCGGCATTACGCTTTACTTCTGCATCATATACCGGTCCAATCCGTGGCACTAAACCATGCAATCTGTTACAACCTGCATCTATACAACTAGGTGCATCACAGCTTACACAGCAAATGCAGCACGCTTTTTTTCACCGCGACCTGAAATTAATGACAAGTTGTTTTGCCGAAGAGGCAGTACTGGTAAATATCCTTGGTCAACGCTTGCATGGCCGTGACGCAATCTGCCGGTATATCAACAGCACATTCGTAGACTGGCAAGAAGATTGGTTGAGCTATCACTTGGAGCATATGACCCCGTTAACCGACAATATGGCAGTGGTGAACGTGCAACAGAATATCTACAGACGAGACGACAATCGTCTTAGCGGAGTCAGTAGCTCACTTCTCTGGGTTGTTGGCTTTATTGTAGGTAAATGGCAGATCTTGGCATGTAACGCCGTCTGAATTCTGTTGCCCATAAGGCAGCAATAAACGTTTGTCGATTACTAGCTATTTTTGACTTGCCGGTGGCTAAACGGATTTTTTAGTGATCTGTTTGACATCGCAAGCCCTTGAAAGCCCCCCTCAGGGCTGCACATTAAAAACCTGAGCGACATTGAAAAACCAGTAACGTCTTATATCGCGTACTCTAGAGACAAAGCCGGTGTCGCAGCGATAGACGCTAAGAACTCTGCTCTACCACAACTATAGCAAAATGATGACAATCTCTGTGCTATGCGCCACTTGGTCGACGATGTAAGCTGGCATTATTTAAGCGAGGACATCAAACAAATCCTGCAAAGCAGCGAGACCGATGCACGTTAAACAAAAAATAAAGCCACCCGCAGGTGGCTTCACTATTTCGTTAAGCGTTTTACTTATACGTGGCAGGTGTTTGCCGGATTACAGCAACTGGTTTTAACCACCGTTGCCATATAACCTGCGTCTTTAATCGCATCGGTAATTTCTTCAGCGCTCAAGTCAGCTTCCACCATCACTGTGTGGCTAGTTAAATCCACTGTGACTTTAGCCGTGTCTTGCAGTTGCAAAATGGCCTGGGTAATCATGCTCACGCAGTGGCCACAGGTCATATCTGCAACATTAAATTTCATCATATCCTAAGTCTCCTGTTTTGAACTCAGTGCACAGACTAAAGGTTGCTTTAGTGGCAAGGTCAAGAAGTAATCAACACCCTGTTTCAACGTCAAACAAGTAACAGATTAAATTTGGTTGACATTCATAAGGCGTCAGGTTTGTAACCTAACGGCAGGTTTGTCCTCATTAGCGTTTATGCGTTGGCGGCTTGGTGTGACAACTCCATGGCTCGTGCTGCGCATTGTCTTTCACGTTCTGATCGACATATTTATAGTAGCCTTCTTTGAAATGTGTCCACCAATCATGACTTATCTCAATCGTGAAACGTGTTAGTACCTCTTCGATACCATCCAGGTTTAAATGCGTTGCGTCATAAGCCAGGTTTAACACCTGCGTTTTAGGGTCGTAAGACACTGCATCTAAACCATATAGTTTATCAATCTCGTCAATGGCGGGTGTAATTTGCGTAGGGTCTTGTGGCACCAATTTTAGATGGCGTACCACCAGATTAACTTCTCTTACCCCGACACGGTGTTCAAGATCACTCATAATTAACTCCTATTACTTAGCGAGAAAGAACGTATTTGTGTGCAAATCTTCAAAGCATTAACGATTTTTCGCTGCTGAAAATTGCCGTTTTAACAACAAAGAATTACCAATGACGGACAGTGAGCTGGCCGTCATTGCCACCACGCCAATCATCGGGTGCAGCAAACCGATGGCAGCAATAGGAATGGCGGCAACGTTATAAGCACTGGCCCAAATCAGGTTTTGCACAATCTTATTAAAGGTCGCTTTTGATAGATGCATTGCATCAACCACGCCAGTCAATTCGCCCCGCACCAGGGTTACGTCGGCTGCCTCTATAGCGACATCAGCCCCTGCACCAATAGCAATGCCGACGTTAGCTTGTTTTAGCGCCGGCGCATCATTAATGCCATCTCCGACCATGGCCACATAGTTGCCATATTTTTTTTGAAGTTCGCGCACCGCATCGACTTTGCCGGCGGGCAACACACCCGCCTGCACTTCATCGATGCCAACCTCATTAGCTACAGCGCGAGCCGCACGCTCATTATCGCCAGTGATCATCACCACATGCAGGCCCAGCTCATGCATGCCACGAATGGCAGCAACTGACTCCTGTTTGATGGTATCGGCCACTGCGACAACACCGCAGGCTTTACCGTCAACCGCAACCAGCACAGCGGTGCGGCCACGCCCTTCCAGCTCATCTAATGCCTGATCCAGCGCTTGCAGGCCTGTGACGCCCTCTTCATCGAGCAATTTGCGGTTACCTATCAGCACGAACGCACCCGCAACCATGCCAGAAACGCCACGGGCACCGGTAGAGCGAAATTCAGTAACCTCGCCAGGTGTTACATTGCGCTCGCGTGCACCCTCAACAATCGCCCGGGCAATTGGGTGTTCCGACGCATTTTCAACCGTAGCTGCCCATTGCAACAATTGTTGCTCGGTCACACCATCAGCGGTTGTCAATTCGGTCAGTTTAGGTTCACCACGGGTAATAGTGCCGGTTTTATCCAGTACTATCACTCTAATGTCTTTAAAGGTCTGAATCGCTTCACCGGATCGAATCAAAATGCCTCGTTCTGCGCCAATTCCTGAGCCAACCATTAACGCTGTCGGGGTAGCCAGGCCTAACGCACAAGGGCAAGCAATAACCAATACGGCAATGGCCGATAGTATCGCCAACACTGTCGTGCTTGCACTTGGGTCGACCCAGGGTAGAAAGCCGGCCCCCCACTCCAGCATAGGCCGCAAGCTATCAGCAGCCAATAACCAAACAATCAGGCTGCCGAGCGAAATAAATAACACGACAGGAACAAAGCGGCCCGTCATGCGGTCTGCAAATTCCTGAATAGGCACCCGCGAGCCCTGAGCCTGCTCCACTAATTTAATAACCTGAGATAAGAAAGTATCGGCCCCCACTTTGGTGACTTTTACCCGCAACCGACCTTCTTTATTAATAGTGGCCCCGATGACGGTGTCGCCGGCGGCCTTAAACACCGGCACTGATTCACCAGTGGCTATCGATTCGTCCAGATGGCTCTCACCATCCAGTACTTCACCGTCTGTTGGTACCTTATCACCAGGACGGATCAGCATCACATCGCCAGGCTTTAACTCCTTGACCGGTATCTCCAGCTCTGCGCCGTCTCGTTCAATGCGAGCGGTTTTAGCTCCCATAGTCAATAACTTACGGATAGCCTGAGAGGCTCGACCCTTCGCTTTGGCTTCCAAAAAACGCCCCAGCAAGTGAAAGGTCATAATAGTGGCAGCCATTTCGATAAACGAGGTCATACTATAAAAAAAGCCTGCCAGGCCAATCAGATAAGGGGGAATACTGCCAAGAGAAATCAGCACGTCCATGTTAAAGGTGCCGTTGGTCAGTGAGCGCCAGGTAGAATTATGAGTTGCCGCACCGCCAAACAAAAATATCACTGGAAAGGCTAGCAACGCGACAATAGCCAGGTATCCAGGAATGGGTTGCCAGAACATATGAGGCAACATCAGTAGCATAATCATGGCGGTAGGGAGCCCGGCTATCCAAAGTCGTTTGTGGGCTTGGGTTAAATACGCTGCATCAATTTCAGCGTCGTGATCGGTGTCAGTATCATTGTCAGCGGACGCTTGCGCCACATCATAACCGGCTTTTTCAACAGCAGTGCGGATATCATCCAGAGTTAACAACGCTGAGTTATAGCTAAGCTGCACCCGATGCGCTGCAATATTAGTGCTAATATCACCAATCCCGTCCAGCCGCTTCAACGATGTTTTCACGATCCCGGCGCAGTGATCTGAGCCCATGCCCGGCACTGTCAGGCGAGCCTGACTTTTGTCACCTTGTGTTACACTTCTCATAACGTTTCCTTAAGCTGTGACTAAAATTAACATCGCTAAACTTGAAGATTTACATTCCAGGCCTAAACAAAAAGGGGTTAGTTACAGATCGCTCATTCGGCCAGTTTGTCTGGCTAGCCGCATGGCTTCATGCTCTTCCATTGCCAGTAAGGTGCCCAGTAATGCTTTCGCTTCAGGAATGTCTGCCCTCGCCTCAATATCCCGATAAAGCTCTATAACTTGTTGATGGTAATCAATTACCTCTTTACAGATGTCATCAAAACCAAGGCTTGCGTAGCGGTCGTCACAAGTTCGGTGTGACTGAATGGGCTGATGAGATAGATAGTCATAAATGTAGGTTTTCAATACTTTAGGTGCTGCCTGCTGTTCGAATAACTTGAGCATGATTTCAATTTTTGCTTCATGCTCAGCCAGATAGTCCAGCAATAGCCGGGCTTGCTCTTGCTCATTCTTAATAGCACAGTGTGCAAGACACAATGCCAAGTGTTGATGCAGCTGGCGGGTCCAATCTATCAGGTCTGAAAAGGTTTTAATTTCCATGTCGTGAGCCTCAAAATTACTGATCGAGCTAAACGTTAATAAATCACTGTTTGCTTACCTAAAATAGCAATACCGTTCATTCGTCACTGTCCTGTTGTTTCTTACGTGCGGCATTTTCAGCATGGGCGTGACGGCGCCGCAAGTTCCAACCGGCCAGGGCAAGTACTACCAATAGTGCAATACCACTAATAATAGTAATAATTTGCGGATTCATCGGAAGCTCCTCAGATCTAAGCTTTGGATACGGGGAATAAACATCGGCACGCGTTGCTGATAAGCGCGATATTCATTGCCAAACAGCGCCAGCATGTGGCTTTCTTCCTTACGCGCTAAAAAGGTGTAAGCCAGAACAATTATCGGAAAGGCCAATACAGAGACTATCGTCGGCCAGTGCACCACCCCTTCACCAAACACGATAAGAAACAGGCCGCTGTATTGCGGGTGACGGACATGGGCATAAATGCCATCTGTCATTAGTACCGCACTGCGTCGCGCCAGATGAATTCGGCGCCAGCCTTCTGCGACAAGTGTTGCACCATAAAACACCAGCGCATAACCAAGTAGCATGGCAATAATATGTGCAGTGGGTGTACCAAATAATTGTGCCCACAAGTTGCCGCCGTCACCCCAAGCCAGATCTAGGCCAAAAAAGCGCGCCAAAAAATATATAGTTAACGGAAAGCCATACATTTCGGCGTAAAACGCAATAATAAAAGCCTGCAGCACGCCGGCGCGAGTCCACTCTTTCCAGCTATCGGGTGCCAGATAGCGGTACATTAACCACGAAATAATAACGGAAACGATAATGGCAGATCCCCACATGCCAATGTGCATTTGCGTGCTCCTGTTTTAAAGAAGGTGCTAGCCAAACATTAAGGGCCATATTGTTATTCCTGGTGCTTAGAATGCGCAGACTGTTTTTTTCCGTCCTCTACGCCGCGGCGATAGGCATCATCTGCATTCTGGTTAATATCGCCGTGATGGTGCCCGCCATGCCCTTTATGCATAAATACATGCATCAGCGGACACAGCAACAAAATCAGATAAGGTAAATAGGGCAGAAGGTGGCTACCATGCTCAACTAACAAAAAATAAAGCGCGGCTACAACTAAAATAACAACCGTTAGACCATGCAAACCTTTCCAGTTTCCGGCTTTAATTGCCATGATAACTCTCCCTTTGTTGCCGTTGTGAAAGTATATACAATATGTCCGCTTAGTCATTAATCCAGATCAATGATTTGGCTAATACGGAATAAAGGTGGCAGTCAAGAGGCAATATTCATACCTGCGCCTTCGGCTTGGTCATCGGCATCACTATATGCGGTAACAAAAAGTTGAAACAAAAATGCGCTTGTCGAAGCGGATATCACCAATCACAGTGAACAGCTCACAGACGCAGGAAGAAATTCTGGCAGCACTGGAAGAAATTGGTTACCCAGCAACGCCGGCAGCGTCAGTAGCGTCGTGTTGCAATGCTGAAATGAGCTGCAAGTCAGCAAAAATGGCGGACTAACATTTCGCTGTGGTAAGCCGTGCGGCAGGTTGCAAGCCTGACCGCACTGCTCATAGTACTAATTTAGCTAAAACAGTGATTTAGTTGTCATTACAGCACCGCGTAGCAGCAAGGATTGACACTACACTACTTACTGCATGGCAGCATCACTGATGTGAGCGTAAACGCTGGCGCTGCCATCTTTATGCAGCAGCAGAATGTCGTACGGCATAAAGCGGCCTTCCACTTCCATACCCGGTGATCCAAGCGGCATCGCCGGTACACTCAGGCCAATTGCATCCGGGTGCGACTCAGCAAGAAATTTCCGGATGTATTTAGCAGGGATATGGCCTTCAAAGGCATAGCCCTGCTCCGATACGGCGGTGTGACAGGAATAATACTGTGGCGTGATGCCATAGCGCTCTTTTATGCCGCTTAGATCATCATAGTCTTTCGTCTGTGCAACCACTCCCTGCTGTTCAAGGTGCGATACCCACTTTTTACAGCAACCGCAGCTTGGCGTTTTGTATACCGTGAGGGTTAGTGCTGCTGCACTGTCGGGCACAGCTGTAGTTTCCGGTTTAGCCGGGCCGGCGTCTTTACAGCCGGCCAGTAACGCAGTAGCTACCAACACAACCGCTGCCAGAGTTAGCTTCATAGTGATCTCCTGCTGTTGTCTTAGTGCGACCAGTGCACATGCACGATCTTCCAACCGGCGCCTGTATCTACCAGCACCAGCGTTTCTTTACTGATAACGTCAACCGGCTTGCCTTTATAGTCGCCAGTCAGTTGGCTACGGCTAACCGAATAGGCCACCTTGCCCAGCACCTTGGTCTGATGCTCCAGCGCTTCTACCTTTACCGCCGCCATAAATTTCATATCTGCCAGCATATGATGACTGGCATACTCTTCAGCGGAGCGCTCTACGCCATTACCTTCGACAATCAGCACGTCATCTGCCAGCATGGCGCGCACCGCTTTGGCATCGCCAGCGCGTAAC
>NZ_FNXF01000017.1 GCF_900108485.1 Rheinheimera pacifica | reverse complement strand
TGGCTGTTTTTCTATCGATATCAATGCAAGCATTTGGGAATGCGGAGGACAAGTCTGAGGAAAAGCTACCTCAGACTTTAGAGCAGGCCGTTGACAGAATCGTTTCTAATTTGAAAGAGGATGATAAGTCGACGGTTAAAAATACTCCGTTTAATAACCTTATCCAATACCATCATGGTTGGGGCACCGGTATTAGAAACTCATTTGGTCTTTGGGGACGTAATAAAGAGCTAACAGTGTCAATCTGTGGTCCAGATGAGTGTCATCCAGATGATGCTTCAATGGAAATAATCTACGGTGTATGGAATAAACTTAATGGTAATGATACTCGCTACAAACCAAATACAGAGCAGCCCTAACAAAGTGCGGCATTCGGGGCCTGCGGCGCTCACAAGTTCGCGCGCATGCGCGTGGCGTTAGGGCATTGAAGATGATTATGTGAGGTTGAGTGGCAGTGGACGATAACGCCAGCAAAGAAGAAATAAAGAGGTCCTTAAATGGTTTAACATTGAACCATGTCGGGTGCTTTCCTAGTACGCTAATGGGGCGTAGTGAAACGATTGAGAAAACACTCGATCATTTCCGCTTAGAAGACACGTGGAATACAAATAAGAACATCCTTGACAGGACAACTCATTTATACCGAGTTTCTGAAAATGATTTTGAGCCACTTAGAGAAAGCCTGATAAAAAATCGTGATTTCGTCCACGTTGAGATCGTACATAAGTCGTCATGCTTGGGTTTGCCGTATCAGGTTTATGCCAAACACAAGAATGGATATGAACTGTACTTTGACGGCCTTTCATATTTGGCATTCAAGACATTAACTGAGAAGGATTTTGCTTTAGGCGAGTTACCAAGTTTAGCAGGGTATCCGCCAAGAGCCGACAGCGTATTGTTTTCTTTTGAAAAGTCGTTAAAGGAGATTATGTCCAATCTTCCAGAACATTCTTACACAATGTACTCGTTTTATGCGGCAAATGTTAAGGACTGGAAGACATTAGGTATTAATAACTCAGGTGACGCACAACTGCGAGTTCTTGTTAATGACGAAAATATTATAACAATAACTGCATTAGTATATTCAGAGGTAGGAAAACTATATCCTCTGTATCTTGGTGACACCAATACTGTTCGCGAAATGAATAGTCATGACTTATTTTTTTCTTCTGAGTATAGGAGATTTTCAGATCATGTAGACCACGTGAGGGCAAGTATCTCAGAGGCAATGGAAGCGATATCAATATCAATGCGTGACGTTACGGGTTCTTTTTTTTACTTCTTTAAAAAGCACGCATCGTGGATTGGTGCCAAGAGAGGTATAAATAGTGTTCATGAGCGCAGAAAGAGGCTGTATAGATACGATCTATTTATTACAGCGTTGGACGAAGTAATAGAAAGTCGCTGGGCTTCTCGAAACGCACCAAAACAGATATGGCTTGAGAATGAAGAGATGGATGATCAGTGGTTAAATTCACATTGGCATCTAAATTTTTTTCAAGGCTATCTGAAAAACGAGAAAATAGTCGATCTTGAGGAACATCCGATTAAGCCTGGTTACACTTCTGCTGCGGAAGAATTAAAGAGGAAGATTGTTTTGTTGAAGGAAGAAGCAGATAAAGCGGTTGGAGATGGGCGCGATTTGTTATCTGCCATACAAGCAGAGTTTTCTATGTATGCAGTATGGCTAGCCATGATCGCTGTTATTGTGTCGGTAGCGACTGGTGTTGCTGCTATTGTTTCGGCGTAGCCCTAACAATGCCAGGCACGGCGACGGCTTTTCCGTTGCGGCTTCGCCTTCACTACAAAGCCGCGCGTGCTGGCGGCGTTAGGCTCCCCAATGGTCACGAAAGAAGTCGCTCACAAACTCGTCGCAGAAGCAGTAGGTGGAGAATTTGATTGGTTACCCGAAGGCGATGAAATAATAATTATCGAACGCAATACCATCGAAAAGCCATGGGGCTGGGTCATCTTCCACACATCGAAATTGTGGTTAGAGACAAATGACATTAAGTACGCAATAGCAGGCAATGCACCAACCATTGTGGAGCGAGAAACAGGAAAGCTCATTACAACTGGCACAGCCATGAGCATTGATAAATATATTGAAAATTACGAGAGAACGGGCACTCCACATGCCTAACAACTGGTTCAAGCCGCTCGCTTCGCTCACTGGGACGGTCTAAAGCCCGCCCCTTAACCAAACGTTATGCATGAGTAAGACCGTGGCATCAATGGATATAGCTAGAAGAGTACAGATCGCAATGCTAGGCGAGGTTCCTCATACACTTCGCTTTCTTTACGTGTCGCTAATTGATAACAAGTTGAGTTTCCATGCGGTTTTTACTGATGACGCAACAGACGATCATCTTGAGTCAGCAAGTTGCGTTTTAACGGAAATAATTGCTAGTTGCCCACGTAATGTAGTTCTCAATGAAATTATTGAAAGAGATAGTAAAAAGCCATGGAAATAGGTGGCGGTGACAATTTGATGTATTTACGGTACGGAGAGTTAAGTCATGCATAACAAGGCGCTGTTGTCGCCACTGTCGTGGCTGGGACGGCTTACGCTGCGCTCCAGCCGCCCCAAAGCTTTGCGTTAACGCCCGCTGTTAGCCATAACTACCACTAGTGTTTACGCCGCTAGTACTACTGGCTAAGCCGCAGCAAATTGTCACAAATTACTGCGGCAGCGATGCCAACATTAAGTGATTCCGCTTCACCAAAGGCCGGTATAGTAATTTTACGGCTGATAACCTGCTCCAGCTCTGCGCTAATACCATTGGCTTCGTTACCCAGCACAATAAAACCGCCTTGTTCGCTTAGCTTTAAGCTGTGCACCGGCTCACCACCCAGGTAAGCACCGTACACCGGCACGCGGCTTTGTGCCAGCAGCGGCTGTAGCGGCTGATAATGCAGTTGCACGCGCAAAAACGAACCTTTAGCGGCGGCAATAACCTTGGGGTTGTAGCAGTCGGCAGTATCCGGCGAGCAGACAATATGTTTTATACCGTACCAGTCGGCAATGCGGATTATGGTGCCGAGGTTACCCGGGTCATTGATCTGATCCAGCACCAGCACAAAGCCATGACTATGCGGCACAAAATCGGTCTGCGCCGGCATTTTTACCACTGCCAGCGCGGCGTCGTTACTGGCAAAAGTACCCACTTTTACCAGTTCATCGGCGCTGCATTGTTGCACCAGCGCCGCTGCCGACACTTGCTTTGGGTAACGCTGTAAAAAGGCTTCGGTGGCAAAAACGGCCTCTACCTGCCAGCCGGAGGCCAACAGTTCTAACACGGCTTTTTCGCCTTCGACAAAAAACAGCTGCTCGGCTTTGCGGTATTTCTTCTGGTGCAGCGAGCGGATTAACTTGCTCCATTTCTGGCTGATCATTTAGTAAATACCTGTTTACCGTTAACGTAAGTTTGCTCTACCTCTACCTGCCATAACTGCTCGGCCGGAATATTGTAGATATCGCGGTCTATCAGGATAAAGTCGGCCCAGCTACCGGGCGCCAGCGTGCCCATGCTGTTTTCCTGAAAGGCGCCGTAGGCAGCGTCAACGGTGAATGAACGCAAGGCTTCAGTTAAGCTGAGCTTTTGCTCCGGCAGCCAACCACCAACGGGTTGGTTATCCTGGCTTTGCCGCGTAACCGAGGCATGAATGCCATGAAATGGCTCGGCCAGTTCAACCGGAAAATCCGAGCCGCCAACAATAATGCTGCCCTGATCAATAAAGCTGCGCCAGGCGTAAGCACCACGCAGCCGCGCTACACCTAAGCGATCGCCGGCCATATTTTTATCTGAGGTGGCATGCACCGCCTGCATTGCAGGTAACACATGCAGTTTGGCAAAGCGCGGAATATCTTTGGGTGAGACAATTTGTGCATGTTCTACCCGGTGGCGGCTCGGCTGACGTTTATCCTGTGGCACTAATTGCTCGAAGCGGTCCAGCACCAGCCGGTTAGCTAAATCGCCTATAGCGTGCACGTTGGTTTGAAAACCGGCATCTATCGTCATTTGCATAATTTGCGTTAACTGGTCCGGCTGGGTCACCAGTAAGCCTTTTTGCGATGGCTGATCACTGTATGGCTCGATAAGTGCGGCACCACGGCTGCCAAGGGCACCGTCGCCATAAATTTTTACTGAGCGGATATCAAGAAAGTCGGTTTTATCATCAATAATGCCAGCTTGCAGCCACTGCGGCAGCTGTGGATCGCGTGCCGATAGCATCGGGTAGATACGCAGCGGCAGTTTTTGCTCTGCCGCCAGTTTTTGGTACAGCTTTACGGTGGCGGTATCCACACCTGCATCATGCACGCTGGTTATGCCCAGCGCCAGTAAATGCGAAAACGCCACATTTAACGCCCGCAGGGTGTCGTTGTCGTCCGGTTCGGGTATGTGTTGCTCTACCAGCGCCATGGCGTTGTCTATTAATACACCAGTGGGGTTACCTTTGCTGTCACGGATAATTTCGCCGCCGGGTGGGTCTATGGTGTCCTTGTTAATACCGGCCAGCGCCAGTGCTTTGCTGTTGGCCCAGCCCGCATGGGCGTCAACCCGGGTTAAATACACCGGCTTGTTATTAACGGCTTCATCCAGTAGGGCAGTGGTAGGAAACTGTTTAGTGGGCCACAATACCTGGTTCCAGCCACGGCCAATAATCCAGGGGGCATCCGGATTGGCAGCAGCAAATTGCGCTACCCGTGTTACGGCGTCTTGCTCTGTTTCGCTGCCACGCAGCTCTGCTACGGCTAAGTACTGGCCCAGGCCCAATACATGGCCGTGGCCGTCAATTAAACCCGGCAATACGGTTTTACCGTTGCCGGCCAGCTTTTTTGCCTGCGGATATTGCGCAGCAACAGCGCTGTCGCCCCGGGCCAGCACTTTACCGGTTGTATCGTCAAACACCAGGACGCTGAACGGCTGCAACTGGCGCGCAGAGTCAAAGCCGTAACCTTTAATATCCGACAGTACCACCGGAGCGGCGCTGAGGTTGTTGGTAAAAAGGCCGGTAGCGAATAAAGCACAAGCTAAACTGGCAAAGCGAAACATAAGGTATTGTCCCTGTTTGGTTTTGCCGGCAACTATAGCAATAAAACAGCGCCAGCGGAATCTGGCGCCGGTATTCAGGGGGTGTCGTGTTGCCTGGCCTGTTCAATACGTTCGCGGGTGTCGGGGTGGGTGCTGAGGTATTTTAACAATGTGCTGGTACCTTGATCGTCAGTGCTGCGCTCGTTCAGTAATGCCGACATCGCATCGGCAAAAGCCGAGGGCGATTTACCCAGCGCTTTTAATTGCTCCACAGCAAACTGATCGGCTTCGCGTTCCATATCGCGCGAAAAAGCACTTTGCAGCATGACTGAGCCAGAACCGAGTAATAAGTCGGCAATGCCTTCAGGATCGCCAAACAAAATACCAAATACCAGTGCTGCACCCAGCGACTGGGCAATTAACCGCACACTGTGCAGGCCTTCAACATGGCCAATTTCGTGTAGCAACACCGCCAGAATGGCGTCGGGTTTGTCTTTTAATAAGGTAACCAGTTCGTCTGTTATTACTACTGTGCCATCCGGCAGAGCAAACGCATTGGCGCCAAAAAAATCTGACTTATACAAATGCAACTTGTAGTCTTTGTATTCCAGCGGTAGCTTTTGCAGTGCCATTTGCCAGTGGTAATTCACCGTAGCTTGTTGTGCCGGCGTTAACTCTGTTGGCTGCAGTGCCGTTTGTTGCAAGGTATAAAATGTTTGCTGGCCCATTTGTTGTTTAACGCTGTCGGGCACCAGAGGCACGGCAGCACTGGCCAGCATGGGCATTAAATCAACAATAATCCACCACAGTAGCAAGGGCGACAGGATTACTGCAGCCAGAATAGAGAGCTTGTGGCTTTCCAGCCTGGCTGCTGTTTTAGCTGTGCCAGACAACTGTGGCCAGCGAAAGCGTGGGTCGTCTGGTACAAATATAGCGCCATCACGCAGTTGCAGCTCAACTGCCAGCCCCGGTATCACAGTGCCAAAACGGTAATCGGCCGGTGCAGCTTCGGTAAGTACTGTATCATTGTCATCACTGCAGATAGTCAACTGGCCGTTATCTGCGAAAGTGGCAACAGCACGGTATAACGTGCTGCTGCCAGCATGCTGAAACTGGCCGTTAACGGCAGATAAGGCTGACATCAGGCTAAAGACACATCTATGTCAAACAAGCCTGCGGCTTCTTCGCCAAAGGCATTGCTGCTTTGCTGCACCTGATCAACCAGCGAGTCGGCCTGCGGATACACTGCTATCGTCGTTACTGATGCCAGATAAGCCGCTTTGCGGACTTTTGCCCATGGATATGCCAGGCCTAAACTGAAAATAATCGCCAGCAGGTTTGTTACCGTTAACCATAAATAGGGCATCACCTGCATTTCAGACTTAAATTTGGCAATGCCAGGCAGTTCGGTGCGTTCAAATATATGGTTGCGGATCATACTGTGGTAGATAGCGCCACTTAACGTAAAGGCAAAAAAGTACAATATAAATACTGCGGCGGTGACAAGTACTGTGGCAACGCCAGCGTCAGCAATACCGGTAGCGGCCATTACACCTACCAATACTGCACCAACAATTATCATGACAGTGATCACACCCATAACGGCAGCCATTGCCACTAAAACAGCAATATAGTATGAGCTGGTGTCGGTATTTATTTGCATTTTCTGGCCAGCAAAACTGGTATTGCTACAAATATAACGGTCAATTTTTTTCAGCACCCACGGCATGGCCAGGTACAAAGTGAACAATGCCAGCACCGGCAGTAATACAAAGTATTTAAATGCCCGAAGATAGTCACCATGAAAGGCAAAACGCACATTACGATAGCTGGTCATCCGCATATTGAATTTAAGGCTTTGTACAATTAACCAGGGCGATGCCAACAGAAACAAAAAGGCCAGCACAACGGCCAAAACCGGCGATAAAGAAGAAGCAGTAAAAAACAGCGCAAAGATAATAACGGCGATAATACGGCCTTTTAAAATTTGTATCGGTGTAGCCAGATAACGAAATGGCTGGTTGTCAATGCGGGTATGGCCATAAAAATACTGGTTAGTGCGCACTTTAGCCCAGGCACTGTATATACCTAAGGTAACAATACTCAGTAACAGATTGACAATCCAGATACCAAAAAACTCACCGGCGTCGCCGCTAAAGGCTACTTTACCAACACGCGCCTGATCAGGTTGAGACACGGTGGTGTCTGAGGTGTTTTCCATAAAACCGCTTCCTTTGTTATGCAGGTGTAAAAAAGTAGCAATTATACTAGAGGGCAGCCTGCATTTGGCAATAAATATTTAGCAAAAGCAGCAAAAAGTACAGCTGGTTTCTCGGCAGACTGAACAACCTCTTGTTTTTTAGTGTTGCGTTTTACATTTAATATATTATCAATATTTATATATTGTTAATCTGTTCGGTGTAATTGGGTGATACTTTAAATAGTTGTTTTTAAATGAAATTGTCCGCTTTGTTTACATTGTTTCCTGTGCTGGGAAAAGTGCTTTTCATAACTTACTACTTTAGAAAGGATAAATATAGTGGCGTGGATTATGCAATTTTATTCTTGACCTGCATTGTTGATGCGGGAGCTAAGCAATAGAACTGCGATAGGTGTAGTAATACAACGTATAAGGATATTAATTATGAAACGCAAGATGATATTATCCGTATTATTGTTAACAGGAAGTTTACCTGCTTCTGCTGCGATGATTGATTTAACCGGTATAGGCTATGTGACCTATGGTGATTTTAACTCGTATTCTATGCCGATAGCGGCATTGCAGACAGGTTGTGCTAATTTTAACAACAGCTGCCCGTTTTACATCCAATCCGGCCCTGGCCAGATCCAAGATCTGGTGGTCGTTGCTACAGGTGCCAGCGGTAACCCGGTAAACACCAATTTTGCCGGCATGGACAATGCCTACAGTACACCCAGTGGCGTTAGCGGATCTAACTTTTTCAGTACCGGTACTACAGCCGATCCAAACCAGGTAACAGATTTTTTTGGCGATAAAGCCAACACCTGGGATAGTTCTCTGCTGGCACTGAAAAACTATCTGGCTGGCGATGCTATGGCATTCTTTTTTAACAATAACAATCTGAATGGTGCGAATCTGCAAAGCCTGGCGGTATGGGCCCAGATGGAAGTTACTGATGACAGCGGCAACCGGGTCGGTATTTTTGATTTTACCAATAACGCTGGTGCTTATGGTCTGGTATCTGAAGGAGGTGGAGGCACTTTTCTGGGCAACGTCGCTGATTACAGCTCAACCGGCAGCGGGCCTATGATAGGTGACAACTCAGCCACAGACTATGTATTGGCCGGTGGGCCAATCTGCATTAATTACAGCCTGATCCCCGGCTTGCCAACACCGGTAAGCTGTAATTCACCTCTGGCCGAAGATGGCCCGGTTAACCATAATCTGGGAGCTGATACAGCAGCTTATGCGGTAATTGCACCAGAACTGAATGCGTTGCTGGAAAGTCTGTTTGCTCTGGACGATCAGTTGTTACAAAGCTACACCTTGCATATTGATTTTCGTATGGGATGTGATCCTTTATTCGGTATCAGGACTGATGAGATGTGTAGCGGTGCACTTTCAGGCTATGGCAAAAATATAAACAATGGTTATGAGCAATTGTTTATTGGTACTGCCCGCATTAACAGAGAGCCCCCTCCGGGTATTCCTGAGCCGGGTATGTTGTTTATGTTTAGTACCGGTTTATTAGCACTGCGCTGGCGCTTAGCGTCGCGCCGTTAGCCTTAACTGAGGTAAAATAAAAACACAGCCTGAGCCACTTTCAGGCTGTGTTTTTTTGGGTAGATTTTAAGGCTGAACTTCGTAACCGCTGATATCACCTATACCCGCAGGCAGTAAGCCTTTTAGCATATCAGGCGTATAAGCACCGGCGTCGGTCCACAGTACCCAGTCGATATCGCCAAGATAACTGCTGCCTCCGGCATCACCCAGTTGCAGGTAGTTGTCGGTATTATTACTGGCAGGGCGCATGGTTACGCCGTCAAGCTGCACCAGGGGGGTGTTGTTACCTGCCACATACAAGGCAACATTACCGGTAGTGGGCGAAGTTAAAGCAATGGTGAAGTGATAAACACGGAACTGGCTCATATCCAGCGGATCGGGCTCGTTACCTTTACCGGCGGTAACGGATGAACCGTTATCAGCGTTTTCCAGTTGTACCCCTGAGTTGTTGCCGTCATTACGAAACACCACTTTTAACCGGCTGCTAGCGCCAACTGCAGCAGTGTCGCCCAGGGCAACTTCGGTTTCCAGAATACGGTTACCACCGGCATTGCCTTTAATACCCATCAGTAAGGTGAAAAACTTTGGATAAACACCATCTGCCGGTGCCACATTGTCCAGTTTGGCCCGGCTGCGGTCGGCGGCATTGGCCAGGCTGTCGAACGTTATGGTGCCATCACCATTGGCGGTAAACAGATTAGGCTCGGCTGCACCACCACTTTGTTGCGGCGCAAAGCTGCTTTGGCTGCCATCAGGTAAGGTAATAGAATTGGCAGCAAAGGGCTGCAGGCTGCCATCATAGGTACCCCAATCGACACTCAGCGGGGGTTCTACCGGATCAATTGGTACCGGGGCTGGCCCCGGATCGACCGGCTCTGCTGGCGCAGGTGCTGCGCATAAACCCGGGCTTGGCGGCGTGTCGATAACACCAACACCTGCGTAAGACAGCACTGTGGCTTTTACGTTATGTACCGGGATCAGGTTGGCGCTGTAGTCGTATGGTACGTTAAGCTCACCGGTAGACTCAGCATTTTCACCGGCGACAACGCCGTCGTTCGGGCTTTCCTGCCAGGTAATATTTTCAAAGATATTATCAATCAGTTGCCAGTAGCCAATTTCCTGGCTGTATAACGACATTACCGGGTTTTTCATATCGGCAAAGTGGTTGTGCTCAATACGGATCACCGCACCCATGCGCGAATTAATACCGCTTTCCAGCGCGCCATCATAAAAGTTGTTGTAGATATGGCCTTTACCAAAGCGGAACAGTGGTAAGCGCGAATTAACGTTATACCAGTGGTTGTGGTGGTAAGTTAGCGTGCGGTTAAAGTTGTCGCTGTCAGACGAGCCTACCAGCGAGGTTTTCCAGCTGTTATGAAATTTATTAAATGAGATGGTAATAAACTGAGCGTCGCCTTTGGCGTCTACCAGGCCGTCATAGTAGTCTTTTACCTGATCTTCAGTTAGTGCCGGGTCGTCCACTGTCAGGCTGTTGTAGATTTCATTGTGATCAATCCAGATATTGCGTACCGGCCCTTCCATGCTGATACCATCGCCCGGTGCGCCCAGATTGGCACGTACATGGTGAATACGCAGGTTGCGGATAATAATATTTTCCGCCCGCACAATATTAAAACCAATACCGGCCATTTCGCCCTGAGTACCCAGGCCTATAATGGAAATATCAGACACGTCTTTAATGTCGATGCGGCTGTCTTTGGCATTTTGCAGCGTGATAGTGCCATTTACCCAGATGGTAAGCGGGCGGTTTGGATCTTTATTTTTAATGGCATTGATCATCTGTTCACCGGTACAGACAGTAACTTCTACTTTGTTTTCGCCACTGCCGCCGGTGGTGCCGCCATTTTCTGCGGCGTAACCGTATACAGTGTCCAGATCTGTCAGATTAACTACGCCAGTATCCGGTGCGGGAGTTTCGCTACCGGTATCGGGCTCCAGCGTTGGATCGTCGTTGTCGCTGCTGTTGCAACCCAGCAACAAACTACTGCCAACCAGAATGGCAAGAAGAGTTTTATTAAACATTGTTAGCTACCCTTTGCTTTGGGTGCACTTAACCGTCGTACTACTTAACCGAAAATGCAAGACACCCTGTTGATTTTAAATAATTATTTTTATAAGCAGCTATTAATTGTTTTTTTGTCTACCGGTGGCAATTTTGGCGTATACCAAGGTAGTAATAATATTGCTGCGGGCATAGTTATGGCTGAAGGGGGCGATAAAGCGCAAGCCATGGCGATAAAATCACCAGGCTTTAGCGCAAAACGTTCGTATTTGAACCAAATATAGCTGATTAACCGACATTACCGCCGGCACTGAGGCGGGCCGGATCGAGCAGTTTTTCCAGTTCGCCGCGGCTATAGCTGGTATGTTCCAATGCCACATCCAGTACCGGCCGTTGCTGCTTGTAGGCTTGCTTGGCAATTTCTGCTGCTTTTTCATAACCAATCAACGGGTTAAGTGCTGTAACCAAAATTGGGTTGCGCGCCAGAGCTTTACTGATATTGTCCTCACGCACGGTAAAACCTTTAACTGCCTGCTCTGCCAGCGCTGTGCAGCCATTGGCCTGCAGTTCAATGCTTTGTAGCAGGTTATAGGCAATAACCGGCAGCATCACATTCAGCTCAAAATTACCGGACTGGCCAGCAAGGGTAATGGTGGTGTCGTTGCCTATCACCTGGGCGCTAATCATAGCAACTGCTTCCGGAATTACCGGGTTAACTTTGCCTGGCATAATCGATGACCCCGGTTGCAGTGCCGGCAGTTCAATTTCTGCCAGCCCGGCAAGAGGCCCGGAGTTCATCCAGCGTAAATCGTTGCATATTTTCATCAGGCACACGGCCAGGGTTTTTAATGCACCGGACGTTGCCACGGCAGTGTCTTGTGAGCCTATAGCGCTGAAAAAATTAGCGGCAGGCCGAAAGGCGATACCGGTGTTGCTACTAAGCTGCCGGCAAAATACGGCAGCAAAGCGCGGATCGGCATTAATACCGCTACCTACGGCAGTGCCACCTTGCGCCAGTGCCTGCAACTGACTTAATTGTTGCTGCAGCTGGTGTTCAGCGAATTGCAGCTGAGCCTGCCAGCCGCCCAACACCTGTGCAAAGCTAACCGGCATGGCATCCATCAGGTGGGTGCGGCCGGTTTTAATAAAGTGGCCTACTTCGGCTGACTTTTCTGCCAGGCGCTGTTGCAATAGTTGTAGGGCCGGTAATAACTGCTGTTGTATCGCCAGTGCAGCACTGACATGGATAGCACAGGGGATAGTGTCATTACTGCTTTGGCCCAGATTAACATGGTCATTCGGGCTTACAGCTGCGTCCAGGCTTTGGCTGGCCAGAGTCGCCAGTACTTCGTTTACATTCATATTACTACTGGTGCCCGAACCGGTTTGAAAGATATCCAGCGGATACTGCAGCATATCAGTTGCTGCCAGCTGAGAACCAGCAGCGTTTATGATGGCCTGGCTGATGCCGGCATCCAGTAAGCCCAGCTGCTGGTTGGCACCTGCAGCGGCTTTTTTTATCTGCAACAGGGCCTGAATAAACTGCTGTGGCAGCGTTAAGCCACTTAAGTTGAAGTTTTGTACGGCGCGCTGAGTTTGTGCCTGATATAACGCCGATGCGGGTACCTGTAATTCACCCATGCTGTCACGTTCGGTGCGGGTAGCCATAAAGCCTCCTCTAAGTTGGCTGCTGTTAACCTGTTTAGTTGTATCCTGTTTACCGTGTTGGCGCCAGCCAGTAAAGCAAATAGTAGCCGTTGCATATTGCGATAAATATCAGTTTTTGTGCGGTAAAGCCAACCGTCGGCTGCCGCTAAGCGGGCCGGTTTAAATAGACTTTTCTGGCAGATAACGGTATAAATACTGCCGTTACACCCGACAAATTGATTTTTTTATCCCGCCCATGTTGCAAAGGCAATCTGTCTTCTATGCTTAGTTAACTGCCTAGAATATCAACAACTTAATCTGTAAGATTAATGGCAGAGGCTGGATGTATCGGTTAAGTTTATTCTAATAAGGACGCGCGACAGTTATGACACTCATGTGGATTTTACTTCTGCCGCTGCTGGGGACTCTGGTTCCGCTGCTGGCTGCTAAATGGAACCGCAGTGCCTGCGCACTGGCTACCGCTCTGCCGCCCGCTATTGCGCTGATGTTGGTGCTATTACATACCGAACAAGTACTAAGCGGTAACACTGTACGTTTTTTCCTGTCGTGGATCCCATTACTTGGCCTGGATATATCCATACGGCTTGACGGGCTGGCGTATTTATTCAGCCTGCTGATCTTAGGCATTGGCCTGCTGATAATTCTGTATGCGCGCTACTACTTATCTGAGCGCGATTCTATGCCGCGTTTTTATGCCTATTTAATGCTGTTTATGACGGCAATGCTGGGCATAGTGTTGTCGGGTAATTTACTACAGATGTGGATGTTCTGGGAGCTTACCAGTATCAGCTCTTTCCTGTTAATCAGTTTCTGGTGGCATAAGGCTGAAGCGCGCCGTGGCGCGCGTATGGCATTAACCGTCACCGGGGCCGGAGGCTTAGCCCTGCTGGCAGCATTTTTGTTAATAGGGCAAGTGGTAGGCAGTTATGATTTAGATGTGGTGCTGGCCAGTACCGATGTGATTCAGCAACACAGCTGGTATCCGATTTTGCTGGTGCTGTTTTTGCTGGGTTGTTTTACCAAATCGGCGCAGTTTCCGTTTCATTTCTGGTTGCCCAACGCCATGGCTGCACCCACGCCGGTAAGTGCTTACTTACACTCGGCCACTATGGTGAAGGCCGGTATTTTTCTACTGGCGCGGTTTTATCCAGCGCTGTCTGGCACCGAGTTATGGTTTATTCTGGTAAGTTTAACCGGCCTTGCCACGTTGTTAATTGGTGCTTATCTGGCGCTGTTCAAGCACGACTTAAAAGGCCTGCTGGCGTATTCAACTATCAGCCATCTGGGCTTAATTACCTTGCTGTTTGGTATGGGTACCGATTTAGCGGCAGTAGCCGGGGTATTTCATATTATTAACCATGCCACCTTTAAGGCGTCGCTGTTTATGGCGGCCGGTATTATTGACCATGAATCCGGCTCGCGGGATATGCGTAAGCTCAACGGTTTGTGGCAATTTATGCCGATCACAGCCACATTGGCAATGGTAGCGGCCGCTGCTATGGCCGGGGTACCTTTGCTAAATGGTTTCTTATCGAAAGAAATGTTTTTCGCTGAAACACTGCACCAGCACCTGCTGGGTTCTTTGTCCTGGGTTATTCCGGTATTGGCAACGGTAGCTGCAATATTCTCTGTTGCTTATTCAATGCGCTTTATCCATGACGTGTTTTTTAACGGCCAGCCGAAAGGATTAACCAAAACACCGCACGAACCGCCGCGTTATATGCGCGTGCCGGTAGAGGTATTAGTGGCGTTATGTATTTTAGTGGGTATTTTCCCGGCCTATTTAATTGGCGATTTGCTGCATGCTGCCTCGGCGTCGGTGCTCGGTGGTGCAGTGCCGGAATACAGCCTGGCCATCTGGCATGGTTTTAACCTGCCGCTGATGATGAGCATACTGGCGCTGGCCGGCGGTACGCTGATTTACGTCAACCGCAAACACCTGTTTGATTTTCAGAATACCTTACCTGATATGGATACGCTGAACAGTTTTGAGCGCAGCGTTAAGTCGCTGATCGCCCGCTGTGATCAGTTTTATCAGTGGCTTGATAATGGCTCGTTGCAACGCTACATGGTGCTGGTGTTACTGGCTTTTATTGTGCTGGCAGGTATGCCGTTACTGGAGCTGGACACCCTGTGGGGCGGGCGTGACGAGTTACCGATTGATGCGGTAAATGCTACCGGTGCGGCGATGTTGCTGATTGCCGCTTTTGCTACTGTGGTGTGGCACCGTAAGCGGGTTGTGGCGCTGCTGATGATCTCAGTTGTGGGTTTGATGGTGTCGATAGCTTTTACCCGTTTTTCTGCGCCGGATCTGGCACTAACGCAGCTGTCGGTAGAAGTGGTAACCGTTATTCTGCTGATGCTGGCACTGTTCTTTTTACCGCATAAAACGCCCAAACAGTCAGAGGCGCCAAGGGTGGTGCGTGATATCAGTATCGCCAGTATGGTAGGTGTGCTGGTTGGCAGTTTAAGTTATGCCCTGATGACCCGGCCGTTAAGCAGTATTTCTGAGTTTTTCCTGGCTAATGCTAAAACCGGTGGCGGTGGCACTAATGTGGTTAACGTTATTCTGGTTGATTTCCGGGGCTTCGATACCATGGGCGAAATTGCAGTATTGGGTATCGCCTCTTTAGGTATTTTCAAATTGCTCACCCGTATTCCGGTGTTTAAACCCAGCAGTGACGGTGAAGGCCGGCCCTGGGCTACAGAGCGCCATTCGTTGTTGTTGTCTACGGTATCGCAAAGCCTGTTGCCACTGGCCATTATGGTGTCGGTGTATATTTTCTTCCGTGGCCACAATTTACCCGGCGGTGGCTTTATCGCCGGCTTAATTACCGCTGTGGCAATTATTCTGCAGTATATTGCGCAGGGTGTTGACTGGGTAAAAGAGCGCATGAACGTAGAATACCAACGTGTGGTAGCCATAGGCTTGCTGATTGCCCTGTTTACCGGTGTGGCCAGCTGGGCATTTGGCAAACCCTTCCTGACTTCCTGGTTTGACTATTTTGATATTCCGCTACTGGGTGAGATTGAACTGGCCAGCGCCATTGCTTTTGACCTGGGCGTTTATATAACGGTTGTTGGCTCTACGCTGCTGATCCTGGCCAGTCTGGGTAAAATGACCACCAGCCACCGGCCTGTGCATAAGGATACAATTTAATGGAAACCTTGTTTGCTTGCTGTATCGGTTTTCTTACCGCTTGTGGCGTATTTCTGATGTTACGCGGCCGCACTTTCCCGGTCGTACTGGGGCTGACGATGCTGTCTTATGCGGTTAATCTGTTTCTTTTCTCTTCCGGCCGGTTAACGTTGCGTGGTGCTGCCGTGCTTGGCACCAGTGAGCAATACGCAGACCCCTTGCCACAGGCGCTGGTGCTTACTGCAATTGTTATCGGCTTTGCGATGACCGCATTTCTGGTGATTTTGGCTATACGGGCGCGGGCAGATTTGGGTAATGATCATGTAGATGGCAAGTTGCCAGAATCTGAGCTGTCGAAGAAGGAGAGTCGCTGATGTGGCATCTGATTACTGCGCCCATTTTGCTGCCATTTTTAACGGCACTGTTGATCATGTTGCCGCCGGTACACTACTCGCCGATGCGCCGGCGCTGGTTAAGTATGATTTCCAGCGCCATCCAGCTGGTGCTGGCGGTGTTATTGTTGTTGCAGGTGCAGCAACAGGGCTTAATGCATTATGCCGTAGGTAACTGGCAGGCGCCTTTTGGCATTATTCTGGTAGCCGATACCTTGTCTGTTGTTATGGTTTGCCTGACATCCTTTTTGGCGTTAGGCGCTATTTGTTACGGCAGTGCCGGTGAAGATGAGAAAGGCTCTTTCTTTCACCCGTTATTTCAGTTCCAACTGATGGGCATTAATGGGGCTTTTTTAACCGGCGACTTATTTAACCTGTTCGTGTTTTTTGAAGTATTACTGATAGCCTCTTATGCATTGCTGATCCACGCCGGGGGCAAGAATAAGACCAAAGCGGCCGTACATTACGTGGTGCTGAATTTAACCGGCTCGGCTATTTTTCTGTTTTCGCTGGCGATACTGTACGGCACTCTGGGTACGCTGAATATTGCTGATATGGCAATAAAAGTGGCGGCATTACCAGAGGAAGATCTGATGCTGGTTAAAGCGGGCGGCTTAATGCTGATGATAGTATTTGCCTTAAAAGCCGCTGTGCTGCCGCTGCAGTTTTGGCTGCCGGCAACCTATGCATCGGCATCGGCACCGGTTGCCGCGCTATTTGCGGTAATGACTAAAATTGGTGTTTATGCGCTGCTTCGGGTGTATAGCACTATCTTTGGTGAAAATGCCGGGCCTTTAGCTGGCATGGCCAGCAGCTGGCTGTTACCGGCGGGCCTGGCTACCATCGCTTTGGGCGCAGTAGGAGCGCTGGCCAGCCAGGATTTTCGCAAACTGGTGGCTAATCTGGTGCTGGTGTCTGTCGGTACCCTGGTTAGCCTGGTGGCATTG
Source organism: Rheinheimera pacifica (assembly GCF_900108485.1). Lineage (GTDB taxonomy): Bacteria > Pseudomonadota > Gammaproteobacteria > Enterobacterales > Alteromonadaceae > Alishewanella > Alishewanella pacifica. The sequence continues at coordinate 79,787 of NZ_FNXF01000017.1, read as the reverse complement.
CAAACTGAGCTGTCTGCTGCCGCTGCGCTTTACTATACCGTGCACTCCACACTGGTAACCGCAGCATTGTTTTTAATAGCTGATTTAATCGCTAACCAACGCGGTAAAGCGGGCGACCGGTTGGTTTCAGGCCGGCGGGTGAGTCAGCCAATTCTGCTTGGTTTTATCTTTATGGTCGGTGCCTTAACGGTAGCGGGATTACCGCCGTTTTCCGGCTTTGTCGGCAAGCTGATGATTTTGCAATCTGTTGTGGAGCCGGTTAACCGGGTGTTGTTATGGAGCCTTATTCTGCTAAGCAGCCTGATGGTTATAGTGGCCTTATCGCGGGCGGGAAGTACTTTGTTCTGGCGTGTGAGTGGTACTGAGCCGGGCGGTGGAAAAGCGCCGCCGTTGCAGGTTTTTGCCGTTATCTGGTTGTTGCTGGCCAGCCCTTTGCTGGCGGTGTTTGCCGGGCCGTTAACAGCGCTGTCGCAGCAGGCCGCCGCACAGCTATATGATACCACTACCAGCACTAATAGTATTCTTGGCCAGTACCCGGTGCAGGAGATTAAACCATGAGATTTGAGCCAAAATATCGTTGGCTACCAACACCTTACCGTAGTGTTTTACTCTTTATTGTCTGGCTGCTGCTAAGCCAGAGCGTAGAGCCGGTACACCTGTTTTTTGCTGTTGTACTGGCGTTGGTTATTCCACTTTTTACGCTTAGGTTTCGTGATCCGCAGCCGTTAATCGAGCGTCCCTGGCTGGGGCTGCGCTATATATTGCGGGTGCTGGCCGATATTGTCACCGCAAATGCTCAGGTGGCAGTGCTTATTCTGGGGCCAAAAGCGCGGTTAAAACCGGCTTTTGTTAAAGTGCCGCTGGATTTACAGCACGAGCTGCCCATTACTATTCTGGCCAGCACGGTGTCGATGACTCCAGGTACTGTCAGTGCGGAAATTTATCCGAGCAAAGACAGTTTACAGCCCGGTGAGCCGATGCCACAGCGCTGGTTATTAATTCACGTATTAAATCTGTCTGGTACTGAGGCGGAGTTGATTAATGACATTAAACAGCGCTACGAAGCGCCTTTAAAGGAGATTTTCCAATGCTAGATAATGTCATTATGCTGGTGTTTGCCATGATCAGCATCGCGTTGTTGCTAAACCTGTACCGCTTGTTACGTGGCCCCAGTATTCCGGATCGCATTCTGGCGCTGGATACTATGTACATTAACAGCATCGCGCTGATTATTCTGTATGGTTTGCTGATGGAGTCGCCACTGTATTTCGAGGCTGCACTGCTGATCGCTATGCTGGGGTTTGTCAGTACAGTGGCCGTGTGTAAGTTTCTGTTGCGCGGCGACATTATAGAATAGGAGAGCATGATGGAATACTGGATTGAGTGGGTGGTAGCATTTTTTCTGTTGCTCGGTGGCAGCTTTGTGCTGATAGGTTCTATTGGCCTGACCCGGATGCCGGATTTTTTTATGCGCTTACATGGGCCAACTAAGGCCACTACGCTTGGCATGGGCGGTATATTGCTGGGGTCGATGTTCTTTTTCTATACCCATGGCGAAACCAGCGTACATGAACTGCTGATCACCATATTTTTACTGATCACCGCGCCTATCAGTGCACATATGCTGATTAAAACAGCATTACATTACAAGTTAAAGGCGATAGATAAAACGACAGGAAAAACCAGCATACATCCGGCACAGCAGAAACAACATGACAGAAAACCGTTGCCTTAACGGCTTAGTTTTCGTCGAAACCGTTTTTGATCAAATTTACCACCGCGTCCAGCGCCTGCTGGGCATCGGTGCCTTCGGCACATACCTGCAGCGTTTTACCTTTGCTGCTGGCCAGCATCAGTAATGCCAGTACGCTGCTGGCATCAGCGCTTTTGTCTTCCTGCACCAGCTCTATCCGGGCACTGAACTGCTGGCACAGTTGCGCCAGCTTGCTGGCTGCTCTGGCATGTAACCCCAGCTGATTGACAATAGTAACGGCCTCACTACATTTGCTCATGGTTAGCCCTTAGCTGCATGTCTGAACAACTCACGGTGCCTTACCTGAACATCATCCCGCAAGCTGCGGTAGCTCTCTGTCAGGCTCTCTGCAATATAAACTGAGCGATGTTGCCCGCCGGTACAACCAATAGCAATAGTTAAGTAGCTGCGGTTATTGCGTTCTAAATGCGGCAGCCAGGTACTGATAAAGCTGTTAATTTGCCAGATGTACTTCACTACCACCGATTGCGCTGCCAGATAGTCTTTTACCGGCTGGTCCAGCCCCGTCAATGGTTTTAGGTCCGGCTCCCAGTGCGGGTTGGGCAAAAAACGTGCATCAAAAACAAAATCGGCATCTTTGGGTATGCCGTACTTGAAGCCGAAAGATTCAAACAGGATCACCAGACGGCCGGTTTTCTGACCTAAAATGCGCTCACGCAGTTGTTCTGCTAACTGGTGCACGTTCAGCTCAGTGGTATCAATATAGAGGTCAGCACGGCTGGAGATAGGGTCCAGCAGTTGTTGCTCTTCAGAAATAGCTTCATCAAGCGACATGGCCTGATGTGACAACGGGTGTAAACGGCGGGTTTCGCTGAAACGTTTTATCAGGCTGGCGTGATCGGCATCCAGATACAGAATGGTCAGTTCGAGTTTTCTTGGCAGATAAGACAAAATCTCGGTTAATTCGTCCGGATCTTTGGGTAAGTTACGCACATCAATACTGACAGCGACACGCTCGTACTGGCCAATCACAGTGGTAGCCAGTGTCGGTAGTAAATTTACCGGAATATTATCAACACAATAGTAGCCAAGATCTTCCATTACACGCAGGGCGACAGATTTACCCGAACCGGAACGACCGCTGACTACCAGTAGCTTCATTTTAACGTTTCTGCCTCACTGTACTGCACTAACAACTGATATAACTGCTGGTTGGTTTGTGCATGACGGATTTTTTTGGTCAGCTCTTTCTGGCTGAGTAATTTTGCGATACCGGCCAGGGTGCTCAAATGCGCCTGGCACTGAGCTTCGGGGATCAGAATAGCGCAGAAAATATCTACCGGCTGGTTATCAATAGCATCAAACGGAATGGGTTCTTTACTGACCACAAATACCAGTAAAGGCGAAGTCACACATTTTAATTTGCCATGCGGAATAGCAATACCGCCACCGATACCGGTAGAACCGAGTTTCTCGCGCGTCATCAATGCTTCAAGAATGCCATATTCGGTCATCTCTGGTAATTGTTGATGTGCCAGTTCGGCAATGTATTCGAGGATACGTTTTTTGCTATTAAAAAGAACTGCACTTTTAGTGCAGTTCTCGGCCAGCATAGAGGTTAAATTCATCATAGTTTACTTAGTGCCGGGCTATTTTCTCTTTGTGTTTAATGACCTGACGATCCAGTTTATCAATTAACTGGTCAATGGCGGCATACATATTTTCGTCTTCGGAAACCGCAAATACTTCACCGCCGTTCAAATGCAGCTTAGCTTCTGCGATCTGCTTTAATTTTTCCACGTTTAGGATCACATGTACATTATTTATATGATCAAAATGGCGTTCCAGCTTAGCAAATTTGGTGTCAACGTATTCTTTTAATGCAGTTGTAATTTCAACATGACGACCAGTTAGATTGATTTGCATAGACATATTCCTTCTTTTAGGCTGACTTACATCAAGGTCTTGCGTTGATTTGACGGCGGAATAAACAAAGATTCACGATACTTGGCGATGGTGCGCCGCGCTACGTTTATGCCTTGCTCAAGCAGAATATCAGCCATTTTACTGTCACTAAGCGGTTTGGCCGGATTCTCCGCCGCCACTAATTTTTTTATAAAGGCGCGGATAGCGGTGGATGAGCATTCGCCACCACTCTCTGTACTAACATGACTTGAGAAGAAGAACTTAAGTTCAAAAATACCTCGCGGTGTATGCATGTACTTTTGGGTAGTGACGCGTGAAATAGTAGATTCGTGCATGCCTACCATCTCTGCTACGTCATTCAGTACCATAGGTTTCATGGCTTCTTCACCATGTTCAAAAAACGCTTGCTGCTGCTGCACTATACAGTTGGCCACTTTCAGCAATGTCTCATTACGGCTTTCCAGACTTTTTAAGAACCACTTCGCTTCTTGCAGATGCGAGCGGATAAACTGGGTATCGGCACTGCTTTTGGCTGTTCTGGACATTGCCGCGTATTGCTGATTAATACGCACTTTAGGCATTGCATCCGGGTTTAGTTCTACCTGCCAGCGGCCCTTTACCTTTAACACGCTGACATCGGGTATAACATATTGCTGTTCTTCCCGGATAACGTCTGCACCTGGCCGTGGGTTCAGGCTGTGGATTAACTGCATGACCTCTTTTAACTCGTCTTCTTTGAGTTTAGTCACACGCATCAAAGAACGAAAGTCGCGGTTGGCTAAAAATTCTGTATGATCGCGGATCAGTTTCTGCGCATCGGCCAGATAGGGTGTTGCAGGGTCAAACTGGCGTAATTGTACCAGCAGGCATTCCTGTACTGAGCGGGCGGCAACACCCACCGGATCAAACAGCTGAATACGCTTGATCACGGCTTCAACTTCGTCGGCTTCTACATCTTCCATGCCCAGCGATTCAAGAATATCGTCGCAGCTGATAGTGAGCAGGCCATTGGGATCAATTGCTTCAATAATAATTTCGGCAATAACGCGGTCAGTGTCGGAAAAAGGTGTCAGCTGCATCTGCCAGCGTAAGTAATCTTGCAGGGTTTCGGTAGTTTCGCCCTGATAGACATAGTCTTCGTCGGCGCCATTACCGGCGCTGACCGGTGCGGCGCTGACTAAGTCATCCCAGTTATTATCCAGTGGCAAGTCTTCCTGAATATTTTGTTCAGTCATCGCCTCACTGGTATCGGGTTCAGAGGGTTCGTAGTTGTCGTCAGTAGCCTGGGTTTCAGCAGTGTCTGCACTATCTGCATAATCATTCCGTTCAGCCTGGGTTGCCGCCTCCGGGAAGCTGTCAAAATCCTCTTCAGCTTCAAGTAAAGGGTTGGCGTCCAGAGCTTCCTGAATTTCCTGTTGCAACTCAATTGTCGACAGCTGTAACAGGCGTATAGCCTGCTGCAACTGCGGCGTCATGGTTAGCTGCTGTCCTAAGCGAAGTTGCAAAGAGGGCTTCATGTACTTCTACCGTTCTCCTGAATGATACGCTGTTATTATTTTTGCTAACTATAGCCTGAATTGCTCACCCAGGTATACATCGCGTACCTTCTGATCTGCCAGAACCTGTTGTGGTGGCCCTGAGGCTATCAGTTCACCGTGGCTGACAATATAAGCAATTTCACACACATCAAGTGTTTCGCGCACATTGTGGTCGGTAATTAACACCCCGATACCACGCTGACATAAATGCTGGATAATTTTTTTAATATCAAGCACTGAAATAGGATCGACACCGGCAAAAGGTTCATCCAGCAAAATAAACGCCGGATTAGCCGCCAGCGCCCGGGCTATTTCGACCCTGCGCCTCTCACCACCGGATAAGCTCATACCCAGACTATGCTTTATGTGGCCGATATGAAACTCTTCCAGCAAGTCATCTGCTATTTCTTCACGTTTGCTACGGCTGAGATCTTTGCGGGTTTGCAAAATGGCTAACAGGTTATCGTGTACTGTCAGCTTACGAAAAATAGAGCTTTCCTGTGGCAGATAGCCTATACCCTGGCGCGCGCGGGTATGGATAGGGTCGAAAGTGATATCTTTGTCACCCAGGGTAATATGGCCCTTATCAGATGGCACCAGGCCGACAATCATATAAAAAGTGGTGGTTTTACCTGCACCATTGGGCCCCAGTAAGCCTACAATCTGCCCCGCATTAACTTCAAGGCTGACATCTTTAACCACCTGCCGGCCTTTGTAACTTTTGGCCAGATGCGATGCAACTAACTTCATGGGTTGTTTTTTTCCTCTGGCGTGAAAATGGTTGTCACGCGTTTTGATTCGTTGCTCTCGGCGCTCAGTTCCTGCTTTTCTACGTTATAGCGAATGGTTGATGCCTTTACCACACTGCCACTTTGTGCCAGCTCCGCTTCGCCGCTGAATGTCAGGGTGCGGTTTGATGGCTCATAGCGCATTTCTTTCGCCTGAGCAGTAACTTGCTGGCCGTCTGCCAGCAGTTGAGAGTAAGTAACTGGGTTGCCAGTGGCGATATAAACTTCATTGCCTTTACCGGCAGTGGCATTAATTTCCAGCTGATCAGCCTTTAGCTGCAGCGAGCCCTGAGTAACAACAACATTATTACGATAAGTCAGAACGTTTTCTTTGACTGAAGATAAATTATCAGCATCTATCTGAATTTGCTGGGTGTAGTCAGGTTGATTTGCCTGCACAGATAAGCTGCACAGCAGCAGGGCTACAGCCGGAATTATGTTAATCTTCATTACGATATACCGTTTTCTGATGTTGGACTAATTGCAGTGTTTTTTCGGTTAAATCTGCCTGCAAACCAATGCCTTCAATGTAAAACCCTTTACCCTGAATGTAGACTGGCTGGTTGTTTTGCAACCTGTTATCAGGAAATAACATCTCCAGTGTATCTGTTTCTATGCGCTCAACCAGCTCATTTTGCAGTAAACTTTCAATAACGACCTGTTGCTCAAGAATTATTTTGTCCTGTGGGAACCAGATAGCGTATTTACTGCTGGCTTTCCAACTGGGTTGGAACGCTTCATTAAATAACGTATATACCGGTTGTTCAAACTGGGTAAAGCCCAGTAACTCAAAGTGTTCCAGCCGCACTGCAGTGACAGAATCGGCGCGGTATCCCTCTTCGTTATACAGGGTTCGGGTAATATTTTCTGCCACATAATCGGGTAATAATTCCTGATCCGTCTGCAATGCATCCGGGTTGTCTTCAGGTTCAAACCACAAATAGGCTGCGGTGCCTGTTAATATCAGCACCAGTGTAACAAGCAACTTTCTCATGAACTGCTACCGTCAAAAAGGCCAAAGTGCTGCTGACTTATCAATATTAAATCACAGAGCTCACGCACTGCACCAAAACCGCCGGCCATAGTGGTAATGTAATGAGCATGCTGGCGCAGATAGGGGTGGGCATCTTTAACCGCCACAGATAAGCCGCAATGCTGCATTACGGCCCAGTCCGGCAGGTCGTCACCTATATAGGCAATCTGTTCGGGAGTTAGTTGCAATTGCTGACGCAGATCAGCAAATGCAGCCAGTTTATTTTCCTGGCCCTGATAAATAAAAGGTACCGTCAGTGCCGTCATACGCTGTTGCACTATCGCTGAGTTGCGCCCGGTAATCACTGCTACTTCTATTCCGGCCTGGCGTAGCGCTTTAACGCCGTAGCCATCGCGGGTGTGAAAGGCTTTTAATTCTTCGCCCTGATTACCCAAATAGATACGGCCATCAGAAAACACACCGTCAACATCACAAATCAGCAGCTTAATAGCACGGGCTTTATTGATAATACTGTCAGATACCGGCTGATACAGCGTATTAAACAACGACATTTTACAATACTCCGGCACGTAGCAAATCGTGCATATTCATTGCGCCAATTGGCACCCTGGCTTCATCAACCACAATCAGGCCGTTGATCTTTTTCTGCTGCATAATTTGCAACGCTTCGGCTGCCAGCATCTGGGCATTGGCTGTAATGCATTTGCGTGTCATAACTTCTGCTATCAAATTAGTGTGAATGTCATAACGCTGATCCAGAATACGACGCAGGTCACCATCGGTAAAAATGCCAGCCATCCGGCCTTGCTCATCTACCACAGCCGTCATACCTAAACCTTTTTTGGAGATTTCCAGCAACGCATCTTTAATTGATGCGGTTTGCACCACCACCGGTACTTGCTCGGCGCGGTGCATGATATCTTCCAGCCGTAGCAGTAATTTGCGGCCCAGACTACCACCAGGATGCGATAAGGCAAAATCATCAGCTGAAAAGCCCCTGGCATCAAGCAGTGCCACTGCCAGCGCATCCCCCATAGCAAGGGTCGCGGTAGTGCTTGCCGTGGGAGCTAAGCCCAGCGGGCAGGCTTCTTGTTCTACCTTCACACATAAGTGGGCATCGGCCAGTTTCGCCAGTGTTGAAGAGGGGTTTCCTGTCATGGCAATCAGTTTAATGCCCAGGCGTTTTATCACCGGAATAATGGTCAGCATTTCTGCTGTTTCACCGGAGTTAGAAATGGCTATTACCACATCATCAACCGACAGCATCCCCAGATCACCATGGCTGGCTTCTCCTGGGTGAACAAAAAATGCCGGGCTGCCGGTCGAGGCCAGCGTTGCGGCAATTTTGCTGCCAATATGGCCTGATTTACCCATACCAGACACAATGGTTTTGCCTTTACTGTCAAAAATAAGCTGGCATGCCAGATTAAAATCGGCATTCAGATATTGTTGTAGTTGCTCAACTGCGGCAGCTTCAATTCTGAGAACTTCAGCAGCCCTGATACGAAAGTCGGTAGTCATATTGCTTCCATCACGCCAGTATAGTGGTAAACAGCAGGTACTGATAAGCAACAAAACCTGCCAGCAGCAATAAACCTTCTATGCGGTTTATCCGCCGGATACGGCCAAAACGAAATGACATTACCAGCATAAGCAGGGTGGCACCTATCATAACGTAACTGTCACGGCTGCCGGCCATAGGGTCCAGTACTGACGGATGTATCACTGCACCCAATCCCATAACTGCCAGAATATTAAAAATATTTGAGCCGATAATATTACCCAGCGCCAGATCATCTTCACCTTTAAGAATACCAATAATACTGGCTGCCAATTCAGGCAAGCTGGTGCCTATAGCAATAATGGTCAGGCCTATTACCAAATCGCTCATACCGGCATAACGGGCTATTGTCACTGCGCCATGCACCAATAACTGTGAGCTGGCCAGCAATACTACCAGCCCGATAAACACCCATAGCAACGCTTTAGGCAGCGGTGCATAGTCAGGTATTTCGCTATTTATTTCGCTGATTAATGGGTCATCACTGCTGGCATTTTTGCCCCAGTACACCATTAAACACAGAAAGCCGGCAAAAGCGACCAACAACATAATACCTTCGGTACGGCTTAAGTTGTCATCGGAGATAAAGTAATAGCCCAGCAATGTACACAGCAACACCAGCGGATATTCACGTTTTAATGTAAGTGAAGAGACAGCAATAGGCTTTAACAGGGCCGCAGCGCCGATAACCAGTAAAATATTGGTGATATTAGAACCAAGTGCATTGCCGACAGAGGTATCGAGGCGGCCGTGCCAGGCAGCATTAGCCGAAACCAGCATTTCAGGTGCAGAGGAGCCCATGGCTACTATCGTCAGGCCAATTATCATTGGTGAGATGCCAGCGGACCGGGCCACAGAGGAGGCGCCAAAAACAAAACGATCTGCACTCCAAAGCAACAAGACCAGACCCACAATGACAAAAATAATAGCGAGTAGCAAAGGTGACAATATGTAGTTCCCTGTTCTGTGTAAGTTTTCTGTAAGGTATCTTGTGGTATTTTCCTGCTTATCGGCGCGAATTGCAAAAAAAGCTGCCATCTGGCGCCAAGATCGATTTTTCGCATATTTTGTTACGATTTTATGTAACGACTTTAAGCCTGAACACGTTTACAATAATACAACTTTAGCAGCAGTCTGATTGAAAACATACACTAATGTATGTATATTGTCTGCCATTATCAGGTTGTGGGGGCGCAGCAAGCAGTATAGTTGCGATAAGCGGAGAGAATAGTTTGGCTGATACGCTGATTGATATCCAGCACCTGACTTTTAGCAGAGGTGAGAGGATAATTTACCGTGATTTAAATATGCAGTTTGCCCGTGGCAAGGTTACTGCCATTATGGGGCCAAGTGGGATAGGTAAAACCACTTTGTTGCGCTTAATTGGTGGCCAGTTAAAACCTGACAGTGGCAAAATTTTGTTTGAAGGGCAAAATATTCCTGCTTTGTCACGGCGGGAACTGTATCAGGCGCGTAAGAAGATGAGTATGTTGTTTCAAAGCGGCGCTTTGTTTACCGAGATGTCTGTATTTGACAATGTGGCCTTCCCGATCCGTGAGCATACACGCTTACCTGAGGCGTTAATCCGGTTGATTGTGCTGATGAAACTCGAAGCCGTTGGCTTACGTGGTGCCCGCGATTTAATGCCTGCTGAGTTGTCCGGCGGTATGGCAAGACGTGCTGCACTGGCCAGAGCAATAGCGCTGGATCCTGAGCTGATTATGTACGATGAGCCGTTCGCCGGCCAGGACCCTATTTCAATGGGTGTCATTGTGCGGCTTATCCGCTCACTAAATAATGCGCTGGGGCTGACATCTGTTGTGGTATCGCACGACGTAACTGAAGTGATGAGTATCGCTGATTATGTTTATGTCGTGGCAGAGCAAACAGTGATCGGGCAGGGTACGCCGGAGCAATTGCGTAATGATCCGTCTGCATTGGTGCAGCAGTTCCTCAAAGGCGAAGCCGATGGCGCTGTGCCATTCCATTTCAAAGCCGCACCATATGAGCAGGAACTAATGGAGTTAACCAGGTGATTGCAGATAAGTTACAGCAACTGGGCGCGGCAACCATTAATAGCATTACCGGCTTTGGCCGTGCTGGCATTATGTTGTTCGGCGCTATTATTGGTATTCCGAATATTCGTAAAGGCTTACCGTTACTGATAAAGCAGCTTTATGTTATTGGTGTGCTGTCTTTACTGATTATTCTGGTATCCGGTTTGTTTATCGGTATGGTGCTGGCGTTACAGGGCTACACGGTGTTGGTGAAGTTTGGCGCTGAGCAAATGCTTGGGCCTTTGGTGGCATTAAGTTTGTTACGCGAACTGGGGCCTGTGGTTGCTGCATTACTGTTTGCCGGACGGGCGGGTAGTGCATTAACGGCGGAAATTGGTCTGATGAAAGCCACAGAGCAACTATCCAGCATGGAAATGATGGCGGTAGACCCATTGCGGCGCATTATTGCACCGCGCTTCTGGGCTGGTGTAATTAGTTTGCCGTTACTGGCGATGATTTTTACTGCTGTTGGTATTCTGGGCGGGCATCTGGTTGGTGTTGACTGGCTTGGCGTTGACAGTGGTGGTTACTGGTCTGCTATGCAGGCAAATGTCGATTTTTATGACGATGTTGTCAACGGCATCATAAAAAGTATCGTATTCGCTCTTATCGTTATCTGGATTGCTCTGCACAAAGGCTATGATGCTGTGCCCACATCTGAGGGTATCAGCCGGGCAACAACACAAACTGTTGTTACTGCATCGCTGGCAGTGTTGGGTTTTGACTTTATTTTAACTGCATTAATGTTTGGTGGATAACATGACCACACGGAAAATTGAAATTTTAGTAGGTTGCTTCATCGTATTAGCCATAGCAGCATTTCTGATGTTGTCGTTGCAAGTTGCCAGTACGGGCATGGGAGGGAGTAGTCAGAATTACCGCTTGCATGCAAAGTTTGAGAATATCGGTGGGCTAAAAGTGCGTTCGCCGGTAAAAGTAGGTGGCGTAGTGGTAGGCCGTGTGGCAGCAATACAATTGGACACCACCTATTACACGCCGGTAGTCACGCTGGAAATTAACAGCGACTACAGTAATTTCCCGGAAACCAGCACGCTGGCTATTCTGACATCTGGCTTGCTGGGCGAACAATACTTGGGGCTACAGCCGGGTTTTCTGGATGAAACCGTTGAAATTCTGGTTGATGGTGACTACATCGAAGATACCAAGTCAGCATTGGTACTGGAAGAGCTGATTGGACAATTCTTATTTAACCGCGGGAACTGATGATGAAACTTTATGCATTCTTAATAGCTTTTCTGGTCGCTGTAAGCGGCTATACTTCTTCTGCGAACGCATCGACAGACACCTATACCGATCCATACAAGATGATGGAAGTGCTGGCAGACAAAACGTTTAGCCGTATTGCCCAAGACCAAAGCAAAATTCAGGCAGACCCTGAAACATTGCGGCTGATTGTTAATGAAGAACTGGTGCCTTATATTGACAGCCGCTACGCCGCGCTGCGCGTTATTGGTAACAGTGCTGATCTGCGTAATACACCAAGGGAAGATTTACTGGCGTTTGTTGATGCGTTTCAAAACTATATGGTTGCCACTTACGCCGGTGTGTTTACTCAGTATCGTGATCAAAAAGTGATGATTGAGCCGGGCCGCATTGCTGAAAACCAGAAAATCATTTCTATCCGGACCCGGGTTATTGACCCTGGCAAGCCAGATATCAACATTGAGTTTAAACTGCGCCGTGGTAAAGATACTGACAACTGGCTGGTGTTTGATATGGTAGCTGAGGGTATATCACTACTTGATAGCAAAAGAGCTGAGCTGGGTAACCTGATCCGTCAGCAAGGTCTTAACAGTGTTACCACTATGCTGATTGAGAAAGCGAAAGCTCCCATTGCTAAGGTAGAAGAAAAGTGACGTTAAACATCGTGCAGGACGGCGACAGTTTGCGTTTTACCGGTGCGTTAAATCGTGATACGTTAATGCTATATTCACCCTTCACCCTGTTAAATAGCCTGCAAGGTTCAGTGCGGTTTGATTTGGCCGCATTGAATAACGTTGATACGGCAGGCTTGGCCTGGCTACTGCAGCAACTGGCAGTAGTAAAAAGCCAAAGGGTTTCTGTAGCATTATGTAATGTACCGCAACAGCTGTTATCATTAGCAGATGTCAGTGCCGTCAGGGCGTTATTGCCTGTTATAGATTAAGGTTTAACTTTGGAAATAAAACAGATTGAACAGCTGCTGACTGAGCAATTGCATTTAGCTGAGGTCAGAGTGACTGCTGAAGGTTCTCATTATGCAGTGATTGCAGTGGGCGATTGTTTTACTGATGTCAGCCGTGTTAAGCAACAACAAATGATTTATGCACCTTTAATGGCTGCGATAGCTGATGGTTCTATCCATGCTGTCAGCATTAAGACCTTTACACCGCAGCAGTGGCGTAGAGAAAAACTTCTTAACCCTCCGATGTAGTAATATATGCAGCAATTTCTTGTAACAGGTGGCAAGGCTTTAACAGGGGATGTCACCATATCCGGCGCGAAAAACGCCGCTTTACCGATCCTTTTTGCCAGTTTACTGTCTGAAAAACCCACAACCATCACCAATGTCCCCAAACTGAAAGATATCGAAACAACTGTTAAGCTATTACAGCTGTTCGGTGCGCAAGTCAGTTTTGCGGATAATATAGTGCAGGTTGATGCCGGTAAAGTGAATAACCAGTTTGCCCCCTATGAGCTGGTAAAAACTATGCGGGCCTCTATTCTTGCCCTTGGCCCTTTGCTAAGCCGGTTTGGTCAGGCCGAAGTATCGCTGCCCGGCGGTTGTGCTATAGGTGCGCGGCCGGTTAATTTGCACATTGATGGCCTGCGTAAAATGGGGGCTGATATCACCGTTGAAAACGGCTATATAAAAGCGACCGCCAGCCGTCTGAAAGGCGCTCATATCATTATGGATATGGTTAGTGTAACCGGCACAGAAAATCTGCTGATGGCGGCGGTACTGGCAGACGGTATTACTACCATTGATAACGCAGCGCGCGAGCCTGAAGTAGTTGATTTAGCAATATACCTGAATACCATGGGCGCTAAAATCAGTGGCGCAGGCACAGACTGCATCGTCATCGAAGGTGTTAAAGCACTGCACGGTGGTGAGCATAAAGTGCTGCCTGATCGTATAGAAACCGGGACCTTTTTAGTTGCAGCAGTAGTGAGTGGTGGCGATGTTACCTGCCGCAGCACTGATCCTGCGGAGTTAGAAGTTGTACTGGAGAAGTTGCGCGAAGCAGGAGCCGACATTACGACGGGTGCAGATTGGATCCGCGCTAATATGACCGGGCGTACGTTACAGGCTGTCAATGTAAAAACCGTACCACATCCTGGCTTTCCGACAGACATGCAGGCGCAGTTTACTGTACTGAATGTCGTTGCGAAAGGCGTTGGTATGGTTACGGAAACTATCTTCGAAAACCGCTTTATGCATGTGCCTGAATTACAACGTATGGGCGCGCGTATCAGCCTGGAAGGTAACACAGCTGTTTGTCAGCATACAGACAAGCTGATGGCGGCACAGGTAATGGCAACCGATTTACGTGCGTCTGCCAGTCTGGTAATCGCCGGTTTGGTGGCTGAAGGTACTACAGTGGTAGATCGCATCTATCATATTGACCGTGGCTATGAGCAAATTGAGCACAAACTCAAGCGGCTTGGTGCTAATATTGAACGGGTAAACGCGGCTTAGGTCGCGTTTTTTTAACGGCGTAATTCGCGGGTAACTGCTTTAATATCCAATTGCTGATTATTACGGTCAATGGTCAGCATCAGCTCGCTGTTTGGTGCGGTCTCCGCAATCATATTCAATGCCTGCTGTACGCTGCTAAAGCGTTTACCAGCAATTTCCAGAATGATATCACCGGTTTGTAAACCCGCTTCTGCAGCCGGGCCGTTGGCGTTCACCGAGGTAATGCTAAGGCCGTATAACGTCTGGCCTGATGATATTAACCGGTCGCCGGCGGCATTGACGACTGCATCACCTGACACGCCAAGGTGGCTGCGGGTAACTTTGCCATGCTTAATCAGTTTCTGCATAACATTTAGCGCAAGTTTATAGGGTATAGCAAAGAAAATACCCTGAATGTCCTGATTTTCCAGCTGAAAAGCGGCAGCATTAATACCCACCAGTGTACCGTTGCTGTTTACCAGAGCGCCGCCAGAGTTACCACGGTTTATGGCTGCATCCATCCGCATAAAGTCGATATAACCGCGTGAACTTAAACCTGTGTTGCCATTGGCACTGATAATGCCCTGGGTAATGGTTTGCCCCAGATTGAGCGGATTACCTATTGCCAGCACTACATCACCCACTTGTGGATCCAGCTCGGTATCTTGCGGAATCACCGGTAAATTTTCAGCCTGCACATACAATACGGCCAGATCGGTGAGTTCGTCCTGGCCAATCAGTACCGCTTCCAGCCAGCGGCCATCCTGCAAAGCAATTTCAATATGATCAGCGCCGTAGACCACATGGTAGTTGGTCAGAATATAGCCTTGTGAGCTCATTACTACGCCAGAACCCAGCTCCTGGCGTTCTATGGTGCGTGGGCGCAAAGAACGGGGATCAACCAGGGTGCTGCGGGTGTAAACATTAACTACAGCAGGTGCAGCACGCCGCACTGCCTTAGCATAGCTGACAGGGGTGTTATCTTCGCTAACTTCGTCAGTTTTAAATAGTGGTATTGACAGATGATTAAAAGAGGGAAATACCAGCATCAGCAGAAATGCTAACGCGAGCCCGTAGGCGATGCTTTTAAGCAAAAAAAACAAAAATTTGGCCACGGGTTCTGATTTATCTGCAAAGTTGAGGTTAGGCTAGCATAGCATTAATATTGTTTAAGCAGTAGCCATTGGCTACTGCTTAAACCTTTGCTATCAGCGAATTAACACATAAAGTGTTGTACCACCGCGTTGAATATTCAGCGCGGCTACACCACTGCGGTTTTCCAGTGCTTTACGCAGTTCGGCCAGATTAGCAATACGCTGGCGGTTCACACCGATGATTACATCATCCGCCAGTAAGCCTATCTGAGCTGCCGGTGAGTTGTTGGCTACGGCATCAATTTTCACGCCGCCGTTAGCGTTAGATAACTCGGCGCCATCCAGCATAGGGTGCATCTGATTTGCCGCTACCTGGCCACTGGCTAACTCCTGCAACTTCACCGTTACAGTGCGCTCTTTACCATCGCGTAAGATGCCAAGTTTAGCTTCCCGGCCAGCGCCCAGCGTGCCCACTTTCGCGCGCAGTTCCAAAAAGGAGCTGATCCTGTTGCCATTCATGCTGACAATCACATCGCCGGATTTTAAACCGGCTTTTTCCGCCGCACTATCGGGCAGAACTTCGTTAACAAAAGCACCACGGCTAACACTTAAGTTCATCGCTTCTGTCAGTTCGGCATTTACGTCACCACCACGGATCCCTAAGCTGCCACGACGAATTTCACCATGTTCAATAATTTGATCAACCAGGTTTTTCATCATATTGGCCGGAATGGCAAAACCAATGCCAATATTGCCGCCGTTTGGCCCCAGAATAGCCGTGTTGATACCAATTAACTCGCCGCGCAGGTTTACCAAAGCGCCACCAGAATTACCGCTGTTAATCGCCGCATCGGTTTGGATAAAATCTTCCAGGCCTTCAATACCGAGGCCGCCACGGCCCAGCGCACTAATAATACCAGAGGTAACGGTTTGCTCCAGGCCAAAAGGATTGCCAATGGCAATAGCAAAATCGCCCACCCGGGTTTTGTCTGAGTCGGCCAGCGGAATTTGCACCAGCTTTTTCGCTTCAATCTGTAGCAAGGCGATATCGCTTTCCGGATCAGCGCCGAGTTTTTTAGCTTTAAAAGTGCGGCCATCTTTTAACCGTACTTCAATGTCTTTAGCATCCTGAATAACGTGGTTATTGGTAACGATATAACCTTTGTCGGCATCAATCACCACACCTGACCCCAGGCCTTTAAAAGGCCGCTCTTCACGGTACTCTCCCTGGCCGCGCTGGCCGAAGAAATAACGGAAAGCTTCAGGTAAACGCTGGCGTACCTCGCGGCTGCCTTCAACCGAAATATGTACCACTGCCGGTGTTGCCTGTTCGAGCATCGGCGCCAGAGTAGGCATTTCCTGCTCTGATGAGAACAGCGGTATCCTGGCATCTGCCGGTGGTGGCGTTGTCAACAACAGACTGGCAGCAACAGCTGCGCCAAGCAATGACAATTTCTTATTCATAGCGTAATAGTCTCCTTTAACATTGTGCGACTAAGAACGTGTCGTAATAAAAAAAGTTCAGCTGACAGTTTTGCTTTGTGTAACAAATTATTCTGCCGGTTTACGTTCCTTAATAAGGCCGCTGGCTTCACCGGAATAATCAAGTGGTTGTTGCTCTGCAGTGGAATAAACACGGCGCTTTTCGTCAATTTGATTTAATGACTGGCGGATATAAGCGGCGGTATCACCGGACAGGTAATTAATATCCTGACGCACCGATTCTGTCGGGCGCTCTACCAGCTGCATTTTAGAATCAGCAATATGGCGGGCAATGCGGGCGTAATTGTCCTGCAGCTGTGTCATCAGTTGGTTGGTGGTTTCCAGATGTTCTGAAACATCGTGCCGGTATTGTTTTAACTGGGTTTGGCTTTCCTCGAGCTCCAGTTGCAATTTATGCCTGTTAAACTGTTTCAGCGTTAACCAGCGCGCGATGCCTGCACCTATCACTAAACCGGCAACAAGCCAGGCTGCAGCGTACATATATTCCATAACAACTCCTGCGGGGGGTAAATTCAGCAATAAGTGTAACCTAACTTCTTATCCAGAGTGGTAAGGCATGTTACTATTAGTGCTCTTATTTAGGGCTCGGCGTGCCAGCTTTCAAGTAGTACTCAGATGACACCACTAGAAAAATACCAGCAAGATTTAACGCGGGACGATTTTCAGCATGATGCGGCGCAGGCTTTTGCTGTTGCTCAGTTGCAACGTCTTTACGATGACATCGTCAGTCATCGGCCTGCCAAACCTTCGCTATGGCAGCGGCTGACAGGCAAGACTACGGTACAGCAACCGCTGAAAGGTCTGTATTTCTGGGGCGGAGTTGGGCGAGGTAAAACCTACCTGGTAGATACCTTTTATGAATGTCTGCCGGGTAGCCGCAAGATGCGTATTCACTTTCACCGCTTTATGCACCGGGTGCACGAAGAGCTGAAACTGCTCAAAGGCGTCAGTGATCCGCTGGAAAAAGTAGCTGACAAGTTTAAGCAGGAAACCGATATTCTGTGCTTTGACGAGTTTTTTGTCTCAGATATTACTGATGCGATGATCCTCGGCACTTTAATGCAGGCACTGTTTGCGCGCGGCATTACACTGGTGGCAACGTCAAATATTGAGCCGGATGGCCTGTACCGCAATGGTTTGCAACGTGCGCGGTTTTTGCCTGCAATAGCGTTAATTAAACAGCATACGCAAACGGTTAATGTAGACAGCGGTATTGACTACCGGTTGCGTACGCTGGAAAAAGCAGAGATATATCACTACCCATTAGATACCCAGGCTGAGACGAACTTGCTGCAGTATTTTACTGCCTTGTCGGTTGAACCACGCCAACAGCAAGCCGAAATAGAGGTTGCCAATCGTACACTACATGCCCGGCATGAGGCTGATGGCATTGTCTGGTTTGATTTTTCTGAACTGTGTGAAACTGCGCGCAGCCAATACGATTATATGGAATTAAGCCGTTGTTACCATACGGTATTGTTATCTGGAGTGAAGGCAATGGGGCGGCAAAATGATGACGTAGCCCGGCGTTTTATTGCTCTGGTGGATGAGTTTTATGAGCGCCACGTTAAGCTGATTATTTCAGCAGAAGCTGCACTGGAACAGCTATACAGCGATGGTATTTTGAATTTTGAGTTTAAACGCTGTATTAGCCGGTTGCAGGAAATGCAATCACGCGATTATCTGGCCAAAGCGCATCTGCCATAACTTTTTTGCCATTTCAGTGGAAATTTCTGTACAGAGTGCTGATTTTTATAATTGGTTAATATATAATCCGCGCCCGGCCTACGTTACAGCCTAATACTGCCGTTAGCCCGGTAGTTTTTGTACTCGAAGGGGTACGCTAACGACACCCGCTGCATCAGCCCTGCACGGTGTCAGGTGTAACTAAGTTATTTTTGGATAGATAAATGAAAACTTTTACTGCTAAGCCAGAAAGCGTAACCCGCGACTGGTTCGTTGTTGATGCGTCAGGTAAAACACTGGGTCGTATCGCAACAGAAATCGCTGCCCGTTTACGTGGTAAGCACAAGCCAGAGTACACCCCACACGTGGATACCGGTGATTACATCATCGTGGTAAACGCGGAAAAAGTGGCTGTTACCGGCAACAAAGCACAGAACAAAATGTATTATTCTCACACTGGCTTCCCTGGTGGTATTAAGGAAATCAGCTTCGAGAAATTGATCGCGAAGAAACCAGAAATGGTTCTGGAACTTGCTATTAAAGGCATGTTACCAAAAGGTCCACTGGGCCGCGCTATGTTCCGTAAGTTGAAAGTTTACGCCGGCGCCGAGCATCAGCATGCTGCTCAGCAACCGCAAGTATTAGATATTTAATCGGAGCATAACATGGCACAGAATCAATATTACGGAACTGGTCGTCGTAAAAGCTCAACGGCCCGTGTATTCATCAAAGCCGGTTCAGGTAACATCGTTGTTAATCAGCGCGCGTTAACTGAATACTTCGGCCGCGAAACCGCTTGTATGATTGTTAAGCAACCATTAGAGCTGGTTGGTATGGTTGAGAAGTTCGACCTGTACATCACTGTTAAAGGTGGTGGTATCAGCGGTCAGGCTGGCGCTATCCGTCACGGTATTACCCGTGCACTGATGGAATTTGACGAGTCACTGCGTCCTGCACTGCGTAAAGCAGGCTTCGTTACCCGTGACGCCCGTCAGGTTGAACGTAAGAAAGTGGGTCTGCGTAAAGCACGTAAACGTCCACAGTACTCAAAACGTTAATCGTTTTATCGAGTACCAGAACCCGGCACCTGTTGCCGGGTTTTTTTTACCTGCTTTTTGCGTTGTTATGTGGCTGCAAACTGGCGGCTATAGCTTGGCGTATAACGCAAAGCGTTAAGATAATACTGATTCAGCCCGCCTTAATCCTTGTGTAAAGCAGGGCTTTTCATTATGATCGGCGATATTTTTTCGATTTATAATAATTGCTGAAATTCAGCCGCTTAAATTCTGTTTAAGCGTTAACGTGGAGATGAGTGGATGAGCAATGCGCCTGTAGATCATGGTCGCCGCCGCTTCCTTACCATTGCAACCTCAGTTGTAGGGGGCGTGGGAGCTATCGGAGCTGCTGTGCCTTTTGTCGCGTCCTGGATGCCAAGTGAAAAGGCAAAACAGGCTGGGGCAGCGGTCAGTGCGGACATCAGTAAGCTTGAGCCGGGCCAGTTAATTCGGGTTGAATGGCGTGGTAAGCCGGTGTGGATTGTAAAACGGCCTCAAGCAATGCTGGATGAGCTGGCTACGCATGAAGATAAACTGCGTGACCCTGAGTCTGAAGTCGAGCAACAACCCGCTTACGCACAAAATCGTCATCGCTCGAAAAAACCGGAAATCTTTGTTGCGGTTGGTATCTGTACTCACCTGGGCTGCTCACCGACTTATATTATTAACGATTTCGCCGCACAGGTTGAAGGCGTTAAATCAGGCTTTTTCTGTCCTTGTCACGGTTCTAAGTTTGATATGGCCGGCCGCGTATTTCAAAGCGTACCTGCACCGAAAAACCTGCAGATCCCTCCGTATATGTTTATCGACGACAATACCATTGTGATTGGTGAAGATGAGGGGACTGTCTGATGTTTAAGAATCTGATGAGCTGGATTGAATACCGCTTACCCTTTATGGATAAGATGAATCTGCATGTTATGCAGTATCCGGCGCCAAAAAACTTTAACTTCTGGTACTTTTTTGGCTCACTGGCCATGTTGGTGCTGGTTAATCAGATCCTAACCGGTATCTGGCTGACAATGAACTATGTACCTTCTGCAGAAGGCGCTTTTGCTTCTGTTGAGTACATTATGCGCGATGTTGATTACGGCTGGTTGTTGCGTTATATGCACTCTACCGGCGCGTCGGCGTTTTTTGTTGTCGTTTATCTGCACATGCTACGCGGCATGATGTACGGCTCTTATCAGAAACCACGCGAGCTGCTGTGGATTTTTGGTATGCTGATTTTCCTGGTGTTAATGGCTGAAGCTTTCATGGGGTACTTGTTACCCTGGGGTCAGATGTCATTCTGGGGAGCTCAGGTTATCATCGGTATTTTTGGTACTATTCCGTTTATTGGTGAAGATTTAACCCTGTGGATCCGCGGCGATTACGTTATTTCCGGTGCCACATTAAACCGTTTCTTTGCGCTGCATGTTATTGCACTGCCACTGGTACTGGTTATTCTGGTGTTCCTGCACATTATGGCGCTGCACGAGGTAGGGTCAAATAACCCTGACGGTATCGAAATTAAGAAAGATAACGACGGCACGGTTGAGCAGACTGAAGCAGATAAAAAATTCACCTTCCACCAGTATTTTACCCGCGGTGGTAAGAAAGTTATTGTAGATGCGATACCTTTCCATCCGTACTACACGGTTAAAGATTTACTGGGTGTTGCCGGTTTCCTGCTGATTTTTGCCTGGGTTATTTTCTTCTTCCCTGAAGGTGGTGGTTACTTCCTTGAAGCGCCAAACTTTGAGCCGGCAAATGCTCTGAAAACACCAGCGCACATTGCACCTGTTTGGTATTTCACGCCGTTTTATGCCATTTTACGTGCTATTCCGCACCCGTTTATGGGCGCTGTAGCCATGTTCGCCGCTATTGTGGCGTTAGCCTTACTGCCTTGGCTGGACAGAGGCAAGGTACGTTCTATCCGTTACCGTAGTGGCTTACATACTGCGAACCTGATCAACTTCTGTATCAGCTTTGTAGCGCTGGGTGTATTAGGTGTGCTGCCAGCTGAAGGTGTCTATACCTTATTGGCACAGATATTCTCATTTACATACTTTGGCTTCTTTATTCTGCTGTGGTTCTACAGCAAGAATGAAAAAACCAAGCCATTACCAGTAAGGTTAACCTGATGATGAAGAACTTATTTTCAGTAATTGCATTGGTAGCATCGTCGTGGGCGATGGCTGCCGGCCCGGCTGTGCATCTGGACAAGGCACCTATTGATCTGACAGATAAAGCCTCGCTGCAAAATGGCGCCAGGCTGTTTCAGAACTACTGTCTGGGTTGTCACCAGATGCAGTATCAGCGTTATTCCCGTACCTTTAGCGATTTAGATATCCCTGAAGAAGTAGGTATGGAAAACCTGATGTTCACCGGTGAAAAAGTCGGTGACCATATTACCAACAATATGTCGGCAAAAGACGGTGAGAAGTGGTTTGGTGCTACGCCACCGGATTTAACTAACGTAGCCCGTGTACGCGGCCCTGATTGGTTATATACCTATTTACGGAGTTTTTATGCTGATCCGTCACGTCCATTTGGCGTGAACAACGACGTGTTTCCACTAGTGGGTATGCCGCATGTGTTGCAAGAACTGCAGGGCATGCCATACAAAGCTTATGAAACCCGGCTGGTGGATGGTGCATCAAAAGAAGTTTATGTTGGTATTAAAACCGATGGTAGCGGTGAGCTTAACGCAGAAGAATATGATCGCGCTGTAGCAGATCTGGTAAACTACCTGGAATATGTTGGCGAACCTACCAAGCTGGAAGCCCGCGCTTTGGGAACCAAGGTTATGGTGTTCCTGCTGATTTTCTTTGTGCTGGCTTATTTGCTGAAGAAAGAATATTGGAAAGATGTACATTAACTAGTTATATCAACTAGATATGTTTACAGGGGCCTTCGCGCCCCTTTGCCGTTTTTTATTTTACCGGAGGAAGACATGGCGATCACTGCCAATAAACGCCCTGTGATGACATTGTTCTCAGCAGCTGATGATATGTTCAGTCATCAGGTACGTATAGTACTGGCTGAAAAAGGCGTAACTGTCGATATTCTTCAGGTCGCACAAGATAACTTGCCGGAGGACCTGTACGAAGTAAATCCGTATGGCAGCCTGCCAACTTTGCTTGATCGTGAGCTGGCGTTGTATCAAGCCAATATAATTATGGAATACCTGGATGAGCGTTTTCCGCATCCGCCACTGATGCCGGTATACCCTGTAGCACGCGGCCAGGCCAGATTGATGATGTACCGTATTGAGAAAGACTGGTACCGTCAGGCTGCCGCCATACTGAATAACGATGACAACGCTGCAACTGCACGGCAGGAACTGAAAGAAGGCTTGTTATCTATAGCGCCGCTATTCAATGAAGCGCCGTTCTTTATGAGCGAAGAATTTGGTCTGGTTGATTGCTACATGGCAGCCTTGTTATGGCGCTTACCTTTACTGGGTATTGAGCTGAGCGGCCCGGGCAGCAAAGAACTGAAAAACTACATGACGCGTATTTTTGAGCGTGACGCATTCCAGGCATCTTTAACGGATATTGAGCGTGAGATCCGCAGAGGAATGAAGTTCTGATGAAGATGACGGCAAACCGCCCTTATTTATTGCGGGCGTTTTACGAGTGGATTGTGGATAACAACTGTACACCTTATCTGGTTGTTGATGCCACTTTTGAGCGGGTAAAAGTACCCACTCAGTTTATTCAGAATGGCCAGATTGTGCTAAATGTTACGCCCTCAGCAGTGGGCAATCTGCAACTGGGCAATGATGCAGTGACTTTTAATGCCCGTTTCGGCGGCCAGCCATTTGCGCTTTATATTCCAGTGAATGCAGTATTAGCAATATATGCCCGTGAAAATGGCGCTGGTACGGTGTTTACGCTGGAAGAGGAAGAAGATGAAGCTGATATTTTCAGTGAAAACTTCGATCACGACGATACTCATCCTGAGCCACCAAAACCAAAGAAAGGCTCGCATCTGAAGGTTATAAAATAGCGAAGCTGCCTTCGCGGCTTCTAGTTTTTTGCTACAGCTACTTGCCAAAACGCCTGGATCAGCGGCTCGTTCAAACGTTTGCTGAGCATACATACGCCCAAATCGAAAGCTTCAAACTGGTAACCTAACTCCAGGCTACGCACCCGGTCACGTACCGGGCTGTGTAACACTACGGCATCAGCTGCCAAGGCAATACCGGTACCCAAGGCTACCATAGATACCATAGCTTCATGCCCGTCTACTTTGGCCACTACCGGTGGGTTAATGCCGGTATCGTGTAACCAGCGGTCAAATCGGCTGCGCGCTGGCCCGTGCTCAGGCAGGATCACCGGTATATCTTGCCAGGGGATGGGTTGCTTTTGCAGCAGATCGTTTACTTTGCAGGGAATAACCGGCGCAATCATCATGACCGGTAGCTTGGCGATACTGCGAAAAGCCATATTAGCGGGCAAGGTTGTTGGGTGGGCAGCGAGCGCGATATCCGCCTCGTCCAGCCGCACTTTTTCGATAGCGGCTGATGCATCGCCTGTAGTCAGTTTTATTTCCGCTTTGGGGCACATCAGACGAAACCGGTCCAGAATTGCCGGCAAATGACTATAACTGGCGGTGACGGTACAAAATAGTCTGATCTCGCCACTGAGCCCGGCACTGGCCAGTTGCAGATCAATTTGCAACTGATGCCATTCATCGAGCCATAACCGGACAAATTGCTGAAAGCGATGGCCAGCGGGCGTCAGTTTTACTGAGCGCTTGTCACGATAAAACAGTTCAGTATTTAACTCCTGCTCCAAACGCTGTATCACCCGGGTCAGAGTGGGCGGACTGACATAAAGTTGTTCGCTGGTTTTACTAAAGTTCAGGCTGCTGGCCAGGTGCTGAAATAGCTGTGCGCTGCGAATATCCATGGGCTTCTATTCCATAAAGTGAAATACAGAGTTGTAAATATATCACTTCACGCAATTATATCCAGCGACTAAGATGAGCTTATTAAAGCAAAGCCTGTGCTCTGCTTATGCTCGCCAAAACTGGCTGGAGCAAACTTCACTAAATTCTGAGATGTAGTATGACAAATTACTTTAATACGCTGAATTTACGTCAGCAGTTGGGCCAGTTAGGCCAATGCCGCTTTATGGATAAATCTGAGTTTGCCAATGGCTGCACACTGCTGCAAGGCTGGAATATTGTTATTGTAGGTTGCGGTGCTCAGGGGTTAAACCAGGGCCTGAATATGCGTGACTCAGGTTTAAATATCAGCTATGCATTGCGCGCTGAGGCCATTGCAGAAAAACGCGCATCGTTCCAAAAGGCCAACAGCAACGGCTTTACCGTTGGTACATACGAAGAGTTAATTCCGACAGCAGATTTGGTATTAAACCTGACGCCGGATAAACAACACAGCAGTGTAGTAGATGCGATTATGCCGCTAATGAAGCAAGGTGCAACTTTAGCTTACTCACACGGTTTTAATATAGTAGAAGAAGGTAAGCAAATCCGGCCTGACATCACTGTAGTGATGGTGGCACCTAAGTGCCCTGGTACGGAAGTGCGGGAAGAATATAAAAGAGGATTTGGGGTGCCGACATTAATTGCGGTACACCCGGAAAATGATCCCAAAGGACAAGGCTTGGAAATTGCCAAAGCATACGCATCGGCAACGGGGGGAGATCGGGCTGGTGTGCTGCAGTCGTCTTTCGTGGCGGAAGTGAAATCCGACCTGATGGGCGAGCAAACCATACTGTGTGGCATGTTACAAACCGGCGCTATTTTAGCATTCGATAAAATGGTCGCCGATGGGTTGGAGGCAGGTTATGCCGCCAAGTTGATTCAGTACGGCTGGGAAACGGTAACCGAAGCGTTAAAACATGGTGGTATCACCAACATGATGGACCGCTTAAGTAACCCGGCGAAAATCAAAACCTTTGATTTAGCCGAACAGCTGAAACAAACACTACGGCCATTATTTGAAAAACACATGGACGATATTATCAGCGGCGAGTTTTCGCGCACCATGATGGCGGACTGGGCCAATGATGATAAAAATCTGCTGACCTGGCGTGAACAAACCCGCAGCAGTGGTTTTGAAAAAGCGCCGGTGTCGGATGAAAAGATTGCCGAGCAGGATTACTTTGACCGTGGCTTGTTGTTAGTAGCGATGGTTAAAGCGGGCGTAGAGCTGGCGTTTGAAACCATGGTAGATGCCGGCATAGTGGCTGAATCGGCGTACTATGAGTCATTACATGAAACACCGTTAATTGCCAATACCATAGCGCGTAAGCGTTTGTATGAGATGAACGTAGTGATTTCAGATACAGCAGAATATGGCAACTACCTGTTTGCCCATGCGGCAGTACCGTTATTGAAAGATATGGTAAATGGCTTAAGCAGTGAATATATCGGTAAAGGTATCAACGGCAGTAATGGCGTGGATAACCTGAAGCTGATAGCGGTAAATGACGCTATCCGCCAGCACCCGGTTGAGACAGTAGGTAAAAAATTACGCGGTTATATGACAGCGATGAAGCGCATAGTGGAGTCAAGCCAGTAACCGGAAGAATGATGTGGTTAAAGGTGCATGGCAGGCCAGAAGCGGCTGTGCTACCTGACCAATAACGATGTTATACGTGGACCTTGGTTGTTTTGCCCTGCTATGCAGGGCTTTTTTTTATCTGATATATTAACCACACTCACGCCTTACGCGTAGCAATGCAGATTAAGGAGCACGATAGATATGAAAACCATAGCACTGGTCGCCCATGACGGTAAAAAGCAGGCATTGCTGCGCTGGGTGACTACGCACAAAGATTTTTTTGCTGATAAGCAGTTGGTTGCAACCGGCACTACCGGTAAGTTAGTGGCTGAAGCGTTGCAACAACCGGTGCAGTGTTTAGCCAGCGGGCCGCTGGGGGGCGATCAGCAAATTGGTGCTATGATCGCTG
The DNA here is from genome assembly GCF_900108485.1 of Rheinheimera pacifica. Lineage (GTDB taxonomy): Bacteria > Pseudomonadota > Gammaproteobacteria > Enterobacterales > Alteromonadaceae > Alishewanella > Alishewanella pacifica. Next base: position 53,260 of record NZ_FNXF01000017.1, on the reverse strand, counting down.
AGCAGAAAATTGACTGGCTGGTATTTTTCTGGGACCCGCTGTCATCGCAACCCCATGATCCTGATGTAAAAGCACTGATACGCCTGGCTGTGGTATGGAATATACCTGTAGCCTGTAATCAGGCTACAGCAGATTTCATTGTTCACTCTTCGCTTTATCAACAGGATTACCAGCGCGAAGTGCCGGATTTCTCTGTATACCAGCAACGGTTAGACAAACAGTAAGCGGGTAGCCGGCAGAACAAAGTTAAAGCACTGAATAAAAAAAGATAAGTGAGAGGGGTATAGCAGTGCGGAGAGGGAAGAAGGTAGGCCGCAAACTACGCGGCCACCTAAGGTCCTTTTTCGTCATCCATGTCGATACTATCCGTAGTATTTCATCCCTGGCTCCATCCCGGAGTGTCCAAAAGGCATCTTGCCTGGTCCTGTCATCCATAAACATTATCATCCTGATAATGTACTCTCATCCTGAGAGGTCCTGCTTGCTTCCTTGATATTTTCAGCGCCGGTGAAGAATCTGAAAATGCTGTGCTCATCCTGAGCATGTCCTGTCTGCTACCGCTGTGCTATCCTAGCAAGGTACTGCTTCGTGCAATTAACGCTAACATCCTGTCAGCCTGCTTATCCGTTGACGAAGTAAGTATGCGCTTTATTGTGAGAATCTGGCATGGCTTTTTTATAATTTGCGCTATGTAATATTATTGTAAAAGTGTTATTTTTTGTAATTTCGCTTTATTTTTCATAGTGATATAGTTCTTTTGTCTTTCTTCATTCTGTGTGAAATAGCGTTTAAACTTACTCTTTTGTGAGATATATCTCACAAGAATGCCGGCCTGAAAGCGGTTATTGTGGCATGTAGTAAAAAAAGGATTGTTATGGCCAGAGAGCAACTGGGAATTTGTACTGAAGCAAACCTGCATGGTAGTTATTTATTCTTCAACGCCCTGGAGGGGCACGAGCGGGTCCTAAGGCATAAACTTGCCCGTTTACCACAGCTATTTGACCGCTTGGCCGTGCATTTTTCTGAGGCATTATTAACCAGTGTAGTGGCTATCGGCAGTAACTACTGGGATATCCTGTATCCTGATGCCAGACCGGCAGGCCTGAGCCCTTTTCCTGACTTACCCGCTGAAGATATTGATCTTGCGCCTGTGCCGCTGGATCTGTTGATTCAAATTCGCTCTGACCGTCTGGATGTGAATTTTATTGCCGCGCAACAGGTGTTGCAATTGCTACAGGGCCATGCTGAGCTGCAGGAGCATATTCAGGGTTTTCGTTACCTTGATGGCCGCAGCCTCACCGGCTTTATTGATGCACCATGCAATCCAAAGGGCAAAGCCAAGCGTGTGGCAGCCTTGGTTGACCATATACAGCAGCCGGTTTTTGCCGGTGGCAGTTACTTGCATTTACATTGTCTTAATTTTGATTTGAGTAACTGGCAGCAACTGAACACTAAGCAGCAGGAAGACATAATGGGGATGGATAAAGTATCTGGTAAACCCCTTCCCCCGCCACTACAGGCGGCTGATAGCCATTATGCAGTGGTGCAGCCAGATATCGCCCGGGGCATTTTTTTACAGCAAAACATGCCATTTTCACAACCAAAGGTGCAAGGCATGTTGCAATTAACCTATTGTGCAGATGCAGACGTTTTGTTACAACAACTCAAGCGTAGATTAGGGCTGGCAGAACAAAATCAGGGCTACGATCAACTGCTGAATTACAGCCGCTTCGATTTCAGTGCAGCGTTTTTTGTACCTTCTATAAGTTTTCTGGAGCTGGCAGCCAGGCCGTAATCAGGCCAGCTTTCCTTCAAATAACTTAGTTACCGTTTGTAAAATCTCATTAATATTCTGCACTTTATTTGGTGCGATAAAAATGGTGTCGTCACCGGCGATAGTGCCAAGCACACCTTCAGCCTTGCCGATAGAGTCAAGCATACGTGCTATAAGTTGTGCTGCGCCCGGGCTGGTACGGATAATAATCATCACATCATTATGTTCTATGTCCAGTACCAGTTGGCGTAACGGGCTTTTGGTTGTTGGCATACCTAACTCAGGAGGCAGGGTATAAACCATTTCCTGCTTGGCATTGCGGGTACGTACCGCACCATATTTGCTAAGCATACGGGATACCTTTGACTGACTGATATTATCAAAACCGTCATTTTTCAGGGCATCGACAATTTCACTTTGAGAACCAAATTTTTCCATTTTTAACAGCGCTTTAAAAGCCTGAGTTAACACTTCCTGTTTGGCTTGCCTGGTCATATAACACTCTTACCTCTTGTTTCGTGTCGTTATCTTAGCAAAGTTCGTTGCCGCATTCACTTTGTGAAGTAAAGTACACTAAAATTCGCTAAAATGCTTAGACTTTAGGCTTAAGCTATTTGTGTTTTCAACGCGGTTTCAGTATTGTTGGCGCGTTTTCATTCAACCGTTATCAAGGGAGATAATTATGAAAGTTGCCGTATTAGGTGCCGCCGGCGGTATTGGCCAGGCATTATCGTTATTGCTGAAATTAGACTTACCTGCAGGCACAGACTTGGCGTTGTATGATTTAGCGCCGGTAACACCGGGTGTTGCGGTTGATTTAAGCCATATCCCTACCGCTGTTAAAGTAACAGGCTACGGTAAAGAAGACTTACACACCGCACTGGCTGGCGCTGATGTAGTGATGATCCCTGCAGGTATGCCGCGTAAGCCGGGCATGGACCGTTCAGACTTATTTAATATCAACGCAGGTGTGGTTAAAACGCTGGCAGAGGCTATTGTGCAGCAGTGCCCTAAAGCGCTGGTGGGTATTATTACTAACCCGGTAAATACCACTGTGGCTATTGCTGCTGACGTATTCAAAAAAGCCGGCACCTACGATCCGCGCCGCTTGTTTGGTGTAACGACTCTGGACGTGATCCGTGCTGAGACTTTCGTCGGTGAATTAAAAGGTAAGAATCCGACCGAAGTGACTGTACCGGTCATTGGTGGTCATAGCGGTACTACTATTCTGCCTTTATTGTCACAGGTTGCAGGTGTTAGTTTCTCTGATGACGAAGTAGCCTCATTAACGCACCGTATCCAGAATGCCGGTACTGAAGTAGTTGAAGCTAAAGCCGGTGGCGGATCTGCTACGCTATCAATGGGTCAGGCTGCTGCGCGTTTCTGTATTTCCTTAATTAAGGGTTTACAGGGCGAGAAAGTAACTGAATATGCGTACGTTGAAGGTAACGGCGAATATGCCCGTTTCTTTGCTCAGCCAATTACGCTGGGTAAAAATGGCGTAGAGGCATTGCTGCCAATCGGTACTTTAAGTGCTTACGAGCAAAAAGCCATGAATGATATGCTGGGCACGTTAAAAGCCGATATCACTTTAGGCGAAGAGTTTGTAAAGAATAACTAAGTTATTCTCAGCATAAAAAAAGGCGCATCTGCGCCTTTTTCTATGCCCGGCAACCTTAGTGGTTGCGGGACACGGCAATATTGGCTAACGCCAGCAATGCCTGTTTATGTTCTGATTCTGGTACAGCCGCCAGTGCCTGACGCGCTTTCTCTGCTTCCTGCTCTGCCAACTGGCGGGTGTATTCAAAAGCATTGGTTTCATGTAGCGCGGCCATAATAGCCTCAAGATGCGCCATACCATTACCTTCTACTATGGCTTCACGGATCAGTGCTTGCTGGGCAGCAGTACCATGTTTTAAGGCATGGATTAACGGCAGTGTGGGTTTGCCTTCAGCAAGATCGTCGCCAATATTTTTGCCAAGCTCAGAGGCATCAGCCTGATAGTCCAGTACATCATCAATCAGTTGGAAAGCGGTGCCAAGATGCATACCGTACAACTTCATACTGTTCACTATGGCTTCAGGTTGATTAGCAATAATAGCGGCTAATTGGGTGGCGGCTTCAAACAGCTTTGCTGTTTTACAGTAAATAACCTGCATATAGCTTTGTTCTGTAGTGTCGGGGTCATTTACATTCATCAGCTGTAATACTTCACCTTCGGCGATAATATTGGTCGCGTCGGCCAGAATATTCATGATGCGCATATCGTTCAGCGATACCATCATCTGAAACGAGCGGCTGTAAAGGAAGTCACCCACTAATACACTGGCCTGGTTACCAAACACTGCATTGGCGGTTTGCTTGCCCCGGCGTAAAGTGGATTCATCTACCACGTCATCATGTAATAAAGTGGAAGTGTGAATGAATTCTATAATTGCCGCTACAGTGACATGAGCTGTGCCCTGATAATGCAGCGCTTTAGCTGCCAGCACCGCCAACAACGGGCGCAGGCGTTTGCCACCGCTGTTAACGATATAAATGCCTAATTGATTAATCAGGGCGACATCTGAATTTAGCTGAGAAAAAATATGCTGATTAACGGCAGCCATATCGTCAGAGGTTAGCTGCTGGATCTGTTCGAGCGTCATGAAAAACAACTGCTTAAACCATAGAATGTCGCTAATTCTACACTATTGGCTGGGCAGTCCCAAAGCAAAACCGGATCCTTTTGTCAGCAGAGAGATCTTTTTTATATTACTACTTGCGGGGGTAGGGGAAATTGCGTACAATTCGCGCCCTGTGAATTGAATTAACACGCCCCTTAACCAAGCGATGGCGTGCTTTGTACGGAGTTAACTATGTACGCGGTTTTCCAAAGTGGTGGCAAACAGCACCGTGTGACGGAAGGTCAAACTCTACGTCTAGAAAAACTAGATTTAGAAACCGGCGCAACAATCGAATTTACACCGTTGATGGTCGCTAATGGCGAAGATATCAGTATCGGTGCACCTTTAGTAGAAGGTGGTAAAGTAGTAGCGGAAGTGGTCACTCATGGCCGTGGCGATAAGCTTAAAATCGTTAAATTCCGTCGTCGTAAGCATTCACGCAAACAGATGGGCCACCGCCAGTGGTTCACTGAAGTGAAAATTACCAGCATCAGCGCGTAACAGGAGTATCGACACATGGCAAGTAAGAAAGGTGTAGGTAGCACTCGTAACGGTCGCGATTCAGAAGCTAAACGCTTAGGTGTTAAGCGCTTCGGTGGCGAAACGGTTTTAGCTGGTAGCATCATCGTACGTCAGCGTGGCACTAAGTTCCACCCGGGCACTAACGTTGGTATCGGTAAAGACCACACTTTATTCGCTTTAACTGAAGGTAAAGTGAAGTTTGAAGTGAAAGGCGAGTACAACCGCAATTTCGTAAGCATCGTCAGCGAATAAGCTGATAGGCTTCAGAAAAACCCCGCCTAAGTGCGGGGTTTTTTATTAAACAAGGTACAGCAGACTGCATAATGTGATGTTAGCGGCACACTTGTACTTAACCTAAGTTATACTTATCGCCAGTTAGCTGTTAACTGGTTTTAATCTGATTAATCAGGACGCACCCGATGAAGTTTGTAGATGAAGCGATAATTCGAGTTGAAGCCGGCGACGGTGGCAACGGTATTATCAGTTTTTTACGTGAGAAGTTTATATCAAAGGGTGGCCCTAACGGTGGCGACGGCGGCGATGGCGGCGACGTATACCTGGTAGCAGATGAAAACCTGAATACTTTAGTGGATTACCAGTTTGAAAAATTTCATCGCGCTGAACGCGGTGAAAATGGTGGCAGTGTAAATTGTACCGGTAAGCGTGGTGTCGATCTTGAGTTGCGGGTGCCGGTAGGTACGCGCACAGTAGATGTGGATACCGATGAGATCATGGGCGATTTAACCCGTCATGGTCAGCGTTTACGTGTAGCCAAAGGCGGTTGGCATGGTTTAGGTAACGCGCGTTTTGCCACCAGTACTAACAGAGCTCCACGGAAAAAAACCAATGGCACGCCCGGCGAAATTCGTAATTTGCGGCTGGAGTTATTACTACTGGCTGACGTAGGCTTGCTCGGTTTACCTAATGCAGGCAAATCGACGTTAATCCGTGCGGTGTCGGCAGCTAAACCCAAAGTGGCTGATTATCCTTTTACGACCTTAGTACCCAACCTTGGCGTAGTGCGGGTTGAATCTCATCGCTCTTTTGTTATTGCCGATATTCCAGGTTTGATTGAAGGCGCAGCAGAAGGTGCAGGTTTAGGTATTCAGTTTTTAAAACATTTAGAGCGTTGCCGTTTATTATTGCATGTTGTTGATGTGCTACCGGCTGATGGCTCAGATCCTGCTGAAAATGCGGTAACCATCGTGCAGGAACTGGCGAAATACAGCAAAAAGCTGGCAGGCAAACCACGCTGGCTGGTATTTAATAAGCTGGACTTGGTTATGGAAGACGAGCTGGACGAGATCATTGCCAGTGTTACCGCTGCGCTAAACTGGGACGGGCCGGTATTTAAAATTGCTGCGGCTGCCCGCACCAATACGGAGCGCCTGGCGGCCGATATTCTGAATTATATTGAGCTGTTACCGGTAGATAAACCTGCTGAGCTGCTTGCTGATCCGGTTAGCTTTAAATGGGATGATAGCCCGGCAGATATCCAGCCGGTTATTGATGAAGACGACGATGATGATGATTTTGACGACGACGACTATGATGTCGAGGTTATTTATCAGCGTTAAGTAAGGTAAGCTCATGATCATCTCTATGGTGGCAGCGATGGCTGCCAATCGTGTAATAGGCAAAGATAATCAGATGCCCTGGCATTTGCCGGCAGATTTAAAGCATTTTAAAGCAGTGACACTGGGTAAGCCGGTAGTAATGGGCCGCAAGACTTTTGAGTCTATCGGCCGTGTGCTGCCCGGGCGGCGCAATATTGTGGTGAGCCGGCAAACAGTAACAGACCCACGTGGTGCAGAATGGGTGAATAGCTTAGCGAAAGCTTTTGAGCTATTGCATGACCAACCTGAAGTCATGGTCATTGGCGGTGCTGAGATATACCGTCAGTGTCTGCCGTTAGCCCAACGGTTATATCTGACAGAAATATCATTGGAAACAGAAGGTGATGCCTGTTTCCCGGATTATCATGCTGCTGGTAGCTGGGAATTAGCCGAGCAAAGCTTCTTGCCTGCAGACGATAATAATCCATATGATTGTCGCTTTATAACCTTAATACGTAATTAGCTTCTGCTGGCTATATTTGCACCTGCTGCTGCATATTGTTAAGATGCTTCAGGTTGTGTTCAGCAAGGAGTAGTAAATGAGATTATTACCAACGTTGTTTTGCGGTGCTGCTTTAAGTGTTGCCGCACTGGTATCGCCGGTTGCGGTAGCAGATGATCAGTTAGCTGCTTCTATGTGTGATTATGTGGCAGCTGACGATAAGAACCGTCTGAGAAAAGTTCTTAGTGACTATCGTCTGCGTTTACGCAATATTTACGATGGTGTGGTATGTAACGGTGAAAGTCTTATCCGGCACGCTTTTAAAAGCAATGCTGCAGATGTTGGCGAGTTTATTGTTAAACAGTTACCGGGGTCTGCTGTTGGCGCATCAGGTGATATTGCCTGGGCTGAAGCAAACGGCTTTGCGGCCTCACCCTTGCTGGCAGTGCTGAAAAGCCGCGCCGGTGAAGGCGACTAAAATTAGTCTACCAATAAAAAAATCCGCCAGCTGGCGGATTTTTTTATTTCGGGCCGTGAAATCAGACTTTGAACTGCTCTACAGAAACACGTAATTCTTCAGCCAGTCTTGCTACTTCATGGCTGGATTCAGACGTTTGTTCAGCACCTGATGCCGTTTCCTCTGCAATAGAAACAATCGACTCCAACAGCTTGCTGATCTCATGCGACACCTGATTTTGCTCTTTAGCCGCATCAGAGATTTGTGTGCTCATATCATGCGCTAAATGCACAGCATGGGTGATAGAGTCCAGCGCTTTGGTGGCCACCTCAGTTTTTGCCACACAGTTTTCAGCTTGTTTTTTACCTTTGTTCATCGCTTCTACCGCAGCCTGGGCGCCGCTTTGCAGTACCTGGATCATCGCCTGAATTTCCTGGGTAGATGCCTGGGTCTTACTGGCCAGCGAGCGAACTTCGTCTGCTACTACCGCAAAACCACGGCCTTGTTCACCGGCACGGGCCGCTTCAATAGCCGCATTTAATGCCAACAGGTTAGTTTGCTCGGCAATGCCACGTATTACATCCAATATACTGCCGATAGAGGCACTGTCTTTGTGTAATTTGTTGATAACAACTGAGGCCTGCTCCACTTCGTGTGACAACTGGAGAATAATAGCTTTATTTTCCAGAGAGATGCCTTTAACCCGTTCAGCTTCATTGTCAGCGTTCTTAATTTCGGCAACCGCATCATTAGAGCTTTGTAATACGCCTTGCGCTGTGCTGCTCATCTCTGTGGTAGCTGTTGCCGCTTGGGTAACCTGAGACTTTTGCTCACGAATGGCTTGGGTGGTTTGCACCGTAATGGCTGAAGTCTGCTCAGATGCTGCTGCCAATTGAGTAGAGCGGGAGATAATGCCCTGGATCAGCTGTTGCAGGTTAGCAATAACCTTGTTGCAGTTACGGGCCAGCTCACCAAACTCATCTTTGGCGCTGTCATCCAGTTTTTGAGTCATATCACCAGACGCCACTACGCCGAGGATCTGATTTACCTTAGCCAGTGGAATAGAAATGCTGCGCACAGTTACCGTTGCAATAACCACTGAAACAATAATAGAGATCAGCACTACGATAAAAATCAGTGTAATAGCATTAGACACACCGGACGCCGAGTCTTGCTGAATCGTTTCTGCCGCTTTGCTGGCCTGGGTTAATAAGCCAGCAAGGCTGGCCATTGCACTGGCAGTTTGTTGTTCAGCTGAGGCCAACAGTGCTGTTGCATCTGCAGTGCTTTGCAGCCGGCGGGTTTTTAACTCTACAATACTGTTATTACCTGCCAGCAGAGTGTTAATTTGAGCAAATTTTTCTGCCAAATCATCAATCAGGCTTACCTGGCCTGCAGTTTCTGTTTTGATTGTTTCAAATTGATCATTAAGCTCTTTTAACCGGAACGCAATTTCATTGCTGATAGTATTGGCGGTGGTGTCGGATGTAGTACGGTTTAAATCTACCACATTGCTGATTAAGGTGTTTATGCCGGTTTCAATACCGGTTGCGGCCTGATATGAACGCGGAAAGCGGCGCTGGACATCGCGCGTGTCAGTAAAATCCAGAATCAATGATGCTGTATCATCTGCTTGTGTTTCAAGCTCAGCAAGTTTGCTGTCAATGTTGTCACGCAAGGTTAAATTATTTTCCAGTTGCTGGAATAACTGTGTAGTGACAGGGGTAAAATTGCTATAGGCTTCATTTACTGTTTCTGCAGCTCTTTTCAGAGTCGCTTCATTTTGTACTGCGGTGCTCAGGTTTTTTGCTGCCTGGGCATAACGCTGTTGTTCTTCAGAAAACAATTTTCGTAAAGAAGAAACGTCTTGCAAAGAGGTCGCGTAGAACGCCTGCAGGCTTTGTTTGCTCATTACCACAAAACCGCTTTGCATTAGCGCACTTTGTTCAAGAGCGGGTATGGAAACCTGGTTTACTTCTGCTGTTGATGCACTGATATTGTTCAAACTTACATAAGATGTTGTACCTATGATTAACAGGAGTAGCGAAATGATGCCAAACCCACCAATCACCCGTAATGCTACGGTTAACTTCATAATAACTCCCATTTTTTGTTTTTTTATGCAGCCTGATCCAGACAGCAAAGCTTAACAATTCCGGACAACGCCGTTAAATATACAGGTTCCGGGTAATCCCTGCCACACTATAACGTTGTTGTGTATCAATACAATATGCAGTTAACGCATTACCCCAGACACAACCAGTGTCAAGTGCATGAATATTTGCTACCGGACTATAACCATTTAATGCTGCCCAGTGACCAAAGAACAGTTCAGGATGTGTTTTTGTGCGCCAGAATTCATACCAGGGCACCAGTTGTGTTTGATTCCTTGGGTGGCCTTTCTCTTTCAGTTCAAGCGAGCCATCCTGACGGCAAAACCGCATCCGGGTGCAACTGTTAATAGTGAAACGCCAGCGCTGTTCGTCTGATGTTGCCTCGCTGTAGCGTTCGGGCTTGTTGCCGTACATACTGCTTAATAGCGTTAGCGGATCCTTTTGCAGTAGCTGTTGCACTGCGGTAGTGGCAACAATAGCGTCTTCCAGTTGCCATTCCGGTGCCAGGCCGGCATGAACCATCATAAAACGTTGGTCCGGGCTAAAATGCAGCAGCGGTTGCTGACATAACCACTGCACCAGTTCTTCCCGCTGCGGGCTATCCAGTAATGGCTGTAGTTTATCCTGTTGCTTAACGGTGCTCAGGCCATAATGGCAGGCAATAAAGTGCAGATCGTGATTGCCAAGTACTGTAACGGCTTTGTCGCCCAACCCTTTAACAAAAGTAAGGCACTCCAGTGACTGCGGGCCTCTGGCGATCAGATCGCCGCAAAACCAGAGCTGATCCTGTTGCGGGTTGTAATTGACATGTTCAAGCAAACGCTGCAAAGCGTCATAACAGCCTTGCAAATCACCAATAACGTAGGTGGCCATTAGTTAAGAATATTTGGCATAGCCAGACGAAACAGCGGAATAGCGGCGTGAAAGCGTTCCTGCTGCGTGGTTATCATTTCATAGTGGCCTTGCATAGTACCAACCGGAGTTTCCAGTACCGCACCACTGGTATAACGATAACTGCCGCCGGGGGCCAGATGAGGCTGCTCACCGATAACACCTTCACCTTCAACTTCGGTTTGTTTGCCGTTGGCATCGCTGATTAACCAGTAACGCCTTAACAGTTGTATTGGCTCACTACTATGATTGCGGATAGTAATAGTATAAGCGAACACATAACGCTCAGCGGCTGGATCTGATTGCGCAGCAATGTAGTAGGTTTCAACTTCTACCGGCACGTTAAAATGTGATGTCATACTGCTGATTCCTGCTGTTGCAGCCACTGGGCTACACGGACAAAGTCGGCCACTGCAAGTTGTTCTGGCCGTAGGCCGGGATTAAGCCCTAACTGTTCTAATTGCTCCGCGCTGGCAAAGTTACTAAAGCAATTACGAATTGTTTTGCGCCGCTGGTTAAATGCTTCCAGACAAACCCGGTTTAGCACATCAGCGGGTACTGCTGCGCGTTCAGCTACAGCACGGGGCAGTAAGCGTACAACGGCAGAATCGACTTTGGGCGCTGGTTTAAAGGCGCCTGGCCCTACTTCTACTACTGGCATGGCTTCACAGTAGTACTGTGTCATGACGCTTAAACGGCCAAATGCCTTACTACCGTGAATGGCTGTCATACGCTGCACAACTTCTTTTTGCAGCATAAAATGCATGTTTTCAATAAAGTCTGCATATTGAAACAGATGAAATAACAACGGCGTAGAGATGTTATAGGGTAAGTTACCAAAGATTTTCAGTTTCTTACCTTCTTGTACCAAGGCGGTGAAATCAAATTTCATTGCATCGGCCTGGTGTACTGTCAGCTTATCAGCCAGCGTTGGGTGTTGTACCAGACGTTCGGCTAAGTCTCTGTCCAGTTCGATAACGGTCAGGTGACCTGCCGCTTCGGCGACGGGTTCTGTCAGCGCACCCAGACCCGGGCCAATCTCAACCAGCAGATCGTTTGGTTTAGGTGCTATTGCTTTAACAATACGGCCTATTACCTGAGGGTCATGCAGGAAGTTCTGGCCAAAGCGTTTACGGGCGCGGTGGCCTAAATGTACATTATCAGTCATGTAGAGTCGTCGTTTTAGTGGCCAGTGTAATAGCCTGATTAACTGCGTGAAATAAACTGCCGGCATCTGCTTTGCCGGTGCCGGCTAAATCCAGTGCGGTACCGTGATCAACCGAGGTTCGGATTAGGGGCAAACCCAGGCTGATATTCACAGAACGGCCAAAGCCCATATGTTTGAGTACCGGTAAGCCCTGATCATGGTACATCGCCAGCACGGCATCGGCATGATCCAGATATTTGCTCTGAAACAATGTATCTGCCGGTAGCGGTCCAATCAGCTGCATGCCCTGGGCTCGCAGTTCATTCAGGGTGGGGATAATAATATCCAGCTCTTCTCTGCCAAGGTGGCCATCTTCTCCGGCGTGGGGATTCAGGCCACACACGTAAATTCTGGGCGCCGCGATAGCAAATTTTTGCTGTAAATCCTGATGCAGTATCGTCAGAACTTGCAGTAAACGTTCTCTGGTAATGGCTTTTGCCACATAGGCTAACGGAATATGTGTGGTCGCCAGAGCCACGCGCAGGCCTTCTGTTGCCAGCATCATGACCACATAAGGGGTATTGGATTGCAAAGCAAAGAATTCAGTATGGCCGCTAAAAGGAATGCCAGCCTGATTAATAATGCCTTTATGCACCGGGCCGGTCACAATAGCGGCAAATTCACTGTTAATGCATTTCTCGCCGGCGAAGGTCAGTGTATCGACCACATAACGGCCGTTGGCAACATTAAGCGTGCCAGCGAGAACCGGCTCTGCCAGTGCAAAGTCTGCAACTGTCAGTGTGCCGGCCTGTTGTGGTCTGGGTATTGCTGAGGCGTCGTAGGGGATAAGGTTCAGCGCCAGCCCGAGCTGGGCTGCGCGTTCGGTTAACAATGCTGCATTGGCACACACAACCAGTTCTACCGGCCACGCCTGCTGGGCAAGGGTTATAACTAAATCTGGCCCTATGCCTGCCGGTTCACCCGGTGTAATGCCAATTCGCAGTGTCATCAGCCCTCTGACCTTACTTCAATATGAGCATCAGCGCGCAGCTCGCGCAAAAAGTTAGCCGACTCTTCGTTATAGCGGCGGTTGAAAATCATCCGGTATACCTGCTGGCGTTTTTTATCTGCAGTGGCGTCGACTGTGCGTTTTTCCAGTACCTGCGCAATATGCCAGCCGTGTTCGGTTCTGAATGGTTCACTGATTTCATTAACCTGTAAACGGTTTAACGTATCGCGAAATGCCGGTACAAAAATGTCTGGCTCGCTCCAGCCCAGATCGCCGCCGTTTAATTTAGAGCCCGGATCTTCAGAATGTTGTTTGGCCAATTCAGCAAAGTCGGCTTCGCCAGCACGTAGTTTAGCAGCAAACTCAGTCAGCATACTGCGGGCACGATCTTCACTCAGAATAATTGAAGGTTTAATCAGTATATGGCGTGATTTAACTTCGTTAATTTCGGCGACATTCTCACCGCGTATGTCAAAGATAGTCAGAATATGAAAGCCTGCACCAGAGCGCAGCGGGCCAACGATATCGGTCTTTTTGCGGCCACGAATAGCTTCTGAGAATAAAGTAGGCATTTCATTAATATTCATCCAGCCTAAATCACCCCCTTCAAGGGCATTGGAGCCTGATGAGGAAGCAATAGCAATGCGTTTGAAATCACTGCCGCTGCGCAGCAGTTCCATCACTTTGTCGGCCCGCTCTTTAGCGTCGTTAATATCGTCAGATGTGGCCTGACTTGGAATAGAGATCAGGATATGACCTAAATTATACTGCTCGTTGCTAGCGCCTTGCTCTTCCATCAGTTTAAGCAGGCTGTCTACTTCCTGTGGGCTGATATAAACCCGGCGCTGTACGTTGGCTCTGACCACTTCTCCGGTAATCATTTCTTCACGCAAACGCTCGCGAAAGCGCTCGTAGTTACCTTCTTCTGCAATTACCTGCTGGCGAAAAGCATCAAGCGACAGGTTCTCGCTTTGCGCTATGTTTCTAATGGTGTCATCCAGCTGGGCATCGCTTATCTGCAAACCCATGCGCTGCGCCATCTGCAATTGCAGGTTGGTCATGATTAAACGCTCTGATGCCTGGGTGCGTAACGCAGCATCAGACGGTAAGGTTTGGCCCTGACTGGCAGCATTACGTTTTACCCGTTCAACGATATCTGTAATGTCACTTTCCAGCACCACGCTGTTATCAACAATAACAGCTACCCGGTCTATTTCACGCTCAGCAGCAATGCTGCTGCAGCTGAAACCGCATAATAAGGCGGTACAGATAAGTTGTGATAGCTTCATAAATTCCTACATCAATTAGTTAATAAGTATGGCTTGCGGTAGCTGAAAATACCGTTGGACAGCATGTCGGTTACACCGAAGCCAGCACTGTCGCCAAAGCCTTTCAGGACAAACTGTAATCCAATGCTGCTATCGAGTCTGCTGGTACCATTAATAGCATCAACCGGCAGTTCAAGATCGGTTAGCACCTGGCGTCTGGCAACCAAACGCACGGCCCAACAGCATGATTCGTATTGCACACCAAAGCTGGCGTCTATCATACGATTATTTGTCACATCCCGATAGTAAGTGCCCACCAGTTGCCAGCTATCGCTTACGGGCATAGTGCCCAGCACGCCCATTTGCTGGATTTCCTGACCTGAGACTGCCCGACTGTATCTATGGTTCAACTGAAACAGGCTTTTACCACTGCCGCGGTAATCCAGTGAAGCATTGCTTTTCATTAACTGATCGCTGTCGATGTCGTACTGCGCTGCAGTGCTGAAATACCACTTACTGAACCAGTGCCAAATCATCTCGGCAGCCAGCATGGATTCAGTTGAGGTTAAATCGTCAACGATGTCTGTTCTGTCTGGTTGTGGCTTGGGATCTGACAGAAAGAAAATCTGCCCGAGGCTAAAACGAAATAACTCGTTGTCAATATTGTCGTAGAAACGGGTAGTCCAGCCTACTGTAATCTGGTTTGCTTCGTTAATCCGATCCAGGCCGGAATAGCGGTTTTCCCGGAATAAGCCGTAGTAATCGTCCTGCAGTCGGGTGGTGTCGTACAGGCCAATATTACTCTGGTCCCGGTAAGGGATATACAGGTACTGGATCTGTGGTTCAAAGGTATGCAGCGCAGGTTCGCCAAACCAGTTGTATTCGCGCTCAAAGTTGATACGTGAATGCAACCGTACTTTAGGTATGGTACGGGTGACACTGCTGCTGATGTGATCGATGCTACTGTCATCAAAGTCTTGCTGGTAATAGGTATACATCAGACTGGCTTGAGCGGTAAGCTCCAGTGCCGGTGTAATAAACGGAATTTCAATACCGGGCTCAATATGCAGACGATCAGCGTTACTTATTTGCGCTGTACTGTTTTCAAAATGGGCGTATTGCGCCTGCCAGTTAAAATTGACATTTGGCAGTAGGCTGTGTGGTTTAGCCGAACTCAGGCTAAGCTCGGGTAAGGTACTGTAAGCATTGTTATAGTTACCTAACACTTCAAAACCCTGTACTTTCAGGTGCGAGTGCACCTGAGTACCGTAATAACTTAATGCAGCCTGACGCAATAATTGGGTATCACTCTGGTTGCTGTAGTCTGAACCCAATTCGGTTAAATAGGCATCGTCGCTAACATCGGTAAAGTCGATGTAACCTCTGATCTCAGAGGTAAAGTCGCTTAAATGGCTGATGTGGCCCAGATACCGGCTGCCAAAATCTGAAGGTTTGTCATTGTCAGAATGCATATACTCCAGCTGTAAATTGCCGCGGTGTTGCTCTGTCAGGTAACGAAACTCTGATTTAAGCTGAGCGCCGCGCTTACTCATATAGCGTGGGGTCAGCGTCATATCATAGTTTTCTGCCAGATTGAGATAATAAGGCTGCTCAAGATCCAGGCCTAAACGTTGCGAGTTGCTGATTTTTGGCAACAACAGGCCACTGCGGCGGTTCTCGTTCACCGGGAATGTCAGGTAAGGCAGATAAAATACCGGAATATCTTTAATTTTAAATACGGCATTGCGGGCTTCGCCCCAGCCTTCACCTTCTTCAATACGAATTTCGCTGGCATGCAATGCCCAGCTGTTATCGTCTACCGGGCAGGTAGTGAATAATGCACTGTCTAATGTCAGCAGTTGTTCTGTAGCGGTAAGCTCCGCGGCATAGCCGCGGCCAGCCTGCTCTAAAAACCGGTAGTTGGCATCATTAAGGCTGGCTTTATCATTAATAAGATCGGCACTGAATTCTGAACCACTAACCTGAATGGCGCTGTTAAAGTATTCGATACCGCCAGCAGCCAGCACAGTTTGCTGGCTGCTGCTGAAGTTAGCTTTGGGCGCAATTAACAGCGTATCACGATAACTTATTTCAACATTACCAGTGAATTCAGCAGTTTGATTACCAGATAAATTAACATTGTCTGAGCTGATACGGATTGCCGGGTCTTTCGCATTTAGCTGATTAAAGGCTGCAGGAGGCTGAACTGGTGCATAACACATAGCCGCTGGCGAAGTCTGAGCATGGCTGTCAAAGCAGGCAGCACCAACCGGAACGAAAAAAAATACCGCTAAACCATGCTTCATGCAGCTACTCTTGCCTTACGTAAAGGTTAACATTATCAGGTGTGCAAAGGACTTGCTATGATAAATCAATTTTAGAAATCCTGCTAATCCGATATAGTGCGATCAGTCGATAATCGCGTTGTGGCAAAAGGGTTTGATTGTGTGGGGTAAAATTCTCGGGGCCTTGTTTGGTTTGGCTTTACTGAAACTGCCTGGCCTGTTGATTGGTGTACTTATCGGTCATTGGTTTGATCGCGCTTTTAAGCAACAGTTTGAGAAAAACGGCGGTTTTACCGGCTTGTTTAATGACAATCTCGATGAACAGGCACTATTTCGTTATACCACTTTTGCTACCATGGGCCATGTTGCCAAAGCCACCGGCGTGGTAACGTCGGCTCATATCAGCCAGGCTACGCAGTTTATGAACCAGCTTGGTTTAACGGCAGCCCAACAAAAAGAAGCTCAGGCAGCATTTCGTGACGGTAAGGCGGTTAGTTTTCCTCTGCAGCCGCAGTTAAACAGTTTTTATCAGGCTTACCGACGCCGCCGCGACGTATTGCAGCTGTTTGTTGAAATTCAGATCAACACGGCTTGTGTTAACGGCCAGATGACAGCAGAGCAATATGCTTTGTTGCAACAAGTGGCCGGGCATTTAAACTTTAGCAGTGTCCAACTTGATGCGTTGATTCTGGCATTTCAGGCGCAAAGCCGCTTTGCCGGGCGTAATCAACCTGCCAACAGCACAAGACACAGCCTGGCAGACGCTTACAAAGTGCTTGATGTAGCAGAGTCTGCCAGCGATGCTGTATTAAAGAAAGCTTACCGCAAGCTAATGGCGCAGCATCATCCGGATAAGTTAATGGCACAAGGTGTGCCGGCAGATATGCTGGAAGTAGCAAAACGCAGGACGCAGGACATTCAGGCCGCTTACGAACTGATCAAACAACAACGAAACCGCAGTAAACTATAAACCGACAGATGTAAGCCAGCCATATATTTCCTGCAATACCCATTCTTGTTCATCGTAATGGTAACCTGAACCGACAATCTGGCGTTGGCGATAAATAGCTTTAAGCTGTTTTTTCGCCAGTTGCTGGCGCAGCTTTAGCTGGCTGCTGACATAGCCATTATCGTATTGATGATTAATATCCAATGTCGGGATCTGGTGCGAAGCCAAAGCTTTAGCCAACTGCCGGTTGAGTTCCTGATCTGGCAGGTAGGCACCCAGCATAATAAACGCCGCAGGCTCTTGCAGTTGCTTGTCGGCATATAAGCGATTGAGCACCGCAGCGCTGCTGCCCTGTGCGATAACTATACTGACCCCAGGTTGTTGCTCTGCAGTACGTTGCACCGCTTCCATTCTGGCCTTCAGGCTTAGCTGATACTGCTGCAGGCTGTCTTCGGTAAGTGGGTGCTCGGGGTAGGAGGGAGGCATAATTGCCAGCGTATGCCAGCCGTAGTCATTTAGTTGCTGGCGCAAATGATCAATATGTTTCGGGCTTGCTGCATGCTGTGACCAGTCAGGAACTAATATGGCAGTGCCTTTGGTAAAGCTGGTCATATTTTCACGTTGCAACAGTAAAAATGTACTGCCATTTACCGTTTGTTCTGTCTGCTCATACGCGGGTAACTGCCGGTTTAAATCGGCAGTTAAGGCTTGCTCGGGGGTTAATGCGCTGGCATAGCTGTCTGCTGCCGCGCCAAAGATTGCAATCAGTAATCCAACAAGTAGGTAAGGCATAACCTGATCTTATTTGCAGCGAATAATCCGTTATCGGCTGTCCGGGATAAGTCTTTAACAACTTTGCTGGTGTTAGTAAGTTTGTTCCTGGGCGAGCGCCTGAGTCTGCACCTGCACATATTTGGCGAAGGTATAAAGAACTTGCGATTTATAGTCGAACTTTATATAAGTCGCGTGCTGTTCCAATACCTGCACAGCGGCTGCTGAGGGCAAAATAAAACAGAATTTTGTAGCTTTAAATTCTACCAGTGCCCGGGCCATTTCCTGTAATTGCTCATTTTCTGCCAGACGGGCAGTTTCTGTCTCTGAATTGCAGACGTGCGAATTTTCCATCAGGTTAACGATAACAGGAACTTGCTCTGCGGAAGCGGTAAAACAGCAGAACACACTGGCACAGCACCACAAACGAAGTGGCCGATAATAATTTGACATAACAGACTCCAGACCTGAAAAGCAGCACTTCCTTCCCTGTTGCAGTTTTAGGCAATCAAGACAGACTGGCTGTCATACCACAGTGGCCTCACCAGCGCACGGCGACATGCTAGCACAGCTTTTTTACAAGGTGCAGCCTGTTTTTTACTAAGCGGACGACAAAATAAAAAAGCCGCTGATATACAGCGGCTTTTTTTCTGAAAAACTTAAATTAACGCAGTACTGGCTCTTTAATTGTAGCTGTTACTTTAGCTTCAATACGCTGGTTCGCTGCGTGAGCTGCAGAGGTGTTACCCTCAACGCGTGGACGTGTTACACCGTAACCCACAGATTTGATACGTGAAGGAGCAATGTTAAACTTGTTCTTCAGAATATCTGCAACAGAGTTAGCGCGACGCTCAGATAAACGCATGTTGTAAGTCGGATTACCGATGTTAGATGCGTGACCTTCAATCACTACGGTTGATTCTGGGAAACGTTGCATAAATGCACCCAGGCCTTCTACGTCAGAAATTTTGTTTGCTGGAATAGCGGCAGAATCGAACGCGAAGCGAACTTCGATATCAACGTCACCAACAGCAGCCATTTTCTCTTCAAAAATGCTACAACCAGTTGCATCTACTTTATGGTTTGCAGGGGTGTTTGCACACTTATCTGCACTATCTGGCACGCCGTCACCATCAGAATCTACTACTGCAGCCTGAACTGGTGCAGCTGGGGCCGGAGCTGGCGTTGGCGCAGCTTTGGCAGCAGGAGAGCCAAAGGCATAGGTCATACCCAGCTTGATGCCAGCGTCGCCGTAAGACTCGTCAATACCCTGGTAGCGGTTAGCTTCAGCATATAAAGCAAAATTCTGGTTGAAGAAATGTTTGTAACCTAAACCCACATTAAATGCTGTGGTATTTTGGGCAGCATCAAAACGCTTTAAACCACCTACCAGATAAACAGAAGATAACTGTGGCAGATGATACATTACATCTAAACCATAACGGTTACCGTTAACATCTGAACCATCCAGTTTTGATTGCATTTCCATGCGGGCATATTCTGCACGGATGGCCCATTGTTCAGTCAGGTAATAACCTAACTCAACGCCGTAACCCCAATCTTTCTCCATATAATTCCAATCTGGAGATTCAGTTTTTTTCGTATCCGGCATGTAGTACTCGCCGAATAAAGAACCAAATACGCGCTCTTTCAGATCAGCTGCTGTTACCGTATTTGCATTTGCTGCAAAGCTGAACAATGGTAGAGCTGCTGCTACAGCCAGAAAAGTTTTATTAAGTTTCATCCATATCTCCTTAGACTACACTGACACTTTTAACAATTAAGTTATTATGCGTTGGTTTTTGATTTTTTGTAGATTGTTAATTAATTTCTATTAACGAACAATCTTATTTGTATTTGCATATGATATACCACTTATCTGAACCGTGGGTTAATAAATGCAAGAATATCTTATTAAAAAGGGCTTTTAGTAATAAAATGTAACCGTTGCCCCGTAGTAGGGTGCGTTAATATCAGCTTTTCAGCATGTAACTGCAGTCTGCCCTTTGCATCACCATAAAATTTGTCGCCAACAATAGGATGTTGCAGCCACTGCAGGTGTACCCGCAACTGATGCGAGCGGCCGGTTACTGGTGTTAACTTTAGCCGGCTATAATGTTCCTCACGTTGTAATACCTGATAATGTGTCAATGATGGCTTACCATATTCAAAGCAAACTTTTTGCTTTGGCCGGTTCGGCCAGTCGCAGATTAACGGCAGGTTTATACTGCCGCTGTCTGCTTCTACCCGCCCATTAACGCGCGCAATATAATGCTTTTCAGTTTCACGTTGTTGAAACTGACGGTTAAGTTCGCGCTGGCTGTTGGCTGTCAGCGCCATCACAACAATGCCTGAGGTTGCCATATCTAGCCGGTGTACTATGCGCACACCGGGCCAGACTAACCGTGCACGATACTCCAGGCTGTCTTTGTGCTCGGGTGCTTTGCCTGGCACTGTCAGCAAGCCGCTGGGCTTGTTAAACACCACCAGCGCTTCATCCTGATACAAAATATCCAGATAAGGCGACATCGGTGGCGTGTATTCCAGCAACATAATCAGTCGTGGCTAACAACAATAAGGCGGATGGCATCAAGTTTAAGCCGAGCCTTACCGATGTATTGTGTTAGTTGCTGTTGTTGGTGTGCCAGTGCATCAATTTCATCTTGCCGTACAGACGGGTTATATTGCCGTAAGGCATTAAGGCGTTGCTGTTGTTCATTCAAAGCCTGCTCTGCGCTTTGTTGAGCAGCTTGCATAATATCTGCTAATTGTTGCTCTGCCATCGCAGAAGCATTGGCAATTAACGGGTGAATTAAGCTTTGCAGCGCACCTGCCAGCTTGCTGCCAGTCTGGCGGCCAACAGGTTTCAGTTGTTTATTTAACTGCTCAAAGCTGACTTTAGCCGACAGGTTGTTGGCGCTTTTATCCAGCAATAAACGCAGCGGGGTTGCCGGTAAATAGCGGTTGAGCTGTAAAGCAGCAGGGGCGCTGGCTTCAACAATAAAAATAAACTCTAGCAAATAACTACCAACCGGCAGGGCTTTATTAGCCAGTATTGCCACTGAGCTGCTGCCATGTGCTTCGGTGGTTAAGATATCCAGCGTACCGCGCACCATAGGGTGATCCCAGCTTAGCAACTGAATATCTTCTTCGGCCAGTGCTGTTCCGCGGTCAAAGGTAACGGTAATACCGTCATCATTTAACATCGGGTAGCTAGAGCAGTGCATATGCTCAGACTGGGTAAGAATGATACTGGTGTCGCTGCGGTCTTCCTGGTTAATACCCAGCATGTCCCAGGCTTTAAACATCAGCATTGGCAGGGCTGTATCGTTGTCCTGTGCGGCCAGCTTTGTTACCAGTGTTTTGGCTGCAGCGCCGCCGCCGGAGTTTATTTCCAGCAGTTGGTCGCGACCTTGTTCCAGCTGTTGTTTTAACTGTTGATTGACCTGGCTGGTTTGAGCAATAAGCTGTTGCAGTGCTTTGTCGTCTGCATGTTGCGTTGCCAGCAGCGGCAGCAACTGCGGTGCAAATTGTTCAAACACTGTGCGGCCGGTTTGGCAGGTGTGCTCCAGCGCATTCAGCCCTTGTTGATACCACTCGAGCAGTACCTGCTGAGCCTGGCCGGTAAAATACGGCAAGTGGATCTGAATATCTTCACGCTGGCCGATACGGTCCAGACGGCCAATGCGCTGTTCAAGTAAATCCGGATTTAGCGGCAGGTCAAACAGCACCAGATGATGGGCAAACTGGAAGTTACGGCCTTCGCTGCCAATTTCTGAG
This sequence comes from Rheinheimera pacifica, assembly GCF_900108485.1. Classification (GTDB taxonomy): domain Bacteria; phylum Pseudomonadota; class Gammaproteobacteria; order Enterobacterales; family Alteromonadaceae; genus Alishewanella; species Alishewanella pacifica. Next base: position 31,569 of record NZ_FNXF01000017.1, on the reverse strand, counting down.
CACAGTAGCAACTGGGCGCTGTATTCTTCCTGGGCAAAATAGGCTGCAGCTTTGTCACGCTCAAGTATGCTCATGCCTTCATGAAATACCGCAGCGCGTATGCCTTCACGCACCCGCACGGCTTCTTCCAGTGCAATAGCGGTTTGCGGCCGGGCACAAATCAGTAAAAATTTATCGTGCTTATGTTGTTTTAGTAACTGCAGCAGTTGTTCTACTCTGGGGTCAAACTGCCACCAGTTGCTTTGTGCATCTAACTGCTGAAATACCTGCTCTGGAAACAGGTTTGCACTAATGCGCTCGGCGTCTGTCAACGCCGGGTTCAGGCTGAAATGCACTTTCAGCGCGTTCTGATATTGCTCTGGCAAGCTAAGCGGGTAAAGCCTGGCCTGGCGCTTGGGGAAGCCTTTCACGCTGGCGCGGCTGTTACGAAATAAAATGCGGCCAGTGCCGTGACGATCCAGCAACTGGGCCAGTAATTGCTGGCGCGCTACAGTTTGTTGCTCTGGATCGCTGCTGGCGTCGGTTAGCGAGGCCAGTTCAGCAGTAATGTCGCTTTCATTAAGCACCTGTTGCAGCGCCTGGGCTTCGGCCTGGCTCAGGTTGTGCTGTGCTAACAGTGGTTTGGCGACTGCAGCAATATGCTGATAGCTTTGTTCTTCCTGTAAAAACGCGTTGTAGCTATGAAAACGTGCCGGGTCGAGTAATTTCAGCCGGGCAAAATGGCTTTCATGGCCCAGTTGATCCGGGGTGGCGGTAAGCAGAATTAACCCTGCAGTATTGGCTGCCAGTTCGCTGACACGCTGGTATTCTTCGCTTGGTGCCTGTTCATGCCATTGCAGGTGGTGAGCTTCGTCAACCACTAATAAATCCCACTGGCTTTGTGTAGCTAACTGATGCCAGCGTGGCTGGTTTTTCAGAAATGCCAGGCTGCATAGCACCAGTTGTTCGGTATCAAACGGATTAGGGTTATCCAGCAGTGACTGCTCGCAGCGCTCCTGATCAAATACCGCAAAGTGCAGATTAAAGCGGCGCAGCATTTCAACCAGCCACTGATGTTGCAATGAGTCAGGCACTACAATCATGACTCGGCTGGCTAAACCGCTGATAATTTGCTGATGAATGATAAAACCGGCTTCAATGGTTTTACCCAGGCCCACTTCGTCGGCCAGCAGTACTCTTGGCGCATGGCGCTGAGCCACTTCGTTGGCAATGTGCAACTGATGCGCAATTAAGCTGACCCGCGGGCCGGATAAGCCGCGTAGTGGGTTCTTTTGCTGTAAATGCAGCTGTTGCCACGCCTGATAACGCAGGGTAAACCAGTCAAAACGGTCAATCTGGCCGGCAAACAAACGGTCTTGTGGCTGATTAAAGCTGATAAAGTGATCCAGAAAAGTTTCACGCAGTTCTGTGTAGCTGCCATCATCCAGCCTGCTGCCACAATATACCAGGATATCATGCTGCGGTTTGATTGCACTGATTTGCAGTTTAAAACCATCTGCGCTGGCCACTTCGTCGCCGATATTAAATTGTACCCGGGTTAATGGCGCTTCGGCCTGGGCATAAAGCCGGGTTTCTCCGCTGGCAGGGAACAGCAATGTTACATTGCGGCCTTCCAGCGCGACTATGGTGCCTAAACCTAAATCGGATTCTGTATCACTAATCCAGCGTTGTCCCAGAGCAAACTTCATCTTGTACCCTATCAGCTAAAACGGGGGCGCTATGGTACTAGGAATCATGTCTTGCTGCATCTGTATTCGCATTAAATAGCGCAGAGTATTTTGTCATCTATTTGACATACCATAACGGCACAGTATGAGTGGCTGAAGTTACAGTAAATTTTTGCATAAGCTGAGGCAAAGTTTATCAGTTGCACTATGCTTGTTTTATGACACTGGTATAGGCCTGTGTCAGGCGAAGAGGAGCCCCGTATGGCGCGAAGAAAAAGTAAAGATAAAAAAATCTACGTTCTAGACACCAATATCCTGCTACACGAACCTTTTGCCTTCCTTAACTTCCAAGAACATGACGTTGTAATACCGATGACAGTACTGGAAGAGCTTGATCATATAAAAGATCGCAATAAAGATGTCAGCCGTGATGCCAGGGTTGCCATTCGGGCGCTGGAGGATGTGCTAAAAGATGCATCGCCGGATCAGATGCTGCAAGGTGTGGCCATGCCGCGGCAGGGAGAACAAAAGCAGGGCGGCCATCTGTTTATTGTTAATGATCATCATATCACTGATGAAATTCCCGGTTTACCCGGCGGCGAGAACGACCACTTAATTATTAATACCGCACTTTACCTGCAGCGGGAAAAAAGTCCGACTAAGGTTATTCTGGTTACCAAAGACATTAATATGCGGCTTAAAGCCAAAGGTGCAGGTTTAAAACTGGTAGAGGATTATCGTACCGACCAGCTGATTGATGATGTCCGCTTTTTATATAAAGGCTATTACAAATTTCCCGGTGATTTCTGGAGCCAGGTAGGCGAGTGCCGCACTGAGAATGAAGGTCGTGAAACCTATCATTATGTTAGCCGCAGTGTGTTACCTAATGCTTATCTTAATGAATATCTGATAGATGAGGTGGAAGGCTTCGCTGGTAAGGTGGTCGCGATAACCGAGAAAGAAATCCGTATTCTCGATTTTGGTTATGAGCGCTTAATGCACCGCCATGCCTGGGGTATTCATCCGAAGAACATCTATCAGGCTATGGCCATGCAGGCCCTGCTGGACCCGCAGATGGATTTAGTGATTTTGACCGGCCCGGCCGGTTGCGGTAAAACCTTAATTGCCCTGGCTGCTGCACTGGAGCTGGTAATAGAAAAAGGTATGTATGACAAAGTAATTGTTACGCGCAATACCCCTGAGATTGCTGAATCTATCGGATTCTTACCCGGCACAGAGGAAGAAAAAATGGCGCCCTGGCTGGCCGCTATTACCGATTCGCTGGAAGTGTTGCACAAAACAGATGAACATCCGCATGCCAGCGTCAATTACATTATGGAAAAGGCCAATATTCAGTTTAAGTCAGTTAACTTTATGCGTGGGCGCAGTATTCAAAATGCGATAGTAATTTTGGATGAGTGTCAGAATTTAAGTGCAGCGCAGTTAAAAACCATTATTACCCGTTGTGGTGAGGGGACCAAACTGATTTGTTCCGGTAATTTATCGCAGATTGACAGTAACTATTTAACGGCAGTAACATCAGGCTTAACTTATATAGTGGAACGATTTAAAAACTTTGAAGGTAGTACCACCATTAACTTAAATGGTGTAGTGCGCAGCCGTCTGGCGTCGTTCGCTGAAGCTAATTTGTAACCTGTCTGTATTGTTTATAAAAAGCCTGGTTGACTAATTATATCGTTCAACTAGGCTTTTTTTGTTCTTATTACCCTAAAGTCCTTCCGGACATGCAAAGGAGTTGCATGAAAAACCCTGTATACACCGAATATAAACGCAGTAGCCTGCTGGGGGCTCTGCTGGTGCTTGCTTTGTCGCTAGTGGGAGCAACCGGGCATTACCTGCTGACTATTGACAATAAAGTGGTGCATAGCAAAAGCCAGCTGGATAATGCAGTAAAGCAACTGGACAGCACCTTGCTACCGCTGATGGGATTTGCTGAAGCATTGCGGCGCAATGCACAGATCAAACTACAGTTACCGGCTATACAAAACGATAACAGCCTGCCGGTGTTATCTGTGCTCACGGCTGAGACTGAGCAACTACCGTTGTACAGTGAAAACGCCGCGCTTAATCTGGAGTTGCAAATGTTGTTAAGGTTGCAGCCCTATTTTGAGCTGGCCGGCGAAACGCAACCGGTTGTTAAAGGGCTGTATTATTTTTCTGAGCAGGGTTTTGCTTACAATGGCGCGGTGAAATGGCCGGATTATCTGACAGAGCAGTTGTTAAAATGGCGCCAGAACACCGCGCAAACTTTAAGTTTTGAACGTGACTTAGTATTTTATTCGCATTTTTCGCCACAGCAGGCTGCAATGATGGTACCGCTGAGTTATCAGGACAAAAAACTGGGTAGCTTTTTGTACCTGGTGGCAACCGACGCTTTGTTGGCACCGGTACACGGCCAGTATCCGCAACTGGATTTTATGTTGCTGGATCAGTCTGGTGAGCTGGTAGGCGGCGCGGGCAATAGCAAACGGCCACAGCGTGCCGATGAGCATATGTTGCAGGTGCAGCGCTTAAGCAGCACGCCCTGGTCATTGGCGGTGCTGGAACATAAAACCAATGTGTTTGCAGCCGGTCTGCAGACTTTTTTCTGGCACTGGCTAGGGTATTTATTACTGCTGGGCGCGCTATTAGTAGCGTTACAACTACGTTATAAAAAACGTACTTTATCAGCAGTGGGCCGCTTAGTTGTGCATATTGACCGGCTGGCTGCTGGTCAGGCGCATGGTGTGCGGCATATTCCGCAGGGCTGGGCCGAAGTATTCGATAAGGTGTACCAGCTGCATGACAGAAAAAAACCGGATTCAGAGTAAACGATAACCAAAGCTGCCACTGCGGGTATACATAATATAGCTTTGGCTTATCTGGCCGGGCGCCGAGAGCGCCGGGCCGGTAGGGTCTATCAGCAAATACTCTTTACCCTCTAGGGTAACTTTTTCGTCCGTAGCGCTAACTGGTAACTGTACTGCCAGCATGGCGTGCTGTGGCAGGTATACTATGGCCAGTTTTACATCTGGCAACAGCATGCGGATCAGTGCAGCAAGTAACACCGTTTTGCTATCACAGTCGCCACGGTTTTCCTGCAGCACTCTTAGCGGCGGGCTGAAAGTATTACCACTGGAACTCTGCCGGTCAGATAAATCCTGATAGGGCAGTTGCTGTAGCCAACTACTGATATAGGCCACCGTATCCCGGCTGGCGGTGTTCACCAGCTTGTCATGTAAGGCTTTGGCTACCGGTAACAGGTCATTCAGGCTGTCCTGCATCAGCCGCTGGTGGTCGGGCACAATAGCGAGCCCACTCCAGGGCAGGCTCAGTTGATAATAATAAGCCTGCTGCAAATAGAACTGGCTGCGCTCAGCTGTGAGTTGGCTTAGCTCCTGCTGCAGTTGTGGTAGCAGAGTGTTATCGGCACTGACGATCTGATAACGCAATGCATTGCTGTCTGGCTGGCGCTGCAGGCGGACGTTAGGATATTGCGCCATGTGCATTTGCAGATCCCGCCATAAATACTGCTGCAATACGTTAGTTTGAAAACGGCGAAACTGGCGAAAGTGATTGCTTAGCGTAGTTTGGGCAATGCTAAAGTTCAGCTGTTGAGCCTGCCCGGCCACACTGAAATTGTAGTGAAAATGGGCCTGACCATCATCCTGTTGCAGGGAAAAACGTAAAGCATCTGCCGCCAACAGTGGTGGCAGCAGCAGAAAAAGCAGTAGGGTAAATTTCATTCAGCTCCGGTGACGTAATGCCCGATAACGTTGCCCAGACAACAAGCATAATACCAGCAACAGCAAGATACCAGTGGCGCCGCCAGATGCTTCAACCGTTACGCTGCTGCGAATGTAGCTGTCTCTGTTGTAATCTTCCAGTGGAATATAATCAAGGTTGGCATCATCAAAGCCGGATATCTCTGCCAGCAGGTAACCGGTTGCTGCGTCAAACAGCCTTATGGTCAGCAGATAGTCGTCTGGCGCAAAACGGTTTTCCAGCACCGTATCAATTGCCAGCCAGTCGTCAGGGCTTTGCCTGTACAATTCAAATACACTGCTGGTGTAATATACCCGCTCATCGCCATAGCTTGGCAGCAGGGTAAACTCAGCAAATACCTGCTGATAGGGTAATGACGTATCGGCATCCAGTTCAACTTCCAGCCGGTGATAGTAACCGTTGGCGTTGAGATCGCCGCTGATAAACACATCAACGCTATGAAACCAGACATGGCTCTGGTAAGCCTGAGTCGTTACTTTGGTATCTTTTACACTTTTTAGCAGTGGTTTATGCTCACTGCGCCGCTCGGTAGTGCTGCTATCAGTTGTGCTGGCCGTGGCTGGCGCAGCAAGCCACAACAGCAGGCAACTTAGCAGGCTAAAGCTGATATTTTTCATAACGGTATCTCCTTAGGCTTTGTTACTATTACAGGCTGGCGGGATGAATTTTGGCTGAACTTCAACGTAAAGGATGTGTAAAGCAATGAGACTGGTTCGCACTGTAGTGGCAGAGGGCAGCATAAATGCGATTGATTTACTTAGTCTGCGCGTGCCTGAGCTGTCAAAAGGCCGGTTGAAAGACGCTATGAGTAAAGGTGCGGTGCTGCTAAGCGGCAAACCGCAAAAACGGCTGCGCCGTGCGCAAACAGCCTTGCAAACGGGTCAACAGCTACAACTGCATTATGATGACGAGCTATTACAACGCAGCTGTGAGCCGGCGCAACTGATAAGTGATCAGCAGCAGTATAGCGTGTGGTTTAAACCTGCAGGCATGTTGTCGCAGGGCAACGAGTGGGGCGATCATTTGTCGCTGCTGCGTGCGATTGAGCAACATTTTGCCGCAAAACGCCAGGTATTTTTACTGCACCGGCTGGACCGCGAAGCCAGTGGTCTGGTTATTGTTGCCCATAGTAAAAATGCGGCAGCGGCATTTAGCAAGCTGATTGCCGGGCATAAGATCAGCAAGCAATATGTTATCCGGGTTAAAGGGCTACTGCCCGATAGCTTGTTACAACAAGGCGAAATCAGTTTGCCGCTGGACGACAAAGCCTGTCTTACCCGTTTTCAGCTGTTGCAGTTTGATACGGCAGCGCAACAAAGCTGGCTGGAGGTTGCTCTTATCAGCGGCCGCAAGCATCAGATCCGCCGGCATTTTGCTGCGGTTGGCCACCCGGTAATGGGGGATCCGCAATACGGCCAGGGCAATAAAGATACCACCGGGCTGGCGTTACAGGCAGTTGAGCTTAGTTTTAGCTGCCCACTGCGGCATAAGAGCCAAAGCTTTACTGTGCCGCCAGAACTTAGGTTGCACAGTTCATCAAAGCAATAACCGGTTAACTGCTCAGGTTAGCTCGTCAGCAGCACTGGCGGGCAGCAGCTTGTTATTGCAGCTAAGTTCAATACTCCCCAGCCGGATCGCATTGAGTAAGTCTTGCCGTACCATATTGCTGTGCCATTCACAGGCTCTGGCCGCTTTGCCATGCAGCGCCAGTAGCCACAGCTGCTGCTGTGGCGGCAAAGTAGCTGCCAGTGCCCAGCTTAACCAGAAAGCTTCAGGCAGGGCGTTAAGTTCAGCCAGTTGCCAGGGCGTATCTGACAACTGCTGCAATGCCAGCCTTAAGCTAATAAAGGGTTGGCTGGCAAAGTGCTCCGGCAGCAAAGCCTGTAGCTGTGCCGACAGCTGTTGTTGCAACGCTTTGGCAGTATCGTCGTCGGTATGCAAAGCCAGCCATAGCACATCATCGTTAACGCAGCTGGCAGCTAGCTGGCTGCAATCCAGTTGTTGTATAAAGGTCTGCACCGCCTGCTGCAAGCGTTGTTCACCAAACTGTAATTTTAGCTCTGTTATTGCCGCTGGCGTAAACGCCAGGATATGCAGCGTGGTCTTTGCCGCCTGATGTTGTGTACGCTGACAAAAGTTGTGCCAGCCGGCAGAGGTGAGTTTTACGGCGCTTTGAGTTACCGGTTTGCGCCTTTTGCGCCAGACTAAAGCTAACACCACCGCCAGAAACAACACCAGTACTGCCTGCGCCAGCAGTTGGCTATAGCGTCGTTGTTGCTGCAATTGCTGTTGCAGTTGTGTCAGTTCAGTTTGGTGCTGGCTGGCTGCGGCAACCTGGCTGAGGCCGTTATTAATTAAATCCAGTTGCAGTTTATTTTGCTCGGTAAATTGCTCAAAACGCTGGGTACTGGCTTGCTGCATGCTGGTGTAGGCAAGTTGCCAGTTGCCCTGATGTGCCGCCAGCTTAGATACCAGCTCGTTGTAGCGGTATTGTATGTAAGCCGCCGACTGCGGAATATGCGGCAGCAGTTCTGCTATCAGGCTATTGGCATCGGCGTATTGCTGCCGGCGAAACAGCAACTCAGCCAAAGCTAAGCTACTTTCATACAGGTAAGTCTGCACGTTTTGCTGGCGGAATAATTGCACGGCGTCATTAAAATACTGCAATGCCAGCTCATCATGTTGTTGTAACACTGCCAGCCGGCCGAGACCCTGCAGCGCCATACCCACCCGGAGTAAATCATCTTGCTGTTTGGCCAGTGTCAGCGCTTCGTTCAGATATTGGCTGGCCTGCTCTGCAGTAGCGGTATCTTCCAGATAGGTTTCGCCAATAAACATCAGGGTGTAGGTATAGTTAGAGTGGCGCTGCAGTTTCTGATAACGTTCTTTTGCCTGCAGCAAGTGAGCCAGAGCATGTTTGTGATCTTCAATTTTGCGGTACGCTATGCCGAGGCGAAAGTGAATAGAGGCCAGAGCTTCGTCGTCCTCTAACCGGGTTGCCAGTTGCAACGCCAGATTAAGATTCTGATAAGCCTGATTATAGGCGTTGTTTTGTAGTGCCAGCCTACCCAGTGTAATGCGGGCTTTCAGTTCAGCCTCAGGCTGTTGTCCGGTTAATGCCAGTGCCAGGCTCTGCTCGGCATAAGGAATGGCTTTTTGCACATTACCCAACTGATTGTAAGCCTGAGCAAAGTTTTGCAGCACATCGCTGTACAGTTGCTGGCTAAAAGGATCGGTTTCGTTTTGCAGTATTAATTCGGCCCGTTCCAACTGGGTAATTGCAATGGCAGTGTCGCGGTATAACATGCCGTAAATTTGTGCCTTTAATAAGTAAGCCTGTGCCTGTAAATACGGCGGCGCCGGGTTTTGCAGCACGCGCTCAGCGGCATCCATCGCGGCGTCTTTATTACGCAAACGCAACTGCGTCAAACCCAGCACCAGCCAGTCTTCGCTACTGAAAGATGTCGTTGGTTGCGACAGCAATTGATTGCTGACTTGTTCGGCATTGCTGCTGGCCTCATTCAAGCGCAGTTGTAAGCGCTCAGAGGCCTGTGCTGTAAACGTCAGCACGATGTATAGCAGAGCTATACACAGCTGGGTAGTACGTAATGGCATAATGATAACTGTTTTTATTTTTATCGCAGTTTAGCCTTATTTAACCCCGGCAGCTACACCTGATACCGGGGGCTGCCTTGCATAAAGGCCTGTATGTTGTCTGCCAGCTGTAACACCATGCGCTGGCGGGCCTCCGCGCTGGCCCAGGCCATATGCGGGGTAATTAGCAGGTTGGGTAAATTGGCGCGGATCAGTATATTGTCTGGTGCAGGTGGCTCTTGTGTTAATACATCCAGCGCCGCGCCGCCCAGGGTACCGTTTTGCAAGGCATTAAGCAGCGCGGCTTCATCAATCAGGCCGCCACGGGCAGTGTTAATCAGCAGGGCGTTAGGCTTAACCGCAGCAAAAACCTCAGCGTTAAACAGCTTTTCGGTGGCAGTTGTCAGCGGGCAGTGCAGCGATATTACATCGGCCTGTGCCAGCGCGTCGGTAAAAGGCACTCTGCCCGGGCGACAAGCAGTAGCGCCCGGCTGCTCGGCAATAATCAGTTGCATACCAAATGCCTGCGCCAGCGCTGCACTGGCCTGCCCCAGGGCACCATAGCCCACTACCACAAAGTTTTTATTGGCCAGTTCAGTTACCGGGTAATCCAGCAGACAAAAGTGTTTACTCCGGCTCCATTTGCCTTCCAGCACCGCCTGATGGTATTGCTGAACTTTGTTGGTAAGTTGCAGTAACAGCGCAAAAACATGCTGTGGCACAGCAGTGTCGGCGTAGCCACGCACGTTACAGACGGTAATGCCCAGCTGGCGGGCGGCGGCAAGATCCACATTGTTTACCCCGGTAGCGGCAACGCAAATCAGCTTTAAACCGGGTAAGGCCTTTAGCATCTCTGCCGTCAGCTCTACCTTGTTAACGATAGCAATACTGGCCTGTTGCAAGCGGCTGACTACCTGCTGTGGTGTGGTGTAAGGATAGCACTGCAGGGGGGTACTGCTGCTGCGTAACGGCGATAAGTCGGCATCGCCCATAGTGTCTGTATCGAGAAAAACCATAGTATGCATAATCTTGTCCTGTTAATGCAGCCGACGTTATTGTTCTGGCGCGTTATACCAGCGCTTTGGCGAGTGGTAAACCGTTATGATACTGAATTATGCTAAAGTCGCATGCAAACAAACCCCTATCTTATTGTGTGGAGCCTGGCTCATGTTTCCAATGCGTTTTCAGCCGTTTATTTTTGCCTTTATTATGTCTGGCTTTATGGCATTTCTGATGTCAGGCATTTTGACATTTATTAATTTGGGTTGGTTTGATGCGTTTATTGTTGCCTGGCTTAAAGCCTATTTGTATGCCCATGCCTGTGCTTTTCCGCTGGTATTTATTTTTGCGCCGCTAAGTCGCAAGATTACGGCAAAGCTGGTTAAAGCGGATACCCGCGCGGCTTAATAGCATACCGTATTATTTAACTGTTTGGGCATTAAGCCAATGCGGATGATTGCTGGTATAGTGTTGTAACCAGGTTGCAAAAGCGTCGGCCTGCAGCGGCCGGGAAAAATAATAACCCTGCACTTTATCGCAACCACATTGCTGCAGTTTGGCCAGCCCGGCCTGATTCTCCAGGCCTTCAGCGGTAACAACAAAGCCCAGGCTGTGCGCCAGTTGTGTTGTCGCAGCAACTATCAGGGCATCATTGCTGTTATGGTCGATATCTTTGATAAAAGCCCGGTCAATTTTAAGTTCATGCACCGGCAATTGCTTCAGATAAGCCAAAGATGACTGGCCGGTACCAAAATCGTCAATCGCCAGCGTTATGCCCAGGCCTCGTATGCGTTGCAACTGGGCTATTACCGTTGCAGCATCCTGCATAATAGCGCTTTCGGTAACTTCCAGTGCTAATGCCGCAGCGCTTAACTTATATTGTTGTAATTGGGCATTAATATTGTCGGCTAAAGCCGGGTTTAGCAGATCATGTACCGACAGGTTTACCGCTATTTGCAAGCGTAGCCCTTGTTGCCACCATTTTGCTGTTTGCGCGATGACCTGTTGTAGCATCCAATCCGAAATCAGGCTGATATTGCCGGAGTGCTCTGCCAGACGAATAAACTCGTCCGGGGCAATCAGGCCCAGTTTGGGATGTTGCCAGCGGATCAGAGCTTCTGCGCTGCTGCATTGCTGTGAAGCGAGATCAATTTTAGGCTGATACACAGCATAAAACTGGCCATTGTGCAGTGCTTCAGGCAGGTCGCGGATCAACATCAGTTCACGCTGGTGGCTTTCATCCTGGCCTTGCAGATAAATAGCGGTGCGCTGTGGTGTTTGCCGGGCGTTGTCCAGAGCAATATCTACCCGGCGCAGGGCGTCATTTACGTTGCTTTGCTGGCAGAAAAAATGATAAATACCAATACAAAGTTTCAGATTAATTTGCGAGTTAGCTAACTGATACCCCTCACCCAAAGCCGCCAGCTTGGCACGCACCTGGCCTTCGGTTAGTAAGGTATTGTATACCAGTAAAAATTCATCACCGCCCAGCCGAGCCAGCATTACCGGTAGTTCGGGCCCCAGTTTTAGCCGCCTTGCTAACTGTTGCAGCAATATATCGCCATTACTAAACCCCAGCACATCATTAATATGTTTAAACTGCTGAATGTTAATTTGCAGCAGGCTGCCGTCGCTGCTGGCCAGCAGGTCTGGCAATAAGCGTTCTACTGCTGTGCGGTTATATAAGCCGGTCAGAGAGTCGTGTTCGGCATTAAACTGCAATTGTTGTTCACGCTGGCGTATATCATGCTGCATGGCGCTAAGGGTGCGGCTAAGCAAAGCCACTTCATCGTTGCCCCGTACCGGAATGGTTTCATCAAACCCCTGGCCGATGCGCCTGGCAAAATAGCTTAGCGCTTTAAGGGGTTGGGTAATGCTACGGGCAAAAATAATACCTGCCAGCAGGGTGAGTGATAACGCCGCACCGAAAATAAGCAGCAGTTGATGGCGAAACTGCTGATAACTGCTAAGCCAGCGCTGATTGGATAAATGCTGTACTGCCCATAACTGCTGTTGCTGATCCAGTGGCATTGCCAGTGAAATATAGTCCTGCTGCGGATTATTGTGTGGGATCCCGGCGTCGTTAATCAGCGTATCCAGCAGTGCCGGCAGTTGTTGCTGATAGACACTGTCCAGAGTTGAGGTATAGATCTGATAGCCTTGCGCTTGTTTGGCCACAAAGCTGATATCCAGATCGGTTATGCCGCGGATTTGTTTGGCTAAGGTACTATCGAGCGGAAAACCCATGCCAACCCAGGCAATTAACGCCGGCGCCCTTACCGGGGCCAGCACCAGCTGATAGGGCTGGCCGGCCAAATGCAAAATATCGTTCACCGCAGCGGCATTATGGCCCTGTGTTTGTTGAAATAACGGCGCTATATCGGCGGCTTTAATTGTACTATCCGAGCTAACCAGTAAAGCGCCGCTGGGCGACAGCAGCAGGGTAAGGCTGGCATTAATACGATTACCATGGTTGGCCAGCACCGACTCTATGGTTTCCTGCTCTGCAGTGGCTACCGCATTGCGAAAACCAAAGTCGGTAGCCAGAATCTGCACACTGCTGCTTAACTGGCTGGCTCTGTTATTCAGTGCTTCACGCAGTACTTTACTGGCCACGCGAAGAATATGTCCGGCCTGCAATTCACTGTCGCGTTTCATCGCGCTAAGCGTAGCCAGCCCGGTAGCAGTTGCCAGCAGGCTTAACAATACCAACAGAATAAGTATCAGTTTTGTGCGTAAAGAGCTGAATGTCATCAGAGCTTAACTATGTTTATTAAAACGACAATAAGGTTCAGCAAAACAGCACGACGAACAGGAGCGCCACAACGAAAGAATAAGGCATAATGCTGGACACCAAATTGAAAATTTTATTAACAATAGCAATAAGCCAGAGCAGGCTCAAATAAAAACTGGTGATAAAGTAGCGCTAATGAGACGGACAGATAGCAAATGAAGACAGGGTTAAGCATACAACTGGCATTGTTACTGCTGATTATTACATTACATTATAGCCCTGCTGCCAGTGCCACTGATATTTGTCAGCAGGCCAGGCAGCAGCAACGGCCTTGCGTGGCGTTGGTGTTGGGCGGCGGTGGTGCCCGGGGTGGTGCGCATCTGGGGGTTATCGAGCAACTGGAACGGCAGCAAATACCGGTTGATCTGGTGGTGGGCACCAGTATTGGCGCCTTTATTGGCGGTTTGTATGCCAGCGGCCATAGTGCCAGCGAAATTGCTGCCCGGCTGGAAAATACCCCCTGGGCTGATGGCTTTCGTGATCGGGTGTACCGTGATGAAATGCCGCTGCGGCGCAAACATAAAAGCGACGACTTACCGGTAAATCTGGATCTGGGTGTATCGGAACAAGGCGTACGCTTACCCAAGGGGATTTTAAGCGGCCAGGCGCTGGCGGAAATTCTGCACGGCACCTTTGGAGCTTTTGCTAACCTGAAACATTTTGATGATTTACCGGTACCCTTTCGCGCCGTGGCAACCGATTTACTTACCCAGGAAGAAGTGATTCTCAGCGATGGCAGCCTGGTACAGGCCATTCAGGCGTCAATGAGTCTTCCGGGCGTGGTGCGGCCGCTGGAATTAAACGGTAAGTTGCTGGTAGACGGTGGTGTGGTAAATAACCTGCCAATCAGTGTGGCACGGCAACTAGGGGTAGACCGCATTATTGCCGTTAGTATTGATTCGCCGCTGCTGCGCCGCGAGCAGATGGAGTCAGCCTTTAGTGTTACAGAGCAACTTACCAGTTTTCTGGTGCGGGCCGGGGTGCAACAGCAAATGCAGTTGCTGACCGAGCGCGATCTGTTGCTGCAACCGGATTTGGTGAATATCAGCACGCTGGATTTTGGTAATATTGCCCAGGCTGTGCAATCAGGGCGGCAAAGTGCCATTCGTTTTGTGCAGGCACTGGCCGATTTCAGCCAGCCACAACGAGTCTATCGCGAATGGTTCAGCCGGTTTGCCAAGGCCGATGCTGCGGCCATTAAAATTGACCACATAACGCTGCAAAATGATTCCCGCCTCAGTGATGAGCTGTTACTGGCCCGGCTGGAGCTGCAGCCAGGCGATTTTTATACCGAGCGTAGTATCCGCCGCGGTTTACGCCAGATGTATGGCCTGGACACCTTTGAGCGCGTTACCCAACACCTTACCGTAGACGATAACGGTGAAACCCTGTTAACGGTGCGGGCCGAAGAAAAAAGCTGGGGGCCGGGATATATGAATTTCCGCCTGATGTTTGAAGATGATTTTCGCAATAACCATCAGTACCAGCTGGCTGCCGGTTATACCCGCAGCAATTTGTCTCCCTGGGGTGCAGAGTGGCACTCTGAGCTGGCACTTGGCAGCAACAAATACCTGCATACCGAACTATACTGGCCGCTGGCCGACAGTGGTTTTTATACTGAAGCCAGTTATCATCACCGGCGCGATACGCAGCCTCTACAGGATACCCAGGCGTTATCTGCCGGCGAGCTGAAAAACACAGAAAACGGCCTGCTGCTTAGTGCCGGCTGGAATATTTCGGATCACGCCCGGCTGCAACTGGGCTGGACACTGCGCGACGGTAAATATCTGTTGCCCAGCCTGTATGCCAGCCAGCTGGGCAGCGACACTGTCAGTTACCAGCGCAACGGGCCTGAGGTGCAGTTAATCTGGGATACCCTGAACAGCCGCAGTTTTCCGACCCGTGGTATCCGTTTGGCCAGTAACTACCGCTTTCTTAACGACGATGCCATGGGCACCGAGGTATCCAGCAAAAGCAGCAGTACCGAACTGCTGGCCGCGAAAAGCTGGCAGCAGCATACGCTGCGCACCCGCTGGCGCTTTGATCATTACAACACCGATGAAGACAGTTTTGCCCTGGAGCAGTTTAATCTGGGCGGTTTTCTGAATTTGTCCGGTTACCCGGCCGATTCGCTGTTTGGCAGCCAGATCCAGTTTGGCAGCCTGGTATATCTGTACCGGCTTACCGAGCAGAAGATCTCATTTTTTAACGCGCCGCTGTATTTGGGCACCTCACTGGAGCGCGGCCGGGTGCGTAAAGATCTGTTTGGCGCCTCAGGCGGTGCAGACGCCACCAACTGGCTGTGGGCGGGTAGCGTATTTCTGGGCTGGGATACGCCGCTGGGGCCACTGTATTTTGGCGTAGGTATGGCCGAGCAGGGTGAGTCTGATTACTCTGATGCGGTGTATCTGTCGTTTGGCAAACACTATTAATACCGCGGTTAATAGCGGGGTTTTACATATTTGCTCACACTTTGCCGTTGGAATAGACCGCTTTGCCGGTGATAAGCTTGCCGCTACGTTATTAACAGGAAACCTACATGCAGTTAATTGTTACCGCTATTAATAAAGCCTACAGCTCGGTGCAGGCTGTGAAAAATGTCAGCTTTCATATTAACAGCGGCGAAATTTTTGCCTTGTTAGGCCCAAATGGCGCCGGTAAATCTTCCATTATCCGTATGCTGGTAGGTATGACCAAGCCTGACAGCGGCAGCATTATGATCAGTTATCAGAGCCAGCATTACGACCATGTGCCACGCCGCCTGCTGGGTTACCTGCCGGAAGACAGAGGCCTGTACCCGGACAAAAGCATAGAAAAAAACCTGCTGTATCTGGCGCAGCTCCATGGTTTAAGCAAAAACAAAGCCCTCAGTGAAATGGAATACTGGCTGGACGTATTTGAACTGACAGCGCGGCGTCACGACGAGTTAAAACAGCTGTCGAAGGGCAATCAGCAAAAGGTACAACTGATTGCTGCCGTATTGCACCAGCCGGCGCTGGTTATTCTGGACGAACCCTTCTCCGGGCTTGATCCGATCAACCAGGAAAAAGTCGTGCTGTTTTTACAGCAACTAAAAGCCAAAGGCATGACAGTGATCTTAAGCGCCCACCAGATGGCAATGGTAGAAAAGCTGGCCGACCATATGCTGCTGATGGCACAGGGCCAGGTTGTGCTGGCCGGTACCTTGCAGCAAATTCAGCAACAAAGCCAAAATCAGCGTCAGATGAAAGTGGGCTTTAGCAGCGAGGTAAATCTGGCGCAGTTAGAGCAACTGGACGCTATTGTCAGTGTGCAACAACTGCAGGCGCGGCATTATCTGCTAACGCTGGCAGAGCAGGCCAGCGTGTCGGATGCTCTGAAACAGCTACTGCAATACGGTGAGCTGACCCTGGTAGAAATGCAGTCGGCCGATTTACATCAGTTATACCTGGCGGCAATGGCCAGGCATAAACCGGAGGTAGCGCTATGATATCGCGGCAAAGTTTAATTGTGGCCAGGTGGGAGTTTTTACGCTTTTTTAAATGGAAACAGCAACTGGTGTCGTACTTGCTGATGCTGGCCGTCATTGCTGCAATAGCATTGTGGAGTTTTTTTACCGATGAGAGCCAGCAGCAATATCGCATTGCAGTGCCACAAGAGCTGCAAATAACCAACACAGAGCAATTTCAGTTTCAGCGCCCCGGCATAGCGCTGGAAACACAACTTATGCAGATGCAAAGCGATGACTCCTGGCATGCTGTGATCAGCCTGCAGGACGGCCAACTGATCGTGCATACTCTTACCGGTAAAAAATGGTTGCAACAGCTGGACGAAGTGCTACAAAAATATTACCGGCATCTGGCCGCACAACAAATGGGGCTGGACGGCGCACAACTGCTTGCACTGGAGCAACCGGTACAGATTGAAACCCGTTATCTGGATCAAGCCTACAAAGGCAAAGACACCCCGGAAAAAATGATTGCCATCGGCGCGTTAATTTTGCTGTTTGTCGGCTTAAGTACGGCCTTTGGCCAGGTGCTGGTTAGTATTACCGGTGAGAAACAGCAGCGGGTAACCGAACAACTGTATGCCATAGTAACACCACAGCAATGGATGGATGGCAAAGTGCTGGGGCACAGTTTCAGTGCCCTTAAAGCCATGCTTACCTCGGCTTTGGTGATGTTGCTGTCGTTTGCTGTGGTTAGCCTGTTTGCGAAGAAAACCGTCGATTTAAGCTGGCTTGATATCAGTGTGGTGCTGTGGCTTATACCGTTTGCGCTGCTGGGCGTAGTATTGTGCGCCAGCTTTATGGGCGCGATAGCGGCATCGATTGATGATCCGAACAACAGCGGTAAAAGTGCGGTAATGATGATTACCTGGCTGCCAATGATACTAACCTTTATCGTTATCGACAGCCCGGCAGGTATGGGGATGACCCTGCTTAGCTTTATACCGCTAACGTCTTTTGCTGCTATGCCGGTAAAAATGGCCATGGTAACAGTGCCCTGGTGGCAACCGCTGCTGTCGTTACTGTTACTGCTGGCCACCGTGTACTGGATGCGCCGCGTTGCTGGCCGGGTGTTTTTACGTGGTATGCAAATGTACGGTAAAGAACCGTCCTGGGGCGATATAGTGCGCTGGGCACTGAGTAATAAAGCCGAATAATCAGTTTGCCGACAGGGCGCGCTCAACATCAACACCAATGCTGAGCGCGCCGATATGGCGGCGTTGTGCATCAACCAGCGGTATGCTCAGTTTTACCTGAAAACGCCTCGTGGACTGATCATATTCCACCACATCGATAAAATAGTCACTTTGCTGGCCAAACACGCTGAGAAATGGCGTTTCATCGCCCTGCCAGTAGTCTGTTGTTATTTCGCTTATAGCCACATTAGCGCCCTGATTGTCCATCAGGATCACTTCTGTAACCAGGCCGTTATAGCTGTCTTGCCATTGGCGCAGCTGGGCTGACGCTTTAGTTTGTAATAGCTGATGCGCCAGGTCGCTTTTGTTTTGTCCCTGCTGTAATTCTTGTTGCCAAAGGGCGTCTTGCTGGCGAATGTGTGCCAGTGTTAGTGCCGCACGGTTTTGCTGTTGTACTGCGTCGAGCAAGGTTCTGTCGCGGGCCAGTTGTTGTACGCTGCCAAGCAGTAAGGTGAGAATTTGTTGCTGCTCGCTCTGCGCCAGTGCAAAAGGCGCAGAAGCACATAAATGCACAGCAGCATTAAAGTGGCGCATAAACCCCGGCTTTTGTTGTAAGCGCAATTGCGAAAAATATACTCCCAGCGGCACATAACGAAAAAAGCGTTGCTCAAACTGATCGGCTGGCAGTTTTAACCGGCTGGCGGTGTGAGTAAACTCTTCCAGATCGGCCAGCACGGCATCAATACGCCCTATGGCTAACAACTGCACCAACTGGGCAATGTCACTGACTTCTACTTCCAGTTTGTAGTGCTGGCTGTTAAACCAGTCGGCCTGATGGCTGCCCAAAATAGCGCCGTAGCGCACTTTGCCGCTGTCTGGCCCGCTATGGCGCGGATGCCAGAACCAGTACCAGTTTTCCAGAAACAACGGCGCCGACAACGTGGCATGATCATTCATTTCATCGTTGGGAATAGCGGTAAAGTAACCGTCAATACGGCCTATTTTTACTTCTTGTTTGGCCCGGCGCCAGGGCATGGGTAATAACTTATAAGGCTGCTGGGTTTGCTGCATAATGCAGTTAATTTGCTGATGGCTGGTGTTAGCACTGTTGGCAGGCACATTGGTACCCAGCAGCACTGCGCCGCCTACGTCAGAAATAACAATTAAGGTGCTGAGTGACAAAGCTAAGAACATATTCATGATCCACAGTGTCTTGTAGCTGGCACCAAGTATAGCAGCCAGTTAGCCGGGCTGGGGTTGAACTTCAGCGCCATCACCCACACTAAGGCTGTATACTTGTGGGCAAAGGCCTGAATTGAGGTAATTATGTTTTCATCGTTTAAACAGCAAGGTAGTCAGTGGCAGCAAATGTATGCCCGGCGCCAGAGTGCGGGCCCGCTGCAGCGCTTACTGGCTTGGTTAATACTGGGGCTGATGTTGCTGGCCGGTGCGGCTATTTTGGTGTTTATGCTGTTGCTAAGCTGGATTTTAATTCCAATACTGCTGTTTCGCCACCGCGCTAAAATTAAAGCCTGGCAGCAACACCAGCAAGCTGGCGCAGGCTCGGCTGGGCAATCATCTGAACAACCACGCAGTGTAATTGAAGGCGAAGTGCTGCGTAAGCGGGAAGATTAACCGGCTGAAGTTGTTAAGTGTGGCAAGCCGGTTCTTCTTCGTAAGGTGATAAAGCAGATTATTCGCCACATACAGCCAGCTTGGCCTGAATATAGTCACCGTGGCGGATAAACAATAAGTCAGCAATTTTACGCAGCATAGCTTCTTCATTCGGGTCCAGCACACCGTCGGCGTATGCCTGCTGCCATAAGCTATCCAGCAGCGCCAGCCTGGCTTCATAACTCAATTGTTTTAACTGCGCGGTAAACTGGTGCAGCGAGGTAGCGTCTTTGGCTTGCTGTTCAGCCAGTGCTACTACCGCTTTAGTGTCAGCCCCAGACAAGTTAAATTCACGTTTTACATACTGCTCTGCCAACGCCAGTTCTTCATTACTGCTGCTAAAGTCAGCGTGTGCCACCATTAGCATTAACGACACACAAGCCAGTTCGGCTTCTGTCAGGCCATAAGTTGTTTTGCTGGCGGCCGGAGCAGACAAGCCATCATTTACTTTATCAAGCAAGGTTTTAAATAACTGAAACATTGAATGTCCTTTATTAATTACTGCCATTAGAGGCCACTGCCGGAACAAAGTTCTGCTATGGCGGTTTGTTGGCTAAAGCCTGCCGAACTTGAAAAAGCATGCTCAACGCCACATTAAGCTGGTAGCAATAAACTTGCAGCATAGTGCTGGCAGCATACCGTTGCCTTAGTCTGAGGTGAAGCTTGGCTATCCTGATTACAGTGTTACTGGGCGCAGCGATCATCGCGCTGGTGCTATTATCGCCGTACTGGCAGCGTTATAAACGCAAACAACTGATGGCCAAACCCTTTCCGGCGCCCTGGCGTGATATTTTAAAACGCCGCCTGCCTTATTTTCGCGCCTTACCGGCCGATTTACAGCTGCAGCTGAAAAAACATATCCAGGTATTTGTGGCCGAAAAACAATTTATCGGCTGCGAAGGTTTAACCGTTACCGATGAAATGCGCGTAACCATAGCAGCGCAGGCCTGCTTATTGTTGCTAAACCGGCCAGATTACTACTACCCGAAACTAAAACAAATTCTGCTGTATCCTGCCGCTTTTGTGGTCAGTGGTAACAGTGCAGACAGCGCCGGGGTAATGCATGAACAGCGCCGGGTGCTGTCGGGCGAATCCTGGGGCCTGGGCAAGGTTATTTTAAGCTGGGCCGACACGCTAAACGGTGCTGCGAACCCTTGTGATGGCCGCAATGTGGTGATCCATGAGTTTGCTCATCAATTGGATCAGGAAAAAGGCATTGCCAATGGTGCGCCGCTGCTTGAGCGCAGCAGCGACTATCAGCAGTGGTCCGGCATTATGGCAGCCGAATTCAACACCTTGCAGCTGCAGGCAGTAAAAGGTGAGGGCAGTTTGTTTGATCACTACGGCGCCACTAACCCGGCCGAGTTTTTTGCGGTAATAAGCGAAGTATTCTTTGAACAGCCGCAGCAGCTATCTGCGCTACACCCGCAGCTGTATCAGCAGTTGAGCCGCTTTTACCGGCTGAATCCGCTTAGCTGGCACTAAGGTTATAACTAACAAAAAAGTGATCTGAAACCCGCTTTACGGCATACTCTCTAGCTTATTAAGAACAGTTCTTATTTGGTTAGGGATGCGTTATGCGTTGGTTGATAGCAACAGCTTTGCTTTGCAATACAGTGTCAATAATGGTGCAGGCTCAGGAGCAAGTGCCGGTACGGGTAGCTATGCCGCAGGAACAGGGCCTGTCAGAGCAATTGGTACTCAGCGGTAGCTTAACCGCGCAGCAGGATGCCAGTTTGTCCAGCCGCACCGCCGGTTTAGTGGCCGAATTGCTGGTTGATGCCGGTAGCACGGTGAAAAAAGGCCAGCCGCTGCTGAAACTGGATACCGCTCTGGCACAACACGAGCTGGCGCAGCGCCAGGCCGCATTAAGTGCGGCCCAGGTGCTGCAAACCGAGCGCCTGCGTCTGGTAACTGAAGCAGAAAAACTGACCGAGCAACAACTTTTTCCACAAACCGAATTAAGCCTGCGCCGGGCCGCACTGGCCGAGGCCGACGCTATGTTGCAACAGGCTAAAGCTGAGCAGCAGCAACAGCAGGAAATTGTCGCCCGCCATACTCTTACCGCACCTTTTGCCGGTGTTATTGCCCAGCGAACTACAGATGTGGGGGAATGGGTGGCGTTGGGTACACCGGTGTTGCAACTGGTCAGCCTTGCGCCGCTATTGCTGGATGTACAGGTACCGCAGGAGTATTTTGCCGCGCTGTCGGCACTGCGCCGTATTGAAGTACGTGCCGATATGCTGCCCGCTGAAAAACTCAGTGCTAAGCTGCTGGCCACCGTGCCGGTAGGGAGTAGCAGTGCCCGCAGTTTTCTGGCCCGGCTTGAAGTGACCGACGGGCAGCAGGTGCTGCTGCCGGGCACCTCTGCCAGCGCTACCTTTTATTTTGAGCGTGATGATGCCACGGTATTGGTAGTGCCGCCCGATGCTTTACTGCGCCACCCGGACGGTAATTTCAGCCTGTTTGCTATCCGCGATAATAAAGCCTACCGCCACAACGTTACGCTGGGCCGTAGCAGTGAGCAGGGGGTAGAAATTCTGTCCGGCCTGCCTAAAGGGCAAGCGGTGGTAGTACGCGGCAATGAAACACTGCGCGACGGCCAGGCTGTGCGCGTACTTAGCGACGATAAGGAGTAAGCCATGCTGGAAGCCGGTATTCGCCGTGGCACTATTCTTACCGTAGCGGTATTAATTATTTGCGTACTGGGCATTGTGGCAGCACTGCGTATTCCGGTGCAGATGATCCCCGATCTGGAAGTACGCACCATCAGTGTGGTAACCGGCTGGCCCGGCGCCACCCCTCAGGATGTAGAAAAAGAAATTCTAATTGAGCAGGAGCGCTATTTACGCACCCTGCCGAATTTAAAGCGCATGGTATCGCGCGCCAGTACCGGCTCGGCAGAGGTAGAGCTGGAGTTTCCTTTTGGGGTAGACGTAAACGAAGCACTGATCCGCGTCAGCAATGCGCTAAGCCAGGTATCGGCTTACCCGGAAAATGTTGACCAGCCCCGCTTATTTAGCAGTTCCTATTCCAGCAATGCTTTTATGTATTTTCGCCTGATGCCACTAAGCGGCAACCCGCTTAAGCTGGATATGGATATGCTGCGCGATTACGCCGACGACTATGTGCGGCCGCAAATGGAACGGGTGCCGGGCGTATCAGAAGTCGGCGTTAGCGGCGGTGCCGAGCGTCAGGTGCAGGTGTTGGTTGACCCGGCCAGACTGGCGCAGCGCGGCATTAGCCTGACCGACGTGCGTGACGCCATTCGTGCCCGCAACCGTGACAGCTCGGCCGGCGATATCGACAGTGGTAAGCGCCGTTATTTGCTGCGGATGGTGGGGCGTTTTGACCGTATCGACGAGCTGGAAAATCTTATTCTTACCCAGCAAGGTGATAATCAGGTGCGGCTGAAAGATGTCGCGACCATAGTGCTGGATCACTTTGAAGTACGTAATTTGTCGTTTGCCGATGGCGAACAAACGCTGGGGTTGTCGGTACGGCGTGAGCCCGGCTCAAATGTCATTAACATTAAGCAAGGCATGCTGCAGGTGGTGGAGCAAATTAACCGCGATATGCTGGCACCTAATGGCTTGCAGCTGATGCTGATAGGCGACGATGTACGCTACGTTGAAGACTCCATCGCCAATGTCTGGGTTAACCTTGCTTTGGGTGCCTCGTTGGCAACTTTTGTCATGTATCTGTTTTTACGCTCTGGCCGCGCCACGCTGGTGGGAGTGATTGGCATACCCATTTGTACCATAGCGGCGTTTTTAGGCCTGCTGGCGTTTGGCCGCACCATCAACGTTATTTCGCTGGCCGGTGTCGCCTTTGCTATTGGCATGACGGTCGATAACACCATAGTGGTGCTGGAAAGCATCGAGCAGGCACGACGGCGCGGCCTGGACCGCATTGAAGGTGCCATTGCCGGTGTGCGGGATGTCTGGCCTGCTGTACTGGCCTCTACCCTGACTACCGTGCTGGTATTTATGCCGATTTTATTTGTCGAGCAGGAAGCCGGCCAACTGTACTCCGATATCGCCATTGCCATTGCGGCGGCCATTATCGCTTCCATGCTGGTGGCGGTGTTTGTGGTACCGGCCGCCATTGCCCGGCTGGGCTTTGGTAAAAGCGCGGCTATGCACCAGGACAGCATCGGTGACACCAGCCAGAGCCTGACCCCCGGCGCTATTTTCCGCCTGGTGCAGGCGGTGATCCGTACCCGAATGCGGCGTGGCTTGGTGTTGACACTTACCGCGCTGTTAACACTGGGCGCTGCTTGGTATTTAATGCCACCGGCCGAATATTTACCCGAGGGCGAAGAACCAAAAGCTTTTTCGTCAATGATAGCGCCGCCCGGTTATAACCTGTCGGAAATGGCAGCGATAGCGAAGGAAGTCCGTACTTATCTGACGGCGCAGGTAAATGCCGATCCGGCGTTGTTTGACCGCGGTGAAACCACAATGCCATCGCTACAGTATTATTCGCTTAGTGTATCGGTAGGGCGGATTTGGGTGATGAGCGAACCGACCCGGGCGCAGGATATTGGCGCCATGATGGACGCAATAACCGAAAAATTCCGCCAGTATCCCGGTATGCGGGCATTTTCGGCACGCGGCTCAATTATCAGCAGCAATGATGGCGGCACCCGTGCGGTGGCGCTGGATATTTCCGGGCCTGATTTAGCCAGTTTATACAGTACCGCAGATGCCGCCTATGTGGCGGCAAGCCAGCTGTTTGACAATCCGCAGCTAAGCTCAGAGCCAGCGTCGTTGTCGTTGGATCAGCCGCTGATTGAAATCCGTCCGCGCTGGCAGCGTCTGGCTGAGCTTAATTTTAGTGCGGCCGATTTTGGCTTTGCTGTATCGGCGCTCAGTGATGGCGCCTTTGTCGACGAGTTTTTTCTGGCCGATGATAAAGTCGATATTTTTCTGTTTAGTAGCGCCGGCGCCGAACAAAGCCTGTCCAGATTGGCGCAAACCCCGGTATTAACGCCACAGGGCGCCATATTGCCGCTAAATAGTCTGGCAGATCTGGTTGAGGTAGCCGACAGTGACACCCTGCGCCGGGTTGACGGCCGCCGTACCGTAACGCTGTACATAGTGCCGCCGCGCGAGGTTGCATTGGAAACAGCAGTAGCCATAGTGCAGCAGCAATTGGTGCCGCAGTTACAACGCGATGGTGCGATCGCCAGCGGCGTTACGCTGGATATCTCCGGCGCTTCTGATCAACTGGATGAAACCAAAGCGGCACTCGGCAGTAACTTTGCCATCGCCATTGTATTAATTTATCTGCTGCTGGTAGCCATTTTTACTCACTGGGGTTACCCGCTGTTTATTTTGGCTACTGTGCCGTTGGGGCTGGCCGGCGCTTTGGTTGGCCTGGCGGCTGTTAATGGTGTCAGCAGTGCTTTGGCGTTGGTGGGGTTGGGCGGTTTTCATCAGCCGTTTGATATGATTACCATGCTGGGCTTTTTAATTCTGCTGGGTACCGTGGTTAATAACCCGATTTTAATTGTCGATCAAAGCCGCAACAACCTGCGTGGTGGCAAAATGGCGGTAACCGACGCGGTGCTGCAGGCGGTGGCCACTCGGCTTAGGCCGATATTAATGTCTACTGCTACCACCGTTTTTGGTTTGGCTCCGCTGGTGCTTATTCCCGGTGAGGGCACCGAGCTGTATCGCGGTGTCGGTATTATTGTGCTGTGTGGTTTGTTGTTTTCTACGCTGATCAGCCTGACATTTTTACCGGCGCTACTGATAACGGTGCTTAGCCGTGTTCAGGGAAAAACACAAAGCGGATCACCTGTGCCGCCACCAGTGCAATCATCAGCGGAATAATATAACGGCTGAGTTTGGCGGTTTTTTCCGTGTCGCGGCTGCCGTATTTTTCTGCCAGCGTAACCAGAATAAACAGCGCAGCAAACAGCAGGGCTAAAATAGTAATTAACGTGGTCATGGTGTACTCCATAGCAAGGTTGCGGCAAAGCTTAACCTGTTTAACCTTTAGTTTCAAAAAGGCCTTGCCGCCGCTTCGCGCTAAAATAACTGCATGCTATGCTGAGCAAAGTTATCCGCTAAGTTAAGGACAAAAAATGTTATTGGCAGTAGTTGCGTTAATTGCCGGTTTAGCACTGCTGGTATGGAGTGCCGACCGCTTTGTCGATGGTGCAGCCGCCACCGCCCGTTATGCCGGTATGCCGCCGTTATTAATTGGTATGCTCATTGTCGGTTTTGGTACCTCAGCACCGGAAATGGTGGTGTCGGCCATGGCTGCCGCCGACGGCAACCCAGCACTGGCGCTGGGTAATGCTTATGGTTCTAACATTACCAATATTGCGCTGATCCTGGGCCTGGTTGCCCTGCTTAGCCCCATTGCTGTGCACTCGCAGGTGCTGCGTAAAGAGCTGCCTATTTTAATGCTGGTAACCCTGTTTGCCGGTTGGTTGCTGTTTGATCATCAGCTAAACAGCTTCGACGCCTGGTGTCTGCTTGGCGTATTCTTTGTGTTAATGGGCTGGTCAATCTGGCAGGGCATGCGCAACCCGCAGGATGCGCTGGCAACCGAGATGGGTGATGAACTGGCCGACAGCAGCAAAATGACATTAAAGCAGGCCATTATCTGGTTGCTGGTGGGTTTGGTGCTGTTAATTGTTGCCTCGCGCATGCTGGTTTATGGCGCCGTGTTTATTGCCCAGGGATTAGGCGTTAGCGATCTGGTTATTGGTTTAACGGTAGTGGCCATTGGCACCTCGCTGCCCGAGCTGGCATCGTCGTTAATTGCCATTAAAAAAGGCGAGCACGATATTGCGTTGGGTAACATTATTGGCTCAAACCTGTTTAATACGCTGGCTGTGGTAGGTATAGCTGCAGCTATAGAACCAATGGCCGTTGATGCTGTAGTGCTTACCCGTGACTGGACCTTAATGGCCGTATTAACCGCAGCTGTGTTTGTTATGGGCTACGGCTATAAAAAGCAGGGCCGGATAAACCGGGTAGAGGGCGGCATATTGCTGGCGGTATTTATCGGTTATACCGGTTATCTGGTTAGTACTGTTATTGCTTAACATGACTATTGTTTAACACAGACCGGGGATTAATGGCCGCGCCGCGCAAAGAACTCGACAGTGGTTACTACCTGCAGCACTTTAACGAGCTGCTGCAGTTTGTCGCGGCGCATTATCAGGGGGTATTAACCGCCGATAGCCAGACCTTACTACGGGATTTTACCGTTTTAAGCGAAGCGGCACAGCAACTGCTGGTACGCATGCTAAACCGCAAAGGTACAGTATTTGCCGATACCGAGCTTAGCTACAGCGAAATTGGCCCGCCGGAGCCGGTGCTGGACGAGCTAAGCCAGGCCGGTTTTATTGCACCGTTAACTGAGCCTGATCTTGCTGGGTTCTGGCTGCGTTTATCTAAAGACACCTTATGGCAATTGTTGCAACTGGCAAAAGCAGAGCTGGCTAACGCTGAGCAGACACACACTGCGCAGGCCGATATCAGCAGTATTAAGAAAAGCCAAACCAAACCGCAACTGCTGGGTGCAGCCTTAAAACTGCCGGTTAACTGGCTGGCACTGATTGCCAGGCTGCCACAGCGCTATGTGGCGCTGCAAAGGCAGGATGCACTTAACTATATTTATTTCCTCTATTTTGGCCGTATCGAAGCCAATTTGGCGCTATTTACCCTGCGTGATTTAGGTATCCGCCAAACCGGCCAGTTTAAGCAGCAGTTTACCCCGCGCTTTACGCAAGCCGTGCAGGCACAGCTGGCCTATCAGCTGGCCAAAGCCAAACCGGCCATTATCGAACTTGGCAAGCAACTAAAAAAACAGCCGGATAACGCCACAGCGCTGCTAAACCAGTGGCTTAATGCGGTGGCACAATGGCCACTGCCAGACGATAACGCCTTACTGCTAAAGCGCAGCGATCGCTGTTATCAGCTGGGTAAGCTGGCCGAGCAGTATAAGCTGAACGATATCGCCATCGCGTTTTATCAGCAAAGCAATGGTTTCCCGGCCAGTGAGCGTTTAGCCCGGCTTTACGCCCAAACAGGCGACGAGCAGCGCTGCCAACAGTATTTACAGCAGTTATTAGATGACCCAAGCTGCGACGAAGAATGGCTGTTTGCCGAAGATTTTTACCGCCGTAAATTTGCTGATGACAGCAGTGGCTCTAAACCCGGGCACAAGCGCCGGTCGCAGCTTACGCAATTACTACACGATGCGCCGCTGGTAGGGGTAGACGAGTTGTATCTGGGTAAAGCCGAACAGGGCTTAATGGCGCATTACGCCGCACAGGGTTATACGGTATTTCATGCCGAGAATAACCTCTGGCTGGCGCTGTTTGGCCTGTGGTTCTGGCATGAACTGTTTGAGCATAGCGGCAGCGCACTGCATAACCCGTTTGAGCGCCGGCCACGTAACTTAGCCGCCGGCGGTTTTTATCAGCAGTTTGCCACTGATATTGAGCAAAAGCTGACGCAACTGGCTGCGCCAACAGCAGCCACCATACTGCTTAGTGCGTTAACTGCGCATTACGGTAAAGCCAACAGTCTGTTTTACTGGCACAGCGATTTGGCAGAGCAGTTACTGCCGCTACTGCAACATGCGCCCCAAGTGCAGGGTGTAAGCAGCTTAGTGCCAATACTGCGCGCCATGGCGCAGGATTTTAGCCGCCATAGCAGTGGTTACCCGGATCTGTTTCTGCTCAAAGATAACCAGCTTGAGTTTATTGAAGTAAAAGCGCCCGGCGATAAAATACAGCGCCACCAGTTAGCCCGCCTGTTAGCCCTTAACAACGCCGGCTTTAACGCGCGGATAGAAAAACTGCACTGGATAGTCGACCCCAACCGGCTATATGTGGTGCTGGATGTCGAAACCACCGGCGGCAAAGCGGGGACCGATCGCGTTATCGAAATCGGTGCAGTTAAAGTACAGGCAGGCGAGGTGTTGGCTACCTTTAGCACTCTGTTAAACCCCGGCCGTTATATCCCGTCTTTTATTACCCGCTTAACCGGTATTAACAGCGCCATGGTAGCCGATGCACCCAGCTTTGCTGATATTGCTGGCAAGCTCGCCGAATTCCTGCAAGGTGCGGTGTTTGTTGCCCATAACGCCAAGTTCGACTACGGCTTTATCCGCGCCGAGTTCGCCCGCTTAGAGCAACCCTTTGATATGCCGCAGCTATGTACCGTAGTAAATATGCGGCGCTATTATCCGGGGCTGGCATCTTATAGCCTGGGTAAGCTGTGCGAAGAGTTCGACATTAAACTCACCCACCACCACCGTGCACTGGATGATGCCACGGCTACGGTGGAGTTATTAAAGTTGATAAATGCCCGGCGGTGTACGCCACAACTTGCCATAAAATAAAACTGGTGGAACATGAAAATACATTCCAGAGCTCTGCATGACGATGATTTCAAACAAATGAGAGAGCTTCTGCTGACAGAGGGTGCTAACGAGTGGAATTACATTACCGCCGACAGTATTAACCAACAGTTCGACCTTATTCGCGAAAAAAAAGCATTAGCCGTGCTGGCCGAAGAAGATGGAATCTTTGGCTTTGCTGTGCTGATTTTAAAAAGCGCATGCCCTTCGAAATTAAGTAAATACTCTGAGTTATCATCGATTGCTTATATCGGTGATGTGGTAGTTAGCGTAACGCTTAGTGGTAAAGGAATTGGCAGCAAGCTATTGAATAAGTGCGTAGGTATCGCGCGTGAAGAACAGTGCCGTAAAGTATATATTGAGCGACACGAAGAAAATTTGGCCTCCGCTGGCATGATGCGAAAAGCCGGCTTTGAACTGGTAGAAACTTTCTATGATCCTGATAAAAGGTTTGTGGGATCAAGAAAAACGTCGGTGTTGGTAAAAGGCATATAACGTCTGTTTTAAAATCAATAGGGTCAGTGACATTGGTTTGATGTAGGCAAAAGTGGCTAACAGAAATATCAACGTTACTGACCCCATCTTGGCCCAACTGTCCACAGCAAAGTAAAAGGAGGGCGTGTGCACCCGGAGTTCTGGCAGGAAAAATGGCAAAAAAGAGAAATTGCCTTTCATCAGGCGGCGGCTAATCCCTTGCTGGTAAGTTGGTTTAATCAGCTTGAAATTGCGCCCGGCGCCACGGTTTTTCTGCCGCTGTGCGGTAAAAGCCTCGATATACACTGGCTATTGGCGCAGGGTTCTTCGGTCGTTGGCGCCGAGTTAAACGAAATGGCTGTGCAAGAACTGTTTGCGGAGCTGGGGCTAACACCCAGCGTTAGTGGCGAGGGTAACTTGCTGCATTATCGTGCGGAACAGCTGCAGGTGTTTGTCGGCGATATTTTTCAGTTGTCACAGCACACCCTGGGCGCGGTTGCCGCTATATATGACCGCGCCGCGCTGGTAGCCTTGCCGGACATTATGCGACAGCGCTATGCACAGCACCTGATAACCATCAGCCAGGGGGCGCCACAACTGGTTATTTGCTTTGAGTATGATCAAACGCAACTGGCAGGGCCGCCGTTTTCTGTTGACAGCCTGGAGATGCATGAACTCTACAGTAGTGTTTACAATCTTAACTGTCTGGAAAAGCGCGAAGTACCGGGTGGGCTAAAACGCAAGTGCCAAGCCACCGAGATTGGCTGGCTTTTGACTCCAATAGAGTCAGAGCAAAACTAAATGATGCTGAGGCATTAGGTTTAATTTTTATCTGACCCTAATAATTAGTAACATCGCCTGCTGCCCTAGCCAGAAAGGAGTTGGTTTAAAACCATGGTTCTGTCTCAGCAACGCTGCATCACTTGGACAGGCGGGAGAACAGAGGGTTTTCTGGGGCTACAAGTAGCCAGGGGCCGGATGCAGTATGTCCAGAGCCTTGATCCCGATGGGTGGCTGGTGCGATACATCGCAACCACCAAAGAGAACTAAGGTGCGACAGTTATAGGCTTGCAGGGATGAAAAGATACGCGCACTTAACCATGCGCGCGGGTTTGGTTACTCTATTGACTCCGAGAGGCTAATGGGTGACTCTAATAATTAAGGTATATCGGGCTAATTCACTATATTTCAGTGATTTGCAAAAAAAAGCGATTTTTAGCTCCGACCCTGAGGGATCCCCACGAATTCAGCTCCAACACAATCCATACTCTGCCGTTCTTTGTCTGAAGTAAAGAATGCCGGATAGCCAGTGTTTTAGGGTTATCCGAAGTTCGCTCTGATGAATTAACCTTGCCGCGATGTAACAGTAGCTGAGTACCCGTCGGTGCTTGATAGTGTTAGCCTGGAAGCGTTTGGTCAAACCCGCTTGCTCTGCCGCTACGCCAATAAAACTCATGGCAAACAGCGCTAATGTGCCAATGAGTACCAGTACCGCCAATCGTTGATGACAGCGCGATTCATGCAGCGACATGCCCAAACCAAACCGGATACTTTTTTGGTCGCGGAACCCTTCTTCAATCTGCATACGAGATGCATAGCAGTTCGCTACTGCTTGTGCCTGGGCAGCAGAACCTGTGGGCAGTGAAGTGGCCAGCAACCATGGCTCCCGCGAGGCAGCCGCCGCATCCCTGCTGGGCTTATCAAGCCGTGACTGGCCGAATCGATTGAGGAGTTTTCGGCCTTTAGCCGGTGTTTTCATCAGAACCCAGTTGGCCATCAGTGGATTGCCTCTGGTAAACATGACATTTTTTAAGCACTGTGGTTTGCTCCCGGCCTGAGCATATAGCCCTTTGCAAGGCAGCCAGTTATCGCCGTTATCAAGGGTATACAGGGTGCGGTTGCGGATGCGGCCAACATAGTCCCAATTCAAACTTAATACTTGCCGAAACCAAGGCACACGAAAGCCGGCATCGGTGACAATTATTGGTTTACACTGCTCTGGCAGCATGGCTTTAAGGTGCTGGAGAAATGCCAGATGTATCGCCGGTTTTTCTTTCCCGCATAGCGGATGGACTTGCTCATACAGCGTTATCGAGCGACCATCAAATGCTAATGACGCCCGCAATAAGAAGTGACGCCGACTGGCGTCTAAATCAGACCAATCAACCAGAATAACCGGCCTTGGCAGCGACGTAGAGACAAGTTTAACCAAAGCACCATAAATCAGCGGCAGTTCACGGTATAAATGCCCATTAGAGCAAAGCCTGTCAGCACGTTTAATTCTATGTTTTTCATAAGCTTTACCGCAAATTCCACGGCCAAGCCGGGTAATGGTTAGCTTGTTCTGATGCACTGCACTTTTCACGCACGCTTCAAGCGCCTGGCGGCGCTGACTGTGCATATTGGGCGTGACGGTTTTGACAAAACGAGTTAGCATTTGCAGAACATTCATGGCGTGTCCTTGGTAGGTTTGTTTGGCGATAGATCTGATCACTGAACGCCATGAATGTTCCTTCTGATTTCATCTTTTTGTTTTAACTAGCAATTTTGTGGGGATACCTCAGG